>NZ_STGY01000064.1 GCF_004912275.1 Glycomyces buryatensis
GCGGGCGGGCGACACCCAGTCGCCCGCCCGCACCAAACTCAAATTCAACAAGCGCCCTCGCTGGCCCAATCAGAAGTTCGGGTCCTCCGATTCCCAAGTGAGGGAACCACTCTCCAGGCGGTACACCGGACCGGTCGGTGCGAGTTCGACCGTCGTCGTGTCATCCGAATAGGTGGCCTTGCCCGGCGTGACCGTCTCGACCCGCAGTTGACCCTCCTCGTCCTGGACGACCTCGATCTCGGGGTATGAGTCCACCGTCCACGGCTCCGTCAGAAAGAAGAGGTCAGTGAAGTGGTCATCGGACTTCCAGGGGCAATCGCTCCCGGACCCGTAGGAGTCCCCCGGCAGATTGCCGGTGGTGGCGCAGCTGTCGATCGCGGCGTTCACCTGTTCGCTCAGCTCCTCCGTGGCCGCCTCGCTGACGGTCAGCTCCGGCGGGAACGGGTTCTCGATATCTCCCTGCATCCCCGTCGTCCCCGCGGTCACCGGCACCTCGATCGTGAAGTCCTCGTACAGGTGATCATCCTTGAGCGACACCTCGTAGACCCCGGGCGGGACCTTGACCCTCCCGGTTCCCGACGCCCCGGCTACGTGCACGGTCATGACCGACTCCATCTCCCAGCCGTAGTCGTTCGCCACGAGCTCGTCGCTGAAGCCGATGGAACCCAGCCGGGCGGCGACGATGTTCCAGTTGCCGTCCCCCTTGCGGCTCAATACGAACATCTCCGAGGAGGGCCGGCCGTCGACCGTATAGGCGACGGTCACCGTCGCGTAGTCGCGGTCGTCCTGCTCGGTGACGCCGGGCGGCGTGCCCTCGACGCTGCTCGTCACCCGGACGTCCTCGGGAGCGCGGTAGCCCTCGCTCAGAGCGTCCGGTTCGAATACGGGCGAGTCGGCCCCGTCGATGCCGCGCAAGAACATCCCGGCCGCCGGACCATCCTCTTCGGACAGGGCACCGAAATAACCCAGCACCCGCTCCTCCGCACCGGCGAGGGGATCGCGGGCCAGGAACGTCACGCCGACGGAGACGCCCGCGATCACGATCGCAGAAAGGGCGGCGATGATCGTGTGCCGCAGCCGCCACCTGCGGCGCGGCGGCGGAGGGAGGACCGGCGGCGGACCGAAGGCCTGCGTCGGAACCGGAGTCGCGGCCGAATCGAAGCGGGGTCCGGAGGGGTTCCCGTCGGGCGCCTCCATCTGGGGCCCCACCGGAGGCGGCGCCGGGTCGGAACGCGGTTCTGACGGGACGGCATCGGGCGTGTCCATCTGGGGCCATGCGGGAGGCGACCCTTCGGGCTCGGGCCCCATCGCGGGAACGCCCGGCGCGCCCGCCTGGGGCTCGGGCTCTGGCTCTCGTTCGGGTTGATTTCCCTGGGGCGCAATAGGGTCGGTCATGGCCGCTGCTCCATCCGGTCACCGAGCCGGCCGTGCGGTCCGGGGGAACCGCTTCCTCGGCCGACTCTGCACCGAAGCTAAACCCTCGACCTCGGGAGGGGTCCCGATTCATCTCGCGAAGGAGTCCCAACAGCGAGCGCCGCGACCCATCCGGGTCGCGGCGCTCCTGGCGTACTGGTGTCCTTGCGGCGATTCCTTGCGGCGCGCCCTTGCAGCTCAGGCGAGGCGGTCGAGGACGATCGGGCCGCGCTTCGCGGGCTCGGCACCGATCTTCCACTGGTCCTTCAGGGTCTCCTTGGCCGCGTCGATGCGCTCGGGCGTGTCGGTGTGGAGGCGGTAGACCGGCTCCCCGGCCTTGACCTGCTCGCCGACGGTCTTGAGGATTTCGATGCCGGCACCGAACTGGACCGGCTGGCCCTGGCGTTCGCGTCCCGCGCCGAGGCGCCAGGCGGCCACGCCGACCGCGTAGGCATCCATCTCGGACACGTACCCGTCGGCCTCGGCGACGACTTCCTCGGTGTGCTTCGCGACCGGAAGCGGGGCGTCGACGTCCCCGCCCTGGGCGGTGATCATCTTGCGCCACTTGTCCATCGCGCGCCCGTCCCGCAATGCGGCGGCCGGGTCGGCGTCGCTCTTCCCGGCGGCGGCGAGCATTTCGCGGGCGAGGGCGACGGTCAGCTCCACCACGTCGGCGGGGCCGCCACCGGCCAGGACCTCGACCGACTCGCGCACCTCGAGCGCATTGCCGGCCGTGCGCCCCAGCGGAATCGACATGTCGGTTAGCAGCGCCCGGGTGTCGACGTCGTGGTCGCGGCCGAGCCGCACCATCGTCTCGGCGAGCTCCTTGGCCTGCGCGAAGTCCTTCATGAAGGCGCCGGAGCCGACCTTGACGTCCAGGACGATCGCGTCGGCGCCCTCGGCGATCTTCTTGCTCATGATCGACGAGGCGATGAGCGGAATCGACTCCACGGTGGAGGTGGTGTCGCGCAGGGCGTACAGCTTCTTGTCGGCCGGGGCGAGGTCGCCGGTGGCGGCGCAGATGACCGCGCCGTTCTCCCGGAGCTGCTGCACCACAGCCGCTTCGGTCATATCGACGTCGAAGCCGGGGATCGACTCCAGCTTGTCGAGCGTGCCGCCGGTGTGGCCGAGTCCGCGCCCGGACAGCTGCGGCACCGCGACGTCGAAGACGGCGACGAGCGGGGCCAGCGGCAGCGTGATCTTGTCGCCCACTCCGCCGGTGGAGTGCTTGTCCACGCATGGCTTGCCCACACTGGACAGGTCGAGGGTGATGCCGGAGCGGATCATCGCGGCGGTCCAGTCTGCGATCTCGCGTGGCTTCGCTCCATTGAGGAAGATCGCCATCGCCAGCGCCGACATCTGCTCGTCGGCGACGGCGCCCTTCGTATAGGCGTCGATGACCCAGTCGATCTGGGCGGTCGAGAGTTCGCCCCCGTCTCGTTTGGTGCGGATGACGTCGACAGCGGTGATCATGTGGTTGTCCCTCACTAGCTTTGGGCCGCTTCCGCGGACCGGTTCGCTTCGCTCACAGTCCGGGTTTCCGGCACTGCTCACTTCGTTCCCAGATGTGCGGGCCCGAACGCGCCGGGGAGCAGGGCCCCCACGGTGGTCGGTCCGGGTTCGGCGTCCACCAGGCAGTCGGCGCCGCCGTGCTCGTAGAGCAGTTGGCGGCACCTTCCGCACGGGGTGAGGGGGGTGCCGTTGCCGTCGACGCACGCGATGGCGACGAGGCGTCCGCCGCCGGTGGCGGCGAGTTGGGAGACCATGCCGCATTCGGCGCACAGGGTCAGTCCAAAGGAGGCGTTCTCGACATTGCAGCCGGAGACGATGCGTCCGTCGTCGACCAGGCCGGCGACGCCGACCGGGTACTTCGAGTAGGGCGCGTAGGCGTGCCCCATCGCCTCGACCGCTTTGGCGCGCAGGGCGTCCCAGTCGATCTCGGGGCTTTCGGGACTGCCGATGCCGTCCACGCCGAGCGCCACCATCACTTGTCTCCCGGGTTGTATGGAACGCCGTCGGCCGCGGGCGCCTTGGCCTTGCCGATGAGCCCGGCGACGACCACGAGGGTCACCGCGTAGGGCAGCATCTGGAGGAACTCGCCGGGGATGATCGAGTTCCCGGCGGTGTCGAGGTACCGGGAGACCTGGGTGGTGAAGCCGAAGATGAGCGCGCCGGCGAGGACGCCGAGCGGGTTCCAGCGGCCGACGATCATGACGGCGAGCGCGACGAAGCCGAGCCCGGCGGTCATGTTCTTGTTGAACGCCAGGTTGTTCGCGATGGTGAAGAACGCGCCGCCGAATCCGGAGATGAGGCCGGCGGCGGCCACGTTCCAGAAGCGGAGCCGGTTGACGTTGACGCCCATGGAGTCCGCGGCGGCGGGGTGCTCGCCGACGGCGCGGGTGCGCAGGCCCCAGCGGGTGCGGTAGAGCAGGAACCAGATCACGGCGACGAGGCCGAGGCCGACGTACACGAAGATGCTCTGGCGGAACAGGACCGGGCCGATGACGGGGATGTCCCCGAGGAAGCCCAGGCCGATCGATTCGAGCCAGGAGCTGATGTTCGAGACCCCGTGCGGGTTGTTGTAGCCGGGCGTCTTCTTCAGCTGGTCGTACATGAAGCCGGTGAAGCCGAGCGCGAGCAGGTTCAGGATGACGCCGGTGACGACCTGGTTGACCTGGTACCTGGTAGCCAGGGCGGCGAGCAGCAGGGTCAGCAGGGAGCCGGCGATCATCGCGCCGAGGATGCCCGCGTAGGAGTTGCCGGTGATGGAGGCGACCAGGACGCCGAAGAAGGCGCCCATGAGGAACTGGCCCTCGATGCCGATGTTGATGACGCCGCTTCGTTCGCAGACGACGCCGGAGAGGGCGCCGAACATGTAGGGCAGCGACAGGAACAGGGCGCCGGCGAGGATCGACTCGATGCGGAAGACGACGCCTTCCTGCGACATCGCCCAGCACAGCAGGCTCAGCGCGAGGCAGGTGGCACCGGCGGCCATGATCAGTTTGAACCAGCGGGTCGGGACGCCGATGGCGACCAGGATTCCCGCGGCGGCGGCCAGTGCGGCCAGGATGGCGACGGTCGGCGCGGCCGGGACGGTCCAGCTGGCGTCGGGCAGGGTCAGGTTGAGCGTGAAGGTGACGCTGCGATCGCCGAGCTTGCCGAGCGCGAACCCCCCGATGACCGCGCCGATCACGGCGAGGACTGCACCGCCGATCGGCTTGCGGGTCCGTTTCTCGTCGAGCAGCGCGGCCGGCGTGGCGGGCGCGGGTGCGGTGTCCACTGCCATGGGGCTCACCAGCCTTTCGCTTCGAGAGTGACCAGGCCGCCGCGCGGGATGCGCAGGTGCAGGATGGCCCGGACGAGGGCCGGGGCGGCGATGAACAGGACGATGATGGCCTGCAACAGGATCGAGATGTCGACCGGCACGTCGGGCTGCGCCGACAGGGCGCCGGCCTTGAGCGCGCCGAACAGCAGCGCGGCGGCGACGATCCCGGCCGGGTTGGCCCTGCCGAGGAGGGCGACGGTGATGCCGTCGAAGCCGTATTCGAGCGCCGTGTTGGTGGTGATGCCGGTGGACCCGACGCCCAGTGCGAGGGCCGCGCCGGCGAGGCCCGCGAGGCCTCCGGCGGTGCCCATCGTGGTCACGTAGGTGCGGCCGATGTTCATGCCGGCGGTCTGCGAGGCGTGCTCGTTGAAGCCGACCGCGCGGATGCGGTAGCCGAACGTCGACTTCGACAGCAGCCACCACACCAGGACGGCGGCGGCGATGCCGATGATGAGCGCCAGGTTGACGCGCAGGCTCGGGTTGAGCCAGGCGAGCAGCTTGGGCAGCGTGGCCGAGGCGTCGGGGCTCTTGGAGACCAGGTCGGTCTTGGTGTCCGAGTGCAGGAACGAGGTCGACAGCGCCCACACCAGGAACAGCGCGGCGATGTTGTTGAGCATGATCGAGGAGATGACCTCGTGCGCCCCGGTCGTGGCCTTGAGGACGCCGGGCACGGCGCCGAAGGCGGCACCGGCGATGGCGCCCGCCGCGACCGCGAGCGGGATGTGGACGATCGGGGGCAGGTCGAGGCTGAACCCGATGATGAGCGCGCCCATCATGCCGAAGATCAGCTGGCCCTGGGCGCCGATGTTGAACAGTCCGGCGCGGAAGGCGAGGCCGACGGCGAGGCCGGTGAAGATCAGCGGCGTCGCGTACAGCAGCGTCTCGGAGATCGGCCGCAGCAGGTCGCCGAGTTCGGCGGTCCCGGCGGCGAACCGGTCGAGGGTGTTGAGGTTGAGGATCGCGCCTTCGAACACGGCCAGGTACGACTCGTAGATGATGTCCCGCGAGGCGTACACGGCGTCCTGGGGCCGCGAGAAGAAGTAGGTGAAGGTGGAGCGGGTGTACTCATCGGAGACGATGAGCAGGATCGCGCCGATGACGAACGCCATCAGCAGCGAGTAGACGGTCACCATGACCGAGTTGGCCTCGGTCATGTAGCGCAGGAAGACGACCCCGAACGGCGCCTTTTTCGGTCCCGGCTCCGACTTGTCGGTGGCGGGTGCCTGGGCGTCGTTGCTCACCGGTCACCTCCATTGGATTGCTCATCGTTGCTGTCGGACTCGGAGGTCCCCGAATCGGTGGTGGGGGTGTCGTCGGCCTCGGGGGCCGAAGTTTCAGCGGCCTCGGCGGCGGGAGTCTCCTCGGCCTCGGGGCCGGTCACCTCGACCTCGTCGGGGTCGGCGTGCTCGGCGTCCTCCATGGAGGCGCCGACCATGAGTCGGCCGATGACCTCGCGCGGCGTGTCGGGGGCGACCTCGCCGACGATGCGGCCGTTGTAGATCACGGCGATCCGGTCGGCCATCGCGTAGATCTCGTCCAGTTCGGAGGAGATCAGCAGGACGCCGGTGCCGGTGTCGCGCTCGGTGACCAGTCGCTGGTGGATGAACTCGGTGGCGCCGACGTCGACGCCGCGGGTCGGCTGCGCGGCCACCAGGAGGTGGCGGGGGCGCGAGAACTCGCGGGCGATGATGACCTTCTGCGCGTTGCCGCCCGACAGGGAGGAGACGAGCTCGTTCGGGGACTGGGTGCGGATGTCGAACTCCGCGATGGACCCCAGTGCACGCTGGCGAATGGCGTCGGCGCGGACGACGCCGCCGCCCGCGTACGGCATGTCCTTGTACTGGTTGAGCACGAGGTTCTCGGCGACGGAGAACTCGGCGATGACGCCGTCGCGGCCGCGGTCCTCGGGGATGTAGCCGAGGCCGTCGGCGATGCGGCGGGACGGGGTGTGGGAGCGGACGTTCACGCCGTCGATGATGATCTGGCCGGCGTCGGGCTTGAGCAGCCCGAGGATGGTGCGGGCCAGTTCGGTCTGCCCGTTCCCCTCGACGCCAGCGAGGCCGACGATCTCGCCGGAGTGGACGGTGAGGTCGAGTCCGTCGAGGACCTTGACTCCGGCGCCGTTGACGACGGTGAGCCCCTCGATCTCCAGTCTCGGTTCGCCCGGCTCGGCCGGGGTCTTGTCGATGGTGAGGGTGACGGCGCGGCCCACCATCGCCGAGGCCATCTCGGTCTCGGAGGCGGTCGGCTCCAGCTCGGCGACGACCTTGCCGCGCCGGATCACCGTGATGGTGTCGGCGACGGCCTGGACCTCTTTGAGCTTGTGGCTGATGAAGAGGATGGAGGTGCCGGAGGCGGCGAGGCTGCGCATGATCTCGAGCAGCTCGGTGATCTCGGCGGGGGTGAGGACCGCGGTGGGCTCGTCCAGGATGAGCAGTTCGGTCTCCGGCCCCGAGAGGGCCTTGACGATCTCGACGCGCTGCTGGACGCCGACGGGCAGGTCCTCGCAGATCGCGTCGGGGTCGAGGCGGAGGCCGTAGCGCTCGGATACATCGAGCACGGCCTCGCGCGCGGCCTTGGCCGAGAGCACCCCGCCTCCGCGGGTGTGCTCCCGGCCCAGCTGCACATTGTCGGCGACGCTGAAGGGCCCGACGAGTTTGAAGTGCTGGTGAACCATGCCGATACCGGCGGCGATCGCGTCGCTCGGGCCGGAGAACGTCAGGGGTTCACCGTCGATCAGGATTTCACCGCTGGTCGGCTCAAGGATGCCGTAGAGCATGTTCATGAGCGTGGACTTGCCGGCGCCGTTCTCACCGAGTACGGCGTGGATCTGTCCGGGTTCGACCGTCAGGTCGATATTGTCGTCAGCGGTGAATGAGCCGAACTTCTTCGTCAGGCCCCGCAGTTCGAGTCGCAATTCGTGTCCTTCGAATCCTCAGCGTCGCTTCGTGTTTCGTACTACTCGGAAGCCGGCGAAGCCGGGGATTCGACGACGACCGAACCGTCGATGATGGCGGCCTGGAGGTCTTCGACCTCCTGCTTGGTCTCGTCGGAGATGACGCTGTCGAAGTCGTGGTACGGCGAGATGGCGACGCCACCGTTCTCGAGCGTGCCGATGTAGGGCTCGGCGGCGGCCGCGGCGGACTCCGCGTCCTTGTTCTCGTAAGCGGTGAGCACGGCGGTCTTGACCGCCTCGGCCAGGCCCTTCTCGGCGCTGGTGAGGAGCTCGGCGCCGAAGTCGGTGGACTCGTAGCCGTCGGTGTCGACCCAGATCGCCTCGACGTCGTCGTTCTCGGAGGCGGCGGTCAGCGCGCCGATGCCGGCGGGGCCGGCCACGGGCATGACGATGTCGGCGCCCTGCGAGATGAAGTTCTCGGTGGTGGACTTGCCCTCACCGGTGTCCTCGAAGCCGTTGATGAAGGTGCCCTCCTGGGACTCGACGTCCCAGCCGAGGACCTCGACGTCGTCGTCCTTGGCCTCATTGAAGTGCTCGACGCCCTCGACGAAACCGTCCATGAAGATCGTCACCGGCGGAATCTGCAGGCCACCCCAGGTGGCGACCTTGCCGGACTCGGTCTGCGAGGCGGCGATGTAGCCGGCCAGGAACGCGGACTGGGCGGTGTCGAACTGGATCGAGAAGACGTTCTCGACATCGATCGGAGCGCCCTCGGCGTCCGAGGCGACACCGTCGACGATGGCGAAGGGGATCTCGGTGTTGGCCTGCGCGGCGGCGGTGACATTGCCGGCCATGAGGCCGCCGACGCCGACGATGAAGTTGCAGCCGTCGTCGACAGTGGCCTGGAGGTTCGGGTCGTAGTCGGCCTCGGAGGAGGACTCCTTGAAGTCGACCTCGATGTCGGAGTTCTCTTCGGCGGCGGCTTCCATACCGGCCCAGGAGGACTCGTTGAAGGACTTGTCGTCGACACCGCCGGAGTCGGTGACCATGCAGGCCATGAACGAGGCGTCGCCGTTCCCGTCACCGGTATCGGAGGGTGCCTCGCCGCAAGCGGCGAGAGCGGCAAGACTCGTGGCGGCTACACCGGCCAGAGCCAGCTTGTACGGCTTTACAGCCAGGGTGGTGCGGTGCTGCGATGCAGCCATCTCGGTCTCCTTTGACGATCCAAGGGGGGTAAGTCGATACCCGCCTAATCATGGCCGCAGTGTGTGCCACTTGGCACTGGCCTTGATCATTTCGTTACCGAAACATCCTATGACTGAGATCAGTCGCAAGCAGGTGTTTCACCGCCGCTACATCGCGGTTGCGCCTCAGGTCCCAAAATGCGGGTCACCGGGGCACGTCGCTGGAGCGCCGCCGGACTGTCGCCGGAGCGCCGCGAAGAAGACCCGAGCCCGGGCCCGAGCAGGCCCGGACTTGGCCCGACCCGGACGGGAAGTGGGCCGGACCCAAGTGGGGTGCCCCGACTGGCGGCCGTCAATCGGATCCGGGCGGAAGAAGGCCCCCGAAATGCCCGTCGCGGGTCAGGTCGGTATGGCGAAAGGCCGTCCGGTCCTCCGGTCGCGGATCAGGTCCAGAACACCGCGACGGCGGCGGTGACGGCGATGAGCCCGCCGGTCGCCCAGAAGTGCCCGGCGGCGACCCGCTCGCGCTTCTTCCACCACGGAATCGCGATCATGACCGCGAGCATCAGCGCGAGCAGGAACTTGACGCCGAGCTTCGCGTGGTCGGCATCCCCATCGGCGGCGACGATCCCGTACAGGACGATGCCGGTGGCGAGCTGGGTGGCGATGCCGTACAGCATCGCGGCGTTGATATTGAACTTCCCCGAAAGCCAGGAGGTCAACCAACCGCCGAACACGGCCGCGAAGCCGAGCAGGTGCAGGTAGCGCAGGAGCAAGTGGACGAATTCCATGGTTCGGAGTATTTCAGAGCCCCGTATCCACCAACGAAAGAGCAACCCCCCGGAAGCCCCTGTCACACCCCGGTGCCACCGTTGAATCGAGGGGCCTTGTGTGCGCCCGATTTGCCGGCAACCGCCGCGAACCGCCGCATTCGGCTTCCGCCGCCTCGGTTCGCTGTCGCACCCGGGGGCGATGCTTGAAACGGGGGGTCTTCCCGGTGCCCGAATTGATGGCAAAGGCCGGGACACTCCGTTAGCGTCCCGGCCCTCGTCAATAGCTTGCGGTCAGCGGATCCGGTGGGCTCCCGCCGCCGCTCTCGCCGTGAAGATCCTCGGGGTCGGCAGGCGCTTCTCCGCCGCCGCCTCCAGGACCGCCGCCTCGACCTTCGCCGCCGCGGCCGATTCGATCAGCGCGATCGCGCTGCCGCCGAAGCCGCCGCCGGTCATGCGCGCGCCGAGGGCGCCCGCGCCGAGCGCGGCGTCGACCGCCGAGTCCAACTCGGCGCACGAGATCTCGTAGTCGTCCCGCATCGAGACGTGCGACGCCGTCAAGAGCTCGCCGATCCCGGCCGCTCCCGATTCCCTGAGCACCTTCACGGTCGCCAGGACCCGCGCGTTCTCGGTGACGATGTGGCGCAGCCGCCGGTTCAGGCGATCATCGTCGAGCGCCGCGTCGGCGGGCGCGTCGCGGAGCTTGTCGACCCCGAGCAGCTGCGCCGCCTTCTCGCAGTCGGCGCGCCGCGAGGCGTACTCGCCGTCGGCGTGGCGGTGCGGGGCGTTCGTGTCGATCACCAGCATCGTCAGCCCCTCGGCCTCCAACGCGAACGGCACCTGCTCGCGCGCGAGGTCGCGGCAGTCCATGAACATCGCCGCCCCCTCCTCGCACAGCAGCGAAGCCGACTGGTCGAGGATGCCGGTCGGGGCCCCCACGTACTCGTTCTCGGCCCGCTGCGCGATCCGAGCGGCCTCGGCCCGGTCGATCTCGTGGCCGTACAGGTCCGCCAGCGCGAGCAGCGCCGCGCATTCCATTGCGGCGGAAGAGGACAGCCCCGCCCCGTGCGGGACGTCGGAGTGCAGCGCGATGCGCACCGGACCGACCTCGTAACCGGCCTCGCCCAGCGCCCAGGCCACGCCCGCGAGGTAGGCGGCCCAGCCCTCGACGCCGTCGAGGGTCTCGGCGCGCACCGTCGAGCCTTCGCCGTAGGTGGAGTGGAACTCCCAGACCTCCGATTTGGACGCGGCGACCACGGCGTAGAACGGCAGCGCGAAGGGCATGACGAAGCCGTCGTTGTAGTCGGTGTGCTCACCGATGAGGTTCACGCGTCCCGGTGCGGCCCAAGCGCATTCGGGCTCGGTGCCGTACTTGGCGGTGAAGGCCTGGACGGCGACGTCGGTCAGTTCCAGGGCGTGGTTGTCAGGCGTGGGCATGCTGGTAGTACTCCCAGGCGTCGGCGACCATGCGGTCGAGTGAGTCGCGGGTGGGCTTCCAGCCCAGTTCCGCCTTGGCTTTCTCGGACGAGGCGACGAGTTCGGCGGGGTCGCCGGCGCGGCGGCCCTCGATCGCGACGGGGAAGTCGGTGCCGGTGACGCGCTTGACGGTCTCGACGACCTCTTTATTGGTGAAGCCGTTGCCGTTGCCGAGGTTGTAGATCTTGTGCTCCCCGGCCTGGGCGGCGCCGAGCGCGAGGAGGTGGGCGTCGGCGAGGTCGGCGACGTGGATGTAGTCGCGGACGCAGGTGCCGTCCTTGGTCGGGTAGTCCTCGCCGAAGAGCGCGAACGAGTCGCGCTTGCCGGAGGCGGCGTCGAAGGCGATCGGGATGATGTGGGTCTCCGGCTCGTGGTTCTCGCCGTGCCAGATCCCGGACTTGTCCTGGTAGGCGCCCACGACGTTGAAGTACCGCAGGGAGACCGCGGCGAGATCGTGGGCGGTGACCTCGGAGGAGATGGCCATGTCGCTGGCGAGCTTCGAGGCCCCGTAGGTGGAGGTCGGCGCCTTGGCGGCGTCCTCTCTGATGGGGACCTCGGTCGGGTTGCCGTAGACGGCGGCGGTGGAGGAGAACACGAGGGTCCGCACGTTCGCCTCGCGCATGGCGGTCAGCAGCTCGAACGTGGCGGCGGTGTTGGCCTCCCAGTAGATCTCGGGTTTGGCCATCGATTCGCCCGCGGCGATGAGGCCGCCGAAGTGGAGGATGCCGTCGAAGCTGGAATCGAGCACGTCGCCGACGTCCTGGACGCGCTTCTGCACCAACGTCGCCCCGGCGGGGACCCGCTCGGACGCGCCGGTGGAGCAGTCGTCGAGGACGACGACTTCGTGGCCCGCTTCGAGCAGCATCGTGGCGACGATCGAGCCGATGTAACCGGCACCGCCGGTGACCAGGTATTTCACAGCGCATCCTTCAGTATTTGGGCGGCCGCCTCGGGGCCGAGGTCATTGACGAACCCGCCCATGACCGATTCCGAGGAGGCCAGGAACTTGACCTTGCCCGCCGCGCGGCGGATGGAGACGATTTCGAGCCGCAGCCAGGCCAGGTCGCGGTCCTCTTTCACGGGGGCCTGGTGCCACCCGGACATGTACGGCATCTGCTCGCCGGGGAAGGCGGCGTCGCAGCGCTTCAGCACGTCGAGGTACAGGGGCGCGAACGCCTTGACGTATTCCTCGGGCAGTGCGGCCAGGTCGGCGAAGCGCTCGTTGGGGTAGAGGTGGACCTCGAAGGGCCAGCGCGCGGCGTAGGGCACGAACGCGGTCCAGTGGTCGTTGGCGGCGACGACGCGGGGGCCGGCCTGCTCCTCGGCGAGGATGTCGCCGAAGAGGTTGCGGCCGGTGGCCTCCTGGTGGCGGCGGGCCGCGTCGAGGTGTCTGCGCGTCTGCGGCGTCACGAACGGGTAGCCGTAGATCTGGCCGTGGGGGTGGTGGAGGGTCACGCCGATTTCGACGCCGCGGTTCTCGAAGCAGAAGACTTGGGCGACATCGCCTCTGGCGGAGAGGTCGGCGGTGCGCTGGGCGAGCGCGGCCATGACCAGTTCGACGCGTTCGGGGCTGAGGTCGACGAAGGACGCGTCGTGCTCGGAGGAGAAGCAGACGACCTCGCAGCGGCCGGTGGCCGGGACGTTCGGTGCGAGGGGAGTGCCCTCCAGGGCTTCGCCCTGGACGCCTCCGAAACTGGGGCCGTGCTCATTCGCTTCTCCGGCTGCGCCTCCGAAGCTGGGAAAACGGTTCTCGAAGACCGCGACCTCGTAGTTCGGGGCGGGGATCTCGGTGAGTTCGTCGCCGTCGCTCGGGCACAGCGGGCATGCGACCGGCAGTTGCGGGCGGGCGTTGCGCCCGGCCGAGACGGCGACCCATTCGTCGCGCAGCACGTCGTAGCGCAGTTGGCCGGCGCTGGCGCGGTCGCCGAGGTCGCGCTTGTCGGCGAAGGAGCCGCGGCGGGCGCCGGTGGCGGTGTCGAAGTAGAGGATCTGGCGGCCGTCTGCGAGGCTGCCGGACTCCATGTGCAGGGTCACGCTGATCTCATCTCGGTGGTGGTTGCCGCTGTCGCGGCGCTTTTGGAGTCGGGGGCGAGGCCCCCGCGGGTCTGCTGTGCGGGTGCGGCGGTGAGGGTGGGTGCGAGCACGACCTGGTCGACGTATTCGGCGAGGGTGTTGCGGGCGGTGTCGTCGAGGAACGCGTCGGTGACGATGACGTCGGCGTCGTCCAGGGAGGCGATGGTGGCGATGCCGACGACGTCGAACTTGGTGTGGTCGGCGACGACGACGAGGCGGCGGCCCTTGGCGGCGAGCGCCTGGACCGTCTCGGCCTCAAGGAGGTTGGGGGTGGTGAATCCGGCGCGCTCGGACATGCCGTGGACGCCGAGGAAGACGGTGTCGACGTTGACGCGTTCGAGGGAGGCGACCGCGAACGGTCCGACGAGGGCGTCGGAGGGGGTGCGGACGCCGCCGGTGAGGATGACGGTCTGGTCCGAGCGGCCGGCGCGGTAGAAGACGTCGGCGACGGGCACCGAGTTGGTGACGACGGTCAGGTCGGCCACGTCGGTGAGGTGGTGCGCGAGGGTCCAGGTCGTGGTGCCGGCCGAGAGCGCGATGGCTTGGCCGGGCCCGACGAGGGTGGCGGCGGCCTGGGCGATGGCCTGCTTCTCGGCTTCCTGGCGGACCTGTTTGACGGCGAAGCCCGGTTCGGTGGTGGAGCCGAAGTCGACGGCGGTCGCGCCACCGTGGACTTTCGCGACCAGCCCGCGTTCGGCGAGGGTTTCGAGGTCGCGGCGAATGGTCATGTCGGAGACGCCGAATTCCTCGACGAGCTCGGCGACGCGGACCGCTCCGGTCCGGTGGACTCGTTCGGCGATCCGGCTCTGTCGTTGCTGCGCCAGCATCTTCGATGGCTCCTTGCTGTACGACGGTCAACTAATCAAGATCCAACACAATTAAACATCATTTCGGCCCGCCCCGCAATACCGGGTGGCCAGCGCCGCAGCCCGGATGTCAGAATCGAGCCATGACCACTACCGACCGCAAGCCTCGGGTCCTGTCGGGGATTCAGCCCACCTCGGACTCATTCCACCTCGGGAACTACCTGGGGGCACTGCGGCAGTGGGTGGCGTTGCAGGACACGGCGGACGCGTTCTACTGCGTCGTCGATCTCCATGCCATCACCGTGGACCATGACCCCAAGGTATTGCACGAGCGCTCCCGGGTCTCCGCGGCGCAGCTGCTGGCCCTGGGGCTCGACCCGGAGCGGTGCACGCTGTTCGTCCAATCGCAGGTGCCCGAGCACCCGATGCTGGGGTGGATCCTGGGCTGCGAGACGGGATTCGGCGAGGCGAGCCGGATGACCCAGTTCAAGGACAAATCGTCCAAACAAGAACGCACAACCGTGGGGCTGTTCACCTATCCGGTGCTCCAGGCGGCCGACATCCTGCTCTACCAGACCGACCAGGTCCCGGTCGGCGAGGACCAGCGCCAGCACCTGGAACTGAGCCGCGACCTGGCGATCCGCTTCAACGGCACGTACGGGAGGACGTTCACCGTGCCCGACCCGTACATCGTCAAGGAGACGGCCACGATCAAGGACCTGACCGACCCGGCGAAGAAGATGTCGAAGACGTCCTCGACGCCCAAGGGCTGCCTGTACCTGCTCGATGAGCCGAACCAGATGCGCAAGAAGATCAAGGGCGCCGTCACCGACTCCGACGCCGAGGTCCGCTTCGACCCCGAGAACAAGCCGGGCCTGTCGAACCTGATGAACATCTACACGGCACTGGGCAACACCACTTTCGAGAAGCTCGAGGCGGAGTACGCCGGGCGCGGCTACGGCGACTTCAAGGGCGACCTGGCCGAGGTCGTGGCCGACTCGATCGGCCCGATCGCCACCAGGACCAAGGAGTTCCTGGCCGACAAGGCCGAACTCGACCGGATCCTGGAGCGGGGCGCCGAGAAGGCCCGCATTGTGGCGTCGCGGACGCTCGCGAAGGCCTATAAGAAGGTCGGCTTCTTCGCTCCGGCGGCGCTTTAGTGGACGATCCCGGCCCGGCGGGCGAACGGCCGATCGTCACGGTCGGCGTCGCGATCGCGGTGCCGTCGCCGTGGCGCGAGGTACTGGACGATGCGCGCCTGGCCTCCGGCGACCCGCTCGGCGGAGTGGTGCCCGCGCACCTGACGCTCCTGGGCCCCACCGAGATCGGTGCCGACGATCTGGGCGCCTTCGAGCGGCGGTTGGCCGGCGTCGCCGCCGCCACGGCCCCGTTCACCCTGCATCTGCGGGGAACGGGTTCGTTCCGGCCCGTGACGGAAGTCGTCTTCGCGGCGGTGGCGGAGGGGATCGCGATCTGCGAGCGCCTCGAGGCGGCCATCCGCGTCGGCCCGGCGTTCCGGGACCGGCGATTTCCCTACCACCCGCACGTGACGGTGGCGCAGAACGTGGGGACCGCGGCCTTGGACGCGGCCTTCAATGGACTGGCCGACTTCGAGGCGAAGTTCCGGGTCGACGCGTTCACGCTCTACACGCACCCGACGGCGCACAGCCCGGTCGAGATCGAGACGGCGACGCCGTGGACGCCGCGACGAGAATTCGAGCTCGGCGGCGCCTGAATCCGCGTCGAGCGGACTCGGTCTCGTCGGCGCTTGAGAAGCCGCGTCGAGCGGGCTGCGTGGTCAGTGAAAACCGCCGCTATCCGGCGGCGGGTGCGGCCCCCGCGCCGCGGCGCCTGAAACCGTGCACGTGCCAGGCCGCGAGGACGGTGAAGACCGCCGCGATCACGAAGTTGAGCACGGCATTGAACGTGTCACCGCTGTCGATGCGGCCGAAAGCGGCGACCATGACCACCCCGCCCATGTAGCCGAGTCCGGCGGTGAGCCCGACTTCCGCTCGTTTCGCGGGCAGCACCGCCGACACGAGCAGCACGGCGCAGCCGATCGCGTCGGGGATGGCGAAGATATTGTCGGCCCGGTAGTCGGCGTCGAACGCGAGCTGAGCCGCGAGCGGAGCGCAGACCGCGACCGCGACGATCCTGGAGATGAGGAGTCTCATCTATCGACCGTAATGTGCGGTCGCGGCCGGCGCGATCGCGGGTTCGCAAACGCCCTCTAGAAGTCGAAGAGGTCTTCGAAGACGCTCTTGCGCTTCTTCTTCTTGTAGTACTGATCGTCGCGACGGCGGTCGTCGTAGCGATGGTCGTCGTCGCGGGGACGCCGGTCGTCGTAGCCGCGGCGGTCGTCGTACCGGCGGTCGTCGCGCCGGTCGTCACGGGGGTCATAGGCCCGCGGAGGCGGCGGGGGCGGCGGCGCGACCGCACCGCGGGAGTTGTACGCCGCTTCGGCGTCGAGCAGGTGCTCCAACTCGCCCCGGTCGAGGAAGATCCCCTTGCAGTCACCGCACTGGTCGACCACAACGCCGTTTCGCTCGTACTGTTTCATCAGGTTCTGGCATTTCGGACAGAGCATCTGCATGCAACAAACCTATCGTGAACCCTGCATGTCTGCCCACCTGGCGGAACGCCAGTGTCTAGACCTGGGAATATTCTCAGGTTCCTGTAAGAAAGTTGACCGAATTCGTTCCGCTCTCGACACCGGTGCCCGGTTCCTGAATGCTTCTTCGTGATGCGGCCATCCCGCATCACGATTCCGAAATGGGGAGCATTGTGAAACGAATCCTTTTGGGCCTCATGGCGACCGGTGCCGCGGCCGTACTCAGCGTCGGCGTCGCCTCCTCTGCCTCCGCCGCCGAATCCACCACCGGCTACGACGGCTCGCCGTGGCCGTCGGTCGAGGCCGCGCAGACGTGCGATGCGGTCGCCGACGAGAATCGCTCGGTCTGGGCCGAGCCCGGTACCGCCGCAGGCACGGTCGGATCGGTCATCGCCGGGAGGACGTACACCGCTTCGTGCGGGCTGGTCGAGGGCGAGACGTACAGCGCGTGCGGGGCGACCACGAGCCAGTGGGCCTATGTGAATTACAGCGGCGACCGGTGGGGATACGTGCCGAGTGCGTGCGTGAGCTGGGCTTCATAAAAGAACGGTCCGGCGAGAAGACCCCGCCGGACCGATCATTCGCAATCGCTGGGTTAATGCGTGAAGTGCCTTGTCCCAGTGAGGTACATCGTGATGCCGGCCTCCTTGGCCGCCGAGATGACCTCTTCGTCGCGGACCGAGCCGCCCGGCTGGACGACCGCCTTCGCTCCCCCGTCGATGAGGATCTGGAGGCCGTCCGCGAACGGGAAGAACGCGTCCGAGGCCGCCACCGAACCAGTCGCGCGCTCGCCGGCGCGCTCCACGGCCAGCTTCGCCGAGTCGACCCGGTTCACCTGACCCATGCCGACGCCCACCGAGGCGCCGCCCGAGGCCAGCAGGATCGCGTTCGACTTCACCGCGCGCACCGCGCGCCACGCGAACGCCAAGTCCGCCAAGGTCGCCGCGTCAGCGGCCTCGCCGGTCGCGAGCGTCCACGACCGCGGGTCGTCGCCGTCCGCGTCGATCCGGTCGGGCCGCTGCGCCAGCACCCCGCCGGAAATCGGCTTGAGCTCCAGCTCTGAGGGCACCCATTCGGGCGCCCGCAGCAGCCGGATGTTCTTCTTCTTGGTCAGGATCGCCACGGCCTCATCGCTGAAGCCCGGCGCCACCACGACCTCGGTGAAGATCTCCGCGATCTGCGCGGCCGCCTCGGCGTCGATCTCGCCGTTCGCGGCGATGACGCCGCCGAACGCGCTGACCGGGTCGCACTCGTGGGCCCGCCGGTGCGCCGCGGCGATCGAGGTGCCGACGGCGATGCCGCACGGGTTGGCGTGCTTGATGATCGCCACGCACGGCTCCGAGAAGTCGTGCGCCGCACGCCAGGCCGCGTCCGCGTCGGTGTAGTTGTTGAACGACATGGCCTTGCCGTGCAGCTGCTCGGCCTGCGCCAGCCCGGGCGCGCCCGGCGCGGCGTACAGCGCGGCGGCCTGGTGCGGGTTCTCGCCGTAGCGCAGGTCGGCGAGCTTGGACATCGGAACGGCCGCGAAGTCCGGCAGCGCGGCGCCATCGAAGTCGAGCTCGGTGACCTGCTCGGCCAGCCAGGTGGCTACCGCCGAGTCGTACGTGGCCAGGTGCGCGAAGGCCTTGGCGGCCAGCCGGAGCCGCTGCGCGGCGGTGGTGCCGCCGGCGGCCACGGCCTCGCGGATCGTGTCGTAGTCGGCCGGGTCGACCACCACGGCTACGTTCGCGTGGTTCTTGGAGGCGCCGCGGACCATCGAGGGCCCGCCGACGTCGATCTTCTCCACGATGTCGTCGAAGCCCGCGCCCGAGGCGACGGTCTGCGCGAACGGGTAGAGGTTGCCGACCAGCAGGTCGAACGCCGCGATGCCCAGCTCGGCGAGCTGGTCTCGGTGGGAAGAGCGGCGCACGTCGGCGAGCATGCCGGCGTGGACCTTCGGGTGGAGGGTCTTGACGCGGTCGTCGAGGATCTCGGGGAACCCGGTCAGGTCCTCGACCTTCGTCACCGGGATGCCGGCCTCGGCGATGCGGGCCGCGGTCGAACCGGTCGAGACGAGTTCGACGCCTGAAGCTTGGAGGTCGCGGGCCAGATCGACGATCCCGGTCTTGTCGAAGACGGAGATGAGGGCTCGCTGGATGAGCTTGCGCTCGGACATGTGTGCACTGCTCCTGGTCGAGTAATGACTGCGGCCCAGGCGTTCGACCGCAGTAACAGGTTTGCAGTGCCGCTCCCTGGTGGTGCTCCACCTGCGAACGTCCTCGGGAGTTCCCCCTCAACAACGAGCTGCCCGGTCCGTGCCACGGGAAACTTCGAAAACGTCCTCGCCAGTCGCGACAGCACCGACGATAACACGGCGTCCTGAACGGCGGCTGAGGCGTCGTTCGGCTCCCGTGAAGCCCGCCACCAGCGCCTGGAGGCCAGCGCGGCGAGGACCGCGCCGAGGGTGTTGAGGAGGATGTCGTCGACCGAGGCGACCCGGCCGGTGCCGAAGAGGTACTGCGCGGCCTCGACCGCGGTGCAGCCCAACGCGGCCCACAGCGCGACGGTCCCCAGTCCGATCGGGAAGCGAATGGGCGCGAAGCAGCCGGCGGCGGCGGCGAACAGGATGAGGTTGCCGACCAGTTGCTCCACGATGGTGCGGGGGTCGGCGGCGGCGAGTTCGGCCAGGTCCACCAGCGGGATGAGCTGCACGGCGCCGGCGCCCTCGCGGGGCGTGAGCACCAGCAGCAGCCACGGCAGGGTCCCGGCGACCATGCCGACCTCCGCGATCGAGGCGCGCCAGGCCGATCGCGGCTCGCGCCCGGCGCGGACGCGGGCGGCGGCGAAGGCCCAGACGAGGCTGAGGGCCAAGGGCAGCAGGGCGATGGAGACGACGACGGTCGCCGATTCGAGGGCGTTGACGGCCAGTGGGGCCGCCGCGAGGGGTGCGGGGTTCACGGGCGGGTCAGCCGAACCTGACGCGGCGGTCCTCCACGGTCCAGCCTTCGCGGACCATGCGGCCGACCGATTCGACCAGTTGGGCGCGCTCGGCCTCCTTGATGCGCTCGGTGAGGGTCTCGACGGTGTCGTCGAACTCGACCGGGACGGCGCACTGAGCGAGGATCGGGCCGGTGTCGACGCCGTCGTCGCAGATGAACAGGGTCGCGCCGGCGAGTTTCACGCCCGCGGCCAGGGCCTCGCCGGGCCCGTTCATGCCCGGGAACGCCGGCAGGAGCGAGTTGTGGGTGTTGATGTACCGGCCGGGGAAGGCCGCGAGAAACCTGGGCCCGCACAGTTTCAGGAAGCCGGCCGAGACGACGATGTCGGGTTCGAACGAGGCGACGGTGCCGGTCAGGGCCTCGTCCCAAGCGTCGCGCGTGTCGAAGTCCTTCACCTTGTGCACGAAGGTGGGGATGCCGGCGTCCTCGGCTCGCTTGAGCCCGAGGATGCCCTCGCGATCGGCCCCGACGGCCACCACTTCGGCCCCGTACTCGGGGTCTCGGCAGGCGTCGATGAGCGCCTGGAGGTTGGAACCGGAGCCGGAGACGAGCACGACGAGGCGCTTCGAAGTCGAGGTCACGCCCGCACCATAACCCCTCGTCGCGGGCGGGCGACGGCTCGGGGATGACCACCGTGTCCCTGCGCACGAGCTCGGCCTCGGCGGCGCGCCGGTGGACGGCGAACAGGCGGGCCACGAGCGCCCCGCCGACGAGGCCGACGAGGATCTGGACGCCGCCGAACCCGGCCACGGAGAGCGGGTTCGGCCCGATCTGCGCGAGCAGCCCGGTCCCGGCCGCGCCGCCGGAGAGGTAGGCGAGGCCGGCCAGGGTGAGCGCGGCGGTCCCGGCGGCGACGATCGCGGCGGTCGCGACGCGCGGAATGCGCAGGTCGGGCGAGCGGTAGGTGAGGACGACACCGAAGACGGCCGCCAGCATCAGCGGAAGTCCGATGAGGATGGTAGCGCTGTTGGGGAGCGGGCCGGTGGGGACGGCGGCGAAGATCGGGAAGGCCGGGAGCGGGCCGAGGTCGACCGCTTCGGCGGTGACATGCGTGGCCTCGCCGATGTCGAAGCCGGGCCCGGCGATGTAGGCGGCGGCCCAGATCGCGAGGTTGGGCAGGAACAGCAGGCACAGCAGGGCGACGGCCCAGGCGTCGTCTCCATACAGCCGCAGAGTGTCTGCGACGGCCGGGCCGCGGACGGCGATGGCGATGCCGACGCCGGCGGCGCCGCAGGAGAGCAGGGCGCCGGTGACGAGCAGTCCGGTGCGCAGGCCGCGCCGCAGCCACACCGAGGACCGTTCCCACGGCAGGACCCCGGCTTCGCGGGCGGATCCGTAGGCGCAGGCGAGGATCGCCAGGGGAGCGACGTGGGCGAGCGCGGCGGGCACGGACACGGCGAACGGCCCGGTGGAGGCGAGCGCGGCCGTCCCGACGACGAGTCCGATATAGAGGATGGAGACGAGTCCGGCGGCGGCCCGGACGGCGGCGGCGTCGCGGCCGCCGATGGCGCGGGTCGTGGCGGCGGCGGCCTTCGACAGGCGCCAGACGATGACGATGGTGATCGCCAGCGGCGGCACGGTCAGGTGCAGCCCGGCGATGTCGGCGCCGATGCCGTGCCCGGCGAGCCAGGCGACGGCCGCGGCGGCGACCACGTTGCCAACGGACCCTTCGGCTCCGGCGAGCCACCAGGCGCCGATGACGATGACGACGATCGGGGTGAAGACGCAAGTAGCGCACCACACGACGGTGGCCAGCGCGGAGGCGACCAGGGCGCGGGGGCGGCGGGAGGGGCCCGGGCGGTTCGCAGGATCGACGACCACAGTGTCCCGTTGCCCGGAGGTGACGGTGACGGTCCGCTTGCTCGGTCGTTCTTCCACGTCGCCCAGTCTGTCATAACGGCGCCTGAGGTGCCGGATGCAGCGCAAGCGGACCGGATGGTGCGAGGAGCCGATCGCGGTGCGTGCAATGCGAGGATGATCTGGCAGGTTCGGCCGCGAGGGCCGGGCCATGAAACTGGAGGCCGATATGGAAGGTCCGGGCGACTTCTACGCGACGGTGGAGGCGTACGAGGTGGTCGACGGGGACACGTTCCGCGCGATCATCGACGGTGAGAAGACCCGCGTGCGCATCATGGGGATCAACTCCCCCGAGTCGGGCGGGTTCCGCGACGAGGAGGACTGGGGCGCCGAGTCGAAGGCCTACGCGAAGGAGAAGCTGGAGGGCCGGACCCTGCATCTCTTCGCCGACCCCGGAGATGCGGTTCGCGACCAATACGATCGCCTGCTGATGCATGTGGTGATGGAGAACGGCATGAACTACGCGGTGCTCGCTGTCGCCGAGGGCATGGCGCACACGTACATCCTGGGCCACCAGGAGCTGACGATCGGCGACACGCTCCGCAAGGCCGAGCGGTTGGCGAAGGCCGAGAAGCGCGGCATGTGGAAGCACCATACCGGCGACTGACTCGCTCTCGGAGGACGCTGCCGCCCCCGAGGCACGGTATTATCGCCGGGCGAAGGGGGCGATCCGATGGCCATTGACCAACCCGCGCGGCGACGGCGCGTGACGGTCGCCGAGCTGCGAACGCGACGCGACGAACTGGCGCGAATCGGCGAACGGTACGGCATCACCAACATTCGGGTGTTCGGTTCGGTCGCACGCGGCGAAGCCGACAGCGATAGCGATCTGGACCTACTGGTCGACGTCTCCCCCGGCCGTGGCTACTTCGACATGGCGGGATTCGCTCTCGACGTCGAACAGCTGCTCGGCGTGTACACCGAGGTGTCGACCGTCCCCGGTCTCAAGGCGCGTATCCGCGACCGGGTCGCGGCGGAAGCGATCCGCCTGTGAGAGACGACAGTGAACGACTGGCGGACATCCTGGACGCCGCCGAGAAGATCCACCGCAAGGTAGTTGAGGGCCGTGACGCCTTCGACGCCGACGAGTACGCGCAGTTGGCGATCGTCCATCTTGTCCAGATCATCGGCGAGGCCGCGAATCGGCTATCGCCGGAGGTGACTGAGGCGCACCCCGAGATCCCGTGGCGGCAGATCGTCGCCACCCGCAACCGGGTGGTGCACAGCTATTTCGATGTCGATCTCGAATTGCTGTGGACGGTGGCGGCCGTTGACATCCCGCGGCTCGCGAAGCAGCTCCGTTCGTTCTGATCGCGGCCGGGCGGCCCTTACCGGGTGGCAGTCCTCAGCCGTGTTCGAGGTAGCGCAGGACCGCTGCCACTCGGCGGTCGGTCTCGTCGTCGGGGGCGAGGTCGAGCTTGAAGAAGATATTGCGGATGTGCTTGTGGACGGCGTTCTCGGTGATGAACAGACGTCCGGCGATCGCGCCGTTGCCGAGGCCCTCGGCCATGACCGAGAGGACTTCCCTTTCGCGCGGGGTGAGACGGTCGAGGCCGTCGTCGCCGCGGTGTTGGGCGAAGAGCTGGGCGACGACCTCGGGGTCGATGGCGGTGCCGCCGCCGGCGATGCGGTGGACCGCTTCGACGAAGGCGTCGACGCGGCCGACCCGCTCCTTCAACAGGTAGCCGATGCGCCTGGCCCCTCCGGCGAGGAGGTCGGTCGCGAAGCTCTCCTCCACGTAGGCCGACAGGACCAGGACGGCGAGGTCGGGGTGGGCCTTGCGGGCGGCGACGGCGGCGCGGATGCCCTCGTCGGTGTGGGTGGGCGGCATGCGCACGTCCACGACGGCGACGTCGGGCCGGTGCTCATCGACGGCCGCGAGGAACGCCTCGGGCCCGTCGACGGCGGCGACGACGTCGAAGCCCTCGCCTCGCAGCACCAGGCCCAGGCCCTCGCGCAGGAGGGTGTCGTCCTCGGCGATCACGATCCGCATGGCAGCTCCACTCTGATCTCGGTTGGGCCGCCGACAGGACTGTGGACGGTCGCGCCGCCGTCGAGCGCTTCGACGCGGCGGACGATGCCGGCGAGGCCCGACCCGGCGTCGAGTTCGGCGCCGCCCCGGCCGTCGTCAGTCACGGCCACCAGCAGCGTATTCCCCTTGCGCCGCACCTCGATCTCGGCCTTGGTCGCGCGGGAGTGCTTGGCCACGTTGGTAAGCGATTCGGCGACGACGAAGTAGGCGGTGGCCTCGACGCTCGCGGGGCAGCGCACCGGCACGTCGACGGTGACCTTGCAGGGGACGGGGCAGTCGGAGGCGAGGGCCGAGAGCGCGCCGGTGAGGCCGCGGTCCTCCAGGACCGGCGGGAGGATCGAGCGGACCACGGCGCGCAGTTCGGCGAGCGCGTCTTCGGTGGTGTCCTGGGCGCGGCCCAGGATCTCGTCGGCGCGTTCGGGGTTGCGGGTGATCTCGCGGCGGGCGGCTCCGATGAGGACGGCGACGCCGACGATGCGGTTCTGGGCGCCGTCGTGCAGGGCCCGTTCGATGCGCCGCAGTTCGATGGCGTGGGCGTCGAGCGCGGCGGCGCGCGTCGCGGTCAGTCGGGCAACGCGTTCGGACAGGTCGGCGTCCGGGTCGGGCCCGAGGAGGTTCACGCCGGGCCTGGCTTGCAGGTCGAGCAGCTTGGGGCCGAACAGGAGCCACAGGGCGAACACGGCGATGCCGGTGGCGCAGCCGAGGAGCGCGCCCGAGGGAGTCTGGGCCGCGAGCAGGCCGTTGAGCAGGGACTGCTCGGAGTCGGGGACGAAGTACCACCACAGCGGGTAGGTGACGTCGTGGACCGACGTGTACGGCATCTGGAACAGCAGCGCGCCGATGATGAGGCCCCAGGTGCCGTGCAGCAGCAGCCAGGACAGGTCGCGGCGCGCGGCGGGGTCGGTGGCGATCTCGCGGAACGTCGTGCCGGTCTCGGTCTCCTCTGAGGTCCCGGGTATCGCGTAGGGCGAGTCGAGGACGTGGCCGAGGCGCCGCAGGCGGCGTCGTTCCAGGTCGGAGAGGATCCGCACCCACCGCATGGTGGGGCCGAGCAGCGGGCGGCCGACGCCGAGGAGCGCGAGGACGCCGACGAGCAGCATGATCGGGATCGAGTAGAGCGCGAGGATGCCGAAGCCGGCGCCGACGAGGCCGTAGCCGGTGGCGCGGAGCGACGCGAGCAGGAGCGAGCGCAGGTCGGTCTTCTCGTCGGTGGGGCGCAGCGTCTCGCGCAGGAACGAGCGCAGCCGTCCGGATCCCTCACCTGCCATGTCATCCTCCGTTTTGGTGTCGCACCAGAAACGTACCCGGGGATTTCCGGATCGTCGGTGCAGCTGGCTGTACCTCACGCCCTGCCGCTGCCCCCACCCCCAATAGGCCAGTCGGCTGCATTGGGCACCAGCGGTTTTCGCCATAGCGTCGGAGACATCCGATTCGAAGCGAGGAACACCGTGAACGACCAGTACCGCCTCACCGACGCCCCGCCGCCGGCCCCGCCCGAGCCGCGGCGGCGCACCAGTCCCGTCGACAAGCTCCTGTGGGTCGCCCTGATCGTCGGCGCCGTCTTCAATTCCGGATTCCAGATGGCCGGGGATGAAATGCTCGCGATCCCGTTCGGCGCTGTCACCGTCGTCGCCGGGATCGCCCTCATCGTCCGCTTCATCCGGGGTAGGAGCACCCGATGACGACGCTCACCAAGCCCCGCCCGGGCCTGCACGAGGATCCGACCCGGCCGCTGGCCCTGCTCCTGCGCGACGTCACCAAGACCTACGACGGCGCCCACAAGACCCTCGACCACGTCTCGCTCCAGGTCCCGCGCGGCTCGTTCCTGGCGATCATGGGCCCCTCCGGCTCCGGGAAGTCCACGCTCCTGCACTGCGCCGCCGGGCTCGACTCCCCCGATTCCGGTGAGATCCGCATCGGGGGCACCGACATCGCGCACCTGTCCGAGACTCAGCGGACCCGCTCGCGCCGCAGCCGGATCGGCTTCGTCTTCCAGGCCTACAACCTGCTGCCGTCGCTGACGGTGGAAGAGAACATCACATTGCCGCTGCGCCTGGCCGGAACCGACGCCGACAAGCAGTGGCTGCGGTCCCTGGTCGACCGCATCGGCCTGGGCGACCTGCTGCACCGGCGCCCCGGCGGGCTGTCCGGCGGCCAGCAGCAGCGGGCCGCGATCGCCCGCTCGCTCGCGGCCCGGCCCGAGGTCGTCTTCGCCGACGAACCGACCGGCGCACTCGACTCAGGCACCGCCGCCGAGGTCCTCGACCTGCTGCGCGACCTCGTCGACGAGCTGGGGCAGACCGTCGTCATGGTCACCCACGACCCGAACGCGGCCGCCCGCGCCCACGCCACCGCCGTCGTCGCCGACGGCCGCATCGACCAGTACTTCGACCGGCCCACCGCCGATGAGCTCGCGCGCCGCCTCACCCACCTGCGCGGGGCCCGCGCGTGAGCCGGGGCATGGCGGGTCCTGGGGTTTCGATGGCCCGCAGCCACATCGGCTCGCTCGTCGCCGTGTTCTTCGCCGTCCTCGGCGGCGACGGCGAGGCGGCGCGGCGAATTCGCGGCGCTGCGGATCGTCGGTGCGACGCCGCGGCAGGTGCGGGCGATGGTCCGCAAGGAGGCGGCGCTGCTGTCGACCATGGCGCTGGCGGCCGGGCTGGCGGTGTCGGCGCTGCCGATGTCGTTGCTGGGCTTGGTGTTCCTGGACCGGCCGTGGCCGCAGGGGCCGTTGTGGGTGATCCCGGCGATCATCGCCGTGACGGCATTGATCGCCTGTCTGGCGACGATGACGCCCACCCGAAGGGCGCTGCGGGAACCGCCGACGCGGGTGCTCGCCGCCGCGCTCTGAGGGCGGAGGCGGTTCGAAGGCAGGACAGTGGGGGCCACCGGCGCCGGTGGCCCCCACGGGGTTTCGTCTCTCCAGTTGATGCAGTTGTCAGCGTGAACCGGTTTCAGGCGGCCTCGGGGGCGACCTGGCGGCGGCTCAGCAGGGCCGTGGCCGAGGCCGCGAGTCCGATGATCGCGACGATCGCGACCAGGTAGAGGCCGGGCCGGTACTGGTCGAGGTTGGTGGCGACGCCGCCGGAGATCAGGCCGGTGGCGATCGCCAGGACGACCGCGCCGCCGATCTGGCCGGAGGTCTGGACCAGGCCGGAGGCCAGGCCCTGCTCGTCGTCGTCGATGCCCTCGGTGGCCTGCACCATGACCGACGAGAAGCCGAGCGCGAAGCCCAGGCCCAGCAGCAGGAAGCTGGGCAGGTAGTCGATGAAGTACGCCGGCTCGGGGTTGCCGCCCCGGACGATGAACCAGAGGTAGCCGAGCACGAACGAGCTCATCGAGGCGATGATCATCGGCGTGGTGCCGTAGCGGTCGATGAACTTGCCGGCGATCGGCGACAGGATGGCGACGATGATGCCGGCCGGGGCCAGCGCCAGCGCCATCGGCAGCGGGTCCCATTCGAGCGTGTTCTGCAGGTACAGCGACACGATCGTCTGGAAGGAGATGTAGGAGCCGAAGATCGCCATCGCGGCGAGGTTGGCCCGCACGATCGACTTGACCCGCAGGATGCCCAGGCGGACCAGGGGCTGCTTGATCTTGTTCTCCACGATCAGGAACGAGCCGAGGAGGACCACCGCGGCGGCCGTGGTCGCGATCGTGAAGGCGGTGAAGCCGTGCTCGGGGACGGTCACGATCGTGTAGACCGCGGCGAGCATGCCGCCGGTGAGCAGGGCCGCGCCGCCGAAGTCGATGTGGCCGCGCTCGGTTTCGCTCTTGGGGATCACCAGGAAAGCGGCGATGACGACGGCCGCGACGACGACGGTGGGCACGTAGAACGTGAGCCGCCAGTCGATGCCGGTGAGCAGGCCGGAGACGATCAGACCGGAGGCGTAACCGGTGGCGCCGAAGACCGTGAAGATCGACAGGGCCTTGTTGCGGTCGTGGCCTTCCTTGAAGGTGGTGGTGATGATCGACAGCGCTGCCGGGGCGGTGAACGCGGCGGCGACGCCCTTGACGATGCGGCTGGCGATGAGCAGGCCCTCGTTGTCGACGAGCCCGCCGACCAGGGAGGCGAGTCCGAAGACCACCAGGGCGGCCAGGAAGACCTGGCGGCGTCCCAGCAGGTCGGCCATGCGTCCACCGAGCAGCAGCAGCCCGCCGTAGCCGAGGATGTAGCCGTTGACGATCCATTGCAGACTGGCGGTGTCGAGGCCGAGTTCGGCGCCGATGGACGGGAGCGCGACGCCGACCATGGAGACGTCGAGGGCGTCCAGGAACATCGCCAGTCCGGCGACGAGGAGGATGGCCCAAAGCTTTGGCCCCCAACGGCTTGGGGCATGTGAAGGAGTTGTGGCGCGGTCGGGGGTCTGGGGCTTCGTTTCAGTGAGTGTCACGGGAATGAAGTTACATGCCCGTGCATTCAATGTCAACACATCTAATGAGTTGACATAAAATGTCTTGACATGGTAATCTCCTGGTCATGGACGTCAAAACAGAGCCGAATGTATGTGACAAGTGGGCTGAGACACTGCGTGTGTACCACAACACATCTTGCGAGCTGGAGAACGAACTCCAGTCCCGACATTCCTTGGGGCTCAGCGAGTTCGAGGTACTCCTCGAACTGTGCGGGCAGTGCCACGGAGGAGACGGCAAGGCCAAGATGAAGGACCTCGAGGCCCGGATGTACCTGAGCCAGAGCGCCCTCTCGCGCACCGTCACCCGCCTGGAGAAGGCCGGCCTCGTGACCCGGGCCGCCTGCGACAACGACCGGCGCGCCAACTTCCTCATGCTCACCCCCGCCGGACAGGAGCGCCTCGACGAGGCCCGCCCGACCCACAAGTCGGTCCTGATCAAGCACTTCGCCTGATCCCGTCCGGGCCAACGCGGCGATTCGCGGCGGTCCGTCCCGAACCGGCGCCTCGCCCGACCCGGTCCCACACCCGTGCCGACGGCCACCCCGACGTGCCGATTCCCCTTCACGCCCAACGGAACCGGCCGCATGAATCGCCCTTCCTCATGCGCCCGCGGCGGCGGTTCACCTCCGTTCTTGCTCCAGTCGGTAAGGTGAGGACTGAGAGAAGTCACGACTTGACCGGCATGGAGAGTAGTTCTGATGACTGACCCCGGAAACCGTCCGCCAGAAGACGACGACGGCGGCACCTTCAAGCTGAAGCCCGGCTCGCAGCCGAAGGCCGAACCGCAACAGCCCCAGGAAGAAAACCTGGACGGCACCATGAAGATCAAGCGCGTCGGCGGCGGCCCCGGCGGCGGCGGATCCGTCCCGCCCCCGCCCCCGTCCCCGCTCGGCAACCCGACCGGCCCGGCCGACCCACCGCAGATGTTCGGCGACACCACCGTGATGCCGCAGCAGGGCGGCTCGCAGACCGGCTTCCAGCCGGCCTCGCAACCCGCAGGCCAGCCCGGCAACCCGCTCGGCGGACAACAACTGAACTCGCCGCCGCCCGGACCCCAGCCGTACGGACAGCAGCCCGGCTACGGCCAGCAGCCGCCACCCGGCCAACTCCCCCACCAGCAGGGCCAGATGCCCCAGCCGCAGACCGCCCCGCCGCAGGGCACGGCCCCGCAAGGCGTCGTGCGCATCGGCCTCATGGCCATGATCGGCGCGGCCGTCGGCGTGCTCGGCAACATCGTGAGCATGGCGATGGGCGCCAATGGCTTCGCGGTGGTCATCGGCATCTTCGGCATTCTCTTCGCGCTGGCGTTCGGCTGGTACGGCTACGCGCTGCCGAAGGGCAAGATCGCCTCCAGCGGCCTTCGCCAGGCCGGCGTCATCCTCATGATGATCGGCGCGGTCGGCTCCGTGTTCGTCGTCCTCAGCGCGCTCACCACGCTCGGGGTTCCCGGCGCCGGCGGCGTCTCCGCCGTCTCCCTGGTGACCGGGGTCCTCGGCATCGGCATCTACGGCTTCGTCTCCTTCATCTACATCAAGGACAAGGAATCCAGCGCCTGGATCAAGGGCACGCCCGCCATGGGCGCACAGCCGGGATACCCGCACCAGGGCGGCTACGGCCAGCAGCCCGGCCAGCCCGGCGCCTACCCGCCGCCCGGATACCCGCAGCAGGGACAGCCTGGACAGCCCGGAGGCCAGCCTCCCTACGGCCGCTAAGGCTTCACACTCCGGCCGGTCGCGACTAAGCTCCTTCGTATGACGGCCGCGGCAACGACGCCGCGGCCGCATTCGAGGAGGTAGCTATGTCTGCAACTCGCGATTCCCAGGACCGCACACCGGTCCGGGTGGTCGTCGCGAAGGTCGGGCTCGACGGACACGACCGCGGTGCGAAGGTCGTGGCCAGAGCGCTACGCGATGCGGGCATGGAAGTGATCTACACCGGCCTGCACAATTCCCCCGAGCAAGTCGTGGCGACGGCACTGGCCGAAGACGCCGACGCGATCGGATTGAGCATTCTCTCCGGCGCGCATATGACGCTGTTCCCGCGGGTACTGCGGCTACTCGACGAAGCCGATGCGCGCGACATCGTCGTGTTCGGCGGAGGCATCATTCCCGAAGAAGACGCGGCCGCGCTCCGCGAAGCCGGAGTAGCGGCGACCTTCGGTCCCGGGGCCTCGACTCAGGCGATAGCCGAATGGGTGAACGAACATGTCGCCTCCGGCCAGAACGGCCGCCCCGCAACGGAATCCGGCGCTACTACCAGCTGATTCGGCGCTGGCAAAAAAAGTTTTGGGTAAACCGTAACCGGCCGACTGCGGCGGTCGTTCTTATAAGTGTCGGACGCAGTACGAATCAGCGCGAGACACATCGGCAGCGGGGCTCCGGCCCACCGCTAAGCGATATCGCATAGCTCATAGAGCCATGCCACAAACTGCCGATGCCCTGTCGATTGAGGGGTGGCGATAGGGCATCGTGCCTAAAGGGGATCAGGCCATTGAGGGGTGGGCCTGATTCCCGACTAAAGGGGACCGGACGCCTGAGGGGTGCGTCCGGTCCCCGCCCTTATGCTCACTAAAGCCTCGCTGCCGACCGGACAGTAATGCTCAGGGGCGCCAGGTCCGCGCCACTATCCCGGCTGAGCCTCGCCGCCGAGCTGACGGCAGCGCTCAGGAGCGGCCGGCCCCGCCCTTAGGTTCGCGAAACCTCACTGCCGACCGGACGGTAATGCCCGTGGGTGCCCGGCCGCGCCTCTTCGCCTCGAATTCCGCCCCCGAGTCACCGCCACCCGAGGTCGGGTGTGTCGGTTCCGAGAACCCCCGGCAACAACCCTGACCGATGGGTCCGACATTTCGGATCCGGGCATGGAATCGTCGCACCGGCCGGTTTTCTCGATGTGAAACCCTCGATCTCGTCACACCCGCGCACGGTCACCCGGCCGCTTCGCTCACCTACGCGTTACCCTGCGATAACGGGCACCTGTCTCGATCATCGACTCAGGCCACCCGGTCAAGGAAGACTAGCTACTGGAGCGGACTCTACAGTGGATCTGTATGAATACCAGGGCCGCGCACTGTTCGCCCGGCACGACGTGCCGGTGCTGGACGGTGGCGTCGCCACCACCCCCGCCGAGGCTGTGGAGCTCGCTGAGCGCCTCGGTGACCGGGTGGTCGTCAAAGCACAGGTGAAGGTCGGCGGCCGAGGGAAAGCCGGCGGCGTCAAGCTCGCCGACAACGTGGACGAGGTCAAGACCCACGCCACGAACATCCTCGGCATGGACATCAAGGGGCACACGGTCGAGAAGGTCATGCTGACCGTCACGGCCGACATTGACTCCGAGTACTACTTCTCCTACCTACTCGACCGGGCGAACCGCACCTTCCTGTGCATCGCCTCCGTCGCGGGCGGCATGGAGATCGAAGAGGTCGCGCACACCGACCCCGACAAGGTCGTGAAGCTTCCGATCGACGCCGGTGTCGGCGTCACCCCGGAGATCGCGAACCAGATCATCGATCAGGCCGGTTTCCCCGAGGACCTGCGCGACCAGCTGGTCGACGTCTTCGTCAAGCTGTGGCACGCCTTCGTCGCCGAAGACGCCACCCTGGTCGAGGTCAACCCGCTCGTCCGCACTCCCGAGGGCAAGGTCCTCGCGCTCGACGCGAAGGTCACCCTCGACGAGAACGCCGACTTCCGTCACGCCGAGAACGCCGAGTTCGAGGACAAGTCGGCCGTCGACCCGCTCGAGCAGCACGCCAAGGAGCAGGGCCTCAACTACGTCAAGCTCGACGGCTCGGTCGGCATCATCGGCAACGGTGCCGGGCTGGTCATGTCGACGCTCGACGTGGTCGCCTACGCCGGCGAGAAGCACGGCGGCGTCAAGCCCGCCAACTTCCTGGACATCGGCGGCGGCGCCTCTGCCGCGGTCATGGCCAACAGCCTCGAGGTCGTCCTGTCCGACCCGCAGGTCAAGAGCGTCTTCGTGAACGTCTTCGGTGGCATTACCGCTTGCGACGAGGTCGCCAACGGCATCGTCGGCGCGCTCGGGACCCTCGCCGACCGCGGCGAGACCGTCGACAAGCCGCTGGTGGCCCGCATCGACGGGAACAACGCCGAGGCGGGTCGCAAGATCCTGGCCGACGCGAACCACCCGCTCATCACCGTCGTCGAGACGATGGACGCGGCCGCCGACAAGGTCGCCGAGCTCGCGAACCAGGAGGCTTAGAACAGTGGCCATCTTCCTCAACGAGAACAGCAAGGTCATCGTCCAGGGCATGACCGGCTCCGAGGGCATGAAGCACACCCGCCGCATGCTCAAGGCCGGCACCCAGATCGTCGGCGGCGTCAACCCGCGCAAGGCCGGCCAGAAGGTCGACTTCGACGGGCAGAGCCTGCCGGTGTTCGCCTCCGTGCAGGAGGCCATCGCCGAGACCGGCGCCGACACCTCCGTGGTGTTCGTGCCCCCGGCCTTCTGCAAGGCCGCCGTCCTCGAGGCGGTCGACGCCGAGATCGGCACCGTCATCGTGATCACCGAGGGCATCCCGGTTCACGACTCGGTGGTCTTCTGGAACTACGCCGAGTCCAAGGGCAACAAGACCCGCATCGTGGGTCCGAACTGCCCGGGCATCGCCAGCCCCGGTAAGTCGAACGCGGGCATCACCCCCGCCGACATCACCGACGCCGGCCCCATCGGCCTGGTCTCCAAGTCGGGCACGCTGACCTACCAGCTCATGTACGAGCTGCGGGACATCGGCTTCTCGACCTCCGTCGGCATCGGCGGCGACCCGGTCATCGGGACCACCCACATCGACTGCCTCAAGGCGTTCGAAGCGGACCCCGAGACCAAGGCGATCGTCATGATCGGCGAAATCGGCGGCGACGCCGAAGAGCGCGCGGCCGAGTACATCAAGGCCCACGTGACGAAGCCGGTCGTCGGCTACATCGCCGGTTTCACCGCGCCCGAGGGCAAGACGATGGGCCACGCCGGCGCCATCATCTCCGGTTCGGCTGGCACCGCCGAGTCGAAGAAGGAGGCCCTCGAGGCCGCCGGGGTCAAGGTCGGCAAGACCCCGAGCGAGACCGCGAACCTGATGCGCGAGGTCATCAAGGGCCTGTAGACAGGTAAAGCTGAACGCGAACCGGGGTCCGGCGGCACTGTCGCCGGACCCCGGTTCGCGCATAGCCTGGATATCATCGGGCGATGCCCTCGGAACCGACCGTGCCCGCTGACAACGCTGCGCTGATCGAGTCAGCCCCTACCGATTCCCGTCCCGGTGCGGCCTCGGTCTGGTGGGCGCTGCTGCCGATCCTGCTGCCCGGACTGGGTGCCCCGATCGCCTTCGGCGTCGCCACCTCACGCCGCCCCGCGCCGGGGACCGTCATCCCTCTCATCGCCTACACGGCAGCATTCTTCGGCTTCTGCGTGCCCGCGGCCAACTACGGCAGCGACATGGTCGGCTGGCTGAATCTCTTTGCGGCGTTGTCGGCCTTGACCGCGACCGTCGGCGCTTGTGGTCACCTCTTCGCGATCCGCAACCGAGTCTGGGGAGCCGAGAAGCAATCCATTGAACCCTCCCCTGATCCGACCAACCGTGCGGCGCTCGACCACGCCCTGCGGCTCCGCGACAAAGGCCGTCAGACGATCGAGAAAGACCCGATGCTCGCCAAGCGAATCGGCATCGGCCGCCCCGACCTGCCGCGGGACATCGAGGACGGCGGCCTCATCGACCTCAACCACGTGCCGGTAGAGATCCTGAGGGACCTGCCGGGCTTCACCGACGCGACGGCGAAGCAGGTCCACGACCGGGTCGAACACGTCGGTCCGTACCAGGACTTCAACGAGGTCATCGTGGAGATCGGCATCCCCACCGGCTTCGAACGCGTCTTGCGCGAGTATGTGGTGCTGATCCCTTGAACCGCTGAGCGGACGACCTGCATCGCAACCGCCTGAGCAGCCCCGAAGCAACCCTGAATCCGCTGCCTACCTGCTCAGGTCCGATCTGCCCAGGTCCGACAGGATTTCAACCGCCGCCAGCGAGGGTTCGTCCCCGTACGCCGACGGATACGCCTCCACGATCCGCCACCCGGCCCTTCGCAGCGCCCGATGCCTCGCCGCATGCGCGGCCGGCCCTTCCGGGTGGACGGCGCCGATCACGCCGATCGCCCGTTCGTCCTCGCCCACCACCAGGTCGACCGTCCAGTGCCCGACCGGGTAGGCCCGCCGCACCGGCACCTCCGCCAGTTCCAGCGCGTCGGCCAGCTTCGCCGTCCATCCACCGATCCCCTCGCCATCGCCCGGTTCGCGCGGCGGCCGGTCCGCGTACCGCAGGAACTCCCCGATCAGCCCGTCCGCGGCGCCGATCGCGGTGACCACGTGCAGATGGTCTCTGGCCCTGGTGATCATGACGTTGAACAGGTTAGCCCCGGCGGCGAACCGGCGGCGCCCGGCCGAGTCGCCTTCGGCCACACCGAGAGCGACCACGACCGTTTCGGCCTCGCTCCCCTGGAACGCATGCACCGTCCCGGCCCGCATCCGGTGGCGGCGAATCGTCTCCAGGTCAAAGCGATTCAGGATCGCCGCCTCGATCGCCTCGGCCTGCGCCCGGAACGGGCTGATCACCGCCAGGCTCTTCGCGCCCGACTCCACGAGCTCGGACAGCAGCTCGACCGATCGGTCCACTTCGGCCGCCACCACCCCGTCCACGGAAGCGGCGGCCTCGACTCGGTGGACGGCGATCACGTCGGCGTCATGGTTGCGCGGATGCGTGGTGATCGGTTTGACGCGCCCGTGGTAGAACTTCGCGGCCGAGAACCCGATCAGATGGGGCACACTGCGATGGTGCTCGGTCAGCTCGTCCACCGGGCCCGCCCCGCAGGCCAGGTCGTAGGCGCTCACCTTGCCGATGTCCAATTGCCCGGCCCGCCCGGACAGGCCATGGCGCTCCAGTACCTCATCGGTCCTCGCGGTGCTGGCGAAGGAGACGAAGCGCAGCTGCCGGGGATCGCCGGCGACCACCGCACGGCGGGCGCGGGCCAGCACCGGAGCGGCCCGCAGCTGGTTGATGTGCGAGGCCTCGTCCAAGATCACCAGGTCGAACATGCCCGCATGAGCGGGCAGGACGTCCTCGACGTCGGCGACCGTCCCGATCCACAACGGCATGGCCCGCAATAGAGTCGCACCCCCGACCTTCTCCAGACGGGCGCGACGCTGCGGCCGGTTCCCTTGGCGCAGTGCCGCGGCGAGCGAGGCGACGGACCGGCGGGCGGTGCCGCCGCGCCGCTCGGCCGACGCGGACTCGACCTTGGCCAACTGCCCGATGGCAACGGCCGCTTCGGCATCAGCGGCCTCGAGACTTCGCCACAACGGTGCCAGTCGCAGGCCCCCGGCGGCGGCGAGCCTTGCGGCGCCGCGCTGGTCGCGGGCGGCTCGCACGGCTCGGGCGATCGCGGTCGGGCTGCCTTCGCCGCCGGCGAGGACCCGCAGCCGCTTCGCGGCGCGGCGGGCGCGCCACCGGTTCCACCAGCCGCCCTGGTCGATTTCGGCCGCGAGGGCCAGCAGCCCGTCGGCCTCGTCCAGGTCGGCCTCGCGCAGCCCGGGGAAGTCGTCGAGAAGGAACAGCGGCAGATCTTCGGCGCGGCCGCGCCGGGTCTCCAGATCGAGCCAGTCGGCGATCTCGGACTCGACGCGACCGGCGTACTCCACCGCCTCCGCGGCGGCCAGCCGGCGCCGCTCCACCTCGCGGGCCTTGTGTCCCTTGCCGGTGCCAGTGCCGAGGGCGGTGAGGAACCGCTCGCGGCGCTCAGAATCTCCGAAGTGGACCGGCGTAGGCCCGGGGTTGCGGTCGAGAAGGTCGGCCAGCACATCGGCGGCATGGACGGACTGGGTGGCGATGAGAACCGATCGGCCCGCGGCGATGGCGTCGAGAGCGATCGCCGCGAGGGTATGGCTCTTGCCGCAGCCCGGCGCACCGGCAACGACGGTGACCGGGGCGGTTCGGGCCCCGACGACAGCCGCGGCCTGTTCCCGACTGAGGGGCAGGGAGCAATAGGGGGCCCGCGCATCGGCTTCGGACTCATAGTCATCGTCATCGGCCTCATAGATCGCGGCCAGCGCGGTGTCCTCGATGCCCGACCGGTTCGCCCATTCCCGAAGCCCGGCCGCGATCGGGGCGGGCATGGTCTCCGGGGCGATGTAGACGACGGCGCGAGGGACCACGACGAGCCGGTCCCGTTCGCTCTGCGGCGGGATGTGCCAGACGGCGGCGCCCTTGAATCCGGCCGCTGCCGCGGCCTTCGGCAGCCACGCGGTGTCCGCCATGACCTCGTCGCGGCGCTCGGGATCGAAGATATCCTCCAGTTTGGACCCGAACTCGGTGCCGGCGAGCGCGGCGTGGACTTCCAGGTCTCCGGCGGGGATGACCTGCTGCTCGGACTTGTTCGCCGGATCGCTCCTGAGCCGGACCGGGCGACTGACGAGCGGAACCCTGACCCGCTGCATCTTGCCGTCAACCTCGGTGCGCCCCATGACGATGCCCCAGCCCTGCCGGAGCAGGCGCTCGTCTCGGTGAAGCTCGTCGTACTTTTCGAGTTCGCCGGCATGGTCGACGGAGTCGAGTGCACTGCCCCAGGCGAACTGCTTTCCCAGCTGGTCGCGGACCAGCCGTTGCTTCGACAGGTTCGGGGCGGGGGCGAGATCTGCGAGGGCACGCAAGAGCCGGGAGGCGCTCATATCGATCGAGTCTACTGTCGCGGGCAGGGCACCGGCGGCTGACCAGGTGAGCCGCGGGTGCTCCGTGCCCGCGCCGTCTATCGGATGACGTCGAAGATCTGCTTCTGGATGCCGTTCGAGTAGGTCTCGTGCTCGACCAGTTTGAGCTTGGTGGCATCCTTGTCGGCGCTGCTGAACAGGCGCTTTCCCGCTCCGAGCAGCACTGGGAAGACCAGCAGGTGGTAGCGGTCGACCAGGCCGGCATCGGCAAGGCTCTGACCCAGCTCGGCGCTGCCGTGCACCGAGATGGGTCCGCCCTCGGTCTCCTTGAGCTTCGCGACGTCGTCAACCGAACGCAGGATCGTGGCGGGCCAGCGCGGGTCCGCCTCTTCCAGCGTGGTCGACACGACGTATCTGGGCATCGCGTTGTAGCCCGCGAACTCCTCGGTCATGGTCGGCCACACCGGCGCGAACGCCTCATACGAGCGGCGCCCCATCAGCAGGGCCCCGGCTTCCTCCTGTTCGCGGGTCTTGATCTCGTAGGCTGCTTCGTCGAACTCCACCGTCTTGAAGGTCCAGCCGGTGTTCCGGTACCCGGGCTCCCCGCCGGGGGCCTCCATGACGCCGTCGAGGGAAACGAAAGCGGTGACAATGAGCGTGCGCATGTGTATCTCCTGCGTTGGTGCTTGAACTTCGTCTTACACCTGCATGTCGATCGGCGGGTTTCGTTTTCGACAGCCCGACACAAAGTTTTTGAAGAAATCTTCGCGGCGCCGTCGAACCGGGCCGGGACGGCGCGGGTTTGCAGGTGGTGCGGGTGCGCAGGTGGTGCGGATGCGGGCGCGGGGGTGTAAGGGTTGGTGCGGGCGGGCGACTGGGTGTCGCCCGCCCGCGTTTC
>NZ_STGY01000016.1:0-7354 GCF_004912275.1 Glycomyces buryatensis
CCGCCTGCACACCAGACGGGACACGGGACCGAAGCGACCAGAACACGGCCGGACCAGCCGGTCAGGGCGATGCCCGCTGACGGGGGCTTCGCACGGACGGACGGACCGGTCAGCGGGATCCTCGTTGAACGGCATCGTTCCACCGGAACGGAGCCGGTCAGCGGGAGGCCTCTCGGTGGGCCTTTGCCCGGTCGGGACCGACCGGTGCAAGTGATGCTCCTTGGCGGGCTGCACCTGGCCGGATGGGACCGGCGCAGACGCGAAGCCCCTGAAGAGAGAGAGGCGAGCAGGACCGAGCGGCACGAAGACCGAGGGCCAAGAGCCGAAGGCCGATGTGTGATGCCCGAAGCGGGACACGGGAAAGGGAAGGAGGCACGATGACCATGACGGCCATGCAGACCATGACAGACTCGAAGCCGACTGCGCCTCGCGCCTGCCCCCGCCGACACACCCGCACGCAAGGCCCGGCGGCAGAGGCCACCGGCCCCGCCCGGGCCACCGCTCCACCGAACCTGGCCCCGCCACAACGCATTCCGGCCCGACCCCGGCAACGCACCCAGGACCGGTCCATCCACCACTCCATCGCTGAAGGCCCGAACACCAACCGAACACCGGCCGGCCCCGGCGGCGCACCGGCAACCGCATTGCCACCGCTTCATCGCTGACGGCTTGAACACCGACCGAAGACCGACCCGACCCCGGCGGCGCACCCGGGACCGGCCCCTTCACCACTCCTTCGCTGCGGGCCCGAACCCCGACCGATGACCGACCCGACCCCGGCAACGCACCCGGGACTGACCCCTTCATCGCTCCGTCGCTGCGGGCCCGAACACCGACCGATGACCGACCCGACCCCGGCAACGCACCCGGGACTGACCCCTTCATCGCTCCGTCGCTGCGGGCTCGAACCCGGACCGACGACCAACCCCCGGCCCGGCAGACCACCCCGAGCGGCCCTCCCCACCCGCCGCTCCATCGCTGCCTGCCCGAACGCCGATCGAAGACCAGCCCCCCTGCCCGGCAACGCCCCTACTTCCAGCCACCGCATCCTCGCCGCCGCTTTCGGTGCAGCGCAGCCATGTTCGCGCGAAAATCGTGCAGAGTATTCGCGAAGAGACCCATCACCCTTGCGGACGATGGGTCCCTTCGGCATCGGTCAGACCTGTGCGGTCGGCATGATCACTAGCTGCGGGAAGTTCACGCGGGTCGGCTGGCCGGCGAGGAATCCCACCGCCTCGGCCACATCAACAGACTCCAGGATCTCCATCGAGGAAATCGCATCATCGAGCCAGGCATTGGCGCCCGGGTCGGTCACGTGGCTCTGGAGTTCGGACCTCACGATGCCCGGCTCGATCGCCGAGACCCGCACCCCTTGGGGCGCAAGCTCAGCCCGGAGATTCCGGGTGGCGTGGCTGACGAACGCCTTCGAACCGGTGTAGACCGCGAAGTTCGGGAAGACGCCGGTCGCCGCGATCGAAGAGGTATTGATCAGGTCGGACACGCCCTTCTCCTTGGCGGAGCGGACCAGTTGGGGTGTGAAGGCGCCGATCGCGTTCATCAAGCCCGTGATGTTGACGTCGATCTGCTTCTGCCACAGGTCGGCGCGCAGTTCGGTGACCGGCGAGGGCAGCATGACGCCGGCATTGTTGAACAGCAGGTCGGCATCGCCGAACTCGGCCGCGACCCGGTCGGCGGCGGCGTTCACGGCCGCCGCGTCGGTGACGTCGACCTGGACGGCCAGCGCCCTACCGCCGTTCTTGGCGATCCGCTCGACCAGCTCGTCCAGGCGATCGGCCCGGCGGGCCAGGAGGGCGACCTTCGCACCGCGCTCGGCCAGGAGTTCGGCGGTGGCCTCGCCGAGGCCGGAGGAAGCGCCGGTGATGACGGCGGTGCGGCCTGTGAGAGGCTTGGCAATGTTCTGAGTGGACATTGATTTCCAGCTTTCGGTGTTGTGTTCCGGTGCGGCTGAGCCGCTCTGCGAACAACTACAACACCGTTTCGGGCGCGATTCGCCGCCAAAATTGGCCCTCCTGTGACTGGTACCGGCAGGGCTACCCACGGGCAGATCGGACGCGTTCGGGGAGGTCACAATTGGTTGATGGATCAGCGTTCCGAGATCTCCGAATTCCTGCGCACCCGGCGGGCCCGCACCACGCCCGGACAGGCGGGCCTGCCCGACGACGGCCGCGTTCGGCGGGTGCCGGGGCTGCGGCGCGACGAGGTGGCGCGGCTGGCGAACATGAGCACCGAGTACTACACGCGCTTGGAACAGGGGCGGGCCGGCAATCCCTCTCCTGAGGTGTTGGACGGCCTGTCGGAGGCGTTGCGGCTCGATGCCTCGGAGCGCGAGCACCTGAAGGACCTGTTCGGGCGCCGCCCGGCGCGGCGGGCGCCTGCAGTGGCGCAGCGGGTCCGTCCCGGCCTGCAGCTGACGTTGCAGAGCCTGGACAATGTCCCGGCGTTCATTCTCGGGCGCCGCACCGACGTGCTCGCGGTGAATCGGTTGGGGCGCGCGGTGATCACCGATTTCGAGTCGAGGCCGGCGGCCTCTCGCAATATGGCGCGGTTCGTACTGCTCGAACCGGCCGCGCGCGAGCGCGTGGTCGATTGGGAGGCCGCCGCCCGCGACATAGTCGCGATATTGCGGTTCGAATCGGGACGCTATCCGGGCGACCGGCAGTTGGCGGATCTGATCGAGGAGTTGCAGACGGGCTCCCCGGATTTCGCCGACTGGTGGGGCGACCACCAGGTGCTGCTGCGCACCAACGGGGTCAAGCGGTACCAGCACCCGGTGGTCGGCGCTCTGGAATTCCACTACGAGTCGTTTACGATGCCGGGCGATCCGGACCAGACGCTGTGCGTCTACAACGTCGAGCCCGGATCGGCAACAGCGGAGGCGTTGCGGCTGTTGGACTCCTGGACTTCGACCGAGACGCGGTCCGCGCGCTGAAGCCCCGGTGGAGCTAGGCCTCCTCGGTCGGGACGCGGTCGATGAGGACGGGCAGCAGCTCCCCCGCGATCTGGCGGGACTGCGACTCGATCTCGGCGGCCCGGTCGGACCCGGATTCGGCGGGGTCACCGGCGTAGCGGTATTCGACCTGGATCTGGACCTGAAGGTTGGAGTCGTAGCCGGTGAGGGTGAAGATCTCCATCACCAGCGTCTCGCCGTCCTCGCAGTCGCCGTAAAGGTAGATCATGAGACAGGTCTCGGTCTCCTCCTCGGTCGCGGTGTGGTCCCAGCCGGTGACTTGGAAGTACTCGGGAAACTCGGGGAATTCCGCGGGGTCCAGGGCTGGGCTGTCCTCCGGATCGGGCTGCTCCTCCAGGATGACCAGGTCTGTCACGGGGGTGGCGATGTCGTCGGTGATCCGATCCGCGGGCGCGTCGCCCTCCATGTAGAAGTAGCTGCAATGCAGTTCCTCTGGCGCCGGGTCGACGGTCCCCTCGAGGCTCATGGTGCCGTTGTGCCAGAGCTCGACCTGGTCGCTCTCCGGCGTCGACTCCAGTTCCTCGATCTCCTCGCCGGTGGGGCAGAAATCCTCTTCTGACACTCCGGCGGCGTAGATCGGGCGATCCTCGACGGGCTCGGTCGTGGTGCGGTCCTCGGCGGACTCGGTCGGCGCAGAGCCTCCGGCTCCTGAGTCCTCCGTTGCCGTGCATCCGGCCGCGAACACCGCCATGGCGACGAGAACGGCGGTCTTGGGGATTCTCACGGGTAGCTCCATTCGGGCGGGGGCTGTGCCGAACCCGGGTTCGCGGATCGGCGCGATCGACATCTCGTCGATCACGGTGATTTCGACGTCCGGAACGCGCCGATGGTTCCGTCGTTGCCGCGACAAAAGCATTGCGGCCATTGGGCTTGGGCGCCTTTATTGCCCGACCAGTGCAGGCGCCGCAGCTGGTGTTTGCTCGACAGACGCCCCTCTTCTAGGAGCTGAGATGAGACGCGGCTGCCGAGCTCAGATCTAGGTCAACAACCCCAGGCGGTCAGCTTCTCGAATCTGTCGAGCTGAGTTTCCCACTTGTAGACCGTACCTTCGATGTACGCACGGGTGCACTTGCCGTATCCGGGAACGGCCCGCGTGAGGGCCTCCTGGTCGTATGTCCCCACCCCTTCAAGGCCCTGAAGGCCCTCATTCTGGACGAAGATCGCCAGGTCCGCTTTGATCCAGTAGCCGGCGTCACGAGCCCACTGCCAAATCCACAGGTAGCCCCAGTTCTGGCGGCATGAGGGGGAGTAATACTGCTTGAGGGAGGCCACGGGGGTCGCCTGGCCTCCATAGATGTACACGGTGCTCTTGACTTGGTAGGCGTCGCTGCACATGGGGCTGACGGCCTGGGCGGGCGCGGCAGCGGCCAGGGATAGCCCCAAAGCGAGAGTCATCGTGGCGGCCAGGACGGTGAGGCGGCGAATTATGGTCGCCATGCGGTTCCAATCGTAAGGGGGAGAACGATTCTGCTTCTGCGAATCACGATGCCCCCAGTCTATCCAAAGTTGCCTCACAATGGAGTCCCGGAATTTCGGTCTGGAACTGTCGGTTGCGCCGCTCGGCTGCGGCGAGTCCACTTCCGCTCGCCGACAGAAGTCGGAGGCGGGAGTGAAGGGCTTCGCGCTAGCGGCGGCCGGTGCAGAAGCCGTCGAGCATGAGGGTGAGCCAGCGGCGGCGCGCGTCGGCGGGCAGCTCGGTCGGCAGGGTGTTGAACACCAGGAACAGGTCGTCGACGGTGAGGTCGGGGCGCAGGTCGCCGTCGTCCACGGCGGCCTTGACAATGCGGGCCGAGGCGACGGTCATGCGGTCGAAGCTGTCCCCGGGGTCGTATTCCGCGCCGATGGCGCTCGCGGCGGCCTTGACGGTCTTGTCGCTGGCGGCGGACTCGAGGACGCGCCCGGCGATCTCGAACAGGACGTCGGCGGCCCGCTCTCCCGCTTCGACGCGGGCGAGGGCGGCCTCGATCTCGACGGCCATGTACTCGAGGTGGGATTCGATGACGGCCGCGACCAGGGCCTGCTTGGTCGGGAAGTGGCGATAGAGGGTGCCGACGGCGACCCCGGCGGCGGCGGCGATGGCCTCCATGGGCACCTCGGGGCCGTGCGCGACGATCTGGGCGTCGGCGGCTTCGAGGATCTTGGCGCGGTTGCGCGCGGCATCGGCGCGCAGCGGCCGGTCTTGGGTCATGCGGACTCCTCCCCTTGAAGCTGAATGTTAATTCATATTGAGCGTCACAGCGGTCCCGATATCCTTGCAGAAAAGTGAATCGTGCTTCATGATTATAGTGAAGCCAGGTTCACCATACTCGTCCCGACGCTTCCCAGCCGTCGGCCAAGCAAGGAGCCACCATGAGCGACAAGCCCTGGACCACCGCCGACATCCCCGATCAGACCGGACGCACATTCCTGGTCACCGGCGCGAACAGCGGCCTCGGGCTCGAGACCACCCGAGCGCTCGCAGGCAGCGGCGCGCACGTCATCATGGCCGTGCGCAACGAGGCCAAGGGACGCGCTGCGGCCGCCGAGATCGGCGCGGAGCAGCCCGGTGCGGACCTGGAGGTCCGCGTCATCGACCTGTCCGACCTCGAATCGGTCAAGGCCTTCGCCGCCGACTTCACCGGACGCCTCGACGTCCTGGTCAACAATGCCGGGATCATGGCCCCGCCGCGCTCGCTGAGCCCGCAGGGCCACGAATCGCAATTCGCCGCCAACCACCTGGGCCACTTCGCCCTCACCGGGCTCCTGCTCGACCGGATCGCGGCGGGCGCCGATCCGCGGGTGGTCACTATCAGCTCACTGGCCCACGGCCACGGCCGCATTCACTTCGACGACCTCAGCGGCGAACGGAACTACTCGCCGACCGGCTACTACGGACAGTCGAAGTTCGCCAATATGCTGTTCGCACTCGAACTCGACCGGCGGCTGCGCGCGGCCGCCAGTCCGGTCCGCAGCCTCGTGGCCCACCCGGGCCTCTCGGCCACCAACCTCATCCAGAGCTTCAGCGCCCCAACGCGGTTCGTCGCCAAACTGGTGCTGCCGCTGATCACCCAGTCGGCGGCGGCAGGGGCGCTGCCGCAGCTCTACGCCGCAACCGATCCGCGCGCCGAGGGCGGGCAGTACTTCGGCCCCGACGGCAAGCGCGAGTACAAGGGCGACCCCATCATCGTGCAACCGGTCGAGGCGGCACTGGACCCGGAGACGGCTAAGCGCTTGTGGGACCTCTCCGAGGAGCTCACCGGCGTGAACTTCCAGTTGCCGGCCGCCGCCTAGGCCCGGCCGTGCGCCTCGTGGTCGGCGATGACCGCTTCGATCACGCGGCGCTGAACCGGGATGTCCTTGAAGGTGGGGTCGTCGTCGGCCGCATGCAACATGATGAGGGCCTTCCAGATCGCCCAGCCGCGGGCGCGTGCCCACGTCGCGTCGTCCTGAGCGACGGCGCGGCGGAACGCCTCGCGGCTCTCGCCCTCGAACATGGTCCAGGCGATGACGAGGTCGCAAGCCGGATCGCCGACGCCGGAAGTGCCGAAATCGATGACCGCCGACAGTTTCCCCTCGCGCGTCAAGAGATTGCCATGCGCGATGTCGCCGTGGAACCAGACGGGTTCGCCGTCCCACGTGGAGGCGAGGGCGGCCTCCCACACCTCGGTGGCGGCGGCCGTGTCGATACGGCCCTTGAGTCCCCGCAGGGCCTCTCGGGTGTCGGGGTCATAGTGCCCCGGGCTCGCGCCGCGGTAGAAGTTGTGGGGGCCGAACCCGGGGCCGCCGGTCGCGTCGGCGGCCTGGAGCGCGGTGATGAATCCGGCCACCGCCTCGGCGAAGCTCGGCAGGTCGGCGATGACGGACGGATCGGCGGTCTCGCCGTCGATCCAGCGCCGGACGGCCCACTGGTGCGGGTAGCCGTTCTCCGGTCGCCCGATCCCGAGCGGCGTCGGGATCTCCACGGGCAGCTGCTCGGCCAGGACGGGGAGCCAGCGGTGCTCCTTCTCCACGGCCAGCGCATACGCGTCGGCGCTGGGCAGGCGGACGGTCATCTCCTCGCCGAGGCGATAGGTGCGGTTGTCCCAACCGTCGATCTTGACCGGTTCGACCGGCAGGTCGCCCCACTGCGGGAACTGCGAAGCGACCAGGCGCTGGACGAACTCCGCGTCGAGCCCGGCCCGGCCGTCTGCATACAGGTCTTCCGTCATGCGGACAGTATTCGCGGCCGGGCCATGGGCCGCAATGCTTTAAAAAGCCGAAACGCGGTGGGGCCCGATATTCAAGGGCCCCACCGCGTTCATTCGGAATCGATTAGGATCTCGGCCGCTTCAACGGCGGCCATGTCGCTGCCGATGTAGAAGCTGGGGTGCGGCGGCTGGTTGTAGG
>NZ_STGY01000016.1:7442-65572 GCF_004912275.1 Glycomyces buryatensis
CTGCCACGCGATCGCAACCCGGTACTGCGGGTCGTGCATGAGGGTCGGGATGCGCAGGTCGGTCTCGAACGGGGTGGCGTAGATCCGCAGCGCGGAGCTGTCGGAGGTGCGCCAGATGACCTCTTCGCGCCAGTCGCCGAACAAGTCGGCAGACAGGGCCGGATTCGACTTGGTGCCGTTGTTGGAGGCGACATCGCTGCCGCTCAGCAGCTCGCCGTCGGCGTAGTCGGAGATGGTGGTGCCGTCCAGCAGCTCGCGCTCGCCGTCGCCGTCCCACCAGGACAGGAAGTTCATCGAGCTCGGCTTGTCACCGACGACCTCGTTGGCGCCGTTGCGAAGGCCGCCGACGGATGCGGACCAGAACTCGGCACCGGGGTTGTCGGCGGAGACGTTTCCGGCGACCGCGCGGCCGTTGTCGCCGCCGCTGGCCGGATTGGTGAAGATGTCGTCGCCGCTCTCGCCGTCGATCAGGCGGTCCGCCGGCTGGTCGGAGTGCTCGGCCGGCATGAAGACCTCGAGGCCGTCGTTCTCGGGCAGGAAGTCCGAGACGTGGAGGGCGTCGCCGTGGTAGTACCTGGTGTTCCACAGTGCACTGCCATTGTCGTCAATGGCCATGGCGCCGTATACGACCTCGTCGTTGCCGTCCTGGTCGAGGTCGGCGATGGACAGGCTGTGCGCGCCCTGCCCCTCGTACTCGCCGCCGGCGTCGTCGGAGTCGAAGATCCAGCGTTCGGAGAGGCTGGTGCCGTCGAAGTCGACCGCCCAGATCGCCGAGCGGGTGTAATAGCCGCGCGCGAAGATCATCGAGGGCGTAGTGCCGTCGAGGTAGGCGGTGCCGGCCAGGAAGCGGTCGACGCGGTTGCCGTAGTCGTCGCCCCAGTCGGCGACGTTGCCCCGCGGCGGGTTGTAGTCGATGGTGTCGATCGCGGCACCGGTCTCGCCGTTGAAGATCGTGAGGAACTCGGGACCGTCGAGGATGTATCCGCCGGAGTTGCGGTAGTCGGCATCGGCGTCACCGATGACGGCTCCCTCGCCGTCGACGGTGGCATCGGCGGTCTTCATGGCGACCTCGGCGGCGCCGTCACCGTCGTAGTCGTACACCTGGAACTGGGTGTAGTGCGCCCCGGACCTGATATTGCGGCCCAGGTCGATCCGCCACAGCCGGGTGCCGTCGAGCTGGTAGGCGTCGATGATGGTGTTGCCGGTGACGCCCTCCTGCGCGTTGTCCTTGGCGTTGTCGGGGTACCACTTGACGAGGTACTCGTAGTCGCCGTCGCCGTCCAGGTCGCCGACGCTGGCGTCGTTGGCCTCGTAGGTGAAGCCGTCGCCCGAGGGCCGCTCGATGGGGATGTCCAGCGAGCCGCCGTCACCGAAGACGGCCTCGGCGGCCTCGGGGTCGCCGTCGGCCGCGGCCACGCTGTACTCGCCGTCGCCTTCGGAGTCAACGTAGTTCGTCGCCCCGGTGAGCGGCTCGGCATTGATCTGCTCGCCGTCACGGAAGACATTGAAGGCGGTGTCGGCCTCGTCGGTGCCGAGAAGGCGCCAGCTGATGAGGTTGCCGCCGTCGGTGGGGACGACGGTGACGCCGCGGCCCAGGGCCTCCATCTGGTGGCCGGTCTGGGCGACCTCGCCGTCGCCGCTCTCTTCGGCATTGCCGATGGGGGCCAAGACGAGCGCTGTCGCCGTGACGACGCCGGCCGAGGCGGCCAGGCCCGCGATGAGGGCCTTCCGCCTGGGGTTTCGGATGGACATGCTGTCTCTCCAATTTGGTGAGCCGCCGTGCGACTCTAGCGGTCGTGTGAGGGTGCCGCCGCGTCGAGGACGCGACGACGGCGACCGCGCGCAGGTGCCGGGCGTACGCGGGCCGTCGCTTTACGTATTGAATGGATTCAATACGTAAAACGCTTTTACCATAGGGGCGATTGGTGGCATTAGTCAAGACTTACGGTAGATGGCGGCATTTTTCACAATGCGGCAACCTGCACACGGTGAACGCGCCGCCCGGACGAGCGAGCGACGCGTCCATTGCGGTGCGCGTTCATCCTAAATGGAGAGAATGATCTTGCCGTTGACCTCGCCGTTCTTCAAGCGCTCCAAGGCGGCCGGGGCTTCGGCGAGCGGCGTGGTCTCGGCGATGCGGATCTTCAGGTCGCCGTCGGCGACCGATTCGGACAGGAACGAGAGCGTCCGGGGCGTCGCGTTCGCGAAGGCGTTCGTGCCGCGCAGGCCGCGATCCTCCAGCTCGTCGCGGTCGACCGCGCCATTGGAGCTGACGACGATGCCGCCGTCCTTCAAGAGCCCGAGGATCTCCTCCAGCTCGCCCGGCAGCGTGATGACGTCGATGATCGCGTCGACGCCTTCGGGGCAGGCGGCGCGCACCTGGCCGACGGTCGGGGCCGCGGTGTAGTCGATGAGCACCGAGGCGCCCAGTTCCCGCATGTAGTCGGCGGCGGCCGGGCTGGTGGTGGCGACGACCCGGGCGCCCTTGGCGACGGCGAGCTGCACGGCCGCCTGGCCCACGGCACCGGAGGCACCGTTGATGAACAGTGTCTGACCCGGGCCGATGCCGGTCTCCTCCACGAAGTCGTGGCCGGCGGAACCGGCCGTGGGGAGCGCGGCGGCGGCGTCGAACGAGATCGCCTCGGGGATCGGGGCGAGTTTGCCGGCGCCTACGACGGCGTACTCGGCGAAGGAGCCGCGCCCGTGCGCCACGTCCATGAACTGGCCGAAGACCCGCTCTCCCTCGGTGAACCCGGTGGTGTCGGGGCCGACGCGCTCGACGGTGCCGGCGCCGTCGGAGCCCAGGACGATCGGGAAGGGGTGATCGACGACGGCACGCAGCGCGCCGTCGACCAGCTTGATATCGAAGGGGTTCACCCCGGCGGCGGCCAGGTTGACCAGGACCTCCCCCGGGCCGGGCTCGGGTACGGGGCGTTCGGTGAGCTCAGGCTCGGCATGGAATCCTGCGATCGTAATGGCGCGCACGGCGTGCTCCTTTCGTAGTGGGTCTCAGTGGGAGCTCAATCGGTGCGATTGTCTCGCGTCCGGGGCGGCGGTGGGTCGCTTTCCCGGAGGATTCAGCCAGCTCGCAGGCGCGCGACCAGGTCGGACGCAGCCGGAGCCCATTCGGGACAGTCGAACTGGGCCCCACCGGCGATCGGGCCGCCGATGACTCCGATGGCCTCCTCGCTTGAGCGGCGGTTCAGTCGGCGCGGACTATCGGGCGGTGTCGGACCGGGAAGTTGACGGACTTGGCGATGAAGCAGGTCTGGTTCGCCTGGTGGTGCAGCTCGGTTGCCCGGTCGATCTGCTCGAGGTCGGTGATGACCACGGTCGGATTGAGGACGACCTCCGCGAAGCGCCCGCTATTGCCCCGCTCCTCGGTCATGACCCCGGTGGCGTTGTCCTCATAGGAGTAAACGACGATGCGATCCCGGGCGCACAGCGCGAGATAGGTGAGCATGTGGCACTGCGACAGCGAGGCCACCAGCAGTTCCTCGGGATTCCAGCGATCGGCCGTACCGAGGAACGCCGGATCGGCAGTGCCGAGAAGACGGGGCTTCCCGGCGGCCGAGACCTCGTGGTCCCGCCCGTACTCGAGGTACTTGGCCGTCCCCGCACCGGTATTGCCGGTCCAGCGGACATTGACTTCATAATGGTGTTCACGGCTCACGTCGAAAGCGTACCGACTGAAGTTGAAGTGAGGACAGAATATGGGAACGGTCTACGAGCGGATCACCGACAGAATCCGCACCTTCATCGATGATCAGCCGGTCTTCTTCGTCGCCACCGCCCCGCTCTCCGCAAACGGCCGCATCAACCTCTCCCCCAAGGGCCGCAAGGGTTCGCTCGCCGTTCTGGACGAACTCACCATCGCCTTCGTGGACTACGGCGGCAGCCACGCCGAGACCCATGCGCACCTGCGCGAGAACGGCCGCATCACCCTCATGTGGTGCGCCTTCGAGGGCCCGCCCAAGATCCTGCGCGTGCACGGCCACGGCGAGGCGGTCTACCGCGACGACCCCCGCTTCGAGCCCCTCATGGCCGAGCACTTCAGCGAGGCCGACGACCCCGGCGTGCGAGCCGTGATCCTCGTCAGCGCCGAGCAGGTCAGCGACTCGTGCGGATACTCGGTGCCCTTCATGGACTACCGCGAGGACCGGACCCTGCTCCAGAGCTTCTGGGGCCGCAAGTCGGAAGAGGAGTTCGCAGAGTACTGCGAGACGAAGGAGTTCAACGGCAAGAGCATCGACGGCCTCCCGGCGCTGCCGCTCCCCCTTCCGCCCAGGGCCGGGTAATCCTCCTGGTCGGTTCTCAGGCCTAGGGGGTGAGCCGCCTCACGCGGTGTCACAACAATCGGTCATGCGGTGTCTTGTGGGCGAACCCCGAGAAACGAAGGAGACACCATGACCGAGAACATCGAGGTCGTCGTGATCGGCGGCGGTTACTCCGGCGTTATGGCCGCCAACCGCCTGACCCAGCGCGACGATGTGACAGTGACCCTCATCAACCCGCGCCCGACCTTTGTCGAGCGGATCCGGCTGCACCAACTGGTGGGCGGATCCGACGACGCCGTCGTGGAATACCGCGAGGTGCTTTCCGGGGACGTCAAGCTCGTGATCGACACCGTCACCCGGATCGACGCGCCCGAGCGCACCATCGAACTGAAGGACGGCACCACCGCCGGGTACGACTACCTGATCTACGCGGTCGGCAGCGGCAGCGCCGCTCCGAGCGTGCCCGGCGCCGCCGAGTTCGCCTACCCGATCTCCAGCCTGGAAGAGGCGCAGCGGCTGCGGTCGGTCCTCCAGGACGTGCCCGAATCGGCCCCGGTGACGGTCGTCGGCGGTGGCCCGTCCGGCATCGAGACCGCCGCCGAACTCGCGGAGCTGGGCCGGAACGTGACCCTGCTGTGCGGCACGCGGCTCGGCCCGTACCTGCACCCGAACGGCCGCCGCTCGGTCGCCAAGGGGCTGGCCAAGCTCGGGGTGGACGTCCTCGACGGCCCCGAGTCGCGGGCAATGGCGGTGGCGCCTGACAACGTCCAACTCGCCGGCGGCCGCAAGGTACCGAGCGCGGTGACCATCTGGACCGTCGGATTCAGCGCGCCTGACCTGGCCTCCCGCAGTGGGCTGCGCACCGACGACGCGGGCCGCCTGCTCACCGACGAGACGTTGACGAGCGTGAGCGACGACCGCGTCTTCGCGACGGGGGACGCGTCGGCGCCATCGGGCATGCCGGTGCGGATGAGCTGCCAGGCCGCGCTGCCGTCGGGCTCGAAGGTCGCCGACACCGTGCTCAGCCGGATCGCGGGCGAGCAGCCCGAGGACCTGACCTTCGGGATCGCCGCCATGTGCGTCAGTCTGGGCCGCCGCGACGGCGTCTTCCAGTTCGCGCACAAGGACGACACCGCCATGTGGCTCCGCGTCAGCGGCCGGGCCGGCGCGAAGATGAAGGAGCTCGCCTGCCACAGCCCCATCGAGCAGATGGAGAAGGAGGCGCAGAAGCCCGGCTCGCACAGCTGGCTGGTCAAGGACGGCGGTCGTCGGGAACGGTTGCAGGCCAAGGCCAACGAATCATCACCGAAGGCTGCCAGGGCGTCGTAGAAGACCAGGCTGCGCGCCCGTTCACCGGGCGGCGCCCCCGCTGCGGGGCGCCGCCCCAAAACGAGAGGATCCAGCCATGAGCGACCAAGCAGCAGACCCGGCGACCGAAGCGTTCGTCGCCCATCGGAACCTGCTCTTCACCGTCGCCTACGAGATGCTCGGATCGGCCGCCGATGCCGAGGACGTCCTCCAGGAGACCTGGCTGCGCTGGGTCAAGGTCGATCTGGACCAGGTGCGCGACCATCGCGCCTACCTGGTCCGGATCACGACCCGGCAGGCGCTCAACCGGCTGCGCGCCATGAGCCGCCGCAAGGAGTCCTATGTCGGCAGCTGGCTGCCCGAACCGGTGCTCACGGCGCCGGACGTCGCCGAGGACGTCGAGCTCGCCGAGAGCATGTCGATGGCGCTCATGCTCGTCCTCGAGACGCTCACGCCGACCGAACGCGCCGTCTTCGTGCTGCGCGAGGCCTTCGACGTCAGCTACGACGAGATCGCGGCCGCGGTCGACAAGAGCCCGGCGGCCGTCCGCCAGATCGCTCACCGCGCCCGCCTCCACGTCGATGCCCGCCGCCCCCGCGCCGCGGTCTCCGCGAGCGAGGCCCGGGCGGTGCTGGAGCGGTTCCGGCAGGCGCTCGAAACGGGGAACCTCCAGAGCGTCCTCGACGTGCTCGCCCCCGACGTCGTCCTCATGGCCGACGGCGGCGGCGTCAAGCAGGCCGTGCTGCGGCCGGTCACCGGAGCCGACAAGGTGGTGCGCATGACCATCGGTAAACTCGCCCAGCTCGAAGGCACGCTCACCTGCGAGCCCACCGTGGTCAATGGCAACCCGGCCCTGCTGCTGCGCCTGGATGGCGAGATCGACGGCGTGATGGCGCTCAAGATGGAGAACTCCATCATCACCGGCGTCTACTACGTCCGCAACCCGGCGAAGCTGACCCACCTCGAATCCGAGACGACGCCGACCCTGCGGTGAATCCAGATGGGTGGCGCACCGGCGGCGGGCCGGACCTGAGTTCGGACCGCCGCCGACGCCTAACGCCCGCATGGCCCGGGCCCGCAGCTTGGCCGCAACCCCGTGCCTGGGGGCCAGCAGCCATGCCAGCAGGAACAGCGCCGTCACGACCAGCACGATCAGGCCGCCGGCCGCCAGGTTGTAGTAGTACGACAAGTACAGGCCCGCAACGGCACTGAACGCTCCAATCACACAGCCGACCGCCGTCATCAGGCCCAGCCGCTCGGTCAGCATCCGGGCCGTCGCCGCCGGCGTGATGAGCAGGGCCAGCACCAGAATGTTCCCCACCGCCTGAAGCGAGATGACGATCGCGATCGTCACCATCACGTACAGAGCGATGTCCAGGGCCATCACCGGCAGCCCCGACGCCTTCGCGGTCTCCCGGTCGAGACTCACCGCGATCAGCTGGCGCCGCAAAAGGAACGTCAGCACGACCAGGCCGGCCCCGACCCCGCCGACGATCTTCACGTCCGTGTCCGACAGCGCCAGGATCTGTCCGAACAGGAACGACGCCAGGTCGCCGGTGTACGAGTCCTGCGTCGAGACCATCACGATCCCCAGCCCGAACGCCGCCGCCCAGAAGATCCCGATCACCGTGTCCTCCTTCAACCTCCGATTCTGGCTGATGAGGACGATCGCCAGCGCCGTCGCGATTCCGGCCGCCGCCCCCGACAGGGACAGGTTGATGTGGAGGACGAACCCGGCCGCGACGCCCGGGAACACCGCGTGGGCGACCGCGTCGCCGATGAAGGCCATGCCGCGCAGCACCACGAACGCGCCCACCACGACGCAGACGACCGAGGCCATCACGGCCACGGCGAAGGCGCGCTGCATGAACACGTGCGACCAGGGTTCGGCGAGCCATTCGATCACGTGCGGGCCCCTTTCGGGCTCAGGATGGACGTCAGCTGCTCCGACGTGGCGACCCCGAAGGCGCGCAGCCACAGGTCGGGATCGGCCAGCGCCTCGGGCGGGCCGTCGGCGATGACGGTGCGGTTGAGCAGGCAGATCCGCGAACAGGTCGACTGGGCCTGCGCCAAGTCATGGGTGGTCATGAGGATCGCGGTGCCCTCGGTCGCCAACTGCGCCAGCAACTCCACCAGGAGCTCCTGGGTGGGAACGTCGACGCCGGTGAAGGGCTCGTCGAGCAGCAGCAGTGCGGGCCTGCGGGCGAGGGCCCGGGCCACCAGGACCCGTTGGCGCTGCCCCCCAGACAGCTCCCCCACCGGGCGCCGGGCCAACTCGGCCAGGCCGACCCGTTCGATCGCCTCGGCGGCGGCCTCGCGGTCGGTGCGGGTCGGGGCGCCCAGCCAGCGGGTGGCGGTGCGGGCGTTGAGGACCGCGGCGGCGATGGTGATCGGGAAGTCCCAGGTGAATTCGTGTTTCTGGGGGACGTAACCGGGCCTGCCGTTCGCGCGGAGCGTCCCGGTGTCGGTCGGGATGAGGCCGAGGACGGCCCGCAGGAGGGTGGTCTTGCCCGCGCCGTTGGGCCCGATGAGGCCGACGGTCTCGCCGGGGTTGATTGCCAGGTCGACGTCGTGGAGGACGCGGCTGCCGCCGAGGGAGACCGCCACGGATTCGACGGTCAGGCCCTTCGTGTCCGAACTGGAGTCTTTAGCTCGCATCGGCGTCTCCGGTGACGAGGGCGGCCTTGCGCTTGCGGGTGGCGACCATGATGATTACGCCGATGATCACGGCTAGCGCGGCGGCGCCCAGGCCCCACAGGATCCAGCCGGTGCCGGTGGTGGGCAGGAACCCGCCGGAGTCGCCGTCGCCGTCGTCCCCACCGGATTTGTCGGAGGTGTCGCCGCTGCCGCCACCGGTGCACGCCTCGCCCGCGTCGGCCGAGTCGCCCACGGCCAGTTGGACTACCGCGTCGTCGGTGTACTCCTCGCCGGCGGCGGTCTTGGCGGTGAACTCGATGGTGAGCTGGTAGACCCCCGCCTCGGAGAACGTCCAGTTGCCGTGCGCGTGGGTATTGCGGGGAATCGAGACGGTCTGCGGCAGGGCCTCACCGGAGTCGAAGAGGACCTCGGCGCCGCCGAAGGTGCTGGTCAGGAACAGGGTGAAGTCGCCGGGTCCGGAGACGTCGGTGAGATTCCAGTCGACCGCGCCGGGGATGGCCTCGATGACCGTGGAGTCCTGGGTGTTCCAGCCCGGCCACACGATGTCGGACGACTGGGTCTGCGGGAGCATGTAGATGTCCTGGCCGGCCTCGCCGAGGAAGCCGTAGGCGTCGCCTTCGGGGATGGGGAACAGCGCCGAGTCGGGAATCGTGAGCACCACATCGGACAGCTCGCGCCAGGTGGGTTCGGAGCCGGTGTCGTCCCTGATCTGGGCGGTCCATTCGCCGTCCACCAGGCGCGGGCCGATGTCGACGTGACCCGAGCCGATCTCCACGCAGCTCGCCTCCGCCTGCCCATTGCCTTCGGCGTCACCGGAATCGGCGAGCGTGTTCTGAACCTCCGAGGCGGTGGCCTCAGCGGCCGACACGGCATAGGTGGCGCTGGCCGAGCCGGAACCGGACTGGGCGTGGCCGCCGAAGGTCGCGAGCGGCGCGTATCCGTGGCCGCTCTTCTCCTTGGCGGTGAGCTCCACGGTGTACTGACCGGGCTGGTCCACGGCGAGGACCACGACGGCCGTCGTCCCGGCCGCGAGGGTGAAGACCTGGTCGTCGGCGGTGGAGGCGAGCGGTTCGGCCACACCGGGACCGGCGAAGGTATACAGCCAGGCCTCGCCTGGACCCTCGACCTTGTCGAGCGAGACGGTCAGGTCCGCTTCGACGTCGGTGGCGTCGAGCGTCGGGTAGGTGGCGCCGTCCTCGGTGCCGGCAACCCATACCAGGTCGCCGGGGTCGCCGAGGAACGCGAAGTCCTCGCGCTCGGGCACCAACGAAGGCACTGTGGACAACTCGGTGGGGGCGTCGATCGCCAAGCCCGAGCCGGTGGCCTCGAACTCGGCGATGCCCTCGGGTTCAGCGCTCTGGGCCGATGCCGGGCTTGCCACGGCCAGCGCGACCGCGGCGACCAGGGCTGCGGTAACGACCGCGGGCAGGGCCGCGGTCAGTGGGCGGACGGGGGTGTTCATGCTGCGCCTCCCAGGCAGCGGCTCAGCTCGGAAGCGTTCTGCCGCATCATGTCGATGTAGGTCGGGGATTCTTGCGGTAGGGCGTCGCCGTGCAGGGTGCACACGTCGACGCCTTGGTCTTCGGCGACTTGGCTCAGGACGGCGGCCCTGGCGTGGAGGTTGGGCTCGACGAACACGGCGTTGACGTCGAGGTCGGCGATGGTCTCGGTGAGGGTCTCGACCTGCTGGGCGCTGGGTTCGGCGGCGGGGTTGGGGACGACGAAGCCGGCGACCTGCATCCCATAGGCGTCGGCGAGGTAGCCGAAGGCGTCGTGGGTGGTGACCAGTTGCCGGTCGGCCTCGGGGATCGTCGCGATCGTCTCGGCCACTTCGGCATCGAGCGCCTGGAGCGCTTCTATGTAGGAGTCGCGATTGGACTCGTAGGTGTCGCGGCCCTCCGGGTCGGCCTCGGAGAGGGCGTCCGAGATGAGTTCGACGGAGGCGACGGCATTGGCGACGTCCTGCCAGATGTGCGGGTCGATCTCGCCGTGGACGTGCTTGCCGAGGACGGCCTGCGGGAGCTGGTAGATGTCGGCGCCGGCCTCGCCGAGGAACGCGAAGGGCTCCTCGGCCGGGATCTGCTCGATGGAGCGGGTGGGGACGTCGATCACGACGTCCTCGGGGGCGAGGTCACCGCGTTCGTCGTCGCGGACGACGAAGCCGCCGGTGTCCAGGTCGACGGTGAGGTCGGTGTGGCCGTCGTCCAGGACGGTCGCGCCCTCGTCGACGTCGCGCGGGTTGATGCCGACCGCGAAGGTGTAGGTGGTCTCGCCGGCCTCGGTGGTCTTCCCGTCGTCGGTGAGGGTGGCCGCGGTGGTGAGCTCGTAGACCCCGGGTTCGGTGAAGGTCCAGTTGACGTGGGTGTGGGCGTTGGGCGGCAGGGTGATCGAGTCGCCGTCAAGTCCGTCGGCGGTGTTCCAGTAGATCTCGGGCTGCCCGAAGGCGTCGGTGAGGAACATGGTCACGTCGCCGGGACCGGTGGCCTCGACCAGGTCGATGTCGATCTCGGCGGTCCGGTCGACGGTCTCGCCGCGCACCCCGAAGCCGAGCCAGATGACGTCCAGTCCGACGTCCTCGACCAGCGGGATGAGCTTGGCGCCGTATGGTTCGGCGTTCTCGGCGAGGGAGAGGTTGGGGACGTCTTCGGGCACATTGGAGTCGAAGAGTTTGATGAGGGCGTGCTCTTCGAGGAGGAGGTGGTTGGTGAGGGCGAGCTCGGACCCGGCGACCTTGGTGGCGTCGGTGGGGCTCGGCTCGTAGGAGTGGGGGTCGCCGCCGGGCGGGACGATGGAGGTGACGGTGACGCGGTCGCCGCCGAGGTTGGCGACCCAGTCGGCGATGATCTCGGTGGTGACGACGACATTGAGGTCGCCGTCGTCCGCGGCCGAGGCGGTGCAACCGGCCAGGGCCAGGGACGCGACCACCGCGGCGGCCGAAATGGCGGTCAGGGTTCGTTTCATGATCCGGTGGGTTCCTTCTCGGAATCGGGGTCGACATCGACCTTCGGCCCGGCTTCAGGGTCGGACTCGGACTCGAGGTCCAGCTCCGAATCGGCTTCGGTCTCCGGCTTGGGCTCCGGCGTCGAAGCCACCTCGCTCGCCTTGCGCCGCTTGCGCTTCCGAACCTTCACCGCGATCCACACGATGAGCCCCAGCGCGGCGAGTACGGCCGCCTGCGGCCACGGCGGTGCCCACAGCGATTCCTCGACCGAGCCGGACGACAGCCGGGTCTCGGCGTCGGCCTCGTTCACCGCCTTGGGTATCACGATGAGTTCGACGTCGAGTCGCAGCAGCGGCCAGATCCGTTCGAGCTCCGCGGTCCCGGTGAAGGTGTCGCCGGGGAGGATCTGCGGCAGCTCGGCCACGGGGATCTCGCGCTCGAAGATCCCCCAAGGCCCGCCCACGCGCGCAACCAGATCGCCCGCGAGGCGCACGTTCCCGGTGTTCTCCACCTCGTATTCGAAGCTGAGGTCGCCGGGCTCGATCGGGTTGACCTCGTAGTGGTAGGTCTCCTCATCGATCTCCGGCTCCAGTTTCGGGGCGAGCTCGCCGGAGACGCGCAGGTGGATGCGGGCACCGACGCGTCGCTCCACGGTGAACTCATTGCCGCCCTCCTCGCCGGTCTCGGACACGGCCGCGACGATCCCTCCGACGTGGTCACCGGGGGTCGCGTTGGGCGGCACCAAGATCGCGAAGGGCACGTCCACTCGGGTCTCAGGCTCGATCGTCAGCTCGGTCTCGTTGAAGCCCACCCAGGTGCCGACGTCCTCCGGCGCCTGGTCGCTCGGCAGCAGGTCGAAGGTGCCCGCGGCGGTCGTGTACGCATCGGAGGCGTAGACGGTGACGGTCAGCGGCTCGGCGGCGAAGTTCGAGATGCCGACGAAGTCGATGAGGGTCTCGCCGGGATCCAGCTCGTAGTCGAAGGCGGCCCGGCCGTCCGGTCCGTCCTGACTGGAGGGCGTGACGCCCCAGGTGACGGCTGCCGACTCCGCTTCCTCCTCGGGATCTTGGGCGGAGGCGGGCACGGCGACGAGCGAGGTCAGCGAGGCGGCGGCCAGGGCGGCGGCGATTCGGTGCAGGTTGGTGCTCACGGGGGTCTCTCGTGTGGCGCTTGGGCGGGGCGGCCTTTGCAGGAAGACCGCCCCGCATGGGGAGTGGATAAGGCCTTTTGGTTATGCGCCACCGACGTCGAAGGTGTAGGTGACCGGGGCGGAGGTGACGGCGCCGTCCGTGGCGTGGGTGCCGCTGACCTGGAAGGTCAACTGGTAGGAGCCGGGGGCGGTGAACGACCACTGCGGGTGGTGGTGCGATTCGGTGACGGCGGTTCCGCCTGGGTCGCAGGCGGAGTCGGAGGAGAGGCGGACGTTCACCACGCCGGCGGAGGCCGGGTCGTAGACGGAGACGCTGCCGCCCGCCGGGGTGACCGCATTGACCAGCTCGAGCTGGAGCCTGCCGCCGAAGTCCGACAGGGCCATGTCCTGCGTGCTCCAGCCGGCCCAGATGCGACCGGCGGTCTCCAGGCGCGGGAGCACCCAGATCCGGTCGCCCGAGGCGCCGACGCAGTTGATCGTCGAGCCGAGGGTGACCTGGTGGTTGTCATTGACGTCGAAGACGACCTCGGCCGGGTCGTAGACGGCCGCCGCGGCGTGGTCCTCGACATTGATGTCGAGGGCGTTGGCGGCGTCGTCATAGGTGAACGACAGCGCGTCGATGTGGCCCTGGGAGATCGTGACCGTCTGCGCCGCAGCGGGACCCGCGACCAGGATCGCCGCGGCCGTGGCGATGAGCGCCGCCGTGGCCCTGAAGATGTGAGTACGCATGGGCTACGCCTGGACCCAGAAGCAGTAGTCGACCTCGCCGGTCGAGACCGTCTCGCCGGTGGCGGCGTCGACGCCCTCGGCCTCGACGGTCAGCTGGTAGGCGCCGGGCTCGGAGAACGCCCAGTTCAGGTGGCCGTGGCTGGCGGCGCCGACATCCCAGGAGCCGGCGCCCGCGTCGGAGTCGAAGAGCACGTCCGGGGTGCCGAAGCCGTCCACGGTGTACAGGTCGACGTCGCCCCGGCCGGAGGCGTCGTGGACGGTGATGGTGAGCGTGTCGTCAGCGAAGTCGCCGGCGGCGATCTCCTCGGTTCCCCAGCCCGCGAACAGGACGCCCTCGACATGGGTGTCCGAGAGGAGCCACATCTCGTCGCCCTCCTCGCCGAGGAAGTCGTATTCAGCGCCGGCGGGGACGGTCGTCTTGGACTCGGGGACGGCGGCGAGGACGACCTCGGAGGGGGCGTACTCGGTGGCGGTTTCCTCGTCGTGGACGTGGAGGTCGAGCTCGCCGTTCTCGTAGGCGAGGCCGAAGACGTCGACGTGGCCCTGGTCGAGGACGGTGAAGGTGCCGGAGGTTTCCTGGGACGCGGCGGGGGCGGCTACGACCGCTAGGACGGCGGCCGCGGCAGCCGCGACGGTGGAGTATTTCGCGATGGTGCGCAAGGGAGTTCCTTTTCTATTGTCTAAATTGCGGTGAAGGTGACGAGCGCGGTGTAGGTCCCGGACTCGACGTCGGTGGGGAGGTCCAGCCGCAAGTCGGCGTCCAGCACGGCCGTGCCGTTGCCGTTTCCGGCGGAGGCGGAGGCGAGGAGCTGGGAGACGCTCAGGCCCTGGCCGCCGTCGAGGAGGCCGTCCACGGAGGGCCCGGGGCTCACCTCCTGGGAGTCCCCTGTGGAGGAGATTCCGGGGGTCCAGGAGAGGTGGCCGCCGTCGAAGGCGTAGTCGCCGGAGGAGAAGTTCCCGACCTGGCCGGAGGCGTTCCAGCCCGGGTCGGCGGTGCGGGTGTCGGTCACGGTGACCGGACGCAGGCCGCCGGTGGAGGTCCAGCGGGTCGCGGTGTTGTTCAGGGTCGCCGCACCGAGATCGACATTGCGGTCGTTCGGATCGACGCTGAGGATGAGGCCGCCATTGTCGGCGTCGATGGTGGCGGTGATGACCTGTGTGTTCTCCAGGGCGGGGCTGCCCGGGTCGCCGTCGTCTCCATCTCCGTCTCCATCGTCGTCGCCGTCATCCCCGTCATCCCCGTCGTCGGCGGGCCATTCGTCCACGACGAACACGTAGGTCTCGGGGTCGGAGGCGACCTCGGTCCCGTCGACCAGGGTGGCCTCGGCCTGCCAGGTGAGGCTGTAGACGCCCGGTTCGGTGAAGTACCAGTTGGTGTGGGCGTGGGTCTTGGTGCCGGTCGTGATCGTCTGCGGCAGTGACTGTTCGGTGTCGACCTGCACGTTGGCGGCGCCGAAGCCGTCGACCTGCATCATGACGAGGTCGCCAGGGCCGGAAAGGCCGGTCATGGTGAGGTCCAGTGCCTCGTCGGCGAGGACGCCCTTGCCGATGGTCTCGGTGCTCCAGCCGGCGAAGAGGATGCCCTGCATGTCGGTGTCGGGTAGCCACCAGACCTCGTCGCCGGCCTCGCCGAGGTGCTGCCAGTCGTAGGGCATGTCCGAGCCGAGGGTGATCTTCGATTCGGGGACGGCGTGGAAGGCGATGTCGTCGGGGTCGCGGTAGGCGGTGGTGCCCGAGTGGAGCCTGGTGTCGTCCTTGGTCTGGAGGGTGAGGTCCTGGCCGTCGAGGTGAGCGGAGAAGACGTCGACGTGGCCCTCGTCGAGCACCAGGCGGTCGGTCAGATCGGGCGCGGCCGGGTCCGTTGGGTCGGTTGGGTCAGGGTCGGAGCCTGAAGGCAGTTCGCCGACCTGCCAGCGGTAGTCGACGTTCCCGGTCGAGACCTCGGTGCCGTCGGCGAGGGTGCCACTGACCTCCCAGGTGAGGGTGTAGGAACCGGTCGCGGTGAAGCCCCAGTAGGAGTGGACGTGGGCGGGGACATTGACATTGATGGCGTCGGCGAGGCCGTCGCGGGAGTTGAAGGTGACGTTCGGTGCGCCGAAGGTCCCAACCGACCACAGGATGACCTCACCGGGGCCGGAGACGGAGGTCAGGCTCATCGAGACCTGGTCGTTCTTGAACTGGCCCTTGGACAGAGGCTCGGTGCTCCAGCCGGGCCAGAGCAGGTCGGCGTCCTGGGTCAGGGGCAGCATCCACACGGGGTCGCCGACGTCGCCGAGGAAGGACCAGTCGTCGCCGGGGGGAATGGGGGTCTCGGCCTCGGGGAGGACCTGGAAGAGGACATCGTCGGGGTCGCGGTAGACCGGGGAGTCGCCGGTGTCGTCCTTGACGCGGAGGCCGAGTTCGCCGTTCTCGTAGTAGGTCTGCATGGCGTCGGTGTGGCCGATGGAGAGGACGGTGCGGCCGTCGTGGGTGGCGGCCTGCGCGGCTGGAGCCGGGGCGGCCAGGGTGGCGAGGAGAGCCGCGGCGGCCAGCGCGAGGCCGTGCCGCCGGAGGCGGGTGGTGGTCATCGGGGGTCCTTCACGGTCGGGGGGCGGGGGAGCCAATGTGTACATGATAATGGCATTCATTTCCATTAAGCAACCCTGAAGGACCTTTTGGGATGGTGAGGTGAAATACCGAGCGGATGCGCATGTGCGCATCCGCTCGGGAAGGAAGACAAGGAAAGCGGGTTACGGGTGGTGGACGGGGTGGCACGTTGCGGCCCCCGCGGTCGGGCGTGTCGCGCGTGAAGACCCCCAGATTCAACGGTGCTCTAGGGGTGCGACGTTTTCTGCTAGTGGTCCTCTTGGTGAGTCCACTCCTTCGATTGCGTCAGGCGGAAGAGGTAGAACAGAGCCGGGCCCACGATGGCTCCCGCCAGTGCCACCGCCACCAGTAGCCCTTGGAGGGTCGCCGTCGCCCCGGCCGCTTCCTTGATCGTCAGCTCGTCCACCAAGATCCACGGGTACTGGCCCAGGCCCCAGCCCGAAACCACCGAGGCCACCGCCAGCACCGCCGCCGGCCTGGCCGCCGCGTATCTTCTCCTCCACAGCAGCACCAGCGTCGCGGCTCCCCCCAGTGCCGACAGCGCCATCAGCGCCGCGGCCCTTCCCGTCAACCCGTCGATCAGGGTCGGCGCGTCCAGGTTCAGCGGGATCAGTGCCGCGAACACTGTTGCACCCGTGGCGATCCCGACAAGCAGTGTCCTCGCGCGCAGCTGCTCGGCCAGTCGCTCCCGGCCACCCCGCTCAGCATCGGTCGTCAGGAATACGCCCGCCAGGAACGCGCACGTTCCGACCGCGATCACCCCGCCGAATACCGAGGTCGGGTTGAGCCACGACGTCCACACGTCCCCGTTCCCGCCCGCCGGAACCCGGCCCGAGGCCAATGCTCCTGCGACCGAGCCCAGGAAGAACGGCGTCAGCACCGACGAGACCGCGAAGATCGAGCCGAACAGCCTTGCCTGGCCCATCGTCTCGGCGTTCTTGCGGAACGCGAAACTCGCCCCGCGCAGTACGATCCCCAAGAGCGCCAACAGCAGCGGCACCATGAGCGTCGTCATCGCGGCCGCGAACGAGGTCGGGAAGGCCGTCCACCACATCACCAGCACGTAGATGAGCCAGACGTGGTTGGCCTCCCACACCGGTCCGATGCTGTGGTCGATCAGGGTGCGCGTCGGCGCGCCCCGTCGGCTTCCGCCTGCCGTGAGGTCGAAGAATCCGGCGCCGAAGTCGGCGCCGCCGAGCACCGCGTATGCGATGACTCCCAAGAACAGTGCGACCGCGACAACTACTTCGAGGCTCATCGCTGCTCCCCCTTCGATGCCGTCGCGCGCTTCGGGCCGTACGGGCTCGGCAGGTCGCCCTCGCCGGCCCTCCAGCGCCTCGCCATCGACCGCAGGATGATCGCCGCCCCGATCGTCATGCCGCCGTAGAGCACCACCGATGCCCCGTAGAGCAGCCACAGGCTCGAGGTGTAATCCCCGGCGGCCTCGGTGGTCCGCATGACGCCATAGACGATCCATGGCTGGCGGCCCACCTCGGTCGCGATCCATCCGGCCTCCATGGCGACGACGGCCAGCGGTCCGGCGATCGCCGCGCCGCGCAGGAACCAGCGGTTGCCGATGAGGTCCGTCCCCCGCCAGCGCATGAACCAGTACACGAGCACGGCGAGCATGAGCATGGTCCCGATGCCCACCATGGACTGGAATGCCAGGTGGGTGAGGTTGATCGGCGGCTGGTCCTCGATCGGGATGGTGTCGAGCCCCGGCACCGGTTTGGTCAGCGAGTTCTGCGAGATGATCGATCCGAGGTACGGGATGTCAAGCGCGCCTTTGACTTCGCCGTCGATGATGACGCCGCCGAGGCGCAGCGGCGAGGGGCCGTCGGTGGTGGTCTCGGCGAGTTCGAAGGCGGCGAGCTTGGCGGGCTGGCGCTCGCCCAGTCCGAGCCCGAGGAGGTGGCCGACGAAGGGCTGGATGACGGCCGCGATCGTGGCGAAGATGAACGGGACGATGAAGCCGAGCCGGTGGTGGCGGTCGCGCCTGCCGCGCAGCATTCCGACGGCGTAGACGCCGGCGATGGAGAAGCCGACGACCATGTAGGCGGCGACCCACATGTGCGCGAACTGGCTGAAGGCGTGGGCGTTGAACAGGACCTTCCAAGGCTGGATGTCGGTGATCTCGCCGTCAATGACATTGAATCCGGTGGGCACGTTCATCCAGGCGTTGACCGCGAGCACGCAGTAGGTGCCGATGATGCCGGTGACGGCCATGGGCAGGACCATGAGCACGTGGCGTTTCGGTGGTATTCGGCCCCAACCGTAAAGGTAGATGCCGAGGAAGATCGCCTCGACGAAGAACGCGAGGCCTTCGAAGGCGAAGGGCAGTCCGAGGACGTCGCCGTAGGTGCCCATGAGGCCGGGCCACAGCAGGCCCATCTCGAAGCTGAGGACGGTGCCGGAAACGGCGCCGATGGCGAACAGGACCGCGGAGACCTTGGCCCATTTCTTGGCGAGGTCGAGCGCGACCTGGTCGTTCTTTCTGATGCCGCGCAGGTGCATCACGAAGATGATCGCGGGGAAGGCGACGCCGAAGCAGGCCAGGATGATGTGCCAGCCGAGTGACAGCGCCATCTGGTTGCGGGCCGGGAGAAGCCCGGCGGGATCGGGGGCCGACGCGGCCACATCGGACAGGTGGAGGGCTATGCCTGAGGCCAACATGGCTCGACCGTACGTCCGTTTCCGGCACCGTCCCCAACCTTGTGAAAGTTTTCACATGAAGTCACGCGAGCGTGTCGACGGTGCTCCAGTCCTGCGAAGACAGTGTTCAAAAAGGTGGAGCACGTGGCAGTGCCGACGGCGCCTGTGCCCCGCAAGGGCCGTGTTCAAAAGGTGGGGAACGCGGGAGTGCCGACGGCGCTCTCGCCGTGAGGCCGCCTTGCCGTCGGGCTTGCGGCGGGCGGGTAGGTCAGGTGCCCAGGTTCCAGATGCGTATGGTGCCGTCGTTGTAGCCGATGACGGCCAGCGCGTGGGCCTTGACCTCGGTGTAGGCGGTGGTCACCGGGATCGCCTCGGGAGCGTCCTCGGCGGTGAGCGGGGTCCGCTCACCGTCCGCGGTCCTGAGGACGTAGGCCTCCTCGTCCGCGACAGCGAGCAGATGGCCCTTGCCCCCGAGTGGAACCAGCTCCGTGTCGTAGTCGGTGTCGAAGGGCCCCAGGGGAGCCGGTGCGGACAGCGCGTTCAGGTTCGCCAGGTTCCACCGCTGGTACTCCCCGGTCGTGGCGTTGTGGACCAGCGCGTACGGGGTCACGCCCTGATAGGCCACCCAGAGGCCGTCGGCGGTGTCCGTGCCCTCGTTCCAGGCTTCGCCGGGGCCGAACTCCTCCGAGCTCGGCTCGCCGGTGACCGCGTCGTACATGACGGTCCGGCCGTTCTCACCGACGATCGCGACGGCGGCGCGACCCCGGAAGCCCACCAGGGCCGAGCGATCGGCTTCGCCGGCGCCCTCGAATCGCATACCGCGACTGGAGGTGCCGTCGCCGAGGTCGACCCGCCTGGCGCCCTTGGGGGTCAGCCCGATGAGGATCTGACGGCCCGCTTCCCCGTAGGTGCTGAACTGCTCGGCCTTCGGCCAGGCGTCGGTGTCGACGGTGGCGACATGCTCGGGTACGGCCCCCAGGTCGGCGACGTCGGCGACGTGGACGCCGCCTTCGGCACCGATCGCGATCAGGCGGGAGGTGCCGTCGGGAAATGAAGCGGGGAGGAAATCCTTGATCGGTTCGGGGTAGTCCGCTTCGGCATGCAGCTCACCGGTTTCGAGATCCCAGAAGCGGACCTCGGCACCCTGGCCGGTGGTGGTGCCGAGCAGCGGCTCCCCCAGGGGGCCTTTGAGGGTCACCATCGCGCCGATCTCGTCACCGTGGGCCTGGATCGCGGGCTCGACCTGGGTGAACGCTCCCGCTTCCAGTGCTTCGTCCAGGTCATAGGACGCGGGCTCGGCCTGGGTGCCCTGGTCGTTCTCGGATGAATCGTCCCAGTAGGGAATCGTGGCGCCGACCGCGGCGAGGAGCACGACCGCGGCCCCGGCGGCGAGCGCGATGACTCGGCCCTTGGTACCGCCCTTGAGGTGAAGCAGTCGCCGCGCGAGTGACGGTTTCGGGGCCTGCCCGCGGCAGGCGGCGGCGAGTTCGTCGGCGCTCGCCCAGCGCTGCGGCGGGTCCTTCTCCAGAGCGCCCATGACGGCGCGGACCGCGAGCTTCGGCGTGGACTTCGGCAGGGGCGGTGGGGGTTTGTGCAAGTGGCCGTTGATGATCGGGGAGATGCTGGAGCCGGTGAAGGGCGGCCGGCCGGTGAGGCATTCGTAGGCGACCACGCCGAGCGAGTAGATGTCGGAGGAGGGGCCGGCGCCAAGACCGTCGATCTGCTCGGGCGAGGCGTAGCTGAGCGTCCCGAGGTGGACGTCGGCGCCGGTGAGCGTGGCGTCGTCCTTGACGTGAGCAATGCCGAAGTCGAGCAGGCGCGGGTGGTCCTCGGGGTCGACGATGATGTTGGCGGGTTTGACGTCCCGATGGACGATCCCCGCCCGGTGGGCGAAGGCGAGGGCATCGGCGACCTCGGCGCAGATGCGCATCGCCCGGTCGGTCGGCAACGGCCCGTCGGCGATGACCCGGCTCAACGGGCGGCCCTCGATCAGCTCCATGACCAGGTAGGGCCGGTAGCCCTCGGGACCGTAGTCCTCGCCGTAGTCGTAGAGGACGGCGATGCCGGGATGCCGGAGCGCCGCGATCGCTTGGGCCTCGCGCTGGAAGCGGGCTCTCGCGCGGTCCTCGCTCTCGAAGCCGCCGGCGCGGAAGAGCTTGACGGCGACCTCGCGCTTGAGCACGGTGTCGAAGGCGCGCCAGACCTCGCCCATGCCGCCCTCGCCGATGCACTCGTCGAGCCGGTATCGCTGCGCGATCGGCAATCGGGGGGCCACCGGCGTTCCTCCTAGTTAGGGATCAGTGCCGATCCTAGGCGCCGGGGTCAAACCGGCCCGACGCCGCCGCCGGGACGTTCAAAACCGAGGACGCGCACGCGAAGACGGCTCCCGACCATGGTGCACAGGCCGGGAGCCGTCGTCGGATTCAATTGGGGCCGAGGCGGATCGCTCAGTTACGGCCGCCCCGACGCGCTGCGGACGCGGATTAGATCTGGCCGACTCCGGCGCCCGCCGAGACCTGCGCCTTGGCCTCGTCGGGGGTCAGCGCTGTGTAGTCGTAGTCGACGGTGAAGGACCCGGTCGAGGTCAGGTGATCGCTCGGCGAGTTCTCGTAGACGTTGTCCACCAGGTTCCAGAACCCCGGCTCGTCGCTGCCGTACCACCAGCCGACCGGTCCGTGGATGTCGCCGGTGGTCTCGTCGGCCTCGCCGTCGCCGACGTTCTCAAAGAAGTTGCCCTCCACCAGAACCTCGGCTCCCATGCGACAGTTGACCGCCGTCTCGACCACGTCCAACAGGTAGTTGTTGAGGAAGTGGACGTGCGAGCGGCGGATCAGCGGCACGCGCGAGTTCACGTTGTCGAAGAAGTTGTTCGCGTACGTGATGTAGTCGCCGTTGGCGCCCTCGGAGTCGCTGGAGGCGGTCAGCATCGTCTTCCAGGAGTCGTGGAGGTAGTTCCACGAGACGGTGATGTACTGCGACTCGCCCTTGACGTCGATCAGGCCGTCGTAGAAGTCCTTGTCGACGTCCGGGTAGTCGTTGTAGATCTCGTTGTGGTCGATCCAGACGTTGGAGCTCGCGCTCTGAATGCCGATCCCGTCCCCCTCGCCCTCGGCCACGTGGTGGATCGTGAGGTTGCGGATGACGATGTTGGTGGCCCACGAGAGGTTGATCCCGACGCCGTTGAACACGCCGGAGGTGCCCACGCCGAGCAGCGAGACATTGCTGACGTCCTTGACGTCGAGCTTCTCGAAGTCCCCCGCGCCGATGGTCTGGTCGATGTGGACGACCAGGCCGTCGTCGGGGGTGTCCTGGTGGGCGTCGAGCAGGTCCTGGAGCGCGCCGGCGCCGCCGGCCTCCGAGAGGGTGACCTCGTTGACGGTCGCGCCGCCGTAGCCGCCGGTGGTGCCGCCGTTCTGGGCGGCGTAGCCGATCGGGGAATCGCTCTGTGCCGCGCCGAGTGCGGTGCCGCCCGCGGACTCCTCGGTGGAGGCCGATGCCGGGTTGAGGGCGGCGACCACGCCGGTCGGGAGCGCGATGCCGGCGAGCGCGACGCCGCCGAGCTTGGCGAGCCTCCGACGCGAGGTACGGGGTCCATTGAATGAGTTGTCCGAGGTTGGTTCCACTGTTCCTTTTCTCCTGATTCCGCCGGACCCGATTGGGCCCGATCTGCGGGGATTTGTGTGCAAACGATTGCACGACACCCTACGATAAACATTGAGAGAAGTCAATACTTGATTCGCAATACGATCGACTCGGATCGGGCGGCCGCCGACGCGCCGAAACGATTTCGGTCCCCCCCTGGGCTTGCCCGGGGAGCAATCGTTTGCGTACTTTAATGGAAGATTATCGATCCAATCGAACCGACAGGACCCCCTCAGTGGCCGTGACCATCAAAGACGTCGCCCGAGAGGCGCAGGTGCACATGTCGACCGTGTCCCGCGCGTTCTCGATGCCGCACCGACTCCGTCCGGAGACCCGCGACCGGGTCCTGGAGGCGGCCCGCATCCTGGGCTACCGGCCCAGCCGCGTCGCCCGGGCGCTCACCACCGGCCGCACCCGCAATATCGGCTTCATCGTCGCCGACATCGCCAACCCATTCTTTCCACCCATGATCAAGGCCGCCGAGCACACCGCCCGCTCCCGCGACCACCACCTGTTCATCGCCGACGCCTCCGAGGACCCGGCTATCGAGGCCGAGCTGGTCGACGCGCTGGCCAAGCAGGTCGACGGGGTCATCCTGTGCGGGCCGCGCATCGCCAACGCCAAGATCGAGAACCTCTCCGAGACGATCCCGATCGCCCTGGTCAACCGCAAGGTCACCGGCATTCCATCGGTGACGATGGACGTCGTCCACGGCGCGCGCGTCGCCATTCGCCACCTCTTGGATCTCGGCCACGAACGGCTGGCGTACGTGTCCGGCCCGCGCCAATCGTGGACCAACACCCAGATCCGCCGGACCGTCGGCGCGACCGCCGGGGACCGCGGCACGGTCACCGTCCTGGGCCCCAACACCCCCACCGAGGACGCGGGCATGGCCGTCGCCGCGGAGATCGTCCGCACCGGCGTGACAGCGGTGCTCGCCTACAACGACCTCATCGCGATCGGCATCATCGAGGGCCTGGACGCGCTCGGGGTCTCCGTCCCGGGCGACGTGAGCGTCATCGGCATCGACGACACCGTCCTGGGCCGCCTGACCCGGCCGCGCCTGACCACCATCAACGTCCCGACCGCCGACGCCGGCACCGCCGCGGTCGACCTGCTGCTCCAGTACACCGCCGGCGACGAGGATGCCTCCCGCCCGGCCGCCCACGTCTCGCTCCCGACCGAGCTGATCATCCGCGACTCGACCGCGCCGCCGCGAGGGAGCGGCAGCTGAACCACATCGGCCCCGGGACAGGCCCTAGCCGAACAGCCGGCTCGCCAGCACCGCCGCCTGCGTCCGGCGCTTGAGCCCGAGCTTGGACAGAATGCGCGTGACGTAGTTCTTCACGGTCTTCTCGGCCAGGTGCACCTGCTCGGCGATCTCCCGGTTGGTCATCCCCTCGCCGATCAGTTCGAGGATCCGCCGCTCCTGGCTGGAAAGGGACTCGAGCTCCGGCGAGCGTCCCGGGCCCGAGCGCAGCCGCTCCAGCACCGCGCCGGTCACGCGCGAGTCCAGCAGGGACGCCCCCGCCGCCACCGTCCGGACCGCGTCCACCAGTTCGGTGCCCCGGACCTGCTTGAGCAGGATCCCGGCCGCCCCGGCCTCGATCGCCGCGAACAACACCTCATCGTCCTCATGGGACGTGAGCACGATGACGGCGACCTGGTCGTCCGCGGCCCTGACCCGGCGGCACACCTCGATGCCGTCCCCGTCCGGCAGGCGCGCATCCACCACCAGCACGTCGGGGCGGCTCGCGGGCACCCGCCGCAGCGCCTCGGCCACCGACGAGGCCTCCCCGACCACCTCGATGTCGGCCTCGCGCCCGAACAGCTCGCACAGACCCCGCCGGACCACCTCGTGGTCATCGAGCAGGAACACCCTGATCACCGCGGTCTCCATCTTCGAACGGTACCTCTCCCGCCGGCCCGAATACGGGCTGGTCATCGTCACGGACCTCGGGAGCCACCTGGACAGATCACGGTCGGGTTCACCCCGTCGCGGGATCCCTCAGGGGCGCTTGAGCATCGCTTGCACCCGCGGCGGGAGCACCGGGTACTCCACGCAAGTCGATCGGTCGTAGAGCACCAGCCAGAGGTACCAGAGGACCGAGGCCATGGCCAGGGGCGACACGGTGAAAGCCAGCACCCAGGGAATGGTCATGGCCGATGCGACAAGGATCGCCAGCGCCAGGGTGACCAGGGCGCCCGCAGTGGAGGTTGCGAGCGCACCGGTGCCGGGTCGGTGCAGGCGCCTCCAGGTCCGAATACAGGAGACGAACGCGCCGATCGCGAATGCCATGCAGATGAGCATTGCCGTTCCGATGGCCGTCAACAGCACGTCGTAGGAGACCATTCCCCACAGGAGTGACACCGCGCCGGCGAAGAAAAGACCGGCGGCCGAGACGAGCGAGGCGAAGACCAAGGTCACCACCAGTGCGAACAGCGCTTGCCAGGAGGGCTGCAACTGGTGGAGCCTGACGCGGTGCCAGCACGGTGCGGGTGCGGGCGCGCGCCGGATGCTTTGCCTTCGTGGGGGTACGGGCTTCTGACTCACTTCGTATTCGGCGGGTTCGACCCAGATCCGGCCGGTACCCGTGTCTGCGGGCGGAGTCTGATGATCCATAATCGGCTACCGTACGGGGTCGGGTGCGTCGGGGCCAGCCTCGGCAAGGGATCCGACAGTTGGGGTTGTGGGGAATCCTATTCGTCGCGTACGAGGAGTAGCCTGAAAGTGATGCCCCGCGCCTGTGGCGGTGGGGCTGCTTCGATTCTTCCCATTCGACCCTTCGCGCCGATAGGACCATCGACGTTGACTTCACCAGCCGCCGGGTGGTCCCCACCCGGCATCGACACCACCGTGCCGTCGGTCGCGCGCGTCTATGACGCGATCCTCGGCGGGCGGGACAACTTCGAGGTGGACCGCGAGGCCGCCCAGACGTTCATGTGGCACATTCCGCAGGCCAAACAGGTCGCGTGGTCGAATCGGGCCGCGCTCATCCGGGGCGTGCAGTACATGGTGCGCCAGGCGGGGATCGATCAGATCCTCGACATCGGGTGCGGGCTGCCGACCAAGCAGAACACCCACGAGGCCGCGCAGGAGATCAACCCCGCCACCCGGGTGGTCTACGTGGACAATGACCCGATGGTGCTCGCGCACGGCCGGGCCCTGTTGGCCAACAATGAGAACACGACGGTCGTCACCGCGGACCTCCGCGATCCCCAGGCCATTCTGGATGACCCCGTAGTCCACGAGTACCTGGATTTCGATCGGCCGGTAGGCGTGATGCTCATCGGGATGATCATGTTGATCTCCGATGACGAGGGCCCCGACGACATCATCGCGACGCTGATGGAGCCCCTCGCTCCGGGCTCGCACCTGTTCATCACCGACTGGCCCGACACGGGCGATCCGGCCCAGCACGCGCTGTCGCGAGCCTGCCTGGAGACCCTCGGGAATGGTTGGGCCCGACCGCTCGATGAGGTCCGGTCGCGCTTCCAGGGCATGGAGATGGTCCCGCCGGGACTGGACTACATCGCCCGCTGGTTCCCCGAGGACCCCGAAAAGCCGGTCGCCGAGTTCGAGGACCTGGAGTCCCACGAGCGCACCATGATGGCCGGGATCGCCGTCAAGCGGTGACGCGGTCGGCCCGCTGGTCGGCCTCGTTCTCCCACAGCCTGTTCGCTCCGGCAGGTCCATTCCGAACGTCTTCGGTCCACACCGTACATATTGACTTCCTTCGATGGTTTAGCTAAGGTGTCGGATAAGTCCGGAACCTGCTCGCCTCCCGCTTTTGAGGCGACCGACCCGAAGGCGGCTCCCATGACGCGACGGACCTCCCCCACTCAAGAAATCCGCAGAGCTCGATTCGGCGGCGTCCGGGTCCGGTTCGCCGCGGTCGCGGTCTTCGCCCTCGCGCTCCTGTTCACCGGATCGGTCGGCGTCGCGTCCGCCGCCGAGTCCGAAGAGGACGACGCCCAGGCCGCCGCCTGGGAGACCCTCATCGACGGCTCGTTCGCCAATCGGCAGACCCTCGAGTCGGAGTGGAACTACCTGTACCCGTGGGGATCCGACCACAACGGCACCGCCCGCATGTACGCCGGCTCCACCGACAACAACCACCTGTACCTCTCCCCCAGCGGCGTCCTGAACATCAAGGCCACCCGGATCGACTGGGACGAGGGAACCAGCGACAAGGATCCGTACCTGCCGATCCACTACCACTCGGCGGCGATCCACGCCAAGGACCAGATCACGGTCAACGACACCTTCCCCGACTACGAGATCAGGGGCGAGTTCCAGGCGCCGTCGACGGCGGGCACCTGGCCGGCGTTCTGGATCACCGGAGCGAACTCCTGGCCGCCGGAGAGCGACATCCTGGAGTTCAAGGGCGACAACCGGAACTGGTTCAACACCTACGACGGGAGCTGGGACAATACGATCGTCCCGGTCAGCTCGCCGGGCAGCTGGCACGAGTACCGGATCTGGATGACCAAGATCAACGCCACCGACGTCGAGATCCACTACTACCTCGACGACGTGTGGAAGGGCTCGCACATCGGGTCGAACTTCGTCGGCAAGCCCATGAACCTCATCATCAACCTCCAGATGGAGGGCTCGTCGGGATCCTCGGGCCCGAGCGGGGACACGTACTACCGCGCCCAGAACGTCTACGTGGGCCGCACCAGGGCCTGACCGGGACCGACCGCGCGCCGCCGCTCCGCCAACGCGGGGAGGCGGCGCGTTCGGCTGTGCACCCAATGGTTCGACGGCATGGAGCGGCGGCGCGCGGTCGCCGAAAAATTTCCTGCAATCGTTTGCATCGATGTATTGAAATATGGACAGTTCTATCTCTACACTGATCTGACCGGCGTGACCGCCACGCCGCATAACCCTCGGCAATCCCCCCTTGAATTCCTTGAGAAAGAGCGCAGCCATGTCCCGAAGAAGAGTGAGAGCGACGGTGGTGGCCGGGCTGACCGGCCTGGTCACCATTGCCGCCACGGTGATCGCGATGAACTCGGCACAAGCGGCCTCCACCCGTTACGAGGCGGAGACCTCGCCCGCCACCTGCGGCGGCACCATCGACTCCAACCACGCCGGCTACTCCGGCAGCGGCTTCTGCAACTCCACCAACGCCGACGGCGCGGCCGCGCAGTTCACGATCAACTCCTCCGGCGCCGGAACGGCCACCCTTGGCATCCGGTACGCCAATGGCGGCTCCGGCGACCGGCCCGCGAACCTCGTGGTCAACGGCGCCACCGTCCAATCGGCCGGCTCCTACGGGGTGACCGGCGCGTGGGCCAACTGGACCACGAAGACCGTGACCGTCCCGGTCAACGCCGGCAACAACACCATCCGCCTGGTCGCCACCGGCGCGGACGGACTCGCCAATATCGACTTCGTGGACTTCGAGCTGGGCGGCGACCCGGGCGAGACCACCCCGCCGCCCCAGGGCGATGCGATCTACGTGGCGCCGAGCGGCACCTCCGGCGCCGCCGGAACCATCTCGAACCCGACCACGCTCGCCTCCGCCGTCGACCGCGTCGCGGCCGGCGGAACCATCTACCTGCGCGGCGGCACCTACAACTACTCCCAGACCGTCGTCATCGGCGAGAACAACAACGGTCTCTCAGGTGACCGAACCCAGTTGTTCGCGTACAACAACGAGACCCCGGTGCTGAACTTCTCGGCGCAGAGCGAGGCCACCACCGCCCGCGGGCTCTCGGTCAACGGCGACTACTGGCACGTCCGCGGCATCATCGTGGAACGCGCCGGTGACAACGGGATCTCCGTGGGCGGCAGCAACAACGTCTTCGAACGGGTCGTCACGCGCTTCAACCGCGACTCGGGCCTCCAGATCTCGCGGGCGGCCTCGACCACGCCGAAGGCCGATTGGCCGGCCAATAACCTGGTCATCACCTCCGAGTCGCACGACAATGCCGACTCCGACGGCGAGGACGCGGACGGTTTCGCCGCCAAGCTGACCGTCGGGTCCGGCAACGTCTTCCGCAACACCGTGGCCCACCACAATATCGATGACGGATGGGACCTCTACACCAAGACGGACACCGGGGCCATCGGCGTCGTGACCATCGAGAACTCGCTCGCCTGGGGCAATGGAACGCTGTCGAACGGCTCGCAGGCCGGCAACGGCGACCGCAACGGCTTCAAGCTGGGTGGCGAGGACATCTCGGTCAACCACATCATCCGCAATAACTTCGCCATCGACAACGGCAAGCACGGGTTCACCTACAACCGAAACCTGGGATCGATGACGATCTCCGGCAATGTCAGCACCAACAATGAAGAGCGAAACTTCAACTTCGACGGCGGCTCTTCGGTGTTCACCAACAACACCTCCTGCAATAGCGGCTCGACCGACCGCATCATCGGCTCCGCCGACGGCACGAACCAATTCTGGTCCGGCTCGAACGGCTCGCGCTGCTCCTCATACAGCGGCACACTGCGCTGGTCCTTCGCCTCGGACGGGAGGCTGGTCGTGACCTTCGGCTAGCCGGTCCGAGGTCCCAACCAGAAATTCCCAGGCCGGTCCGCTCTCTCGTCGGGGCGGATCGGCCGTTGCCATGCGAGGCATGAACGGCCGAGAGGGACGGAACATCAAGCCGTCTCGGGCCCGGGTTCAAGTTGCGGTCCGGCCCGCGGTCGTGCGGTGTTCAGGAGCCACTGCAGGGTTTCGCGGGTGTCAGGGTACAACTCGTTCGCGCGTGTCTGGACCAGCGCGCGGAGATCGCCACGTAGTCGGTCGTCGATCGGCGCGGTGACCGACGCGACTTCGTAACGGCACATGTAGTCCAGTTCGCGCAGGCCGTCCTCTGACAGTCGCGTGTCGGGGTCGTCGTACAAGGTCAATTCGACCCAGATTCGGTGCCAGATCCCGTGCTCACGAAGGAGCGATGCGGCCGACCTGCGTACGTTGACCGGATGGCGGTGTCGCATGAGTTCGCGAAGGGCGGCAGGGGACGGGAGTGTCCGCCGTTCCAAGAGATATCCGACCACGGCGCGCGTCACTGACGGCGCGGGATCGGTCAGGAGTCCGGAGAGTTCGCGGTCTGCGTGGAGGTGCTTGAGTGCGTTGACGACCGCTGCCCGGGTCTGCGGGCGCGGGTCGGCAAGGAAGGGCACCACCAGATCCGCATCCGTCTTCTGGCCGCATTCGCCCAGACCTTGGATGGTCGGTTTCGGCGAAATCATGGGCGATTGCAGGAGCGCACGGTAATGAGCGGCCGGATCTTGGCCCGCGCGGCGCAGACCCCACTGTGCGGTGGCGCGAACTGCTGCACTGCGATCGGTCAGGAACCCCTCGATCCCCGAGAAGTCTTCGAGGCGGACCAATCCCGTCAGCACCACCGCGCGGACGCGGCCGGAGCGAGCTTCCATCAGGGGCCGCAGTGCGTCTGGACTGCCCAGCGACACGGCCTGATCCGCCAACTCCTCTGCGCAGGCCTCCTGCAGTCGATCGTCGAATCGTCCGGTCGCGATCGCTGTCAAGTGCGGCGCCTGGAGGCGCCGCTGATCGGTCAGTGCCCTCCCGGCCCATCGGGCGGACCGCCCATCCGATTCGGCGAGGACGGCGAGGAGTGTTTCGTCGTTGGAATTCTGGAGCGCCTCGATGATCAGACCGAGCATCGGTGCCGCATCTGCTCGGTCCCTGAGTCGGCAAGCGACCGTGAGCATCGCACCAAGCGTTTCGTCATCGCTTGCGGCAAGGAGACCAGGCAGCAGCGCAATAGCGAGGGCGCGCACCTGTGCGACATGGTCGACCGTCCGCATCAGCAGCATCGGGTACAGCCGCGGATGTTCAGCCAGGTTCGAATACTCCAGAACCTCGGCACGACGGTAACCGTCGCCCGATGCCATCGCCAGCGCCAGTCCCAGCGTCGTCTCGGGCATGGATGCACCGACCATGGCGAGATCGGTGCCGCCGGAGCGGAATCGAGTCCAGTTCCGAACGGCTTGATCGAACGCCGGCCAGGCGTTCGGGCCGAGTGAGAGCAGTTCGTCAAGGGCGGCCTCGGCTTTGCCGCGGTCAGCGGAGGCGTTGAAGTACCGCAAAATCCGGGGAGTCTTTCGCAACATGGAAGGGACTCCGTCGAGTTCGTCAAAGGCCGGCAGATAGGGCGAAAGAGTCTTCCGGTCGAATCGGGCCCGCTCCATCGCCGCGGGCCAACCTTGCATCGGTGCGCGTTTGCGGATGAGCAGACCGGGCAAGGCGACCACCATTGCCACGAACGACATCAGCGCCAGGACCTCGCCCGAGACGTGCCCCGTGAAGTAGAGCCCTGTCACGACAGCAATGACCGCACCTGCCGCGACCAGGGCCAAGGTGTCGACCGGACGCTTGCTTCGACCTCGGTGCGTGGAGGAATGGAGCGGCCTGGTGCGGCGGTCATCGGGCTGGAATGGCATGGGTATGACTCCGGAATTCGCCGAGCCGTCGGCTCAGCGCTGCTCCGTCTCCTCGCTGAGGACCGCCACCCCGTAGCCCGACAGCCGGAAGAACCTTCCCGCCGCCGTTCCCTGACCCTCGAGCAGGTTGAGGCGCCCGTCCTGTTTCAGGTCGATCTCCACCGCTTCGGCATTGTGGTTCAGCACGAAGAGGTGTCCCCGGCCGTCCTTGTCCCGGCGGCGCACCACCTCCACGCCGTCCCGGGTGTCCATGAGCGGCTTCGCGCCCGCATCGCTCACGCAGTCGAGCACCATGCGGCGCATGGTCTCCCGGTCCGTCGAGACGCCGATGTACGTCGCCGTCCCCGAGCCGAAGCCGTTCCTCGTCACCGCGGGCCGGCCCCGCAGCTCGCCGTCTGTGATGACCGCCAGCGCCTGCGCTCCGTCCAACACGATGTGGTCCTGCCAGTCGACCACTCGTCCGATGTGGCCATCGTGGTCGATGCCGCTGGTTCGGCCCTCGGGGAGCGGGCCGAATTCGTCTATCTCGATGCCGAGCAGTTCGCGGAAGGCCCCCGGGTGGGCACCGGGCAGGACCCGGTCGAACTCGTCCACGATGCCGGAGAAGTAGGACATCAGCAGGTGTCCTCCTTCCCGCACATAGTCGGTGAGGTTCGCGGTGCCCGCTTCGTCGGTCAGGTAGAGGTTGGGGACCACCACCAGGCGGTATTCGCTCAGGTCGTCCGTCGGCTTCACGAAGTCGACGGGGACGTTGGCTCCCCACAGGGGCCGGTAGTGCTCCATGACCCGCTCGGTCCAGCGCAGGTCCGAGGACGGGTGGTCGAATCCTTCTAGGGCCCACCAGCTCTCCCAGTCCCAGACCATTGCCACCTCGGCGCGGTCGCAGCGGCCGCCGGCCAGGTTCGCCAGTCGGCCCACGTCCTCTCCCAGCGCGACGACCTCACGCCAGGTCCGGGTTCCGGTGCCGCCGTGGGGAACCATCGCCGAGTGGAACCGCTCGGCGCCGGCCCGGGAGGCTCGCCATTGGAAGAACATGACCGAGTCGGCGCCGCGTGCCACCGCCTGGAGCGAGCGGGCGCGGATCTGACCGGCCGGGCGGGCCGGGTTTCGGCCGCCGGAGAGGTTGCGGCCGGTGGCCGATTCCAGCATGAGCCAGGGTTTTCCGCCGCGCAGGGACCGCATGAGGTCGAAGTTGTAGGCGGCCTTCACCTCACCGTCGGGGGCGAGCGGGCCCGCGTAGATGTCGATCGCGGCGATGTCCTCGGCGGCGGCCCACTTCCAGTAGTCGAGGTTCTTGAAGGAGCCCATGAAGTTGGTGAGGATCGGCAGGTCGGGTGTGTGGCGGCGGACGATGTCCCGTTCGGCGGTGAAGCATTCGAGCGCGGCCGCGTCCGAGAACCGCCAGTAGTCGAGCACCTGGCCGGGGTTGGGGCCGGAGATCAGGCGTGAACGCGGTGCGGGGGCGCCGATGTGGTCGAAGGTCTCGTAGTGCTGGCCCCAGAAGGCGGTGCCCCAGGCGTCATTGAGCGCCTCGATGGATTCGTAGCGGTCGGCGAGCCAGCGCTGGAAGTGCGCGACGGAGGCCTCGCAGTGGCACTGGTAGCCGATGTACTCGTTTCCGATGTGCCACATGGCGAGCGCGGGGTGGCCCGCGTACCGCTGGGCGAGCTTTTCGGTGATGCGGGCGGCGTACTCGCGGAACACCGGGGACGACTGGCAGTAGTGGCAGCGGGCGCCGAAGCCGGTGCGGCGGCCTTCGGGGTCGATCGGGAGGGTCCCGGGGTGTCGGTGGGCGAGCCAGGACGGCGGGGCGGCGGTCGGGGTGGCCAGGTCGACGTTGATGCCGTTCCCGGCCAAGAGGTCCATGATCTGGTCGAGCCAGCCGAAGTCGAAGACGCCGGGCGAGGGTTCGAGCAGGCCCCAGGAGAAGACGCCGACGGTGACCAGATTGACCCCGGCCTCGCGCATCAGGCGGACGTCCTCTTTCCAGGTCTCCCGGTCCCATTGCTCGGGGTTGTAGTCGCCGCCGTAGGCCAGGCCTCCCAGCCGGCGGCGCAATCCATCGAGGCGTTCATCGACGGGGTCAGACACAGGTACTCCTCGGGGCGTGATCGTTCACTGTATTGTGCAGCCAACTCACGATAGAAAACGCTTACTCGTCTCTTCGCGCCGGGCTGGCTTGTCTCTGCATCGGGCTCACTCAGCCGCGCACCGGGCTCGGGGGCGCGGTGCTGTCGCGGAGGATGAGCCGGGGCCGCTCGGACGAGTAGCGGCGGTCGCCGGTGCCGTCCACGCCCTCCAGCAGCAGCTGGAAGCCGCGGCCGCCCAGTCCGGAGAAGTCCTGCTCCACGGTCGTCAGCGGCGGCGACCACAGCTCGGCGAGCGGGTGGTCGTCGAATCCCGCGACCGAGATGTCCTGCGGGACGCGCAGGCCCGCTTCGGAAATGCCCCGCATGACGCCCATGGCGATCTCGTCGTTGCCGCAGAAGACGGCGGTGACGCTCGGGTCGGCCGCGAGGTCGCGGCCGATGGCGATGCCACTCTTGGGATCCCAGGTCGCATCGTGCACGGGCGGAACCGGCGCCCCGGCCGTGGTGAGGGCGCGCTTCCAACCGGTCGTGCGCCCGTCGACCCGGCGCGACGGCGGAACCCGCACGTGGTGCACCGTCCGGTGGCCGAGCCCCAGCAGGTAGTCGGTGAGCTCCTCGGCCGCGGCGGCCTCGTCCAGGACCGCCTGGCGCACCCCGGTCTCCCGGGTGCCCGACAATGCCACGACGGGAAGCGCCGCCGGGATCTGCTTCAGCGCCGCCACGCCGGGAGGGTCGAACTTGAGCACCACGACGCCCGCGAGCGTCTGCGTCAGGACCACCGAGACCGCACGGTCCACTTCGTCCTCGTCGGCGCTCTCGACCACGATGATCATCACCGTGTAGCCCTCGGCGCGGGCGGCGATCTCGACCCCGCGGATGGTCTCGGCGTAGCCGTACCGCGAGGTGTTGCCCGCGATGACGGCGATGGTCCGGGACTTGCGCGAGACGAGCGCCCGGGCGGCGGAGCTGGGGCGGAAGTTGAGTTCCGCGATGGCGGCCTCGACCAGTTCCCGCTTCTGCGGGCTCACCCGCGCGGCGCCGGTCAGCACCCGGGACACGGTCGGGACGGAGACGCCGGCCCGCTCGGCCACGTCGCTGATCGTCGGGTTCCTGGGTCCCATGGCCGTTCCGTTCGCCGCCTTTCTGAGGCTCATCGCACCGCACCGCCGAAGGCGGCGCTCATTGCCCCACTCCCCTGCCGGAGCGGATCATTTCACGGCTCCACTGATGCTCTTGCTCATTTCACCGCTCCACTGGTGATGCCAGAGATGATCTTGCGCTGCGCGATCACGAAAGTGATCAGCAGGGGCAGGCTCATAAGGATGATATAGGCGAAGATCAGGTGCCAGTTCTGGAGATAGAGCCCGGCGCTGGCGACCTGGTAGAGGTTCAGCGGGAGCGTGTCGAGACGCCCGCCGACGACGAACAGCGCGTAGAACACGTCATTCCAGATGTACAGGCAGATCAGGATGGTCGCGGTGGCCAGCACCGGCCGCAGCAGCGGCAGGATGATCCGGGCGAACACCCGCGCCGGCCCGGCCCCGTCGACCCGCGCCGCCTCTTCCAGCTCGGGCGGGATCGTGCGGACGAAACCGGTCACGAAGAAGATCACAGTGGACAGATACATGCCCATGTAGACGCCGATCATGCCGACGGCGGTGCCCGCCAGGCCGAGCTGGCGCAGCAGGAGCACGATCGTGACGACCGCCGGCGGCAGGACGATGCCGCTGATGCCCAGCGCGTAGACGGCCGCGAGCAGCTTCCCGCCGCGGCGCCCCAGGATCCAGGCGGCCATCGAACCGAGGATGAGCACCCCGAACACGGACGGGACCATCACCAGCAGGCTCCCGAAGAAGCCGGCCATCATCCGGCCGTCGCTGAAGACGCTGCCGAAGTTCTCGAACAGCTGCCAGTCGGTCGGCGCCGACAGGTTGGGGTTCAAGGCCTCCGACTGGTTCTTGGAGGCGGTCGCGATGACCAGCCAGAACGGGACGCCCAGAACCAGGAGCGCCGTCAGGATCGCGGCTATCGGCTGGATGAGCCCGCGCGGGCCCTTGGCCGGCGCCAGCACGGTGCTTCCGGCGGAGCGGGTCCGGTCCTGCTTCGGGGAGGACGTGCGGGTGGCGGTGGCGGTGGGAGCAGTGACGGTCACAGGACGTCCTCTCGCTTGCGGAGGTACCGGATGACGGGGAAGGCCAGAATGGTCACCATCAGGAACAGCACCAGGCTCATGGTCGTGGCCTGGGCGAACAGTCCCTGCCCGAAGGTCCGGAAGATGAAGATGTTCAGCATTTCGGTGGTCCCGCCGGGGCCGCCCTCGGTGGTCGCCTGGACGATGTCGAAGCCGTTCATCGAACCGAGCAGGGCCGTCGCGACGTTGAACGTCACGGCCGGGGCGAGTAGCGGGAACCTGATGGAGCGGAACATGGTCCAGCGGCTCGCGCCGTCGAGGTGGGCCGCCTCCAGGATGTCCTCGTTGATGGTCTTGAGCCCGGCCAGGTAGATGAGCATCGACAGGCCCATCCACTTCCACGCGTGCACGACGGCGACGACCACGATCGTCCAGGTCGTGCTGCCCAGCCACGGGATCGTCACCTCGGCACCGGTGAGCGAACCCAGGATCCAGTTGAGCGCCCCGTCGGGTTTGAGCAGCGCCTGGAAGATGTAGCCGACCGCGAGCGCCGACATGATCACCGGGACGAAGAACGCGACCCGGACGGCGCGGTTGACGCGCGTGTCGCGCTCCAGCAGCAGCGCCAGCCCGAGCCCGAAGGCGTTCTGGAGGATCGCCACCAGCACCGCGTAGATCAGCGTCACCTTGAGCGAGTTCAGCAGGGTGCCGTTGGAGAACAACGAGGTGAAGTTGTCGACCCCGGCGAAGTTGATGGCGCTCTTGAAGCTCGACCAGTCGGTGAACGCGTACACGAAGTTGAACAACGTGGGCACGAAGAAGAACACGACCAGGATCGCGAGCGCGGGGATCAGGAACCACAGCGGATGGTCCTGACGGCGGGAGCGGGGCGCCCCCTTGGTGAGACTGAGGTTCGTGGCCACGGTGCTGGCGATTCCTTTCTGGCTGACGCGGCTAGGTGGGTGGTCGTCGATTGGGGAGGTCCGCAGTGCGCTAGGATATTTTTCCGCTCCCTAGGCGGCCGAATGTTCGCCTACCGAGAGTTGTAAGCGGACGTTCGATAACGACGGGAGCGGGAAAATAGACCGGGCAATGCTCCTGCACAATCGGCGACCACCCACCTAGGGATCGAGGGCGCCGGCCGGCGCGGGCCGGCGCCCCGTGAACTGGGCTAGAAGCCCTCGGCGCCTTGGGCCTTCGCGAGCTCGGCGAACTGGCTCTGGGTCGCCTCGGCGACCTCGACCGGGGTCTTCGTCCCCTGGATCATGTCGGCCAGGTAGATGTACAGGTCCGGGTTGGCGATCGCCAGCGCCTGCATGGAACCGACCGAGGAACCCACCGATTCGCTCACGGACAGCAGGGCGTCCGGCACGCCGGCGGGAGTCTCCACGCCTTCCTGGAGGGAGACCGTCGACTGAGCATTGACGAACTCCTCGTAGCCGTCGCCCATCCAGTAGGACAGCAGCTGGCGGGCGGCGGACTCGCGCTGCTCGTCACCGGTCTTGAACGCCACCAGCGCATTCGACTGGTCCGGGATGAACGTGCCGACGTTGCCGGACGGCGAGATCGGGAAGAAGCCGATCTTCTGGTTGAGCTCGTCGGTGTCGGCGAGCGACTGAAGCTGCCCGAAGTAGGAGTTGACCTGCATGACCATGGCGGCGTCGCCGTTGAGCAGTGCCTCGCCCTGGTCCTCGAAGGTGGCCGTCTTGATGTCCTCGTTGAACAGGCCTTCGTCGATGAGCGCCTTGAAGTTGTCGATGGCGCCCTGGATGGTCGGGTCGGTGAACTTCTCCTCGCCGGAGTTCACCCGGTCCCACAGGCCGTCGGCTGCGGCGTCGGCCAGCTGGGTCTGCACCCACCACTGGGTGGCCCACTGGTCGGCGGCCATCTCGTAGAACGGGGTGGTGCCCTCGGACTTGAAGTCGCGGGCGGTCTCGATGAAGGAGTCCCAGTCGGTGATGGAGGCCGGGTCGATCCCGGCGGCCTCGAAGACCTCCTTGTTGTAGTAGACGCCCTCGACGGCCGGGGTCGTGATCAGCGCGGCGTAGCGGGTGTCGTCCAGCAGGCCGGTCATGTCGCGCAGCTCGGGCTGGTAGGAGTCGAGCCACGGCGCGTCGTCCAGGACCTGGAGGTTCTGGGACGCGTTGAGCGCGGTCAGCTGCGAGGCGGTGGGCTGCCAGAACGCCAGGTCGGGCTTGTCGCCGGTGGCGACCTTGGTCTGGACGCCCTGCTCGTAGGGGTCGGGGATCGTGACGACCTCGACCTCGGCGCCGGTGAGCTCTTCGAAGCCGGCGATCACGCTGTCGGGCACGGTGTTCGAGTTCTGGGCGGCCCAGATGGTGAGGGTGGTGCCGGAGAGGTCGGCGTCCTGCGCGGGCCAGTCGACCGGGCCGCCGGAGCCGGTGTCGGCGCCGGGGTCCGAGCACGCGGAGAGCGCGAGGGTTCCGGCGGCGGCGAGCGCCAGCACGTTGCGGAACTTGTTCTTCATTGAATTGCTCCTATTTCCGTGAGAGGGAATGTGCGGTCAGGCGCAGGGTGCGCGCCGCGATGTCGGTGTCGTTCGCCTGGACGGTGAGGGTGCCGGTCGCCGCGTCCCAGTCGGTCTTCCATTCGGGAAGGTCGGCGGGGAACACGGTCTGAACGGTGATGTCGCTTCCGGCCAGGTGGGGGAAGTGCAGTTCGGTGGCGGCGGGGCCGCCGCGGCGCCAGACCGAGACGAGTTCCTCGCCGCCGTGGCGCAGGGCCAGGGCGACCCACGGGTCGGTCCAGCCGGGCAGTCCGGCGGGCCAGTGGGCGTGGGCGGCGGCGATGAAGGCGCGCAGGTCCTTGGCGGTGGCGACGGCGGTGGCGACCATGTCGCGCTGGCCGCCGGTCATCTCGTTGAGGTGGCCGGAGACGTAGTAGCGGCCGAGCAGGCCGGTGACGAGGCAGAACGCGGCCTCCTCGTCCGTCATGGACGGCTGCGGGTAGGCCCAGCTCGCGGCCTGCTCGGGCAGGATCGAGATCGGCGCGGCGGCGGCGATGGGCGGGTACTTGGTGAAGTCCTGCTGGTCCGAGGTGGACTGCATGGCGAGGCGGGACAGGACCGCGAAGTCCATGCGCATCGCGCCGGAGGCGCAGCTCTCGATGACCAGGTCCGGGTGGCGGTCCAGGAGGCTGTCGAGCCAGGCGAGGTGGGCCCGGTTGTGGCCGAGCAGGCCGTCGCCGACGCTGTCGGCCTCGTGGTCGGTGCCGGGGCCGGGGTTGATGTTGTAGTCGAACTTGAAGAAGCCGACGCCGAAGTCGGCGACGAGCCGGTCGACGACCGCGTCGAGGTGGGCGACGGCGGCGGGGTGGCGCAGGTCCAGGTGGTAGCGGTGGTGCTCGACGACGCGCTGGCCGTGCCGCAGCAGGAACGCTTCGCGCGGAAGGGAATCGGCGATGGGGCTGCGGACGCCGACGACCTCGGGTTCGAGCCACAGGCCCGGGACCATGCCGACGTCGCGAATGGCGTCGATGACCTCGCCGAAGCCGCCGGGGAAGCGGGTGGTGGAGGGGAGCCATTCGCCGACGGTGTCCCACCAGTGGCCGGAGTCGTCGTACCAGCCGGCGTCGATGCAGAACGTCTCGGCGCCCGCCTCGGCGGCGGCGGCGATGAGCGGAAGCAGTTTGTCCGTGGTCGGGTCGCCGTTGAGGGTGTTCATGTAGTCGTTGAAGATGACGGGCATGGCCGCGTTGTCGGGGTGTTCGCGGCGCGCGGCGCGGCGGAAGTCGGTGAGGGCGGCGAGGGCGTCCTCGAAGGCCGTTCCGACCGCGATGGTCGCGGGCACGGTGGTGAAGGTTTCGCCGCTGCGGAGGAGCCGGGTCCAGGACGAGTCGGCGTCGGTCGGGCCGGAGAGGGCGAAGTAGCCGCCAGCGGTGTCCTCACCGAGTTCCCAGCGCCAGGCGCCATTGTGCTCGATCTGCCAGATGAGGGCGAGCCCGGCGTCCGCGGATTCGACGGCGCCGACCGGCAGGTGGCGGCCGGTCGACCAGGTCCCGTCGGAGGTGACGGTGAGGGCGCCGCGCGGGTCGTGCCCGGTGAGGTCCTCGGCGAGCGGCGGGAAGTCGGGGCCGCGCAGCGGCGTACGGGTCCAGCGGCCCTCGCCGAGCCAGTCGCCGGTGCCGGACAGGCGCTGCCAGCCGTCGAACTTGTCGTCCGCGCCGTATCGCGGGGTGAAGCCCATCGACAGGGAGGCGACCGATCGGAGCACGATCGGGCGCTCGCCGGTGGCCGCGACGGTGACGCTGGAGCGGATCGCGGCGGGGGCAGCGTCGAGCGATTCGAGGGTGATCAGCGCTTCGACACCGTCCGCGACCTGCGTGATCTGGAGTCTGCGGCCGCCTTCGAAGGTCTCTTCGGCGTGGGAGGAGTAGCGCAGGTGCGAGCCCAGTTCGGTGTGCACGAGTCGGTCGGACGCGGGCACGTGGCCCTGGTCGGCCGTCAGGATCTCCACCAGCGGCATCGCATGGACGGCCAGCTCCTCATCGCCTCTCGTCAGGCGCACGGTGCGCACGGGAGAGTCGGTGTCCCACTCGAATCGGAGCTCGAGATGGGAACTGCCCCAAGACAACTGCTCAGTCACGGCACCCCTTTGTCTCGGCGGCCATGAGACGACCGCCTGGTCGCGATTGCAGTCGAAACGATAGCCATATTTGAAATCGATTTCAAGTTGTGTCTTGAAATCGTTATCAAAAATCGGTACGGTCTACCTGCGATCGAAGGTCGTGACTATGTCTCAATGAGGAGAGGACAGATCGATGAGGAGAAGGACGACTTTGGCAGCAGCTGCAGCGGCCGCCGCGGCCGCCGCCACCGGGATCTCGGTGCGGCCCGCGTTCGCCCAGACCGGAACCCTCGGCGTGGACTTCGCCACCCGCACAGGCGATTTCCGCGGCGGTGCCACCGGCACGCTCTATGGCTTGGGCGACGAGGGAGCACCCACCCAGGCGCTCATCAACGGCGCCCACCTCACCAACACCTCGCAGAAGGCCCCCTACGGCACGCAGCACCCCTCCGGTGACGCGATCAAGGTCGAGGACGGATTCTTCACCAAGCACGGCAAGGACATGTACATCTACGTCCAGGACTACTACCCCGACTGGCCCTACCACGGCAGCAGGCGCCCCGGGGACACCCGCACGTACAACCAGGAGGACGGCACCTACACCGAGGGCGGCAACGGCGTCTGGGACTACCTCGAAATCGTCGAGTTCGTCGCCGAGGCCGTCGCGACGGACTCCGATCGCCCCCAGGACTACATCCTGATCCCCTTCAACGAGCCGGACGGCAACTGGTACACCGACTGGCCGAACCAGAAGGACCAGTTCCTCGCCGACTGGCAGGCCGCCTACGAGAAGATCCAGGAGGTCTGGGAGCGCCACGGCCTCGGGCACGCCCGCATCGCCAGCGCCGCCGACACCCGCTGGCAGCCCCAGCGCAGCGCCGACATCCTCGCCTTCGCCAAGGAGAACGGCTCGCTGCCGGACATCACCATCTGGCACGAGTTGGGCATCGACAACCTCGGCACCTACCGGGGCCACTTCGACGACTACCGCGCACTCGAAGCGTCCCTCGGCATCGACCCGATCCCGGTGAACATCAACGAGTACGGGATGCTGCGCGACATGAGCGTCCCCGGACAGCTCGTCCAGTGGTTCAGCATGTTCGAGGACACCAAGGTGGACGCCCAGACCGCGTACTGGAACTACGCCGGGAACTTCTCCGACAACTCGGCCCGCCCGAACGGCGCGAACGCCGGCTGGTGGATGTTCAAGTGGTACGGCGACCTCGAAGGCTCCGAGACCGTCCAGGTGAATCCCCCGGCGCTCAATGCCGTCGACACCCTCCAGGGCATCGGGGCCATCGACGAGGCCAACCGGCGCGCCACCGTGCTGTGGGGCGGTACCGGCGACGACGTCGCACTGGAGCTGAGCGGGCTCGACGCCGCCGTCTTCGGCGACCGCGTCGACGTCGAGGTCCGCGAGATCGCGCTGATCGGCGCCGAAGGCCTAGCGGGCAACCCGCGCGTCATCGCCACCGCGGACGGGGTCTCCCTCGACGGCGGCACGCTGCGCCTGGACGTGGCGAGCTACGACCGGTACGCGGGCTACCAGCTCGTGCTCACCCCCGAGCAGTCCCGCGACGTGGAGGGCTCGGCCGCGGCCCAGCCCTGGACCGCCGCCATCGAGGCCGAGGACCTGGCGATCACCGATGCCACGGTGTATTCCCATGACCCCCAAGGCAACGGCGGCTGGCAGTTCCTCTCCTCCGGCGGACAAGACGTCGGCTCGTTCAACAAGGTCGGCTCCCGCGCCGACTGGGCGGTCGAGGTGCCCCACGACGGCACCTACCGCCTCCAGGTCATCGGCGGCGCCCCCGGCATCCCCGGCAGGCACGCGCTGTTCGTCGACGGCTCCCTGGCCGACACCATCCAGTACACGGCCGACCTGGGGCTCAACGCGACGAGCCAGTGGCAGTACCGCGGCAGCGCCGAGGTCCTGGTCGAACTGAGCGCGGGTGCCCACACCCTGTCCATCCGCGCCAGCGCCGACGGCGCGGCCGTCCTGCCGAACTCGGACATCACCCTCGACAAGGTCTCACTGACCTCAGTGGAGGAAGGTGAGCCGACGCAGTACCCGGCCTCGGTGTTCCGCCTGTACAACGGCGCCGCGCTGGTTTGGGACGGCTCGATCCGAGGCGGAGCGGCCCTGAGCGGCGGCGCCAGAGCCGACCTGTACGCGACGGCGATCGAGACCGGCTACTACGACCTGGTGGTGGACTGGGCGTCCACCGCCGCCGCGTCGGTGAGGTTGGCCGTCAACGGAAGGCCGACGGTCACCGTGGAGGCCTCCGGAGCCGGGCGCTGGACCTCGACGGCCAGGGTCCACCTAGTCGAGGGCATCAATGAGATCGAGCTCGGCTCGTCGGGCGCGACCATCGGGTCGCTCACGACCGTACGGGCCCGGACCGCCGACGAGTCCTCCGTGGCGATCGAGGCCGAGGACGCCGTGCTGCACGGTGAAGCGGCCGTGGAGATCCTGGAAGACGGCTCGGGCTCCAACGCCTCCGGTATGGCCTATGTCGGGTGGATCGGCAACGGGTCGGGCAACGCGATCGAACTCCCCCGCGACGGCTTCGCCGAGCCGGGCGATTACGACGTGACCGTCCACTACGCGAACGCGGAGCTGTCCGGCGACCACGACTACAACCCCCAGGTGGTCGACCGCCGCCTGGAGGTCCAGGAGGGGACGACGCCGGTCGGCGACGCCTACTTCCGCTACACCTACTCGTGGGACAGCTTCTGGGAGCGGACCATCGCCGTCACGCTGTCCACTGGGGATGAAACCCTGCGGCTGGGCAATGCGGACGCCTGGGCCCCGAACATCGACCGGGTGATCGTCTCACCGCGCGTCCTGGGGAACCCGGAGACGAAGCGCAGAAGCGGTCGTTAAGGAAGAGCGACTAGAGCGGGCCCCGGGGAAACCCCGGGGCCCGCTTTCTCATCTGACCGCCGCCGCGAAAAAACTTCCGCGGGGCGGTCACATCCAAGTTCCGGGATCCGTCATGGAGGTGAATCAGGAAGCAAAGGTCGAGAAAGGACCAACATCATGAGCCTCAAGTCCCGCCTCTCCAGCCCCATCAAGCACAATCCCGCGATCGCCAAGGTCGCGCAGGCCGTGAACAGCGTGAACGACGGGGTCATCCCGCAGACCACCGCCGACCTGATGGGCCTGCGGGTCGGTCAGATCGTCGGAAGCTCGTACCTCACCAGTCGGATCGTCCGCGAGTCCGAGAACTCGAAGGAGCGCCTCGACTCGGTCGCCACCTGGTGGGACGCGACCTGCTTCACCGACGCCGAACGCGCCGCCCTGGCCCTCGCCGAAGCGGTCCACACCCCGGCCACCTCCCGCGGCAGGGTCTCCGACGAGCTCTACGCCGAAGCCGCCAAGCACTACGACGAGCGCGAGATCACCACGATCACCGCGATCCTCGGCCAGATCGGCTACTTCATCCCCTTGGCCCTCATCGGCCTCCCGATCCCGGGGGTCTCCCCCGCGGAGCAGTGGACCGACTGAGGGAGCGATCGAAGGAGAGGGGCCCGCGCCGAACGCGGGCCCCTTTGTCTCGACCGCTTGGCCCGGGAGTCCCCTAGTTGCAATGCTGCTTTGTGAGGGCGCCTGCGCGGGCGGCGGTAGGCGGGCGGTGAGTTCGCTGGTGGGTTCAGTGATGGTGTTGTCGCGCATGGGGAGGCCTGCATTGGGGACGGGGGCGCTGGCGGGGACGACGCCGGTAGATGGCCCGGCTGCGCAAATGGCGGCAGCGACGAGGGTGTGGGAAGGGGCCCGTGTCCGTTGGCGAGGCAGGGCCTCCGGAGCTGCCGGAGCTCCGGTGGGCGGCACGCCCGACAGCAGGATGCGGGTCGTGCGGCTTGGGCTTCAGACGGATCAGCGATGGAGTGGTGGGATTCCCCTCGGCTCGGCCGCTGGCCTTCGGGTCCGGTGATGGTAGCGGTCAGGGCGGTCAGCGATGGAGAGGTGTGGAGGGTGGCTGGCGTTTGTTGCCGGGGGTGGGGGTCTTCGGGTGGGCCGGTGCAAGCTGGGTGCGGCTCTGGGGAGCCCGGTGGAAGGTTGGTTCGGCCTCTGGGCACGGCGGAGGGCCCGATCCCGTTGGTCCCGTTGCCGGGTGGGTCGGGCTGCGGTCCTTGGTTGGTCCGCTTCCCCCGCCGCCATTACTGCCTGGCGGCGGGGCACCGTAACCGGTCGCCTGGTGGGGCGGCCGTGACCGGTTCGGCTTCGGCGGTGGAGGGTTGGCGGAAGCGTTCCCGTGCCCTGGCTTTGGCTTGCTTGAGGTCCATGCCGATCCGGTGGAGCGCATAGGCGTCGAGAACATCCCTCAAGTCCCGGCCTGGGACTTGGGCGTGTTCCTCGGGGTAGAGGCCGGTGGGAAAGGCATCATCGGGCCCGTTCCTGAAGTCCTCATCGAGATCGATGCTGCTGCGGTGGTCTTCACAGCCATACCCGCAGCCACTACCGGTGCTGCCTTCGCCTGCCGAGTATTCGCCCATGTCGGCCGGGGCCGCTTCGTGGCCGTCGTGGTGGACGATCAACGCCTGCCCCGGGCCGGTCTTGGCGACGGTCCAGCCGGGGGTGTGGATACGGCCGTGGTGGAACCGGCACAGCAGGATCAGGTTCTCGGCGTTCGTGCTCCCGCCGTCAGCCCAGTGTGCAATGTGGTGGGCTTCGCACCAGGCGACCGGCCGGTCGCAGCCTCGCCAGGCGCACCCGCCCTGCTGCTCGGCTTCGAGCTTCCTACGGAGGGCGGTGTTGGGGAGGCGTTCCTCGCGGCCGAGCTCGACTACTTCCCCCGTGGCGTAGTCGAACACCATCGGGATGATGCCGGCTTCGCAGGCCAGGAGACGGGCCTTGGCGAGGGAGATCGGCTGCCCGTCCAGTCGTGGGGTGCGGCTTGGCTCCTGGGTCAGGTCTACTTCCCCGCGGAGGGTCTGGAGATCGCATGACAGCGACAGGGTCGCGGTGTGCCCGTGCCGCTTCGGCGCGGCCGGGTCGGTGCCATAGGAAGCGAGCATCTGGTGCAGGGCTTCGGCGTTCCGGTTCGCCGCCGCGGGCAGGTCCCCGTCGGTGTCGGCTTCGTCTTGGCGGGGCGGGGGAACCGAGGTGGTGAGCATCTTGGCGAACAGGGCACCGGTATCGGCCGACAACTGCCCGGCGAGAGTCCACATGCCGCTGGCGTTCTCGGACAGTTCGAGGTATTGCAGGGACTGCTCCCCGAGCCCTTCGAACAGCTCCGCACTCTCAGCGAGGGACGCTTCGATCTCGGCCAGGTGCGCCTTCAGGTCCTTGAAGGGCGCGTGCGCGCAGTACTGGACCACCAGGGCTTCAGGGGTCGCGCAGGAGACCGCACCGTCGAAGGGGGAGGCCACGGCCTCGCGGTAGGGCGTCCGCGCGTAGAGGCGCATCGCGGGGGTCTTGTCCAACTGCCGCACCGCGTAGGCGACCGGGTCGATCCTGGCCGCCTGCGAAGTCGCCGCCGTGGCGAGGAGGGCGAACTTCTTGGCACGCCTGGCGATCGCGGCCAGGTCCGAGGCGATCTGCTGATGGAAGTCGAAGGTGGCGACCAGCCATTCCCGCAGGGCGGAGAACCCGTCGAAGTCGCGGTGGATGTTCCAGGTCTTCGCATCGATCACCGAGGCCAGCACCGTGGCGTGCAAGGCGTTGATGGTCGAGGCGGCTTCATCGAGGACGGTGTGGATGGCCTCGGACTTGCCCCGCCGGTCGGAACCGGCCTGTGCGGTAGTGGTGTGACTGGTGGCCATCTATCTCACCTCCTCGGAGAGTCTGTGTCTCGAACAGTTCGCCTGTCTTAGTGTTCCTGTTCTATGCCTCAATGGTGACACATGACGGGTTCGCTGGCATCACTCGATCGGGTGAATGTAGAGTGTTTTCCCAGCTCAAGTGCCACGTACCCCGCGGTCGGGCGTGTCGCGGGGCCACCCTCCCCACCCTTCCGTCGCTGCCCGTCTGAACCCCGCCCAACACCGGGACAGGGACGCCGGCAACGCCCGCCCGGGCTGCCCGCCACCTCTTCATCGCTGACGCCTGAAGACCGACCCGAACGGCGCGGGCCACGCAGTACTGGTCCGGCTGGGGTTTTGAAGGTGGATAGCAGTGAGGGACCAGGCCCTTGGTGGGCCTGTCCCTCTGCTCGGAGTCTGGGTCGGCTAACGGTCTAGTGAACCGATGTGTGCGAGGCTTGGTACGTGTGCGACCAATCAACACCGTTCGTCGACAAGCCGGCTACCGACCCGACGCTGCTGAGGACGCTGGCTTCCGCTGGTCTGCCAGCAACCGGGCGCTTTCTTCCAAAGGCCGGCTGGGTGAGCCGCGTGTGGGTCGGCGACGAATACGTCGTACGACTGAACAACGACGGACGGTTCCGCGACGCGTATCGCCATGAGGCAACGGTCGTCAATCTGCTCGCCGGCAGCGAGGTCCCACACGCCCGGATCCTTGCCCACGGCGACGGCCCGGACGGGCCGTGGTATGTCTCCAAACGCCTGCCCAGCCGAACCCTGTACGAGGTATGGCCGGCGGCGGACTCGCACACGCGCCAAGCAATCATCGAGAGCCTCGGCTTGGCGTTGCGCGTTCTTCACCGTGTTCGTGTCCCGGCCGACCTGCTGCCGCCCTGGCTGGCCGACGCGCTCGCCGGCAAGCCGTGGGCTGCGTTCCACCCACCCGTAGTGCGTGCGGCGCTCCAGCAGGTCGAGGCTGCCCGGCGACTGCCCGGTCATGACTCGCGCCTGCTCGCGGACGTCGCCGATTGGATCCAGGAGCGGCTGGCGTTGTTTGCCGCCGACGAACCTGTCCTCGTCCATGGTGATCTACATGGATCCAACGTGATCGTCGACCAAGGACGCGTCACCGGTCTCATCGACTTCGCGGAGGCGTCGGCTCAGCCAGCGGATGTCGAGCTCGATACGATCCTGCGCTGGTGCGCGAAAGCGCGAGAGTACCCACCCACACCCGACGAACAAGGGCTCGACGAGACCACACTCACCGAGGTCCCCGGATGGCTGTACGGCGCGTATCCGGAGCTGTTCGAGCGCGAGCATCTGCGCGAGCGGTTGCTCTTCTATGACATGCACAGGGAGCTCGCGCTACACGCACACCACCCCCAGCCTGACATACGCGAAGCGGCGCAGGACCGCATCGCTCGCCTGCTCTCTGGCCATAACCATCTAGATGGACTCATCTGGTAGGTCGTCGTCTTCGCGCCCACACGGGACATCGTGACCTGCACCCGAGTCTGGGCGCGTGAGCCGGCTCAAGTCCGTCACGGCCGACACCGTCGTCTGACACACGCGGGACGGGCGGTCGATCGGACTGAACCATTGATCAACACGCCCGGTTCGGACGCGCTGAGGGGCCGGGAGGACGCATCCCCCCCGGCCCCTCAGCGGCTCAGTTGAGCAGTTCCCTCGCAGGTACTACTCGCCGTCCTCCCAGCCCTCGATGACCTCCTCGATCGGGTCGTTGAAGTCGGCCACCTCGGAGTACACGCCCGGGTTGCCCGCCTCGGCGCAGCCGTAACCCCAGCTGACGATGCCGGCCAGGATCAGGCCGCCGTCCTCGGCGGGGGCCATGATCGGGCCGCCCGAGTCGCCCTGGCAGGAGTCGACCCCGCCGTTCTCCAGGTCGCCCGCGCACAGCATGGTCTCGTCGTCGAACTCGTCGGAGTAAGCCTCGGCGCAGTCCTCGTCATCGACGAAGGGCACCTCGACCCATTGGGCGACGGTCGGGTAGCCCTCACCGGTGTCGCCCCAGCCGGCGACCTCCAGGGTGTCGTACTCGGTGGGGTTCTGGCTGAGCTCGATCGACTCGACGTCGATCGGCTCTTCGAGCAGCAGCAGCGCCCAGTCATTGGAGAAGGTGATCGGGTCGTTGAAGTCCTCGGAGACGTGCAGGTCCGCCACTGCGGTCTCGACCAGCGAGTCCGATTCGAGGTCGACCGAGCCGGAGAAGACCGCCAGGTCGTCGGCAGCTTCGTCTTCGACGCAGTGCGCGGCGGTGAGGACGACGGTCTCGGTGATGACCGAGCCGCCGCAGAACCGCCGCTCGTAAGGAGAGCCTTCGCCGTCGGAGCCGACGCCGACGAGCCACGGGTAGTCGCCCTCCTCGGCGGGCTGGCCGCCGATGATCTTGGCTTCGACGTCGTCGGTCGCAGGCTCGTCCGCGTTGGCGGCGATGCCGGTCCAGGCGAGCGCGACGGCGCCGAGACCTGCGGCAACGCCCGCACCGAGGCGGATCAGATGCTTCCTCTTCATGTCTACTGTGATCCTTTCGGGGTGGATGTGAGGGTTGGGCCGTTTAGCCGTTCCCGCCCCGAAATGTAAGCACACCGCGCCGGGACCCGTCCCGAGCCGCAAGTGCCGCAGTAGTACTGGCTGAGCCGACGGGAACCCAAGAATTCGCTCATTGATGACGCAGTGAAGTCATGAGCCGTGAGCCACCGGCATTCGACGCGGCCTCCGTTCTGCTGCTTCAGGAGGCGCGGTTCGATGCACGCGTCTAGGGGCCGCTGCCGATCTTGGGACCTGAAGCGCTGGAACGGATGTTCGCAGCGTTCGCATCCGAGGAAGCGGAGCGCGATGCCTACGCGGACCTGATTCTGTCCACCCTGCCTCGCTCCTGAGCCCGCCTCCGGGCGGTTTCCGGCGAGGTCGGTGCGGGTATCCGTGCAGGGCGACGCGAAGACATCGCACGGTTCGAGGAGGCGACAACCATGGAGGCGACGCGGCACCACCACCGTGCCCGACTCAAGAAGTGGGAGACCGCGCCCGTTCAGGACGGGGCCGTCATTGTGGGCCTGGCGTTCGTCATCGTCGGCGTGCTCGGATTTCTACCGGGGATCACCACCGGCTTCGACGGGATCACGTTCGCCGGACACGAGTCGGAGGCGCAGCTGTTCGGGATCTTCGAGGTCTCGGTCCTGCACAACCTCGTCCACCTGTTCCTGGGCCTGCTGGGCATGTTCATGTCGTGGTACGTCGCCGGGGCGCGCCTGTTCCTGCTCGGCGGCGGGCTGCTGTACCTGCTGCTGGGGATCTACGGGTTCTTCGTCGGCGGCTCCGACGCGGGCAACTTCCTGCCGATGAACACCGCCGACGACTGGCTGCACGTCGGTTTCGGCGTGGCGATGGTCGCCTTGGGAGTGCTGCTGCCCTGGGTGCCTTCGCGCAAGCCCAAGCCCGCGCCCGCGGAGCGGAAGGAGCGCGAGTCCTGGTGAGGTCGGCCCGCGGTGCTCGGATGTTGCCCGCCGGGCCTCGATCGGCCGCGCCCGCTCCGGGATGCGACCTCATTGAGGAGTACGCGTGGGCCGGCCGGGTTTCCACCGGTCGAGCCCGGGTACACCGTAGGCGATCGCATCTGCGCGGATCGGAGGAGCCATGTTCGACGCTGAAGACAACACCGACCTGGTCGACGTGATCCTCAAGGACCATCGCGTTATCGAAGCGGTGTTCCGCGAGCTGGAGCGGCACAAGGGGCAGGCCGACGGCCGCAAGGAGCTGGCCGATCACATCATCGCCGTGCTGGTGCGCCACGCCGTCGTCGAGGAGCAGTACATGTACCCGATCGCGCGCGAGCGGCTCGATGACGGCGACGAGGTCGCCGACCACGCGATCCAAGCGCACGGCGAGGCCGAAGCGGTCATGAAGCGCCTCGAAGGACTCGGGCCCGACAGCCCCGAATTCGAAGAGCTGCTGGCAGAGCTCATCGAGGACATCCGCCACCACGTCTCCGAGGAGGAGTCCGATCTCCTCCCCCGCCTGCGCCGGAGCCTCACGCAGGGCGAACTGGACAACTTGGGCGCGAAGGTCCTCATCGCGAAGGAGCACGCCCCCACGCGGCCGCATCCCCACGCTCCGCACAAGCCGCCGGCCAATATGATCGTCGACCCCGGCCTGGGGCTCATCGACAGGATCCGCGACAGCTTCGCCCACCGGCATGTCTGAACCCGCAAGGGTCGCGCCGAAACGATGGATCGACTGCGCCAGCTGCGGCGCCGATCTCGCTCGAGCCCACGCGAATTCGCCGCTCAGACCGCTTGATCCCAGGCGCGCAGCGTCTTCAATGCCGCCAGCGTGAACCCGGGCCGCGCCTGCTGCTCGATCGCCGGATGCCAGCGCCGGTAGTGAATCGGCCAGCCGCCGTCCTCGCGCTGCTCGGATGCCAAGTGGTCCAAGGCGATCCGCATTTCGTCTGCGGTGAACCACGCGGCGGCGAGGCTGTGCGGCGACGCGAAGTCGCAGGCGAAGGCGAACTCCTCCACCGCGTATCCGGGCGGCGGGGAGATGCGATCGGGGTTGGCCGGGTCGAGCAGCACCAGGGCGCCGTCGCGGACCATCTGGCCGATTCGCCTTGAGGCGGCGATCGCCCAGTCCCGGTCCGGGACGTGGTCGAGGAAGAGATTGACGCCGTAGACCTCGTACGGGTGCGTCGCCTCGAGTTCGTCGATCGCCTTGCGGCAGAACGCAGTCGCTCCCGCGATCCACGGATGCTCGATTCGGTGTTCGAGCAGCAGGCCGGTGATGCGGGCGGTGGTGAGGAGGCCGCCCCGATCCTGCGGCGGCGCCTCGACCCACGGCGGCCTCGGATAGGCCGTGACGGTCGGCAGCAGGTCGGGGACGCCGCCGTCGGCGGCGGTGTGGCGGGTGAGCCAGCCGCAGATCGGCGCGGCCGCCTTCTGGTCGAGCGCGTCGATCTCGGCGAGGATCTCCAGGGCGGTCATGGCCGTGAGCGGCTGCGGATTCGGGCCTTTGACGTCGGTTTCGAGCGCGAAGGCGAAGCCGCCGTCAGCGGTGCGGTACGCCTCCAGTGCCGCGAGCGCGGCGTCCCGGCTCCCGCCGCCCAGGAACAGCTCCATTCGGCGCTGTTCGAGGACACTGCCGGTGAGCCAGATGAACTCGGTGGACCGTTCGAGCATGGTGTCGGTAATTCGTGCCATGCCTCCACGCTAGGGGGTGTCAGGTGATCCCGGCCGGCGTCCTCGCTGACGCCGCCGATCCCGTTCTGGGTGTCTCGTTCTCAGCCGGCGCTGCGGACCACGACGACCGGGCAGGTGGCGTGGTTGACGCAGTACTGGCTCACCGAGCCGATCAATGCCCCGACGAAGCCTCCGTGTCCGCGGCTGCCGACCACCAGCAGCGACGCATGCTTCGACTCCTCGATGAGGGTTTTCGCGGCGGGCGCCTCGAAGACGCGCTCCTCGATGGGCACCGGCGGCGTCCCACCAGAGGCCTTGGAGACGGCCTCCTCCAGCGTCTTCTTGGCCCCGAGGGCGAACTCGTTGGTGGGAACCATGAGGGCGGCCGCGCCATATGCGGCGTCGACGTGCCAGGTGTGGATCGCCTCGACGGTAGCGCCGGTGAGCTCGGCCTGGCCGAAGGCCCACTTCAGCGCATTGATGGACGAGTCCGATCCATCCACGCCGACGATGATCTTCTGCGGGTTCCGGTCTGCGGCTGACATTGCTGACTCCTTCGCTCTCGTACTCGTTCAGTTCTTCGCTGCGGCGACCCTCCCCCAACAGGGACAACGGTCCCCGCAAAACGAAGAACTCGGCCGGCATCAGAGGAGTTCCCCGTTCGGCTCGGCCCTATCAGATCCGGGCGATTCATCCCGTTCAGTCTGCTCTGGCCATAAGCTCCGATAAAAAGCACCCTGGCCCGCAAGGGCCGCGGGTGCCGGGTGTTCGGGGGTTGACGATGGCGAACTCGGAGCCGAATGAGGAAGCGGTGCCGGAAGCCGCCGCGGCGCCGGAAGCGGACGGGAACCGGCCGGTGTCGGTGCCGCGCTGGGTCGACCTGACACCGGCGATCATGATGTCGCTGGCCGCCGTCGGCACGGCCTGGGCCGGATTCCAGAGCGCGAAGTGGAGCGGCGTGCAGGCCAACTCCTACGCCCAGGCCGGGGCGGTCCGGGTCGAGTCCAATCGCGCCTCCACCGATGCCGGCCAGGAACGCCTCATGGACGTCGTCTCGTTCACCTCCTGGCTCAACGCCCTGAACCAGGAGATCCTCGCCGGGACGACCCCGGCCCCCGATGGCAGTTACGAACCCGACGCTCGGCAGGCCTCCGGATTCATGTTCGAGCGATTCAGGCCCGACTTCCAGGTGGCCGTCGAAGCCTGGCTCGACACGCGGCCGCTGATCACCCCGGACGCCCCGCCCACACCGTTCGACATGCCCGAGTACCAACTCGACTCCCAGGACGTGGCCGACGACTTCCAGCATCAGGCAGAGGACCTGTCCGCCACCGCCAGGGAGGCCAACCAGCGCTCGGACAACTACGTGCTCACCGCCGTGATCTTCGCGCTCGTCCTGTTCTTCGCCGGCGTCGGCTCGCGCGCCAGGGCGAAGCGCCCGCTCATGTTCCTCACGACCCTCGGCATCGTCGCGCTCGTGTGCGGGGCGCTCCTGCTCCTCACCTTGCCGGTCGAGGTCTGAGGGAGTTTCCGTAATTCATCCCGGAATGTCCACTGAGGCGTTAAACAAGACTGAGCGGACGGTTTTCCGCCCGCGATCGACGCCCGCGCCTGCGGGCTCACGGGGTGAAGGGAGTCCGAAATGACCGATGAAGGGGAAGGCAGGCTCGCCTGGGCTACGGCGGGCGCGATATTCGCCGGATGCATGATGCTCACGGCCGGGCTGTTCCAGCTCTTCCAGGGCATGGCCGCGATCGCCAAGGACGAGGTCTTCGTGGACGTGGCCGACTACGTCTACGCGATCGACACCACCGGTTGGGGATGGATCCACCTGATCATCGGAATCGTGGTGATCCTCGTCGGCGTATTCGTCCTCATGGGACACAGCTGGGCCTACGGCGTCGGCATCGGTCTGGCGGTCCTGTCGGCGATCGACCAGTTCTTCTTCCTGCCGTACTACCCGCTGTGGTCGCTGGTCGTCCTCGCGCTCGACGTCTTCGTCATCTGGGCGCTGGCGGTAGTGCTGGCGCAGACCAGCACCGCATCCTGATTCGAGTCCGAATTCGGCCCGTCGTCCCGAGGACGGCGGGCCTTCGTCATGCCCCGTGCGGCTCGGCTTCGACCGGTTCGACCGTTTCGACTCTGCCGAGCACTTCGATCACGATGACCGCCAAGGCGACCGTCGCCGCGACCCACAGGGTCCCCTCCATGCCCCGGTGTGACCACAGGATCAGCCACAGCAGGCCCAGCGCCGCCGCGGCGGCCTCCAGGGGCCGGCGGTTTCGCGCGGCGAATCGCGCGGCCGGGCCGAGCTGGAGTCCCGACCGAGAGAGTCCCGACGCGGCCGCGTCGCGCAGCTGCGTCAGTCCGCCGCGCAGGGCCGAGGCGAAGGCACCCGGTCCGGCCAGCCAGGCGGCGATGGCGACGAGGAGCGCGAGCACCAGCATGGTCTGGGCGCTGGCGGTCAGGAATCGCACCATGATGTCGTACACCGCGGCGACCGCCTGCGGCGAATGGACCGTCTCGGGCAGGTTCGAGAGCGTGACCGCCCGCCCCACCGCCACGGCGACGATCAAGACGACCATGGCGACCCCGAACAGCAGCGACCCGATGACCAGGGCCCGCCGCCGGTTCGGAGCGATGTAGACGCCGACCGCGAGCAGCGCCAGCGCGGCCAGCGGCAGCACCCAGGCGAGCGTGGAGAGCAGGGAGGCCATGCCCTGGGCGTTGGCCAGGCCGCGGATCTCCATGAGCGGGAACTGGACCGAGAACTCGGGCATCCGCTCGGCGATGGTCAGGCCCCGCGCTACCAGCAGGGATTTGACCTCCTCGATGACCGGGCCCAGTTCGATGTAGAGCATGTCGCCGTCGAGTGCGAGCGTCTCGGTCTCCGTGCCCCGCAGGATCGCGGCGATGCCGCGGTGCGCGGTCTCGTTGGCGTTCTCCCAGAGTTGGGCGAAGCGATCGCTGTAGACGACGGTGTGGACCTGGTCGCCGACAAAGCCCTCCACCGCCGAGGCGATCGGCGCGGCGAGGAGATCGAGCCGGGCCAGTGCGTCGGCATCACTTCGGACCTGGATCGAGTCGATCGCCTCGGTCGTGAGAGCCCGCAAATCCATCTTCTCGTTGATCGTGGTGGACAGCCGGGTCTCGATCGCCTCGCGGACGTCGGGGTGCTCGGCGAGCGGCGCGACGGTCTGCACATAGCGGTCGGTGTCCAGGACCTCGTCCCGGGCGAAGACGACCACGGCCGAGACGAGCGCCAGGAGCGCGGCCAGGGACATGACGAGGGTCGAGCCGGCCCAGCGCGCACCGCGTCGGCCCGGAACGCGGGCCCCGTCCTTCGCGGCCGCGCGCTCGGCCCGGAGCCGTTCGAGCTCGGCGCGTTCGCCGTCGCTCAGCGGGTCAACGTCCATGGTGACTCGGTCCCCTCGGCGATCGTGCAATCCTGCTTCTGGTCCGGCTCCGGAACGCCGCTCGGGATCCGGGCTCAGGCGAGCAGTTTGGCCTTCGCGGCGCCGAACTCCTCGTCGGACAGGATCCCGGCGGCGTGCAGTTCGCCGAGCTGCTTGAGCTTCGAGATGACGTCGTCGCCGCTGGAGACCGGCGCGGTGGGCGCGGGAGGCGGCGCGGGCGGGACGGGCTGCGCCGGTGTCGACTGCTGCGCCCGATAGGCCTCGGCTTCGGCCTGGGTCTGCGCCCTATTGTTCGCGGCCTTGTTCATCGACCGGTTGACCGCACCGGCGGTACCGGCGATCACCGCGGTCCTGGCCATGGTTCCGATGAGGCCCGGCCGGCCGACTCGTCTGCGCATCATGGTGAATCCCCCTAATTCGACGTGGTGGCGAGTTGGTCGATCGCGGCGGGGGGAACTCGGGCCCAGTCGAGGACTCGCCCCTCGGTGCCCCGGATCGCCCCGGCGAGCTTTCCGGCCCAGGCGTGCTCGAACACGAGCATGCCGACCGACGAGTTCGGTTCAAGTTCATCGGCGATGGCCTCGGCGTCCTCCTCGGCCAGCAGGTCGATCGAGTCACCGACGAGGCGGGCCAGGCGGTCGTCGTCGGCGTCTTCGGCCTCGAGCCAGGTGACGGTGCCGTCCGGGTCCTTGCGGACCAGCAGGGCGTCCAGCACCCGAATGGTGCCGTCGTCCACGAGCCGTTCCAATTCGGCGAGGATCTCGCCTCGGAACTGATTACCGGGGAATTCGACCAGGACCATGTCGACTGGTGCCCTAATGTTCATGCCGCGCCTACCCTCCGGCCGGTCGCGCCGGCCTCATAGCTGAACTATGTGGATTTTGCCGCGTTCGTCCCGCGCTCATGGCTGAATTCGGGAACCGGTGCGCGAACGGGGGATGCGTGGCGGAATCAGTCGTGGTGGGGGGTGCCGGTGAGGCGGTGGTCGTCTTCTTCACCGGTTCGGTCGCCCTGCTGGGCGACACGCTCCACAATGTCGCCGACGCCCTCACCGCGATTCCGCTGGGCATCGCATTCCTGGTGGGACGCCGAGCGGCCAATCGCCGCTACACCTACAGGTACGGGCGGGCCGAGGACCTGGCGGGGATCTTCATCGTCTTGGTCATCGCCGCATCGGCGGTGGCGGCGGGCATCGCCGCGATCGACCGGCTCACGGGTCCCGCCGACGTCGGCCATCTCTGGGCCGTGGCCGCCGCCGCCGGGCTCATCGGCTTCATCGGCTTCATCGGCTTCATCGGCAATGAAATGGTCGCCCGCTACCGCATCGGCGTCGGCAGGCGAATCGGCTCGGCGGCGCTGGTGGCCGACGGCCTCCACGCCCGAAACCGACCTGGAGGTGGACGCGGACCTGACAGTGTCGCAGGCCCACGCCATCGCGGCGAAGGCGGAGCACCGCCTGATCCATCGGATCCCCCGACTGACGAGAGCCACGATCCACACCGACCCGAGCGGCAGCTCCAACGCCCACCAGGAACTGGCCCACCACCGCTGAACCGCCTCGGGGATCAGCCCCTACGGCAGGCGGTTGCGGCGGCCGCCGGTCCGCCCGGTCAGCTTGGCCGGGACCGCCATGCGCATCCGGTAGAACTTCAGCGGGCTGCCGCTCACAGACTCCTTATAGAAGACCGCCGCCTTGCCCTTGAGGTAGAAGCGTCCGGGCGTGTCGTCGGGGTTGGTGAACTGGATGACGGCATCCTTGCGGCCCAAGGAGACCGGCTGGTGGATGTAGCCGAACCGGAACGACTTGGGGGCCTTGCCCTTGAGCTGGCGCGTGATCGATTCGGCGGTGTGGGCCGCGGACGGGATGCCGCTCTGGCAGGTGCCGTGGATCGTCCCGTAGCCCTGGCGGATGGCCGCCGCGTCACCGATCGCGAAGATCTCCGGGTGCGACACCGAACGCAGCGTCGCGTCGACCACGACCCGGCCGGTGTCGTCGGTGGTGATCCCGGCCTGCGCGGCGAGCGGTGCGACCCTCACCCCGGTCGTCCACAGTGTCACGTCGGTGGGGAGCCGGTCGCCGTCTTCCAGTTCGATCGCGCCGGGCAGGACCTTGGAGATGGTCACGCCGGTGCGGACTTCGACGCCGAGGCGGTCGAGGGCCCGGTTCAGGTGGGCGCGGGCCTTCGGGCCCATCATCGATCCGGGTTCGCCGCGGCTGAGCAGGCGCACCGTCATCCGCGGGTAGGCCTCGGCGGCCTCGGTCGCCGCTTCGATGCCGGTCAGGCCGGCCCCGCAGACCGTGAGGACGCCGGTCGCGTTGTCGCGCAGCGCATCCGCGAGTTTCGGGTCGGCAATGGTGTAGGCGTGGTCCACGGCCGGGGTGCTGCTGCCGACCGCGTAGACGAGCGTGTCGTAGTGAAGTTCGCGCCCGTCGCCGAGGACGACGCGGCGGCCCGCGGCGTCGATCTCGGCGGCCCAGCCCTCGACGAACCGGACACCCGCCGGCTCGACCAGATCCGGGATCCGGTGGTCGCCGAGTTCCTGTCCGGCGGCGACCTGGTGCTGCCGGAGGCGTTCATTGAAGCGGTCGGTCGGGTTGAGCAGGGTGACGTTGGCGGCCTTGGTGCGGCGAGCGATGCCGACGGCGGCCATCATGCCGGTGTAACCGGCGCCGATGATCAGGATGTCATTCATGCCCCAAGGACGGGACAGGCCCCGAAAACGTGAGTTGCTGTGACCGTCATCACACTGCCCCGAGTTTTTCGGGGTTGCTGACCAGGTGGATCTCCTGGATCTCCCCGTCCACCAGCAGCGGCATGATGACCGCCGCGGGCAGCGTGCCGGAGCGGACGATGATCGCCGGGCCGCCGTTGACCTCGGCGAACTCGACGTGCGGGTCCTCGGGCATCCGGCCGGCGAACGTGACCAGCGCGCGGGCCACCAGGTCCCGGCCGTGGATCGACTTGCGCGGGGCCGGGGCGATGCCGCCGCCGTCGCACACCAGCGTGACGTCCGGGGCGAGAATGCCGATCAGGGCGTCGAGATCCCCGCCCGCGCAGGCGTCCATGAAGGAGGCGGTCGCCCGCTGCCGGGTCGCGGAGTCGGTGTCGTACCTGCGGCGCTTCGACTCCACGTGGTCGCGGGCGCGCTTCGCGGTCTGCCGCACCGATTCCTCGCTGCGGTCGATGATGCGGGCGATCTCGGCATGCGAGTAGCCGAAGGCCTCACGCAGCACGAACACCGCCCGCTCCAGCGGGGACAGCGACTCCAGGACCAGGAGCATCGCCGAGGAGACCGTGTCGGCCAAGGCCACCTCATCGGCGACATCGCCGCTGGTCAGGGTCGGTTCCGGCAGCCACGGGCCGACATAGGACTCGCGCCGCACCTGAGCGCTGCGCAGCCGGTCGATCGCCAGCCGCGTCGTCACCGTCACCAGGTAGGCCGTGGGGTCGTCGACCTCGTCGGCGGCGACGCCGTTCCAGCGAAGCCACGCCTCCTGGACGATGTCCTCGGCGTCGGTGACGGTCCCGAGCACGCGATAGGCCACCGCCTGCAATAGGCCCCGCTGCTCCTCGAAGATGTCCACGCCTCGCAGACTAGCGGGTTCTGCCCCAGAATGCTCAGACGTAACGGACGGCCGTGCGCCCGGCTCAGGATTCCCGAATGCCGAAGCGGCCGTTCAGGGCCGCCCATTGCAGCTGCATGACGGTCTTCGCATCGGCGGTCGGTCGCTGTGGTCCGACGCCTCGAACCCGTCGAGTGGGCAGGACCTGGCGACGGCCCGTGGCGCCGAAAGCCACCGATTTCCGAAGGGGTTTCCATTGCGCGAATCGGGCCGGCTCGGGAGGTGCGACACGGATTTAGACTCGCGGCATGAGTTGGGACGTGTACATCATGCGAGTGCCGCAGGACGTTGAGGAAGTCGAGGACATCCCCGGCGGCTGGGAGCCGCCGAGCCTGGGCATGGTCGGCGAAGTCCGTGAGGTCCTGGTCGAGCAACTGCCTGGCATCGTCTTCGACAACGACGGCCGAGGGGAGTACGACGGGCCAGGGTTCCGCATCGGGATTCCCCTGCCCGGGAACGATTCTGAAGAGGTCGAGATGGTGGCGCTCTTCGTCCATGGTGGAGGCGATGCGGCCGGCGCGGCGCTCGCGGTCACCGAAGCGCTGGGGGCGCGCGCCATTGAGACCGGAAACGGGGGCTGGTTGACCGCCGAAACCGCCGCCGAGGCCTTCAACGCCTGGCAGACATACAGGGACCGTGTCGTCCGCGGGGACGAAGTGACGGATACCACCGAGTCGACGTGAGCGGTCGGCGTGCGCCATCGACGACCTCGAACACCCGCTGGACCTCCTCCCCAGGTACCGGTGCCTCCACCCTGGAATCGGCCGCTGGCGGGATCCCAAATGTCGGACCTCTTCCATACACTGAGGGCGGAAACCCAGACACCACATCGGCTTGGAGCAGTTCATGGCCACCGTGCCACAACAAGCGGAACATCCGGCTGAGGCCGCACCGCCGACCTCGATCGCCAAATCGGAGCGATCGCTCGCTCCCGACATCGCCCGCGGCGCAATGCTCCTGTTCATCGCACT
>NZ_STGY01000060.1 GCF_004912275.1 Glycomyces buryatensis
TTTTCGTTCCAGCCGGGCGAAGAACTTCGGATTCTCGATCCGCTTGCCCCCGCGCAGCACCGCGAAATCCTTCAGCCCCAAGTCGATCCCGGTCTCCGCTTCCGGATCCGCCATCGGCTCCAACCGCTCGGCGTCGCCATCGATCGAGACGACGAAACTGGCGTAGTACTTGCCAGTCGGGGTTTTGATCACCGTCACAGAGGACGGCTCGGCCGGTAGGTCCCGGGACCAGGCGACTTTCAACTCGCCGACCTTCGGAAGGCGCAGACGCCCATTCGATGTGAAGGCGAACCGTGCGTTCCGGGTATACCTCGCAGACTGCATCCCGGTGCGTTTCTTGAACCGGGGCGGGCCTACGCGCGCCCCGGCCCGCTTCCCCGACAACGAATCAAAGAAAGCCCTATAGGCCGCATGGCAATCGCGCAACGCCTGCTGCAACGGCACCGGCGACACCTCAGACAGCCAAGCCCGCTCAGAGGTTCGCTTCGCTGCCGTGATCAATGCCTTGTCCAAGTCTGTTGTTCTCGGGTACGGCAAGTCCTCAGCATGCGCGCGCTTACGCACGGCCACCGCATCGTTCCAGACAGTGCGCACACACCCGAACACCCTCGCCAGCTTCCGCCGCTGCGGGGCCGGCGGGTAGATCCGGTAGCGGTACCTCAACTGCACCACACGACTGTAGACAAGGGGTACGACACTTTTCCCGAACCTTGAGTTCGAGCAGTGCCAATCCGCGGGATCGTGAGCAGAAAACCACCAAGATTCACTGCCGCCCTCGATGACCGAGCCCTCTCCAGAAGCCTGGTAGCGCACCCACCGTTGCAGCCCTGGACCAGATTGTGTCAACATCCCGACAACACCGAACGTAGTCGAACCCTAATATGTGCGTGATCCACGCCAATTGGGACGAAATAGCTGCTCCCTTGGTAGCCGAGAGATGACCAAGAGTCTTAAGGTTGATTGACATCGATTCCCGGGGAGGAACATATGGGCGACGAGGTGAGCGGTTCTGCCTTGGCGCATTGGGATTATCCCGCGTATCGAGCAAAGCTCCAAGCAGGACGAACGGCCCTCGCGAGGCTCCTCGACGAGCACCGTCTCGACGCGGAGCGGCCCCTCACCGGCGTCGAACTGGAACTCGATCTCCTTGAACCCAAAGGTGAACCGGCGTTCGCGAACGACACGGTCCTGCAATACCTGCATACCACGGGAGACGACGACGCGCTGTACAGCGCTCAGCATGAATTGGGCGCCTTCAATATCGAACTGAACCTGCCGCCGAGACTGCTCGACGGCGCCGGGCTCTCCTGGTACGAGAGCGACCTGGCCGCGATCCTCGCCGAAGTGCGGGAGGCGGCCGACAAGGCCGGAGTGCGGGCGTGCCCGATCGGGACGATGCCGACGTTCTTCACCGAGCGGGTCGGCATCGAGGCACTCTCGGGCGCGCGCCGCTACCGGGTGCTCAACGAGCAGATCATGGCCTCCCGGGGCGAAGACGTCCACATCGACATCCAAGGGGCCGAATCGATCCGCTTCTCCTGCGCGAGCATCGCGCCGGAATCGGCGAACACCTCCGTGCAGTTCCACCTCCAGGTCTCCCCGGAGATGTTCGCGCGCTACTGGAACACGGCACAGGCCCTGGCGGGCATCCAGGTCGCCATGGGTGCCAACTCCCCCTATCTGTTCGGGCGGCAGCTGTGGGCCGAGACCCGCGTCGTCCTGTTCGAGCAGGGCACCGACACCCGCGACGCCACCCAGCGGGCGAACGGGCGGCTGCCGCGCGCCTGGTTCGGAAACCGCTGGATCGACTGCGTACTGGACCTGTTCGATGAGAACTACAAGCACTTCGCACCGCTTTTACCTCTTTGCGACGACGAGGACCCGCTCGCGGTGGCCGCGTCCGGCGGGGTGCCCGAACTGCGGGAGCTGCGCATCCACAACGGGACCATCTACCGCTGGAACCGGCCGGTCTACGACGTCCAGGGCGGGCGTCCGCATCTGCGCGTAGAGAACCGGGTCCTGCCCGCCGGTCCGACCCCCGTGGACATCTGCGCGAACATGGCGCTGTTCTACGGACTCATGGCCCACTTCGGGCGGGTCGGAGAACCGCTCAGCGAACGGCTCGACTTCGCGCAGGCCACGGCGAACTTCCAGGCCGCCGCCAGGCACGGCATCCAGGCCGACCAGCACTGGCCCGGAAGGGGACTCGTCTCCGCCCGCAAACTGGTGATGGAGGAACTGCTGCCGCTCGCCGCCGAAGGCCTGGCGTCCATGGGAGTGGCCCGGCCCGACACCGACCGCTACCTCGACGTAATCGAGCAGCGGTGCCGGCGCGGCGTCAACGGCGCCTCCTGGCAGGTGGCCCGGGTGCAGGTCGGTGAGCATCGCGACCGGCTGGAGCGGTTCGACGCACTGCGGGCGATGGTCCTGGACTACGCGGCCCAATCGGCCGACGGCCGCCCGGTTCACGACTGGGAGGTCTGAACCGGGCGGCCGACTAGCCTGATCAGCACTAGTGGTCGGAGTCGGCTCCATTGTCGGAGCCGGCATCCGAACCGGTCAGCTTGCGGCGGGTCGGCTTCGCGGCCTTCCTGCCACGGCGCTTCGGCTTCGGCTTCTCCCCGGCCTCCGTCCCGACCTCGGGGTCGAGCGAGTCCTTCTCGCCGTCGACGGGCTTGAGCTCCTGCACCCAGTCGACATCGGGGTCCACGTCCGCCTCCTTGGCGGTCAGTTCCTTCGTGTCCCCCGGTGCGTCGAAGGCCGAATCGGGGGCGGCCGGAACGGTCCAGCCCGGCGCGGTCTCGACCAGCGACGGGTCCGACTTGCTCTCCTTGCGGCCCCAGCGGCTCTTGCGTTCCTTGGGTTCCTTCGTCTCCTTGGGCGCCTTGGGCTGCTGGGGCACCTTGGCCTCCCTGAGCTGGGTGGTCTCGGCACCGCTCTGCCACACGGAAGTCTCGGCCTCGGCCGCCTCCAGGCGGTCGTCGAGTTGACCGCCCGAGCGCGGCAGCGCCGAGATGACGAGCGAACCGAGCAGCCCCGCAATGGCCGCATAGGGACCGACCAGCAGCACCGCCATCGACTCCGGGCTGTCCAGACGCGACGGGCTCAGGTGCGCGACCGTCACGATCAAGGGCCCGGCGATCCCCGAGGCCGCCGCGATCCGGTAGCCCGAGTGGGAAATCGGGCCCCTCCGGGCATAGGCCGCGACGACCGCGCCGATGAGCGCCGAGCCGAGCACGAAGGGAACCGCGATCGAGAAGCCGCGCCGTCCCAGCACCGACTCCGGCCCCGCCCACGAACCCCACACCGCCAGCTCGGTGACCTGCATGGCTTGCTCACCGACCTCGGTGAACGTGGCCAGGACCGCGAGCAGCCAGATCAGGGCGACCGAGGCGCCCACATTGACCGCGACCGCCCGCGAACCGAGCCCGATGAGCGTCAGCACGAAGCCGACCACCGCACCCATGCCGGCGGCCAGCAGCGGCTCGGTCTGGAATTCAGTGAAGATCGCGCCCCGCTCGGCGGACAGCGCGACGAGGGGTCCGACGGCGAACGCGCCGATCGCGCTGGCGGCCACGGCGGTGACGCGCACGGCGGTCCCGTTCGCGGCCTCGCCGCGGGAACCGATGACGCCGGAGGCGAGCCCGCCGACCACGCAGGAGGCGGCGGCGAACCAGGAGACCCAGGCGAGGTTGGCGTTGAATCGGTCGTCGAGCACGGGTTCGAGCGAGCCGGGGGCCGCGTCGGCCCAGGACAGCAGACCGAAGCCGTAGGCCAGCCCGAGCTGGGCCAGCGCGGCGGTCGCGGCGACCGCGAACCCCACCCCGATCGTGCGCGTCGCAGATGTAGGTGACATGCATCGCACGCTACTGCCTGTACACAACGGAGCGTCGAACACCCGATTCAGTCACGACCCCTTCGCCCGCCTTTCGTCCCGATTGGTAGGACCGCCGGGGACGGTCTCACAGCCCGGAAACGCGGGGGTGGGGCCACCGCCGTCCCGGTTATGCTCGGGGGGCCAAGGCCACCTGCCCGGTCGCCGTGCTGTTCATGCCGTTCGACAAGGAGCATTCGCATGACCGACGCCTATCAGGCGCTCACCGCCAGCCTCGCCTCCGCCGACCCCGAGATCGAGCGGATGATCGAGGCCGAGGGTCGCCGCGAGTCGGAGAAGATCCGGCTCATCGCCTCCGAGAACTACGTCTCCGAGGCCGTTATGCAGGCCACCGGGTCCATCCTCACCAACAAGTACTCCGAGGGCTACGCGCGCAAGCGCTACTACGAGGGCCAGCAGGTCATCGACGAGGTCGAAGAGACCGCGATCGCCCGCGCCAAGGAGCTCTTCGGGGTCGAGCACGCCAACGTGCAGCCGTACTCCGGCTCCCCCGCCAACCTCGCCGTGTACCTGGCGTTCCTCAAGCCCGGGGACACCGTCATGGGCATGGAGCTGCCGATGGGCGGGCACCTGACCCACGGGTCGAAGGTGTCGGCGACGGGCAAGTGGTTCAACCCGGTCCACTACGGGGTCCGCCGCGACACCGGCCGCATCGACCTGGACGAGGTCGCCGAGATCGCCCGCAAGGAGCGCCCGAAGCTGATCATCTGCGGCGGGACCGCGATCCCCCGCACCGTCGACTTCGAGGGCTTCGCGAAGATCGCCGCCGAGGTCGACGCGCTGCTCATGGCCGACATCGCCCACATCGCGGGCCTGGTGGCCGGCGGGGCGCACCCGAGCCCGGTGGGCCACGCTCCGGTCATCACGACCACGACCCACAAGACGCTGCGCGGACCGCGCGGCGCCATGATCATGACCGACGCCGACCACGCGAAGGCCATCGACAAGGCGGTCTTCCCCGGCCTCCAGGGCGGCCCGCACAACCACACCACCGCCGCGATCGCGGTGGCCCTGCGCGAGGCGGCGCACGAGTCGTTCAAGACCTACGCGCAGCAGATCGTGAAGAACTCGCAGGCCCTGGCTGCGGCGCTCGCCGACCGCGGCTACGACCTGGTCTCGGGCGGCTCCGACAACCACCTGAACCTGGTAGACCTGACCCCCAAGGACATCGGCGGCAAGCCGGCGGCCAAGGCGTTGGACAAGGCCGGCATCGAGCTGAACTTCAACACGGTCCCGTTCGACACCCGCAAGCCGTTCGACCCGTCGGGCCTGCGCATCGGCACGGCCGCCGTGACGACCCGCGGCATGACCGAGGGCGACATGGAGCTCATCGCCGGCTGGATGGACCGCGCGATCAGCGCGGCCAAGGCCGACAAGGAGTCGGAGTACGAGGTCATCGCGGGCGAGATCCGCGAGTTCTGCAAGTCCTATCCGATCCCGGGCTGGCACGCGTAACCGAAAGCGCCACAACAATATAAAGATGGGGACCGGCCTGCGGCCGGTCCCCATTCCGTTTGCCGGAATGCTTGGGCAAAGCGAAACGCGCTGGCCCGGCTGGGCTCAGCGCGCTCTCTAGGGTTTTGCAGTCGTGGCTGACACCTTGTGGGTGCGCTTGTAGCCTTGGCCTTCTTAGGCGGCGCGGGTGTAAGCGCCACGCTCGACGCGGTTCGCCATCCGGTGGAGGACGCGAGCGGCCGAGAAACGGACCTTGTCCTGCGCGGTGGCACCGGCGACGTACGGCTTGTTCGCGCGGCCGTCGTCGACGACCGGAGCGTTCGGCAGGGCCGAGGTGGCCGTGGTGTTGGCGGCGTCGACTGCGAGGTAAGCACCTACGAGCTCGTGCATGATGATTCCTTCCCGGCATGGTGTGCCGGATAGTGGATTTCTTGGGGGATTGCCGCTCGTCGATGACGCCATTGTCGACGGCGGGAAAGTCCGGGAGCTCTATTCAGAGCTTGGTTCGCAAGCTTCACCAAGCCTGAGCGATTGCTCGGGATGACCGCTTCTTCGCTCGCCTCCCGGCTTCTGTATCCATGGTATGACGTCCAGGCAAGCGAAATCCAGGGATTTTGCGTGGGTCACATGTATCGCGCGCCACTGTCCACAAAGAGCTGAGTTACCGTTCGGTTATCAAAAACGCCCTTCGGGTTACGCCCGGGTGACGGTAGTCTGTCTTGATGCGGGACTTGGGCATTCGCGTCGGGCACTGGACCGGCGAACACACCGGCTGCACGGTGCTGCTCTTCGATGAGGCGGTACTGGCCTCGGGCGAGGTGCGGGGCGGGGCGCCGGCCAGCCGGGAGATCGAACTGCTCGACCCCATGCGGTCCAATGCCGGGATCGACGCGGTGCTCTTGACGGGCGGATCGGCCTTCGGGCTCGCGGCCGCCGACGGGGTGATGCGGTGGCTGGCCGAACGGGGCAGGGGCGTCGTCACGCCCGGCGGCGTGGTGCCGATCGTGCCCACGCTCGGGCTCTACGACCTGGACGGGACCGGATCGGTTCCCGGTGCCGCCCAAGGATATGAGGCCTGCGATGCCGCCCAGGCACCGTTCGAACCGGCCCTGGACGGGCCGATCGGCGCGGGCCGGGGCGCGACGGTCGGGCAGTGGAGGGGCGTGACGCTGCCGTCGGGACTGGCCACGGCGACGCTGCGCAGCGGCGACCTCATCGTGTGCGTCGTGGCCGCCGTCAACGCCTTCGGCGAACCGGGAAGGCTCGACCGGGATCTGCTCAAACCGGAGGGCTTCCCGATCGCCTTCGGGCGCAATACGACCATCGGCCTGGTCGCCACGAACGCGCGCCTCGACAAGGTCGAGTGCTGCCGCGTCGCCCAGGGCGCCCACGACGGACTGGCCAGGGCGATCAGCCCGGCCCACACCTCGATGGACGGCGACGCGTTCGTGGCGGCCGCGACCGGCAAGGTCACCGCCGCCCCGGATGTGGTGCGCGCCTTGGCCGTCGAGGCCGTCGCCGAGGCGATCGGCGAAGCGGCCTTAGGCTTCATGCATGCACCGCCCCCTCGCGTCCGCCGCCGCCGTGCTCCTGCTGGGCGCCGCATGCACGGATGGGCCCGGGATCGGCCCGACGCCCCCTCACCCGCCGACAGCTGGGTCTACCAGCTCTCCGGTTACACGGATGACGGTCTCGGCGCCCTGGCCGCGGCCGAGCAGGAGACGGCGGTCATCGACCTGGCCCGCGACGGCGGCGACGACTACTTCACCGCCGACGAGATCGGCGCGCTGCACGAGGCTGGCAAGACCGTCTACGCCTACTTCACCATCGGATCGATCGAGACCTACCGGCCCGAATACCCGGCGGTCGCCGAGACCGACCTGGTGCTCAATCACTGGGACGAGTGGCCCGACGAGTACTTCACGGCCTACTGGGACGAGCGGTGGTGGGACCTGGTGGTGCGCCCGCGCCTGGACCAGGCGATCGCGGCGGGATTCGACGGCGTCTACCTCGACGTGCCGAACGCCTACGAGGAGATCGACCTGTCACTGGTGCCGGGTGAGGACCGGGAGTCCTTGGCGCGCAAGATGGTCGACCTCATCGTGGCCGTCGACGAATACGCCGAGGCGGCGGGGGCGGATCTCGCGGTGTTTCCGCAGAACGCGCCCGAGCTGCGCGAATATCCGGGCTACCTGGAGGCGATCGACGGCATCGGCGTCGAGGATCTGTTCTTCCTGGACCAGGATGTACCGTGCGACGAGGACTGGTGCGAGGAGAACCTGGAGCACGTCCGCGCGATCAGTGCGGCGGGCACGACGGTGCTGGCGGTGGACTACGCGCGCGAGGCGGCGAATATCGAGACCGCCTGCGAGCGCTACGGAGAAGAGGGCTTCTACGGCTACGTGACCGGAGTCGATCTCGACCGCATCGACGAGCCCTGCACGGCACAAAGTGCCTCTCCGGCCACACAGCGTTGAAATCGGACGTCGGGCCCGATTTGATTTGCCGCTAACCTATCGGACCACCCGCGATAACGCCTAAGGTGTCATTGATGGGCACAAATACCTGTCGCAGAAACACGACGGACATAAACGATGGTTTTCTTGCGATCTGCACCACTGTATGATCAGCATCATTGCCCGAAAACCTTCGATTGCGAGGTGTTCCCATGGTCGAGCTCTCTGGTCCGATCATTACGACCTTCATTGCCTACCTGACTGTCATGATCCTGATCGGTGTCTGGGTGTACAGGCGCACCAAGACACTGTCCGACTTCGCCCTCGGCGGCCGCAGCCTCAACGCGCCGACCGCCGCCCTCTCCGCCCAGGCCTCCGACATGTCCGGCTGGCTGCTCATGGGTCTGCCCGGTGCGGTCTACGCCTTCGGCATCGGCGAGGCCTGGATCGCCGTCGGCCTGGCCGCCGGCACCTACCTCAACTGGCTCCTGGTCGCCCCGCGACTGCGCACCTACACCGAGCGCGCCCACAACTCGATCAGCCTCTCGGCCTACTTCGAGTCCCGTTTCGAGGACCGCACCCACACGCTGCGGGTCGTCTCGGCGCTCATCATCGGTGTGTTCTTCACCCTCTACGTCGCCTCCGGGCTCGTGGCGGGCGGCCTGCTGTTCGAGACCATCTTCGGCATCGAGCCGACCGTGGCCATCACCGTGGCAGTGGTCGTCATCGTCGTCTACACCTTCCTGGGCGGCTTCCTGGCCGTCTCCTTCACCGACTTCGTCCAGGGCATCCTGATGTTCCTGGCCCTGGTCGCCGTCCCGCTCTGGGCGATCGCCGAGATCGGCGGTTTCGGGGTCATGTTCGACGGCGTCGAATCGGCCAGTCCCAACCTGCTCAACTGGGTCGACGAGGCCAGCTTCGCCGACGGCGCCTGGGGGCCCGGCGGGTCGCTGAGCTTCGTCGCCATCGCCGGTCTGCTCGCCTGGGGCCTGGGCTACTTCGGGCAGCCGCACATCCTCGCCCGCTTCATGGGCATCCGGTCCGTCAAGGACATCCCGGTCGCCCGCCGCATCGGTGTGACCTGGGTGCTGGTCACCCTCGCCGCCGCGGTCTTCATCGGCCTGGCCGGGATCGCCTTCCTCCCCGAGCCGCTGGAAAACCCCGAGACGGTGTTCCTGGCGCTGACGACCGACATCTTCAACCCGTGGATCGCCGGCATCCTGCTCTCCGCCGTCCTGGCGGCGGTCATGTCGACCGCCGACTCCCAGCTGCTGGTCGCCTCCACGGCCGTCACCGAGGACTTCTACCACCGCTACATCAAGCGCCAGGCCGCTGACCACGAACTGGTCTGGATCGGCCGCGGCGCGGTCGTCGTGGTCGCCGTCATCGCCTACTTCCTGGCGCTGCGGGGCGGCACGGTCCTCGACATCGTCGCCTACGCCTGGGCGGGCTTCGGCTCGGCCTTCGGCCCGATCATCCTGCTTTCGCTGTACTGGAAGCGCATGACCTGGGCCGGGGCGCTCGCGGGTATGGTCGTCGGCGCCACCGTCGTGGTCGTGTGGGAGCAGCTCGGCTCCCCCGGCGGCGTGTACTCGATGCTCCCGGCCTTCGGAGCCGCGCTCGTCGCCGCGCTCATCTTCGGGAACCTCGGGCGCAGGCCGGAGCGCGAATGGTCCGGCTCCTACGCCGAGGCCGAGGAAGAGCCGCAGGCCGTCTGATAACAGCAAGTCAGGGCCCGCAATGCCGCACTTGACGCCGAGAGCTCAGACGCCGCGACACGAGACCGCGGTGAGCCACAGCGTTAAGTAGGACTTGCGGGCCCGCTTCATCTGGTACATCGCCTGGTCGGCCGCCCACAGCGTCTGCACCGGGTTGCCGCCCGGCACCAGGCGCGCCCACCCGATCGACACGTCGACCGGCGTGCCCGGCACCGAGAACTCCCAGTTCTCGGCCGCCACGGCGATGCGGATGCGGTCCGAGACCGCGTCCGCGTCGAACTCCGTCGCCCCCGGCAGCACCAGGATGAACTCGTCGCCTCCGGTACGCGCCAACAGGTCCCCCGCCCGCACCACGCTCGACAGCAGCGCCGCGACCCGCTGCAGGATCGCATCCCCGGCCTGATGGCCGTGGGTGTCGTTGACGGCCTTGAACCCGTCCAGGTCCAGCACCGCGATCATCCCGTCACCGTCCACTTCGGAGAGGAACGCGTCCAGGCGGCGCCGGTTCGGCAACCCCGTCAACTCGTCGGTGTTCGCCCGGTCGGCCCAGCCCGCCGCGGCCCGCCGCAGCTGGTCGTGGTCGACCAGCGCCGCCGCCGAGTCCAGGTAGATCGTGTGGAACTCGTTGATCTGCTTGTACAGCGCATACGTCGTCGCATGCGCCGCCAGGATCGACGCCGCATGGTCCCCCTTGGCCACCAACGCGAGCGAGCGCAGATGCTCGGGCTCCATGACCCCCAGCGTCTCGTCGCCGATCTCCCGCTCCTGCAACACCTCGAGCGCCTCGATCCCCCGCCCCTGCGAGATCAATCGCGACGCCCGGGACAGCGCCCGCAGATCCAGCGCCTCCGCAGAGGAGGTCGTGGCCGGCAGCAGCTGCTCGACCGACCACTGCTCCGAGAAGCCCAGCAGGTTCAACCGGGCCAGCGCGTAGTGAATCCATTCGAGCTCGCGCGTGTCCAGCCCGTGCAGGCCGGGCTTGACGCGGCGCAGTTCCTTGCGCAGCAAGCCGATGCACGCCCGCGAGTCGCCGGTGTAGTACGCCAGCAGCGCCTCCCGGACGCGGATCTCGACGCCCTCGACCGAGGAACGCGAGATGCCGGCGCGCTCGGCGAGCATGTGGCACTGGTCGAGCGCCTCGCCGGACTGGAGCTGATAGCCGCAGTTGCTCATGATGACGGCCAGGTCGTACCAGGCGTCGACGGCGGCCTGGCTCGTCTCGTTCATCGACCGCAGCGCCCGGGAGGCGAGCACCAGGTGCTGGGCGGTGAAGTGCAGGGACTTGACGTGATGGTGGTGGTACCAGGCGGCCAGCGCGTGGAACTTCCCCGTCAGGCGGTAGTCGCGACAGCGGCGCACTGCCGAACCGGACTGGTCGAGCGTCCCCGGGATCTGCTCGATCGAGCGCTGATTGATCTGGCCCTGGAGGATGAACAGCCACGCCTGCGCCCGCTGCTGGGCGGTCTCGGCGTTATAGGCGATGGTGGTGGCCTCGCTGACGGCCTCGGCCACCATTCCGGAGCCCATCATGGCGCGCAACAGCCGGTACTGATCGGCATAATCACGCGCAGACGTGGTCTCCCTCCGTGGCGTCACGCCACTATCCTGCCACCGGGAGGCGAATATATCCAGTACTGCTGGTGCTGGACCCGCCCGACTACTCTTACCCATAAGCAAAGGGCCGTAAGAGGCCCTCATCCAGAGGAGCGCGCATGGGACTGTTCGACGGCCTGCGGGGCGAGTTCGTCGACATCATCGAGTGGACCGACAACTCGCGAGACACGTTCGTGTGGCGGTTCCCCCGGCACGACAACGAGATCAAGATGGGCGCGCGGCTCATCGTGCGCGAGTCGCAGTCGGCGGTGTTCGTCAACGAAGGGCAGCTGGCCGACGTGTTCGGCCCCGGCACCTACACGCTCGAGACGCAGAACCTGCCGATGCTGACGACCCTGAAGAACTGGCGCCACGGCTTCGACTCGCCGTTCAAGGCCGAGGTGTACTTCGTGAACACCCGCCAGTTCACCGACTTCAAGTGGGGCACGAAGAACCCGGTCCTGGTGCGCGACAGCGAGTTCGGGGCGGTGCGCATCAGAGCGTTCGGCGCCTACTCGGTGCGCGTCACCGACCCGGCGAAGCTCCTGCGCGAATCCGCCGGCACCGACGCGCGCTTCCGCACCGACGAGATCGAGGGCTGGATGCGCGAAAAGGTCGTCGCGGCCTTCGCCCCGGCCATCGCCTCCGCCGGGATTCCCGTGTTGGACATGGCGATCCACCAGGACTCGATCGGCGAACGCCTGCGCGGCGCGGTGGCCGGCCAGCTCGCACCGCTCGGCCTGGACGTCCCCTCGTTCACCATCTCGAACATCTCCATGCCCAAGGAGGTCGAGGAGGCGATCGACAAGCGCACCTCGATGGGCGTCGTCGGCGACCTGGGCTCGTACACGCAGTTCCAGGCCGCAAATGCGCTGGAGGAATCCGCGAAGCACGGCGGCGGCGCCTCGGACGCGCTCGGCATGGGCGCCGGCATGGCCATGGGCCAGCAGATGGCCGCGAACATGGCCGCCTCGCAGCAGGCACCGCAGCAACAGCAGGCCGCACCCGCCGGTCCGCCGCCGCTGCCGGTCACCGCCGAGTGGTACCTCGGCCTGGGCGGACAGCAGGTCGGACCGCTCGACACCGCGGCCCTCCAGGGCAAGATCGCCTCCGGCGAACTCACCCGAGAGACCCTGGCGTGGAAGCAGGGCCAGGCCGCCTGGACCCCCGCCGGCCAGATCCCCGACCTCGCGAACCTCTTCGGCGCCGTCCCCCCGCCGCTGCCCCCGCAATAGCCCGGAAAATCCAGGAGCGACCATGACGAACCCCGCCCCGGCCGAACACCAGACCTACCCGTGCCAGACCTGCGGCGCCCAATTGGCCTTCGCACCCGGCACCACGGCGCTGACCTGCACGTACTGCGGCACCGAGCAGCACATCCAGCTCAAGAAGCAGCGCGTCGTCGACCGCGACTGGGCCGCCCTGGCCTCCAAGCCCCGCCGCGCCCGCGCCGACGTGCCCCCGAACCTGTTCGTGTGCACCGGATGCGGCGCCCACACCGAGTCCGACGCCCTGGCGACGGTCTGCCAGTTCTGCGACTCGCCGCTGACGCGCGACGAGTTCGACCCGGATCTGGTCGCGCCGGAAGGCGTGGTGCCGTTCAAAGTCGACCGGGCCGACGCCCGCCAGGCCCTGCGCGACTGGGTCAAGAGCCGCTGGTTCGCCCCGAACAAGTTCAAGCACGTCGACGACGCCGAGTCGCTCACGAGCACCTACCTGCCGCACTGGACCTGGGACGCCGACACCCGCTCGAAGTACACCGGCCAGCGGGGCGACCACTACTACGTCACCGACAAGGACGGCAACCGGCAGCGGCGCACCCGATGGCGCGCGGCACGCGGGACCGTGACGCGCTCGTTCGACGACGTGGTCGTCCCGGCGACCACGCACGTCAGCCACGAGCAGCTGGAGGACCTGTCCGGCGACTGGAAGACGAAGCAGGCGCTGGCCTACCAGTCCGAGTTCCTGGCCGGGCACTTCTCGCAGCGCTACGACGTCGAGCCCGAGCAGGGCCTGGCGCATGCCAAGCAGAAGATGGCGCACGTGATCGAGAAGGACGTGCGCCGCGATATCGGCGGCGACCAGCAGCGGGTCCACTCGATCGACACGAAGTACGCGAAGGTCAAGTACAAGCTCCTGCTGCTGCCGGTGTGGCTGCTGGCCTACCTCTTCGCGGGGAAGACCTGGCAGGTGCTGGTCAGCGGCCAGTCGGGCCGGGTGACCGGGGAGCGGCCGTGGAGCGCCTGGAAGATCACGTTCGCGGTCCTCGCCGCGGTGATTGTGATCGGCGCCCTAGGGTATTACCTCCTTATATCCGATTCATAGGCATATGACCTAGCACGATCGGGGGAGTTGGCCGCTACTGTGCGGACATGCTTTAAGGTGCTTGGAACGCAACCCCATCGGCGACCTGCGCGTGTACCCCAACAAGAACGAGCCACCCCTGGGAGTTAGTAGTGAGCGAGCCGACCAAGCATGCTGCCCGGGCCTCGGCGCCCTGGTGGGCGAAGACGATGGTCATCACGGGATCGATGGTCATGGTCATCGCCGGCGGTGGCGCGATCGCGGCCCAGGTCGGCACGAACATGCTCAACAGCTCGCTGAACTCCGACGACCTGCTCGGCGACCAGCGAGTCGAGGCCGGCGAGGAGATCGAGGGCCCGCTGAACTTCCTGGTGCTGGGCACCGACGAGCGGGTGGGCGCGGGCGGTCTGGCCCGCACCGACGCGGACATCATCGTCCACATCAATGAGGACCTCACGCAGATCACCATGGTTTCGCTGCCGCGCGACCTGCTGGTGGACATTCCCTCAGGCATCCCGGCGGACCAGACGAAGCTGACCGAGGCGTTCGCGTTCTCCGAGGACTGGGGCGACTCCTTCGGGAACACCGCCGAGACCATCACGGCATTGACGGACGTGTCGTTCAACGGCGGCGCGATCGCGAACTTCGAGGGCTTCCTGGACCTGGTCGACGAGCTGGGCACGATCGAGCTGTGCCCGTGGCACGAGATCACCTCGATCCACACCGATGTCACCTATCCCGAGGGCTGCGCGGACTACGACAAGGACGAGGCGCTCGACATCGTGCGCCAGCGCTATGTGTGGGACTGGGACGAGGACTACGCGAACGGCACCTGGGGCGACTTCGGGCGCCAGAAGATGCAGCAGCAGTCGATCATGAAGGTCCTCGAAGAGGCCAAGGCGCAGGACTACCACAAGAATCCGATCAAGGCCGTGGAGCTGCTCAACAGCTTCGGCGAGGCCCTCACGATCGACCTGGGCGGCTACAGCCTCACCGAGATGATCACGCAGATGGCGAACGTCGAACCGAGCGAGATCATCTCGATCGGGGTGCCCTCTTCCGCGGAGGACATCAATGGAACGTCCTATGTGGTCACGCACGAGGGCGAGGAGCAAGAGGCGGCCGACTCCCTGTACCAGGCGATCAACGACGACACCCTGATCGAGTGGGCCTGCCAGTATCCCGAGTGGACGAGCGGCGACGAGGAGCCCGACTGCTCGGGCGTCGACACCGGCGACGGGACGGGCGACGGCGCGAGCGAGGACGCCGAGGCCGAAGACGGCGGCGAGTCCACCACGGAATAGGACCTGACCGGCCAATGCACCCCGCTGCATTCGGTTTGCAACCTCCGGGGTCGTTCGCGGCGTTATACCTAGCGGATGACGCTGACCTGAACCCTTGGAGTCGTGATGGCGAAGCCCGGAGGTGCCCCCTGGTGGGCGCACGTCATGCTGTACGCCGGTGGATTGACGATGGTCGCCGCGGGCGGCACGGCCGCGGTCGCCCAGTACGGCGTGTACACCACCAACAACACCCTCGAGCAGGAAGAGATCCTCGGCGACTTCCAGGCCGAAATGGACGTCGAGAACATCGAGGGCCCGCTGAACATCCTGGTGCTCGGGGTCGACAAGCAGGGCGGGGCGACCAGGTCCGACACCATGATCCTGGTGCACATCAACAAGGACCTGTCCGAGGCGGCGATGGTGTCGCTGCCGCGGGACCTGTATGTCGACATCCCCGACTGCGGGCCGGGTTACAGCAATAACCCGTGCACCACCAAGCTGAACCACGCGGCCTCGATCAGCGACGACTGGGAGGTCACGCGCGCCAACGTCGTCGAGACGATCCACGACCTGACCGACCTCGACTTCCACATCGGTGCGACCGCGGACTTCAACGGCTTCGTCGACATGGTCGAGCTGGTCGGCGAGATCGAGATCTGTTCGTGGAAGACGTTCCAGTCCCACCACACCGAGCGGGTCTTCGAGGAGGGCTGCCACTACTACGACCAGGAGGCGGCGCTCGACCTCGTCCGTCAGCGCTACCAGTTCTACGACCAGATCGACTACGACAAGGGCCTGTACGGCGACTACGCGCGCCAGGCCTTTCAGCAGCAGGCGATCAAGTCGCTGCTGACGGAGGCGAGGGCGCAGGGATTCCTGAAGGACCCGCGCAAGATCACCGATCTACTGGAGGGCTTCGGCGACAAGGTGACGCTGCAGCTGCCCCCCGGCATGGAGGTCATCGACCTGGTGGCGAGCCTGAAGGACCTCGACCCGGAGGCCATCACCTCGATCCGGACCCCCGCCCACTCGGAGGAGAACGAGGTGGGCGCCGTCGAGGTGATCGGCGAGGGCGAGGAGCAGGCCGACGCCGACGCCTTGTGGCAGGCGATGGAGGACGACACCATGGACGAGTGGATCGCCGAGAATCAGGAGTGGATCAAGGAGACCGGCTGATCCGGCGATCACCGATACGCACACGATTAGGTGTACGATCGTGTATATGACCAGACGCAATATCAATATCTCGGATCAGGCATGGGAAATCGCGTCCGCCTCTGGGAACGCCTCCGCCTTCATCGATCAAGCGGTCAAGGACAGCTACGTCCAGCAGGCCGAGCGGGCGGGCGCCGCAGTCGCGGCCGCGCTCTCACCACAAGAGGTCGAGGACTGGATGGCCGATGTCGCTGCGGTCATCGACCAGGCTGAAGGCGGGCACCGGTGACAGCGGAACCGGGTCAGGTCTACCGCCGGATCGAACGACCCGAATCACTCGTTGTCGTCCTCTCCAATGCCGCGAGCAACCGCACCACCGGCTGGGCGACCGTATGTCTGTACAGCCTCACCGATCAGGTCGGGAACCTGCCCGAGTCGGCCATAGTGCACAGCCTGACCCCGAGCCCGGGGTACGTGAACTGGACCATGCACTGGACGGTGCCGGTCGGCGCTCTGACCGGCCCCGTCGGAGCCGTCGAAGCCGGGCCCATACACGCTGCCCGAGTCGGAATGGAAGCCCGCTTCCAGGATCGCTGAGTCAGCGCGGCGGACGAGCCGCAACGGGGCGCGGGCCAAGCGGCTCGCGTCCCCGTCCGTACTTCCGAGCTAGTGGGCCTTCGCAGCTTCCTCGGCTTCGACTTCGGCGTTCCATTCGCGCTTGGAGGCCTGCCAGCCGTCCTCGTTGTGTCCCAGGCGCCAGTAGCCGGAGATCGACAGCTGCTCCTTGGGGACCTCGCGGTCCAGTCGCAGCAGGCGCCGCAGCTGCTTCACCAGGCCGGCCTCGCCGTGCACGAAGGCGTGGACCCGGCCCGCGGGGAAGTCGAAGTCGGTGACGGCCCGGACCAGCCGCTCCCCCACACCGGCGGTGCCGCGGTAGAGCCAGGTGACGGTGAGGTCGCCGGCGGACTTGAACTGCTGCTCCTCATCCGGCCCGGAGACCTCGATGAAGGCGTGGGCCCGCGCGCCGGCGGGCAGCCGTTCGATGGCGGCGCCGATCGCGGGAAGGGCGCTCTCGTCGCCCGCGAGCAGGTGCCAGTCGGCGCCGGGGTCGGGGGCGTAGCCGCCGCCGGGGCCGCCGAAGCGCACCACGTCGCCGGGCTTGGCGTTCTTCGCCCAGGGTCCGGCCAGGCCCTCGTCGCCGTGGTAGACGAAGTCCACCCACAGTTCGCGGGCGGCCGGGTCCCAGCGGCGCACGGTGTAGGTGCGGGTGACGGGCCAGTCCTCGCGGGGGAACTGTTCGCGGATGCGGTCAAGGTCGAAGGGCTCGCCGTAGTCGACGCCGTCCTTGCCGAAGAGCAGTTTGATGTAGTGGTCGGTGAATTCGCCGGCGGGGAAACCCTCCAGGCCGGTCCCGCCGAGCACGACGCGGATCATGTGCGGGGTGATCTGCTCGGTCCGCAGCACCTCGGCGGTCGTCGGCGGACGGTTTCTGCGTCCCTGGCGCTCAGCCATGTCAGCTCCCCAGCTAGGAGTTAGGTCTACCTAACTATCACCCTCTCACATCCCGGATCGCGCCGGACACGGTCGGAGGGCGGGAAACGTCACAGGCCGAGGGGAGCGGCGGCCCGGCCCGGCCGCCGGGAGCGGGGTGGCCGCATCGGCGAGGCAAGGCGAAGGCCCGGTCCGTTGCGCCGCAACGGACCGGGCCCGGGAAGTGCCTACTCGGTGATGGGGTTCCATCCGTCGTCGCCGGACAGGTAGTTCTCGGGCTGGTAGCCCGCCGCCTGGTCGTCGCTCATCTGAGGACGGTCGTCGTTGACGCCGGCGCCCTCACCGGTGTTCTGGTACTCGCTCAGGCGCGCGTCGCGCCAGCTCAGGCCCGACATGTCGGTCCACGGGTCGTCCCGGATGTGGGCGCCGAGGTCACAGTCGCGGTACAGGACCTGCCCGCGGGCGCTCTCGGATCCGCCGGCCGGCCAGGGGCGGCCGAGGTAGACCGAGCCGTCGGCGGCGTCGCTGGTGAGCGTGCAGCCGGTGAACAGGTACCCGTACTCCTGGCTCAGGTCGGTGCTGGCTGCGGTGATGTAGCCGTTGTTGGAGTCCGAGCCGCGGTCGAGGGAGTGAATGGTGCAGTCGTCGAACACGGCGGTGCCGCGTCCGAAGATGAAGTCGACGTCGCCCTCGACGTAGCAGTCCTTGTAGTACTGCCGCCCGGCCTCGGTCTCGCTCGGGGAGTTGGCGTAGAGGGTGTCCTGGTTGCCCAGGAAGCGGACGTTCTCGAAGACCATCTTGTCGCCGTTGACCTTGACGGCCACGGCCTGGCTGTTGCCGTTCGCGGCCTCGTCGTAGGCGTTCTCGAACGTCAGGTCGAGGGCGGTGAAGTCACCGCCGTTCAACGTGACCGAGGCGCTGCCGGTGGTTCCCCAGGTGCCGCCGTCCCCGTTGTCGCAAGCGGCGCAGCGGTTGTCGGTGATGACGACGTCCTCGGCGTTGCCGCTCTCGCCGACGAGGGTGAGGCCGGTCTTGTCGGAGGGGACGGTGACATTGCCCTGGTAGGTGCCGGGCCGCACCAGGATGGTGAATCCTGGGGAGGCGGCGTCGACGGCTTCTTGGACCGAGGTGTGGGTGCCGGAGCCGTCGGCGGCGACGATGAGGTCGGCCTCCTGGGAGATGTCGACTTCGGTGTCGGCGGTGTTCGCGTCCTGGGCGTTCGCGGTCGTGTTGGCCGCGAAGGCCGTCGCCGCGGCCAGGGCCGCTCCCAGGACGGCGGCGACTGCGGCCGCCCGCCCTCGCCGGGAGAGCGCCGGGGCGCCCGATTTCTCAGATCGCATTATTGCTCCACTTGTCGGGACGCGGCCTGGCGCCTGGGCCCGTCCTGCGGATCGGTCCAGGTAGCGCCTCCCCGGCGCGGGCGCGAGGGGACGATCCGGCGGCGGAGCGATGCCGGGTGCGGCCCGCCAGGGGCCTGCGTCCGCCAGCCGAATATCGAGGTGCATCGATTGTTTCTCATGCAGCGTAAGGGAACACCGAGGCGAGATCAAGGGGTTCGCCCCGTTTTGTTAGTTCATTTTCCATATCTACTGCGGGGGCCGGCTGTTCGCGTCGTCGCGGTCGAACCACTCCCCGGCCTGCGCCATCAGGCGGCGCATCGGGCTCTGCTTCGGGATCGGCGCCTGCTCCCGGTCGGGAATCGGGTGAGGGACCTTGAAGCCCGGCTCGATGAGCCTGGCCCGCAGCGGCTCGGACGGCTTGACCCACGAGGTTCCCGGCGCTCCTTCGGGATCGGCCTCCCAGTCGCGGCCGACGCGGTCGAGGCCGATCGGGTACACCGTCGCGCCCTCGGGGCCGATGTGAATGCGCAGGAAGCACTTCTGGTCCTGGATCGACATGCCGGCGAACAGCTCGTTCGCGTTGACGCCGAAGCGGTTCGCGACCACCAGGTAGAGGCCGACCAGCCACGTCGACACGAGTCCGGCGACGGGCAGGTAGGCGACGTACGTCCAGAACTCGACCGAGGGCAGTGCGCGGAGCGCCTGGGCCCCGGCCCAGGCCAGGGACAGTTGCGCTATGCCGTGCACGATGCCGAGCAGGTAGTGCTTCACCCGCCGGCGCCCCTGGCCGGGGTGAGCGAAGCCCACGCCGCCCGCGATGATCACGGTCGCCACGGCCGCGAACGTGCCCGAACCCTCCAATATGGAGACTGTGGTGATGAGCATGATGACGGCGGTGAGCAATACGAAGCTGCGGTTGAGCAGTGGCAGCCGCCCGAAGATCCCCAGCGCGTAGCCCAGGGAGCGGGGCTTGGTCGGGTATGTCTTGGTGAGCTGGAATTCGCGCTGCTCGGCGTCGGGCTCCGAGACCGACTTCCTCGGCGCGGTGAGGGTCTCGGGGAGGTTGTGAGTCGGGGAGAGGTAGGCGCCGCCGCCGCCGGCGGTGACGAGGTGGCGGGCGCCGTCGACCTCGGTGTAGTGCGCGTAATGGTGGCGGTCCCCGGTGAGGATGAGCGGGACCTCGGCCTGGCGGTCGGCGACGATGTCGCGGATGAAGTGGTCGATGCGATCGTAGGAGCGCGGGTTGTCCTCGGTCCATACCCAGGACGGCTGGGGGACGCAGAGAATGACCTGGTCGCCGGGCTGCATCTGCTGGGCGGCCTGCTTGAAGTACTCGACCTGGGACTGGTCGAGGTGGGCGTCGAACTGGGCGTCGACGGCGAACAGCCACCAGTTGCGGGGCAGCCGGAGCGCGAAGTAGGAGCGCTGCTGGGCGGTGCGGTAGCCGCCGATGCGGCGCCGCTCCAAAAACTGGCGGCCGAACGCTGTGAGCCCGTCGAACCAGTCGTGGTTGCCGGGGATCGCGTAGAGCGACACGGCATTCGCGAGATTCTCGGGGTCCTCGGGAGGCCCGGGGTTGGCGGCCTCGTAGGGGCCCTTCATGCGGTGCTCGTACTCGCGCCAGTCGCCGGCGGGGTAGACCTCGTCGCCGCCCATGACCAGGACGGACCCGCGCGGCAGCTTCAGGCCCGCGGCCTCGACCTCGTGCTGCGCCATCATGTAGGCGACCGAATAGGTGGCGTTGAAACCGTCGCCGATGTCGGCGACGTAGTCAAGCCACAGCTCGTCGGCGGTGTCGTGCTCGAACACCTCCTGCGGACGGCTGCCGAAGATCTCGCGCTTGTCGAGGTAGCCGCCGAGGAGGCGGGCGAGCCCGAGACGGGCCGCGGTCTCGGCAAGCGTGCGGGGGGACATCCAGCGCACGGGGCGCTGGGGTATGAAGCGAAGCTCTTCGGGGCTCAGATCACTCGGACGGTGGGACATGGGTACATACTGTCATCTTTTACGCGCCAATGGAACCCACGAGAGCCCCCTTTGGAGGGCACACGAAAGCGCTGCCCTCAAGAGGGACCCCTGACTTAAGGCTACCGGCGGGGTACGACATTTCAGGATGCGAAGCAAGCTCCCCTCTGGTTAGGATTCCGGCATGGTTCTCGCTCGTTTCGCCAGTCCCGATGACGCCGATGAGATCACTCGACTGCGCGCGATCATGCTGTCGGCCTGGGTCGACACCACCGACAACGGCTGGATGGCCGACAGCGCCGCCGTCCTGAAGCGACGCTTGGGGGAAGCCGAGCCGTCCATGGTCTCCACGGTCGTCGACGCCCCCGAATCCCCCGGTTCCCTCGCGGCCTGCGCCACCGGGATCATCGAGGAGCGCCTGCCCTCCCCGCGCAATCGCACCGGCCGCTTCGGCTGGATCTTCAATGTCTCCACCGACCCGGCCTGGCGCCGCCGCGGCTACAGCCGGGCCTGCATGGACGCCCTGCTGAGGTGGTACGACGAACGCGGCGTCCTGGCCATCGAGCTGCTGGCCACCGAGTCCGGCGCCGGACTCTACGGGCAGCTCGGATTCACGGTCTCCGAGGAGCCCGCGATGCGGCGGCACACCTGGTAGCGGACCGCAGCCGGCGCCGCATCCACCAGAACGCCCCGAACCCCAAGGCCGCCAACAGCATCGGCGCCGCCGCGCTCCCCCACCACGCCCAGTGCGCGGCGGCCTCGGCCTCGGACAGGACGGGGTTCGCCGGTCCCGGTGCGGGCGAGTCGGCGGCGTCGGACGGAGCGGGTCCGGACAGCCAGGCGGGAGCCAGGAGCGCCCACCCCACCATCGCGGCGGCGAACAGCGCCACGATCCGTCCCCACCAGCGCCCCAACCGGTTCACTCCTGCACGCTCAGTCGCGGCAGCCTGAACCAGCCCGATTCGGCGAAGGCGAGCACTAGCAGCACCGCCAGCACCAGCCCGGCCAGCAGCAGGACCGGCAGGAACGTCGAGATGAGCGCGATGACGACCAGGGCACCGAGCGCCACGAACCGGGAGACGGGCATGTTCCCGGTGACGAACCGGTTGTACATCAGATTGCCGACCAGGTAGACGACCGGTCCACCGAGGACGGTGGCGGTGACGTCCAGATGCGCGGTCTCCTCAGGATGGGCCAGCACCAATTCGACCCCGACCGCACTGAGGACGGCCCCGGCCACCATGAGCGCGTGCGCGTAGGCGTAGCCGCCCCGCGAGGCGTGGGCGGCGCGCTCGACCTCGATGCGCTCGTGTTCGTCATTGCCGCGCCCGGCGTCGAAGTACAGCCACCACAACGAGACGATCGAGGCGAAGCCGATCACCCCGGCCGTAACGATCGCGGGCGTCATCTCCAGCTCGGTGAGCGTCGCCCCGAGGATCACGATGGACTCGCCGAGAGCGACGATGAAGACGAGCCGGTTGCGTTCGGCCAGATGGTCTTCGCTTACCGGCCAGGTGGAGATCGGAGTGGCCGCCACGCCGGGAAGCCGGAACCCCACCACCGGCGCCAGGTAGTCGACGGCGACGGCGGCCAGCCAGACCCAGACACGCACCTCCTCGGGCACGAAGACGCCGACGACCCACACCACCCCGGCGATCCCGGACCAGGCCAGGAGCTGGGCGTAGTTGCGGCTCATGCGCTGTCCCCTGAAGGCCCACACCATGAACGCGCTGCGCGAGAGCTGCAGCACCAGGTAGGAGGCCACGAACAGCCCGGCCCGCTCGTGGTACGCGTCCGGAATGGCGATGGCCATCCCAAGCGACGCGAACATCCACACGGCGGCGAACAACCGCACGGTCCGATTGCCCGGGTCGAGCCAGTTCAGGGCCCAGGCGGAGTAATTCCACCCCCACCACACCGCCGCGAACAGCACCGCGAACTGCAATGCCCCGGAGAGGTCGAGGTCCTTGAGAAGAAAGTGCGAGAGTTGGGTGATCGCGAATACATAGACGAGGTCGAAGAACAATTCGACGGGGCCGACAGAGGATCGGCCCTCGGCACGGAGGACATTCACGGCCCGATGCTAACCCGGCGGAGGAGGTCGCAACAGGTTTCGGGCTCTGGAACAATAGCCTGGACTCGCCAACGCGACACACTGTCACATTCCATCAAAGAAGGATCGATCCACAGTAGAATGAGTGCAGCAGCCAGCAGCCAGCAGCCAGCAGCCTGCAGCCTGCAGCCAGCAGCCAACAGCCAACAGCCAACAGCCAACAGCCAGCAGCCAGCAGGTCTTAGGTCGCGGCTCATTCTGTTCGCCGGGCGCACCTCCCAGGCGCTAGCACGCCTCTACTTCGACATCGCCCCGCTCCTCGCCGCCGACCCCCGCCTCAGCGTCGCTTGGGCACTCATTCCGGGGTCCCGATTCGAGTCCGGCTCATACGAGTTCGCCGAGGGTGCGGGCATCGACTTGCTCCCCTGGACCGCCTCCAGGCGGCTCCGACCCGCGCTCGTCATCACCTCCAGCCCCGACCCGTGCCTCTACGAAGTCGACGCACCCGTCCTTTCGCTCCCCCACGGTGCCGGCCACAACCGACTGCGCCCCGAGCTCAGCGGCGTCTCGGGTCTATCACCGGAACAGATCCAAGGGCCGAACGGCGAAGTCCCCGACTTCATGGCCCTGCCCGGCCCGGCCGCCGCGCGCCGCCTCGCCATCGACTGCCCCACAGCCGTTTCCAACGCGGCGGTGACCGGCGACGTGTGCCTCGAGCGTCTGCGCACCAGTGCCGTTCGCCGCGACGACTTTCGCCGCGCCCTCGGCGTCGAACCGCACCAGCGACTCGTCGTCCTCTCCTCGACTTGGGATCAGAACGCGCTCACCCGCAGCAACCGCACCCTGCCAGAACGCCTGCTCGCGGAACTCCCCATGGACGAATACCGACTCGCCTTCATCCCGCACCCCAACGACGAGGTGGCCGATACGCCCCGTCCGACCGGTTTCCTCAGGCCGTACCTGGAGAACGGTCTGGTCATGATCCCGCCCGAGGAGGGCTGGCGCGCAACTCTTGTGGCAGCCGACTGTCTGATTGGGGATCACGGGTCTGTGACGTACATGGGTGCCACCATCGGGCTGCCGGTCCTGCTGGCGGCCTTCGGGTTCGCGAACATGCCCCGGGAATCCCCCCTCGCCCGATTCGGCAGGATCGCCCCCAGGTTCGACCGCTCCACTCCAGCCGCGCCGCAGATCCGGCGCGCGATCGAATCCGGCCCGGTCGACTTCGACTACGCCGACGCGCTAGCCGAGCCGGACACACCGCCGTCCGCTCGAATCACGCAGCGGGCGTGCGAACTGCTGGGTATCGAACCCGCCGCGCCGACCGGACCAGAGCACCTGCCCACACCGGATCTGCTCCCGCGCTGCCTGCCCACCAGCGCCTGGCACTGCCGGATCGACCCCGAGGCCGCGACATGGAGCCGACATCCGGCGTCGGTTCCGTCATCCGGGCCCGGGCACCTGGTCGCCGATCTCGCCTGCCGCGACCCCCGGCTGCGCGACTCGGCCAGCGTGCTTCTGCTGCACCGTGATCCAGTCCCGGCATCTGCGGCGGTGGAAACGCTGCGCTCCATTCTCGACAAGCAGCCGGTGTGCCGCGTCGCCAGCGCGCGCACCGCCGCGGACGAGGCTTCGGTCGTCATCCGCGATGGCATGTCGCTGCGGGTAAGGACGGACCCGCGCCGGATGGACCTCCTGCCGTCGGCGCTCTATGCGGCGACCGCACCTGACGGTTCGAGTCCGCTACGACTCGATGCCGTACATGCGCTCGATCTCCTTCGCCGCTTCGATCCGGGCCTGGCCCTCCTCGCCGCCGAGGATCGCCCCTAGCCGCTTCAGCGCGTCGATGAGCGGCTTGGTCCAACCGCCTTCGTTCAGATTCAGGACCGCCTCGTCGACCTCGTCGAGGTGCCGCTCTGGGTCGGCCTTCAAGTCGAGGGCGGCGATCTCAAGCCACATGATCGCGACATTGCGCTTGTCTGCGAGCTTCCCGAATCGCTTCGCTGCTCTGGAGAAGCAATCGCGGGCCTCCTCGTCCCGCTCCTGATCACGGTAGACGATGCCGAGGAGCTTCAACATCAGTGCCTTCGTGCGTTTCCGCTCGGCGATTTTGAAGCCTCTGCGATAGGTCTCCTCAGCCTCGGACAGGCGACCTTGCCGGTAGTACAGCCAGCCGAGCTGCTCCATGGCAGCGGCGGCCAGGTCGACGTTGTCACCCGCAAGCCGCACCGCCTCCTTGAGGTTCGACTCCGATTCGCGATGCTCAAGCAGATCGACCTGGGTGCGTCCGAGGCAAATGAGCATGCGCGCCTTGTGTTCCGGGTCGGTCAGGCCGTCGAGTGCGGTCGCGTAGACCCGCTTGGCCGTCTCCGGAAGAGGGCAGTTGCTGAACAGCGGCCACATCGCCTCGGCCAGCGCCATCTGCTCCTGCCGCCACCCACACTGCTGGGCGATGCGCACCGCTTCAAGCAGGTCGTCCCGGTGCCCGTCCATCCACTGGAGGGCTTCGCTGGGGGAGAGGAACTCCGGACCTTGGACGTAGCGCAGTGGCTCAGCGATCCGCAACCGGTCCACGCCTTGGATCAACGGATCCGCCAACTGGGCGCCCATCAAGTAGTAGTGCACCACCGGCTTCAAGGCCGCGCGCACGTCTGCCCCGACTGCGCCGTCGTCCGAGTCTCGGACCCGCACGCGGTAGCGGTTCCCCTTCTTGCTCACCAGCCTCGCGTCGACCAGTTCCTGGAATTCCTCGGTTTCGAGGTCGCCGATCGAGCGCAGCAGGTCCGGTTCGGCCTCGGCTCCCGGCAACGCGCGGAGGAGTCGGTAGCGACCGGCGGCGGACTCGCTCAGGTTGAGATAGGCGGCCTCCAGCATCTGGTCGGCCTCGCTCTCGGCGGAGACAGGTCGGCCCTCGGTTCTCTGTTGGTTCGCGATCAGCCCGGCGAGACGTTCGAGATGGGAGGGACGCCAGGCCCGACCGCGGACATGCTGCCGAATCTCCTCGTCGTCGAGCTCTGGGAACTCCTTGCGCAGGTACTCGGCGGCGTACTCGGCGGCGAGGTCGCGAATCGGATGCACCAGGCAGCGGCGGCCTTCGGGCCACTGGAGGCTGAGCACGAGTAGTTGCGCCGCAGGAGAATCCGGCTTGAACATCAGCGCGTGTTCCCTAGTGGGCGCCCCATCTACGACGACCAGCACGGCCATGTCCTTCGTGATGGAGACGAACTGCCTGCGGAGCCCCTTGAGGTCGTCGACGATGACGCTCTTGTCGATCCCCATGCGTTGCAGCGCTGAGCGCAACTCCGTTCGGACGTCACTGCCGTCGAGGTCGACGTAAATGTGGCCGTCGTGGAATTGCTGGTCGAACCGGTGGGCGAGCAGTCCCGCCATCGAGGTCTTCCCCACTCCTGGGGGCCCGACGAGTGCGATCTCGTCCCAGCCGCCCGCCTCGATCTCGGCACCGAGTGTTTCCACGTCCTGCGCGTGGTTGACGAAATCCGGGGTCGCCCGCTCGACCTCCTGAAGCTTGGGCACCTTCGGCCCCTGGACGATGAGAGTGCCGATGGAACCGGCTTGGACGACGTTTCCCCTGACGTCGCCGTGGAAATCGAACTGGGGTCGGGAGACGTCGATATCCCGGTCGACGGCGGCGCTCAGTGCCGAGCGAAATGCGTCGTCATCAACGCATTCCTGGTAGATCCGGGCCGCGAACTCCTCCACCGGCATGTCTCCGCGTTTGGTCTCCTTGAAGTCGCTGCCGCGTTTGAAGCGCTGCTTCACCACCCTGACCGCCCTGCCGAGTCTTCGGCCGCCCGCTTTCATCGCGAATTCGGTGGCCTTGCCCGTCGCCGCGGTGGCGATGGCGATCAGGAGCTCTTCCATATACCGGTCCATCCTTCATTGAGGGGAGTCCGCACCGATGCTAGCGATTCGCCGGGCTCGGCGGGGTACGCGGACCTGCCCTTCAAGTCACCTCGGTCCCGGCGCGGTGTGCATTCGCCGGTCGGAATGCACGGCCTGGCGACCCGTCTTCTTGAACCGCGACACGAAGACGCGAGAGTTCCTGACGACTTAGCGGCGGTGCGCCACGTATCCTGTTATCAGGCAAGGAACTCCACCATCTAACGAAGCTGTGGTGCTGACAATCCATGAGCATCGACCCGGCCGACCCGACTTTTCCCGAGCAACGCCGCACCGTGGTACTGGCTGCGGCGAACCAGCAGGCAATCGCCCGTCTCCTCTATGATCTCGTCCCGCTGTTCATTACGGACCATCGTCTGCACATCAGGTTCACCGTGATACCCGGATCCAGGTTCGAGCACGCTGCGCATCGCTTCCTCCGGAACCTTGACCTCAGGGTGATCCCCTGGAAGGAGGTGCGGGCTCTCAAACCGGACCTGATCATCTCCGCCAGCCCGAGCAGAAAACTGCACCGGACCCGCGCCCCGTTCATCGTCCTGGCTCACGGTGCCGGGAACCACCGGCGCCGGGCCGACTTCGGCGGCAAGGTGTACGGGGTCGCCCCGCAGCAGCTTCTCGGCCCGCGCAGACTGTTGCCGTGGCTGAAGCGCCGGATGCCGACGTGGCTGCCGCTGGCGGGTGAGGCGTCCATCGAGGCGCTCGCGCGCGACTGCCCCGAAGCGCTCTCAGTCGCGACGGTCGTCGGCGACCTGTGCCTTGAGCGGATGCTCTCCAGCCTCTCCGAATGGCGGCGGTATCGCAGCGCACTCGGCATCGCACGCGACCAGAAGTTCATTCTGGTCAGTTCCACCTGGGGCGACCAGTCGCTGGTCGGACAGGGCCACGCCGACTTGCCGGAGCGTCTGCTCGCTTCGCTGCCGATGGACGAGTTCGTCGTCGGGGCCGCTCCTCACCCCAATATCGAGAACGGCGACGGGGGCACGCTGCGCGGCAAGCTCTTCCCTCAACTGAGGAACGGGCTCATCATGCCGCCGCTGCACGAGGGCTGGCGCGCGATGGTGATCGCCGCGGACCTGGTCATCGGCGACAGTGGATCGGTGACCCAGTACGCGACCGCGATCGGCAAACCGGTGCTCCTGGGAGCCTTCGGGTTCGACCAGATGTTCCCGGAGGACCCGCTGACCGAGCTCGGTCGGGAGGCGCCCTTCATCAACTACGACAAGCCGTTCGCGCCGCAGCTCCTCGACGCGATCGAGCGGGCACGACGATTCGATTTCGACCGCGTTCTGTCCTGGCGCCACAACGCCGGGAAGCTCATCGCGGCAGAGGTCTACGAGATGTTGGACCTGTCGCCTCGGAAGCCGCCGGAGCCTCCGCAGCTCCCCCCGCCGGAGACGGTCGATGAGCACGGGCCGACCCGGGCATGGAGACTCCTGGTCCGCTTCGGAACCGGATACGCCGAACGGGTGCGCCTGCCCGTCTCAACGGTCGAGGAGGCTTCCGGCACCGTCGTGGTGCGCGCCGACTGCGACGATCGTCCGCTCAAGGCGCGAGCCGATGTGCTGCTGCACCACCATGAACGTCTCAGCCCCGCCGACGCGCGAGAAGAGATCGACTTCCACTTGGAGGACTGGGAGCACGCCGGAACGGTGAGCGTGCTGACCACCGGTGGCCACCTGCTCGTGGGCAACCGCCGAGGCCAGGTCATCGGTGTCCGCTGTGCCCTGGAGCTGATCGATGACGTCGCGGCCGACCTGCATGTGTGGCTAACGGAGCATGCGCCGGATCCTGCGGGCCTCGACGCTGCCGACTCGCTCGAAGACTTCCAACGCCAATTCGAGACGCCTCCGACGTTCTTCTCCCTCTAGTGCGGCCGCGAGCCGCTCCAGAGCGGCCGCCTCCTGCTTCGCCAAGCCCGCCTGGCGAAGCCATCCGATCACCTGATCGGCCTTTTCGACCGCGCCTGGCACGCCGAGCTCCGCTTTCAACACCGCGAGGTCGGTCTCGACGAGCAGCACGTGCCGCCCGTCTTTGATCCTCGTGAATGCCGCCAGCGCCCGCTCGAAGTAGCGTTCTGCCGTTCCCAAGTCGCCCAGGTCGCGATGGGTCCTGCCCAGGGACAGCAACTGGAGGGCGGCGGCTCTGTTGTGCTCGCCCTGTTGGGCATTGCGAAGCGCCTCCGTGTAGAACTCGATCGCCTCGTGATATCGCCCCTGGTACTGGTTGGTTCGCCCCAGCAGCGCGAGCGACGATTCGATCAGTTCCAGATCATCGGCCTCCACCGCGAGTGAGTGCGATTCACGCAGGACGGCCTCGGCGTCCCGGTACTTGGCGAGCTCGAGTCGGACCCGCCCCAGGAACAGCAGCATCCGCGCCCGGTCCACCGGCTGGGTGGTCGCCTCTACTGCTATCTGATAGCAGCGCTCGGCCTCCTCCGGGTACGAGACATTGTTGAAGAACGCCCACATGGCTTCCGCCAGCGCCCACGCCTCCTCGTTCCAGTCGTGGAGCACCGCCATCTGGATCGCGGTGTACAGGGCGGTGTGGTTGGCCTGAAACCAGGCCAGGGCCTCGGGGCCATCGCGGAACGGCGGGCAGTCGACGTCGGCGGGGACAGCCGCGCGGCGAAGACGATCGCCCATGATCGCGCGGTCTGCCAACTGCGCGCGCTTGACGTACCAGCGCAAGCTCGCTCGCATGGCCGCCAGCAGCTCGATCGGCAGTGACTCCAGCTCGGCCCGACGGGACGCATCGCGGCTTACGGACGGTTCGACCAGGCACCAGCCGTCTCGGGTCTCGGTCACCAACTGGGCGTTGACGAGTTCCTCGTAGGCGCCCGAACTCGCGCCGCTCGGCGATTCGAAGACCTTCAGGATGGACTTCTCGAATTCCGCTCCCGGCAGCACGCTGAGCAGCCGGTACAGCCATGCGGCGGAAGGGCTCAGGATGTGGTAGGTGGCGTCGAGGAGATCAGTCGCGGGGTAGTCCAGGAGCGAGGTCGCGGAGTCGCCGTCCTGGTCGGCGCCGTGGCTTCGCGCTCGGATCAGGCCGGCAATGCGGCGGATGGTCCCCGGGTAGGAGTCGTAGTGGGTCACCAGTGCCAACGCGGTCGAATCCTCGACGCCAGTGGTCGCGGCGAGCAACATCTCGACTGCGGCAGGGGCACTCAATTCGCTCATCCGGAGTCTGCGGACGGCCAGGTCGGGAGGGGCGCCGAGCGCGAACACGACCAATCGGGAAGTGCCGGACGAGGGCTCGAAGTGCAGCCCCTCGGTCGCGCTCTCTGCTCCGTCCACGATCACCAGCACAGATCTGTCCCTGGTTGCGGATCGGTAGTGGGAGAGCAGGCCTCCGAAGGTGTCGGCGAGTTGGTCCTTGGGTTCACCCAACCGCAGCAGGACCGCCCTCGCGGCCGAGTACATGTCCTCGTTCTCCAGGTCGATATAGAGCTGGCCGTCGGAGAATCGGTCTCGCAGCTCTTCGGCGGCCATTGCGGCGAGCGCCGACTTGCCGATCCCGGAGGGGCCGGTGATCACCAGCGGCGAACCCGGTTCCGTGTCGATGTGGCGGCGGGTCTCGTCCAGCAGTTCATCGCGGTTGATCCAGGGCCGCGGAGGCCGCGGGACCTCCATCGGCCTGGCGGGCTTGGGCACCGCCATCTGAACCAAGTGGGCCTGGATGAGGTTGCCTATCTCGCCGTGGAAGGTGTTGTTGAAGAAGGACTCGTCGGGCAACGCGTCTCGTCTCCTTCCTGCGACAGCGGCTGAACAGCACATTCCGTGATTTCAGGATTGCACAGCGAAACGGGGTTCGTCATCGTTGACGACCCCAGGTTGCCGCCTAGGTTGAAATCGGTAGTCCACAACACTGATCGTGGGGAGTTCGAGTGGTGGATGTGATCGCTCCACACAAATTACATGCGCATGACTCGCAGTGTCTATGAGCTTCGTCACTGTTGCTTGTGGCGGCGGAGGGACTGAAAACGTTGTCCCCCTTGGAAAGTGCAATTTAAGGAGCACACCGATGACCGATTCGAATCCCACCGGCCTCGTGCGCACCACTCCGATCGAACTGGTTCCTTCAGACCGGCCCGCGGCACGGCGGAACCAGACCGGCTGGAAGCAGGTCGGTCGAGGTGGATCCGGCGGCGAACCGGTCAGAGTCACGGTGGGCGAACCATGGTTGCCGAACCTGGAGTGCAAGGTGAGGAGAGCAGTGGTTTGGTCGGTTGCGCCCGGTTGGATTTGGCGTAGGCTGAGTCTGGCCACGGGAGGTTCACCTCTCTGGCATCGGTGGCGGGCCGCCTCCTAGCGTCCAAACTTTGTGGCGGCCCGCCGATGATATTCACTTGTTCCTTGTGGACGCGCTCATAGCGCGTGACCCAAGTATGCCACCGGGGACTCCCGACAGTCGACTGTGAGCCATGCTCACATACCAAGGCGTCCAACGGTTCTTCGTTCGCCCGGACATTCACCCTTCATTCGCGCGGCGGGCTATCTCACGGGCCTGGGAGAGGATGCCGGGACTGAGCGGGTCGCCGTGCCAGGCGCGGGTCCAGCCGGTGCTGTCGGTGCCGGGCTGCCGGAAGGTGCAGATGGCGCGGGGTCCCTTGCCTTCGTCGCAGGTGATGCGGTGGTGGGCGGGGTTAGTGGCGGATCGTTCGACGGCGAGGCGGATGGCGTCGCCCATGCCGATGTCGCGGGTGAAGGTGCCCAGCGGCGTCCACTCGCCGGTTTCCGAGATCGCGGTGTCGCTCATGCGGCGACCACCGGGGGATTCGAAAGGTTCGAGAGGTGAAGCGACACAGTCGCATTTGGGTCGGGTCGTGGTCTGCGGCGGTGACGGCCCGGAGCCTCGGTGTTGTGGAACCCGGTGGCGGTGGAACGGTGGAAGTGGAGTGGGCGGCGCAATTCGAGGTCGGCAGAGGTGAGGTCGCCGGAGACAAGAGCGGCCTCTTTCTGGGCCACGGTGGCGGTGTAGACGAACAGGCGGGCCGCTGACTCGCGGGCGCGGCAGCCGTGGCGGCCCCATTTCTCGCCGCACCAGGCGCAGCGCTGGCGGCCGAAGCCGAGCCAGGTGCGGTAGGGCCGGTGGAGTTCGAGGTCGATCTTGGAACAGGCGGGTACGCGATCGACGGGTACGCTGAGAAGACCCATGAGAAGCCTCGCTTTCTCTAGGTTGCGCGGCCCGCGCCGGGTCCAGTCCGTCCAAAGAATGAGCCCCGGCGCGGGCCGCAGTCTGTGTGCGGCCGTATGTAGTTGATGGATGCGGTTGTAGACGCCCGCCCGACCCGACCTCGTGTGTATGGCGTGACTGAAGTCGGGCCGGGCGGGCCGGTCCGGAGAGCCGACGGGAATTTCGCCCCACCGCAGAACCCCGCCCTGCAAGTCGCTCAACCGAACCCGGAACCAAGCTTTCAGCCCGAAGGCCGTGATAGTCACCATACATACCACTGCGCTCTCACGCAAGTTGCGTGGATGCGATTCACTCGATCGGGTGATGACATGTGATCGCCTTGGCGTGTAATAATTTTCGCATGGCAGCGATGAGGAGTCCAACCGTAAAGCGTCGGCGCATCGCGCAGGAATTGCGCCGGTTGCGAGAGAAGACGGGCATGACACGAGCGCAGGCGGCCAAAGCGCTCGATATGACCCCAGGAAACCTGGGCCGTCTTGAGAATCGCGAGATCACTGCGCGCCCGGTGGTGGTTCGCGCCGCCCTCGCCCTCTATGGAGTGACCGGCGAAGACGCCGAGGTGCTGATCGAACTCGCACGCGGCGCAACCGAGCGCGGCTGGTGGCAGAACTACAGCGAAATCATGCCCGACTGGTTCAGCTTCTATGTGGGGCTGGAAGAAGAAGCGGTCATGCTCAGTACATATGAACCCGAGATCATGCCGGGACTGTTCCAAACCGATGACTACGCGCGAGCCATTTTCCGCTTGACCGCTGGCGACGAGAATGTCGACCAGAAGGTCGCGGCTCGGCTTCACCGCCAGGACATCCTGCGGCGGGACGACCCGGTCGAAATCTCGGCCGTCCTTAACGAGGCAGTCCTGCTGCGGCAGGTCGGCTCCGCACCGCAGTTTCGAGCCCAACTCGAACATCTCGGTGAGCTCGCCGAGCTTCCGAACATCGAGATCCAAATCCTCCCGTTCGCCGCAGGAGGCCACCCAGCGATGACAGGACCGTATGTGCTGCTCGGGTTTCCGGATGCAGTGGATGAGCCGGTCGTCTATCTCGACAACTTCACCCGAGGGCAGGTTCTGGAGGAACCCGAACACTTCACCGAGTACCAGAAGGCCCATATGAAATTGCAGGTCATAGCGTTGAACCCAGAGGAGTCGCTGAAGAAGATCCGAAAACTAACAGGTAGCATCGGGTGAAGATCATCCGAACTGCTTTGAAGGTGTTTGACGTGGAATCGCTTCATTGGCGCAAATCCAGCCGCAGTGGTGGGAACGGCAACTGTGTTGAGGTGGCCTGCGTCCACGACGCCTCGTGGAGGAAGTCCAGCCGCAGCGTGGGCAGTGGTGAATGTGTCGAGGTAGCCCCGGTCGCGGCCTCGTTCGCAATTCGAGACTCGAAGCTGCCCACCGAGGGCGACTTCCCGCACCTGCGCGTGAGCACCGCCGACCTCGGTGGCCTGCTCGCCGGGATCAAGTCCGGCGACATCGCCTAACCCGCCCGGCCCGCAAGACCCGGCGCGCTTCCCACTGCAAGGGGAAGCGCGCCTTCGCGTTCTAATCCGGCTGCGGGCTGACGTCTCGCATGACCGAGGCCAGGAGGGGGCGGGACAGCGAGCCTGCGGCCACCACCGCTGCGGTTCCGATGGCGACGGTCGCTCCCAGAATCAGGACCCCGCTGGCGTCGAAGCCCATGCCTCCGATGATCGGGGCGGTCATGACCAGGCCGGTCAGGGTCGCGGTGCCGCCCAGGACCGCCAAGGGCAGCAAGGTCTCTTGGCGCCTAGCCTGGTCGAGGACCCGTTGCGGGGTTCCGGCCAGGTGGAGCAGCCGATAGGCCTGGCGGCGGTCGAGGACCGAGCCGATCGCGCTGATCGCTGCCGATACCGCCGCGGTCGCGAACACCACCGCGAGGACGACGGTGACGCCGACGCGAATGCTGCCGACGAGCCGGTTCGACAGCATCGTCGCATCGATCTCCCGCACGGGCGGGTCGCCGGGAAGGACCGTGGTGAGGATGGTCCTGACGTGCTCGACCTCCTCGCCCGGGGTCGTCGCGACCAGGACCTGCTGGCCGTCCCCGGCCGCAACGTCCCCGACGCCGTCGGTCAGGTCCACGTCGGCCAGTCCGTCGAGTTCGGCGCTGGCCAGGGCCGCGAGGTCCTCGGCGTCCTCCGCGTCGACCAGGGCCGCCACAGTCTCGGTTTCCTTTGGAGTGGTGTCTGTTTGCACCATCGGCACCAGTGCGATCGAACCGGCGATGAACCCGGCCAGGGAGACTCCGGCGACCGCCCGCCAGGCGGCCTTCGGGTCCTCGGCGAGGCGGCGGCCCGCCAGCATCCGAGCCGGGTGCCGGGCGGTGCGCGCGAAGATCCTGCCGATCATCTGAACTACCCACGGCCCCATCAGGTTCATCGCCGCGATGCATGCGGCGAGCAGGCCCAGCATGATCGTCGCGAAGAGCACTTCGCTGCCGCCGACCATCTGGGAGCCGATCAGGAAGGCAATCACGCAGACCGCGAAGACCACCACGCGGATCGCCCGCAGCCCCTTGGCTTTCACCTTTCTGGCCACCCCCAGCGGGCTGATGACCACGCTTCGCAGGCCGATCAGGGCCGAGATCGCCGCCAGGATCGGGACGGCGAGGGCCACCGCGATCATCCACGGCGCACCGGCCCACAGGTCGGCGACGAACCAAGGCCCGCCATCGATAGGGATGCGGGAGATCAGCGGCGTGACCGCCATCCACGCGACCGTGCCGACCAAGGCTCCCGAGATCGCCGCGAGCGTGGTCTCGATCAAAGTCAGACTGACGATCTGGCCCGGGGTGGCACCGATCAGGCGGAGCGTCGCGAGGCGTTCGTCGCGCCGGGCGACGGTGAGACGGGCCGCAGCGGCACCAAAGATGGCCACCGGGACGGCCATCAGGATCGTTGCGACCACCATCAGAATCTGGTAGAAGCCGTAGGCGATATCGGGCGTGCCGCTGTCGAAACCGGCGACGGCGGTCGGCGACACGACGTCGGCGCCTTCGCGCTCGCCGGTCATGGCGGCGCTGCCCAAGTCGCGGCCGACCACGGCGACAAGTTCGTCCGCGTGGGCGAGCGCGTCGTCGCCGAGTTCCCCGGCCACTGCGCCTTCGTAGCGGTCGAGAAAGTCTTCGGCGGGGACGTCTTCGAGCAGGTCGGCCAGCGCCGGGGACACCCAGACCTCGCCCGGCTCGGGAAAGTCTGCGAGGCCGGGCGGGGCCAGGCCGTCGGAAGCGGTCTGAGCGAGGTCAATGCGGGTGATGGAGTTGGGGCCGTAGTAGTCGACGGCGGTGGCGATGATCACCGAACCGTCTTCGGCGGGAACGGGATTGCGCCAATCGGTGCGGTCGGCGCGTTCAGCGAACGCGAAGTTCCCGGCGACGGCGAACTGAAGCAGCAGGGTCGCCACCGCCACGGCCAGCGCAGTCAGGCCGGTGCTGAACAGGGCGGAGCGTCCGCCGAGGCGGGTCAGGCGCCAGGCCAGCGCGGTCATCGGGTCGCCCCCGCGCGGACCGAACCGGCCAGGCTGCCGTCGTCGCGCCGAATGCGCCCGTCAACGAGTTCGATGGTCCGAGTGCAGCGGGCGGCGATGACCGGGTCGTGCGTGACCACGACGAGGGCCGCGCCGAGCTCGGCGACGGTCTGCAGCAGCACGCTCATGACCTGGTCGCCGGTGGCGCGGTCGAGCGCGCCGGTGGGTTCGTCGGCGAAGACGACGGCGGGCCGGACCACCAGGGCCCGTGCCAGCGCGACGCGCTGGGCCTCGCCGCCGGACAGCTCGCCGGGACGCCGGTCCTCCTTGCCCGCCAAGCCGAGCTGGGCGAGCCGTTCGCGGGCCGGACCGAGGGCGTTGCGCCGCGGCATGCCGCCGAGCATGAGCGGCAGGGCGACGTTCTCGTCGGCGGGCAGTTCGGGCAGCAGCTGCCCGAACTGGAACAGGAACGAGAACCTGGTGCGCCGCAGGTGGCTGCGTTCGCGTTCGGAGAGGACGTCGATGCGTTCGTCATAGAGGCGGACCTCGCCGGCGTCGGGCCGGATGATCCCGGCCAGGCAGTGCAGCAGCGTCGACTTGCCGGAGCCCGAGGGCCCGGTCACGGCGATCGACTCGCCGGAGCCGACGGCGAAGTCGACGCCGCCGAGGGCCACGGCGGCACCGTAGTGCTTGTGGAGGGCGCGGGCGGTGAGCATGGGCGGGGCCCCCGGTGCGGTCGTGGACGGCATCATCGGTCGGTTTCCTTGCGGTCGGTGGAGAGGTACAGGGGCAGGAACGTCCCGACGAGCAGGTACGCCACGCATAGGACCGTGCAGAGTCCGGTCGCCAGAATCATCAATCCGTTCATGCCGCCAAGCCTCGCCCGGCGAGGGCCGGGCCCGCTTCGGCTCGATGACCGGTTTCGGGGCGGCGGGATAGGCCTTTCGGCCGAGGCCGGCGATTACCCGGTTAGGTTTCAGGGCATGAGCGCCAAGCCTTCCCCAAGCGCCCGGATGAACCGCGTCGCCATGCGCCTGCTGAAGATCGCGACGGTCGGCGGGCTGGTATTGACGCTGCTCGCCGAGGCGTTCTCGGGCAGCGACGACAGTCCGATGCCGATGGGCGAGCCGATCGGGTGGGTGCAGTTCCCGGTCGCATTGCTCGCCATCGCCGTGTTCACGCTGTACCGGCCCGGCCGCAAGTGGTGGATCGCCGTCGTCGCCTTCGCCTCGATCGCCCTGACGGTGCTGGCGATGATCACGAACACCGATCCCCAGACGCGCAGCATCGGGGTCGCCGAGAGCTTCGCGATGCTGCTGCTGATGCTGTACGCGGTCCGGCAGTGGGACGCGTCGCCGGGCCGCTGGGTGGCGGTCGTGCTCGGGTTGGCGATCGTGATGATCGGGTTCCGCTACTTCACCTATCCGGGGTCGATCGTCGCCGGAATTCTCATGATCACCATGGCGATGACGACCGTCATCGGTTTCGGCGCCTACCTGCGGAGTCTGGACAGGCTGCGGCGCGAGACGCAGGAGGAGGTGCGGCAGGCCGAGCGGCTGGAGCTGGCGCGCGAGATGCACGACTTCGTCGCCCACCACGTCACCGGCATCGTCGTCCTCGCCCAGGCGGCGCAGGTGGCGGACACCAATCCGCAGAAGTCCTTCGCGGACATCGAAGAGGCCGGATTGGCGGCGCTCGCTTCAATGCGTCGCATGGTGACGATGCTGCGCGAGCCCGACTCCGGAGGCGGGACGAACCCGCTCGGCGACCTCGCCCAGATCGAGGACCTGGTCGAGCGCTTCAGCCGCGAGGGCACCGACGCGACGTGTTTCATCTCCCCCGAACTGGCCGGGAGGGTCGCCCCCGAGATCGCCGCGACCGCCCACCGGGTCGTGCGCGAGGCATTGACGAACGTCCGCAAGCACGCCCGGGGCGCGCACCGTGTGCGAGTGGTCGTCGCAGCCACCGGCGGTCAGGGCCTGGAGGTGGCCGTCCGCGACGACGGCCGCGCCCCCGGTCGGCTGTCGGGGACCGGCGCGGGCGTCGGACTGGTCGGCCTGACCGAACGCGTCGAGGCCGTCGGCGGACAGTTGCGGGCCCAACCGAGAACTCAGGGCGGCTGGGAGACGGTGGCCTGGCTGCCGACCGAACCGGTTTCCATCGAGCGATAGGAACCCGCCCACGGGTTTCGATCGGCCGATAGGTATCGGGCGGCCGGGTAGGCCTTTCGGCCGAGGGCCGCGAATTCCCGGTTACGTTCGGGGCATGACCTCCCGACAGCCCTGGAGTGCCCGCCTGAACCGGATCGGGGCGCGCACGCTCAAAATCGGCATCGTATCGATGATCGGACTGACGCTGTTCCTCGAGGCCGTCTCCCACCCCGAGGGCCAGAAGCCTCCGATCTACCATCCGCTCGGCTGGTTCGAGACCGCGGTGGGCCTGTTCGTCATCGGGGTGTTCTGGTTCTACCGGCCCGGCCGGAAGCGCTGGATCGCCTACGCCGCAATCGTCTCGATCGCGACGACATTGATCGTGGCCTTCGACGATCGGCTGGACTCCGGGATCGGCGAGCTGTTCGGAATGTGGATCCTGCTGCTGTTCGCGGTGCGGCATTGGGACGCCCCACCCGGTCGGTGGGTGGCGATCGCCCAGATCGCGGCGATCATGTTCTACGGGTTTCGCTGGTTCTCCACGAACAACGCGACGTTGTTCGCCGCGGAGCTGGGAATCTTCTTGGGGACCACATCGGTTGTCGGCTTCGGCGCCTACCTGTACAGCATGGACAAACTCCGGCGCGAGACACAGGACGAGGTTCGGCGCTCGGAGCGCCTCGAACTGGCCCGCGAGATGCACGACTTCGTCGCCCACCACGTCACCGGCATCGTCGTCCTCGCTCAAGCCGCCCAGGTGGCCGACACGAACCCGCAGAAGTCCTTCGCCGACATCGAGGAGGCCGGGCTGGCGGCGCTGACGTCGATGCGGCGGATGGTGACGATGCTGCGCGAACCCGACTCGGGGGCCGGAACGAACCCGCTCGGCGACCTCGCCCAAATCGAGGACCTGGTCCAGCGCTTCAGCAGCGAAGGCACCGACGCCACCAGCTTCATCTCACCTGAACTGGCCGGGAGGGTCGCCCCCGAGATCGCCGCGACCGCCCACCGGGTCGTTCGCGAGGCACTGACGAACACCCGCAAGCACGCCAGGGGTGCGGGGCATGTCCGGGTGGTGGTCGCGGCGGCCGGAACCGCCGGCCTGGAGGTATCGGTGCGCGACGACGGCCGTCCCGGACGGGGCCGCCTCGCCGAATCCGGCGGCGGCCTCGGTCTGCTGGGGTTGACCGAACGGGTGGAGACGGTCGGCGGGCAGTTCCGGGCCGGTCCGCGAGATATGGGCGGCTGGGAGACGGTCGCCTGGCTGCCGAACGAACCGATTCCGGTCGCTCGATAGAAACCCGTCCGCAGATTTCTATCGACCGACCGGAAACGACTTGGTCGTTTCGATCGACCGACAGGTATCGGCCCACGAGTTTCGATCGGGCGATAGAAAAAGACCCGTGACCTCGGGTTTCCCCTGGTCACGGGCCTTTCTCTCGCTGGTGGCAGGTGTAGGATTCGAACCTACGTAGGCAATGCCGGCTGATTTACAGTCAGCTCCCTTTGGCCGCTCGGGCAACCTGCCGTGTTGTACAGCGGAGCAAGAATAACTTCCCCGCCCCGGTAGTGCGCAAGCGGGTTACTCCTGTTTGAGACTGTGTTCACTCCGGCCCGTAAAACCGTAGGCGGTAGACGCGCGAGACCGCCCCACCTGCTGGTGTTCAGCTAGTTTCCCGAAGGAACCCAGGTGCTTCAGCGCCTGGAGGAGTTCGGGGCGACTGCCTGCTCGCAGTCCCGCGCCGCGGGACTGCGAGCAGCGAGTGACGGCGTTCATATCACCCGTTCGGGTGGGGAACGGGTGTTCGCATCGAATCCGGTCGTTACCGTTGAGCTCGTGGGTATCCAGGTCGTGCAGGTGAAGCTGCTGCCGTCGCCGGATGGCGAAGGTCCGGGCCGAGCTGCAGGCCAAAGCGACCAAGTCGGCGAAGCGGAAACTCAAGGCCCGCTCGCGCCGGGAGGCGCGGGCGGTCAAAGACCAGAACCATCGGACCGCAAAGCAGCTCGTAACGTCGGCTGAACGCACCGGCCGCGGTATCGGCATGGAAGACCTTGCCGGTATTCGCGACCGGGTACGGCTCACAGCCGCCCAGCGAGGCGAGCTCAACTCGTGGTCTTTCCACCAGCTCCAGGCCTTCATCACCTACAAGGCCAAGAGGGCCGGGGTCCCGGTGGTCGTCATCGACGCTCGACACACTTCGCGGCGGTGCCCGCTGTGCGGGCACACCGCCAAGGCCAACCGGCCCGCCAGAGATGATTTCGCCTGTGTCGGCTGCGGACTCGCTGGAGCCGCCGACCAGGTAGCCGCGGTCAACGTTCGTGACCACGCACGCACGACTTGGGCTTTTGTCAATACGCCCAATGTCGCCGATACGCCGCGGCCAGCGGCGGGCACGAGCGACAAGCCACCGGCCTCAACCGGCGGTAGTTGACAGCCAGGCGGAAGCGGCGGCGGGGCCGGACTAAGCTTGACGATCGCGCACCCGTAACCGGAAGGATTGGCTGACCATGGCTGACGCCTCGTTCGACATCGTCTCTGAGATCGACCTCGCCGAGCTCGACAATGCGATCAACCAGGCCAAGCGCGAGCTTGCGACCCGGTTCGACTTCCGCGGCACCGGCGCCGATGTCGAGCGCAGCGGCGACGAGGCCGCGGTGATCTCCGCCGAGACCGAGGACCGCGTCACGGCCGCCCTGGACGTGCTGAAGGAGAAGCTGATCAAGCGCGGCATCTCCCTGAAGTCCCTCGACGCCGGCGACCCGCGCGTCTCGGGCAAGGAGTCGAAGATCGACGTCACCTTCAAGCAGGGCATCGGCACCGAGGACGCGAAGAAGATCGGCAAGATCATCCGCGACGAGGGCCCCAAGGGCGTCAAGCCGCAGATCCAGGGCGAGAAGCTCCGCGTCACCGGCAAGAAGCGCGACGACCTCCAGGCCGTCATCGCGCTCCTCAAGGGCAAGGACCTCGACGTCGCGCTCCAGTTCACCAACTACCGCTAACCACCGGTGGACGCCGCCTTCATCAACGCCCTCGTGCTCGGCCTGTTCGTGGTCGGGTGCGGGGTCGTCGCGGTGATGGTGACCGTCACGCAGCGCTCCTACAAGCAGGACGAGAAGTCCCCGCATTGGGTGGTCTATCCGGGCGCCGAGGGCGGCGAGTCCAGCCCCGGCGGCTGGGAGGTCATCCTCTACGAGCCCGGTGCCCGGCCGGTCCTCGTCATCGAACAGATCCGCGAGATCACTGGCCTCGGCCCGGCGGCGGCCGGGAGTCTGATCGACGAACTGCCCTCGACCGTCCTGGCGGGCGTCGATCATTCCGCGGCGACCGCCGCGCAATCGAAGCTCGCGCGCGCCGGCGCGGGGGCCCGAATGGCGGAGGCCCAGGCCTAAAGCTACGAGGCGAGGCGGTGGGTCAGTCCCGTGTGGCGTTTGCCGGTGCCGGCGGTCCTGACCGCGACCGCGATCGCCTTCTTGGATCCGACCAGGACCACCAGGCGCTTCGCGCGGGTGATCGCCGTGTAGATCAGGTTGCGCTGCAACATGGTCCAGGCGCTCGTCGTCACCGGTACGACGACCGCGGGGTACTCGCTGCCCTGCGAGCGGTGGACGGTGATGGCGTAGGCGTGGACGAGTTCGTCGAGCTCCGAGAACTCGTAATCGACCTCCTCGTCCTCGTCGGTCCGCACCGTCAGCGTCTGGCCGACCTCGTCGATCGCCTCCACCACCCCGACGGTGCCGTTGAAGACCCCGGCGACGCCCTTGGCGTAGTTGTTGCGGATCTGGATGACCTTGTCCCCCACCCGGTACACCCTCCCGCCGGATCGCCGCTCGGGCAGGCCTTCGCGCGGGGGCGTCAGCGCCTCCTGAAGTTTCAGGTTCAGGTTCCCCGCGCCGGGGCCGCCGCGGTGCATCGGCGAGAGCACCTGGACGTCGCGGACCGGGTGGAGCCCGAATTTGGACGGGATGCGGCGCGCCACGATGTCGACCACGTGATCGGCCACGAGTTCATTGTCGTCGCAGGCGAAGTAGAAGAAATCGTCGTAGCCCTCCAGGGCGGGGAAGTCGCCGGAGTTGACCCGGTGGGCGTTGGCGACCACGCCCGACTCGGCGGCCTGCCGGAAGATCCGCGTCAGACGCACCCTCGGGATCTGCTCGGCCGCGAGGAGGTCGCGCAGGACCTCCCCGGCGCCGACGCTCGGCAGCTGGTCGACGTCGCCGACGAGCAGCAGGTGCGCGCCCGGCGGAATCGCCTTGACGAGCTTGTTCGCCAGGATCGTGTCCAGCATGGAGGATTCGTCGACGACGAGCAGGTCCACGTCGAGCGGGTTGTCCCTGTCGTACGCGGCGTCGCCGCCGGGCCGCAGCTCGAGCAGGCGGTGGAGGGTGGTCGCCTCGAAGCCGGTCAGTTCGGCCAGCCGCTTGGCGGCCCGGCCGGTCGGAGCCGCGAGCATGACCTTGGCGCCCTTGGCCCTGGCGAGGTCGACCACGGATGAGACGGTGAAGCTCTTGCCGCAGCCGGGTCCGCCGGTCAGGACCGCGACCTTCTCGCTGAGGGCGAGGCGGACCGCGTCGGCCTGCTCGGGCGCGAGCTCGGCGTCCCGGCGGCGCCGCAGCCACGCGAAGGCCTTGTCCCAGTCGACCTTTCGAAACGCCGGCAGCCGGTCCTCCCCAGTGCGGAGCAGACCCGCCAGCCCTGAGGCCAGGCCGCGTTCAGCATGGAAGAACGGCGCCAGATACCGGGCCGGGACCGTCCCGTCGTCTACGGGCACGTCCTCGGCCATGACGTGTTCGCCCTCGGCGACGAGCTCGCCGAGCGCGGCCGACACCAAGGCCGCCTCCAACTCCAGCAGTTCGACGGTGTCGGCGACCAGGTTCGGGGCGGGCAGGAAGCAGTGCCCGGCATCGGAGGCCTGCGAGAGCGTGTACTGAAGGGCGGCTTTGATCCGCTCGGGCGAATCGTGCGGGATGCCGACGGCCCGGGCGACCGAGTCGGCGGTCTTGAACCCGATGCCCCACACCTCGTTCGCCAACCGGTACGGCTCGTTCTTGACCACGCCGATCGAGGCGTCGCCGTACTTCTTGAAGATCCGCACGGCCAGTGAGGTGGAGACGTCGACCGATTGGAGGAACACCATGACCTCTTTGATCGCCCGCTGCTCCTCCCAGGCGGCGGCGATGGCCTTGGTGCGCTTGGGACCCAGGCTGGGGACCTCGATGAGCCGCTCGGGCTCCGAGTCGATGACGTCGAGGGTGTCGGTGCCGAAGTGGGCCACGATCTTCTCGGCGGTCTTCGGCCCGATCCCCTTGATGAGCCCCGAGCCGAGGTAGCGCTCGATGCCCTGGATCGTGGCCGGCAGGACCGTCCGGTACGACCAGACCTCGAACTGGCGGCCGTACTTGGGGTGGCTGGTCCACCGCCCGACGGCCTCGAGGCTCTCCCCGATCTGCGCGCCGAGCAGTGGACCGACGATCGTGATCAGCTCGCCGCCCGACCTGGCGCTGGAAGCGCGGGCAATGGTGTACCCGGTCTCCTCGTTCGCGTACGTGACGCGTTCGAGGACGATCTCCAGATTCGTCGCGCCAGGTCGGGTCTGTGGCATGTCCTACATGCTATCGGCGGGCTGTGACAGTGCGTTAATCCGACTTCTTCTCGGAATCGGTGGCGGGCTTCGCATCCGAGGCGGGCGCGGAGCCCGCATCGCCCGAAGCGGACTTGCCCTCGGACGACTGCACGGCCGTCGCGTCGGCCAGGGCCGGCTCGTCCGCCGGCTCCGACTTGCCTTCCCCGGCCCCGTCGACCGCGTCCGACGGCAGCAGCCGCCAGTCGGGCTGGGCGAAGAACTTCTTCGTCTCCGCGTACACCACCGGGGTGAGCATGATCAGGCCAATGAGGTTCGGCACGGCCATGAGCGCGTTCGCGATGTCGGAGAGGCCCCAGATCACGCTGAGGCTGGTGACCGAGCCGAGGTAGGCGACGAAGACGAACACGATCCGGTACGGGAAGATGAAGACGCGGCCGGTGAAGCGCTCCAGGCACTTCTCACCGTAGTAGGACCAGCCGATCATCGTGGAGAACGCGAACGTGGCCAGGCCGATCGCGACGATCCAGCCGCCGATGGTGCCGCCGAGCGTCCCCGCCCCGCCCAGACCGGTCTCGAAGGCCAGGCGTGTCAGGTCCGCGTTCGAGACCAATTCATCGTTGCCGTCATCGTTGACGAAGGTCGTACCGAGCACCCCGGTGACGACGATGACCAGGCCGGTCAGGGTCACCACCACGATGGTGTCGATGAAGGTCTGCGTCATGGAGACCAGGCCCTGCCGGACCGGCTGGTCGGTCTTCGCCGCCGCGGCCGCGATCCCGCCGGTGCCCAGGCCCGACTCGTTCGAGAAGATGCCGCGGGCGAAACCGATCTGGATCGCGATCAGGATCGAGGAACCGACGAAGCCGCCCACGGCCGCACTGCCGGTGAACGCATCGGTGAAGATCATCTCGAAAGCGGTGCCGAGGACGTTCCAGTTGATCGCCAGGACCGCCAGCGCGCCGCTGACGTACAGCACGATCATGAGCGGGACCAGTGCCGCCGCGACGTTGCCGATCCACTTGATGCCGCCGAGGATCGTGATGCCCAGGGCGACGAAGATGATCAGGCCGGTGTATTCGGGCTGCCACCAGGAGTCCTCGCCCAGCTGGCCCTGCAGACCGGAGCTCACATTGCCGGCCTGGACGGCGTTGCCGATGCCGAAGCTGGCGACGACGCCGAAGAACGCGAACAGGAACGCCAGCACCTTGCCGATGGGGCCGCCGATTCCGTCCGAGAGGTAGCGCTGCGGGCCGCCGGACTGCTGGCCCTTCTTGTTGGTCTTGCGGTACTTGACACCGAGCAGTGCCTCGGAGTACTTGGTGGCCATGCCGAGCAGGCCGGTCACCCACATCCAGAACAGCGCACCGGGACCGCCGATGGCGATCGCCGCGCCGACGCCGCCGATATTGCCGACGCCGACCGTCGCGGCCAGCGCGATCGACAGCGCCTGGTAGTGGCTGACATCGCCTTCGGACTGGCCGTTCTCCTTGCGTTTGAACAGGCCGAGCCACAGCGCGTAGAACAAGTGGCGGAACTGGATGCCGCCCAACTGGATCGTGAACATGAGACCGACGGTGAACAGCGCCACGATCAGCGGGATGCCCCAGACGGCGTCGACGGTCGACCCGATCTCGGTGCCGTACTCGCTGTCAAGGTTCTTACCCCAGGAATCGATGGCGTCAATGACGGGATCTAGAAAATCGAGCAACGCTCCTCCAGAGCTGATTTCGCGGTGATCGGGGAATCACAGCGGCAGAGTCGCATATGGGCAGAAAAGGGGTGGCGCATCTTTGGGGGTGTCGGGTGGCGCCGGCCGGCGCCACCCGACACCCCCTAACGCCGACAAGAGCATATAGGTGAGGTGTCACAGGGCACCGGTACGGTGGCGGCATGAGCGACAAATGGTATGCGGGACCGCTACTCGGATTCGACACGGAGACGACCGGCGTGGTGTGCGAACAGGACCGGATAATCCAGGCGGCCCTGGTGAACGCCCCCACCGGCACCGGCCCCGTGGCCGCCCGGACCTGGCTGATCGACCCCGGGGTGCCGATCCCCGCCGGCGCCACCCGCGTCCACGGCATCACCGACGCGCAGGTGCAGTCCGACGGCGAGGCACCGGCGAAGGCGCTCGGCGAACTCGCCGACGCGCTGCGCGAGGCGATCGACGCAGGCATCCCGGTGGTGGCCTTCCGGGCCGGCTTCGACTGCACGATGCTGGCGTACGAACTCGACCGCCACGGCGTCGCCCAGCCCGACTGGGACCGCATCGCCCTCATCGACCCGTCGGTCCTGGACAAGCGCGTCGACCGCTACCGCCGCGGCAAACGCACCCTCGGCGTCACCTGCGCGCACTACGGAGTGGACCTTGACGACGCGCACTCCGCGGCCGGCGACGCGATCGCCACGGTCGCGCTGGCGAGGGCGATCGGGGCCGCCTACCCCGAGGTCGGCGCCGTGCCTTTGGCCGAGCTGCACGCCGCGCAGGTGGGCTGGTTCGCCGAGGACGCGGCGAGCCTGGAGGAGTACTTCCGGCGCAAGGGCCGCAACGAGACCGTCGATCGGCGCTGGCCGCTGGCCCGGTAGAACGAGCCGAGGCCCTCTCCCGCAAGGGAAAGGGCCTCGGGAGGCTGCTGGCGCTAGTGTCCGCCGGCGCCGGGGTTCTCGATGTACTCGCGGTCGGCGGCGTCTTCGGCCTGGCCTACCGGGATGATCGCGGTGACCGACTCGGCGCCTTCGAAGTGGAATTCGATCTCGATGGTGTCGCCGGAGGCGAGCGGCTCGGTGAGGCCTTCGAGCAGAAGGTAGTCGCCTTCGGCGTTCACGTCGAACGCGACGAACTGCGCCGGGGCGATCGGAATGTTGAAGGAGGTCTCTCCGAGTGGGGCGTCCTCGGCGGGCTCCTCGGCGGCTTCCTCGGTCGTCCCCTCAGGGCCGTCCGCGTCTTCCTCGGTGCCGTCCGTGGGCTCCTCGGAGGTCGCCTCCTCGTCTTCGGCGGGGGTCTCGTCCTCAGCCGGGGGCTCGTCCTCGGCCTCCTCGGAGGTCTCCTCGGAGGTCTCCTCGGTCGGCTCGGCCTCGGGGGCGTCGGCGCTGACGAGCGTGACCGCCTCGGCGGCGTCGGTCGTGACACCGACCAGGCTCACCTCGGCGTCGCCCTCATTGTCGATCCAGACCCGAAGCGGCGCGTCGGCGCCGGCCTCGTAGCCCTCGACGGACTCGAACTCGACCTGGAGGTCGCGCAGCGCGAGGTCGCCGGCGTCGACGTTCACCCCGGCGATCGCCGACTGCTTGGTGTCAGTCTGGCTCACCTGGCCCGCGCCGCAGGCCGACAGCGCAGTCGCTGCGGCACCCGCGATCGCGAACACGCTGGCGCGGCGTACGAAAGTCGCCGTGCTGATTCCCCTGGCCACTGCTGGTCCTCCCTGAGTTCCGACAGGAATGCTGACGACAGCCTAGACGACTCATGTTCGCCCGTTCCGCGGCCCGCGCGCCGCCGAGTCCTCAGTCTCATCAACCAACAGGCTCATCAACCAACAGGCTCATCAACCAACGCAGTCTCATGAGGCAGCGCGGTTTTCGGGGACCCGGCTTGGGAATTGAGGACACCGGCACTGCGAGCAGACCTCAATTGGGGGTTTTCTGCCCACCGAACTGGAGCGACGCAGACCTCATTTGTCGCCTCTCCATCCGCTCCGGATGCCCAAGGTGCCGTAGAGTAGTCAGTCACACACCAATTGACCAGGGAATTCATGTCGATCCGCTGTCGGGGATTACCCCGGCGACGTGTTAGGCTAGACACAGCGAAAGGGGTTTCGATCCTATGAGTTTTAGTGTCGGCGAGACCGTTGTCTACCCCCACCACGGGGCCGCACTTGTTGAAGCTGTGGAAACTCGCGTTATCGGCGGTGTCGAACAGGAATACCTCGTACTGCGAGTCGAGCAGGGTGACCTCACGGTCAAGGTTCCGGCCAAGAACGTCGAACTGGTCGGCGTCCGCGAGGTCGTCGGCGCCGAAGGACTCAGCGAGGTCTTCGACGTGCTGCGCGCTCCGCACACCGAGGAACCCACCAACTGGTCGCGGCGTTACAAGGCCAATGTCGAGAAACTCGCCTCCGGGTCCCCGTTGAAAATAGCTGAGGTCGTTCGTGACCTGTGGCGTCGGGACCGGGAACGCGGACTGTCCGCAGGCGAAAAGCGAATGCTCTCCAAGGCCCGCGAAATCCTCACCGGCGAGATCGCCCTCGCCGAGGACTGCGTGAAGACCGAGGCTGACAACATCCTCGACAAGGTCCTGCTGTCGGAGGCTCCGGTCCAGTAGCTTCTGGCGCGGATCACCACAACAAGTGAGTTCTGAATTTCCGCCCATGGTCGTCGGGCACGGTAGCGATGTCCATCGCTTCGATCCCGAACAGCCTTGTCGTCTGGCGTGCCTGGACTGGCCCGGAACCCCGGGCCTGGCCGGGCACTCGGACGGCGACGTGGCCGCTCACGCGGTCTGCGACGCGCTGCTTTCGGCAGCCGGGCTCGGCGACCTGGGCTCCAACTTCGGTACCTCCCGCCCCGAATGGGCCGGCGCCTCCGGGCAGGCATTGCTTGCGGAGACCGCCCGGCTCGTGCGCGAGGCCGGCTACGCCATCGGCAATGTCTCCGTCCAGGTCATCGGCAACCGGCCCAAGATCGGGCCGCGTCGCGCCGAGGCCGAGACCGCCCTCTCGAAAGCGATAGAAGCGCAGGTCAGGCTGTCCGCGACCACCACTGACGGCCTGGGCTTCACCGGACGAGGCGAAGGATTGGCCGCGAGCGCGGTAGCGTTGCTGTACCAGCCCTGATTCCCGTTCGGGAGAAGTTTGATGGACTCTGACCCCGCGCCGCGCACCGTCGCCGACCACCTGCAGCGTGCCGAGCTCATGTACGACCTCGATGCCCTGCCCGACGCTCGCGCCGAGGTCGAAGCCGCCTTGCGGCTCGACCCCCTCGATCCCGATGTCAACGCGATGGCCGGCGCGATCGCCCTGGCCGAAAGCGATCCCGACGAGGCGCTGGTGTTCGCCGGCGCCGCCCTCGCCCACGATTCCGTCCATCGCAGGGCCTTGATCGTGCGCGGCTACGCCCTGGCCGATGCCGAGCGGCGTGAAGAGGCCATGCAGGCCGCCGCGAGCCTCCTCGAGGTCGACCACGGTTCGTGGATCCACCACGTCCACTACGCGCTCATCACGCGCCGCGCCGGGGCCGCGCAGCCCGCGCTCGACGCCGCCTGGAACGCCGTCCGGCTTGCTCCCGACCAGCCCCGCACCCACCTGGCACTTGCGGCGGTGGCCGAGAGTCTCGCCATGAAGGACCTGGCCAAACGATCCAGGCAGGCCGCCGCCGACCTCGACGACCTAGGCGACGGCATCACCGCGGGGCCGAACGCGACGCAGACGCTCCCGCCCGAGGCCCGCCGCGCCCCGGTCCGCCACGTCGACGCCGATCCCGAGGACCCGAAGTGGCGCGAGAAGATCTACGGCCCCGGGTTCTTCCGCGGCGCGCTCGGCCGGTCGATCCTGCTCGGCATCGCGGTCATCTTCGCCGTCCCGGCCCTGCTCGGCACCGATATCCAGTTCGGCGCGCGGATGCTCATGGCCGTCATCGCCATCGCCGCCTGCGTGTGCTGGGTCACGGTTCTGCGCCGGCATCGCGGCTCCGAGTGACCAAAGGCCCCAAAGCCTCGTTAGACCCTCCGCAACCTTTTACCGACGGAGGATGAGACGTGACGACCTGCTGGGTACCCGGGGCCGAAGAGAGCCTCTACAACATCCACAACCTTCCCTACGGGATCTTTTCGACCTCGGACGAGCCGCTCCCCCGCATCGGGGTGCGCATCGCCGACCAGATCCTGGACATGCACAAGGCCGTCCTCTCGGGTGACTGCCAGACCTGCGCCAACTGCGTCGCCCTGCGCGACCCGGCCCTCAACCGCCTCCTGACCCTCGGCAGGGAGTCATGGAAGCAGGTCCGGTCCCAGGTCCAGGAGGCTCTGACCGAACCGAGCCTCGAAGACATCGCGTCCCGGTGGCTGACGCCGGTCACCGAAGCCCAGATGCACTCCCCGCTGCTGGTGACCGACTTCGTCGACTTCACCACCAACGCCCCCGACGCGCTCAGGTGGCACCCGCGCGCCTCCAACGGCCGCGCCTCCACCATCATCCCCTCGGGGATGGACCTGGTGCGGCCCTCCGGGCACCGCCGCGAAGGCGCCCACGGAGCCGTTTTCGCGCCCACGAACGCGCTCGACATCGAAGCCGAGGTCGGCTTCATCGTCGGCGGCGAATCCGAATTCGGCCGCCCCGTCGCGCCCGACGCGTTCGAGGACCACGTGTTCGGCGCGGTCCTGCTCAACGACTGGACCGCCCGCGACTTCGCCGAGCTCGAACCGGCCGCGCTCGGCCCGTTCAACTCGAAGTCGTTCGCGACCTCCATGAGCGCGTGGGTGACCCCGCTCGAAGCGCTGAACGCCGCCCGCACCGCCGCGCCCCAACCCGACCCCGACATGGCCTCGTACCTGAAGGAATCCGACCGCTACGGCTTCGACCTGAGGCTCAACATCGAGGTCAACGGCGTGGCCGTGTCCACCGCCAACTTCGGCGAGTCCTACTGGACCCCGGCGCAGCAGCTCGCGCAGCTCACCGCCGGCGGCGCGCTCCTGCGCTCGGGACTCCTGTTCGGCGCCGGCGAATCCGCCTCCCCGCAGTGGCAGCTGCAGAACGGCGACGTCGTCAAGGTGACCGCGACCGCGCCCGGACCGCGCGGCACCACCATCGCCCTCGGCGAGGTCGAAAGCCGCGTCATCCCCTCGATCGGCTAGCGGCGCAAGGACTCCGGTGCGGCGAGTGCGGCCTGACCGGGACCCGTCGGGCGGACGACTGCGGCCTGCCCCGCCGCTCTGTGAGCAGTGGGGCAGGCCGGAAACCGACGCTCTAAACCGGGACCGTCTTGACAGAGGGAGCAAGCTGCGCGATGAGCTCGACCTCCACCGGCGCCCCCAAGGGCAGCTCGGAAACGCCGACGGCGGCACGGGCATGCTTCCCTACCTCGCCGCTGCGTTTCCCGTTCGCATCGCGGACTTCTGCGAACACCTCACCGAACAGGTCCGAGGCGCCATTGACGACCTTCGGCTGATCGGTGAAGCCCGGCGCCGAGGCCACGAAACCGCCGACCTTCACGATCTTGACCACCTCGTCGAGGTCCGCAATCGAGGCGATCGCCGCCAGGGCGTTGAGCGCGCAGATCCGCGCCAGGCCGTAGGCGGTCTCCACATCGATCTCGGCGCCGACCTTCCCGGTCGCCGCCAAGGCGCCGGCCACCATCGGCAGCTGACCCGACACGTACACGTAATCGCCGGTGCGCACCGCCGGCTGATAGGCCGCCACCGGCGGCACCACCTGCGGCAACGTCAACCCCAGGCGTTCGAGCGCAGCGCTGACGTCGGCCACCTACTGCTCCTTCTTCCGCTTGAAGTAGGCCACGAGCTGCTCCGGGTTCTGGCCGGGCAGCACCGTCACCAGTTCCCAACCCTCATCACCGAAGTTGTCGAGGATCATCTTCGTGTTGTGGATCAGCAGCGGCGCGGTCAAGTACTCCCATTTCTCCATGTGCCCACAGTACGGCGTCTTGATCGACCCGCCCCGCACCGCTACGCTCAGAGTGCGTCGCCTCCCCCCAGTGCACCCTCCAACGGTGCATCAGACAACCCAGGGAGAACCCGTGTCACCGGACACCGCCGCGAAGCGGCCCGAAAGCGGCCCAGCCCACCACCGTGCCGAGACCCAGCGCCGAACCCAGCCGCAGGTCCCGGCCCCACCCGGACGGCCCGACACCGACCACCTGCGCCACCACCGCGACACACCGCGGCGGCAAAGTCGCATGTGGACCTACATTACCGTCGCCGCCGTCATGATCTTCGTCGGCGCACTCACCTTCGTCGCCACCAAGCTCATGACCGGCCCCGACGCCGTCGAAGACACACCCGAACGCACCGTCGAAGCGTTCCTCACCGCACTCCTGGACGACCGCGACCCCGCGGCCGCCGCCGAATGGCTCTGCTCCGACAAAGCCGACCGCGACCTCACCGGCGTCATCGAAGCCCTCAGCGCGGCCGACTCCGAACAGACCATCGCCTGGTCCGAGGTGAACGAAACGGGTCGCGACGTCGGGCAGGCCAACGTCACCGCCGAACTCGACTCCGGCGGCCACCGCGCCACCTGGACGTTCGGCCTGGTGGCCGAGCAGGGCGAACCGCAGTGGCTGGTGTGCGATATCGACCCCGCATGACTACACTCCGATGAATGAGTGCCACCGCTCCTCCCGTGCCCAGGCTGCATATCGTCACCGGGAAGGGCGGCACCGGCAAGACCACCGTGGCCGCCGCGCTCGCACTCGCGCTGGCCGGAAACGGACGACGCGTGCTGCTGGTCGAAGTCGAAGGACGGCAGGGCATCGCCCCGCTGTTCGACGCGCCGCCACTGCCTTACCAGGAACGGCATCTGACCGCCGGGCTGGACGGCGGCGAGATCTTCGGGCAGGCCGTCGACGCCGACGAAGCACTCCTGGACTACCTGACCATGTTCTACCGGCTCGGCTCGGCCGGACGCGTGCTGCGCAAGTTCGGGGCGATCGACTTCGCCACGACGATCGCACCGGGACTGCGGGACATCCTGCTCACCGGCAAGCTCAAAGAGGCGGTCTCGCGCACCGAATCCGACCGGATGACCTACGACGCGGTGGTGCTCGACGCGCCGCCGACCGGACGGGTCGTCAAGTTCCTCAACGTGACCGTCGAATCGGGCCGCCTCGCCAAGACCGGGCCGATCGGCAAGCACTCCCGATCGGTCGCCCGACTGCTCCACTCCTCCCTCACGGCCGTGCACCTGGTGACGACCCCCGCCGCCATGCCGGTGCAGGAGACCGTCGACGCCGCCGCCGAACTGCGCAAAGCCGACCTCCCCGTCGGCCGGGTCGTCCTCAACAAGGTGGCCGGCACCAAGACCGCCGACATCACCGCCGACCAACTGCGCGAAGGTCTCGAACGGTCGAACCTGCCGTCCACGGCAGCGCAGGTCGCGGGCCTGCTGACCGAATACGAGGCCAACCGGGCCGAGATCGAGGCCGCGGGCGCCTACCGCGACCGGCTGGAGCGGCTGCGCCGACCCATCGACGAACTGGCGCTGCTGCCCGAGGGCGTGGACCTGTCCGGGCTGTACCAACTCGCCGGGGTCCTCCGGAAGGGGCTCGGCCCGGCCCGGCGCTCGATCGCCGACGCACCGTCCAACCCTGAAGGGGGAGGCCGTGACTGACCTCGACGTCGACGCGCTCCTGGCCAATGAGGACAAACACGTCATCGCCTGCTGCGGCTCGGGCGGGGTCGGCAAGACCACGACCGCGGCGGCGCTGGCGCTGCGGGCGGCCGAGGAGCACGGGCGGCGCACCGTCGTGCTCACCATCGACCCGGCCCGGCGGCTGGCGCAGTCGCTGGGGATGGAGGCGCTGGACAATACGCCGCGCCCGGTCGCGGCCGCCGAGGGCGTCCCGCTGGACGCCATGATGCTCGACATGAAGCGGACCTTCGACGAGGTCGTCGCCTCCCACACCACGAAGGAGCGGGCCGCGGAGATCTTCGCGAACCCGTTTTACCAGGCGGTTTCCTCGACGTTCTCGGGGACGCAGGAGTACATGGCGATGGAGAAGCTCTCGCAGCTGCGCGACAGCGGCAAGTGGGACCTGATCGTCCTGGACACTCCGCCGTCTCGTTCGGCGCTGGACTTTCTGGACGCGCCGGCGCGGCTGGCCCGGTTCCTGGACGGGCGGGTGATCCGAATGCTGGCGGCGTCGACGCCGGGCGCGCGGCGGTCGATGCTGTCGCTGATGGGAGCCAGCGCGGCGGTGTTCACGCGCGTGTTCAACAAGGTCTTGGGCGGGCACCTGCTGACCGATGTCGCCGAGTTCACCGCGAGTCTGGAGGACACGTTCGGCGGATTCCGGCAGCGGGCGGAGGCGACCTTCCGTGCGCTGCAGGACGACCAGACGTCGTTTCTGGTGGTGGCGGCGCCGGAGCCGGCGGCGATCACCGAAGCGGTGTACTTCTCACGACGGCTGACCGAGGAGCGGATGCCGCTGGACGGGATGATCTTGAACCGGTTGACGCCGGTGGAGGTCGATTTGTCGGCGGAGCGGAGCCTGGGCGCGGCGGCGGCGTTGGAGGAGGCGGACGCGGACGATCCGGTGGCGGCGGTGCTGCGCACTCATTCCGACCTGGCTCGGCGGCGCGCCGCGGAGGAGCGGGTGGCGTCGCGGTATGCGGCGGCGTGCCCGGAGATTCCGCAGTTGTGGCTGCCGACGTTGGGGACCGAGGTGGTCGATCTGGAGGGGCTGCGCGCTTTCGGGGCCGCGGCGGGCGGAGCGGCGAAGGCGCCGGTGGCCTGAACGGGCCGGCCGCCGCCTCGGCGGAGTGCGGCGCCTGATCGACTGGCGTTCGGCGGCCTGCGGGGGAAATGACAACGCGCCCGGACGGTTTTGCCGTCGCGGGCGCGGTCTCGTATCGGCCGCTTGCGCGGCCGCCGGTGACTAAGAAGTTCAGATTCACCGGGATCCGTTTCCGGCTGCTCTTGCGGGCGTTGCGTTGTTCTTCTTCGAGCGCTACCTCGAAGACTGCCCTCCACGAGCGGACGTCCGCGTGCTTTCGCAGCAGCGCACGCCTCTCGCGTTCGGTCATGCCGCCCCAGACGCCGAACTCGATGCGATTGTCGAGCGCGTCGGCGAGACATTCGAGCCGGACAGGACAGCCTCGGCAAACTTTCTTCGCGTTGTTCTGTTCGGCCCCTTGCACGAATAGTGCGTCAGGGTCGCCCTCCTGGCAGAGTGCCTTGGTTGTCCAGTCGATCAGCAGTCCCATCGGCGTGACCTCCCCGTGAGATTTCCCCTTCATACCCCCCGACAACTCCGTATGAGTAACCTCTCGATAACTCAACGTCGCTGTCAAGAACGGACCCTACACCTCTTGTAAGGGTTTGACTACTCTCCGAGACGAAAATCGGACTCTTCGGGATGGCCTCACCCCTACGGTTCGTATCGCGATGACGGTTCGCAATAATAACGATTGTGATACGAAGGCAACTCGCCTCAGAGGGTCCGGCGTATCAAACCCGGGCACCCGACGACAAAGCGACCCTGCGCTCTTAAGGTGCCCGATCTAATCTGAGGCGGTGGAGACGTTGAAGCGCGACCGAAGTCCCCTGGGCGACGCCCTTGCCCTGCTTGTGAGCGGTGTCCTCGCTGGGGTCCTGGCCGCGGCGGCGGCCTTCCCCCTTATGGGAGCCGCCGGCCTTCTGGCCGAGGACGGCATTGATTCGTTCAATGCACTACCGACCGAACTCACCGAGCCGACGTTGCCGCAGACCAGTTACGTCTACGCCGCAGATGGCGAAACCCTCATCACCTCCTTCTACGAGGAGAACCGACGCGAGGTCGCGCTCGATGAAGTCGATCCCCTCATGATCGACGCCCTCCTGGCCGCCGAGGACTCCAAGTTCTACGAACACAATGGAGTCGACTGGGCCGGTATCGCCCGCGCCGCCGTCGCCAACCAAGGCGGCGGCGAACAAGGCGCTTCGACGCTCACCATGCAATTCGTTCGCAATACCCTGATCTACTCCGCTTCAACCATCGATGAGGTCATCGATGCGAGTGAAGATACGTACGACCGCAAACTCCGCGAAGCTCGATACGCCATGGCGATCGAGGACGAACTGTCCAAAGAGGAAATCCTTGAGGGCTACCTGAACGTGATCTACCTGGGCAACCAGGCCTACGGCGTCCACGCGGGCTCCTACACGTACTTCAACAAGCCGCCGAACGAGCTGGAACCGCAGGAAGCGGCGACGCTCGCGTCGCTCCCGAAATTCCCTTCCTACGCCGACGGCCTGCTCGACGGCGAGGGCGACGACTCGCAGATCCTGGACCGGCGCAACTGGGTCCTGGACCGCATGGCCTCGTTCGGCAGTATCACCCAGGCCGAGGCCGACGCGGCCAAGGAGGAGCCGCTGGGTCTGGACCCGCGGCCGGAGCGCAGCGAATGCACCGACGTCTCGACCGCGAGCTGGGGCTTCTTCTGCGACTACTTCAGGGCCTGGTGGGCCGACCAGGAGCTCTTCGGCGAGTCCGAGCGCGAGCGCATCAGCCTGCTCAAGCGCGGCGGGTACAAGATCGTCACGTCGCTCGACCCCGCGTTGCAGGACAAGGCGACCGAGATCATCCAGGACAATGTGGACGTCGACAATCCGGCGGCGCTCGGGTCGGTGATCCTCACCCCCGGCACCGGGTACGTCCGAGCGATGGCCGTCAACCGGATCTACAGCCTCGACCAGTCCGAGAACGGGCCGCGCACCGACGACAAGGACGGGCCGTCGAACTACCCGAACACGACCATCCCACTGCTCAGCGGCAACAGCGAGGTCGCGGGGTATCCGGCGGGTTCGACGTTCAAGATGTTCACGATGCTCGCCGCCCTTGAGGAGGGGTGGCCGCTCAAGACCACCATTCCCAACCCGGCGAAGTACATCTCGAACTATCCGGCGGGCGATGGCTCCGATTCGGATGTCACCTGCGACTCGGGCGGGAAGAAGGTCTGGTGCCCGAACAACGGCATCTCTTCGTCTGCGCCGCTGAACATGTGGAGCATGTTCGGCCGCTCCTCCAACACCGGTTTCGTGGCGCTCCAGGAAATGGTCGGCACCTCGAAGGCCTATGACGCCGCCAAGCGGGCGGGCGTGGAGTTCTACTCCAAGAGCGGCGTTGTCCTTGCGGCGGAGAACGACAGCTTGGACAGCTACGGCTCGTTCACCCTCGGCATGGATCCGACCACCCCGATGGACATGGCCGAGGCGTACGCGACCGTGGCGGCCAAGGGGAAGCACTGCGACCCGCTGCCGGTCATGAAGGTCATCGACGCCGACGGCGCCGAATGGGAAGAGGCCGCCCAACCCACCTGCGACCAGGCCTTCTCCGAAGAGGTCGCGAACGCGGCCGTCAGCGCAGGGCGATGCACCGTCAACCAGAACGCCGGCGGCACCCAGTGCAACGGCAACGGCACCGCCGCCGCCTACACCGGCGGTTTCGACCGGCCGATGTTCGGCAAGACCGGAACGGCCGACTCGGACCGCTCCTACTGGTTCGTCGGCTCGACCCCGAACGCCACCACCGCCACATTCGTCGGCGACACCGACGCGACATTCCGATCGAACGTCGCCACTGAAAGCCTCAAGGTCGAGGTTAAGGAAACCGGCGTCGCCGTCCTCACCGCGGCGGTGAAGGATCTCGACGAGAAGGGCTGGTCGAAGCCCAACTCGAAGATGACCAGCGGCGAGAACCTGGTGTCGATCCCATCGATCGACTGCATGGACGCGGGTGATGCCCGATCCAGGGTGTCCAGCGCCGGCTTCGACGCCTCGATCGCCCCGGGCACGTTCGACTCGGAATGCAAGGAAGGCGAGGCCTTCTCAACCTCGATCACCGGCCAGGCCCCGAAGGGCGCCCCGGTCTACATCCTGGTTTCGAACGGCTCGGACTACAAAGACGACAAAGACGAAGACGGAGAAGAGGGCACCGACCCACCGGATGACGGAAATTCACCAGGCCGCGACTGAGCCGCAAGGGCGACTGGCCAAGTGCCACTGCCCCAATGGCGCGGGGCTGGTCCGGTGATCCGACCGGACCGTCCCGCCCGCGGCCGCAGCTGCGGCTGCGGCAGCCCGGACCGATTCGATTCGATTCGATTCGGGCGACCGGGTACCGCTGCGTCGATTCGCATGGGCGGCGCCGTTTGATTTAGCCAGGCCGGGCTGTCAATGAAAGTGGCAGATAGGGCAGGTGTTGTGAGT
>NZ_STGY01000074.1 GCF_004912275.1 Glycomyces buryatensis
GACGGGACACGGGACCGAAGCGACCAGGACACGACCGGACCAGCCGGTCAGCGGGACGCTCGTTGAACGGCATCGTTCCACCGGACCGGAGCCGGTCAGCGGAACGGACCGGTGACCGGGACGCCCCGTCAGCGGGCTTCACACGCTCCCGGGCGAACCGGCGAGCGGGAGGCGCCCCGGTGGACTTCACCGGGCCGGAACGGACCGGTCCGAGACGCGAAGTCCCTGCCAGGGAGGAAGGACACGACCGAGCGGCACGAATGCCGAGAAGCCGATGCGTGATGACCGAAGCGGGACAAGGGAAGGGAGGCACGGCCATGCAGACCATGACGGACTCGAGCTCGACCACGCCGCACCCCTGCCTCGCCGACACACCCGCACGGGAGACCTGGCGATGGAGGCCACCGGCCCCGGCCAGCGCCACACCGCAGACCGACCCCAGCCTGGCACCTTCCGACCTGGCCCCGGCAACACACCCCGGACCGGTCCGCCACCACTCCATCGCTGAGAGCCCGAACCCCAACCGACGACCGGCTGGCCCCGGCGGCGCACCGGCAACCGGATTGCCACCGCTTCATCGCTGACGGCTTGAACCCCGACCGAAGACCAGCCCGGGCCCGGCAACGCACCCAGGACCGGTTCCTTCACCACTCCTTCGTTGACTGCTTGAACCGCAAGAGCGATGCCATCGAGGCTCTGCGACGCACCGTTGATCGCGCTGCCATCGCCCCATCGCTCCATCGCGGAGTGTCTGAGTGTCTGAACCCCAGTCGAAGCACCACATTCGCGCTAGGCGCACGGCGGGGCCGCCGGATCTCAACGGACGTGGCCCTCATCCCCACCGGCCGCGCTACCCGCGCGGCGGGGCCGTCGACTCCCGGACCACGAGCTCGGGGGCGACCACCGAGGACTTCACGTCGGTTTCGCCGTCGATCAGCTGCGACAGCAGCCCGAAGGCCCGCGAGCCCAGGTCCTCGAAGTCTTGATCCACCGTGGTCAACGAGGGTCGCCACAGGCCCACCAGCGGCTGGTCGTCGAAGCCGACGACCGAGATGTCTTGCGGCACTTTGACTCCGCGATCGGCCAGCGCGCTCATGACGCCCAGGGCGAGCTCGTCGCCGCCGCAGAACACGGCGGTCACGTCGTCGCGTCCGGCGATGCGTTCGCCCCAGCGGTAGCCGGAGTAGGCGTCCCAGTCGGCGTTCATGATCTCCGGAACCGGCGCCTCGGCCGCCTTGAGGGCGGCGCGCCAGCCCTCGGTGCGGCCCGAGTGCTTGCCCTCGGTGGGGCCGGCGATGTGGTGAACCGTTCGGTGTCCAAGGCGGAGTAGGTATTCGGCGACTTGGCGGCCCGCGGCCCTCTCGTCGATGAGCGCCGCCGGGACGCTTCCGGTGCGCCGGGATCCGCCGCCGGCGACCACGAATGGCAGGCCCGTCGGCAGCGACTTCGCGGCCTGTATGCCGGCGCGGTCGAACTCCAGGACGATCGCGCCCGCGGTCGGCTGGGAGAGCGCGAGGTCGATGGCGCGCTGGAGTTGTGCCTCGTCGTCGGAGACGACTACGGTGATCGACACGGTCATCCCGGCACGCTGCGCCGCGGTCTCGATGCCCTGGATCGTGCGGGCGTACCCGTAATTGGACGTGGCTCCGGCGAGGACCGACACGAGGGTGCGCTTGCTGGACCGCAGGGATCGTGCGGCGCTGTTGGGGCGGTAGCCGAGTTCCTGCACCGCGTCGTGGACCCGTTGCGCGAGATCGGGTGCGACGTACTTGGAGCCGTTGAGGACACGGGAAACGGTCGGGACCGATACCTTCGCCGCCTTGGCGACGTCGGCGAGGACGGGGGCGCGGTACGGCTTGGGAGCGGTCATGTTTTGAAGGATACGAGGCAGGGGGCAAGTCCGCAGCGGCGGACTCGGGAATTGGGATAGTCGTTTTCCTATTCCTAACCGGTTTCTAAATTCGTTGTCCAGGCGTTATGTTATCGGTCATTGACCATGCTCGATGTTGGTGATAACGTTCTCCCCACGACGCCCCGCCGAGGCCTCCCCGGCCGCTCCGGGACCGTCGCCCTGTTACCGACGTCAACCCTTCACCTTCATCAATGTTGCTAGGAGGACCCCTTCATGGTCGAAATCACGCGTCGCAATCTCTTTGGCGCCGTAGGCATCGGCGCGGGCAGTCTCGCGCTCGGCACGACCGCCGGCTGTTCTGATTCCAGCCCGACCGGTGGAGCGGGGGGCGACTACGAGCTTCCCACCTACCAGGCCGCGCCCGAATTGACCATCGAACCGGCCCACGTCACCGAGACCGAGGGCATGGAGAACATCTACACCGACACGGTGAAGGAGTACTTCAAATCGGTCGACCGCGAGCCCGGCTCCGGCGGCACCGTCACCAGCTTCCAGCTCACCTGGGGCGACCCCTCCACCAAGCGGGAGGACAACCCGTACTGGCAGGAGCTCGAGAAGCGCGTCGGCGTCACCTGGGAGCCCACGTTCGTGCCCCAGCCGGTCTACGACGAGAAGTTCTCCACCATGCTCGCCGGCGGCGACATCCCCGACCTCGTGTTCGTCAACGACCAGAGTGCGATCGAGCTCCAGGCCATCCAGGACGGCGCCTTCGCCGACTTGTCCGAGGTGCTCTCGGGCGACAACATCCTCAAGTGGCCCAACCTGGCCGCCCGCAAGGAGGAGATCTGGAAGGCCAGCCTGAAGGACGGCCGCATCTACCAGATCCCCTCGCCGGCGTGGGCGCTGACGAACCTGCCGATCATGCGCACCGACCTGATCGACCAGACCAGCATCGGCCGCACCCCGCAGAACGCCGACGAAATGCTGACCATGCTCAAGGAGGTCACAGCGCTCGGCTCCGGCCCCGGGGACCAGAAGCTCTACGGCGTCAACCAGTACGACCCGATCAACAACCCCCTGTGGAAGCGCATGTTCCGCGTCGGCTCCGACTGGCAGCTCGACGACTCCGGCAAGCTCATCCACGCCATCGAGACCCCGCAGTACAAGGAGATGCTCACCTGGCTGGCCGCGGCCTGGGCCGAGGGCGTCTTCGACCCCAACTCCATGACCGCCACCCCGGCGGACATCGTCTCCGGCTCGGCCCTCACCTGGCGCGCGGTGACGGACACCTTCATGACCCCCGACGGCCTGATGCTCATGGAGAAAGACCTGCCGGGAGCCACCTGGGACTATTTCGACGTCCCCGGCTACGACGGCGAGGGCCAGCTGGTCGTGCGGAACATTCCCTACGGCAAGTCCACCTGCGTGGGCTTCCAGGTCGCCGAGGACGAGGACCGGCTTACCGAGGTCCTCAACGTCCTCGACTACTTCTGCGCCCCTTACGGATCCGAGGAGCAGCTGTTCCTCGGGTACGGCGTCGAGGGCGAGTACTTCGAATTCAACGAATTCGGCATCCCGGTTCTCGACCCGGAGAAGGCCCCCGACATGGGCGTTCAGAACGTCGGCGTCACCTCCGGGGACAACTCCTACCGCGGCCATCCCAACCAGGCGCCCTGGGTCGAGTCCTTCACGGCCGTCATGGAGAGCATGGCGGAGCACTCCATCGCGCGCGACCTGGAGGGCCTGGAGTCCCAGTCCCAGACGTTCGTGTCCAAGGGCGCGCAGCTCGTCGCGTCCTGGGACGACTTCGATCGCGGCGTCGTCTCCGGGCGCGAGAGCGTCGACGACCTCGAATCCTTCATCGGCGAGTACATGGCCGCCGGGGGCGAGAAGATCCGCGCCGAGTACACCGAGGCGCTCGGCAAGTGAGCACCCAGACCGAGGCCGGCCCCCGCGTCCCCGCTCAGCGGGACGCGGGGGCTCCCGCCCCCATCAAGCAGCGCAAGGTTTCACTGCGCAAACGCATCTGGCGTGAACGCTGGGCGTACACGTTCATCGTCCCTGGCGCGCTGTTCTTCCTGGTCTTCGCGTACGTGCCGATGGCCGGCAACGTCGTGGCCTTCCAGGACTTCTCGGCGTTCCGCGGATTCGCCGGCTCCCCGTGGGTCGGCTTCCAGAACTTCGAGGCCATCTTCTATGACCCCGAAGTCCTCACCGCGCTCCGCAACACGCTCATCATCGCCTTCCTCCAGCTGATCTTCGCGTTCCCCGCACCCATCGCGCTCGCGCTCCTGCTCGACTCGCTCATGTCCCTGCGCGTCAAACGCTGGGTGCAGACCGTGGTCTACCTGCCCCACTTCCTGTCATGGGTCATCGTCATCTCGGTGTGGCAGCAGGTCCTCGGCGGCGGCGGCCTCATCTCGAACCTCGTGGGCGGGTTCGACCTCATGTCCAACGCCGATACGTTCAAGCTCCTGGTCGTGGCCCAAGGAGTCTGGAAGGACGTCGGCTGGGGCACCATCATCTTCTTCGCCGCCATCGCGGGCATCCCGTCCGACCGCTACGAGGCCGCCGCCATCGACGGCGCCGGCGCCTGGCAGCGGATGCGGCACATCACCCTCCCGGGCCTGATCCCGGTCGCCACGCTCCTGCTCATCCTCAACCTCGGCTCCATCCTCACCGTGGGCTTCGAGCAGCTACTGCTCCAGCAGCCCATGGTCGGTGCGGATGCGGCCCAAGTGCTCGACACGTTCGTCTACTTCCGAGGCGTCCTCGGTGGCGAATGGGGCATCGCGACGGCGGCCGGACTGCTCAAGGGCATCATCGGCACCGTGCTGGTGCTCGCCGCCAACAAGTTCGCCAAACGGCTCGGCGGAGAGGGGATCTTCTGATGGCCACCGCACTGTCCGGATTCGACCGGCGGGACGCCCTGCGCCGCAAGGCGGGCCTGCCCCCGTGGATGAACGCCGCACCCGCGTGGGTGCGGGCGATCAAAGCGATCGTCATCATCTTGATCACCGTCACCATGCTCTACCCGCTGGTGTACGTCATCGCGATGAGTTTCGCCTCGCCCGCGCAGGCCCGCGCCGGGGTCTTCTTCCCCACCGAGTACTCGCTCGACGCCTACCGCGCGATCTTCAACGGCGGCACCGTCACCCAGGGCCTACAGAACTCGCTGTGGGTCACCGTCGTCGGGACCACCCTGTCGCTGGTGTTCACGTCGATGCTCGCGTGGGGCCTGTCCCGCACCAAGGAAGTGCCCGGCTCCAAGGCCATCCTCATCATGGTGCTGGCCACCATGTTCTTCTCGGCCGGGATCATCCCGAACTTCCTGCTCATCAAGACCGTGGGGCTGCTCGACTCGCTGTGGGCGCTCATCATTCCGGGCTTGATCTCGGCGTTCAACATGATCGTCATCCGCAACTTCTTCATGAACCTGCCGAGCGAACTCATCGAGGCCGCCCGCATCGACGGCGCCGGCGAATGGCGGATCTTCCTCCAGATCGTCCTGCCGCTGTCCAAACCCGTACTTGCCGTGATGGGCCTGTTCTACGCCGTCGGCTACTGGAACACCTACTTCAACGCACTGTTGTACATCAACGACGCCGAGAAGTGGCCCATCCAGGTCGTATTGCAGCAGTACGTGCTCGCGGGCGTCAACATCCCCGGCGCGGTCGTCACCGAGGGCGCCCCGCCGCCGCCCGGCGTCACCCTCCAGATGGCCGTCATCGTGCTCGCCACCCTGCCGATTCTCATCGTCTACCCGTTCGTCCAGCGGCACTTCACCAAGGGCGTCCTCACCGGCGCCATCAAGGGCTGAGCTTTGCCGCCCAAGCAGTCCGACTCCGAGAAACGCCCCACCATCCGCGACGTCGCCGCCCGCGCCGGCGTCTCGGTCCCGACGGTCTCGCGGGCGCTCATCGGGAACTACCCGGTGGCACCCGCGACCCGCTCGAAAGTGCTTCGGGCCGTTCGGGAACTGGACTACGTCGTCAACGCGCACGCGCGGGCGCTGGCGGGCGCGACCACCAAGACGATCGCGTTCATCGTGGACGACGTGACCGGGCCGTTCTACGCCCACATCGCGCGCGGCGTCGAGACCGAGGCCGCCTCGCAGGGGCGCCTGTGCCTGCTGTGCACGACCCACGGCGACCCCGAACGCGAACTGGCCGTGGTGGAGTTGATGCGCGAGCAGCACGCCGAGGCGGTCATCGTCGTCGGCGGCGGCTACGACGACGAGCACTACACCGAGCGCATGACCTACTTCGCGCGGGCGCTCGACCGGGCCGGGTCGCACCTGGTCCTGTGCGGGCGGCCGTCGCTCGGCGAGGACGTCCCGGCCACGACCGTCCACTATGAAAATGAGAGCGGGGCGTACGCGATGACCGCGCACCTGCTCTCGGCCGGGCACCGCACCATCGCCTACCTGGGTCGCGGGCCGGGCCTGTCGACCACGGACGAGCGAGTGGCCGGCTTCCGGCGGGCCCATGCCGACTACGGTGTGCCGCTTGACGACACGCTCATCCTCCCCGGCGAATTCTCGAAGGCGGCGGGGTACGACCGCACGCAGGAGCTGCTGGAGTGGCGCAGCGACGTGACGGCTATCTTCGCCGCGACCGACATGGTCGCCGCCGGGGTCCTGCGCGCGCTGCGAAAGGCGGGAGTGCAAGTGCCGCAGGACATGTCGGTCGCCGGATTCGACGACATCCCCCTCGCAGCCGACCTCACCCCGGCCCTGACGACCGTCCGCGTCCCGCACGAGGACCTGGGGCGCGAGTCGGTGCGCCTGGCCTTGTCCAGGGAGCAGGGGGCACCGGCGGGCCGGGCCGTGCTCGGCACGCACATCGTCGTCCGCGAATCGGTCGCCCCACCCCGGCAGCCCCGGGACTGAGCGGCCGAAGCGCGGCCTCAACGCCGCCGACCGGCCCGGGCGTAATAGCGGTCGTACCAAGGGCCCCAGCCGCCCTGGCGGAACCACTGGTTCGCGGACCGGGACAGCAGCGAGACCACGGCGCACAGCGCGGGCAGCCCGAGTAGACACACGGCGACGAAGCCCAAGGGGGCATCGCCCACTTGCGCCGTCCCGGCCGCGGCGGCAAGCGCCAGCAGCGCCTGCGCCGCGACCATCGCCGCCTGCGCCCACCGCTTGCCCTGCCCGAGCCCCCAGGTCAGCACCCCCAGCAGGAAACTGATCCCCACCATCGTCCAGCCGCCGACGTGCACGAGCTCGGCGGCCCGCTGCGCCTCAGCGGCCTCGAGCTCGGTGAACAGCGCCAGCAGCCGCAGCGACCAGCCCCCGATCGAGCCCAGCGTCGCCACCACGGAGCCGATGCCGAAGAGGAACGCCACCTGGAAGAACGCGACGACCTGCGCCGCAACGACACTGCCGGGCGGCTTGTACAGCGGCTCATTCTCCGGGGGCGGGCTCAGGGTCATGGCGGGCTCCATTTGCACTCCGAACCCCAGGATACGAGCCGATCGCCACCGCTCCCGACCCCGCGGGCGGAGAGGCACTGGCGCGGTTCAGATCAGGCCCGTCGTCGGTGCGACCTACCCGCCGGACGGACGCGGGCGCGGGGCGGCTCGACGGTGCGGTTCCTCAGCGGTTTGGCGGCGCGGTCGAGTCCCGGACCACCAGCGCGGTGCCCAACTGCACGTGGTGCGAGTCGGGAACCTTCCCCCGCGCCAGATCGAGCACGGTGCGGGCGGCGACGCGGCCCATCTGCCCCAGCGGCTGCCGCACGGTCGTCAGGGCCGGTTCGGTCCAGGTCGCCCCGTACGTGTCGTCGAAGCCGACCACGCTCAGTTCTTCCGGTACCCGCAGGCCCCGGGCCTTCGCGACCTTGATGACGCCCATGGCGATCACATCGCTCGCGGCGAAGACCGCCGTCGGCGGCTCGTCCAGGTCGAACAGTTTCTCGGCGATCTCGATGCCCTTCTCGATCGTGAACTGGCCCAGGTGCGCGAGGTTCGGGTCCGGCGTGACCCCGGCGGTCTCAAGCGCCTCGCGGTAGCCGTGCAGCCGCTCGCGCGCGGGCACCGATTCCTTTGGCCCGCCTGCGAAGGCGATGCGGCGGTGGCCGAGTTCGAGCAGGTGCCGGGTCGCCTGCACGCCGCCGGCCCAGTTGGTGGAGCCGATGCTGGTGACGCGGTCGTCCAGGGGGTTGACGGGGTCGATGACGACCAGCGGGAGCCCGACCTCCTCGCACAGGGCGATCTCCTCGCCGGTCAGCTGGGTGGTGACCACGATGAGCCCGGCGGGGCCGCGGGCGGCGATCTCGCCGATCCGGTCGACCCCCAGGGAGCGGTCGGGAATGACCCCTCCAGAGGCCACGGTGCTGGTGACGATGTCGACGCCCAGTTCCGAGCCGCCGGAGATGACTCCGTCGAGCACGTGCATCGGGTACATGTGGTTGAGGGTGTCGAAGACGACGTGAATCGTGCCCGGGATCGGGGCGCGCGGCCCGGTCGTCGGTACGTACTCCAACTCGCTGATCGCCTGCCGGACCTGTTGCCTGGTCGTCTCGGAAACGCCTGGCCGCCCATTGAGCACTTTCGATGCGGTCGCTTTCGAGACGCCCGCGCGCTCGGCGACGGCCGCAAGCGTGGGCCTGGGCTGGGCCGGTCTGGTCATCGGTGGCATCTCCTCATCTGTGCGACTTCATTCTCCATCCTAAGAAACAGTTTCGACCACTACGATCCAGCATCACCAAAAATTGCTGGTTTTACTCTCGATCCTGAAGATCTCTGAGATTTCGCACCGCCCTGAACTGTGCGTACATGAGTGTGCAGAGAGAAGCATTACGGAAACGGTTTCCATCCCCTATGTGCCTTCCCAGGGAAAGGCAGGCGACCCGGCCGGTGCGGGAGCTGAACGGCTACGCGCGGGTGGCGCTCGAAGCGGGGGAGGAGAAGCGGGTGACGTTCCGAATCCACGCCGACCGGACCTCGTTCACAGGTGTCAAGGGAGAGCGGATCATCGAGCCGGGGACTTCACGGTGTCGGTGGGCCACTCCAGCGGTGACCTGCCGCTGGAGGGAAGCTTCCGGATCACGGGCGAGACCCGAAAGGTCAAGGGAGAGAGGGTCCTGACGACCAAGGTCGAGATCTCCTGAAACCAAAGTCGAGGTACGGAGGGGCGGCCGACAAGACGAAGCGAAGCAATTACTTCCAGCCTTGGGCCCCCGCCGCGTTATTTCTTCAATCGCTGCTAGCGCCTCTGCCTCAGGGACTTCATAGAATTCATCATCGTGATAACCGAGTCTGAATTTCTCGAAGAACTCTGTTGGAGTCCATCCTTCACCGTTGAAGTGATACACCTCGTCGTATTGCTTTCCTCCGCTGGTATACCGGCGAAGAACTGTTCCCGGGCACGACCGCGGACGTTTTGGGCCTTCTACGAAGTAGTATTTGGCGTTTTCCATGGAGTTCCCTGTGCTCTACCAGGTTGATAGAAGGTCAATCTTCACGACGAAATGCATAGTAGGACATGTTTCGCGGCTCGGTCAATGCCTCCATGAATTCCTCCGGTTGGGAAGGGGTCACGAATTCACCGAGCCGGTACGACAAGATGCCTTCCGTAAAGTATTCACGTGCCATCGGCCCTCCACCTTCCTTTAGAACTTCCAAGGTGACCCCCTCTTCGGTCCATCGGAATACTGCTACTTTCTGCATCTCTTTATCGATGAGCATATAAAAGCCCATGTTCCTCGGTGCCTCGGTTGCCAAAGGTTCTTCCCCTCATTCACGACCCTGTACCGTGCAGTCGTGTGAACTCGGCTTCGGGCTGCCCTGGCGGAAGACTCGATGATGTCTCCATTATGATTCCGGAATCTCCGATAAGGAATATGGTCTGTCCGATGCGAAGCGAACCGAAGTCTTCAGGATCGGATTGAGGGAAGACCGTCCAGCCAACCTCAAACCTCTCTGCCACCAGGTTGTCTGTCGGATAGTCCGGGTACTTGCCGTGGATATATGCCCTAACTCGATCGATTGCTTCAGTTTCGTTCATTCAGTGATCCTCCAATCACACAGGATTTCCATTTGAATCGAAGTACACGGCCCATGAACCAGAGGTCTGGTTCTCTGACCAGGAGACCGGCGGCCATCCGGAAACCGTACCGGACTGTCCATCAACAAATTTTACATTGCCGTCGTTGATAGCGTTGAACGCGTGTCCACCTCGGCCACCGGCCCACGCACTGACGATCATTGCCGATGATCGATCGCCCAGAGATTCTAGTTTCGCCCGAATCTCGTCATACGTAGCTTTCTGGAAGGTCCCACCTGCCCATTCTGTGATTCGTCCTGCATCGGTACCGTCTGCGTTGGGATTGTCCATAGCCGCAGCCATTTCCGGATTGCCTCTCCAGGTGGACTCGACTGCTCGCGTGCAGTCAACGCAGTTGTTGTTCCGACCTGGTGAGCTCATGCCCGGGCCGTTGATCTCCTTCACCCATTTTTCGGGAGAGGTATGAGCCGGTATCGAAGCGAGATTGGGAGGGCACGGCACGCCTGATTTGGGCTTCCACTCGAATTCACCAGTGCGTTTGGGCTCAAGTGGCTGATGTCCGATGGTGCCCGGAATTGCAGTTCCGGTAGGGCTGTTCGGGGGATTGCCGCCCACGCCGCCTCGGCTGCCTGGCCGTGGGAGTTTTCCGCTCATCGTCGCTGTCCTGTTCCTAGAGCGCCAGGGCGGCGCGGAGCGCGGTCTGGGCGGCCATGTCCTGGGCGATGATCGCGGCGAACTGGGCCATCAACGCGGTCGTGAAGGCGACCGCTCCGGCTTGATAGGCAGCGAGAACTGCGGGGGCCGCCGGACCCGCCGAGGACACCTGCGACCACTGGGACGGACCCAAAATCACGAACGGCGTCGGCAACACCTTGTAGCCGGCACCCTCCGCCGCCTGCTTGGTGCCCTTCATCAGTTGCACGTTGGCCATCATGGTCGCGCCCATCGCCTGGAGGGTCCCCCCGGTGGCCATGAGCACCGCGTTGGTCTGGACGGTGAACACCGACACCTGACCGGCCCACCGCACCAGGCCCTGATAGTCCTGCCCCTGCCAGGACGTCCCGAGGTCGGTGACCTCCTGGCCGTACTTCGCCGCCACAGCCGTGACCGACCCGGCCGCCTGCATCAAAGCGGCCCCGGCGGTGATGAACTTGGAAGGATCGGCGTCGAGCGCCTGCTGAAACGTCGGCACCGCTCAGGCCCCACCGGCGATGGTCGGCACCGTGAAGCCGCCCAGGTCGCCACCGATGGTGTCGAAGGCCTTCGCCTGGTCGTCATCGACCCCGTCCCAGTCGTCGGCGATGTCGGTGAGCAGTTCGGCGGTGCCCTCCCAGTGCTCGTTCAGTTCCTTCATGTCGTCCTTGAGGTCTTTCGCGATCGCCTGCAACGCCTCCGCGGTCATGAACCCCGCATTCGCGCGGTCGGCCGCATCGCACTCACGCTCGGGATCGGGAGCGATATCCGAAGCGTCCGACGCGAACCCGCGCATTTTCCCTGCACTGCTACGAAGGCGAGCGCCCTCGACCTGAATCATTCCCATGTGACGTGACTCCGGGGGTGGAGAATGTGACTAGTTGTCAGTACCTTAGGGTCCTTATAGGAATAATGTGACGGGGCCGTCTC
>NZ_STGY01000065.1 GCF_004912275.1 Glycomyces buryatensis
CGACGAACCAGGGGCCGTCCTCGTCGTCGCCGTTGACGACCCTGATGTGCCCGCCGGTCGGCGGGAACGTGAAGTCGTCGACCGTGCTCGCCTGGGGGTGGACGATTTCGAGATGGGAAACAACCACTATGAACTCACTCCTTGTGTGTGATCCACCGCGTTAAGTGATGTCAGCAGGAGCGGTGTGCCGGACCGCTGTGAACGGGTGCAGAGTCGATAAGGGACTCTGGCGAGTGGTAGGTAGGAGAGTGCTCCGCGCGGGGCCCGGACCGGGACCCACGGGGGTCTTAGATCGCGCGGAACGGGCAGTGCGCGTTGACCGAGCAGGACCGGCAGGTCGTACCCGACGGGTTCGGCGGGAAGTTGCCGGCCTTGATGTTCGCGTCGAGCTTGGCGAACTGGTTCCCCAGGTAGTCAGGGGTGCACTGTTCCCCGCTCCGCCCGGCGAGGTGGCGGATGCGTCCCGGCTTGCCCTTCTTGCCGACCCAGTAGTCCCCGAGGTCGATCGCGGTGCCGTACACCTCGTTGGTCACGACGGCGTACACGCAGAGCTGATGCGAGCCCGCGGGCGGGTTCGAGATCTTGTTGTCGCGCACGATGATGCCGTGCTTGGGGTGCGAGAGAATCATGTCGACGATCGCGACAACGCGGACGCCGCCGAGGTCGACCTCAAGACGGTGCTCGATCGCGGGTTCGCCTTCGGGCGTGGTCCACGGCTGCTGATCGGGGTTGAGCCCGTAGTAGTCGATGTAGTAACCGACCTGGGCGAGGCCGAGGGCGAGCCGACGCGGGATGTCGTCCTCGGCTTTGATGCCACCGGACCAGGCCCAGTAGTCGAGGTTCGGGACGCGCTCCAGCTCGGCGTTAATCTCTGCCTTGTAGACCTCGGTGAACTTCTCCTCGACCGCCGTGCGGCTGGCGGTGCGCCCTGAGCGCTCCCAGAATTCAGCCGCGGCATGGAGGGCGGTGCCGTGGGGCCGCCAGGCGTCGGGGCGCTCCTCGATGTCATCGCGCATCCGGGTCAGGTAGTAGGCGTACGGGCAGCGCTCGTAGGCAGACAACTGACTGTAGGAGCGGTGCTCTCCGGTCGTCCTCGTTGGGGCAGTGAGGGTCTTGGGCGGGGGATCGATCATCGTCATGGTGCGTACTCCAGTGAGGACACGTCAGTCGAATCGCTGCGGCTGCGCACCGTGGCAGTAATCCCCGCAAGCAGTCGTCGCCAGATGGGTAGCTAGGCGACTCCGACAAGTGAACAGCTATTTGAGCACGAGCGTCCACCGCTCGCATCGCCGTTACGGTCGCACGGGCATGGTTACCGTGAACATGACTCGGATATGCAACCTTGTAAACGTGTAGGTGAGGCGGGCGCTACCAGCGGGGCTAATGAGCAATTTGGACAGTCTCGGAAGCATGTGAACGTCTTTCGTGATGATGATCACACATCACGCCTCGTTGAGAACATGACTACCAAGAGCCACACAAGACTCGTTATGTCACAGTCGCATGACCCTCACTCGGCGTGGGCATTTTGCGCACAATGCTGCGTACTCATACCTTCCCACCTGGAAACTCAAAACGTGCGTTTTGAGTTTCGATGGCAGGCAACCGCTGTCGTCGTCATCACTGGAACCCACCATGCAATCACAGAGTGTCGTACACTTCTGTCGGGTAGCTGACAGTTTGAAGACCGACTATGCCGTTACCGACCCAAGGACAACCGCATGACGATCCCCTACACCCTCCCTGTCGATGACGAACTCGTTCACGCGATCGACAAGCACGCGAGCAAGATCGACGTTCGGAACACCCTCCGCGCCGATCAGAACCGGGCCGCGCTCGCAGCGGCCGTTGACCTCTGCGCCCGGCACAGCCAGCAACCAAGCGGCGAAGACGCCGAGATCGCGGTTGAGTTCCGCGGCACCGCCGCCACGGCCCGCTCATGGCTGTGTGAGTACGCCGCGCGCGCCACCGGGGCTCGACTGCTCAAACTGGAGGCGGACCCGCTCCTCGCCCCGGTCCACGCCTCCGTCCCGGTCATGATCACCGGGCCCCGGCGAGCCGTTCACGCCTGCCACGTCCTCGCGGATTTGCTCGACAGGATCGCCTGGCAGGCCATTGCGACCACCCCGACCAGTAGGGAAGCGCTCTGGGCGGTCAACGAGCTGTATGCGAACCTGCTTCCCTTCGATCCTCCTCCCGTCCAGCTCGGCATGGACGAAGCGCGGTAGGAACGAAGAAGCCCCAGCCGAAGCCGGGGATCATCAGGACAGCCAGCGCGTCACTCCTCCTCGGTCTCCCAGGTCGGCAGATCGAACTCGCCGTCCCGGACGCCTTCCACGAACGCCTTCCACTCGTCCGGCGTGTAGATCAGGATGTCGCCCTCGGGGTCCGCCGCCATCCGAAGCGCCACAAGCCCATTAGAGGCGTAGCCGACCTCCAGGGCTGCCGGAGTGCCGTCCTCGTGCGTCGTGCGCTCCCAGCGCGCCGTGGCAGTGTCGAACTCGCCCTTGAGTGGGTGCTCTCGCTTTGTCATGGACACGAGCCTAGGCCGGGCAGTTCGCGCGGACCTCAAGATGCGTTGTTCCCCCTGCGGACCCGCCAGGGCACGAGTATGAGCACCGACGCCACCAGTCCACCGCAGACAGCCACCATCACCGCTACCGCCCACGCGGTGGGCATGAGCTGGTTGAGAACGGCCCAGGCGGCGAACAGGCCGAGTACGTTCACGCAGAGAGTCAGGGCGGACCAGAAGGTCTCGAATCGCTTCATACGCCGAAGCTAGGCCCGGCCGGGGTCGCCGAGGGTGAGGCTCGCCGTCATGATGACAGGGTCAGGTCCATTTCCCAAGGCCCGCAAGGTGTCGCTAGCCTGGGGATTGTGGGGCCGCGGGCTCTTCTGCTACAGTTGCATTCTTCATTGTGTCGCTTGTCGTTCTTGATCCACATCCAAGTAGGCAAGTGACACATCCTGACGTTAGGATGGATGTAATGCCTCGTAAAACTACCCAGGCATCTCCGGTGAGCACTCGTCTCGCCGATCACGCCGCACTCATTGGCGGCTTCGATTCCCTCGAAATCCTCTCCGACCTGGGCGGATTGAGTGTCGAGGAAACTCAGGACATCACCGCCATCTACGCCCGTCGCTCTCCGACCCGCAAGGACCGCGACGAGGTCTCGATCGACAACCAACTCACGAACGGCCTCGAATGGTGCGTCCAGCACGGCCGGACTCGGGTTGTGCTCTACATCGACCAGGACCGGTCCGCCTCGAACCCCGCCAAGCCACGCGAGGCGTTCAAGCGTCTCATGGCCGACATCGAAGAAGGAAAGCTCAAGGAGGTCGTCTGTCGCTCTGACGAGCGCTTCCTGCGCTCCCCGATCGAGCGGGAGCTGTCCATCAACCTCCTTGTGGGCGCTGAAATGCCTGTCTGCTACACGCACGACGCATACAACGACCTGACCACCTCGGGCGGTCGGATGCAGGCGCGCATCAAGGCCGCGGTCAACCGCCAAGAGGTCGAGCGGCTCGCCGAGCGGCGCAACCTTTCCGAGCTGGAGCGGGTCAAGCGCGGCATGGCCGCCACGACCCCGGCCCCGTTCGGCCTCGCGCACACCAAAGACCGCTCCACCTACGTCCACGTCACCGAAGAGGCGAAGGTCATCAACGAGGCCGTGGACTACCTGATCGACATCGAAGGCTCGACGCTCGCCGAAGTCGCCCGCCGCTGGAACGGTGCTGGGATCACCAACCGCCAGGGCCGCCCGTGGCGCTGGCGCGCGGTCAAGGACGCGCTCCTGAACCCGGCGATGGTCGGCCGAAGGGCCTACCAGCGCCACACCTACCTCTACGACACCAAGACGAAGCCGGTCGAGTCGTGGAAGGCCGAGACCACGCCGGGGAACTGGGAACCGGTGATCGACCCCGGCCGGTACGAGACGCTCAAGTTGATGCTGACGGCGACGCGGCAGGCGGTTGGCAACGCCGCCCGTCACCTCGGAGCGGGTGTTTACGAGTGCGGTGTGGGTGCGGAGCACAAGCCGCTGCGTTCGCGCGTGGGCACGCAGAAGGGCGAGAAGATCCGCTACTACGGGTGCCACGGCGACAGGTGCGAAAAGGTTCACACGCACGTCAAAGCCGATGTGGTGGACGAGTACGTTGTCGCACAATTGAAGGTGTACCTGCGGGACCCCGCCCAGTTCGACGCGTTCAACGCCGCGAACGCGGACCAGACCGCGAAGGCCGTAGCCGAACCAGCCCATGCCGCCGCCGCCCGCCAGCGCGGCGTCCTCGAAGCACGCCGGGCTGAACTGGCCGAAGCCTACGCTGTAGGCAAGATCAGCCTGTCCATCCTGGTCGATGCCGAAGAGCGCATCACCAAGGAACTGGCCGACATCGCCACCACCGACCTCCCCGTCTCCAGCATCGAACGAGAAGAGATCCCCTGGACCGTGATCGAAGAACAATGGGATGACCTGGAGATCAGCGCTAAAAAGAAGGCCCTCAAGCGCGTCTTCCCCACCATCCGCGTGTTCCCAGCCCTCGCGCAGTCGCAGGGACGCGGGAAGTTCTACACGCCCCCGGTCGAGCACTGGGTGCACCTCTACGACCACATGGGCCGCCTGCTCCCCATCCTGGACGGCGACGAGGACTTGAACGAGACGCGCCTGGCACAGATCACGCACGCCGCCAAATGCGGTGTGGAGATCCCCGGCGCTGCCGCGATGCTCGCGGGCCTCCAGGCCGACACAGACACTCCTGAGGCGCTGGCCGTGGCATGATGACTGTTCCGCTCGCCCTTGGGGTTTGAGCACACGAAAGCCCCCGCCGCATTTGGGGATCTGCGGCGGGGGCTTTGTGGTGCCCGGGGTCAGGCAGTGGCGGGCTCAGTGACCACGCTGGCGGTGCCGGTCGGGCCGACACCGGAGGTCGCCACGGAGGTGAGGACCGAGGCGAGGGTGGCGAGGCCGACGATGGAGGCGGTTGCGGCCCAGTCGATATCGGTCAGGCCCAGGCCCGCGGTGGCGGTGACGAGGGCGAGGCCGGTCTGGGCGGCGGTGCGGACGGCGCGCTCGGCGGCGTCGCGCCAGAACTCGGGGGTAAACAAGGGGTGTGTCCTCCTTGGAGGGTTGAGGGCTACTTGGGGGTTAGAGGCGCTGGAGCAGCCGCCCGGAGAGGCAGGTGGCGCGGGAGGTGCCGTAGGCGGTCATGCCCGTGGTCGAGGACTGCCAGAAGCAGCGGATCGCGGTTGTTCCGGCGGTCATGGCGACGTACGCCGAGCAGGCGAGGAACGTGGTCATGCCGCCGCCGACACGGACCATCTGGTCTCCGGCGACGCGGGTGCCTTGCGACGAGGCGTCGCCGACGTAGAGGGTGGCGGATGCTGGGTTCGAGGAGGCGGGGCTGTGCGACAGGGAGAGCTGGTACTTCCATTCCCAGATGCCCGTGTAGGGGACGGTGATGTAGGTGGCGGGCAGAGTGACGGAGAAGTTGGACAGGCTGGTGAGGAGGTTGTTCCAGGTCACGAACCCGGAGGTGTTGAGGACCGTGTTGGAGCCGAGGTAGAGGTGGATCATCGGCGCGTCGGTGACCCAGTCGGCGTGGTTGGAGAGGGTGTTCATCTTGGCAGCGCTCACGCGCTCGCCCGCGCTGAATGTGGGCTTGGTGGGGATGGCGGAGACCATGAGGGGTGGGTTCTCCTCTTACTTGGTGAGGATGGTGTTGAGCCCGAGCTGCTCGTCCGCGTGGTCGAGAATCCAGTCCCCGGCCTCGGGTGCGCCGGTAGCGGTGTAGCGGACGGCGGCAAGGTACATGTTCGCGGCCATGAGGGTGCCGGTTGCGCCGATGACCAGGGAGGCGGTGTCGGTGGCGGCGCGGACCTGGTTGCCGGAGTAGTCGCGGGCGTGGACGATGCACGGCGGGTACTGGACGATGGTGGGCAGGGTGAGCGTCGCGGCGTACCAGGGCTCGACGCAGACGAAGGAGTAGCGGGCGAGGACAAAGCCGTAGGCGCTCGCGACGTTGGCTTGAAGGCTGAGGGCCCCGACGCCGGTCCCGTTGGTGTATTCGGCGGCGGTGCGGTGGACGATGATGCCGGGCGTGTAGGTGTCCCAGCCGGTGACCTCAGCGTCGTGGGCGTCCTCGATCGCGGCGGCCCAGTCTTCGGCGGCGTCGGCGATCTGCTCGAAGTCGGCTACGAAGTCGCGTTTCCAGGACGCGGGGCGGGGGATGGTCCGGTCACTCACCTGACGTCTCCTCGGTGGGGATCTCATCGAGGGCGGTGAGCATCTCGGTTTCGGCGGCGCTCGTGGCACCGGAGACGGGCTCGAACTCGGCCGAGATCAACAGCGCGTCGCCCGCGGCGAACGGCGCGTTGGGGACGGCGATGCCGTTGATCTGCGTGTCGAACGTGGTGGGGGCTGCCGAGATCGGGGTGAGGGCCCCTGCGGCGGACTGGTGGAAGGCGGTGGCGATGGTGAACCCGTTCCACGTCAATCCGCCCGGTGGGCACAGCCGGAGGCGGGCGTACCCGGTCCCGGTCGGGAGGGCCTCGGTGAAAGTCACCTGGGCGCTGATATGGGCGAGGAGGTGATGGGACCGCCAGCGGCACAGTGAGTCGGTGGCGGTGGTGATGCCGGTCGTGGTGTCGTCGTCCCACAGCAGCAGGGGCGGGATGTCGGTCCAGGGTTCGGCGGGGAGGCCGAGGGCTTCGACGGCGACGAGCGCGGTTTCCACATCCGCCGCGAGGTTGGTCATGTCGGTGTGCGGTGCGAAGAGGTCGCTTCGGGTGGGGTGGCGGATCTGGAAGCGCGGCGTGCTCGCGACCATCAGGCGGCCCACCCGTCTACGACGGCGCGGCGGCCGGTGAACCGGACCAGGGCCACGGTGTTCGATCCGATCGCGGGAATGTGCGCGGGGACGGTGGCGGTGATGGTCTCGCCTTCGGGGGCGGTCAGGTCGACGTACCCGCCGGAGGGGGAGGCGGCGATCGGGAAGCGGTAGGTGAACTCCCGCAGGGGCCGCGGCTGGGGCCGTGACCGGCGCGGGAGCGGGGCGGGGCGTCTACGCGCCATATTCGGGCACCTCGTACTGTTCGGGGTCGATCGATTCGAGTTCCAGGGCCATGTCCCCCAGGCCGAGCGGGAGGGACACGGCGTTGATGACGTACCGGGGCGGCTTGCTCGAAGCACCGGGGAGGGAGACGACGTTCCCGGCCTCGATCCACCAGTACGGCGGGGCCGATACGGTCAGGCGCTTGGCGGGGCTGGTGTAGTCCGGGAGCATCTCGTCGATGGCGGCCTCCGCCTGGGCTCGCGTGTCGAGCAGGTCGGAGCTGTAGAAGACGGGCTTCGCGCCGAACCTCGCGCCATAGGGCGTGTTCCCGAAGGTGACGGGCCGCCAGGAGTACCAGAAGTTCTCCGCGCTCTCCCCGGGCTGGATGACCAGGGCGTTGTACTGGTCCTCGCGGGCGAACTTGACCGCGTCGACCCGGAACGCCGCGGGGTCGGACAGGACGTAATCGGCGCGGGTCCGGTTGGCGGCCTTGCGGTAGTAGACGGCCGGGTCGCACCGGATCGTGAGGACGCCGTTCTTGTCGAACCACGTTTGGGTCTTGATGCGGTCGTTGAGCAGCTCGAACAGCTCAATGCGCTCGCGGTCCTCGGTGATCGGCACCCGGATCGAGGAGGCCGGGATCGGACCCCATGTGGTGTCGGTGGCGATGGTCGCGTGGAGGGTGCCGGCCGGGGTGATGCCGAGGATGCCGAGGAGGCGGCGGATCGCCTCGAAGTACGTCCAGCCCTTGCGCATCGTGTAGGGGTACTTGTAGCGGTCGTCCACGGCAAGCGTGAGTTCGTCGGCGAGCTGGGCGGCGACGGCGGGGGCGCCGGGGCTCCACTCGGTGGTGATCGCCCTGAACCGGCCGAGCGGCACCGTGTGGACGGTGCCGCCTTGGCGGACGGTGACTTGGAGGTCGGCGGTCCATCCTGAGTCGAGCCCGGCGGCGAGGGCCTTCGGGGTGAGGGTCTGGAAGAGCACGTCCGCGGTGCGGACGACGGCGGCGGGCCGGGTGAGGGTGAGGGTCCCCGAGACCGGGACGCCGGCGGTGACGACGGTCCCGAGGTTGCGGATGGTCGCCGAGCACTCCAGGTCGAGCTGCGTCCCGCGAATCCAGGAGGTGAGGTCAGGAGTAGCCAACGGGCACTCCGCTCTCGCCCTCGGGCAGGGGCGGGCCGCCGTGGGAGACGGCGGCCATCTGCGCGTGGGTGTAGGTGCCCACGTCCGCGTCGGCTTCCATCTCGGCATAGGAGGCCCAACCGCCGCCCAGGACGGTCTGGTAGGTCGCGGTGACCTCGGCGAACACGCGGGTCGTCGCGTGAACCGGGGACATCGACCACGTCCACTCGAACATGCCTTGATCGGGTGGGCCGATGGCGGTGCGACCGACGTTCTCCAGGAGATACCAGGGGGCGACCATGAGGGGCTCGTCGACCACACCGGGCCACTGGATACACAAGGGGTTGTCCCTGATCAGATCCCTGATCCTGCCTGCCTCCTCGAATGTCCAGGTGTAGAACGAGAACTCCACCGCGCCGGGGCGGCGGACTCCGGCCTGCCCGTAACCGAGACCCTGTGTGGCCGAGGAGAGGCCGTAGAAGACGTTGACCTCGGCGTTGAAGCTGAATTGGGGCGCGGACTTGAGCAGTAGCCCGATCGGCTTGCCAGCGAACTGCTTGGACTTGACCCAGACGTACTGGCCGTGGCCGTGGACGGCGGGTTTGGAGCGGACGACGTTCGTTCCGGCGGTGGCCCGGTAGTAGACCGGGACGCCCAGGGGCGGGGTGAAATCGATGATCGTGGCCCCGGCCTCGTCCACGGTGTAGTCCCCGAGCCTGGACATCACGGAGGTGTGCGGGCCGTATGCGGAGAGGTCGGCGAACGAGACCAGTTCGACCTGCGGCGTGTCGGGGTAGGGATTGACGAGGTGGACGACGTTCGCGCGCCGACTGGGGTCGGTGGCGACGGTGATCTCCAGGGACATCTAGCGGGCTCCAGCGGCGGCGAAGGCGGCGTCCCGCTCGTCGAGGACGCGAATCTCGGTGCGGACCAGGTCGGTGAGTTCGGTGTCGCCCAGGTAGACGCGGACGCCGATGTTCGGCACGGAGACGGACGTGTCCATCTCGAACGTGGCGAGCGAATCGGCCGCGCCCGCGAGGGTGGCGGCGTCGAACGTCGAGGCCGACGCGGCAGTGTCCGCAATGGAGTAGGAGGCGGCGAGCGGACTCAGGGCCGAGGACACGGCGGAGGCGTCCGCCTCCAGCCCGACCGACCCGGTAAGATCGGAGGCGGAGAACGGGTTGATGTCGATGTTGGACACCTGATCCGAGACCCACGAGGAGACCGAGCCCCAAGCGGCGGACAGGCCGTCGATGACCCAGTCGACCAGTTCGCGGCCTATGTCCTTAAAGGCCGATCCGGCGTCTTTCCAGGCGTCGAGCAGCTCGGGGACCAGCTCCATGAAGGCGTCGACCGCCTCGGGCAGCGCATCGATGAGCGCCGATGCGATCTCGGGGATCATCGTGACGACATTTCGGACAATTTGTGGGATAGCGCCCAAAATTGCCACGATGAGCTGCGGGACGAGCAGCAGGAAGCCGATGATGATCTGCGGCAGCATTGGAACAAGTGTGCTAATAATCTGAGGGATCATCGAGACCACTGATTCCACAATGGACGGTATGGCGGCGATCGTCGACTCGATGAGCATTGGCACACTCGTTAGGAAAGCGCTTACCAACGTTGGGATCGCCTCAAGGATCGAAATCACCAAAACCGGAAATAGCGACACGAAACCGGACACGATAACGGGAATCGCATTCACGATCGCGGTCAGCAGCGGCGGGACGAGCTGGACGACGGCGGCGACGAGACTCGTTGCGGCCGTGCCGATTCCGGCGACGATCTGGGGGAAGACGCCCATGAAGGCATCGACGAGCAGGGGGACGTTCGTGGCGAGGTAGCTCGCGAGCTGGCCGACGAGCCCGACCGCCAGGGACAGCAGGGTCGGGGCGGCCTGGACGGCTGCCTGACCCAGGATCGACAGGCTGTCCACAATGGCCGCGAGAATGAGCGGGCCGCCCTCCTGGAGGCTGGCGACCAGCTCGGGGAGGATCTGGGCGAGGGTGGCGACCGCTTCGCGGATGATGCCCGGGAGCTGGGTCGCGAGCGCCTCGGCCAGGATCGGGAGGTTCTGGATCGCCGTGACGACCTGCGCGCCGGCGTCGGCGACGGCCGGGCCGATCGCGACCCCGGAGACCAGCAGCGCCCCGGCCGCGAGAGCGGCGCCCATGAGACCGCCGCGCAGGGCGTTGAGCCCGGAGCGGGCGATGCCGCCCGCGTTGCGGCCCAGGGTGGTCAGGGCGTCGGTGGCGATGCCGCGCACGAAGGTGCCGAACCGCGCGAGACCGCGGCTCGTGGCGGTGAGGGCGTTGAGGAGCTGATTCGAGAGGCCGTCCGCGGCGCGGCCGGCGGCGCGGTAGAGGCCCATCATGGCCTGAGCGGGCCCGTCCTGGACCATCCAGCGCAGGCCCCGCCCGGTGGCGAGGGCGGCGTTCTGGAGGCCCTTGAGGGTCTGGGACCCGAGGGCGGCGAATTCGGCGCGGGTCCTCGGAAGGGCCTTCCACGTCGCGGTCAGCCCGGTGCGCACGGCGGCGAGGCCGTTCTTGGCGGCCCGGACGCACGCCTGGTCGAAGCGGTAGACCGCGTCCCACCCGGCGGCGATGAGGTCGGGGATGCGGTCGAAGGCCCGCCACAGGACCCCGTCGACCTGGAGGGCGAGGAGCTTGGTCCGCTGGTAGGCGTTCCAGGTGGCCTGGGCGAACTGGCCGAGGGTGCGGACGGGGTGGAGGACCTTGTCGCCGAAGGACGCGACGGCCAGGGCGGCGGTGTCGAGCGCTTGCGCGACGCGCCCGACCGGTTGCGGCGTGGTCCGCCAGGAGTCGACGAAGTAGGTGAACGCGGACTTGAAGCCGCCGCCGAGGGTCTTGGCGCCCTCGACGACGCGGCCGTTGAACCGGCCGACAGCGGCGGCACCCTCGCCGAGGTGGTCGAACAGGCGGCCCGCGATGAGCAGCAGGGGCCCGATCACGGCCGCGAGCGCGACGAACCCGGCGATCAGGGCGGCCGTCCCGCCGTCCACGGTCGCCAGCCAGCCCGTGAAGGCGGCGAATCCGGCGATGACGGGGGTCAGGAACTCCTCGACGAACCCGGATTCGATCAATGTCGCGACCGCATTATTGAGGTCTTTGAATGCGGCTACGAGGGCGTCGTTCTGGTTGGCGATCGGGCCGCCGACGAGCATCGACAATTGGTTCTGGAGAATGGCGAGCTGGCCCGACAATGTCGCGACGCCCGCACTCGCCTTGCCCGCGAACTCAGGATTCTCGTTCAAATACTGGTAGACCTTGGGCATGACGTCTTCGGCGAGTGCTTCGCCGCGAGCGGTCATGTCGCGCAGTTCCTCAGTGGTGATACCGAGGGCGCGGGAGAACAGGCCCCAGGAGTCAACGCCCCATTCGGAGACCTGCAACATTTCTTCCGCCTGGACCTTGCCCTTTTGGCTGATCTGGACGAATGCCCGCATCACGCCGTTGACGGCCTCTTGTCCCAGGTGGTACTTGCCGGTGACGTTGTAGAGGCCCTCCATCGCGTAGCGGATCTCATCGACGTTGCCGCCGAAAGCGGGCCATAGCTTGATGGCGGCCTGGAGCATGGTCGGGAAATCGGTCGCCCACGCATTCGACTTCGCATACAGCTCATCGACAAAGGCGGTCGAGGCCGACGCCTCCATGCCGAACTGGTGGAAGATGTTCCGCGCAGTGGAGACGGACTTCGCCATTTCCCAGCCGTCCGCGACGATGCTGGCGACAGCGAGCGACACGGGCGCGAACGCGATGGTCGCCTCCCCGCCAAGGGAAGTCAGGCGGTCGCCGATCCGGTCGAAGGACGCGGCGAGGCCGCGGTTGATGTTCCGCTCGATGTCGCGGGCGACCATCGCCGTGAGGCTCTGGGCACGCTTGAGCATCGAACTGTCCAGAAGGGTCAGTTCGACGTAGCCGGTCGCGAACTTCGCGCCTCCGGTAGCCATTAGCCGATGGACCTCACATGGGTGCCGTAGTGGGAGAACAGCGCCCGGAACCCGCGTCGCTTGCGCCCTGTGGCCTCATGGCCGGGGCGGGGGACGGGGTCGGGCTTGGTGACGGGGTTCTTCTTCGCGCCGTGCGCGGTGAGCAGGGCCCCGATGAGGTAATTGGTCTGCCGCGCCGTGTCAAGTGAGGCGGCGGCGAGGTGGGTGGGGGCGTCCCAGTCGTCGACCCGGCCGCCGATCGCTCGGAGGGACCGGGACTGGGCGGGCAGGCGCACGAGGAGCCCGGCGAACCTCGCCCACGTCAGGCGGCGGGTGCCGAGGTGGGCGAGGTCGAGGCCGTAGTGGTGGAGGAAATCCGCGTCGAGGTCGGGGGTGTGTGCTCGCACTATTCGCGCGAGCGCGATCATTCCCCCGGCGTCACGCCCTGGTCGACGGCGGCGCGGTTGATCGCCCGCCACACGTCCATCGCCCGGCCGCCGGCGGCGCGGAACCGCTCGTAGTCGGCCCCCAGCAGGGCGCGCGCCATCGCGACAATGACCTTGGGCGCGATCCGGTCGACGTTGTCGGGCATGACCTCGAAAACCTCGTCCGGCCATTCGTCCGCGGCCGGGATATAGAAGACCTCGCCGTTCTCAGCGCGGATCTGGACGCCGGGCGCGGCCTCGGCGCGCAGCTCGGCCATGCCGTAGGTCGGCAGCGCCGGAGGGACCGGCGCCGGAGTCGGAGGGGCGACAGGGGCGGGGCGGGTGAACATCGACGGCGCGGCCGGGGCGGTGTCGGGGTACATGAAGAGGTGCTCCTTGACTGGTGCTTACGGGGTTTCGGGCGGAGTCGTGCCGACCACGACGGGGTCATTGGTGATGAGGGTGAGGAGGTCGTGGCTGGAGCCGAGGGCGGCGATGGTCACGCCCCACGTCACGGCCGAGGCCGAGGTGAACGCCGGGGACTCCAGCTCAGTCACCTGCGAGCTGGGCATGATGAGGCGGTAGATCTTCGGCGTGGTGCCGTCCGCGAGGGTGCCGTCCTGAAACTCCAGGACCGTGATCATCTTCTTGCGAGCCACATTGGACTGGACGCCGATGCGGCCGATGCCCGCTGCGGGGGTGGACATGATGGAGCCGTAGAACAGCTCCAGGGCCGCCCGGTTGGTCTCCAGGGCCGCGAGGGTGAACGCCGCCGTCCGCGAGGTGATGAGGGTGCGGACGATGCCCTTCTGCCAGGACAGGATGTCCTCGGTCTCGTCGGCGAACTCGTGCTCCACCGCGTCCTCGCTGAGCAGCCCGAGCTGATTGAACTGGGCGGTGGTGATGGAGTCGATCGCGGTCGCAGGCTCTTCGAGCTGCGCCTTCACGGTCGGGTAGATGAGGCCAAGGTCGTCTTCGAGGTAAAAGACCTGGCCCGTGGACGCCACGCGTACGGCGGCGTTGTCGAACTCGTATGCCATTGGGAGGGGTCCTCTGAGGGGGTGAGGAGTGGGGAGGGGGAAGCCGCGTCAGGCGTCGAGGGCGCGCATGTAGACCGCGACAGTGGAGATCCACCGTGGACAGTCGGTGGGTGCTTCGGGGAAGAACTGGGGGCCGGACTCGACAAAGGTGCGGACAATGCGCGGCAATGGAATGTCGCCCTTGGCGCGCGGTGTCGTGTCCAGTCGCCCGGCGACCAGGAGCGCGCCAATGGCCTCCTGGAGCCGCGCCTGAGCGTCGAAGCGGCTGGCGGCCCAGGATTCGAGCGACAGGCGCGCGTAGTCGATGGCGGGCGGCCTGTAGTTCCCGCCGTAGCGGCGGGCCACGATCCACGGCTGTGCGGGTGTGCCCGTGGGGAAGTCGGTGGAGCCCTGGAAGTTCGCCAGGTGGCGGGAGAGGTAGTCGAGCACCGACAGCTCGGCGTCCCCGAAGCGCGGCGCGGCGGCACTCACGGCAGCGCCGAGGCCCAGAACGCGGAGGCCATCGTGTGGTGGTCCGGGGTCGGGCCGGTCAGGGAGTACCGGGTGCCCCACTCGATGTGGGCGGCGGCCGGGTCGGTGGAGCCGACGTAGCCCACGGCGTAGCCGCGGCGGTCCTTGCCCGCGTGGGTGAAGAACGACCGCTTGTAGGCGCCCGTCTTGCCCACGGGAGCGAACGCCTCGCAGTTGCCGCGGATGCGGGTGGTGTGGTGTTCGAGCATGTCGTACACCTGCGGGGACGACATGAACTCGCGGATCTGGTCGCGGTGCATGACGACGCGCGCCATCAGAAGCCCTCCGTCTGGGTGAGGCGGACAGTGAGGTGGTGAACCGCGTGATGGCCGAGCCGGGGAAGGACCTCTTCCACGTCGAAGGAGCGGCCCGCGAAGTCGATGCGGTCGTGGCTGGAGACCTCGGCGTCCGGGGGGAGGATCGCCCACCAGGTCTGGACGGGGAGGTCGTCCCGGTACCGCTCGATCTCGCGGCCGGCGGTCATCCACACCCGCGCCCGGTACGTGACCGGCTCGCCCGGAGTGCGGATCGTGTTGCCGTACACGTCTTCCTGCGCAATGCCGGGGTGGACGGTGATCTCGTGGCAGAGGACGGCTCGGGTGGTCTTCACCGGTAGTCGCTCCAACCCGGGTACGAGTACGGCGACCAGGCGGCCTGGTCGTCGGACGTGATGCCCGAGACGACGCGGACCGAGGTGATCGCGCCGCGCCCCGAGATCCGACGCAGGAGCTTGCGTTCGGACTCGGAGAAATCGAGGCCCGTCATCTGCGAGCGGTCCAGCCGATAGCTGTAGTCGCCGATGACCTCGGAGGCGATGGCGAGCGGGTTGGACCACCAGCGGGCGGCCACTCCGAGAGCGACCATCCGCAGGAGCGGCCAGCGGGGCTCGTCGACCTCCTCGGGTTCGGCGGCCCAGTCCATTTCCAGGAGCATGAGCGCCGAGACCTCGTCGAGGAGCACCGCCGCCCTCGCCGTCTCCTCAGGGGTGAAGGCGACGGCGAGGCGGCCTGAGAGTTCGGTCGGGGTCGCGAACGCCATCGTTACGGGGCGGCCGGGGTGTCGAAGTCGATCGTCGCCCGCACGCCGCGGTACTGGCGCAGGCGCGTCTCGTCGGCGGCGGTCTGCTCGGCGGCCGTGGCGTAGTCGACGATGTTCCCGATACCGAAGTAGCAGTTCATGAGCGAGCGGTCCATCGCCCACGCGTAGTCGTAGTCCCGGATGAGCCGCAGGCTGAGCCCGTGCGCGCCGAGGGAAGCGGCGTAGGTGACGCCTTCGGGGGTGGCCGGGGCCATCGAGACCAGGCGCAGCGCCGAAGGGTGCCACGCGTAGATCTCGTTCTCGCCGATCGAGGAGGAGGTGGCGACGTTGAACCCGTAGATCCGGCCCACCTGCGCGCTGCGCAGGGCGGCGTTGTCGCCCGCCCAGTCCGCGCGGATCAGGTTGGGGTCCTGGAGCATCAGGCTTTCGACGGCAGAGCCGACGAGGAGGTGCCGCCCGGCGCCGTCCACGTTGCGGTCGTTGAGGACCTTGCGCATGATCAGGACGACGCCACGGACCTTCGCGGTGGCGGTGGCGAGGTCGTCGCCGCCGATGGCGACGGTGCCGGTCGCGCCAGCGCCCTCGGGGTAGTCGTAGACCTGGAACAGGGCCCGCATGGCTGCGGCCACGATGGACTCGTACTTTTCCGCGATGGCGCGGGTCTGCGGGTCGAGGACCTGAGCGGCGTAGGAGCGGATGTCCAGCCGGAGCATCTCGTCCGTGAGCTTGAACGCGGAGTAGAGGTCCTTGTCGAGCTTGACGGGGATGGTGTACTCGTTGACGCGGCTGTCGATGTAGCCGACCGCCGAGCCCGAGGAATTGACCGTGCCCGCGGGGTAGGCGGTGCGGTCCTTGCGCATCGGGAGGGGCTCCTGCCCCACGATCCAGCTCGGGCGGCGGACGTTGACGACATCGCCCATCGCGCCGATGAACTCGGCTTCGGAGTGGCGCTCGAACATGGCCGGCAGGATCAGCCGGGCCTGGAGGAGGGAGAGGGCGACGGCCGCGAACTTCGATGCCTGGACGAGTACGCCAGGGTCGCGGTAGCCGGGGTAAGAGACAGGCATGGGTTACGTAGGTCCTTCGAGGGGGGAAGGGCAGAGGGGAAGAGCCGGGCTCGCCTGGGGCCGGGCTAGTAGAGGGAGGCGTCCCGCACCTGGCGGGCGATCTCGGCGGGGTCCCAGTCGGCCTCGGCCGCGGGGGCGGTGCCGCCGGACTGGAGCGCGGCGACGGGCGCGGAGCGCAGGGACGCGGCACGCTGGTCGGTCGCGAGGCGCGAGAGTTTCTCGGCGGCGGCGCGCATGGCGGCCTCGTCGCCGTTGAGGAAGTCGGACAGCTCGGGGTCGATCCCGAACTCGGTCATGACCTTCGAGCGGGTCAGCTCGGTCCGGGTGGTCGAGAGTTCGGTCTTGGACGCCTCCAGGGCGTCCAGCGCGCGCTGAAGCTCGGACTTGGACTCGTCTTCGAGGGACTTCGCCTTGGTGCGGTACGAGGCCGACTCCTTGCGGAGGTTCTTGATCTCGGACTGTGCCCAGTCCGGGAGGCCGGTCAGGTCGGCCGCGGGGGCGGCAGGCGGCGGTGCGGGGACCGGGGCCGGGGCGGCGGGTGCCTCGGGGACGGTGTCGGGGGTGGTCTGGGGTTCGTCGCCCACGGGCTATCTCCTGGATAGAGGGGAGGGGACGGCCGCCGCCGGGGCGGCCGGAAGGGAGAGAAGAGAAAAGAGGAGGGGGGTCAGTCCTCGGATTTCGCGGCGGCGTAGTCCGCGCGGCGCATCGCGTTGAGGTCGCCGCCGGACGCCTTCCACTCGGCGAGGTACTCGGCCTCGCGGTCGCGCTGAAGCGGCGTGCCCTGGTAGATGACCCTGGCGAGGCACTTGCAGTGCTTGTGCGACTTGAAGGAAGCGGTCCGCTCGGTGTAGAACACGGGGCCTCTGGAGATCTGCATCCGGCACCACGGGCAGGGGCGCTTGGAGATCGAGAACCGTGCCCAGCGCGCCGTGCGTCCGGCGTTGTACTCGGCCTGGAGGTGCTCGAAGGTGCGCTCTCTGGCGAGGTCGGCCAGGATCTTCTGGATCGTCCCGAGGGACTCGACAAGTGCGAGTTCAACGGCACGTTCGAGCGTCCACCCGGCCTGAAGGCCGGTCTTGATCGTCACCGGGCCGGACATCAGGAGGTGTTCGAGGAGTTCGTCGATGCTCATGCCGACCGTCCGGGCGAGGTCCGCGAGGTCCTCGACGCCCGCGAGGTCGCGGAGCTGCGCGAGGTACTGATCGGCGGCGGCGATCATCGCGCCTGAGTGCTCGCCGATGACGAGCTGTGCGGCGGTCGCGTAGGAGGGAAAGGAGGCGTCGAGGTCGCGAGTGTCGAGCAGGGGCCACACGTCGATGAGGTCGAGCTGCGCGGCGGCGCCCTCGCGTTCGATTCGGCGGGCGAACTCGGTTTCGAGGTCCTCGACGGCCGTGGTCACTTCGCCGCCTTCGCGGCGGGCTTGCCGCGGCTCGGGGTGCCGTACCCGTCCTTCGAGGTCGTCGCCGTGCCGGGGACGTTGACGCCGCCCTTGGCGTTGTCGATGCCCTTGGCCTCGGCCTGCGTCTTCTCGACGCCGGCGCGCTGCGCCTGGCCTTGGAGCATCCCGAGCATGTTGCCGAAGGAGTCGGCCTCCGCGCTCATCTTCTTCCAGGCGGCCACGTCGGAGGAGTTGACGCCGGGGATGCGTTCCCAGAGCGCCTCCGGGGGGACCTGGAGCATCTGGGAGAGCTTCCCGAGTGCGTCGACTGTGGACGCGAGGCTTCTGGCTTCGGTGTCGCGCCAAACGATGCGGTTGAGGTGGGCGTCCTCGGGGATCGCGCGGCCGGTTGAGGCGGCGGTCGCCAGGCGCATGACCTGGGCCCACGCCTCGCCGTAGACGGTCCGCTTTTCCGAGCACTTGCGTTGCAGCCCAGCCTCAGCGGCGGCGAGCGCCTCGGCGCTGATGTTGACGATCTCGCCGAGGAGGTACACCGGGGGCACTTGGCTGATGGCGGCGAGGTGCTTGATGGTCTCGGCGACGGCCAGGAGGATCTTGCCGATGTCTGATTCGCTGAACTCGCCGAACTTCGCGTCCGGCGTCTCGGTCACCCACACCCGGTTGACTGCCGAGTTGAAGCTGTCGACGGGCTCGCCGGTCTCGGGGTCGCGCGGGATCACGAGGCCGGAGGCCCACCGCTGCCTGAATGACGCGAACTGTGCGATGAGCGAGGCCGTCAGGGTGAGCGAGTTGAGGCGGTCCTGTGTGGGGATCAGGGCCTCGATGTCGCCGCGGGGGCCGATGTTCGGGGAGGTCGTGAGTTGGTTGCGGAACCTGACGATCGGGCACACGCCGAGCCCGTGCCGGCGGGACTCCTTGAGGGTGAAGGAGTCGAGGTCCGGGGAGTCGGTGAAGTTTTCGCCGAGGTACACGTGCTCGTACTCGTCATCTAGGAGCGTTGCGCGGCAGCGCTTCTCGCCGGTCGAGTAATCGAGGTCGACGTGGAGGGCGAACTGCGGCCACTCGTCGTGGATGGGGTCCTCGTACAGGGCCGACATCGACAACGGCGAGAAGGGCCGGATCTGCGGGACCTTCTTCTTGCCGGGCAGGACCCGGACATAGGACAAGCCGTACGTGAGCGTGTCGCGGTGTACGGAGTGCTGCCAGGCGTCGAGCGAGTTCGCCGACCACCACTCCCACGAGGTGTCGTCGTCCGGGGAGTCGGGCTTGCGGTAGCCCTCGACGTAGAGCTGTTGCGCGACGGCATCCACGATGAGCGGCAAGAAGTTCAAGACCGCGGTCTTGACGAGGCTCGCGTATTCGCGGTGGGCGTGCTTGGGCATGTAGGGCGGGTCCTGGAGGCCCGTGGCGTACCGCTCCAGCCAGGCGTAATGCTGCCGCTCGTCGTTAAATCGGACGAGCGAGCGGTGGAGCACGTTTCTGAGGTCGCCCGATGCGGGCATGAGCCCTCCAAGGGGGCGGGTGAGGGGTGGTCTAGTTGAGGCCGACCAGGACGCCGGTCCGCTTGCGCCACTTGGTGAGCACGCCCTTTTCGAGGGCGAGGTGCTTGGCGTGGAGGGCGATGAGCATGGCCGCGGCGGCGTCGATTTTCTGCGTCGACTGGCGCGATTCCTTGCCGATGCCGATGCCGTAGGCGTTGGGGCGGCGCCTGGCGTTCTTGAGGTGGCGGATCAGCGCGGGGTGGCGCGAGAGGCGCATGGTGCCGGTCTGGAACGAGGAGACGGTGGCCTCGGCCTGGACCGTGAACTCAGCGAGGCGGCGGGAGGAGCGCATGTCGAAGTTGAAGACGCCCTTCGCGCCGAGGGAGGCGAAGACCTTGTCCCGGTGCTGGTTGGCCCAGATCTCGACGTAGGGCTCCCAATAGGACATGTCGCACCCGAAGGCCGCGACGCGGAAGCGGTTGAACGCGCGGTCCACGGCGGCGGTGACTTCGGCCTTGGGCACCTGCCAGTCCTCCTGGCCGGGCATGTCGGGCTTCTCCCACACGCCGAGGAGTTCGACAAGGCCGTTCTCTACGTCGACCGCGACGAGCGCGGTCGCATCCTGGCTCTTGCTGCCGTCGAAGCCCAAGGCGACGATCCGGCCGTCTTCGATCTGCTCGTCGACCACCGCGCCGTCGACCTCGTGAGGCTCGACCCACGAGTCACCGTGCGCCACAACCTGGTTGAGGTAGAAGCGGCGGGCTTCGTCGACCGTGACCGTGAGGTCGTAGATCTCGGCCACGATGCGGTCGATGTCCAACCACGTCGCGTCCCCGCGGCAGTCGGCCAGCGCGGCGCGAAGCTCGTCCTCGTCGGCGAGGTCGCGGACGGGAAAGCTCGACTCGATCGAGTCGAAGAGGATGCCCGTGGTTCTGGCTCTGCCCTCGTGCTGGGCTTGGAAGGCGGTGAAGTCGCGTTCGGCGACGGAGTCCATGCCGGGCATGTGGGCGTTGGTGGTGACCAGCATCCGGCCCATGCCGCCCCGGGACTTGCCGAGGTTGCGCTTACAGACGCGGTCGAGCTTGTGCCCGCCGTCGGAGGAGGTCCACAGGTGGGTCTCGTCGCCGATGACCAGGGTCGGGCGGGAGCCTTCGAGGGTCTTCGCCTCGCTGGTGACCGGGAGGAGTTTCCGGGTTTTGGTGGGCCCGGCGAGGATGCGGGTCTGGCCGCAGTCGACGGGCATCCCGTCGATCTCGGTGCGGGCGCCGATCATGGCCCTGCACATGTCGAACGTGTTGGCCGTCTGATCGAACGACACGGCGGCGAGCTGAATCCACGCCGCATCGGAGCGGGCGACGATCCAAGTGCGGGACTGGCGATCCCACTTCGGCCGACAGGGGCCGAGCAGCTCAATCAATGAGACGGCCGCGGCGAGCGGTCCCTTCCCCCAGCCCTTCATGCGCTGCAAGACCGCGCGTCGCCACACCCAGCGGTGCTGTTTGGCGGGGTCGGTGGCGTACCACCAGAGGAGAAACCGGATCTGTTCGCCCGTGAATCTCCACGGCATATCGGGGTCGTCGGGGTTGCGGAGGTGCTTATGCGCCCATCGGATGGCGGCCAGACCGACGAATTCGGAGTAGCCCTGGTCCTTGGGGCGCTGGGCAGGGAGGTTCCCCACCTGTACGACGGACACGGGGGCTCCGAAAGGGGGTTAGGCGAAGGCGGCGTCTACGGCCCCGTCGTCGTCCTCTTCGGCCTTCTCGCCCTCGATCACTGGGGCGTACTTGATGCCGACCTTCGAGCGGTCGACGTGGCTGAACAGCAAGGAGTCTTCGAGGGGCTTGATCGTCCTGGCGAGCTTGATGAGCAGCTCGGGCTCGCTCGTGCCGTAATAGGCGTCCTTGAGGGGGATCAAGTCGCGGATGCGCTGGATGTCGGTGACCTGGTAAAGGGCCGCCTGCGGGCTCGACATGACCGAGATGAGCCACTGGCGCGTCTTGGCCTTCAACCTGCCGAGGTCGCCGAAGTCCCAGTCTGAGCGGGCGTGCGGGATCGTGGCGAGTTCGACGGCCGCTTGCTCGGCGAGGCTCTGGTGGCGGCCGAGCTTGCCGTCCTGTGGCTTGGGGTGGGTCATCGGGTCACGAGGGCGATGATCGCGACGACGAGTGAGCCGGTCGCCAGGAGTGTTGCGGCCGTGGGGATCGCCCACAGCCGCCGCTCGACCTGGCGAAGCCGGTCCTCGTGGTCGACGAGCGCCTCCTGCGTGGAGGCGTCCGAGTCGGAGATCCGGCCCAGTTCGCCGCCGATGCGGCCGAGGTCGCCTCGGATGGACACGACCTCGTCATAGATTTCGCGAGCGCCGATGGTCACGGTTCCGAGGTCCTCAGCCATCAGCTAGCCCTTGACGAGGCGGGACCAGGTCTTCGGGCCCACGATGCCGTCGACCAGGAGGGACTTGGCCTTCTGGAAGAGCTTCACCGCGGCGGTGGAGCCGGGACCGAAGATCCCGTCAATGCCGCCGGCGGACTTGAGGCGGGCGGCGGGGGCACCGCCGTAGGCGAGGATGAGACCCTGGGCGCGGCGGACGCCGGAGCCGCGCGAGTCCTGCTTGACGGTGGAGAGGTCGGCCACGAGCTGATCAGTCCAATTCGGAGTCGAGGGGGTGGTGGGCCGCGACGGCTTCGACGGGGTCTCGTCGAGGTCGGCGATGCCCCAGGGGCTCTGGTCGTCGTAGGGGCCGGTGGACCGCCCGTCCGGGCCGACGCCCACGGAGACGTGGACGTGGGTGGTGTGGGGGTTCGAGCCGTTGTAGCGCCGCCAGCCTTCGGAGGCGCGGGCCTTCGACCAGATCTTGCGGTCGTGGATGACGTACTTGACGGCGCGCGTGGGGTTCGCGGCCAGGTAGCGCGCGAAGATGTCGAGGTCGAGTCCGGCGTTGCCGAGGACATCGATCGCGCAGACGACGCCAGCGCCGTTGGGGTTGTGGTCGGAGTAGCCGTTCTGGTGGTCCTCGTCGCCGATAGACCACACGGTGGTCCCGGGGTGGGCGCGCTGAATCTCTGCGTTGAGGACCTGGAGCGACCTGGCGAGACGCCAAGAGGCCAAGGGGATCTCCAAGGGGTGAGGGGAGAGCCCCCGGCGCGGGTGAAAGGAGCGAAAGCCCCGCGCCGGGGGTTGCCCGGATTTCGCCTGCTCACTGGCAGGCAGTCACGCCTCAGAACCGGGCGGGCGCTAGCCGCGTGCGCTGAGCCGGTGCCCCGAGGGGAGGAGGGCACCGGGCGCGGCAGGATGGGCGGCGGTGTCGAGACGCCGCCCAGGTCAGGGGCAAGGGGTCCGGACTAGACCGGACCCCTTTTGGGACTCAGGAGAACTGGGCGAGGAGCTTCGGGGGCGCGACCTTGAGCAGGCCCCGCAACGCGGAGGCGGCTTGCTGCGGGACGACGCCGTTGCCGAGGATGCGGAGTTCGGCGGTGCGGGCGAGGCCCCGGCCGGTCACGTGGCCGGGCTCGTAGCCCATGAGCCACTCGACGAAACGTGGGGACAAGCGGGGGCCGTTCTTGCCGGGCTCGGTCGGGGCGGGAGGCTGGCGGCCGATCACTTCAGACCAGCGCACAACAGCGGGTCCGTACTTACCCCAATCCGTACCGCCCAGCTCGGGAGCGTCAAGTCCCCGGCCGAGCCGCGCTGATTGGGTGAGCCCTTCGTGCCGTCCGTCGCCCGCGGGGTCGGGATCAGCACCGCCGACAGCGGCGGCCGGAATCCCTTCCCCGGCCGGCGTCCGGCCGTTCCGGTGTCGGAGGCCCGGGGCGTCGGCAGGAGTGGGAGCGAGCAGACCTCGGCCTGAAGCGACTTCCCGTGCTTCCCGGCGAGCTGGCTCGGGGTCGGTTTGTACTGCCGGTCCTCGTTCGCCGAGGCGCGCGGCGTCGGTAGGAGCGTCACCACTCCGGCCAGGAGCGTCGAGGTTCTCGTGGTCTTGCGGCCGTGGGTCGCGTCCGGCGTCGGCAGCAGCGCTATCGCCGTCCGCAGATCCGGGCCGCCCGTCCCGTGGCGACCGGGCCCATTCGCATCGGTAGTCATCGGGGTCGGAAGGCCAGGCGAGCGCGAACCAGCGGTTTCTTTGATGAGCTGCACCAACGTCTGAAGCTCGAAGGCAAGTCCACGCCAGGTCATACCCGCTTTCGGCCAGCGAATCGGCGACGGCGTCGAATCCTCGTCGGAGGATCGCGGAGACGTTCTCCAGGAGGACGAAGCTCGGTCGAAGGAGGCGAATGCCTTCCACGATGTGCGGCCAGATCCAGCGGTCATCCTCGGTGCCTTTCCTCTTGCCCGCGTTGCTGATCGGCTGGCACGGAAAGCCAGCCGTGATCATGTCGACCCCCTCGACCTCGTTCCAGTCGAGGGAGGTCAGGTCGCCGTGGTTGGGCGGTTCGGGCCAGTGGGCGGCGAGGACTGAGGCCGCGGCTTTGTCGGTCTCGGCGTGCCAGGTGATGCGCCCGCCGAGGACTTCGCGGACCGCGAGGTCGAGGGCTCCCGATCCGGAGCACAGGGAGCCGATCCGGAGCGGCCGAGGTGGGGAGGGGGTGGGGTGAATGTCCATGTCAGGGAAAGGGGTGCGGAGTAGCTCCGCACCCCTTCGAGGGGCGGCCCGGCCGCCGCGCCCGTGGGGGCGTTGGCGGGGCGGCCGGGCGGCGGGGGTGCCCCGATGGTGCTGCGGCGGCCCGAACACGAGGGTGTGTGTTCGGAGCCGGGCCGCGTAGGTCAGGCGCCGCAGTCGGCGCCAAGGACTTCGGTCGAGTCCTCGTGGGAGCCATCGGGGTCGAAGTTGAGGGGGCGTGACCACCACTCGGTGGAGGAGATGCCGGCGGGGGCTGCGGCCGGGCGCAGGGCCAGGCGGGTCCACTCGTGGTCCTCGACCCAGCCGGGCACGAGGCCGCCGATCGTGTAATCGGCTTCGACCACGTCCACGTAGAGCGCACCGAACTTCAGGGTGCGGGCCAGCTCGGTCACGCCCGCCATGAGGTCCTCGGCGACGCCGGGCGTGCCCAGGGCGAGGACCGCGACGATCTCGGCCGCCCGGTAGGTGGGCCGCTGCCCGAGGTCGCCCAGGAGGGCCATGCCGTGGATGACATCGTGGTCGTCGATCGCGGCCAGCGCGGCGACGAGCGTCCGGCCTTCCAGGCGCGGGGCGAGGAACTCGCCGACGCCGCCGAGGTCGTCGACCGGCACGGGAACGTACTCGATCGCGCGCGAAGCTGTAGCAGTGACGGTCATCGATGCGTGCCCCTCTGGAGTGAGCCCCGGTGCGAAGAAGACGAACCGCGAAGCGGTTCGGATTCGAGCGCCGGGGCGAACATGACCCCGGAGCGAAGCGGAGGGGTCATGAAACGACGGAGACAGACCAGAAGCACCGGAGTCAAGATCTCCTCCGGCGCTGAGCGCCGGAGCCGGAAGTTCGCTTCGGCCAGAAGATCCCGACCGCGTTGCGGTCGCCGCGCGCGCACGCGCGTTACGGACCTAAGGAGAACAACGGACCTTGAACGGAGAGAGTGAAACTCTTCGGCTGACCCTTGAGGGTCAGCCAGAGGAGAACCTGTTCAGGTGGTTCTCTGTCTCTCCGATTGGAGTCTTGTTCAGTTACTTTCAGTCACCAGCCCTCAAGGGCTGGTTCTGAAGAGAAGATTCAGAAGAGAGCGAGATTGTCGCTCGCCAGGGCTCGCTCTGAGACCCCTACCCCCTTTATCCCCCTTCCCCGTTCTTCATAAGGGATGGTGTGCGGCGGAGGCCGTTTTGGAGGCCGCCGGAGGAAAGTGAGACCGGCTTCACTCCCGGTAGGCTGCAATGCATGAGCTTCGACGAGCCTGAGCTGCCGGAGTGGATCGCGTGGATTCACCGGACCGAGCCGCCGGAATTCGATCCGGCGGGGTGCCTGCGGTGCGGCGGCGTCGGATACGTGGAGCGGCTCGACGACGGCGGCGACCGCTGGCTAGCACCGGACGGAGTACGTTCGCTGGTGCCGTTCATGGTCTGCCCCGATTGCCAGGACCGACGCCGCGAGCCGGACGAGCCCTGGATCATCGGCGACGGCCTACGCTAGCGGCACCGAGGACTCCATCCTCCGGCCGACAGCTCTAAGGGGTACACACAAAGCGTGTACCCCTTAGCCTGATCAGCGAAAATACGAAGGGTACGCAGGGGCGCGTACTCTTTGGTGCACCAGCGGCAGGCAGTACAGATTCGAGATGTAAAGGCCCCCAACTGTGGCTGGGGCCTTCTTGGGCCGCGCGCGAAGCGCCTGCGGCTTTGGCAATCCAGGGACCAAGGGGGAGAGTCCATCTACCTGTTGTAGACCACAGTCGAGGCGGGGACGAGACAAATCAGTCCTGCCTGTGGTTACGGCCTAGGTGCAGAATTCTCCCGTTCCGCCTCTACCTCAACGTCCTGCCCTTCCGGTTCCGGCGGTGTCGCCGATCCGCCGCCCCGGAACAGCAGCGCGCGAGCGACATCGGCCAAGGCGTAGAGGATCGCGGGGCGTTGCTCGGTTGGTGCTCCGCGCAGGGAAACGAGCGCGATGAGAAGGCAGACGGCGGAGGGTATTGCAACCGCGACGGCGATCCAGGGCCCGAAGTTCGGGAGGTTCATTCCCCGATTGTCGCTGGTTACACAGTGCAATCGCAGGTGAGGATGGATGGGCCGGTGCACGTGCATCTGCCCAGTGTTGACGCGTGTCGTACTCTCGAATCGCAAATGGCAGCGGCGGTCAAAGGTGGCTCTGCCAGGCCACTTACCGCAGATCTCGCGCCCGCGCGCGAGGAGAGACCAAATTACCTGGTCAATCGTTCCAAAAGCGCCAATTACGCTCCGTAGGCAACACCAGGCGGAGAATCTTCAGCTTTGCCGCTGCGGAAGAGGTTTGGAGCGTGTCGGGGTTGTCCCCCTGGTCCCGAATGCCCGATTCTGAAATCTATGAAGCTTTGATCACGAATGTCCGTTGTGACAAGACATGTTTAGAGTGATGATTGATTCATGAATTACGAATGAGTTCATGAGTGGTGCGATTGATCTTGTTTCTTATTTATGATTGATTATCTTGATTGAACGCATTAGATATATAATGAATGAATTATTATCTAATATGAATTAGATAATGATTAGTATGATCATATATGTGTATGCACTATTAGTGCGCTTATGCACTAGGGCCCTTGCATGGCGACCCCTTGCAGCGCACCCCCTTACGTCCCCCCTTGCGAGTAAGCCGGCGCGGCGCCGCCGGCGCGCGACCTGGCGGACACTCCCCCGTCGCGCGGCTACGCCGCTCCCCTGGTGACCCGCTGGCGCGTCCGTAGCGCGTTGCCTAAAGAGAGGCATGGGCGCGACCTAATGCCGCTCCCGTAGTGCGTGAGCCGCGCCCGTGGATACCTGCCACACATCAACCGTTCAGTGGATACCTGCCTAACCGTTCGGGCAAAACCATGCCCTCCGCGTTGCATACATACCTAGGTATGTGTTGCACTTGACGGGCGAAGCTCCCAGCCTCGCGAGCTGTGCGTGAACGTCCGGACCCCGGTCGGGTGCGTGTGGCCTGTTGTTTGAGAACTGAACAGGGTGATTGACCAGCGAATACGCCGTTTCCTACCGTGCGAGTCGCACACGAGTCACACAGTTTCGGCTGTGCGTGTGCGTGCTCTCTCGGTTTAGGACAGAGAAGGGAAACCCTCATGGCTATGTCTCGTAAGCACTTCCGTTCGATCGCTGCGATCCTCGCAGGTACCGACTTGACAGAAGAGCAGCGCAAGGAATTGATTCAGGAATTCGGACGATTCTGCAAGTCGGAGAACTCGAATTTCAATTGGTCGACCTTTGAGGATGCGTGCCAGCCTGCGAAGTGACCCTATCGGGTGAGTGAGACACGGGGCGATTCCGTCCCGTGTCTTTTCTTTCTCGGATTAGGAACACGAGAGGGACAGCAGAATGCCGTATCAAATGCGAGAGTATTCGGTCACGTTCAGTGGATTCACGTTCAAATGGTGGCCGTATATCGGTCGTGGCAGGTATATCAACGTCTTTCATGGGTCAAATATGCGACCCGTGGCAGCAATTACCGTTTGGGATTTCGAGCGTGACCGGACCACGGTCACGTCATATGACGAATTCCTGAAACCGTGCATCGATTATGTGAGAGATGCCTAGTCGGTTATTGGCTCACGTCTTGCACGTGAGCCGCTATCCGGATTAGGAACAGAGAGGACATGAAATGTCCGAAGACAAGGAAGATCGCGCGCATTGGGAATCGATCGCTTTCAGCGATGAGTATTCCGAGGCAGAGCGGAAGGCCGCGCGACGGAAGGTGAATCGCTTCATCTATCAGAGCATGACCTATTTCGATGCTGTGCGGATGATTCGCGAAGATGCGCGCGAATGGTGGGACACCGAGTATTACGGGAAACTCACGATGTGGAGTCTAGTTAGCGACATCACTAATACGGTCGCGCTGGACTACGGCGTGACCGGTGCGGTTTCCCTAGATCATCAAGGGAATGCATTGAGTGACGCGTATCAGATCGTGCTGAGGCACTATCACGAGTTGCGAGGGTGGTATATCCACCCGGACTTTCTGGACTAACTCCTAGCTAGTGAGTCGTCTACAGGCCACGATCCCTAGGTCTGTAGACGCGCTCACGAGACTAGGAGAGGAGAACCCGAGTGTTCTATGAAGTCGTCATGATCCATTCGGACGGATTCCGTAGCTTGATAGCCGAATACCAAACGACGCGACGCGCTTTCGAACGAGTCGACAAGCTGAACAAAGCGCGTACGGCTGTTGAGAAAACGATTATGTCCAATGGCGCACCTCTCATTGAGTACATGGTGCGATCCAACTAACGCAGCAAAGGAGCATGAAAGCAATGGGCAACAGATTGCCTATCGAGATAGAGTGGATTGAAATCCACCCTAACGCTGAAATCGAGTTCCGACGTGGTGCCCCGTGGTGCGAGTCCGGTCGGATCGATGGAATTAAGTTCAACGCCCGGTATTGGGTGGTCGCGTTCGATGAACCTCGACACTTTCAACTCATAGGGGAAGCGTCGCAGCGGGTTCGTAAGGGTTGGGCGAATTTCGGTTCGCGTAACGAGAGAATGAATGAAATGTTCGCTGACTTGGCGGAAGCCTCGAAAGAGACGCTGTTCTTTGTCAGCCGAAATCAGCGAATCAGCGATATTCAGAGCGAATACGACTGGCGTACGCCGTGGTTCGTTCGCGGTTGAGCCTAACCGTTTGCATGATCCGTGAACCCAAGGGTTCATGGGTTGTGTCCTCGGATTAGGAACACGAGAAAAGAGGATGCATGGAACCCTTCGAAACGTGCGACTGCCATAACCCGCAGAGAGCACACGGGTACATGTTCACCATTTACGGATTCAATTACGGCGAGTCCGTTCTAGATGGCACTGAAACGGATTACTTCGATTCGTACCGGTGCAAGGAGCATGGCGATATCCAACCGCCGGAAACCATCACGATCAACGATCAGGAATGGTACCTGATCGAATGGTCATATACCCCTATCAAGCGAGTGGAGGCGTACGCATGACCGATATCTTGGATATCGAGGATGAGGTCACGTTCTCAGAGGAGTACGAAGAGCCGCTTAGCGCGTCTACGGCGCGCGAAATTGCAGCGGCCTACCAGTCACCCGGGGCCGTTGGTTCCGACCTCGCAGCGTTCGCTTCAACGGGTGCGCTGAACCCTGGCGTACTCGACGATATCGAGCAGACGCGCTCATGGTTCCGCAGGGTGGGAGAGAACCCGTACCGCGCGGACTTGGACGCGCTGGAATCGTGGGCGAAAGACAACCGCCCGGTACCGAATTGCGCGATCACGTCGGACGGGTACACGATCGATGAGGGCGGGACCTGTTACGCCTTGCTTGACGGACCCCAGCGCGTGACTGTCGAGTACGTGAACGAAGCGCAGTACGCAGAGTACGGGAACGCGCGCGACTACCCGTCATGGTTTGAAGTCGTGATCACGATCGAAAACCTTTACGACGAAGGCGGGTCATGGACTGGCGGAATCGACGCGCGCGAGCTTTACAACGATCGCGCGAACCTCCCCTAGCCGCTAGGGCGGTTATTGGCTCACCCGATGCACTCGGGTGAGCCTTTATCCGTTCTAGGGACGGACAGAGAGGAGAGGACATGTCGGAGGAAAAGCGCTTCACGCTGTTCAGCGAATGCGGGAATCGGAGAACGTCACTTGTGCTTGAGACTGATTTCCCGAGTGTCGAACTCGCGAGAGCGGGTGCGATTGAACGGGTTGCGATTCACAATCCGTGGCTGAATGAAGGGGAGCTAGCGAACGCGGTTGAGCCGCTGCAATCGCTTGGTCTCGAAAAGTCAATCAAGGTGAACGGCTTCACGTACTCGATTAGGCCGATTAGAGCCTAGTCGGTTATTGGCTCACAGTCGAGAGGCTGTGAACCGATATCCGGGATAGGACTATTCCGCAGCCTGCTAAAATATGGTAGGCGTGACACGAGAGGATCGAACGTGGCAGACTACGAAATCGGGAAATACGAGAAGTCCCGATTCAAAGACAAGAACGTCCCCATCCGCTTGCGGGTCGGACACATCGAGTTCATGCGCGACTATTACGCCAAGACTGAGGCGGAATTGCACTCGCGCATTCAGGCAGATCTGAGCAACAATCCTGAGTTGGAGATCATCACTCCGCAGGACATGAACGCCAACCGGATGCCGCAGAGTCCCTCACCCCGACTGCACGTGATGGACAGCGGAGCGCTTGGGGTCAATACCGATCCCAACCTTAAGCACGTGATGCGGGTGGATGTGGAGCGCGTGTGCGTTCCGATCGAATCCCCCGAAACCGTTCAGGTCAAGCTCAAGGTGGGAGTCCTCACGATCCTCCGTGAATACTCTGTGACCACGGTTGAGGAGCTGTCCCGTTCGGTCGCGAGCGACTTGGACGCGATCCCGAATCTGGAGTTCGACTCCGTGTACACGCTCTCGATTCACATGGACGTGATCGAGGATGGCGGGAACGGGTCGGTGTGCGTTTACCGATCGCTTCCGATGCCTGATGAGGAGTCGCGCAAGATCACGGACCACATGGACCGGATGCTAGCGATGCATGACGCGCTCCGATACCGCGCGCTCGCGTCCGTGCCGCTGTCCAAGCCGTACGGGCATGGCAAGCGGTACGCGCACACGCACCAACTCAAGTCGACAGAGAAGTTCGTTCCGGTCGGGTGACCTCACCCGGTCACGCTCACGAGAAAACCCGCACCGGGTGACCGGTGCGGGTTTTTTCATGCCCTGCGGAACCCGCTGTGAGCCTCGCAGGGACGCGAACGGACCCAACCGCGAACCCTGGTCAGCCTCTCGGGATACGAGCGGCCTAGCACTCGCTAGGCCGCTTTCCTGTTGCCCCCCAATCGGATGCGACCGAATCGGAAGGCATCGTTTAAGCGGCCTAGCGTCGATTCTGAGAGCCTCACAGTGGACTCAGGTAGTCAGAAGGTAGTCAGGTAGTCCGCATTCGAGAGAGCGACACTGAGGCTGTCGCGTACCGCGAGGGAGCGGCGCCGCCGGCCAGGTCAACGAAATCCCAGGTCAGAATCCGACATTTGGTCAATATGTCTATGAAACGGATATCGGACATATGGCGCAGAGGTGCCATATGGGGCATATGCACAATATGGTATGAAGGTGATCTATGGTGCATATGCCGCATAAAGGATCTGCCCTCGATGGCCGGGCCTTCCGCGTACGCGACCCTGGCAGCTTCTCTAGGGGCGCGGGCACCTGGCAGGTTCCAGGGTAGCGGGCGGCGAGGTCCGGCCGCTTCTCAGGCGTCCGTCTCGACCCGCGGCACGCGGAGCGCTACGCCGGTCGCCGCCTCGATATTGGCGGCCCAGTCATCCAGGTACGCCTGGCGGCCAGCCTCGCAGCTAGCGCCTTCACACTCGAAGATCGCCCACGTGAGGCGGCCCCCGGCCTGAACGAAATCGTCGTCGGCTCCGCACCGCCACAGCTTCGCCGCCTCGGCGATCTCGGGTTTGAACACGGCCGCCGCATCGAGCAGCCGCTGAGTTTCCAGGTGGGCGATGACGCGGTCTGTCAAGGGCGGCGAGAACACCGGCGTGATGGTCAGGGCGATCGGGTCGAGGTCCATCGACACGTAATGCCAGTGCGGGTGCTCCATGCGCTCATCCTAGTGCGGAGTCGGGGACTACCCCTCCCCTCGATACCCCACCCCGGACCCTCCCCCCGGCACACCCCCCTACCCCGGGCACCCCACCCCGGCCGCCACGCCCTACCCGATCAGCCCGGGGTGGCGCGGCGCCGGCCGCGCCCGCGGCGGCCTCGCCCCCGCCGTCTCTTGCCCGTTCTTCTTGTGGTGATGGAACCCGCAGAGGGCTTGCAAGTTCGACAGGTCGTGGTTGTCGCCGGGCTCGATGTGGTCCACATCGGTCGCCGGGACCTCGCACGGCTCCCCGGTGTCGGCCCGGAGCCATTGGCACCGCCGCCGGTCCCGCTCCATGACGAGACGGCACCGCAGCGGCCAGTCCGCCGGGAGCCGTTCGCCGCGCCCGCTCGGGCGCTCTGACCAGCCTGAATATAAAGAAGCACACCCCTCATGTTGCACACATACCTAGGTATGTGTAACATTCGAGCTACCGGATTAGGAACCGAGAGAAAGGACAGACATGTCTGTAATGCGAGTTTCCAAGGGCTGCATCGATATCCTCCTCACCGCTGCAATGTGGAAGGACTGGCGCCACGACCTCCAGAGCACGGGGCCGCTGGCCTGGGAGAGCAAGAACGAGGACGGCACGGTCGCGCGCCATGTCTTCGACGACTGGGAGCCCGAGCCGGTCGGGAAGATGCTCGACCAGGCGAACCATGCCGTCTACGCAGGCCGGTACGGCACGGCCGAGGTCAGAGGCGAAGGGCCCTACCGCTTCACGCGCGTCAAGAGCTGCAACCCGGCCACCACCGACAAGGCGCTGATCCCCACCCTCGTGGCCTCAGTCGACAAGGAGATCAAGTTCTACGCGTATCAGACCAACGAGGGCCGCGGGTGGGAGGAATCCGAACCGTACGCCTTCTGCCAGGCGCTCCGCCAGCACGTCCTGTCGTTCCTGTGGGAAGGCGTCGACTCCATCCCGTGGGGCGGCGACACCGCCTACTACGACCGATTCGCCAGGTCAGGGCCGCGCTCCTAGCCCGAGGTCGGCGCACCGCTCGCGCGGTGCGCCCTCCTCCGGATTAGGAACCGAAGAGAGAAGGAGCACAAGCCGATGGGTTCGCCCGCACAAACCACGCTCAACTTCCCCGGCGCTTCGAGCGCGCACTTCTACCTCCACTGGGGATCGCCGCACTACCAGATCCCCAACATGGCCGCCTACGTGTTCGAGACCTGGTCCAACGGCCTGGACTGGAGCCTCGACGGTTACCGCTCCTACGTCGAGGCACTGAAGATCCAGGACCTCCCGACCGAGGAAGGCCCCGCCCGCAAGGACGCTCACAAGTGGGGTGTCGAGCACAGCTACAACTACACCTTCACCGAGGACGGCCAGGTCTCGTTCACCTACGCCCACCGCCCGATCGGCGGCGACGGCTACGCGCCGGTCGACAGCGGCGCCAGCCGCTTCGACCTGTACCAGGCGGCGCTGAAATGGCGTCGGGAACTGCGCGCCAACGTCTACAAGCGGCTCCTGCGCCACGGCCTCCGCTCAGGCATCGAGGACTACGACCTCGACCTGATCGAGTGCGAGTACCGCACCGCCAGCGAGACCCGCCCTGGCGTCGCCGAGTCGACTTCGGCTCAAGCGTTCCACCGCGGCCACGAGTGCTTCACCTCCGGATGCGCCCAGCCGCTCACCCTCGACCCCGCCGCACAGTCTTAGCAGAAAGAGCACCCTCGAATGATCAGCCAAGAAGACCGCGACCGCTACGCGCAGAAGGCCCTCGACCGCCTCAGCGTCCACGTCCACAACCAGCACCACGTCAACCTCGCCGGCGTCGTCATCCCCGACGAGTTCACGATCCAGCTCGCCACCTTCGACATCGTCCCGGGCTCCGGAGAGATCAAGGCGCAGCGCGCGCTCGCGCAGCTCTGCCTCCTGGCCGACGCCCGCCAGTACTGCATCGAAGGCGGCGTGAACGCCCTGTTCCCCGACCACGAAGAGCGGTACGAGCGCATCTACACCGCGTTCGGCTTCACCGGGACCGGCGACGGGCTCGCCAAGCGCGTCTACCGGAGGGAGCCCGACCCGAGCGGCACCCACGAGCACCGCACCCGGCGCGTCCGCGCCGCCGAGGTCAAGTCCGGCGACATCGTCCGCCAGGTCGTCATCGACCGCCACGGGGCGGTCCAGTGGCACACGGTCAAGCGGACCTCCCACCACCCGTACGGTGTCGCGCACATTGAGTTCGAGTCGACGAACGGGTTCTACTGGACGCTGCCCGCGCAGCGGGCCGTGATGATCGAGGACCTGAACGGCTAGAAACCGAACGAGGGGCCCGCTCCGGCGGGTCCCTCCCGACCGCGAAAGGAGGCGACCATGACCGCGACCCCCACCATGACCGAAGTTCCCGTTCTCCAGCTCAGGTACCCTGAGTCCGAACTTGGACAGGGAGGGGGCGCGTCAGTGGTGGAACAGAAGCCGCGAATCACCGCCGAGGAACTCGCCGCCCTCGACGCAGGCAGGATCACCCAAGCTGACCTCGCACGCAGCAAGGGCGTCAGCCGCGCCACGATCAGCCGATGGACGCGCAAGACCCCCGGTGCTCCCGTCCCCTACCGGACCCAGCTCGCGCCATTCTGGCCCTGGAAGGTCACCACCAGCCACCAGCGGGCAGCCGCCTACATGCGCGCTTTCGATCACCTCCGCGTCCGAATCTCCGGCGCTGAACTTGACGACGAGCGCACTTCCAAGCTCATCGCCTGGTACAGGGCGATCCGGGCCAACGGCGAAGTCCTCGCCTACGATCCGGACGCCCCGCCCACAGCGTGGAGGGTCAAGCACGGAGGATTCGAGTACCTCGAACGCGAACCCGCGGACAAGGACCTCCTGATCCGTGTTCCCGACCCCGAATGGTGGACCGAGGAGCGCCGGGCGGCCTGGAAGCTCCCGAAGGACCTCCCCGAGGGATAGCACTGGGGCGAGCCGAGGGTTAGGCTCGCGGGATATCGCCCTCCGGGGCGCTGGCGCCGCCACGAGCGGCGAGGGTTGCAACGAAACGCGCCCGCGATCTAGCGGGCTCAGTTTTCATGCCCTGCAACCGTAAAGGGAAAGCACTCATGGTCGACGAACAGGACCAGGACCGCATCATCCGCCTCGACGAGGATCGCACGGACAGGCCCTATGTCCTTGGCCGCATCATCGCCCTCATCGAGGAGACCATCCGGGCCGGAACCGGCGAGCGGGCCCGCGACGCCTACAAGGAGACCCATTGGCCGGACGCGGTCGCCGGCCGCGCCCGCCGCGCGATCGTCCAGGGCGAACAGAAAGCCTCCCTCGCCATGAAGGCGCTGCGGCACCGAGCGCCGAAGCGCGCCGCCTACCTCGAACGGACGAAGAGCGCACTGTTCGGCCTGATCGACGAGGTCCCCGAGCACCTCGGCCAGCACGACAGCTTGATCCTGAATCTCGGCTACCAGCACCAATCCGCCGACCTGCGCGGCCTGACATCCAAGGTGGTCAAGGACCCCGACACGCAGGATTGAAGCCACGTACGCGGAGAGCAAACGGGAAACCCCCGGCCATGAGGCCGGGGGTTCTGTCGTTTCTACAGGTCGTCGAGGCTCGTGATGTTGAGCGTGCCGTTCACTTGAGTGACCTTCTTCGGGGCACCGCCGTAGTAGTTGTTTTGGAAGACCGGGCTACCGCCAGTCGCGGGCGGCGAAGCCTGCTCGTCCTCCTCGATCACCTCGGCCTCGACGAACGGGGGTTCCTCGTCGACCTGGAGGCCGAGCTTCTTCCGGTATGCCTGGACGACGGATTCGACCGAGCCGTCTTCCCGGGGTTCGATGTCCATGTGGGGTCCTCCGGATCAAGTTGTGTCGGGTATCCGACACTTTACCGTCGCGAAGCTGGTCATGGGGGTTCGAGGGGAACGCAAAAACGCGCCCCCCTAGGGTGGGGAGCGCGCCTCGAAGGTGCGGGGCGGCTAGGCGATCTCGCCGGACTTGATGCCGGTAAGCAGGGATCCAAAGGCATTGGTGGACAGAGGGAAACGGGGAGATTCCATGCCAAGCTTGGAGTCCCGAACCTCGAAGCCGTCACCAGTGGCGCGGGCCTCGACGCAGTCACTGCCATTGCCGTTGTTGGCGCTTCGGCTGCTCTTGCGCCATCCCTCTCCAGCCTGGAGCGCTCGCGTGCTCTCTGTGTTGTGGCTGGTCATCTCGTCACGTCCTTCAACTTAGCCTTAAGGAGATCGATGCTCTGAACTTCATTCAGAGCTTCATCGTTCCAGAGGGACTCAAATCCCTCTGCTATCCAGTCTATGTCAGGCGATTCTGCGTAGACCGTTCCGGCAGGGCTGTCCGTAGCAACCACGGTCGGCCAGTCGTTGCGCATCTCAAACAGGGTGAACCCCGTCTCGACACTCAAACCGATGTGCTTCCAGACACCGCGGGGAAGCGCCCTCAGTTCGACTTGCGGAAGCCCAGCGGTGTCGATCAAGTGGCTGATCTGACCAGACATCACGGTATTCCCACCGACATGGTGGTCGAGAACCGTCTCCAGGAACAGAACTCGCACGATCGGTCCGCCGGGGTCTTGGATTAGCGATCCTCGAATCTGGCGAGTCTCAAGCCATCGATTCGCCTGCTCGGCGTCCTCTTCATCGGTCCGAACCTCGAACAGAGTACGTGCATAATCGGGAGTCTGGATCAGACCGGGCACCACAACAGTGCTCAGGATGAGCATCCGTTGAGCGTTCTCTTCCAGCCAGATGAAGTTAGCCAAGCCGCTGCCGATTCCGTGCCCATCTGCCCACCCTCGCTGGGTGACCTCTTGCGCAAGTTTGAGCAGATTTGCGCGAGTCTTCAGGTCCCTGACTCGGTAGAGGTCGAGGAGACCTGGAAGCTCATCGATCGAGATTGGGAACTCGCCTCGCTCGAACCGGGACACGACCGCGCGCTGCTTACCCAAGAACTGTGCGACTGCCTGGACCTCGACATCCGCGGCTTTCCGAAGCTCTTGCAGCTCCTTGCCGAGCCATCGAGCCCTGATGGTTGGCTGCTTGCCTACGTCCTCCACGAGTGCCCCCTCCGGTAGGTGGTCAGGATACCCAGGCCAATCGGCATGCCTGTGGGGTGGAGCTTACCCCAGTTGCTACACGAGGCGAAATCTCCGAATGCTGCATGGTCATGCTACGTTGCGTTCTAGATCTTGATGTGCCATCATCAACACGTGGCGTTCGGCACAGTATGACGCGTTCGCCGCATGTGACATAACCCTGGTCGGGCGCTGCTCGAACGGCCGGAACCCTGATGGACTCGGCGACGAGGAAGTTTGGTGGGGTTCCAGCTCGACCGGCCCGCCCACTTCGGGGCTTCTCGAAGAGGTGGGGGTGGGCGGGCCACTCCATAACTGAAGACCACGACGTTTCATCCACGCCGCACACAAGACGGCGGCCCACGTCAGGCTAGGTTCCCTGCAAAAGTCCCTTGTCCTGGCGTGGGCCGCTCAAGCGGCACATGAAGAGAAACGGTCCTTCTCTCATGACCTTCGCCCTATCCTACGACCCGACGCTGTGGCACGCAAAAGCCACGATCGCCAAGCACCAACCCATCCCGATCCTCTTCGGGCTCCTCTATCAGTGCGAGGCGTTCGACTGCCGCGAGATCACCCGCCGCAAGGGCTGCACGACTCGACGGAAGAACCTGGAGACCTACAACAAGAGGGCTGAACCTGCCGAGAAGCGCCGCTCCGTCGATGCCGGGTACCTGTTCAGCAATACAGAGGCCCTCAACATCCTTCCGCCCAAACCCAAGAAACCCGCTCCGGCTCCGGTGCCGGCCATCCCTGCGCAGCGGCCCCCGGCCCCGATCGAGCAACGGCGGCCAAAAGGCCGTCGCTTCCGCCGAAAGCCCACCCCGCGGCATCGGTACCGCGACACCCGGCACGACTACCCGATCGAGCCGGTTAAGGGAGCGGTCGCATGAGCACCGAGACCGACACCGAATCCCCGGCGAAGATCGTCCCCGTCGCGGGCGGGATGGAAGACCGGTTGCGCCTGCGCTACACCGCATTCCCTGGCGACGACAGGGTCACCCTCGAAGATGCCGACGCCGGAAATGCGCTCGTCGCCACCGTCAACGGCCTCATCGAAGCCGACTACCCGCGCATCCTCTTCGAGCCCGAATACTTCAACCGGCTCAACTACTACCGCCGGGAGATCCGGGACACCGCGCAGCGCCACTACCAGCACTCCATGCGTGGGAGGTCGGTCCGATGAGCCAGATCGGAGCGGTCATCCCGCCGTCGACCAAGCGGGTGAGGATCGGCGAAGGCGAACGCGAGCGGGAAGTGGTCCTCAAGGTATTCCCCGGCGACGGCCTCGTGACGGTCTCGACCGTCGAGGAGAAGCCCCAGTTCGTCGGGACCGTCTCTGCGCTGAACCTGCGCAGGCCACAGTTCCGCGTCGAGGCTGAGTTCATCGTCGCATTCAACCGGGACGACCGCCGCGAGATCCGCGAGGCGGCTGACACGGCATACCAAGCCGCGCAGGCAGCGGCGAAGTCGTCGGCTCCCTCCGCCCCCGCGTCTCCGCCGACGATCCCCCCGGGACCTGGCACGAAGTACGTCACGGTCGACCGACTCAAGCTCGCGTTCACCCCCGACATCGAGCACCGGGCCGTCACGCTCCACACCGGAATCGGCTCCCCCCGCTACATCGGCCAGGCCCGGAACATCGGCGAGGTCGACGACGCCGAAACCGACCTGTGGTTGAAAGACCTCTGGCACGCCCGCTTCAGTGGCCCTGACCTCTCGCAGGACATCAAGGAGGCCGCCCGCAACGTCTGGCTGGCGGCCCGTGACGCGCAAGCAGTGAGAGGGGCACCGCATGGGTGAGACAGCGACCGCAGAGGCCGGACCGGTACGGGAGGCGGCGGGGCTGAAGATCGGCGAGTTCCACCTGTGCGCCGCCGCCGGGCCCGACTGGACTTACCGGGTGTATCTCCACGGCGGCAATCAGGCCCGGGTGGACAGGGTCTTTCCCGATCCTCACCGCGGTGTTGCCGAGGCGACGGACCTCGACCAGTACGACCAGGGCGGGGCGCACTTCGACTTCCCGTCTGACTGGGCCGGGAACGGCAATGCCGTCCTCGCCGAGGCCGCGATCGTTGACGCTTACAAGCGTGCGATCGAGGTCCCTGTGCGCTCCTCGATTCGCTTCGGCGATCTCGTCCTCGTCATGACCGCCACTCCCAGTACGGGGGTCGTTCGTGTCGAAGAGGAGCCCGGCGACGCGGAGCCACGGTGGGCGGCCACCTTGACCGCACCGCACAAGGACTACATGCAAGTCCAGGTCTCCTGGAGCGCTCCCGACTACGGAGACACGTTCGGGACCGACCCGGAGTCCGAGCCGGGCAGGTCCAACCGGCTCCGACTCGCCCGCGCGGGCTCAGCACTGTGGCGCTCGGCCGTCCGGGGCCGCCTTGCCCTGCCACGGCAGGCCCGAACCGACGACATCAACGAGCGGAGCGCCCTGCGCAATGGCTGACCCAGGAGCGCCGCTCGGCGAGTTCGAGCGCGAGGACTTCGTCTTCACCGTCTACCCGGACGGCGAGGTCCACCGCGTCGAGGCCCGCCGAGGCAACTTTCCAATGGGCCTGATCTGCCACGTCTACCACTACGCGTACTCGGAGTGGTACTCGAACTGGTCGCGGGACTCCTGGAAACCCTGGATCGACCAGCAGGCCCGCCAGGTCATCGCCAAGGCCGAGCAGGCGGAGAACGACCGCGCGGAATCCGTTGCGGCACAACTAGACCACATATCGGAGTAGCACCCGCGACGCGATCACCGCGCCGTCAGTTCGGCGGCCGGAAGGTCATCGCGAACCCGCTACCCCATCTTCACCGACTCGGGTGCGGCGGCGCCTCCCGATCCGGCGGGCTCGATCCCATCGGTCCGCCAGTGCTGCCGCACCCGTCCCACCATCAAGACGAGACGGAGCAATCTCCTCAATGGACGAAAAGTCCGAACCACTCAACCGCACCACCTTCGTCACCGCGACCGTGCTTTACCTGGCGTTCGCCATCATCTTCACCTTCGGCGCCGTCTTCATGATCATGGCGCTGTACGAGCTGGTCAGCCTCCAGCCCGCCTCCAGTTGGTCCGCCTTCTGCGCCCTGATCGGGCTTGCCTTCCAGCTCGCCGGGGTTGTCGGGCTCGTGATGGTCACCAACTCGCTGGCCCCCTACACCGGACTCCTGCCGATGGTCATGCCGAAGTGGAAGCGGAGCCATGCCGAACAGCACTAACGCCACCATGAAATCACTGGGCATCCTCCACGCCTTCGGGTACGACCTGCGCATCACCTACCACGAGTATGAGGGCGGCGCCAAGCGCTTCAAGGTGGTCGCCCTCGGCCTGTCTCAGGCGGACGCGCCCCTCGGCGAAGTCGGCCTCAGCTCTTGCGGCACGCTTTACCCCGCGCTCAACGCCGCCGCCAAGCACCTCGGATTCGGCCTGTCTATGACTGGCGGCGGTGTGCTCATGCGGTTCCTCGTGGAGATCTCGGCTGCCCTCGACAACGGCGAGGGGCTCGACGGCGAATGGGACTTCACCCACGACCCGGCCTCGCCGCTCGCGCGCGAGCTGGAGACGGCGGGGGTGAGCGCGTGAAAGGCATGATCCGCGCGTTCATCATCAGCCTCGCCGCCGGCGTCCTCGCGCTCCTATACTCCCGCACCGAGGACACGGCTGTCGGCGACATGATCGGTGCTCTGGCCTCGAAAGTCGGTCTCGCCGTCACCTACGGCGTCGCGCTCTACATGGTCGGTTACCTCGCCTACATCAAATGGGGAGGCAAGGAGACCGTCAAGGCGCACAACGAGCGGTCCGCGAAGCGGAAGCGAGACTGGGTGTTCGGGGGCGGCGCTGCGTTCGTCGTGCTCGCGTTCGGAGCGCACTATGCGCCGATCTAGCAACCGAGCCCTCGGACGGCGGTCATGAACGACAGTGAAGCAAGTGCGGCGGAGCCTAATTCGTTGCGCGACTACGACCGGGCCCGGATAGTCCACGCCTTCGAGGGCGACACGTTCGCGCTCGTGTTCGAGCCGACCGGCCGCACCGCCAACGAGTTCGTCATCGCGATGCTCGTCTACGACGGCGCGCGCCCGCGGCTCCGCGACCTGGCCGACTTCACCGTCTACCAGGACGGGAAGCTGCTCGGCTACAAGCGACTCGCCGACCTATACGGCTTCCGCGACGAGAAGATTCGGAAGTGGATCGAAGGCGAGCGGGAGACGCTCGCCGGGCTCGTCAAGTCCGCGTCTGAGTCGCCATAGGCCGGGGAGGACCTCCGTCCTCCCCTCGGGGCCGCCGCGCACGACCTTCCGCACACGACGCTCGCGCGGCGGCCCCACCACCACACCCCACCACGATCACGAAGGAAGCCGATGTCACCCACCCAGCACGATCACACCACCGGGGCCGACGAGGCGACCCAGCTTGTCCGCAAGGCCCCGCGATTCCAGCGGACGCAGATTGCTCTCATCGTCGGCTCCGCTCTGGCACTGGCGGCCCTGCGCAGCACGACCGGGCGCACGGTGCTCCTGCTCGGAGCCGCAGGGTTGACCGGCTGCGTGTCCTGGGGCCTCCTCGCCCGCTGACGCCGGTCCGCCGCCGCTTGGCGTCGGCCCCAGATCAAATAGAACGGCGGGCGGCCTATGCCGCCCGCCGTTTCGCGTCGCTTCGCTCTACGCCCCGGTGCGGGGCCGGGGCGGGTCTACCAGTTCGATCCCGATCGCCAGCACGCCGGCCGCCTCGCGGTCGGGCGGGTAGATCTGGCGGATGTTGGCGAGCTGGCTCTCACGGGTCGCGGTGGGGTTCACCGATTCGACGGACTCGTGGTCGAACATGTCGTCAAAATCGGCGTAGCGGTGAACGTAGGTCACTCGGGTCAGGACCTCGTCGCCCTGGCACTTGAAGCGGATGAGCTTGCCCGCCTTGAGGTTGCGCCGGGACGCATCGTTGACGCGGATCTCGGTGGTCTTCTCGCCGGAGGCGATGAGGTCGAAATACCGCTTGTAGATGCCCATCTCGTGAGCGCGGAACCGGTTGGCCTCTTCGGCAGGTCGGGCGTGCATGAGCCTGCTGAGTTCGCGGACGGTGTAGGAGCGGAAGAAGTGCTTGGGGTCGGCGAGCATGACCCCGACGAGCCACAGGAGCGCGTCAACGTAGCCGTCCACGTCGCCGGGGACGGTGGTGGTGTCGAGCATCCACGGCTCGACATCGGCCGGGAGCGCGGTCTTGCCGCGCTCGCGCAAGAGCGATTTCGAGAGCTTCGCGCCGGTCGCTGCGAGGACTTGCGGGGTGAAGATTCGCAGGGGGATCTGGGTGATGGGGGTGCCCATCGCCCCGAGCGCGCCGTCTACAAGCTGGGCGCCGAAGGTCCAGTCACCGCCTTTGATCATGACCGGCAGCACGGTCCGGTCTCGGCTGATCAGTCGCTCTTTCACGAGGTTGCGGTACAGGGTCGCGAGGTCGAGGTACGGCGTGTCGTCCTCGGGGTCGATGTGGACCTCATAGGGGCCGTGGTCCATGCACACGGCGGTGAAGACCGCGCCGTCCTCGTCCAGTCCCGCGAGGCGGGTGCGGTCGCCGCGCTTCTCGGCCCACCCGCATTCGGGGCACGGGACGCGGACGTGGACGTTCCCGTGCGAGGGCGCCAGCCACAGGCGGATGTCGTCGAGGTGTTCGAGGCTGCGGAGGAATTCAGCGCGGAACCCGGGTGTGGCCTGTTGGTCGGTGTAGGTCTCGACCGTGTAGTCCACATCGGTCGCATCGGCGAGCGAGTCGAAGAACGCCCGGTAATAGCGGTCGATCAGCTCGTCGACCCCGGCCTTGCCGAGCGCGTGGAAGTACGTGCGCTGGTAGGCGTGATGGGTCTCGGGGTCAAGCTCGACCTCATGTGGGGCGTTGTCCAGTGCCCCGAATCGGACGGCGGTCTCGATGCCGAACTCTTTACGGGCGTGCTTGGCGAGCGTGAACGCGGCGGCCTGGACGAGGTTGGTGCCCAGGTGCGGTGCCCCGTTGATCTGGGTGCCGACCACAAACTCGATGCGGCGCGGCCGGTCGGCGTGGACTCTGGGGCTCAGGAGGTCGATCGAGCGCACCAGGGCGTTCGCGAGAACGGAGTTCGGGGATACCAGGAGATCAGCCACGGGGGTCACCTCTCGTCACGGGTGGGCTTGGGGAGTCGCAGGTTGGCGCAGATGAAGTCAAGCCGGTCCGCGGCGGTCCCGGGCGAGACGAAGACCGGTTCGTATCCGGCGTTGTAGTAGCCCTGCACGATCAGCTCGTGGACGCGGCGTAGCTCGCGCTCCTTGGCCCACACAATGTCGTCGGGGTCCTCGAAGCGGTCGAGCGGGTCGAGGACGAATACCGTGTCATACCGGTACCGCTCGGTGGCCGCGTCCAGCTCGGGGGCAGGGGGAAGGCCGAAAAAGCCTTCCCAGCCGTAGCCGTCGGGGATGCCGCGGTTGTAGAAGCGGATGCCGTTGGTGTGGTTCTCGAACTCGTCGATGAAGGCGGCGAGGACTTCGAGCGAGTAGTCTCGGCGGTCCTCTTTGAGCAGGTGTCGGCCGAGCCTGTCGCGGTGCTTGCGGTAGATCGCCCGGCCCGGCTCCTCCTCCATGCAGGGGAGACCGGCCTTGCGGATGGCCTCGATCAGGTCGTCTTTCCCCGTGGAGGGGCCGCCGGTGATCACGTACCGCTTCGGCGGCTCCTCGGCGGCGTTGGCGATGGCTTGTGCGAGTGCGTCTGTCATTGGTCGGTGCTTTCTGGGATCGGATCGGTCGGGGCGGCGTCCAGGTAGGGACGTACCCAGGTCTGGTCAAGGTCGAGGGCAACCGCTACGGCGGTCCGGAAGGCGTCGGCGTCCCCGGCGGCTTCGGCGGCGGCGCGGATCTTCACGGCCTCTTCGGGAGTGAGCATGGGGCACCAGCCCGCCAGGAACATGAGGTCGTCGGGACTGGCCTCGCCGGGATAGATGTCGGCGAAGTCAACGGCGACATTGCGGGCAAGGCCCCACCGCCACGCCGCGCTCACCAAGGCATCGGCGATCTCCGCGGGGGCCTCGTCGAGGCTGATGAGTCGTTCGACGAGGAGCAGGTCCGCGCGGAGTGCGTAGACGGCCGCCCAGACGCGTGTCAATGCCTCCTCGTGGGCGGTGACCTCCCAGGCGAATGGGTCGGTGGTGATCGGCTGCCGCGCAGTGGCGGCGGCCAGGCGCGGGGCGATGAGCTTGGTGAGGCGGAACCGGTCGGCATCGGCGAGGAGTTCGGCCGTGAGCTGTTCGACCATCGCCGGTTCGATGCGCTTGCGGAAGTGGTCAGCCTCGTAGACGACGGCCTCGGCCGCGAGCGCGCGGCGCTTCATGAGGTTGAGCCCAGCGCCATCGTTGAGGCCGAAGAGGATGCGAACGCCCGGTGCCAATCGCTGATCGGGGTAGCGCGCGACGAGTGAGCGAAGAAGTCCGTCGAGAGCCTCGGCGCGGCTGGCTGGATCGGTGGGGTCGACGGCGCGGCCAACGACGCCGCGGAGTTCGAGTAGCGCTGCCGGCGGTGTGCCAGCGGTGAGGGGAAGGCCGTGGCGGAGCACGGCACGGAGCCCCGCCTTCACATCCTCCGCGAGTGGGCTTTTTGTGGTCATTCCCATATTCAACCACGGATGCCCAGCAAATGCCCAGACTTTCTCGGCGTGTCTCCGTGAAACGAGAGAGCCCCGCGCGTGCGCACGCGGGGCTCGACCTACGTGCGGATCGGGGTCCCCAATCTCCATGCTTCAGTCACTCGTCGCGCTCCTGCCGCTCGGCTCGGCGGCGCTTCATGTACGCCTGCTCGACCTCCCACACCTCCGCCTCGGTGTACTCCTTATCCGGGTCCAGGCCCATCTCGGCCATCCGCTCGCGGTCGAGCCGCTCGCGACCCGCGAGCTTCTCCCGCTCGATCTTGGACATGGACCCCAGGATGTTGACCATCAAATCCCGGCGCTCGTCGGACATGTCCTGTCCGATCCGGCCTGTTGCGATCAACCCGGCGTGCACGACAGCCGGGTCCGCCAGGACCGCATGGAAGTCGTCCCGGTAGGAAATGGTGATCTGCTCGCCCTTGGCGGCCCGTTTCACCAGCTCGCCAAGGATCTTCCGCGCCTCGGTCGCCGGATACTGAGTGGGCTTACTTGATTCGCTCATATCCTGACTGTACACTACAGTGCAGTCGCGTACACTGATGTACACTTCAGTTCAATGCGTTCCCCTCCAGCGAAAGGCGCACCCCATGACCTCCTACAACGCCTCCCGCACCGACCAGGACGGCAACCGTGTCTGCTCGGGCGGTTCCGTCATCGGTGAGGCCAAGGCCGTCAAGGACGGCAGCCACGACGTGTGGATCACCCTCGTCCACAGCCACGAAGGCGACCGCGAATGGTTCGACTTCGCGATGAACTCGAAGGTCCACCGCGAGGACGGCACGGTCCGCCAGGTCCTCAACTGGAACGAGAACTTCACCAGGGAGGAAGCGCGTGAGGCCCTCGCGACCTTCACCACCTTCGTCGACCAGCTCGCCGTCGATGTCGGCTCCTGGGACCTTCTCACCATGCCGCCTAAGACGACCACATAGCAAGGCGGCCCCGGTCTGGTGCGCTAACACCTCGCCGGGGCCTTCGCACCCATCCCCAACCCGGATTAGGAAAAACGAGAAAGGAACATCGGATGCACCCCCAGGCTACCCAGCTCCAGTCCAACCGCGCCATGCGCGTCCTCGTGTGGATCTGCCTCGGATCGGCCATCGCCCTGTGCGCGACCGGCGAGTACCACATGGCCGTCGAAGTCGGCTACGACTGGCGCCTCGCGGTCTTCTACCCCGTCGCCCTCGACGCCTACGCCATCGCCGCATTCAAGGTCCACCGCCAGCTCGACACGGCCGTAGCGATCGGCCTTATGATCGTCTGCAACTCCCTGTCGCACCTCCTGAGCGCCGGCCAGATCCCCGAGTCGAACGAGCTTACGATCGCAGTCTCGGCCGTCCCGCCCCTCATTCTGTGGCGCGTCCACGAGCTGGACGCCTTCCTGACGAAGACCATGCTCAAGGCCCTGTTCAACCCGCCCGTCCCGGCCGAGGCGACCCCGGCCGGGGTCCCCGCGCCTGCGGTCGCGCCTCCGGTTCCCGTTCCCGTGGTCGAGCCCGTCGCGGTACCGGCTCCGGTCGCTCCGGTCGTGCCGGACTCCCCGGCGGGCCTCGACGGGCTCGCCGCGCCGGTCGAGGAGCCCGTCCGGTTCCCTTACGGCGTCGCCCCGACCGGCATCCACCAGGAGGATGTCTGGGATGTCGTGGTGCCCCTCCACCGCAATCACCCCCGTCTCTCCGCACCCGAGCTGAAAGAGCGATTCAATCTCGTGCCGAGCATTCGCACGATCCAGCGGGTTGTGAAGGCGGCCAAGGGCCGAGACAATGTCCTCATAGCTGTGTAGTGATTGGATACCCCTCATGCCCCGCCGTCGCAGGAACCCCGTCGCGGTCACCTTCAACCGAGTCCGAGGACGCGCGAAAGCGCGCCTCGTTCGGCAGATCGCCGATCCGGGCGCGCGGCGGGTCGTGACGACGGCCCGGAAGTCGCGCAGGGTGAAGCGGAAGCTGAAGCGGATCTTCTGAACCTCTTGTACTGCAACGAGAAGCGGCCCCACCCTGGGAGGGTGGGGCCGCGCGGCCGTCGTCAGGCTATCGGGTGCATCGGACGATGAACCGCCAGGCGATCCGCCGGGCCTCGCGGCGCGAGTACCCGGTGTTCCTCGCGGCGGTGTAAACGCCGTGCGAGGAGCGGACAACCGCCGACCAGACGGCTGCGGCGATCTCGATCTTGGCGTCCATCATCGCGTCCTCCAGGCCCTCCTGGAGCCCGGAGAGGAGGCGGCGGGCTTCGTCGTCGTCGAACGTGCTGGCATTCGTCACAGGATCACCACCGCAGCGAGGTGTTGTAGGTGTAGGCGCTGTAGGGGCTCCGCTTGAGCGCGTCGGTGTAGAGCTTCATCAGCTCGTCGACCACGTCCGGCTTGCGGGGGGCGACCGTGATCGAGGTGATGGTGTCCAGCGGCAGGCGCATCGCGCGGCTGGACTCGCCGAGGGTGAGGATCGTTCCCTCAACCTTGTAGACCTCGGGGTCCTCGACGGTGAGGACTGGACCCTTCTTGAGAGCGACGGTGACGGTGGTCCGGCGGGTGCTGGTCTTGTTGCTCATCAGATGGTGCTCCATTCGTGTTCGTCGGCGAGGGCTTTGAATCGGATCGGGTTGGAGTTCATGGAGGTGACGACGACACCCTCAGCGACGGCGCCCGGAGCGCCGACGTAGGAGCCGTCCTTGTCGAGGTGGTCGAGGGCCCATGCGACGCGCTTCGTCAGCTCGTGGCCGGCGGCGGTCGCGACGCGCGGCACGACCCCGACATTCGGCGGGAGACCGTAGGGAAGGGCGTTGCGCCATTTCTCGTCGAAGAGAGCGAAACAGCGGTTCGACATGCCGTAGCCGCGCTGGATGCCCCGGCCGAACCACTCCCCGTAGTGGCGGCCCACACCCAGGACGGTGAGGGCTTCGGCGTTCTCGCGGACCCACCCGGCGAACCCGAAGTTGTCGCGGTCGCCGGGGGCGATCCAGCGGGTCCGTGAGGCGGCGCGGACGGCGAAGCACGCCCCATGAGTGAACGCGACGGTGACGCCGTAGTGCTCGGGGAAGTCGAGGTCCGCAGCGGAGACCCCGTCACGGTCGCCCAGGCGGGAGATCGCGACGCACGCGTTGGTGCCGTCCAGCTTTTCTGTGATGACGAACGGGGTCGTCAGCCTCGGGGTTTTGGGCCATTTGCGGTGCTCGTCGCGGACCGCGAGCAGCGGCGCGGCCTCGGGCCGCTCCAAGGTGGGTGTCTGCATGGTGGTGGGGCTCCTTTCGAGGGTGGGGATCTAGAAGGGGGGCGCGTCCTCGTACGAGGCGGACTGGGCCCGGCGCTGGTTGCCGCCCTTGTCGGGCCATTCCGGCGGGCACTGTGAGCCCCGCGGGCCGGGGCAGAACCACCCCGAGTACGGCTTGCCGGAGTTCGAGGAGATGCCGGACTTCCAGGTCATCTCGCCGTGGTCGCAGAACCGGCGCTCACCGCCGGGAGCGCTCTGGGGGCCGGGAGTGCCGTGGCCTGAGCGCTGGCCGGCGGGTGCGGCGGGCCGGGAGTTCTGGGCCTGGTTCTGGCCGCCGAGTCCCCGCCAGTAGGCCGAGATCGTCGAGGCCCGCTGGAGGAGTCCTTGGATCGCGGCCTTGTCGTCGAGGTGGGCGATGATGTCGGCGGCCGACCCGGACTCGAAGGTCAGCCACGGCGGGCCGTCTTCCTTAAGGGTCAGGCGCACGATCGCCGAAGGCATTGCGGGCGTGGGAGGTTGGGGTGCCGGGGCAGATACGGGGGTGCCCTGCCCCGGCGGCATCGACTGTACCGGTGCGGTCTGGACCGGTGTGGCCCACGGATCGTCGCTCACGTGGTGATCCTCCTAACAGGCACGTATGTGCTCTGTGGACATACGAATTGGTGAAGAGTGGACAGACATGTCTGAATGAAGTACCTGTTCAGGGGCGGGTGATGGCCCCGCGCAGGCGGGTCTTCTCCTCGGCGAGGTTGTTGAGGAGGTAGGTCAGGGCGCGGACGGCGCGGGCGACCTGGTCGGCGGTGGGCGCCGGGGTGGCCTGGGCGGCGAGGACGGGCCCGAACTTGCGGGTGAGGGCCTGGCGGTGGCGTTCGGCGACGAGGTCGAGGGCTTCGGCCAGGTCGGCGGCCTCGGCGAAGCCGACCGTGTAGGAGCCGGACGGGTCGCGGCGCTCCTCGACGGCGCCGGGGATGAGGCCGATGCCCTCCTCCAGGAGGGCGCGAACACGGAACACGGTGTAGAAGTCGGTGCCGTGGCAGCGCCGGCGGGACTCGGCGGCGGCGTGCGCCGCTCGGTACGCCTTGCGCCGCAGGGTCGACTTGAGTCCCGTGGCCGTGTACTTGTCGAGGAGACCGCGGGTGTCGGCTCGGTTGCGGGCCAGGTCGACCATGAGGTCCTGGGCGAGGTCGTCGACCTCGATCAAGCCGCGCGGCCAGGTCGCGAGTTCGTTGCGGGCGACGGTGGTCGCGAGGCGCAGGAGCCGGGCCCATTCCTCGATGCTGACCTCGGCGGCGGTCTCGGTGCGGGTGGTGGTGTCAGTCATCGGGGTTCTCGTCTTCGTCGTCGGGAAGTGGACAACACATGCACTCGTCCCAGCCGCCCGGATGCGGCCCGTGCCCGTATGCCTCGGTCCACCAGGCTTCCCAGTACGCTTCGTCGGAGCCGCCGGCGAGCCAGATTTCCGATGCGGTCCTAGACACCTGCGGGTACCGCCTTGGGGCCCTTGAGGAGCGCGTTCGCGCGCCCGGCCAAGTGCGCGTCGTTGAGGTCCAAGCCGTGCGGGCAGTGCTGGACGACCGCGGCGGGGATCTGGGAGGCAAGCTCATTCGCCCACTTCACGGACTGCCCGTCGTCGTCCATCTGCGCGATGATGCGGACCTTTTTGTATCCGGCGAACGCGCCGGCCATGTACGGCTTCCACGCCTTCACACCGGGCACGCCCACGGCGTGGAGGCCGTAGGCGAGGGCGGTCATCGTGTCCCACTCGCCCTCGCAGATGCACACCTCGTCGACCGGCGCGAGCAGGTCTCTCGTGTTGTAGAGGCGGTTCCCGTGGCCGGGCAGGGAGAGCATCTTCTCGTGGTCGGTGTGCTTGCAGGAGGGGACCATGCACGCGAACCTGATGGTCGCGACGTTCGGCCCGGAGTAGCCGTAGCGGAGGTAGGGAATCGCCATGCGGCCCCGGAACCGCTCATGGCCGGGGAAAGGCTCGCCGACGTACCCCAGACCCAGGCGCTTGATCAGGGCCGGATCGGTGATCCCCCGCCTTCTCGCCAAATAGTCGGCGAGCGGAGAGTCCTGTGCCTGCTCGGCGTAGCTCCTGGCTGATTCCAGGAGCGAAAGTCTCTGCTCGTTCGAGAGCGTCACGGTAGTTGACTCCTTCCTGGTCTCTGATGAGGGAGATGAGGTCGCCCGAGATCCCGCAGGAGTGGCACATGAACGCGCCCTTCCCGGGGTGGACTGAGGCAGAGGGGTTGTGGTCCTCATGGGACGGATCGGGGCACTTGCAGGGATTCCACCGCTCGGCGACCGTGCGCGGGGCCTCCCAGCCCGGGTAGTAGTGACGGAGTGCGGCGTAGATCGCGGGCTCGGTCATGACCGAGCGGCGGCCAACTCGCGTTCGGCCTCGGTCAGGTCGCGTCCGCGCGGGGCCAGGACCATGACGCCGGACTGCGACAGCCCGTACAGGGCGAGCAGGCGACGAGCGAACGCCTCTTCCACCGTCCACAGGTTCCGCTCGTGCGGGGCGTAGGAGTCGCCCCGCCGGTAGCGATGCACCACGATCCAGTCGGCCCGCCCGGCGTTGCGGGCCTGGGCGCTGGCGGCGTCCGCCACGTTGAGCAGGGAAATCGCCTTGGTGTTCTTGGCCTGGATGACCAGGTCAAGGAGCGGCGAGTCGATGTCGCCCCGGTCGGCGGGGCCGTACAGGGTGCCGTTGCGCGCCGCTTCGGGGTCGATGGTGCGGATCAGGTCCTTGACGTGGACCTCGAAGGCGTAGCCCTTATCTTTGCTGGCTCGCCCATTGGGGGGCCGAGAATTTCGGGTCACTGATTGCCATCCTGGAGAGATCGGCCTCCAGCTCGACGGTGAGGCCACCCGAGGCGTCTGACCTGCCGTTACGGTTCTTAACGACGCTGACGCCCAGGAGCTTCTCGCCTGCTTTGTGGAGGGTGAGGATGAGAGCCGGGACTCTGGAGATCTGCCCTTTGACCCCCGAGAGGGGGATGGGCTTGGAGGAGTCGTTGTGCGCGGCCGTGGTGTGGTGGAGTCCGAGCACGTGCGCGCCCGTCTCGCGGGCCATCGAATGGAGGTAGTCCATGATGGACTCAAGTCCGGAGAACGGGTCCTCCGCGTTCGCTTGCGTGGTGCCCCGGATGTTGGTGACGTTGTCGACCACGATCAAATGCGGGGCCTCGCCGTAGATCTCAACGTAACAAGCGACGGCGGCCTCAACGTCGTCCATAGTGGGCGAAGGCGTGAAGTCGAACCTGAAGAACAGGTTCTGACCTAGGGTTTCACCGACTTCGGCGGGCCATGTTTGTGAGCGAACCCACTCGCGGGACTCGTCGAGTGACGCTCCAGTGAGGATGGAGATGGTCCGCGAGGTCTGGACATGGGAGTCGGAGTCGGCCGACAGGTACAGGACCGAGACGCCGGACTTGAGTGCGACGGTGAGGCCGAGCGCGCTTTTCCCGGTGCCGGCCGGGGCCGCGTACAGCGAGAGCTGGCCCCGCTGGTGCCGCGCTCCCCACCGCTCCAGGGAGCGGAAAACGGTGGGGAGCGCAGCGCCCGAATCGGCCCCGGCACGATGCGCCTGGAGCAGGGAGAACACTCAGTACCACTGGCCCTTGCGGCGCTTGTGCTCGTCGTTGACGACGTAGACGCGGGTCAGAAACTCCCGCTGGTGGCCGGGGCGCACACGCGCCACGCCCCAGTCGTAGCGGTAGAGCTTGTCCCCCCTCTTGTAAGTCGTCTCGGCGAACAGGATGTCCCGCCACTCCTCAGTGATCGCCACGCGCCCCCACGCGCGCCGCTCGAACACGCCCAGGTCGGCGAGCGCATCGAGGACCTCCTTGGGGGCCACGTCGAGGTCCGCATTGTCCACAAGGGCCTCGCGCATGTCCCACACCCGCACGCCCCCGTGTCGGAACTCCGAGCCGATCGCGACCACCGCTTGGTCGCCGAGGAACGCATTCGCCGACTCCAGGGCCATGACCTCTTCTTCGAGCCCGGTCATGGAGCGCCGCAGGCGCACGATCTCGGCGGCGTGCTCTTGTAGTTCGTAGCGGCCGGTACGGGCGATCGATGGTAGGACCTCATGGCAAACCCAGCGGCGGAACTCCGCGGCTAGCCGCGTCTTCGATCGGATGATGGCGTGGTACAGGCCGGGCTCGTTGACGACGCGAACGAGCTGGTCACCGCCAGGGGTGCGGAGTACACGCACCCCCTTTTCGTCGTCGGCCAGGAATCGGGTCAGGTCGTTGGCACGGCTGTATCCCAGGGCCGCGGCCATGTCGGCGGCGACGAACCAGGGGCCGTCCTCGTCGTCGCCGTTGACGACC
>NZ_STGY01000053.1 GCF_004912275.1 Glycomyces buryatensis
GCTGTACGCCTCGGACGAGAGCAATCTCGTCGACCTCGCCGGCGCCGAAGTGATCAAGGCGGACGGTTCGCCCGACCCGGCCAAGGCCACCCAAGCGGCGACAATGCTCGACGGGAAGGCCTCGACCTTCAGCAATATCGCCACCGCCGACGGCCAGGCCGACCTCATCTGGGACTTCGGCCAAGGCGCCCAGGTCACCGCCGACCGCCTCGACTACCTGGCGCGTCAGCACGATGAGGGCATGCGGCAGATGGACGGCCTGGTCTTCGAAGGCTCGAACGACCTGTCGTCCTGGACCACGCTCACCGAGCCGACGTTCAAGACGCTCTCGTGGCAGAACCTCCCGTCCTCTGAGGACGGGGCCTACCGCTACCTGCGTGTCAAGAACGGCATGTGGATCCATATCGCGGAGCTCCGCCTCTTCGGTGCGTTCTCGTACGACATCGATCCGCTCCTCGAGCGCGCCGATGCCGTGGACCTGAGCGCCTACACCCGCGGGTCCCGGCTCCTGTTCCCCCGCGAGGTGGCGGCGGTCCGCGAGGCGCTCGCCGAGCCGGGCGCCGACGAGCAGGCGCTCGCGCAGCGACTCGTCGACGCCTGGGACCTCCTGGACCCCTTGCTGACCGAGGCGCCCGCGACGCTCGAGCAGTCCTGGGTCGAGGCGAGCACCGCGACCGCTGACGGCGCGACGAGTGCGGCCGCCAACGGCTGGCGGATGTTCGACGGGGACACCTGGACGTACACCGACACGACCACGACGTCCTGCACGAACACCGTGCTCCCGACCGACGGGACTGCGTTCACGGTGGTCGGCGTCAAGTACTTCCCGAGGGACAGCGCGTGGAGGCGCGCGACGGGCCTGGCCATCCAGGGCTCCAACGACGACGGCGCCACGTGGACACAGTTCGCGAGCACGGGAACTCCGCATCGCGGCTGGAACACGGTCGAACTGACCGAACCCGTCCACTACGGGGCCCTGCGCATCGGCGGCGGCAACGGCTTCTGCAATGTCGCCGAGCTCCAGTTCATCGTCGAAGTCATCGACAAGTCCGCCCTCGCCGTCCGCCTCGACGACGCGTCCAAGCTGACCGAGGGCGACTGGACCGCCGACTCCTGGGCCGCCTTCACGGCAGCCCGCGAAACCGCAGTGGCGGCCAACGAGAACAAGGGAGCCACCCAAGAAGAAATCGACGAGGCCGCCGACGCCCTCGCGACAGCGATCGCGGACCTCACCAAGCCGTAATTCCGCTCGACACAAGGGCCCCAGGCGCATTCGCGCCTGGGGCCCTTTCCGGATCGAGGCGGCGCACCGCCGGCTCGACCGCGGCCGGTCAGCTCGTGATTCGGTAGGTCGCGTCGGCGCGGCCGGTCGCGTCGCTGATCTGGTCCAGCTTCAACAGGTAGTCCGAGTGTCGGATGTACCGGTCGGGGTGGCTGTGGGACCGGAACGAGGTCCATGAGCCGTCGGCCAGGCCGGCCACGCGGTGGAAGGTGGCGTCGGCCTTGAACACCGAGGAGCCGTTGTTCGGGTCCAGCCTGAAGTCGTAGCTGTAGTGACGCAGGTAGTAGCCGGGGACGTTCGCCGCCTCGAACGAGACCCCGGCCGAGTCCGCCAGGCCGGGAACGAGCCGGAATTGCGCGTCCGCAGCGGGGCTGATGGAGGCGTCCAGACGCACGTCGTAGTAGGCGTGCCGCACGTACCGGTCTTGGAAGTTGTAGGACTGCAACCGGTTGAGTGCGGTCGGGGTCCGTTCGCGCACGTAGGCGAGGGTGCCCCATCCGAGTGAGTCGAAGCCGCCGGAGTTGGGGCCGTAGTCGCCGCCCCCGCCTTCGGGCCGGGTCTTGCCGATCATCTCCCGCACGTTCGGCATGGCCATGCCGAGCCGGTTGTAGTAGTGGGCGTAGACGAGTTCCCACACCGGCCGTATCTGCCCGCGAGGCCAATCCGAGATCACGGTGTGCTCGTTGTAGGCGCAGTTGTGGCCGTTGTACCAGACGTACTTGGTGAAGGGCACGCTGTGCCCGTTGTTGTAGCGGGCCACGTACTCGGCGGCCTTGGCGAAGGCGTGATCGCGGGCGGAGTAGAGGTCGACGCCCTGGTTCCAGGCCATCTCCATGAACTCGGCCATCAGCCCGATGCCCATGATCGAGTGCGCCTGGTCGCGGCCGGACTCCTGCCACTGGGCGAGGTCGCCGTGGATGAAGGGGATCACGTGCTCGATCGAGCCGTTCCCCTTGCCGTTCCAGAAGTACTCGATCGCTTCGTCGAACTTGGCCTGGTCTTCGTTGAAGATGCCGATGGCCAGGATCGCGGCCATATTGCACAGGTCCCAGTTCGCCCAGTAGTGGCTGTCGCAGGTGCCGTGGCGCCGGACGAGGAAGTCGTTGTTCAACGGGTAGAACACGTTGGCGAGCATCGACTGGAACCGGGCCCGGTCGAATCCGGCCTCGTTGCGGACGATCTCGGCGGCGTTGGCCGCCTGATAGCCGTAGATCCCGGCCGCCAGCGAGGCCTCGGTCCAGCCGCCGATCTCCTTCAACGTCCCCGACCAGGCGTTGAGGATCCTGATCGCCGCATCGCGGTGGGCGGTGTCGCCGCTGATCTTCCAGCGCAGCCCGTTCTGGTAGGCCGCGTGCATGTCGTTGTACAGCAGCCAGTAATTCTCAGGGTCGGTGCCGTTGTCGCCGCGGATGATCCGCTCGACCGCCCGGGGCTGCCAGGTCGAGGAGGAGTGCGAGTTCGCGGTCAGCCGGTTCCAGCCGGAGATCCACGGCTCCCGGTTCGCCTGGACGGCGCTCTCCATCCGGTCGAACTCGTCGGCCTGGAGCAGCTGCCCCGGGTGGTTGAAGGATTGGGCCTGGGCGACGCCGACGCCACCGGCTCCCACGGCGGCGAGACCGCCCGCGACGACCGCCCCCCTGAGAAGGTTCCGCCGATTGAAGCTCGGGCCGCGACGGGATTCGTTCTGGTGTTGGTTGGGCATGGTGCTCCTTTGCGCCATGCGGTGTACGACGCCGGGGAAACGCCACCGCAGTCCTAGGACGGTCGACGCGGGTACGTCGTCCGCAGGGATAACGATATCTTATTAATCGAGATATTTCAATCTCTGGCGTGAGCTTCATCAGATCTTCCACGTCCCGGGCTGCGGCAATCGGGACGTCTCCGCGACGGCCCCTTCCGGTCCCGGGAACGGTGCGGCATCCCGGAATCCCTCTTCCGCCTCGTCAACGCACCGAACGATTCAGATGGCGGGGCCCGTCGAGCCCTCCGCGACCGGCGAGTTTCGGGCATGCGGATCTGTCACTTTGACAATGCGAGCGGATACACCTGACATTTCTAGCGCCAGATCGCAGAATAACGATTTCCGTCGGTCATAGCCCACAGTCCTGACCGCCTTGCCGGCGGTCGTGGCGAGCGTGCTGGAGGAGTCGGCTATCGATGCGCCCCGGTCACATACGCGCGCAACGCTTCGGCGCAGGCGGTGATGCGCGGGAGTTCGACGCGCTCGTCCTGTTTGTGGGCGAGGTTCGGGTCGCCGGGGCCGAAGTTGACGGCGGGGATGCCGAGGGTCGCGAAGCGGGCCACGTCGGTCCAGCCGAGCTTGGCGGCGAACTCGCCGCCGGCCGCGGCGACGAACTCGGCGGCCTCGGGGCGGTCGAGCCCGGGGCGGCACGAGGGCGCGGAGTCGGTGACCTCGACGTCGTAGCCGTCGAAGACCTCGCGGACGTGGGTCTCGGCGGCCTTCTCGTCCAGGTCGGGGGCGAAGCGGAAGTTGACCTCGACCCAGCACTCGTCGGGGATGACATTGCCGGCCACGCCGCCGCCGATGCGGACCGCGTTCAGGCCCTCCCGGTAGGTGCAGCCTTCGACGTCGACCACGCGGGCCTCGTAGGCGCCGAGGCGCTCCAGCACGGGGGCGACCTTGTGGATCGCGTTCTCGCCCTTCCAGGACCGCGCCGAGTGGGCCCGCTTGCCGTGGGTGGTCACCCGGGCCCGCATGGTTCCCTGGCACCCGGCCTCGACCAGGCCGTACGTCGGCTCCAGCAGGATCGCGAAATCGGCCGCCAGCCATTCGGGTCGGGACTTCGAGAGCTTGTTGAGGCCGTTGCGGTCGGACTCGATCTCCTCGCAGTCGTAGAACGCGAAGCTCAGATCGAAGCGCGGGTCGGGGACCGTCGCGGCGATCCACAGCGCCAGCGCGGTGCCCGACTTCATGTCCGAGGTGCCCAGGCCCCACATGACGTCGCCGTCGTCGCGGGTCGGGAAGTTGTCGTTGACCGGGACGGTGTCCAGGTGCCCGGCGAGCATGACGCGGCGGTCACGGCCCAGATCGGTGCGGGCCACGAGGGTGTTGCCCTCGCGCTGGATCGTCAAGTGGCCCAAGCGCTCCAACGCCTGCTCGACGGCGTCGCAGATCGCCTTCTCATCGCCGGACACCGACGGGATATCGCACAGCGCCCGGGTCAGGGCGATGGGGTCGGCGAGGACTGCCTCACTCAAAACTGTCACATCCGCAGACGATACCCGCCGCGTCGATAGGCTTTTGAGATGAGTGAATTCCTGACTGACGCAGCATGGGGAGTCGGCGTGTCCACCGTCGCGGCCGACGGCACCGTCCTGGACGCGTGGTTCACGCGCCTGGGTCTGGGCGAGGCCCCGACCGGTGTGGCCGCCCCCGAGGCCCTGGCCACCGGCCCGGCCGGGACCACCACCCGGGGCATCGCGGTGACCATCAAGTCCCTGGAGGACGAGCCGGTCGACACCGCCGACGTCTACCTGCGGCTGCACCTGCTGTCCCACCGCTTCGTCATCCCGCATTCGATCAACCTCTCCGGCATCTTCGGGCTGCTGCCGAACAACGCCTGGACGAATTTCGGGCCGCTCCCGGCCGCCGACGTGAACGCCGCGCGCCTCAAGCTGCGCCAGGCCGGCCAGACCCTGGAGGTCAAGTCGCTGGACAAGTTCCCGCCGATGGCCGACTACGTGACCCCCTCGGGCGTGCGCATCGCCGACGCCTCCCGGGTGCGCCTGGGCGCGCACCTGGCCTCGGGCACGACGGTCATGCACGAGGGCTTCGTGAACTACAACGCCGGAACGCTCGGCAACTCGATGGTCGAGGGCCGCATCTCGGCGGGCGTCGTGGTCGGCGACGGCTCGGACATCGGTGGCGGCTCCTCGATCATGGGGACGCTCTCGGGCGGCGGCAAGGAGGTCATCTCGATCGGCGAGCGCTGCCTGCTGGGCGCGAACGCCGGTATCGGGATCTCCTTGGGCGACAACTGCGTCGTGGCCGCCGGCTGCTACGTCACGGCCGGCTCGAAGGTGTCCACTCCGGACGGAACCGTGGTCAAGGCCGCGACGCTGTCGGGCAAGGACAACCTCCAGTTCTGGACGAACACCCAGACCGGCGTCCTCGAAGTGCGCCCGCGCTCGGGCTCATGGGGCGAGCTGAACACCGCTCTCCACTCCGCCCAATAGCTTCCAACGGTGGGCCGGTCGCAAACCAGGTCCCACAGTGCTCGATGACGGCATACGAGGACGGTGCCCCCTGCGAAAGCAGGGGGCACCGTTCGTTGTCACACCCGCCCGGCACCATTGGTAGTGGGGGGGACCCCATAGGTCCGATTTGAAGGCAAGCGCCCGGCTTAGACCGGGTTGAGCCCCAGCGGCTTGCCCGCCAGCGACACCTTTCGCACCGCCAGCTGGTCGGCGATAGCGCGGATGGCCCGAGACGCCTCGGCGTCGGGGTCGGAGATCACCAGCGGGATGCCGGAATCGCCGCCCTCGCGCAGCCTCGGGTCGAGCGGGATCTGGCCCAGCAGCGGCACGTCGGCACCGACGTCACGGGTCAGCGCCGCAGCGACGGTCTTGCCGCCACCGGAGCCGAACGGCTCCACGTGCGAGCCGTCGGGCAGCTCCATCCAAGACATGTTCTCGACCACGCCCGCCAGCTTCTGGTGGGTCTGGGTGACGATCGCGCCCGCCCGCTCGGCCACCTCGGCGGCGGCCTGCTGCGGGGTGGTCACCACGACCAGCTCGGCGGTCGGCAGCAGCTGCGCCACCGAGATCGCGATGTCGCCGGTCCCGGGCGGCAGGTCCAGCAGCAGCACGTCCAGGTCGCCCCAGTAGACGTCGGCGAGGAACTGCTGCAATGCGCGGTGCAGCATCGGCCCGCGCCACACCACGGCGGTGTTGCCGGGGGTGAACATGCCGATCGAGATGACCTTCATGCCGTGCGCCTGCGGCGGCATGATCATGTCCTCGACCTGCGTCGGAGCACCCTCGACACCGAGCATCCGGGGGATCGAGTGGCCGTAGATGTCGGCATCGGCGACGCCCACTGACAGGCCCTTCTGGGCCATCGCAGCGGCGATGTTCACCGTCAGAGACGACTTGCCGACCCCGCCCTTGCCCGAGGCGATGGCGAATACTCGGGTGCGCGACTCGGGCAGGTTGAACGGGATCACCGGTTCGGCCTGGCCCGGCCCGCGCAGCTGCGTCTGGAGGTTCTTGCGCTGCTCCTCGGACATGACGCCGAATTCGAGCGCCACCTCGTCGACCCCGTCGACGCTGCGGGCGGCGGCTTCGACGTCGCGCTGGAGGGTGTCGCGCATGGGGCAGCCGGCGACCGTGAGCAGGATCTTCACGGCCAGCGTTCGGCCTTCGAGGGCGAGGGAGTCGACCATCCCCAGCTCGGTGATGGGGCGGCGGATCTCCGGGTCGTTGACGTGCGAGAGCGCTTCGTTGACGGCCTCGACGACACTGGTTTCAGACATACCTCAATCGTAACCACGAGCATTCAAGCCGCAAGGTGAGCGTAGGCTTACCGGACTGTTCATCACCCGACACCTCCACGTGGCCCCGCGTTAGCCTTTCGGCGTGATCACCTTCGAGATTGTTGACGTCTTCACCGACCGTGCTTATGCCGGAAACCAACTCGCCGTCGTCTACGGCGCCGAGGACCTGGCTCCGGCGCAGATGCAGGCCATCGCGGCCGAGTTCGGCTACTCCGAGACCTCCTTCATCCTCCCCGGCACCACCGCCGGCGCCGACTACCGCGCGCGGATCTTCACCCCCGCGGAGGAACTGCCGTTCGCCGGCCACCCCACCATCGGCTCGGCCCTCTCGGCCGCGCGCACCGGATTCGCAACGCCCAATGGCGGCAAGGTGGTCCAGGAATGCGGTTCCGGGCTCATGACGATCGAGCTCGACGGGGACACCGCCAAGCTCACCTCCACCGCGATCAGCGTCGGCGACAAGATCGACGCCGCGTTCGCGGCCACCTCGTTCGGCTACGCGGCCGCCCAGGTCATCGGCACCCCGCAGGCCACCAGCGCGGGCCTGCCGCACAACTTCGTGCGACTGAGCGACGCCGACGTGACCGCCGCGAAGTCCACGCCCGGCGGCCTCGACTTCGTGTACCTGTTCAGCTTCGATGAGGCCACGAACGCCGTCCACGGCCGCCTGTTCGCCTCCGGAGTGGGCGTGGCCGAGGACCCGGCCACCGGCTCGGCGGCCGTCGCCCTCGGCGTCTACCTGGTCGAACAGGGCCTGATCACCGGCGACGGCATCCACACCTACGAGATCAGCCAGGGCGCCGAGATCGACCGGCCCTCCAAGCTCTACGGCGAGGTCGTCGTGGACGGCGGCAAGGCCGTCGAGGTCTCGGTGACCGGCTCGGCGATCCTGGTCGCCAAGGGCGAGCTCGTCACCCTGCCCTAGGTGTGATGTCCTGGGACGTTGTTCCGTCCGGTGTAGCGGATTCGTGTGACAGGTGAAGACCTCCGGTTGTGAAGTGGAGCTGTCAAGTGCACTGCTTCACGACCAGGAGGCCTTCACGTCCCACGCTGACGCAGCCCTTGCCCCGCGCGGCAGAGCGCTCACTAGGCCGCAGGCTCGAACTCGACCTCACCGGACCACTCCGTGCCATTGATCTCGGTGATGGTGATCTGGGCGAAGTACTCCTGACCGGATGTATCCGTTACCGAGCAGTTGATGAGTGAGCCCACGTAGTAGGTGATCTCGACATCCTTCACGCCGCAGTCCGTTATCCCACTTGACCCGTACTCGTCCTCGAATGCTTCGTCCACCAGCGGGGAGAGGTCCTTCGTCCGGATGACGACTCCCTCTCCCGATTCTTCCTGCCCCTGCGCCGCGTCATCGGTCTGGGACTCGGCCGCATCAGGCGAATCCTCCGCGCGCGGAGCATCGGCGACCTGGACCTGGGCACGCCACTCCCCGCCGTCGACATCGGTGATGGTGAGGGTGAGGTCGTATTCCGTGCCGGAAGCCGCTTCGGTCAGCACGCAGTCGACTTCCTTGCCTTCCTCAAGATCGACCGAATCGTCGCCGCAGTCGACCTCATGGCGCTCTCCAGTCTGCTCCTCCAAGGCATCGGTGGCGGCCCGGGCAAGCTCCTCACCGGTGGCGCTTGCGGTTCCAAAGCTGAAGCTGCACGCCGAGAGAGCGAGGGTGGCGAACGCGGTGCCCCCGGTCAGGAGTGCGTTGCGGGCTCTCAACTTCCGCCGTACCGTACTTGTCATCACGTCGACTTCCTCATCATGACTAGGGGATCGGGCGCGGACACAGACGATGCAGTCGTCTCCCTCCACTGCAACCATCGTGACTGCGGCAGAGGTGCCCGACCAGGCGGGATACCGGCGGGATACCGGCAGGATGGTCCGCTCACTCCTCGATCGGGCGCTCGGATTGCAGGATCGCGCATGGATCGACCCCACTTCACAACCGGAGGCCTTCACCTGTCACACGAATCCGCTACAACCGGACGGAACAGCGTCGCCGGACATCACACCTAGGCCGTGAACAGTTCCGTCGTGTAGCGCTCGGCCATCAGGTCCGGCGGCCAGGGGGCCGAGCGCAGATCCGTCGACCACAGATCCCGCGGCCAGCCGCCTTTGCGCAGCAGCGCCGCGACGAACCGCTCCGGTTCGGGCAGGCTCCGCCACACCGTGGGCAGGAACGTGGCCCGGCGGCGCCGGGCGCCGTGCAAGGTCAGCCCGTCGGTGCCGGGGATCAGTCGGCCGATCAGGGCCGCGAACGAGTCGACCGCGAGCGCGCTGGCGGGGGACAGGACCGACACGGTCACCTGGAGTCCGGGCACTTCGGACGGTTCGACCGGCGGCATCCGCGGGTCCCGGGTCGCCAAGCGGGCGTTGCGGACTACGTCGACGCCCAAGGGCCGCAACGGAATGAGCGTGCCGATGCAGCCGCGCAGCTTCGAGTCGCCTTCGAGGGTCACGAAGGTCGCGGCGGGCCGGGCCAGCGCCTCGGCCATCGACTCGGGGGTGACGTGTCCGATGAGGTCGCCGGCCTCCGGAGGTTTGGAGGCGAAGGAGGTCTCGACCGCGCTGCGCGCCAAGCCGGTCAGCACCCGCCCCATCGAAGGCTTCATTTTCCCATGGTGCCACGGTGGAGCCGGTCGCTCGCCTGGCCCAGTCGTAATCGGCACGGTTCTCGGGCGGCTGGACAGTTGCGGGAAAGGCTGACCCGAAAGTGTCGGTTTCGCGTGATTGGGGCACGGTGGTGCTGTGTTTCGTCACTGCCACGTGAGAGACTGCCCGCATGAACGCACCCAGCGCGAGCCAGGCGCCATTCGAGCGCGACGACGACCTCGCCGACGTCATCGACCTGCCCGCGAGCGAGCTTGTGGCGCAGACGGAAACCAACCTGGGACGCCTCCAGGAGCTCGACTCCCTGGCGGGCAAGGTCGCGTTGGTCACCGGCGCGGGCGCCAATGACGGCATCGGTTACGCCATTGCGACCAGGTTGCGACTGGCGGGCGCGACGGTCGCGATCGTGTCCACCACCAAGCGGATCCACGAGCGCGCGGGGGAGATCGATGGGATCGGCTTCGTCGCCGACCTGACCGACGAGGCCGAGGTCGGGGGACTGGCCGACGCGGTCGCCGAGGCCGTCGGCGAGGTCGACATCGTGGTCAACAATGCCGGGTTGACCTCCAAGACCGATCCGGCCGTGGTGAAGCCGGTCGCCCAACTCTCCTATCAGGACTGGCAGACGGAGCTGGCGCGGAACCTCGACACCGCCTTCCTGGTCTCGCGCGCGTTCGTCCAGGGCATGGCCGAGCGCGGCTGGGGCCGCATCGTCAACATCGCCGCCACGATCGGCACCGTCAATGCCGTTCCCGCCGAGGCCGCTTACGCCGCAGCGAAAGCCGGAGTGACGGGGCTGACGAAGGCGCTCGCCACCGAGGTCGTCGCCGATGGGGTGACGGTCAACGCGGTCGCGCCGGGGCTCATCCGCACCGGCTCGTCCACCGTGCTGGAGCTCCAAAAGGGACTCGACGGTCCGATGGGCCGGCCCGGAACGCCCGAGGAGGTCGCCGCGGCCGCCGTGTTCTTCTGCGCCCCGTCCGCCTCGTTCGTGACCGGTCAGACACTCGTGGTCGACGGCGGTGCCTCGATCCGGGCCTAGGGGGTGTTTACCGCAGCTGGTGACCGGCCGCGGCCGGTTCCTCCAGACGTGTCCTGCCACTGTGGGACCGAGGTCCGCAACTTCGAGCGCGGTGCGCTCGTTACATTGGCGTGACTATGACTTCGACAGCGGCGGGCACAGCGGAACGGACGGCGGGCATGGACGAGGCCTTCGGTGACGACCCAAGAGCGAGCAGGAGCCGCCTGGCGACCGGCCTGATCCAGTTGCTGGGCGGGATCATCGGACTGGTGGCGTCCTTCGACCTGTCCTATGAGCGGGTCGCCTCGCTGCTGGACCCCGGGCACGTCATCTCCTGCGACTTCAACCCGGTGCTGTCGTGCGGCACCGTCATGAACACCTGGCAGGCCTCGGTGTTCGGCTTCCCCAACCCCTACATCGGGTTGATGGCCTTCCCGTTCGTGATCTTCATGGGCGTGCTGACGCTCGCGCGCGTCGCCCTGCCGCGCTGGGTGAACCTGACGTTCAACCTCGGTACGCTCGGCGGCCTGGTCTTCATCTCCTGGCTGATCATCCAGACGTCGTTCCTGATCGGCGTGCTGTGCCCGTGGTGCATGGTGGTGTGGGCCGTGGTCATTCCGATCTTCTGGTTCACCACCGTCGACAATCTGCGCACCGGCGCGATCGGCGTCGGCGAGGACTGGCGGGGCGCGGTCGACGACCTGCTCCGCTTCCACTGGATCGGCCTGGCCGTGCTCTACCTCGCGGTCCTGGCGATCATCGGCATGGCCTTCTGGGACTACTGGTCGACCCTGTTCTAGGAGACCAGTTCGGTTTAGCTGGGGGTAGCTAAGCGAGCCGCGTCCCGTTCACGGGCAGGTCGAGCACCTCGGGCCAGCTGCGTCGGATCAGTTCCAGGAACACGGTTCCGGCCTGCCGGTCGGCCTGCGGCGCCGACAGCAGCAGCCGGTAGACGTGGCGGGAGTTGACGAGGATGTGCGTGTCGAACGCGATGTCGCTCTCGGTCAGGTGGGCATTGAGCCACATACCCGCGCGGTGCTCCCAGTAGAACAGGTCGGCCCCGTCGTACAACTGCTGCGCCCGGTCGAAGTCCGTGGCGCCGATGTACTCGGCGAACGCGTCCCGCAGCCGCGGGTCCCGGGAGCGGCGGGCGGTCAGCAGCGAGGTCATGTCCTCGGCCCTCAGCACCTCGGGCAGGTTATTTCGCCTGGCCCGGTAGAAGGCCCGGCCGATCTCGTACAGGTTCGACCGCAGGTGCAGACCGGGATCGGGCGTCTGGTCGCGGTGGGCGGCGGCCATGCCGGGGTTGGAGTGCCGCGGCGAATTGCGTTCCATGATCGAGCGCAGCGGTTCGGCGGGGAAGCGGCAGGCGACCTCGATGCGCCGGTGGTCGAGGCCGAAGCGCGCGGCGAGTTCCACCGAGACGGCGACATCCCGTGCGACGCCGCGACGGGAGGGCCCCTTGCCGCTGACAGTGTCGTAGGTGAAGTACCGGAACCGGTCGGACAGCGGCTTGGTCAGCGCCAAAGTGGTCCGGCTGTCGAGCCCGGCGGTGAGGGAGACCTCCAGCGGCCCGCGCTCGGCCAGGGCCGCCAGCTGGCCCTGCAGGAGCGGCATGAGCTCGTCGGCCACCTCGTCGGCGGGACGCTCCCGCCGGGGCTCGCGCGGGAAGCAGCGGTGCACCTTCCCCGAACCGAGGTCGAGTTCGGTATTGGGCGTCAGCATGACCACGCCCTCGGCGGTGGTCGCTCGGCCGGGCAGCGCGTAGGCGTGCAGCTCCCGGCGCAGCAGATCGGGGTCGGGGAACGCCGACGGCCCGGCGCCGATGCGCTCGGCGACCAGGCCGGCGTGCGAGGCCGCGCAGGGAGCGGCGGTGCCGGTCGCGAAGAACAGCCCGCGCATCCCGGCGGCATCGGTCTGCGCGAACGCGGCCCGTCCGTCGCCGTCGAAGAGCGCGTACCGGCCCGAGAGCATGTCGAGGCGTTCGATCATCGCCCCGCGTCCGGCCAGGCGGGCGCGCAGCAGCGTCTCGGCGATGCGGCCGTGGCCGGCCGACCAGTTGCCGAGGTCGACGGCGCGGCCCAGGAGCGCGACCCAGCTCGACCCGGCCCGGGCGAGGGCGATCGGATTGCGCGGGTCGTAGGAGACGTGGCGGCCGCCGAGCCGGATCCGGCGCCAGTGCGCGACGGGGAGGGGGTGCGCCTCGGCCGTCAGCAGGAAGCCACGGGCCCACAGCAGGTCGCCGTGGTCGCCTTCGGCGGGGATCTCGGATTCGGGCAGCCCCGATTCCGACCAGGATTCGATCTCGACCGGGGCCCGTTTGGGGCGGGCCCACGTCGTTAGGCGGTCAATGAGGGCGCGCGGCATTGTCGGCCTTTCGGTGGCACCCGAGTGAGGGGTTCGAGAGCAGGTTACGAGAAATTTTTAGGCAAGTTGCTCATCGATTGTAGACGTTCCCCAAAGGCCGCGCTGCCCGCTTCCAGAGACTTCCTCTAGAACCGGCTGATAGAAAGAGGCCGCGATGCCCGCGCGAGCGGGCCTCAGGCGATCTTGAGCCCGACCGGCTCCAGCCAACCGCCCTCGGAGAGGAACTCCACCACCTGCTCGATCGCCTCGCCGGCGGTCATGTCGGAGGTGTCGATCGTCAGCTCCGCGTCGCGCGGCTCCTCGTAAGGGTCGGAGATCCCGGTGAACTCGGGGATCTGCCCGGCCCGCGCTTTCGCATACAGGCCCTTGCGGTCGCGCGACTCGCACACCTCCAGCGGCGTGGACACGTGCACCAGCACGAAGTCCGCTCCCGTCGCCTCGGCCATGCGCCGCGTCTCGACCCGGTCGGCGTCGTAGGGCGCGATCGGGGCGGCCACCCCGATGCCGCCGTGCCGGGCCACCTCGGCCGCGACGTAGCCGATCCGCCGGACATTCGTGGACCGGTCGGCGCGCGAGAAACCAAGCCCGCTCGACAGCACCCGCCGCACCACGTCGCCGTCGAACAGCGAGACCGTGCGGGTGCCGTCCTCCAGCAGCGCCTCGTAGACGCCGCGGGAGATCGTGGACTTGCCCGAGCCCGACAGGCCGGTGAAGAACAGGACCAGGCCGCGATTGCGCCGCGGCGGGCGCGCCTTGCGCAGCTCCGCGGCGACGCTCGGCGGGGTGTGCCACTCCGGCAGCCCGAAGCCCCGGTCGAGCATGTCGGCGATCTCGGCCTCGGACAGCGAGGTCCGCCGGAACGGCGGCTCGATGTCCTCGATCGGCCGCCACTGCCCGTCGCGGGTGTCGTAGGCCAGGTCGCGCGGCACCATCGAGCGGATGCCGTCGCCGCCGCCGAGCCCCTCGGGCCCGGCCATGATGTGGGTCGCCCCGTAGGCGGCCGCGACCTTCGCCGTCAGCAGGCCGTCGCGGAGGCGGTCGCCCCGCCTGGACAGCGGCACGGTCAGCACCGTCGCCGTCGGCAGCCGGTCCTTCGCGGCCAGGACGCTGCGCACCAGCGCCGCCGTCGGCAGTTTCAGGACCTTGCCGCCATTGATCTCGTCGCCGGTGGGGATCATGACCAGCACGTGCGCGGCCAGATTGTGCGCGGCCCGCACCAGCTGCGCCAGCTGCGGGCGGTGCAGCGGCCGGTCGGCCACCAGCGCCAGCACCCGCGGCTTGGAGTACGTCTGCTTCGCCTGCTCAGGGGTGGCCCGCAAGCCGATGAACACCCCGTGGGCCGCATCCGCGATGCGCCGCACCGGACCGCCCACACGCACCATGTCCGGGCCCAGGGCGTCCAGCGAGTGGCACTCGACCGCGGCGACCGGCGCCCCCTCGGGGTCGGTGATGCGAAGCACACGACGCTTCGGGTCGGGATTGTCCAGCTTCCGCGCGACTTCGATCGGCACGTCCAACGTCACCGGCACCGGCCAGGCCGTCCCGTTCGGCAGCACGCCCGTCAACGTCACCGAGCGGGCCTCGGCCTCGCTCATGAATCCGCGCAGCGGACTGTAGGCGCCATAGAGCAGCAGCTCAAGATCCGCCAGTTCGTGGGGCAGCGGCGTGTGACTCGGCGCCTCGGACAGGACCTCGTCGGGCAGAACCCAGTCAGACATGGTCGGTCGCGATCCCTTCGCAGTGCTCGGCGGTGAGGGGGGTATCGGTGCGGTGGCACCAGGGTATGCCACGCCCGGGCCCAGCGCCTCACCCGCAGTGCCGCCGGGTGGCAGACCCTCTCATCCCGCATCGCGGATGAGTCGGTGGCGTCGCCATTTCAATTACGTTACGCTGGCAGCGCTCTTAGGCAGTAGTGCAGCAGTGACCGCGGACAAGGGCGTCGGCGCGAGCGGCCCCCGGCGCACCTTGCGACACGCGAGTTCGCCTCCCCGGCGATCTTGCGAGACGTAAGTTAGCCCAGTGCCCGAACCACCACTGGAGACCTCCATATGGACTACTTCGACACCTCCTCAGGCGAAGCCGACGACAAACAGCTCCGCCGCGACATCCGCCGCCTCGGAAACCTCCTGGGCCAGTCGCTGGTCCGCCAGGAGGGCCCCCAGCTCCTCGAACTGGTCGAGGAGGTCCGCGGCCTCGTCCGCGACCAGCCCGAGGCCGTAGCGGCGCGACTGTCGAAGCTCGACGTCACCGAGGAGGTCGACCTCGCCCGCGCCTTCGCCACCTACTTCCACCTGGCGAACATCACCGAGCAGGTCCACCGCGCCCGCGACATGCGCCGCTCCCGAGCCGAGAACGGCGGCTGGCTCGCCCAGGCCCGCGCCGAGATCACCGCCGGCAGCGTCCCCGCCGACCAGATCGCCGCCGCCGCCGAGCGCCTCGAAGTCCGCCCGGTCTTCACCGCCCACCCCACCGAGGCCGCCCGCCGCTCCATCCTCACCAAGCTGCGCGGCATCGCCGACCTCCTCGACGCCGAGACCGCCGAACGCGCCGTCCTCGGCTCCGCCGACGTCGACGCCGTCAACTCGCGCCTCGCCGAGATCATCGACCTGCTGTGGCAGACCGACGAACTGCGCGTCGAGAAGCCCGAGCCGACCGACGAGGCCCGCAACGCGATCTACTACCTCACCGACCTCTACCGCGACGCCGCCGCCCGCGTCCTCACCGACCTCAACGCCACCCTCACCGACCTCGGCGGCTCCCCCCGCCAGGGCTCGGCGCCGCTCAAGTTCGGCACCTGGATCGGCGGCGACCGCGACGGCAACCCCTTCGTGACCCCCGAGGTCACCAAGCAGGTCCTGCTCATGCAGCACGAGCACGGCATCGCCGCCGCCGAAGGCGCCGTCGCAGGACTCATCAACGAACTCTCGGTCTCCCAGTCCGTGCGCCCCGCCTCCCAGGAACTGCTCGACTCCGTCGCCGCCGACATGGCCGTGCTCGACCACATCCCCGAGCGGTACCGGCGCATCCACGCCGAAGAGCCCTACCGCCTCAAGGCCCGCGCCATCGAGGCCAAGCTCGGCAACACCCGCGCCCGCCACGCCGAAGGCCTGCCCCACCGGCCCGGCATCGACTACGCCGACGGCCGCGAACTCGTCGCCGACCTCCAGGTCATGCGCGACTCCCTCGCCCGCCAGCGGGGCCAGCTCGCCGCCAGGGGCGTCCTCGACCGCGTCATTCGCACCGTCTCGGCCTTCGGGCTCCAGCTCGCGACGATGGACGTCCGCGAGCACTCCGAGGCCCACCACACGGTCCTCGCCGAGCTCTACGACGCCACCGGCGAACTCGACGTCCCCTACGCCGAGCTCAGCACCGAGGCGCGCGACGACCTGCTCTCGCGCGAACTGTCCGGCCGCCGTCCGCTCGCGCCCACCGGCGTCGAGCTCACCGAGGCCAACCGCAAGACCTTCGACGTCTTCAGCGCCATCAAGGACGCCCAGGACCAGTTCGGCAAGTCGATCGTGGAGTCCTACATCATCTCCATGACGCACGAGCCGGCCGACGTCCTCGCCCCGGCCATCCTCGCCCGCGACGCCGGCCTCATCGACGTCGCGCGCGGACGGGCCGACATCGGCTTCGTCCCCCTCCTCGAAGAGGTCGAGGACCTCGCGGGCGGCGACACCCTCATCGACCGGCTGCTGAGCCTGCCTGCCTACCGGGCGATCGTTGCCGCGCGCGGCGACGTCCAAGAGGTCATGCTCGGATACTCCGACTCCAACAAGGACGCCGGCATCACCGCCAGCCAGTGGTCCATCCAGGCCGCCCAGCGCCAACTGCGCGACGTCGCCGCCAAGCACGGGGTGCGGCTGCGCCTCTTCCACGGCCGCGGCGGCACCATCGGCCGCGGCGGCGGCCCCACCCACGAGGCGATCCTGGCCCAGCCCTCGGGCACGCTCGACGGCGCCATCAAGATCACCGAGCAGGGCGAGGTCCTCTCCGACAAGTACACGCTCCCGGCGCTGGCCCGCGAGAACCTGGAACTGACCGTGGCGGCCTCGCTCAAGGCGACGCTGCTGCACACCGGCCCGCGCCACGAGCCCGACGTGCTCGGCCGCTGGTTCGGCGTCATGGACCAGACCTCCGAGGCCTCCCAGGCCGCCTACCGGCGGCTGACCGGGCAGCGCGGCCTGGCCGAGTACTTCTGGGCGGTCAGTCCCACGGAGCTGTTGGGCGCGTTGAACATAGGTTCTCGCCCGTCCAAGCGCCCCAATACCGACGCGGGACTTGGCGGCCTGCGGGCGATCCCGTGGGTGTTCGGCTGGACCCAGTCGCGGCAGATCGTCCCCGGCTGGTTCGGCGTCGGCTCCGGCCTCGCCGCCGTCCGCGAGGCGGGCCTGGGCGACGAGATCGCCGAGATGTACTCCAAGTGGCACTTCTTCCAGAACTTCATCTCCAATGTGGAGATGACGCTGGCGAAGACCGACCTGCAGATCGCCTCGCAGTACGTCGAGACCCTGGTCCCGGCCGAGCTGCACCCGATCTTCGACGTCATCAAGGCCGAGCACGAGAAGACCGTGTCCGAGCTGCTGGCCCTCACCGGCGAGGAGCGACTGCTCGACGCCAACCCGCAGCTGGCCCGCACCCTCGAAGTGCGCGACCGCTACCTGGCGCCGCTGCACCACCTGCAGATCTCGCTGCTCAAGCGCTACCGCTCCGAGGGCGGCGCCGACGCCACCGATGTGGACCCGCAGCTCAAGCGGGCCCTGCTCATCACCGTCAACGGCATCGCCGCCGGACTGCGCAACACCGGCTGAGGTTCGCCCGAGATCAACTCGCCGAGGGCGCCCGCGCGTCCTCGGCGAGTTCGCGTTTCGGGTCCGTCAGCCGCGCCCGGACCCTTGCCAAATGCATTGGTTCGGCGGCCGGCGAGTCAGTACAGTAAGGCTGTGGACGCGAGAGGCGCATTGGATCGGCTGCAGGCCGCGAAGGCGGACGGGAGTCTGAATGAACTGTGCGAGCGGTTCGGGCTCGACCTGGTCGTCGTGTTCGGGTCTGTCATCCGTGACGACGCCGAGCCTCGGGATCTTGACATCGCCGTGCACTACCGAGGCGAGCGGCCGAGCCCGGTGGCGATGGTCGAGGCCTTCGTTCAGCTGACCAGGTTCGACCAGATCGACTTGATGGACTTGAATCGAGCCGATCCCTTTGCGCGCGAACAGGCGCTGGTGGGGACTCTGCCGCTGGTGGAACGCGATTCCGAGCTGCTGCCGACCATGCAGATGACGGCGATGAACCAGCGCATGGACACCGAGTGGTTGCACCGCATGAGCCTGGAGGCGATGGCAGGATGACTCGGGAGTACCGGCTTTCGTTCCAGTCAGCGGCCAAGGCCGGTGCGATCACGCAGGAATTGGCGTCGGAGTTGGCGCCGAGCGCGAGTATGCGCAACATCATCGTGCACGGCTACCTAGAGGTCGACAACGCCGTGGTGGCGGAGTCCATCCCGAGATTCCGCCGGGACTATCGCGAGTATGTTCGCCAAGTAGCCCAATACACTCTGGACCTCGACGAGGAGTGAGTCCAGGCCGGGGGTACTTCAACTCGCCGAGGGCGCCCGCGCGTCCTCGGCGAGTTTGTTTTCGTGCTGCCGCTCCGCCTTCGACCACAGCGTGGCCAGGTCGGCGAGGTCGAGCGACAGGCCGAAGTCGACGGTCAGCAGTTCGGCGAACTCGGTCTGGTCGGCCAGCACGTGGACCGACTTGCCGTCGGGCAGGGTCGGATCGAAGACCGAGAGGGTCCGGGCCCGCAGGACCGTCACCGAGTTCAGGCCGGAACGCTGCACCGTCAGGGTCTTCACGAATCCCGACTCGGGCGAGGTCTCCAGCTCCAGGCACTTCTCGGCGAAGTCCTCGGCCCGCCTCGGGGCGGGGTCGAGGTCGAAGGACAGGTCCACAATGCGCGGGTCGAGCGTGCAGCGCCACAGGCCCCCGTCGAGCCGCCACAGCCCGAAGTTGAAGGCCCCCACCCGGTGGCTGCCCTCGCTCAGCGGCAGGGGATCGGCGAAGCCGGCGCCGAGCCCGGCGTCGACCAGGAACTCGCCCTCGCGAAGTCGGACCAGCAGCGGCATGTGGTTGAGCCAGTTGCGGTCCCCCTCGGTCTTGCGGGCGACCGCGCCGCGGACCCGCCGGACATCGAACCCCAGCGCCTCCAGGACATGCGCGAGCAATCCGTTCTGCTCGAAGCAGAAGCCGCCCCGTCCGCGCTTCACCAGCTTGTCGAACAGGGAGTCCGCGTCGAGCCGGATGCGCCGTCCGAGTTGGACATCGAGGTTTTCGTAGGGGAGGGCGTCGTGGTGCGCCCGGTGCAGGCGCCGTAGCGCGTGGAGGGTCGGGCGCCTGGGCGTGGCGAGGCCGATCCGCTCCAGATAGGCCGCCAGCTGCGAGGAGTCGAACACCCCCCGACCCTAGCGCGCGAGTCGGGCCGCACGACCGACCCGGTCAAAGGCGTTGCGAGGGCGAACAACTCTCGCGGCCGCAATGCCACTTGTCGCCCCGGTGTGGCATAGTCCCGTATTGCATTGCCGCACTGTGCGCATTGCCGCACTGTCCCTCCCCGGAATCGCCCCCTTGTAAGGAGACCCTCCTATGGTCATGGGCCCCACCCACGCCATGTCCGGCGCCGCGCTGTGGCTGGCGGGCTCGGCCGTCGCCGCGTCCGTCTTCAACATCGACCAGACCGCCGCGGAGCTCGCCGTCGGCACCGTCGCCTGCGCCGGCGCCGCCCTGTATCCCGACATCGACTGCGCCGGAAAGGTGACCGAGAACAAGGGTGGATCCACTGTGGCCCGCTCCTTCGGGGTCGCCTCGCTCATGGTCGCCGAGGTGGTCGAGCGGCTCTGCTACTGGTTCTACCTGATCACCAAGTCCAAAAAGGATAAGAAGCGGAAGAACGGCCACCGCACCTTCACCCACACGGCCCTCCACGCCGGCATCATGGGCGTGGGCGCCGGACTGCTCGGGGCCTACGTCGGCAAGTACGCCGTCATCGCGATCCTGTTCATCCTCACCGGACTCGCGGTGCGCGGGCTCATGGGCGAGACGGTGAGGAAGCACGGCTGGCTCGTCACCACCGGCGTCTCCCTGGCCATGGCCTACGGCATGTTCCACCTGCTCGACGCCAACCGCTCCTATTGGATCCTGGGCCTGGCAATGGGCATCGGCTGCTTCATCCACATCCTCGGCGACATCATCACCAAGATGGGCTCGCCGCTGTTCTTCCCGCTCCCGATCAAGCGCCGGAACTGGTTCGACATCGGCGGCGGCAGCGGCATCCCGGCCGGCGGCAAGGTCGAGAACCGCATCCTGCTGCCCGCGCTGACCGTGATGACCGTCCTCGGCATGGCCTACTTCCTGCCCGAAGTCCAGTGGCTGCTCTTCGATCGCGGCAACGCCTGACGAGTCCGGTAGTTCTCCCGATCTTCTAGTTCCACCCCCCGCCAGCGATAGGCGCGGCGCCCTGCTGACGAATATGAAGGCTCAGGCGCCGCGCCGAAATCCTGTCGGCGGTGTCGGACCCCCGAGGTAAACTCGACCGGTCGCCGGAAGCGGGCCTATCGGGCTCGAATCCGGCCCGTCGTCGTGCCCGCAGCCCCGGAGGATGCAATGCCGCAAGCGCAGCCGAAACTCAACGGCCTGCTGGCCGCCGCTCAGGCAGCACCGAAGCTCGCCCGAGTAGCCGACCTCGCGGCGGACTCACCGCTCCCGGTCGACCTCATCGCCGTCCCCGGCGCGCGTCCGCTCGCCCTCGCCCAGGCCGTAAGGGGCGCCACCGGCCCGGTCCTGGCTATCACCGCCACCACCCGCGAGGCCGAAGAACTCACCGAGTCCCTGGCCTCCTTCATCCCCGAGAGCGACATCGCCCTCTACCCGGCCTGGGAGACCCTGCCGCACGAACGCCTCTCGCCCCGCAGCGACACCGTCGGCGCCAGACTCGAACTGCTGCACCGCATCCACGCCGGCGACGTCCCGCGCGTCATCGTCACCCCCGTGCGCGGCGCCCTCCAGCCCCAGCTCAAGGGCCTCGGTGCGCTCGAACCCATCCACCTGAGCCGCGGAGACGAGACCGATCTCACCGAACTCGCCGAGCGCCTCCACGGCCTCGCCTACGAGCGGGTCGACCTGGTCGAGAAGCGCGGCGAGTTCGCCGTGCGCGGCGGCATCCTCGACGTCTTCCCGCCCACCGCCCAGCACCCGCTGCGGCTCGAATTCTTCGGCGACGAGGTCGACGCGATCCGCGAGTTCTCCGTCGCAGACCAGCGCTCGCTCGACCCCGCCCCAGAACTTCGCGCCGTCGCCTGCCGCGAACTGCTCCTGACCGACGATGTCCGCGCCAAGGCCGCCGAGATCGGCCAGAGCCACCCCGGCTTGGCCGAGATGTGCGCCAAGCTCAGCGAGGGAATCCCCGTCGAGGGCATGGAGTCGCTCCTGCCCGTCCTGGCCGGCGCCGACCACCTGGAGCTGTTCAACGAGACCCTGCCGCAGTCGGCGCTGGTCATCGCGATCGAGCCCGAACGCATTCGCAAGCGGGCCGCCGACCTGGTCGCCACCTCGAACGAATTCCTCGAAGCCTCTTGGGCCGCAGCGGCAGCCGGGGCCCAGGCGCCGGTCGACCTGGGCGCCGGGGTCTTCCACGACCTGGCCGACGCCCGCACGGTCGCGCTCGGTGCCGGCCAGCGCTGGTGGACGGTCTCCCCGTTCGCCGCCGCCCCCGACCTGGACCCCGTCGCTGCCGAGCTGGCGGCGATCACCGGCGAGGCCCCGTCCGACGTCGCTCCGGACGACTTCATCACCGTCGACCTGGGCATCGCCGAGGCCCCGCGCTACCACGGGGACTCGGCCAAGCTCATCGAGGACATGAAGTCCTGGACGAAGGCCGGTCGCGCCGTCGCGGTCGTCTATCCGGCCCTCGGCGGTTCCGAGCGGGCCGCCGAGCAGCTCAAGGCCGCCGGGATCGGCGCGCACCTGGCCGACCCGCCCGAGGCATTCGTGCCCGGCGAGGTCGTCGCCTGCGTCGGGACGCTCACGCTCGGCTTCGCCTCCGAGCAGCTGGTGTGCGTCACGGCCGCCGATATCGCCGGCGGCAAGGCCCTTGCGGCCCAACGCCCCCGGGCGGGCAAGGCCGCCAAGCGGCGCGGCGTGGTCAATCCGCTCGAGCTCAGGTCCGGCGACTTCGTCGTCCACGACTCCCACGGCGTCGGCAAGTACATCGAGATGGTGCGCCGCTCGATCGGCGGCGCCGAGCGCGAGTACCTCGTCATCGAGTACGCGGCCTCCAAGCGCGGCCAGCCCGGCGACCGGCTGTTCGTGCCGACCGACGCGCTCGACCAGCTGACCCGCTATGTCGGCGGCGAGGCCCCGACCGTCCACAAGCTCGGCGGGACCGACTGGCAGAAGACGAAGCGCCGCGCCCGCAAGGCCGTCCGCGAGATCGCCGCCGAGCTGATCCAGCTGTACGCGGCCCGCCAGGCCGCCGAGGGGCACGCGTTCAGCTCGGACACGCCCTGGCAGCGGGAGCTGGAGGATTCCTTCCCCTACATCGAGACGCCCGACCAGATGTCCGCGATCGTCGACACCAAGTCCGATATGGAGGCGCGGGTGCCGATGGACCGCCTGGTGATGGGCGATGTCGGCTACGGCAAGACCGAGGTGGCGGTGCGGGCGGCGTTCAAGGCGGTCCAGGACGGCAAGCAGGTCGCGGTCCTGGTGCCGACCACGCTCCTGGCGAGCCAGCACTACAACACGTTCATCGAGCGCATGGGCCAGTTCCCGGTGCGCGTCAAGCAGCTCTCGCGGTTCCAGTCCACGCGCGAGGCCGCCGAGATCCAGCGGGGCATCGCCGCCGGCGAGGTCGACATCCTGGTCGGGACCCACCGGCTGCTCCAGGCCGAGACCCGCTTCAAGGACCTGGGTCTGATCATTGTGGACGAGGAGCAGCGCTTCGGCGTGGAGCACAAGGAGAAGCTGAAGGCCCTGCGGGCCTCGGTGGACGTGCTCACCATGTCGGCGACGCCGATCCCGCGCACCCTGGAGATGGCGGTGACCGGGATCCGCGAGATGTCGACCATCGCCACCCCGCCCGAGGAGCGCCACCCGGTGCTGACGTATGTGGGCGCCTGGGAGGCCAGGCAGGTCGCCGCCACGATGCGGCGCGAGCTGCTGCGCGACGGCCAGGTGTTCTACCTGCACAACCGGGTCGAGTCGATCGACCGGGCCGCGGCACGCCTGCGCGAACTCGTGCCCGAGGCCAGGGTCGTGGTGGCCCACGGGAAGATGGGCGAGGGCCAGCTGGAGAAGATCATGCAGGGCTTCTGGGAGGGCGAGTTCGACGTGCTCGTCTCGACCACGATCATCGAGTCCGGCATCGACATCCCCAATGCCAACACCCTCATCGTCGAGCGGGCCGACCTGCTCGGTCTCTCGCAGCTGCACCAGATCCGGGGGCGCGTCGGCCGCAGCCGCGAGCGGGCCTACGCCTACTTCCTGTACCCGCCGGAGCAGCCGCTGTCGGAGACGGCGCACGAGCGCCTGGCGACGATCGCGCAGCACTCCGAGCTCGGCGCGGGCATGTACGTGGCGATGAAGGACCTGGAGATCCGCGGCGCCGGCAACCTGCTCGGCGCCGAGCAGTCCGGGCACATCGCCGACGTCGGCTTCGACCTGTACCTGCGCATGGTCGGCGAGGCCGTCACGTCGTTCAAGGGCGGGGGAGAGGAGCCGCCGGCGCCGGTCAAGGTGGAGCTGCCGCTGGACGCGAACGTCCCGGTCGACTACATCGAGGTCGAGCGCCTGCGTCTTGAGATGTACCGCAAGATCTCCGAGGTCCACGACGCCGCCGCGCTGGACGAGGTGCGCGAGGAGATGGAAGACCGCTACGGCCCGGCCCCCGACCAGGTGCAGACCCTGTTCCACCTGGCCCGGTTCCGGCTCCTGGCGCGCCGCCACGGCCTGACCGACATCACGTTGCAGGGCAAGAACCTCCGCTTCTCGACCGTCGAGCTTCCCGATTCGAAGCAGATGCGGCTGCGCAGGCACTACCCGGATGCGCACTACAAGGAGGCGGCGGGCCTCATCTCGGTCCCGCGCCCGACCACGTCCAAGATCGGCGGGAAGCCGATCGACGGACTGGCGCTGCTCCAGTGGTGCGCCGACCTGATCACCGACGTCCTTCCGGAAGTCGAAGCGCCCAAAGGGGAATGACGGGGCGTTACGGTGCCCCGACATTTCGGGACATGAATATGTTCTGGATCATGATGTCAGTGCGGTGTCTCACTGGCAGCAGACGAGACGCTAATCTTTCCGGACGCGCGCCGAGGTAGGTGCACGACTCACACGGAGGAAGGCATGCACGTCACCGCTCTCGCCTGGGCCGGCACGATCGGGCTCATCGTCGCACTGCTCGTGATCGACCTGGTCATGGCCGCGATCCGGCCCCACAAGGTCGGTTTCAAGGAGGCCACCGCCTGGTCGGTCTTCTACATCCTCGTCGCGATCGCATTCGGTGTCTGGGTCGGGCTGTACTACGGCGGCGACTCGGGGACCGAGTACTTCGCGGGCTACATCATCGAGAAGAGCCTGTCGGTCGACAACCTCTTCGTCTTCGTCATCATCATGGCCACCTTCTCGGTACCCGACAAGCGTCAGCACAAGGTGCTGACGTGGGGCATCGTGCTGGCGCTCATCATGCGCGCGATCTTCATCCTCGCGGGCGCCGCGCTGCTGGACCTGTTCTCCTTCACGTTCCTGCTGTTCGGCCTGCTGCTGGTCTACACGGCGGTGCAACTGTTCCGCCACCGGGACGAGGACCCGGACATCGAGGACAACCTGATGGTCAAGGGCGCCCAGCGCCTCCTGCCCGTCAGCAAGGACTACGTGGGCGGCAAGCTCTTCGCCAAGATCGACGGCAAGCGCATGGTCACCCCGCTGTTCATCGTCCTCATCGCCATCGGCAGCGTTGACCTGCTGTTCGCGCTCGACTCGATCCCGGCGATCTTCGGCGTCACCGACGAGGCCTTCATCGTCTTCACCGCCAACGCCTTTGCGCTGCTCGGTCTGCGGGCTCTGTTCTTCCTGGTGCAGGGCCTGCTCGACCGCCTGGTCTACCTCTCGGTGGGCCTCGCCCTGATCCTGCTCTTCATCGGCGCGAAGCTGATCCTGCACTGGCTCCACGTCGACATCAGCCACTCGGTCCCCGAGATCCCGACAATGCTTTCGCTCGGCGTGGTCCTCGGCATTCTCGCCGTCGTGACGGTCGCCAGCCTCCTCAAGACCCGGGCCAACCCGGAAGCGAAGGCCCACGCGGGTTCGCTGAGTGCCAAGCCGAAGCAGGACGAGCCGAACGAGTAGCCGTTCGTCGCTCCTGAACGCGGAGGCCCGCCACCGGAAACGGTGGCGGGCCGGTTTTGTCTTTTTCGGAGGTCACAGCTCGTCGAGCACGTGGATCTCGTCCACGGTCGCGTCGGTGACCAGCGAGAACGCGGCCTTCGCTGCCTCGGGCGCGGGCGGGATCTCGCGGGCAGCCTGGAGGTCGGCCGCGGAGTCCCAGCGCCAGATGCCGACGTAGCTGGTCTCGTCGATACGGCCGAACTGGGCGCGGGCCAGGCCGGCCCCGGTGTCCTTGACGTCCGCGACGAGCGCGGCGTGCCGGGAGCGGAGCTCCTCGACGTTCTCGGGGGCGACGGTGAAACGGGTGACGGTGATGACGGACATGGCGATGCTCCTTGCGTGGTGATCGGTTCGATGCGGTTTCAGAAGGCGTAGGAGCCGAAGCGGCCCCAGGCGACGAAGGCGGCGAGCGCGAACAGGACGACATTGACGGCGATGGCGCTGCCCTCCTTGCGACGGGCGTGGGTGAGGGCGGCGCCGACCATAAGGACGGCGATGCCGGTGGCGGCCAAGGGGACGAGCACCGGCGCGATGCCGGTGAGCGCGGGCAGGATCAGCCCGATCGCGCCCAGGATCTCCAGCAGGCCGATGGTCTTGACCGCCCCGAGGGGGAAGCCCTCGACCCAGGCGAGGCCGTTGGACTTGAGTTTTTCCTTGCCGTGGACGGTGGTCAGGGCCCCCGCGAAGAGGAAGGCGAGCGCGAGGACCGAAGCGACGATCCAAAGGGTGGTGTTCATGGCGGGTCTCCGATGCGAATTTCACTAGAGTTCATCACTAGTGTTTGACTCTAGTTATACACTCTAGGCATGACCATCGTCAAGGGAACAGGCAAGCGAGCCGAGAAGGCCAGGCTGACCAGGCGGAAGATCCTCGACGCCGCGCATCGGCTCTTCGTGGAGCACGGGTACGGGACGACCACGCTCAAAGACGTCGCCGACGAGGCCGGGGTGGCGGTGCAGACCATCTACTTCGTCTTCGGCAACAAGCGAACCCTGGTGAAAGAGCTGGTCGACGTCACCATCGCCGGCGACGACGAACCCGTCCCCACCCTCGGCCGCGACTGGTTCCAGGAGGCGGTCGAGGCCGAGACGGGCCAGGAGCTGCTGGAGCGGTTCGTGGAGGGAACCTCGGGTGTGTTGGCCCGGGTGGCCCCGATCCTGAAGGTGATCGCGACGGCCGCAGCGACCGACCAGGAGCTGGCAGCGGAGTGGGACCGGGCCGAGGACCCGAGATACACGGTGATCACCAGGGCCGCTACGGCATTCCTGGAGAAGCCGGGTGCGAGGAAGTCACTGACTGTGGAGGAGGCGGCGGACCGGATGTTCGGTCTCTTGAGCCCCGAGCTCTACCAGGTCATGGTCGCCGACCGAGGATGGGACGAGGGGGAGTGGCAGCGGTGGACGCTGGGGCTGCTGCGGTCCGAGCTGTGTGAATGAGCAACGGCCCCGCCTTCAGCGAGGGCCGAGATGCATTGTCGGGCTTGTCTAGCGCTCGGATTCCTGGAGCAGCGCGGTGTGCTGACGCACCCTGTCAGACCCCGGCGATACCGTCGCCGTACCCAGCGAACGGAGCGACCCTTGACGACCGCAGACACCGATGACACTCTCGCCTACTACACCCGGCCCGGCCCGTTCACCGACGCGGGAAGTCACCTCGAAGCCCTGCGCGCGCTGCCCAGCGACATTCCCGACCTCCTCGATTCGCTCCACGGCCTCCTCATCCACGAGCACCTGACCTGGGCCTACGGAGTCGACCACCGTCCCGACCACAACGAGACCTCCAACCTCCGGGCCATCGGGGACGTCATCGGCCGCCTCCTCGCCGACGGTCGACCCCTCACTGACCGGCGCGAACCGGCCGAACGAGTCGCCGGCACCTGCCGCGACTTCACCGTCTTCGCCGTCGCCGCCCTTCGCGCCCACGGCATATCGGCCCGCGCCCGCTGCGGATTCGGCGCGTACTTCGGGGTACCGACCAATGAGGACCACTGGGTCGCCGAGTACTGGAACGCCGACGAGAGCCGCTGGATTCTCACGGACGCTCAGGTTGACCAGCGCCAGCGCGAACTGTTCGGCATCGACCTCGACGTGACCGACGTGCCCCGAGACCAGTTCATCGTCGCGGGCCTCGCCTGGCGACGCTGTCGCGCTGGCGAGGACGATGCGAACCGCTACGGGCTCAAAATGACTGAAGAGTTCGGCGACTGGTGGATCGCCGCCAACCTCATCCGCGACGCGGCCGCGGTATCCAACATGGAGATGCTTCCCTGGGACGTCTGGGGCGCCATCCCCGAACCGGAGGACGTGATCGACGCCGATCTCACTGCGCTGCTCGACAAGCTGGCCGGTCTTACCGCCGATCCGGAGACCGCCGCCGACGCCCGGACGCTCTACCGCAAAGACGACCGGCTGCACGTTCCCGCGACAGTCCGAAACGCCAATCGAGGCCATGACGAGCCGGTGTTTCTTCGCGGCTGAAGATCCGGTTCAGAGACAACTGAATCAGAGAGAGCGATGCGGCCCCCGCCGTACGGCGGAGGCCGAGATGTGTTGTAGGGCTTGTCTAACGCTCGGACTGCTGGAGCAGGGCAGTGAAGTCGGCGGTCTTCAGGTCGAAGATCGGGGAGTCATCGGCAAGCTTGCTGTCACGAACCTGGAAGCCGGTGCCTGCCGGGCGAGCCTCCACGCAGTCGGTGTTCGGACCCTGGCTCCGGCTCGACTTGCGCCACGGGGCGACCCGCAGTTCTACGCAGGCGCTGTTCTCGGCGCCTTGGCTCCGGCTCGACTTGCGCCACCCATCCTGGCTCATCGCTGGATCTCCTTCAGGGACTTGGCTGGTCGGAGCCCTCCCTCGAAGATCTGGCTGTACGTGCCCACGGCGTCGCTGTTCTCGTAGAACCGGCGCTCGTAGGGGCTCTCCAGATAGACGATGCTGGGCTCCTCGATGTTCCTGAAGGATAGTACGGAGAACGGCACATTCAACAGCGGATATGGCCCGTCTGCCAGAGGCAGGTACTTGATAGTCACGTTCGGATGCTCGTCGAGTTCGAGCATGTGAGTGAGCTGTTCCTGGTCGCAGCCGCTGCGGAGCACTGCCTCACTGATGAGGAAGCGTAGCCGGATCGAGTCGAGCCTGCGCATCAGATCAGTCTGTCGGTTCAACCTGTCTGCGACGAGGTTTGGGAGCCGATGCTCTTCGATGCCAACTCTCTTGAATACTTCTCGAATGTAGGCCTCCTTTTGGAGCGCACCTGGAACGAACATGGTCTCGAACTTGTCGAGTCCAACTGCCAGTCGCTCGAACTCCAAATAGGCATCCCACCCTGAATTCTCGACCGCGTGGCTTGGCTGAGCCCACATGGCGTCGTTCACGAAGCGCCAAATGCGTTCCAGCTCGTAGCGGATCTGGCGCGGCGCGCCGTAGTGTTCGGCGAGCCTTCCGATGACCGCGAAGGTCAGCCGGGTGGGCTGGCCTTCTTCGAGGCGTCTGAGGGTCCGAGTCGAACCCGCGATGGCGGCCGCCTCGGGATCGGTGACGTTCATTCCGGCCAATTCCCGCTGCGCTGCAAGCTCTCGGCCGACTTGCCTACGAAGTTCCGAAACTGTCGACATCACCTCAGTATCGCAATTACCGCCCATTGTGCAACCTTCAACGCGGTCCGAAACTATATGGCAGTTTGGGGGCCCATACTGCCATCTCCTTATGGCACAGGCTGTCTGACCCAGACCGCCGCCACCTGTCCTACCAGGTGTTTCGCCTTGATCCGTCGACCGCTGACTCCCTACTCTCGACTCGAATCCGCTGAAGCGGATGGGAGGAGAGCGAGCAATGAGTTCAACACCGACCAAGCGCCACGCCGCGCCCGATCCATTGGAACGGGGACGATTCAGCGACGGGGCAAGAGTCTTCACCGTCCACGCATCTAGCAATGAGGCCCCGGATTCCTTCCAAGCCACCCTGGACGGGGATCGGCTCGGAATCGTCCTCGTCGTCTCGGGACTGACCACCGGCATGCGCTACGCATCCTGGGGGGACGGGTGGAGGACGGCCTCGAAGACCTGGCAGCGCTGGTTTGAGGACCAGGCGTTCATGGCCTTCTACAACGGCAATCGCCCGCCGAGCGGAGAGGTCCGGTTCTTCAATGGCTAAGACCGCCTTCGATCTTCCGCCCGGCGGGGAGCACCGCATGGGATCTTTCAAAAGGGGCCCCGCCGCCTTCACCATCTTCAAGATCAGCGGCCACCCGGCTCCGAACCGCTACCGCGTCGACTGCGATGACGGCAACGGCCCCAACGAGGTCTGCACCTTCTCGAACAAGCCCGGCGAGTCCACCAGATGGCGCGGCGCCTGGAACAACGACGAATGGTGCCAATGGATAGAGGAACAGGCCTGCAAGCTCATCGCCGAATCCGAGAACAACTAACGAAAAATCTGGACCCCCGGTTCAAAAACCGTGCCACGAGGGTCCGACATAAACCCTCGCGGCGGAGGCTCGTACCAGGCGGCGATTCGGCTGGCTGTCTGGGTGCGCATCGTTTGGGGTTCAGACGAATCAGCGATGGAGAGGTGTGGAGGGTGGCGGTTGTTCGTTGCCGGGGTGGGGGTCTTCGGTGGGCCGGTGCGGG
>NZ_STGY01000009.1 GCF_004912275.1 Glycomyces buryatensis
CTCTTACAGCCATGGAAAACTCACCTCCAGCGAGTGCCGCCTCAAGGGTTCTAACCGTATTTCGAGGTACACGCGACATAAATCTGTCTGTGATTGCTTCTATTTCTGTCATGAACTCTTCATGATTCACCGTTGCCTGCCACTAACGATGTTCGGGTTATGAGCGGGGTATTCGGAGCCTGAACCGATACCGCTGAAGTCGAGCTAGACGACCGACTCGCGAAGCAGATCAGAAGGTTTGGCGTCGCGTTCGGTGAGAAGGTCGACCAATGCCGCCGATCCGTTGGAACGGGCGTAGGCCACCTCCGCATCAGTTACGGGTACGGCCTGGAGCCAGATTATGGTCCTGCCAGAGGAATCGAGTTTTGTTAGAGCCGGATCCCAGAAAGCTTGCTCCACGAAGAGAACGTGGCGGACCGCGACATCCGGATAATAAGTGGCGACGACATCGACCAGGATCCGGTTCGGATAGACGAACTCTCCCCCGAGTACATCGAGCCCGCAAGTGGCAATGGCATTGCCAAAGCGGTCGAATCGACTGTCGGCAGCGCCACATATTTCGATTCGCGCAGGAAACTCCCGGCCATCGTTCATCATGGGGGCGGCTGACAATCCCATTGTCGTGTAAGCAGTGAGGCCAGCGCTGGGGGAATTCTCGAAGACCGCGATATCGATGAAGTTGTTGTTGTCCGGGGCCGTCAGCCGCTTGATATCTGAGGGAGGGTCGCCGCGCCCGAAGAGGGCGGCGGCGCGATCAGCGACTTGCCGCATCGACTCATTAAGTGCCATAAACGGTCCTTTCGGCGGGGAAGTCCTATTCTATCACCCGAGACGTGGTCCAGCCGGCTAGGATTACCCGCCGGATCGCTTGTTCTTGTAGTAGTCATACCAATGGTTGATGTGATCCGGGGCCTCGCCTTTATGACTCTCGTTGGTAGCCTTGGTTTCGGGCCTGTAGTGCTCGGGGTTGTTGTAGTCGTCTACGAATTCCTGTCTCTCGATTCCGAGCTCCTCGGCAACCGCCCGGTGCTTCCGGAACTCATATCCATATTCATGCCCCGCTTGCCAGTTGCTCCCTTCTTCGATTACTTCATCGGTCAAAGGATCTTTGACATCACCGTTGTCGTCCCTATCGGCGTTGGCCCAGATTTCATCTCGTGTAGAGCCGTTGAGCCCTGGCCGCTGGTATGGGTCCTCCGCGACCGAGGGCTTGGACCGGTCGATGTTTGGGTCCGAGACCGGATATCCCTTTTCATCGTGGACCGACTTGTCCGTGCGGTACCCCCATCCCTTCGGCAGCTTGCTGGTGGGAATTCTCCCAGTCTGTGGGTCTTTCTGGTCGAAGACCCGTCTGACCGCATCGGCGTCGAGACGGTCGATCGCCGGTCCAGTGCCTTTGCCGTTAAGGGTAGGTAGGGGTGGTCTTGTCATGGGGTGCTCCGGGTTAGAGGGCGATGGCGGCGCGGATGGCGGCGTTGCAGGCGAGGTCTTGGGCGACGATCGCGGCGTACTGCGCCATCAGTGCGGTCGTGAAGGCGATCGCTCCGGCCTGGTAGGCCGCGAGGACGGCAGGGGCGCCGGGTCCTGCTGAGGAGACTTGGGACCACTGGCTCGGGCCCAGGATCACCATCGGGGTGGGCAGGACCTTGTAGCCGACCCCTTCGGCGGCCTGCTTGGTGGCCTTGAGGGTCATCACGTTCGCCATCATGGTGGCGCCCATCGACTCCAAAGTCGCCGCGGCCATCGCCAGCACCGCATCCACCTGCCCGGTGAACGTCGCGACCTGCCCGGCCCAACCCACCAGCCCCTGATAGTCATCGCCCTGCCAGGAGGTACCCAGATCGACCACCTGCTGGGCGTATTTGACCTGCAACGATCCCACCTCAGCGGCGGTTTGGAGCAGGGTGGCGCCGTAGGTCATGAACTTGGAGGGGTCGGCGTCGATCGCCTGCTGGAACGTCGGCATTCCTTATGCCCCTCCGGGAATGGTGGGGGTCTTGAAGCCGGAGAGGTCGGAGCCGATGCTGTCGAAGTCCTTGCCCATGGCCTCGTCGACGTCATCCCAATCCTTCGCCGTGTCCTTCAGACCCTTCGAGGTGTCATCGAGGTGGCGGGAGAGTTCCTGCATGTCCTGCTTGAGGTCATCGGCCAAGGCCTCGCACGCCTCGCCGGTCATGAAGCCCCGGTTTGCGGAGTCGGTGGTCTTCGCGTCCCGCACGGCCTTATCTGGGATCTGCTTCGCCTCGTTCGCGAGCTCCTTCATCTTCCCCGCACCGGTCCGGAGCTGCGCACTTTCCACTTGCACACGGAAACCCACGGGCACCTCCCGGATCGATTGTGAGCGTGCGACACCGGTGAGTATACAAAACGCGTGCTTTGTTCACGCTTCGCGACGTAGTACTGGAGTCATCCAGTGTTGTTGCAGGGGAGGGTGATGCAGGTTGGATCTGAAGCGTTGGCGCTGGAGTTGCTTCAGCCGCTTTGGCTTCCAGTGGGGACGGGCCCGGGCCCTAGCGACCGCGGTCGAGGCGGTCTAGACACTTCGGGCGGACACGCCGAAGCATTCTCGATTTCGTCGCTCAGGTGTGGAAAAATTGGCAAAGCACCGCATCGGTGCGTTCCGACAACTGAATAGACAGCCAGGGCGAGCCGCCCATCAAACGCCAATCCGAGAAGCGGCTCGCCCACCTATCAACCAGAGAGGTAACCTCCCGTGGCATATATCAGCCTACGCGAAATCCCGGCTCAGACGGTAGACGGAATCGCCTCCGGCCTCCGGTGGGACGCCATCGTCCCAGCCTGGCGCTACCCGGCCCGCGACAAGACCGCCTTTCTCGCCAAACTCCACTCGCTCCAAACCAAACCCAGCCCGGTCCCGCGATCGAAGGTTGAACCGCAGCCGCGCGACTACGACCTGCCGAGCCTCGGGCGTCTCCAGGAGGAGGCGTTCGGCCGGTTCTTGGCAGGCTCCGAAGTCCTCGCCCGCGCCCATGACACGGAGATGAACCCCGGCCGCTGGGAGCGAGTCTGGACGAACCTCAGGCAGGGCCGGATCGCTCAGGCACTGAGCAGGGCATTTGGGTTGAGCCGCAGGCGGACCCATGTGCCCGTCGCCAAACTCATGACCGCCGACGCCACCACTGATGCTGATGAACCCCGAGGTCGTCTGCGCGGTAGTGGCGGCTGGCTCTCCGGGCCGGCACTGCCCGACCAGACGCCCCCGGTTTCGCCGCCTCAGGCGGCGGGGCTCGATCCGTCCAAGATCGTCCACACGCCCGCCGAGACCGAGCGCGACCCGTATGCGCCCGGCTTCCACACCGCACCCGACGGCACCCAGTACCTCAACTTCCCGCTCTGCGTCACGGCCGAACCCGAACCCGTGGAAGGGAAGGACATCGAAGGGGAGCATCCCGAGCACCAGGCCCGGTCCGAACGCTTCGCGCGAGCCGTGGGCGGGGCCCGGCGAGCCCGGAGGGAACAAGACCAAAGGCAAGTTGAGCGGCGGAGCATTCAGCTTGCCGGCTCGGCTTCGTTGTTCATCGATACCTGGGAACGCGCCTTCGACTCCCAGCGCGGCTTCGGAGGTGCCACCGCATGAAGCGCACCGTCCACGCCGAAGGCCGCGTCAAGCGGGCGATCCGGCTGCACTTCCTCGCCGCCGCTTGGATCTCAGGTCGCCGCCTCCGGTTCGAACCGGTCCCCGGGCAAGTGCGCCTGCGCATCGTCATCACCGGGACGCCCACCGACAGCTCCACCGGGACCGGCCCGAAACCCGAAGTCCTCGGCTCGGTCACCGGACTCGACACGCCCACACCGAAACTGACCGTCTCGGCCCCGCTCCACGTCGAGTGGGCCACCGAGCACCGCGACCAGATCCTGATCGAAGCCGCCCGCATCTGGGGCGTCATCACCCGCGAATGCGAAGGTTGATCGATCGACACCGATGAGATCCAGTGTTGTTGAGTTTGAGCGTCGGTGCGGGTGGCGGCTTCGCGATTCGTGGTCCACCGCGGGTGATCGCCCGGTGGCCTCGGGTAGCTAATATCGCTCGCATGAGTATGAAGGACCGGCTCGGGCGTGTGACGCAGCGAGCCAAAGATGTTGGTGCCCAAGTAAAGGAAGAAGCGGCCGGGGCCAAGGCCGACGCGGTCGCCACCGCCAATGCCAAGGTCGACGCCACCAAACAGTCCGCGAACGCCAGAGCCACCGCGGTCAAGGACTCCGCCACCTCGCGGGTTGAGAGCGTGAAGGACACGGCCGCGACCAGGGCGGGCGCCGTGGTCGACCGCGCCGCCGCGTCCAGGGAGAAGGCCACCAGCCTGATCGGGGAACTCTCGTCCGGGCTCGATGCGGCCGATTTCGCCAAGTTGATCGAGCGAATCCCGGTCCCCGATTCGCCGGTGGCGCAGGAGTGGCGGTTCAGCCTGTCCAAGCTGGTCACCGCCGGGGAGAAGCCCCCGAAGGGAACCGGTCTCCTCCTCAAGCAGCTGGACCGGATCGGCTCCATTGACATCGGCCCCAAGGAGGTCGGGTTCGACGACACGACCGCGAAGTGGCCCAAGGTGAAGGTGATCCGGACCCGCACGCTGGACGGGATCGTCGAGATGCTCGCGGCCGACACCGTCGCCGAATCCGTGGGGAACTTCCTGCCGCCCCTGCCCGGTTCCGGCTGGGTCGCAGGAAAAGCCACCGAGGCGATCTTCACGCTGTACGCGTTGACGTCCGAGCTTGCCCTGCGCAATCCCGAATCCGCACGGCGCCAATACGTGTGCGAGATCGAGTACAAGGGCTGGATCCGCACGAAGGAGGCCGCGACCGGCCTGTTCACCGGGCCTTGCATGGCCCTGGTGCCCGGACTGGACGACTTGTTCAGGGCCGAGGCCGCGCGCAATGGCGTCACCATCGAAGCGGCCGAGCAGACCTCCGTCGAGAGCGCCGAGCGGCGTGCCGCCTGGCTCCGTGAGAAGCAGGCGGCCATCCTGGACCGTCGCGAGCAGGCCCGCAAGCAGATCGAGTACTAATCGCGAAGTTCGCCCCGCCGACAGATCGAATGCTGGATGCGTGATCGCCCTAGAGCGATCACGCATCTCACTGCTGCTTCGGGTGAGTCTCGCCCGGGTAGCGCAGACCGATGGCGGATCGGACCGAGTCCAGGATCTCCATGACCTCGACCGTCCCCTGCGGAGGCACCAGAGTGGACTCCAGCCGTCCCTGACGCAGCGCCCGGTGGACCTCAAGGGCCTCATGGACGTAGCCGTGGCCGACGTAGGGCGCCTCGAACTCTCGGGGCGCCTCGCCATTTCGGATGAGCGTGTAACCGCTTGGCCGGTAGGCGAAGTCGGGAAGCTCGATGCGACCATCCGTGCCGGAGATGGTGACCGCGTTAGAAGGACCGCCGATGAACGAGCAGGTCAGCTGCGCGATCGCGTTCGGGTACCGCAGCGTGATCGCCGTGTACGCGTCCACCCCTTCGGGCGTCATGAGGGCTTCGGCGTGCACCTCCTCGGGGGCACCGAGGACCAAGTGCGCCATCGTGATCGGGTAGACGCCGAGATCCAGCAGGGCTCCGCCGGCGAGCTCGGGATTGCGGAGCCGGTGCGAGGGAGCGAAATCGCCGGTGATGGCGAAGTTCCCGTGCACGGCGAGCACATCGCCGATCATGCCTTCCTTGATGGCCCTGCGCATCTCGCGGACCGCCGGATTGCAGCGGGTCCACATGGCCTCCATGAGGAACCGCTGATGCTCGCGCGCCACGTTGAACATGGTGCGCGTCTGGTCGGCGTTGTACGCGAAGGCCTTCTCGCACAGGACGTGCTTGCCGGCCTCCAGGAACCGGATCGTCGGAATGTAGTGATGAGAGTGTGGGGTGGCGACGTAGACGATGTCGACGTCGTCATCCTGGGCAAGTGCCTGGACCGAGTCCCAGGCATGGGGAATGTCGTACTTCTTGGCGAAGTCGGCGGCCCGCTGTGCCGAGCGGGAGGCCACGGCGGTAACGCGGCAATCATCGAGCAGGGCAAGGTCTTCTACAAAGGTCGATGCAATTCCGCCGGTCGCCAGGATTCCCCATCGGATCGGTTCAACCATGCCCGTAAGCACATCACAACTTCTGGCTATCGTCAACAGGAGGGTGAGCGGTACTAACTACGCTAAACAGACAAAATAGCCGAACTATCGCGCACGCACCGTAATCGGATCGCTGTGACCTGCGATGCCATGTTCCTTTTCGCTCAGAGAAGAACCATCCGAGCCGTGGCACTATGGCCCCATGCCACAACGTTCCCGCATCCGCGCATTGGGAGGCCTCCTGGCCGCCGCCGTCGGCGGCACCGTCCTGGCCCTCGGCCTCGCGGCCCCGGCCGGCGCGCACGCCGCCCTCGTCTCCACCGACCCCGAAGACGGGGCGAGCATCGACGAGGCCCCCGCTTCGGTCTCGGCGACGTTCTCGGAGCCGCTCGACGGCCCCTCCACCGAGATCGCGGTGACCGGTCCCGACGGCGCGCTCGACCTGGCCGACCCGACCTTCGACGGCGACACGTTCTCGCAGCCGATGCTGTACACGACTCCCGGCGAATACACGGTGGCGTTCCGGGTGATCTCCGAGGACGGCCACCGGGTGGACGACTCGCTGAAGTTCACCGTCGCCGAGATCCCGGCCGACCTGTACGCCGAGGGCGCCGCGCCCGAGGACTCGGCCGAGTCCTCCGAGGCAGCATCCGAGGAGGCCACCGAGCCGGCGACCTCCGAGGCCACGACCGCCGCCGCGGACGACGAGGAGTCGAACACCGGGACGGCGCTGGCCGCGATCCTGCTGGGCCTGTTGATCATTGTGGGCGGCGGGGTACTGCTGGTCAAGCTGCTCGGGCGCAAGCCGAAGACCGGCGACGACGCGAAGCCGACCGACGAGTCCTAGCAGGTCAATGGTGTCGATTGAAAATTGATTGATTTTGTCAATCGAATTGGTTGACAAAGTCATTCGATTTTTTTAAGAGGTCCGGAATGAGTCAGGGGCAGTTGACCCATTCCTCGGTGCCGTCGGTGAAGAACTGGTGCTTCCAGATCGGCAGCCGGGCCTTGACCTCGTCGACCAGGTCGGCGCAGGCGTCGAAGGCCTCCTTGCGGTGCTCGGCGGCGACGGCCGCCACCAGGGCCGCGTCGCCGATCGCGAGGTCGCCGATGCGGTGGGACACGGCCACGCCGTGCACACCGGGACGCTGCGCGATCTCCTCGGCGATCTCGCGCAGGAGCGGCTCGGCCGAGGGATGCCCCTCGTAGGAGAGCTTGGTGACGCTGCGGCCGTGGTCATGGTCGCGGACGTTCCCCGAGAAGGTCACGATCGCGCCGGCGGCGTCGAGCGTGACAGCCCGTTCGTGTTCGGCCACATCGAGGTTCGTCTCTGAAATCTGCGCGCGGATCATGCGCTCACCCCCGGTACGGGTACGAGCGGGACGCGCTGTCCCGCCTTGGCTGCGGTGCCCGGAGCGATGAGGGCGAACCCGGCCGCCGAGGCCAGGCCGCGCAGCATCGCCGAGCCGTGGTGGGCGATTCGACGCCCGGTGGGGTCGACCAGCGCGAGGTGCGTGGATTCGCCGCGTCCCGGCACGTCCTCGGCCAGGACGGTCTCGCGCAATGGCGGCAGCGGCAGGCCGCGCAGGCCCGCCAGCAGCGGCGCCACGATCGTGACGACGGCAATGACCGCCGACTGCGGGTTGCCGGGGAGCCCGGCGATGAACCGGCCGTTCGGTGTGCGCGCCAACAGCATCGGGAAGCCGGGGCGCACGGACACCGTATTGAGCACGTACGACGCGTCGACGGCCTTGAGGGCGGCGTGCAGGTGGTCGACCGGGCCGACCATGGTGCCGCCGGTCGTGCAGACGACGTCGGCGGAATCGAGCGCGGAGCGCAGCGCCTCGACGTGGTCGTCCAGGGTGTCGGCGACCGGACCGATGGTGCCGGTGGCCATGCCCCCGGCCGCGTCGAGCAGGTGCGGGACCATCGGTCCCAGCGAATCCCGAACGCGCCCTTCGCGACTGACGCCGGAGGTCAGCAGTTCGTCGCCGAAGATGACGAGGCTGGTCAACGGGCGGCGGTAGGCGTCGAGCGACGAGTATCCGGCGGCGGCGGCCAGGCCGACCACCGGGGCGGTGATCGGCGTTCCCTCGGCGAGCAGTTCCTCGCCCGCCCTCGCCTCCTCGCCGGCCTCGCGCCACTCGCGGGCCGTCTCGCCCGAGACGGCGGTGCCATCGACGTGCGCGTTCTCGAGCCGGATGATGCCCTCGCAGCCCGCGGGGACCTGGGCGCCGGTGGCGATCTTGACCGCCTGACCGGCATCGATCGGGCCGGGAACCGAACCGGCCAGGATCTCGCCGTCGATGGTCCACGGGCCCGGACCGGCGACGGCCCAGCCGTCGACCGCGGAGGTCGGGAACGCGGGAAGGTCGGAGGCGGACCGCAGCGGCGCGGCCAGCGCCGAGCCGATCGCCTCGCCGAAGGAGGCGTGGCCGTGGGCGGGGCGGCTCTCAAAGCCTGCGCGCCAAGCGGTCTCGCGGGCCTCCACCCAATCGATCGCCATCTAAGCCGTCCTCTCGTGGTCGCCGTCGTGCAGCTGCGCGACCGCGTGAACGATCAGTTGCGGGGTGAGGACGGCGAGGCCGTCCCTGGCGGCGCCGGTCGAACCGGCGAGATTGACGATGAGGGTCTTGCCGGCGACGCCGCACAGTCCGCGGGAGAGCGCGGCGTGCGGGGTCTTGGCCAGCCCGGCGGCGCGGATCGCCTCGGCGATGCCGGGAACCTCGAAGTCGATGACCTGGTTGGTCATCTCGGGGGTGAGGTCCTGGGAGGTGAGGCCGGTGCCGCCGGAGGTGACGACGAGGTCGGCGCCGTCCTCGACCGCCTTGAGAAGAGCATCCTCGACCTCGGGGCCGTCGTGGACGACCACCGGGCCGGACACGTCGAAGCCGTGCGCGGCGAGTCCGGCGGTGAGGATCGGCCCGGAGGTGTCCTCGTAGACTCCGTCGGCGGCGCGGTTCGACGCGACCACCACGACTGCACGGACCGTCATCGCGGACCCTCGCCGTTCGGCTTGGGACGCGAGATGATCACCGTGTCGGACAAGTCCGGCTCGGGAGGATCGGAGTGCTTCGGCGCCTTGGGCGGGCTGGGCGTCTTGGGAGGGGATGGGTCGACATTCGGCACGGTCTCGTCGTTGAGGGCATCGCCCGCCACGTTCGGCTTGCCGAGCCGCCCATTGCTGCGGACCGGCGCCGCGCGCTGCCACTCCCCGGTCACCTTGCTCGAACGATCGGTGCGCGACCCGGAAGCGCTCGCCGTCTCGGACGACTCGTCATCGTGACCGGCGGACTCCTCGTCGCGGTGCCAGGCGCCCGTCTTGCCGCCCAGCTTCTCGACCACCTGGATATCGGTGATCTGCGCGGCCGGATCGAGGGCCTTGACCATGTCCACCAGCGTCAGCCCGGCGACCGACACGGCCGTCAGCGCCTCCATCTCCACGCCGGTGCGGTCGGCCGTCTTGACCTGGGCGGCGATGTCCACGCCGTCGTCGGTGACCTCCAGCTCGACCTTCACGCCACTGATCGCGATCGGATGGCACAGCGGCACCAGGTCGGGCGTCCGCTTCGCCGCCATGATGCCCGCGATCCGGGCCGTGGCCAGCGCATCGCCCTTCGCCAGCGAGTTCTCGCGCAGCGCGGTCACCACCTGGGGCGTGGTGCGCAGCCGTCCGGTCGCCACCGCGACCCGCTTCGAGACGTCCTTTTCCGAGACGTCGACCATGCGGGCCGCGCCCGAGGAGTCGACGTGCGTGAGGTCAGCCATGCCTCGAAGTCTAGCTGCGGAGGCCGACAACGCCTGGGCTAGCGTTTGGGACGTGATCGAATGGCTCTACCTCGGGGTGCAGGCCGCCGCGCTGGCGATGAGCGCCTGGTTCTTCGTCGACACCTACCGTTCCGTGCAGGTCTCCAGGCGGCACGCGGTGGGCGTGGGGGCGCTCGAAGTGCTCCTGCTGGCCCAAGTCGTCGTCGCCGTCGTCCTGGTGTCGGGAGCACCGGGCGGGGGCAAGGCCCTGCTGTTCTCTTATATGGTGACCGCGCTGCTGGTGCCGGTCATCGCGGCGTTCTGGGGCTCGATCGACCGCAGCCGGTGGGGCATCGGCACGGTCGCGGCCTCCGGGCTGATCGTGGCCGCGCTGATGATGCGCGTCCACCAGATCTGGGAGTTCCAGGTCAATGTCGGCTCCTGAACAGACCGCGCCGCGCACCCTCTCCTCCGGGTTCGGACGGCTCATCGTGCTGGTCTACGTCGTCTTCGCCCTTTCGGCCGGGGTGCGGGCGGGCTTCCAGGTGGCGACGAAGTTCTCGCACGCGCCGATCAGCTACTCGCTGAGCGCGATCGCGGCGCTCATCTACCTGGTCGCGGCGATCGCGATCATTCGGGGGAACGGACGCCTGGCGCTGGCGGCGGTGAGTGTCGAGCTCGCCGGTGTCGTCGGGGTGGGCGCGGTGAGTTTCGCCGTCTCAGGCTGGTTCCCCGAGGCGTCGGTGTGGTCGCACTTCGGTTCGGGCTACGGCTACGTGCCGCTGGTCCTTCCTGCGGTGGGCCTGGTCTACCTGCTCCGCCGTCGCAGGTCAGAGGAGAGCCCGGCAGGGTGACCGGGCTGCAGCGATCGGCGTTCGGCCGAGGCCTCGATCAGGCTCAGAGGTCGCCTTGGGGCAGGATCGACATCTGACTGGAGACCCACGCCTCCACCTCGCCGCCGTCCTCGATCGCGGACTGCAGGCCGGCGATCATCCCGTGGAGGGTGCCGCGCAGGTACTGGAGGTTGCGCCAGGTGGTGGCGTGGAACTCCGCGTACTGCTCGGACGCGTTCTGATAGGCCCCGGGTGCCGAACCGAACGCGGGTGCTTTCTTGAGGGTGCCGTCCCGCAGCGACGGGATGATCTCGCCCTCCAACTCTTCGAGCAGCTCACCCAGGAACTGCTGGTAGCGCTCGAGAGCGGCCGGGTCGAACGTGCGCGATGTCGCCATCTCGTGCTATTCCCTTCAGGCGTAAGGGTCTTCGTCTTCGTTGACGTAGCCCCATATGTTCTCGTCCTCGATCAGGTCCACGTCGGGGTCGCGTTCGGCGTTGTCGCTCGGACCGTTACCGGCACCTCTGCCGCCGCCGCCCATCATGCCGCTCGCCCCGCGGTTGCCGGTCCCGGCCGCCGCTCCGGCGCCCGTGGCCGCCGCGGAGGACACGGGCGGAAACGATCCGCCGCCAGGACCGCCGGTCGGTCCGCTCTTCGCATCGGGCGCCGCAACGGAGGCGCCGCCACCGGGGCCGGATCCCATGCCGGTTCCGCTTCCGCCGCTGGCGAGTCCGCCGCCGGCGCCGTCCTCGCTGCCGCCGTCACCGACGCTGCCGGCGCCACTGTCGTCGGATTCCCGGGATGAATCGTCCTGGACGTCGCCCGAAGGCGGGTCCAACGACGGATTCTGCGTCGTCTCCGGTGAGGACCTCCCGGTCGGCTGCTCCATCGACGGCGATTCGAGGTCCATATAGGCCTCGTCGGCGCTGTCCGGGTAGGGCTTGTCGCTCTGGGTGGTCCGCATGGACTGCTGCTCGGCGTCGTTATCGGCGCTGCGCTGGGCGATGTCCTCGTCGATCCCCGAGTGCCGGGAGTCGTATTCGCTCCAGTTCTGCTCGACGATCCCACCGAAGTTCTCCATCGCGTCGGCGACGGCCAGCTCCTTGGCCACGTCGAGCGTGATCCCCTTGGGGTCCAAGCCGTCGCGCTCGATGTTGACGGGGCTCTCGTAGTACTGGATGTAGTGCTCGACGCGATCGTCGATGTATTCGATGATCTCGGTGGCGACCTCGGGGGCGGCCCCGGCCAGCGCCATCACGTGCTCGGCGTCCTGGCAGGTGTACTCGATGCAGTCGCCGTGCCACCAGGCCGGCCGGACGTGGACGGCCACCCAGCTGTGCCATTCGCCGTCGATCCAGAACTGCGGCGCGGGATAGGGCACCTCGCCGGAGTCGCCGCCTTGGAGGGAGAAGATGTACTCCTCGGTGGACTGGAGTCCGGCGACGGTGGCGTCGATGTCCTCGATGACGTCGTCGACGAGGACTCGCGTCTGGTCGCAGACCTCTTGGAAGGCCTCGAAGTCGGTGCCCGCCCAGCCTTCGGACAGGTCGGTCAGCTGGGAGCGGAGGCGATCGGACCAGGGGCCGAGCTTCTCGGCGACCTCGTCGTTCCAGCCGGTGCGCAGCCGCGCGACGGAGTGCTCGTCGGCGTGCTCGGGACGCACGGCGGCGACGGCGGCGCGGAAGTCCTCCTCGGTCGGGTAGGACATGTCGCTGGCGCGGGGCTTGAGCCGGTAGAGCTGGTCCTCGACGGGGACGGCGGAGAGGAGTTCCTGCCAGGGGGTCTCGGAGGGGTGCTCGACGGGATTGCCGCATTCGGCGTTTGAGCAGCCCATTCGCTCGACCGGCAGGCAGACGATGGGATCGTCGCCGGTCTGGGGGACCTCGCCGGGCTGCGTGGTGACGTCGCCGAACGCCGGGGCCGCCGCGGACGGGGCGGCGGAGTCCAGGCCCCCATAGGATTCCGACTCGAACTGACTGTCGCTCATGGATACGCACCTCGACGTGACGGAGCCTGAATTTCCCTCAGCGTAACGGCCCGGTGCCGGTTTCGGAGTCCCCGCTCACCGTTCGACGACCGGGCCGGGACCACACAGACGGTGTGGGCGGACATTGTCAGGAGTGCGACAGTCTATGAGCCGCAGCCGGATTCAGCTGAAGAAGCCGAGGCAGGCGACGATGAGGGTCGAGCCTGAGACGACCAGGCCGAGCCGGAAGTTGCGTTCGAGCCGGCGTTCGTCGTCGAAGATGCGGGGCCTTCCGCCGACGCCGATGGTGAGCCAGGCGGCGCCGAACGCGGCCAGCGGGCTGGCGATGAGCACGGCTGCCAAGAGGATGGCTTCGGTGACGCTGTCGGCCTTGAACCACCGCAGGATCAGCAGCTGGACGACCAGGGCAACGGCGGCATAGAGGCCGTAGACGAGGCCGTTTCGTTCGTCGCCCCTCCAGCGCGGCAGCCACGGCGGGCGGTGGGCGAGGAAGCGGGCCTCCTGGTATTCGGCGCCGGCCGCGTTCAGGTCGGCCTCGGCCGCGCCGATTTCGACGGTCGGATCGCCCAGCGGGGGAACGGCGCCGCCGCGCGGCGGCGATTCGACGCGGGCCGATCGGGCCAGTTCATCGATCGCTCCGCGTTGGGACAGTGCCTGTTCGGTGAGCCGGGTGACCCGCTGTCCTAGCGACTCGGTGACGGTGGCGGTGCGGGCGGCGGCCTCCTCGGCCGAGCGGCGGGCCTCGTCGACGCGGCGCAGCTGGGCGAGGTAATCGTCGAAGGCGCTCACGAGAACTCCCTTTCAGTGGCACCGCTGCGCGGAGTCTGACCGGGCAGGTCGCCGTCGGTATCCGGCCGCGAGAACGGGACGATGAGTTTGCCGCCGCCGGTGTCGGCGTGCCGGTCGATGAGCAGCGCGCGCCCGGAACGGGGGCTCCAATGCTGGAACTGCTGGCCGAAGTGGCTGGTGAGTTCGCCGCCGGGGAGGTTGAGGACGAGCGCGCAGGCGACGTCCTCGCGGCCGGAGGTGCCGCCGATGTCGTCCAGGAAGCGGCGGTAGATCCGCCACCAGCCGAGGAAGTGGACGCCGCGGGCCGGGCCGGTGCGCAGCAGGTCGCGAAGTGCCTTCTGCCCCTTCATGTCCAGGCTGGCCGCATCCAGGCCCCAGCCGAGGATGAGGGTGTCGTCGGGGACTTCGGCGAGCTTCGCGGCGAACTCCTCGGGCCGGATCCTATAGGATATATCCTGTAGGTTCGCGTGGCCGGTGAAGTCGACGCCCCACAGCGACTGCCCCGGCGGCGCCTTCGCGGCGAGCGACGCCGCGGCCGCTTCCAGCGTCTCCCCGCCGACGTGGTCGGAGCCGAGGATCGCCAGGTGGCGGCCGGGCCTGCGGTCGAGGTCGACACCGGCGGCGTCGAGGCGCAGCGACACCTCGCGTCCCAGCAGCGCCCGGCTCGCCTGCCGCTCGCCCGGCAGCGTCTGCTCGAAGTGGACGGGCAGGTAGCCGAAGAAGACGCGCGGCGGCCCGGAGTCGGCGTGCGAGACCCGCAGCTGCTCGCGCAGGCGCAGCATGATCTCGGTGTCGCTGTTGGGGAACCGCGCCACCCGGTCGGCCCCGGCGGCGCCGCCCTCGGGGTTGATGACCACCTGCCCCAGGGAGATCCGCCCGGCCGCGTCATTGTTGTGCTCCAGCACGGTCCGCGCGCCCGGCAGGGCGACGCGGAGCGGGAACTGGCCGAAGATCGAGTCCTTCTTCGCCCACAGCGCCTCGATGCCGGAGATCGTCTGCGAGGCCAGGACCAGGTGGACGCCGTAGGAGCGGCCCTTGCGCGCCAGGTTCTCAAGCAGTGCCACCGCTTCGGAGGCGACCCGGTCATTGCCGGCAAGGAGGACCTGGAACTCGTCGGCGACGCACACGATTCTGGGGAACGACTCGTGGCGTCGCAGCGCGGCGAACGAGGCGACGCCGTAGCGCTTCATGACCGTGGAACGGCGCGTCATCTCCTCGTTCAGGGTCCGCAGCACCGCCAGCCCGTATTCGCGGTCGGACTCGACGCCGACGGCGCGGGCGTGCGGGATGTAGGTGGTGTCGCGCTCGGTGGGGATGAACTCGGTGAAGGAGACGCCCTCCTTGAAATCCAGCAGGAACAGCGCCAGATCCGAAGGGGCGTAACGGGAGGCGAGGCCGTAGAGCACGTCGAGGAGGAACACGGTCTTGCCGCCGCCGGTGCGGCCGCCGATCAGCCAGTGCGGGGTCGCGTCGTCGAACCGCAGCCGCACCGGACCGGCCGCGTCACGTCCGATGAGGACTTCCAGGCCGTCCGACGGGTCGCCCGATTCGGGAGCGGCGGGAATGAGGTCGGCGAACGTGAGCGTCGCCGCGGCCCGGGCACGCTCCGCCAGCCGCTGCGCCTCTCCGGCCAGGTAGGACGGGTCGGACGCCTCCGGCCAGGCCACCGGCGCGGCCAGCCGCTCGCCCCGAGAGATCGGAGCCGAGGGCGGATTCGACACCTCGACATGCCCGGCGACGGCGTGCATGACCGTCGCCTGCGGCAGGTCGGGGAGCCCGCAGGCCAGGACGGTGACGCCGTGCGCCAGCCCGGAGCGGGCGAGCGCGTCGACGCGGTCGATCAGGCTCTTCGGGGCCTGCCCCAGCGAGGCGATGGCGAGCAGGAGCCGGTCGTCGCGCCGTCCCGCGATGTGCTCGGCCACTTGGGTTTCGGCGGCGGTCACCGCATCGGCCGCACCGCGCGCGTCCGTCGCGACCGCCTCGATGACCCCGGCGTCGGCGAGCGGCCGCAGGGGCGCGAACGTCGCGCCGAGGGTGGTGATGTCGACGCCGACGACCCGCAGCCGTCCCGGTTCGCGGTGCGCCAACAGGTGCAGGACCGCGCCGCGCACGAGTGCGGCCACGCCCTCCTCGCGGGCGTCGACGCTGGTGGCCAGGTGCCCCGAGGCGCCGAACGGCACCAGCAGCGGGAACCTGAGTCCTTCGTGGAGCACGACTTGGCCGGCGTGCAGCAGCTCGGGGTCGGTCCGCAGCTGCGCGGCCGAAGCAGCTGCCGCGTCGGATATCTGACGTTCGGCGGCCAGCAGCGCCGGGTCCACCGGGGTCTGGAACGCCGCCTCACCGAGCCGCCTCCCGGCGGCCTCCAGCCGGGCCGCGGCAACGTCGCAGCCAGCGGCCGCATTTGCCAATGCAGTTCGGAAACCGGGCACCGGACCTCCTCAAGGGTCGCCGATGATGACGGTGGTCGATCAACCAGCCCAGATTATTCCGGAACCGGTCACCCGGTCGCCTCGCGCCCTTCGCCGCTTCAGACTTTCTGGCAGAATTGCGGAAAGTAAAGCGGCGCAACCCCGCGTCGATTGCCCGGATGTGCAAGGAAGAAACTGACCATGAACGCACCCTTCCCCGGCGCGGCGGCGCTGGCGTCCTACATCCGAACCGGCAACCGGGAGGACAGGATTGCCTACCGGAACCTGCCCGACAAGGAGCGAGCGGTCTACGGCGAGCTCGTCGACCGCGTGTACGAGCGGGCGATCGACCGCTACTTCGCGAAGAACCTGGACAAGGGCCGGGTCGACCGGCTGATTGTGCGGATCGCCAGGCGCCATCCCGAATACGGCGGGAGCGTCAAGCGGCTGCTGCGCTCCCTGGTCGAAGGCGAGGAGCGCAGGCGCGAGTTGGCGCCGCTGCAACTGCTGACGGCGCAGCACCTGGTCATCCAGGCGGTGTCCGAGCGTCACCTGGAGTTGCAGCAGAACGCGGAGCAGCTGGTCGATGACGTTGCGCGCGACCTGCGGTGGATGCTGGAGGCGCCCCCCGAGACTCCCGCGATCCGCGCCACGGCGTCGGTTCCCGTGTCCCCAGCGGTTCCCGCAGCTCCCGTCGCGACCGCGGCGCCGCAGCCGGTCTCGGCGCCACCGGTGTCGGCGCCACCCGTCTCGGCACCGCCGTCCGTACCGCAGACAACCGAACCGGCAGCGCCCAAACCGAAGACGACGGCTCCGAAAGCGGCCAAGCCGTCCCCGGCCGCACCCGCGGTGGCGGCGGCCGAACCGGCGGCCCCGGTTCGCCGGCCGGAGCCCGCAGTGGTGCCCAAGCCGAAGGCCGAGCCGAAGCAGGACGAGGAGAAGAAGGAGAGCGACCCCTCTGACTTCAAAGTCCCGGATTCCTATGAGGACCAACTCAAGGAGGGCAAGGACTTCCTCGTGAAGATCCCGGACGGCCCGAACAAGGACATGGCCGAGAAGGTCTTGGCCACGGCCCCGAGCCGAGAGGACATCGAGAAGCTCCAGGCCCGCGCGGCCGAGGGCCGGGCGCTGCTCGCGAGCATCCAGGAGTCCCGTTTCGAGGGCCGGGCCGCCGACGGAGCGGTCAGGGTCGTGGTCGACGCCACCGGCGAGATCCGGAAGCTGGAACTGGATCCCACGGCCGCTCGCCTGGGGAACCGGGAACTCGCGGCAGCCATCGGGGCGGCGCTCGCCGAGGCGGAGGAGCAGCGGTCGGAGAACGACGCGAAGATCCTCGAACGCGGCAAGTCGCTGGGCGGACGCACGGGCTCGTCGTCCGATGCGGCCGGCGCCCAACAGGAGAGCGAAGAGACCGCCATGCTCCGCAAGATCGAGGAGTTCGTGGAGAAGCACGAGAACGACCGCTTCTCGAGCACTTCGGACACCGACATGTGCCGGGCCGCCGTGAACCAACGCGGCTTCCTGGTGGACCTGGTCTTCTTGACCGCCAACGTGTTGAAGACGAGCGAGCGCGAGGAAGTCTCCGCGGACGTCATCCGCACCATCACGGCCGCCCGCAGCAAGGCGAACGGCGCGATCAGCGCCATGACGATGGAGATCCTGGGCGCCAACGGCTGAGACCCCCACGGACGGTGACAAGTTGATACCTTGATACGGGAGATTTCCTCGCTATCAAGGAGAGTGGACGCATGCCCCCGGCGATCAAGGTGGACGCGGAGGCGCTGCGCAGCGTCTCGCAACGATTGAGCAGGCTGCCCTCGACGATCCAAAACGTCCCGAATCAGGTCGAGCAGGAGACGAAGCAGGCGGCGAACGCCAACCGCGGGTTCCTCTCGGCCGATGCGGCCGAGGCCTTCGCCGACTGCGCCTTGAATGCGGCCAAGGCGCTAGCGACCCATGTGGGCGCTATGGCACCGCCGATCGCCGAGTCGGCGCAGGCATGGGACGACGCCGACGGCGAAGCGAAGTCGAAGATCAGCAAGTTCGACGGCGACGTCGGTGAAGCCGGGAGCAAGGTCGCCGCCATCCAGGTCCAGAAGGCGTGAGTCCGATGCCGACCTTCAGGCAGTGCCTCGACGCCGATCCGGCGAAGTTCTCTGGTGTCACCGCCGAATGGAACAGAGCCGGATCCGATATGGACCGGTTTGTGGACGACTACGCCGACTGCATGGAAGGATTGGCGGACAAATGGGCCGGGTCAGACTACGACTCTGCCGCCAGCTGGTTGCCGAGCGTAAAGGCGTTCAACATGACCACGCAGGGAGCGATCAAGCTGGGTGCGGCGACGCTGCAGGCGACCGGTTCGGTCATGCAGGCGACGGTGCAGGTTTTGAAGAGCACCAAGCAGGCCGCGGAGTCGGCGGGCTACAAGGTGTTGGACGCACCGATGGTGATCCTGGGTCCAAGGCAGTGGCAGCAGGTCTCATCGGCCGGCCCTGCCGCACCGGCGGTACTCGCCGCATACCAGGCGGGGGCGTTGGCGTTCAACGGCTTTCTGATGGCGCAATTCGCGATCCTCAACGCCACGGACGTGGCCGCCGCGGGCGGCTTGCATGCCGCCATTAACACAGCAAGAGCAGTCGGGTCGGTCGCAAGCGCCGCCACCCCAGTGGTCAACACCGCAACCCAGGCTGCTGACGCCTGGCAAAACGCCTGAGCGGAGCACGCGATGACATCATCAGGGGACATGGGTGCCGGTGACGATGCAGGGAAGTCATTCGTGACATCGGGTTTCACAGGCACAGGGGGAGCTTCGGCTCAGCCGCCATCGCCATCGCCACCGGTGGCCCCGGGCAAGGTCGAAGGGCCGTTGAAGTCGATCACTCCCACCGAGATCAGTAAGCGACATATCCTTAGTAAGATCAAACGCGGCACTCCTTCTGACGTGAAGAACACGGTCATTCTTCCCCATGTCGATGCCGAGGCCGACCTCGCTGCAATCAAGAATAATCAAGGGAAATGGCTCGGTGGCAACAAGTATGAGGTGAATGGACGGATTTGGGGACTCGAGGGCTCCGGGGCTATCTATCCTGTTAGAGGTGACGGCCTGGTCGAGATGAACAAGCTGCAATACGAAGCACTCAAAGGGCTGATCACCCATGAAGGCGATCGAGACGCAATGGCAAAAGACAAGAGGTTCAGTAGGTATAAGTTCCACACGACTGACGAAGATTGGAACGTCGCTCAGGGTGTGTACGATCAACGTTAGGCAAGGACTCTTATGGAAACATACACAGTCATCTTCGTGGAGGAGGTGGATCTGCGAGAGCTGGCACGGGCTGTCAGCGACGTGTTCGTGGTTGCCCCTGCACGGATTGAAATCTGGGACGGCGACGATTTTGCCGATCCTAGTGCTGAACCAGGGATAGCTCAGGTTGCCGCTGGCGAACAGGAGGGGGCATTCGCCGAATTCGTCGGATTCCAAGGCTTCATCGATCACATAGGGTCTGCAAGCCGCTTGGAGGTCGCCCTTCGTTTGGTGCAGCGGCTGAAGAAGCGGGCGCTGATCGCTCCGGAATCCGCCGAAGAATACAGGTGGACTTTGATTGCGGCCGATGGCAGCCATGGCAAGGTGGTGCTTGACGGCAGCGATCTAGCCGACGGAATATTGACTATCGTGAGTGCAAGCGAACCGATCAGCGGGGCACCGGACGTACGCGTTTCCAGGTTCGATTGGCTTCCATGAGCGGAGGCGGAGTTGGAATTCACTGTAGCGCAAGCAGGTGGATACATTGAAGGTCGAGTTGCAGGTCTCGGCATGCGGGAAGCCGGTGACGAGGGCCATTTCTTTATTTTTCAAGGCGACCTTGAAGAAATCGATGAGTCCGAACGTGCGATGGGTTGGGACACCTATCACGTGAACATCGATGATGAGGAGACGAACTACGGCGGTATCGTGCGGTGCGTGATGGACCGCGAATCGCTTCGCATCGAGTTCTCCCCTGAAGCCGCTGATGCACTGGATACCTCCGAGTTGTCGCTCGCGTTGGAACTCACCGATGCAGAGCTTTCCGAGGCGGCGCGGTATCTCAGAATGATTCTGTTGTCGGGCCGAGCGTCCGAACACCCCGAACTATTGATTTCCGGGATCGAGTAGGTGGACCTGCGGGCAGCGGCGCGGGATGTGGAGTCAGCTCTTGTCTCGGCTGGAATCAGTGCTTCGCGGGAAGGAAGTGGCCCCGGCGCGAACATTATGATCGATTCCGGTGCGGGGATCGAGGCCGGCGTCTACCTACGGTGCAACCCTTCCAGGGATATCATGGATGCGGCCATCCAGTCCGTGCTGCGCGGGGATCCGGGGGTGCCTGAGTTTCTTCGTGAGCGGGAGCTGCGGACCCAGTTGCTGAACGAGGCCGAGTCCGCCCTGGCGGCTGCGGGGTTCCGGACCGAGGAGCCTCCCGGGGATTTCGCGGCGGGGTACGTGCGAGTCCAACGGGTCCGGTGAGGGGCATGGCGACGAGGGTTGTTCGTCCGATCACAGCTTGTGCCGATTTGTGCAACCTTCCGTTGAGTGCCCGCGTGCATTATCCTAGATGCAGGCCCGATTTCACGATCCGGACTGTGCCGCCCGCCCGCAGCGCCCCGCCCGCGTTCTCGCCCACGCGAGCGGATGCTGAGCCGCTCTTTGGCTCGCAAGCATCACCAAGAAGGACCCATGACCCATGCGTGAGTTTCTGGATATAGCCCTATCCTTCCCTCCGATCGTCTTCACCTTCGGACTCATCGTCGTGGTCCTGTACTGGCTCACTGTCATCATCGGCGCCCTGGACGTCGACATTGTCGACTTCGGCACCGACGGCAATGCCGAAGTCGAAGCGGGGGGCGGGTTCTGGTCGGCGTTCGGGTTCGGGGCGGTCCCCTTCACCGTGGTGCTGTCACTGTGGATCACCTTGGGCTGGATAGTGACCGTGCTGGGCACCACCTGGGTGCGCAGCGCCGATGGAGTGTTCATACCCGCCGCGGCCAGTGGCATCGCGACGCTCGTGGCCGGGATAGGGGTCGGCATGCTCGGGGCGAAGCTGCTGTCCAGGCCCCTGTCGAGAATCTTCGCCGACGCCCCGGCCACCGCGCACGCCGACCTGATCGGCAAGGTGTGCCTGGTTCGCAGCGGCACCGTCACCACCGGTCAGGGCCAGGCCGAATTGGTCGAGGAAGACGGTACCGTCCACATCATCAACGTCCGCCGCTCCGTCCACGAACCCGACGGCATCGACGACGAACTCTTTGACCGCCATTCCAAACTCGTCATCTTCGACTACGACGAATCCGCCAGGACCTTCCTGGTGGTTCCCGTCGCTCTGCCGGGCGACATCGCCATTCCCGAGTCATAGACCGACCCGGCCCGGCACCTCACCAGCCTCTGGAACCCAACGCGTGTACCCCGTGACTTGACGTCTCTGAGTATGGTGAGCGCAAGCCCGAACCAATCTCCCCCCGAATCCCCAGCAAAGGACCCGTTCATGGACTCATCCAACTCAACGATGACAATTGTCGGCTTGGTAGTCGGGGCGATCGTCTTCTTGGGACTGATCAGCATGATCATCCGGCTCTACCGGAAGGTCGCGCCCGGACAGGCCCTGGTCGTCACGAAACTTCGCTCCCGCAAGGTGTCTTTCACGTCGGCACTGGTCCTCCCGATCATTCACCGCGCCGAGTACATGGACATCTCGGTCAAGACCATCGAGATCAACCGGGCCGGCAAGGACGGGCTGATCTGCGAGGACAATATCCGCGCCGACATCTCGATCACGTTCTTCGTGCGAGTCAACGCCACCGTCAACGACGTGATCAACGTCGCCGGCGCCATCGGCACCAAGCGCGCCTCGGACCAGGACACGCTCCAGGAGCTGTTCAACGCCAAGTTCTCCGAGGCCGTCAAGACCGTCGGCAAGCAGCTGGAATTCACCAGCCTGTACACCAACCGCGACGAGTTCCGCGACCGCATCATCCACATCATCGGCACCGACCTCAACGGTTACTCGCTCGAAGATGCCGCGATCGACTACCTCGAGCAGACCCCGATGTCGTCGCTCGACCCGCAGAACATTCTCGACGCGCAGGGCATCCGGAAGATCACCGAGCTCACCGCGCTCGAGGCCATCACCACCAACGAGCACCGGCGCCACGAAGAGAAGGAAATCAAGCGCCAGAACGTCGAGGCCAAAGAGGCCGTGCTCGAACTCGAACGGCGCGAAGAAGAAGCCGTGATCCGCCAGCAGCGCGAGGTCGAGACCCTCCGCGCCCGCGAAGGCGCCGAGGTCCAGAAGGTCCAGGCCGAGGAGCGTCTCAAGTCCGAGACCGCCCGGATCAAGACCGAAGAGGCCACCGGCATCCAGCACGAGAACCGCCTGCGTGAGATCGCCGTCGCCGAGAAGAACCGCGAGCGCGTCATCGCAGTCGAGACCGAGCGCATCGAGAAGGACCGCATCCTCGAAGTCGTCGCCCGCGAACGCGAAGAGGAACTGGCCCGCATCTCCGCCAACAAGGAGCTCGAAGCCGAGAAGCGCGACATCGCCGACGTCATCCGCGAGCGCATCGCCGTGGAGAAGACCGTCGCCGAGCAGGAAGAGGGCATCAAGCGCCTGCGCGCCACCGAAGAGGCCGAGCGCGAGCGCCAGCAGATCATCATCCGCGCCGAGGCCGAAGCCCAGGAGAGCCTGGTCAAGGACATCAAGGCCGCCGAGGCCGGCGAGCAGGCCGCGAAGCACCTCGCCCGTCAGCGCCTGACCGAGGCCGAGGCCGACCAGCAGGCCGCCGAGCTCGAAGCCCGCGCCAATATCCGCCAGGCCGAAGGCAAGCAGGCCCTGGCCGCCGCCCCGGGCCTCGCCGAGGTCCAGGTCCGCGAGGCCGAGGCCGACGCGATCGAGAAGGGCGGACTGGCCGAGGCCAAGGCCGCCGAGGCCAAGGGACTGGCCGAAGCCAACGCGCAGAGCGCGATCGGCAAGGCCGAGGCGTCCGCGACCGCCGCGAAGGGCACGGCCGAGGCCGACGCGCTGCGCGAGCGGCTCGTCGCCGAGTCCATCGGTCTGACCGACAAGGCCGCCGCGATGGACGCGCTCTCCGAGGCCTCCAAGGCCCACGAGGAGTACCGCCTCCGTCTGGAGATGGAGAAGGAACTGCGCGGCGCCGAGATCGAGGCGCGACGCTCCATCGCCGAGCAGCAGGCGGGCATCCTCTCCGCCGGGCTGGCGAAGGCCGACATCTCCCTGGTCGGCGGCGACACCCAGTTCTTCGACCGGGTCGTCGGCGCGATCGGCTACGGCAAGGCCGTTGACGGTTTCATGGAGCACTCCGAAGTGGCCCAAGGGATCGCGGCGTCCTGGACGAACGGCTCCACGTCGTTCGCCGACGACCTCAAGAGCGTGCTCGGCACCGTCGGGTCCGACGAGGTCAAGAACCTCACCGTCTCGGCCGCTCTCATGAGCCTCATGCAGCGCGGCGGCGACCACGACATGCTCTCCGGTCTGCTCGACAAGGCCAAGGAGCTCGGCGTCGCCGAGCGCCCGGCCGTCGAGATGACCACCAGGTAGTACCGGGCCGGGGAGCGGGACACCTGTCCCGCTCCCCGGCGTCCGTTCCGCCCCCCGGGGGCTGCCGAACACCCCCCACGCCGTCGCTGTAAGAGGATCACCATGGCCGCAGAGCAAGCCGAGACCACCGCCGCCGCCGAGGCCGCCACCGAGACCGCCCTGGACGCCGGCACTTACGAGGTCCTGTCCAAGCGCCTCGCCGACTTCGCCACCGAGCTCACCGAGCGGGCCGAGGCGCTCAACCGCGCCCGCACCGACGCCTTCGGCTCCACCGAGCTGAGCCTGCTCGGTTCGACCCGTATCCGCACCGCCAACAACTGCGTGCCGCGCGACATGGTGCACGTCGGCGGGCACCTCCTCTTCGGCTACAACGTCCATATGGGACTCAAGTCCCAGACCGACCCCGGCGACGTCTTCGCCGTCCACCGGTTCGAGAGGGACGGAGCGAATTTCGAGCTCAATGAGGTCGAGGCCGCCGACACGCTGATCGGCGACGGGCGCTTCGTCGCCGACTTCACCGAGATGTACCGCTACTACAAGTCGACCGAGCTGCTCCAGATGCGGCAGGTCGACACCCGCCTGCTGGCGGTCTTCCGCATCGGCGAGAACCTCGCCGACCAGCGGGTCATGCGCTGGCAGGTCCGTCCCGACGGCACCGCCGAGTACCTGGACGCGCGCGGCGACACCGACCACGTCTGGCCGGCCCCGCACGACTTCGAGTGGACCGAGACCACCCGCGACCAGCACGTCACCGGCCGCCACCCGCACGTGTCCATCGAGGACGAGATCTTCGTGGAGTGCACCGGCGGCAACCTCACCGTCAAGGTCGAGGACAACACCGAGTCCGGCGAGGGCATCTTCTCCGAGCCCGTCGCGGAGCCCCTCCAGTCGCTCGCCGACGCCGACATCGCCTATGCCCGCGTCGGGCCGCTCATCGTGCTGAGGATCCTGCCCTACAAGGAGACTCAGACCCGCCACCTGATCTACAACACGCGGACCGGCGACGTGGTGCGCGCCGACGCGATCGGCGCGGCGTGCCGGCGCCTGCCCGAGGACCACGGCCTGATCTTCCCCGGCGGCTACTACCTCAACGAGGGCAGGCTCAAGACCTTCGACCAGGACATCGCCGACCTGAAGTTCCTGCGGACCGTCCGCTCGCCCAATGGCGAGGACGTCCTCTTCGTCTTCTACCACGAGGTCGACGGACGCTCACTCTTGTTGCCCTACAACGTCATTCGCAAGGAAGTCGCGGCGCCGATGAGCGTCCACGGCTACTCGCTGTTCGACGACGGCACGCTGGTGGCTTTCCGCTTCAGCGGCGAGGAGGCCACTCGCGTCCACCCGATGCAGGTGTGGGCCACGCCGTTCGTGTCCGAGGCGCACGCCGCCGCCACTGAAACCGGCGACACGCCCGTCCACCGCATCGGCAACGCCGAGGCCGTCCGCGCCGTCTCCGACGCCCTGTCGGTGGCGCGACTGGTCCGCGAGATGGAACCCGCGCAGGCCGTGTTCGAGGCGCTCATCGCCTCCGCGACCCGCTGCCTGGACGACTTCCCCTGGCTCGGCGACGAGGGCCTGTACTCGCTCGACGAGACGCTGCGCTCGGTCAAGCAGACCGCAGAGTCCGTCCTGGATGAGTACGCCACGGTCTCCGAGCTCACCGCCGAGGCCGGGAAGTCCTTGGCGCAGGCCGAGACCGACACCGTCAAGCTGCTGCGGCGCGCCCGCGGCGAGGCCCCCAAGTCCGCCGAGGAATGGGTCGTCCTCCTCACCGACCTGCGCGGCGCCCAGGGCCACCTGGTCACGTTGCGCGACGTCCGCTACATCGACACCGAGCGCATCGACTCACTCGACGCCGACCTGTCCGAGATCCTCGACGCCACCGGCCGCCGCGCCGTCGCCTTCCTGGAGCGCGACGACGCCTTCGCGCCCTACTTCGCCGAAGTCGAAGCGCTCGAAGGCAAGGCCGAACGGATCGAGACCGTCGCCGATTCGACGCCCCTGGTCGAGAACCTCGACGCGCGCCAGCACGGACTGGAGACCCTCACCGAGGTCGTCGCCACGCTGGAGATCGGCGACGCGACCGTCCGCACCGCGATCCTCGGGCGCGTCTCCGAGGTCCTGGCCGCCGTCAACCGCACCCGCGCCACGCTCGCCGCGCGGCGCCGCGAACTCTCCATCGGGGAGGGCCGCGCCGAGTTCGCCGCCGAGTTCGCGCTGCTCGGGCAGGCCGTCACCGCCGCGCTCGCCGCCGCCGCGACGCCCGCCGCCTGCGACGAGCAGCTGGGCCGCCTGCTGCTCAATGTCGAGAACCTCGAAACCCGCTTCGCCGACTTCGACGACTTCCTGACTCAGCTGGCCGACAAGCGGACCGACGTCTACGAGGCCTTCTCCTCCCGCAAGCAGAACCTCCTCGACGAGGCGGCGCGCCGGGCGGAGCAGCTGGCCGCGTCGGCCGACCGCATCCTGGAGGCCGTCGCCCGCCGCACCGCCGCGCTGTCCTCGCTGGACGAGGTCAATACGTACTTCGCGACCGACCCGATGGTCGAGCGGCTGCGCAAGGTCATTGCCGAACTCCGCGGCCTGGACGACACCGTCCGCGCCGAGGAGATCGAGGGCCGCATCGCCGCGGCCCGTTCCGAGGCCGGACGTGCCCTGCGCGACCAGCTCGACCTGTTCGACGGCGACGCCATCAAGTTCGGCGAGCACCGCATCCCGGTCAACACCCAGCCGCTCGATCTGACGCTGGTGCCCTCCGGTGACGCGCTCGCGTTCTCCTTGACGGGTACCGACTACCGCCACATCGTGGACGACCCGGCCTTCACCGACACCAAGCCGTACTGGACCCAGTTCCTCGCGTCCGAGAGCCCCGACATCTACCGCTCCGAGCACCTGGCCGCCTCGCTGCTCGCCGAGCACGGCGCCGCGAAGCTCCTGGCCGAGGACCTGCCGAAGTTCATCTCGGCCGCCGCGGCCGAACGCTACGACGAGGGTTACGAGCGCGGCGTCCACGACACCGACGCCGCCGCGATCCTCGCCGAGGTGTTGCGGCTCGCCGCCGCCGCCGGGACGCTCCGCTACCGAGCCGCCGAGCGCGCCGCCGCCCAGCTCTACTGGGGACACGGCTCACCAAAGGACGAGCAGGCCGCTTTCGCCTCGCAGGCGCGCTCGCTGCACCGGGTCCGCACGACCTTCGGCCGGGCCGATGCGCTCGAACGGCTCGCGGCCGAGGCAGCCGACAAGTTGGGCCAGTGGCTCGAATCCGCCTGCCCCGCATTGGAAGTCGACTCGGCCCTGGCCGGGGAGTACCTGGTCGAGGAGCTCGCCACCTCCACCGACGGCTTCGCCGCGTCGCTGCGCGCCCGCGACCTCGTCGCCGGATTCGACCGGCACATCGGGCCCGGCTCCAAGCAGGCCTTCGACGACGACCTGCGCTCGATCGAGGGCGACCTGGCCGGGCAGTGGGCACTCGCCGGCGTCTGGGTCGAGTCGTACCTCGCCCAGGCGGATTCGGAGAAGTTCGAGGCCGCCGACCTGCCCGAGGCCCTGGCGCTGCTGCTCGCCGACGTCCCCACCTACGACGTCACCGCCGACCTCACGACCGAGATCACCGGCCTGCTCGGCACGCACAAGCGGGTCGAGAGCCGCGTGCTGCCCCTGCGACTCGACGAGTTCCTGGCCCGCACCACCCGCTTCCGCCGCGTCACCGTCCCGGGCTACCGGGCCTACCAGGCGCGGCGGGCCGAGATCATCGCCGCGCACCGGTCCCGCCTGCGCGTGGACGAGTTCCGGCCCAAGGTGATGAGCGGCTTCGTCCGCAACCAGCTCATCGACGAGGTCTACCTGCCGCTCATCGGATCGAACCTGGCCAAGCAGATCGGCGCCGGCTCGGGCGACGCGCGGCGTACCGACCAGTCGGGGATGCTCATGCTCATCTCCCCGCCCGGCTACGGCAAGACCACGCTCATGGAATACGTCGCCGAGCGGCTCGGGATGCTCCTGGTCAAGGTCAACGGGCCGGCGCTGGGACACGAGACGGTGTCGGTCGACCCGGACGACGCGCCCAACGCCACGGCGCGCCAAGAGGTCGAGAAGATCAACTTCGCGCTCGAATGCGGCAATAACGTCCTGCTCTACCTGGACGACATCCAGCACACCAACCCCGAGCTGCTCCAGAAGTTCATCTCGTTGTGCGACGCGCAGCGCAAGATGGAGGGCGTGTGGAACGGGCGCACCCGCACCTACGACCTGCGCGGGAAGCGCTTCGCGGTGTGCATGGCGGGCAACCCGTACACCGAGGCGGGCCAGAAGTTCCGCATCCCCGACATGCTCGCGAACCGCGCCGACGTGTGGAACCTCGGTGACGTCCTGTCCGGACGGGACGAGGTCTTCGCCCTGTCCTACATCGAGAACGCCCTGACCTCGAACAAGGTGACCGCGCCGCTGGCCGGGCGTGAGCGGGCCGACGTCGCGCTGCTCATCCGGCTCGCCGCCGGCGACCCGACCGCGAACCCGGAGAACCTGCGACACGCCTACGCGGGCGGGGATCTCGAGCAGATCCTGTCGGTGCTGCGCAAGCTCATCCACGTCCAGAAGACCGTGTTGGGCAACAACCTCGCCTACATCGCGTCGGCCGCGACCGACAATGCCGCGCGCGTCGAGCCTCCGTTCCTGCTCCAGGGCTCCTACCGGAACATGAACCGGCTCACCGAACGGGTGGTTCCGGTGATGAATGACGCGGAGCTCGAAGCGGTCATCGACGACCACTACGCGGGCGAGGCGCAGACGCTCGCCTCCGGCGCGGAGGCGAATCTGCTGAAACTCGCCGAGCTTCGGGGGCGCCTGAACGAGACGCAGGCGGCCCGGTGGCAGGCGGTCAAGGACGCCTTCCGGCGCGAGCAGACGCTCGGCGGGGGCAACGACGATCCAATGTCGAGAGCCGTCGGGGCCATCACCTTGCTGTCCGACCGCGTGGGTGGGATCGAAACCGCCCTGCAACAAAGGAGCCCGAATTAATCTGCTCCGCTAGACAAAGCCCGGCTGACCACCTTGTACGCTCTCAGGAAAGCTTGTCGCGGTTCAGGGGGTGGCTGGTGGTGCCGGACGGTCTGGATCCGGCCCATTTGCCCGCTCGCTGCGTTGTCGGGCTTCCAGATCCAACACCGGGATCTGGAAGCCCTTCCGCCTTGCGAGCGAACAAATGGACTCGGATCCAGTCTCGCCCGGCACCACCAGCCACCCCCTGACCGCCTTGCCCCTGAAGCCGCTAACCATCGAATAGGGAGGTCCCCGTGCCGACTAAGACGGGAGAAAAGATCCGGATCATCGTGTTGGGCACCGGTCCGGACGCCGAGTTGGTCCGGGCTGTCGCCCAGTCCGACGCCGACGTCGCTCTGGCCGCGAAGTTCACCAAGACCGTGACGCACCTGGTCGCCGACGACACCGTCAAGCCCACCGAGGCCCGCGTGAAGAAGGCCGAGGAAGCCGGGGTCCCGGTGCTGACCGTCGCGGAGTTCCAGGCCCTGCTGGCCGCCGGTGCAGAGGACGAGACCGAGGAAGCCGCGGTCGAGGCGGAGCCCGAGACGGTCGCCGAGGCCCTGGAACCGGAAGCCGAGCCGGAAGCCGACCCGGAACCGGTCGCGGAGGCCGAGCCCGAAGCCCCGGCCGAGCCCGAAGTTGAAGTCGAGCCGGTTGCCGAAGCGGCCGAGCCCGAGGACGCCGTGGATCCGGTGACCGAGCCCGAACTCGAGCCCGTTGTTGAGGCCGAAGCGGAGTACGACGGCCACGCCGACGTCACCGCCGACGACGAACCCGCCGCCGACACCGAGCCGGCCCCCGTCGCCGAAGCGATCGACGAGCCCGAGGCAGAAGCGGACGACCCCGAGAAGGCGGTCCCCTCCCAAGCCGAGGCCCCGGAGATCGAATCCGACGGCAAGTCCAAGAATTCGTCCAAGCCCACCTTCCTGGACAAGCTCAAGTCGCTCTTCGGAATGACCGGAGCCAGAAAGTAACACCAGTACCAAGAAGGGGTCCCCGTGTCAACTGGCACGGGGACCCCTTTCTGTTCCATGGGTAACGCTCGGTCGATGATTGAGGCCGTAGCACCTTTCCATTACGATGGGAAATACATTCTTGGCCTTCCCCCTGGAGGTAATGAGTGCCCCCTCAGATCAATGTCGACCCTGATTCGTTGCGGTCGGCTTCGTAGAAGCTGCGCTCGCACGCGCCCGATGCGACGCAGATTCCCAACGACCTCAAACGCGAAGCGAGCCAGGCGGATCAGGCCAATCGTGGCTTCATGACCGGGGAGGCCGGCGAGAGCCTGGCCGAAGAAGTCGAAGGAGCGATGAAGCACTACAAGGAGTACATCGACTTCGAGGCCGACGCGATCAAGGATTGTGCCAAGGATTGGGACGACGTGGACAATGACATCAAGTCCAAATTCGAGGACATCGGAACGAAACTGTCCTCCTTCAAGGTGCCGCGCATCAGTGGCGGAGCCTGACGATGCCGACATTCCAGCAGTGCCTCGATGCTGACCCGTCCAAGTTCACCCAGCTCGGTACCAAAGTCATGTCGACGGCCGGTGAGATCATGTCCCACACGGTGAAGTACTCCGAGACCATACAAGCCGATCTCCGAAGAAGACGCGGCTCGCTACATCGTCCAACGCTTCGAATCGCAACGCGCACAATACGAGCGATTCGGCCTCAACCTGAGCAACCTCGCTCGAGACCACTAGCGAACGCATCGTGACCACCTAATTCTTTGCGAAACGGCGGTCGTTGGTGCTTTGCTGTTCTGGAAGGAGACAGACATGACCCCTCGCGTCATCGCTGAACTGCACGCTCACTGTCCGCCAAGGAAATCGGCAGAGCTCGCTATATGAACAAGCAGGAACTCAAGGCCGCGTTGGAGTCCGCTGGAGTGGACGAGGACGCCTACTGGCTCGAAGGTGGGCGGCCGAATGAGGCCTACACCCTGGAGCGGCGAGATAACGGTTGGGCCGTGTACTACTCGGAGAAGGGCAACCGCAACGACGAGGTGGTGTTCGATACGGAGGATGAGGCGTGCTGCGAACTGCTCAATTGGGTCCTGAATGACGACACTGTCATGGGCAGGTAACAGCCCGATGTCCCGTCGCTCGATCTGATCCCTTCGAGGACTTGCACCGACAATCCATGCTGGGCACCCCCACATTCGAACATCGTCGGTTCTGAACCGCTACCCCTGGGAGTGCCGAATATGGCCGCCATTTCCATTTCTGAACTGCCCGCTCGCTTGGCCAGAAGCGGGTACGGCAGCGCTCACTACTCGATCGGGGTCGCGCGCCGGGACTCCATCTGCGTCTTGCAGGCTGGCGATTCGTGGGTGGTCTGCCCTAAATATGAAGGCCACATGACGACCGTGGGCCGGTTCAGCGATGAGTACGAGGCGTGTGAATACGTGCACCGCTTGCTCACCGATGAGTTGTTCCGAGCCGATGCGGACGGCGGCAAAGGGAACCCGTCCCTGGTTGAGTACTTTGCAGAGGAGCGAGTCCCGGTCGAGGAGCAGATCCGGTCGCTGGGTGTGGGCACGGCCCATTTCAGTATCGGTGAAGTCAGGGACAATGCCTGGTGCCTTGTCAAGGAGGAGGGGCGATGGCTGGTCTTCCTGATGAAAGACGGCAGACGCACCAGCATCCGCGACCACCGATGGGATTTCACTGCCGCCGAGTTGTCCTTCCGTATCCTGATCAAGCTGTGGAGGAGAGAGCGGTTGAATGCGGGTGTGTCAGCGGAGGAGCTGGCGGCCGATCGGTGATTGATCCGGCGCACTCCCATTTCCGACTCAAAGGGCGTTCCTACCTCACGGGGGCCCCTTCCTAAACTGGTGTCGTCGAGTTAACTTGGGTCCAGCCGCACAAGTGAGGAAGAAGGTGGCGGGTGGACGAAATCGCAGATCAGACGCTTACTGATGATGACGAGCACGTGACGCTCCGGCTCGCGGACGACGGCGGAGTCACCATCGAAGTGGCCCCGACGGGGTTCCGCCTGTCGCCCAAGGAACTCGCGCGTCTCATCGTTGAAACCGCCGACCATTTGCCGAATCCCACTGCCGAGGGCCGCGATGCCATCGCGTCGGCCGCCGACTCCATCGCCGATTTCCAGCAGACCCTGGCGTCGGGCGGATTCGAGGCCTTCAATGCCGCGATGCGACGCCGCCTCGGCATCGCCGAACCCGACACTCCGCCGATCCGGTCCGGCGAGCACGACAAGGCCTTGGCCGCCATGCTCGGATCGACCGTCGACAGCATGCGGCAGAGCCAGTCCGCGACGCCCGAACCCGACCAGGTCCTCGAAGCCGTCGCCTGGTCGGACGAAGGCGACCTGGGGATCGTCACCTCCTCCGAGCGCGTCATCGCGAACCTCCAGATCGACGCCGCGGCACGCCAGCGCGGCGTCGAAGGACTCGGGCAGGCACTGACTTCCCTGCTGAAGCAGGCCCGCTCGGACCTGCGGAAGCAATCCGACGAGAGCCTCAGGGCCGACCTGCCCGAAGGCGTCGCCGAGACCATGGACCAGGCTCCCGCCGAAGGCGAGCGCGCCGGCCGTCTCGGCCAGTCGATGCTCGACGACATCGTCCAGAAGACCGAATCCCTCAAACGAAAGGCAGGCCACTAATGGGTCAGATCGTGTGCGACACCGAGTTCGTGGAGCAACTCGGCCCCGACATAGAGAGAGAGGTCGCCCCGATCCTCGAAGAGGCCAGCGACATGCTGCCCGAACTGCGCTCCCTCGACCGGGGCCTCTACACCGCCGTCACCCTCCCGATGGCCGCCTCCTACACGATGGCGGTGACGACGGTGACCGAGTCCATGGCCGGCGCCGCCGAGTGCTTCAAGGAGATGAACGACGCCATCGCGGGCTGCGCGGCCGACTACCGGGACATCGACGGCACGGTCGCCAGTGCCCTCGGCGGGGAGGGGTAGACCGCAATGTCCATGGGACAAGACATCTTCGACTCCGGCGACGCCATGTCGCCGTACTACGACGGCATCATCTCCAGCTGCGCCGTCGCCATCATGCCGCCCGCCATCGCCTTCGGGCTCTCGGTGCAGGCGCTGGCCACCAGCATCTACCTGAACCAGTGCAATCCCGGAGACATGTTCAAGGCCGCGGGGGCCTGGATCGTCCTCTCCGAGAAGAACACCGAGGCCGCCGAGGCGCTGGCCGCGCAGACCGAGCGGGTCACCGACGAGAACTGGAAGGGCAGCGACGCCGAGGCGTTCAAGGGAAACTCCGACAACGTCCAGTCGCAGCTCAAGGAGCTCGCGATCGCCGCGTTCCTGATCGCCGCGCAGCTCATCGCGCTCGGCATCGCGCTGACGGTGTACTGGGCGTTCCTGCTGGCCGTCACCCTGGTCATGGACGCCTTCCTGGTCGCGTACATCGCGGCCTACGCCGGGGTCATCACCGCCGTGGGCGCCGAGGCGATCCGCGCGAGTTGCCTGGTCGTCGCCACGTCACTGGTGGCGACCGTCAAGAGCTTCGAGGCGGTCATGTTCTCGATCTCGAGCGGGTGCGCCGCCCTGACCGCGCTGATCTCGGTCATCACCTTCGCCTACCAGGACTCGAAGGGCAACCCGGTCACCATCGAGGAGATCGCCAAGGGGAGCCTGACGAACCAGCTGCTCGGCCTCGGTACCTTCGCCGAGCGCGCGCTCCTCATGACGCCCGGCGGGCGTCATGCCACGACCGGAGCCGCGGAGGGGTTCAAGCACGGCGTCAATTCCCAGGGCGGCTTCGGCATCGTCGACTCGCTCGCCTCGGAGTACTACGACGGGAACGAGGACATCCCGGAGGACTACCGCGATCCCACCGACGAGGAGCTCAGCTGGACGTGACCGGCCTTGGCCTGGAGCGGATCATGACCGCCCAGACCGCCGCCGCGCCGGCGCCGAGCGGCAGCGTCCACCACAGGTAGGCGCTGAACGCGTAGGGCCAGTTCCATGCGGCGAACGCGGCCTGGAGCGGGAACCACCCGGCGACCGCTACCGCGGCTCCGATCGCGGCCGCCGTGGTGGCGGCCTTGACGGAGCGCCGCACTCGGACCGCCAGGCCCTCGTCCCGCTTCGCCCGGCGCAGGTTGCTCCGCAGCGCGAGCGCGGTGACGACCAGGAACAGCAGGTAGAGGCCGGAGGCTGCCCAGAACAGGGTGCGCGGCACGCCCGCTGGGTCCTCGAAGATTCCCGGCAGCATCGCGATCCTTCCTCGGGTCCATGGTCTGAACCCGGCCCCAGGCTATACGTCGGAGCCGGGCCGCGAGCAGTCCCGGTTGCCCCCCTTGGGCACTGACGAACCGAATGCCCGATCGGGGTGACGCCATGCGCGCGGGCATCGAAGGTTCGGCGCTTCCCGGGTGCAAGCCTTACGCTATGGGCGAATCCCAACGGCTCGCCGGAGCAAAGTTGAGTCGGGTAGACTCAGGCTTCGCGACCGTGCAAGGAAGGCAGACAGACCCGTGGACGTCAACCGCTTGACCACTAAGAGCCGCGAAGTCATCTCCCAGGCGGCCAGGACCGCCGCCGCAGGCGGCAACCCGTCAGTCGAGCCCTGGCATCTGCTGGACGCGCTCCTCACCGTCGACGGCTCCACCGCGCCCGGCCTGCTCCAGCTCGTCGGAGTCACGCCCGGAACCGTGTCGACCGAGACCGAGCGGCGGATCGACGAGCTGCCGTCCGCCTCCGGGGCCTCCGTCACCGAACCCTCGATGGGCCGAGAATCGCTGCGCGCCATCAACGTCGCCGACCAGATCGCCACCGAATACGGCGACGAGTACGTCTCCACCGAGCACCTCATCACCGGACTCGTCCAGGCCGGCGGCGAGGCCGGCACCTACCTGTCCGAACAGGGCGCCACCGAGAAGAAGCTCATCAGCGCCTTCCCCACCCTGCGCGGCGGCGACCGCAAGATCTCCTCGGCCGACCCCGAAGAGGGCTACAAGGCACTGGAGAAATACGGCGTCGACCTCACCGAGACCGCCCGCTCCGGCAAGGTCGACCCCGTCATCGGCCGCGACACCGAGATCCGCCGCGTCATTCAGGTTCTGTCCCGCCGCACCAAGAACAACCCCGTCCTCATCGGCGAACCCGGCGTCGGCAAGACCGCCATTGTGGAGGGACTTGCGCAGCGCATCGTCGCCGGCGACGTCCCCGAATCGCTGCGCGACCGCCGCGTCATGCTCCTCGACCTCGCCAGCATGATCGCCGGAGCCCAGTACCGCGGCCAGTTCGAGGAGCGTTTCAAGGCCGTCCTGGAGGAGATCAAGTCCTCCGACGGCGAGATCATCCCGTTCATCGACGAACTGCACACCATGGTCGGCGCCGGCAAGAGCGAAGGCTCGCTCGACGCCTCCAACATGCTCAAACCCGCTCTCGCGCGCGGTGAACTTCACATGATCGGCGCGACCACCCTCAACGAGTACCGCGAGCACATCGAGAAGGACGCCGCGCTGGCCCGCCGCTTCCAGCAGGTCTACGTCGGCGAGCCATCCATCGAGGACTCCGTCGCGATCCTGCGCGGACTCAAGGAGCGCTACGAGGTCCACCACGGCGTCCGAATCACCGATGGCGCGCTCGTCGCGGCCGCGCAGCTGTCGGCCCGGTACATTCCCGAACGGCGCCTTCCCGACAAGGCCATCGACCTGGTCGACGAGGCGACCAGCCGGTTGCGCATGGAGATCGACTCGCGCCCCGAGGAGGTCGACCAGGTCGAGCGCGCGGTGCGCCGCTTGGAGATCGAGGAGACCGCGCTCCAGAACGAGACCGGCGACCCAGCCTCCGCCGAACGCCTCGCGGCCCTCCAACGCGAACTCGCCGACGACCGCGAGAAACTCGCATCACTTTCCCGCCAATGGGAGTCCGAGAAGAACCGCATCGGGAAGGTCTCCGACCTCAAAGAGGAACTGGACGACCTGCGCACCCAGGCCGAACGCGCCGAACGCGAATACGACCTCGAAAAGGCCGCGCAGCTGCGCTACGGCCGCATCCCCGAGCTGGAGCAGCAGCTCACGACGGCCGAAGCCCAGCTGGCCGACATCGAGCCCGCGAGCGCCATGCTCAAGGAGGCGATCGACGCCGACGAGATCGCGGACGTGGTCGCGGCATGGACCGGCATTCCGGCCGGACGCCTCCAGGAGTCCGAGACGCAGAAGCTCCTCAACGCCGAGCAGCTGCTCCGGAAGCGAGTGGTCGGACAGGACGAGGCGGTCACGGTCGTGGCGGACGCGCTGCGCCGCGCCCGCGCGGGACTGTCCGACCCCAACCGCCCCACCGGCTCGTTCATCTTCGCGGGCCCCACGGGCGTCGGCAAGACCGAACTCGCAAAGGCCTTGGCGGAGTTCATGTTCGACGATGAGCGAGCGATGGTCCGGATCGACATGGGGGAGTACACCGAGCATCACTCGGTGGCACGCCTCTTCGGCGCGCCGCCCGGGTACGTTGGCTACGAGGAAGGCGGCCAGCTCACCGAACCGGTCAGGCGCCGCCCCTACTCCGTGGTGCTCCTCGACGAGGTCGAGAAGGCCCACCCGCAGGTCTTCGACTCGCTGCTGCAGGTGCTCGACGACGGACGGCTGACCGACGGCCAGGGCCGGACGGTCGACTTCCGCAACGTCATCCTGATCATGACCTCGAACCTCGGCGCGCAGGCCCTGATCAACCCGACCCTCAGCCAGGAGTCCAAGCGGGCCGAGGTCATGGGCGCGATTCGCGGTCACTTCAAGCCCGAGTTCCTGAACCGGCTCGACGACATCGTCACCTTCCGCTCCTTGGAACTGGACGATCTGAAATCGATCGTGGAGGTGCAGCTGGGCCTTCTGGAACGGCGCATGGAGCACCGCCGGCTCAGGTTGGACCCGAGCGCCGAGGCGAAGTCCTGGCTGGCCGAACGCGGATTCGACCCCGCCTTCGGCGCCCGGCACCTGCGGAGGCTCATCCAGACCTCGATCTCCGATCCGCTGGCGCGAGATCTGCTGGAAGGCAAGATCATCGACGGCGACACCGTCCACGTCGGAGTCACCGACGGCGACCGTGGCGACAAGCTCAGCGTCACCCGCGGCTGAACGCGACCGGTCCGAGGGAGAAGCCCACCACCATCGGAGCGCGATCGCACCGATCGCCGAGCGCCCGCACGTGATCGCCCACGACTACGGCGGCGCGGTCTCGCTGCGGGCGCACCTGCTGCACGGAGCGTCCTACGCCTCGCTGGCGCTGGTAGACGTGGTCGCGCTGGCGCCGTGGGGATCCGAGTTCTTCCGTCTGGTCGCCGAGAACGCCGACGTGTTCACCCGGCTGCCGGCGCATATCCACGAGGCCGCGGTCCGGGCCTACGTCGGCAGCGCCTCCCACCGGGGCCTGACCCCGGCCCAGGAGGACATGCTGGTCACGCCATGGCTGAGCCCGGAAGGGCAGGCGGCCTTCTACCGCCAGATCGCCCAGGCCGACCAGCGGTTCACGGACGAGGTCGAGCCGCGCTACGGCGAGCTCGATCTGCCGGTCGCGGTGCTGTGGGGCGAGGACGACACCTGGATTCCCGTCGACCGGGCGCACCGCCTGGCCGCGGCGATCCCGGGGGCGAGCCTCCGCCTGATCCCGGACGCGGGCCACCTAATCCAACTCGACGCACCGGTCGAACTCGCGACGGCCCTGCACACCTGGTTGACCTCGGTCCACTAGAAACGTCACACCCGAAGGGCACTGTTGAAGCCGGGGGACGCACCTGACGCAAGCCATCCTCGCGAAAATCACCGGGGCGTCGTACCCGCCGGGCACCGTTGAAACCGGGGGACGCGATGCACGTGAGCAACACTCACCCTCGCGCCCAAGGCATCCCACGATCACCACCAAACCATCCTTCCGATATTTGAGAACCACTCACCTCATCGTGGGACGGCCGATCCGGTCCCATAGGCTGCGCTCGTGGAACAAGTGCGTAAAGTCGCCGATTTCGTCGGACGCTGGCTCGCGGTCTTCGTGCTCGCGGGCGCCGCGATCGGCCTGCTCGCCCCGTCGCAGGCCGCCTCGCTCGCCCCGGCCATCACGCCCGCCCTCGGCATCATCATGTTCGGTATGGGCCTGACCCTGCGCCCCGTCGACTTCGCGGTGGTCGCGCGCCACCCCCTCGCCGTCGTCGTCGGCGTCATCGCCCAATTCCTGCTCATGCCCCTCCTCGGCTGGGGCATCGGCCAAGTCTTCGGCCTCACCGGCGTCCTCCTGGCCGGCATGGTCCTGGTCGGATCCGCCCCCGGAGGCACAGCCTCCAACGTGGTCGTCTACCTCGCCAAAGGCGATGTGGCCCTTTCGGTCGCGATGACCTCGGTGTCGACGCTGCTGGCGCCGCTGCTCACCCCGCTGCTGGTGCTGTGGCTGGCCGGCTCCGAACTCCCCGTCGACACCGCCGGACTCATGACCTCGATCGCCCAGGTCGTGCTCATCCCGGTCCTGCTCGGCCTCGTCGTGCGCCGCTTCCTCTCCAAACTGGTCGAGCGCATCCTGCCGATCCTCCCGCTGGTGTCCGTCGCGGGCATCCTGCTGGTGGTCACCGCCGTCGTCGGCGGCAGCAAGGACACGATCCTGACCAGCGGCCTCCTCCTCTTCCTCGCCGTCATCCTCCACAACGGCCTCGGCCTCCTCCTCGGCTACGCCGCCGCCCGCCTGATCGGCATCGACGAATCCGGCCGCCGCGCCATCAGCATCGAGGTCGGCATGCAGAACTCCGGCCTGGCCGCCGCGCTGGCGACCACCCACTTCTCCCCGGCCGCCGCCCTCCCTGCCGCGATCTTCTCGATCTGGCACAACGTCTCCGGTGCCCTGGTGGCGACCTTCTGGTCCCGCCGCCCGGTCAAGGAGACCGAGCCTTCGGGAGGCGAGCCCGAGTGACGCTTCGCTGACTGGTCATTACTGTTCGGTTACGCTGAGGCTCCCTCATTTCTTCGAGCGGCTGAGAGCGCCTGCGATGAACGACCCCTCCTCGAACGACTCCTCCTCTGACCAATCAGGGCAGACCGAGTACGACCCCTATATCACCCAACAGGAACCATCGGGGACGGAGCAGGCTCCTCAGCTTTCGGGCACGCCCCCGACGTATCCGCCGTTCCCGCCTCAGGGGCCCGGATTTCCGACTCCGCCGACCGGAACTGCGAACGGTCTGGGTACGGCGGCGCTGGTCTTGGGCATATCGGGTGCGGTCGTGGGATGGGTCCCCGTCCTCGGATGCCTCGGGTGGGTGGCTTGCATTCTGGCCATAGTGTTCGGGGTCATCGGCATCACAAGGGCCAACAGCGGACGGGCCACGAACAATCGAGCGGCAATGGCCGGTCTGGGCCTCGGCATCGCGGGCCTGGTCCTCGGGGTGATCGCGGCCGCGACATTGGAGCTAGAGGTGGCGTCAATAGAGGGGGAGGACCCGCGGACCGAAACCACGCTGGCCGAGACCGGGCCTGAGAACTCCGAAGAGGACGCGGACGACACCGCAGAAGCGGACGGTGCCGAGTCGGCGGACGAATCCGCCGGTGTCGGCGACGGCATCTGGGAGGTCGGATCCGAGGTCGAGCCGGGAACCTATGTCACGACGGTGCCCGACACCGGTGTGGTCAACAGCTGCTATGTAGCGCGGCTCTCCGGCTTCAGCGGCGAATTCGATGAGCTCATCGCCAACGACAACCTTTCGGAAGGCGCACGCGGTCGGGTCACCATTTCCGAGAACGATGCCGGAGTGGAATTTACGGGCGGATGCGAGTGGGAGGCCGCCTCCGAGAGTAATGCCGTCGAACTCGGCGACAGTGCGGGCGATGGCGTCTGGGAGGTCGGATCCGAGATCCAGCCCGGAACCTATGTGACTCAGGCCGAGGGCGAAGGCGCAGTGGACTCCTGCTACGTGGCGCGACTCTCGGGTTTCAGCATGGATATCGATGAGATCATCGCCAACAACAATATCGACGCTGGTGCCCAGGGCCGGATCACCATCGAGGACTCGGACGCCGGCGTCAAGTTCTCCGGCGGCTGCACCTGGAGCAGGGACTAGCGCTACCACAATTGGGTACCTCGAACCGCTCCTACAACCCCTCATCGGTGCAACGCTGACCGCCACCGGCGAACACTCAGTGGGCTGCGTCGAGCGTCTCCTCCAATCGGTAGTGGTGCAACGGGCCCGGTGAGAGGAAGCGTTCGACGGCGCGAATCCTGTCGCCGGAGAGGGTGAGGACGACCAGTCCCGCCGAATGCGCGGGAGTCCGATTGTTCTCGGCCAGGTAGTACCCGAACGCGGGCTGGCCGTTCGCCCTGGTGGGAACCAGGCGCACGACGTGTCCGCCGCGCCAGGCGGCGCCGGCGTGCAGGAACTCCACGATGGCCTCCAGGCCGCGGTAGGTCTCTGGCGTGGGAGGCATGGACAGCCACGCGTCGTCGGTCAGCAGCTCGACGACGCCGTCGATGTCGCCGGCGCAGAACGCGGCCGCGAACCGGCGACTCAGGTCCCGATCGATGTCGGAGCCCGGCGGCGGAGGCGCTTCGCCTGCCCGGTGCTTGTCGAGTGAGGCGCGGGCGCGCTGCAGGACGCCCTTGAGCGCGGTCTCGCCGGTGCCGATCATGTCGGCCACCTCGGCGGACGGGAAGCCCAGCACGTCGCGCAGGACGAGGGCGGCGGCCTGCCGGGGCGGCAGCATCTGGAGGCCGGTGATGAATGCGAGCTCCACCGCCTCCCTGCCGACGTACCTCGCCTCGGGGCCAGGGGCGCCGTCCGCGATCCGCTGCAGCAGTGTGTCCGGGTAGGGCTGCAACCAGGTCACCTCATTGCGGCCGTTCGCCTCCGGCACGCGGTACGGCGCCGGCGACGCAACGGGTGCGCGCCGGGCGGCGTCGCGCTTGGCGTTCAGGCAGCGATTGGTCGCGATGCGGTACAGCCAGGTCCGCATCGAGGCGCGGCCTTCGAAACCGGCGATGCCCTTCCAGGCGGCGGCCATCGTCTCCTGCACCAGGTCTTCGGCGTCGTCAAGCGACCCGAGGATCCGGTAGCAGTGCAGTCGCAGTTCGCTCCGATGCGGTTCGGTGAGCTCGCGAAAGGCCGGTTCGTCTCCGGCCCGGGCGCGATCGAGCGCGGTCTCGGTCATGCTTCCAGGCTGGCACACCCCACCGACAATCCGCGCAGATCGCGAAGCCCCGACCGTTCCGTTCGCCGCGGCGCCGGTGTCTATACCCATGAACCGCAACGAAGCAAAGGACTCACACATGACCGCGACAAGCACGGCACTGGACACCGCCCTCGCCTACCACAAGGAGTGGACCGAGGGCGACTTCGACAAGGCCATGACCTATCTCGCCGACGACGTCGTCTGCGAGACCCCGCTCGGACGATTCGAGGGCGTCCAGGCGTTCCGCGCCTTCCTCGAACCGTTCGCGCAGCGCCTCATCGGCTCCACGCTGCTCGCCGGATTCGGCGACGACGAAACCGCGCTGATCATGTACGTCACGAAGACGCCGCTGGTCCCCAACGGCCCGGCCGCGGAGTACATGTCCATCCAGGACAGAAAGATCACGCACGCGCGCTTGGTATTCGATCAGCTCCCCGGAGTAGAGGCGAGAAAGGCCGCCGGAATCGAATAACGGCCACCGATCATCGGCCCCGGGCGCGGATTCTCCATTGGGGAACCCGCGCCCTTGCCGTGCAACGGAATCGGCGACCCAAGACGCCTCCACAGCGGCAGGAAGAACCCGAGAGGAGACCGACGATGACGCGTTGGAACCGAGCTCTGAGCGCACTGGTGGCAGTCGGGGCACTGGCCGCCACCGGTGCCTGCACCCTGTTCGGAGGCGAAGGTGACGACAGCCCAGCCCCCGGTGGGGAGGATGCGATCACCGACGAGGCCGGCCTGGCGGAGCTGATCAATGAGAACAACCGCCTCATCGCCGAGGTCAATGACGTCGAGGTGCGGCTCGAACAGGACTGTCTTGAAGACCAGGGCTTCCATGTCCACGACCGGTACAAATTGTTCACCTGGGAGGCGACCGACCAGGGCCGGCTCGTCGTCGACTACCCGTACGCGGACTTCCTGCCGGACGCCGACACGGCCTCCGAATGGGGCTTCGGGGCCTGGGCCGGCACCGATGAGGCCTACGGGAGTGCGGAGGCCGATGAGTACTACGACGCGGTCCTCGGCGAGGACAACACCGAACCTGAGATCGACAACTCCGCTTGGGATGCACTACCCATTGAGGAGCAGCAGGATTGGAGTCGGGCGTACTACGGCGACGCCTACGAGCAGATCCAGGAAGGCGCGGACGGAATGAATCCGTTCGGGGGCGAGACGGCTGGAAGTCCTCCGAAACCCGGTGGCTGCCAACTGGAGATGATCGAGGCGCTCTACGGCGAGCCCGAGCAGGTCGAACGGACCGAGGGCGACGACGGCCAGGGCGGGACCACCTGGCAGTGGGGCCCGCAGAACCCCTTGGACGCGGCCGATTGGGACGCCATGTACGACGACTACCGGACCCGGGCCGCAGACCCAGAGCAGTCCTTCTCCGACTGCCTGTTCGAGCATGACCTGGGGGAGTGGGAGTTCGATGAATCCGGCAGGTTGCCGATCTGGGACTACTTCACCTGGGTCTACAACGCCGAGAGCCCGCAGTTCGCCGAGGAGACCGGGGAGTCGCTGGGGACGCCCCCGCTCCCGGAGGACCTGCCCGAGGACTTCGACGGCAGGAAGGCCTTCGAGATCGAAACGGCCGTCGGCTTCACCGACTGCGGCGAGTCGACCGGCTTCCGCGAAGCCGCGAAGGCCGCCTGGGACGGCATCCAGCTGGACTACTACCTGTCCGTCGAACAGGAGCTGTTCTCATATCAGGAGGCGATGAACGACCTGCTGCTCAAGGCCCAGGAACTGGTCGACGCCTAGGATTCGAATACACCTCCTAGCGGGAATGCAATCAGGTTTCGGCATTCCGGAAATGTTCAACCGCACTGGGTGAAAGTTTCTGATTTTCCGGATACAAGCGGCTTGTCCGGCCATAGTGCACCTATGGCCGCACTCGAACCCTCGGGCCTGACCCGACGCACCATGTTGATCGGTGCGGCGGCGATGCTCGCAGCAGGAGCCGTCGCGCCGCGCGCCGCCGGAACCGCTGGCACCGTGCCGCAGATTCGTTCGGTGGCCGCCCGTGGCAGCGAACTCATCGCGCTCACCGCCGATGCCTCGACCGACGACAACTACGCGCTGCAAACCTTGACTGTGGACGGACAGGGTCAGGCCGCGCTCGGACCGGCGCTGCCGATGGCGCTGCCCGCCGATTTTCATCCGCACTCGATCGCCGCCCGGGCCGCGACCATATGGGTCACCGGCGTCATCGAACTCGCCGCGGACCGAGCACGGCCCGGACTCGTCCGCATCCTCTCAGGCCGCGCCGCCTACGTCGCCCTGCCCGTCCCCGAGCAAATCCGCTCCGGAGCCGCCACCGCGATCGCGCTCCCCGGCGAGGGAACGATCGCCGTCGCGGTAGAGGGCAGCCCCGACGAGCACCTCGCGCTCATCAGCCGCAGCCACCTCGCCGTCTCCGCCGACGACGGCCGCACCTGGACCCACCGGCCGCTGGCCGACGGCCTCGGCGAGGGCTACGGGACCGCGCTCGCGGACACCGGCTCGGGGCTCTTCGCCGTCGTAGCCGCCTACGATGGCGCCCAGACCGTCTACACCGGAGCCGCCGAAGCGCCGCTCACCACCGCCGTTACCCTTCCCGACGCCGGCCGGCCGATGGCCGTGGTCTCCTCCGACGCCTACGTCAGCGTCTTCTCCGAACGTTCCGGCGCCGTCCATGAAGCCCGCTTCCACCCCGGCGGCGCCGCGCTCGAATCACTCGCAGATTGCGGGTGCGCCGGCGAGATCGTCGCAGTCCAAGGCAGGCCGGGCGCCTGGATCGAATACGACGACACCGCCGTCCGCACCAGAGGACTGTAAGGAGGAGACCGATGCCATTCCCGAGCAGCAGCCAAGCCTTCGCCCGCTCTAAATGTGGCTATCCCGACGTCACCCGCAACTACCTGGCGGACAAGCGATGGAAGACCCGCTTCCGCACCGCCTTCAACGGCGACGGCTACGGCGTCCACCCCTCCTCCACGTCCTTCACCATGCACGAGGAGATCCACACCCAGGCCGGCAAGATCGTCCGCGATCTTCACGAACTCGGCCAGCGCTACGCCCCGCGCGGCGAGACCTGGAGCTACGGCTGGACCGGGGTCGCCGGCACCAAGGTGTGCAAACCCGGCTACCACCGTTACGGCGCCGCCATCGACTTCACCAAGTTCAACTGGGGGCCAGGGCAATTCGTGGACCTGGCCGTTCACGGCAAGGACGAGCGGCTGCACCTGCGCCGCCGCTACCTCGCCGCCATTGCCATCTGCCGCAAGTACTTCGGCACCGTCCTGCACTGCCACAACGACCCCGACGGCTCCCACTGGAACCACATCCACGCCGATCGGGGTCGCCAGGCCGTCGCGCTCGACTGGGACTACGGCACCGACGTCACCGTCATCCAGTGGGCCGCACGCGATCTCGCCGGATTCAAGGGCATGTCCATCGATGGCGACTGGGGGCCGCAGTCTCTCGAAGGGCTGCGGCTGCTGCGCGCGAAGTTCCGCGCCGACGGCGTCGACCCGACCGCCTCGCCGGTGCTGGGGCGGCGGTGGCTCGACCTGATCGCGCGCCACGGCATGGCCGACAAGGCCGCCGGCACCTACACCGCCGACAGTTAGGAGGGCGAGATGGCCGATCGCAGACACGTCGCCGCGGGGGTGCTGGCGCTCACGCTCGCCGCCGGGTTCGCCGGTTGCGACGCCGATGCCGTGGGAGAACAGGGCACGGAACCGCAGGGGGTGGTCTACGGCCTCGGCGACGACCACCGGTTGTGGCGGTGGCAAGTCGATTCGAGCGAGGCCGAACCGGTGCTGGATCTGAGCGGGGTCTGGGACGCGGAGGGCGACGTGGGCACGGTGCTCAATGCGTCGCTGAGCATCGACCCGGGGCAGCGGTACGCGGCGTGGGTCGCGGGCGGCGGTACGGACGCGGAGCTCATGGTCGGGGACCTCCGTGACGGCGAGACGACCGGTGCGAGCTCCTATCCGGTCGATCACGCATGCCTCGATCCGACGTGGCTGGCGGACGGCTCCGCGCTGCTGGTGCACCGCGCGGCGGTGTGGGGCGAGGGGCCCGGCGATGACGCGCAGACCGATGCGACTCCGATGCTGCAGCAGGTGTTCGGCCCGACGGAATGGTATTCGCCGGCGGCCGGATCAATGGAATCCAATGTGGATCTCGGCGAAGGTTGCCGACTGCGCTGGTATACCGCCGAGGACGGCTCGGCGGAGGGGATCTACCACAGTCTCGACGTCACGGAGCTGTACCGGGTCGACGCCGCGGGCCGGGTGACCGAGACGCTGCCGGTGGCCGATCTCGATGGGGCGCAGGGGGCCGTGACCGGAATGATCGGGGTCGACCCGTCGGGCCGATACGTGTGCCTGGCCGATGGCTATGCAGAGCACTCCGGTTTCGAGGGCGGCTTCGCGATCCGACCACAGGCGGGAACGACCGTGGTCGACCTCGAGACGGGCGACGCGGTGGGACCGGAGGGCGCCTCCTGCGAATCGATGCAGTCCGACGGGTATCTCTCGCGCGAGGACGAGACGGTGCGCCTGGTCGACTACGGTGGCGAGGCCGTCTGGGAGACCGACCTTCCGGACGAGATCGTCAACGCGCCGAACCTGTTCTACTACCCGGCGGGGTCGTAATGTCGGGCGCAGAAACCCTATAGGATATATCCTATAGGATTTCTGCGCCGAGGCCGTTCCTAGTTGTAGGCGGTGGCGTACCGGCGGGCCTTGTAGAACTCGGCGCCCGAGCGGGTTCGGTCGGCCGTGGCCGACATCCGGAGCGTGGGGCTGGCCCAGTCGCGGGAACCGGCATTGTCGCCGCGGATCCAGATGTATTCGCCGGTGGAAGTTCTGAAGTACGACTTGATCCGGGTGTTCTCGTGCAAGCGGGTCTTCGACGCCGTCGACTTGTTGATCGCGTACACCCCGTAGGTGTCGGTGACGAGGATCCGCCCGGAGTCGCCGTAATCGGGCTGGAGGTCGTGGCCCAGGCCCGAGAGGGCAACGGACTTGCTGGTGGCATTGAGCCGCACATTGCGGTACGTGCCCGAGACCGAATAGGCCTTGACGACCTTGTTGCCGCAGGCCCACAGCAGCTTGTTGTTCGGGTCCCACAGGACGCCGTGCGCGCCGGCCAGCGTCACCTTCTGCACCTGGGCGAGCGTGGAGGGCTTGGAGACGGCGGTGGGGCCGTAGACGGTGAGGTAGCCGTCGGAGCTGGCGGCGACATAAGCGCCGACGTTCGGGATGCGCTCCAGGGCGTGCGGGTTGCCGCCGGGGGAGGCGCTCCACAGCACGTCGTTGAGTTCCTGGTCCTTCTCGCTGGTGATGTTCCAGATTCCGACCTTGCCGCCCGAGGCCGCGGCCAGGCCGATCGCCCCGAATTCGGCGGTGTCCCTGATGCGGCAGTCGGACAGGTTGTACCAACCGCCGCCGCCCGGGCTGAAGCTCTTGTACCGGTTCGCATCCGAGAACGACGAGTTCTTGTCGAAGACCATCACCTTGTTCTGGACCTGCTCGGTGAGCATGACCTTGAAGTTCGCGGTGTCGGCCAGCGCGACGCCGACGCCGCCGGCGATGCCGACGGTGGCCAGGGGTGCCGTGATGGCGGCCGCCCGCAATAGGTTGCGCCTCTTCATGTGCGGTGCTCCTTCGCTGGGTAGGGAACGGCTCGAAGCGGTGATCGAGCCGCACACCGAATCCAGTGTGCGACACGAGAACCAATCCCAAGGAGTACGCGCCCGACCCTGACTGGAGTTGCCCCGGCCGGCCAACGAAGAAAGGCCGTCAACTCCGGCAGGTGGTGTACCCGCCGGGGTGGAGCCGCCCCCATTGGACTCCGGCGGCGCCGAGGAGCCGATCGATGGTGTCGACGCCGTGGGCCCGCTGCTGGGCGAGCAGGATCTGGGCGGCGGCCAGGGCATCGGCCTCGGCGCGGTGGTGGTCGGAAAAGTCAATGCCCGCCGCCAGCGCCACCCGAGGCAGCCGGTAATTCGGAAGATCCTGCCAAGTCCGCTTGGCCAGGACGACCGTGCACGCATAGCGCAGCACCGGCCAGGGAATCCCCGTGGCGTCATTGGCCGCCCGGATCACCGACAGATCGAAAGCGGCATTGTGCGCCACGACCGGAGCCCCCGCGATGAAGTCGTGCATCTCCTTCCACACCTGCGGCCACCGCGGCGCGTGAACGACATCGGCGGACCGGATGCCGTGGATCTGGGTATTGCGCGGCGCGAAGTACCCGTGCTCTGCAGGAGGCCGGATGAACGTGGAGAACGAATCGGCGACCACCCCGCCCTCGACCCGCACCAACGCCACGGAACAGGCACTGGCCCGGCTCCCATTGGCAGTCTCGAAGTCCAAAGCCACCCAAGAATCCATCGACCATCTCCCATCGCTCTAGGATCCGCCATTATCCCGGTCCGAACTCGGCCCCGGCACGGAGGCGCAGACATGTCCCCGACGGCCCACCCGCTGCCGATCTGGTCCATGCCGGGTCCGTCCTAGACTGACTACTGCGGAGGAGCGACCGGTCACGCTACGATGACCAGTGTTCCCACCCTGCCCTCACCCCTTGGAGGAACACCCGTGCAGGACCGTTTCGCGAAGCAGCTCTCGAATGCCCTCCTCAGCGAGTTCAACGGCAAGATCTTCCTGGACGATACGCAGCGCTCCGATCGCGATCAGCAGTTCCACACCAGGGCCTTGTCCGCCATGGTGGTCCGGTACCTCACGGACTGCCCCGCGAAGCGCGCGGCCGACTTCGTCACCGATGGCGCGGACGACCACGACATCGACGCGGTCGCATACGACGAGCGTCAGAACAAGATCTGGTTCATCCAGACCAAATGGAGTAAGGACGGGAGGGCGAAGCTCAGGGAAAAAGACGTCAAGACCTTCACCGTCGGCATGGGCTACATGCTCAAAGGGGAGTTCCAGCGGTTTAATCAACGGTTCCGTCCGCATGAGGTCGCCATTGAATCGCTGCTGGACAACGACCCTCAAGTGTGTTTCGTATTCGCTCTCGCCACGCCCGATGACCTTCACACCCGACACCGGGCGATCCTCGATGAGTGTGCCGCGGAGGTTGGCAAGTGGTACCGCAAGTCCGCCTCCATCGAGATCCTGACCCTCGACAAGCTCGTCAAGATCGCACGCGCGGGCATGGGTGAGCCCCCTATCGACCTCGAAGTACGCTTCGCGCAAGTCCAATCCGATGATGTTCCGCACCGCGTCTTCTTCGGCACGGTCACCGCAGAGGAGGTCGCTCGCTGGTACCGCGAGTTCGGAGAGCGGCTCTTCCGCCGCAATATCCGGGGAGCGCTGGGCCGAACCAGTGTCAACGAAGCGATCCGGACTACCCTCATCGAAAGTCCCGAGCATTTCTGGGACTACAACAACGGCATCACCATGGTCGCCCGTTCCGGATCTGTGGGCCTGACTCGCAGTGGGAATCTCAAAGACGTCGCCATTGTCAACGGCGCGCAGACGGTGTCGTCGATCGCAGACACCGTCAAGGAGTACCCACAGGCTGGGAACGCCAAAGTCCTCGTAAAGATCTCAGTCACCGGAGAGACCGGCGACGACCTCATCCGGGAGATCACCGGCGCGGCGAACACTCAGAACCGCGTGGAGATTCGGGACCTCGCCTCGCTATACGGTCAGCAGGACGACCTGAAGATGGAGTTCAAGGCCCGCTTGGGTCTTGAATACACCACCCGCCACACTGAGGCCGCGCCCGACGAGAAGGACGGCTGCACCAGCGAAGAAGCGCTCATCGCACTCGCCTGCGGCCACGCCGACCATCGCTATACCGTCCAGGCCAAGACACTCCCGGACGTGCTCTGGGACCGCAGTGGCAACGGCGCCTACCGGAACCTCTTCCGCTCCGGGATCACTGCCGACGAGGTCTGGCGGCATGTGCGGCTGATGCGGTCTGTCAAGGGCGGCATAGCGACCGCGCGAAAGAAATTCCAGGGCCGGGCTGCCCAGATCGCCGACCACGGTGACCTGTTCACCGTGCACCTCATCGCGCGCCAACTAACCGACCGGCTTTACGCCGATGACTGGGACGATGCGGTCCTGCCGGAAGCCGCTGCCTCTTCGGGAAGCACGCTCAAGCGAGTCGTCGCCGCCGTAGACGGACACTTCAAGACCCACCCCTCCTCGCTGTTCAAGGACGAGCAGAAGACGCGCGAGATCGAGGCCTTCGTAGCCGCTCAGATCGACGCCTCCGCAACTGTGCCGCCGCTGCCAGACGACTACGTCAAAGGCCGCGCTGCACGGCGGAGCCGCACCCCGAACCTGGTGCCGCTCATCGCGAAACAGAGAGCCATCGAGGACGGCACCCTCCTGGAGTTCCGCCCTATCACCAGAGAGCAGCGGCAGCTGTTCGGGCGCTGGAACACCGAGAACCCCAGCCGGTCGCGAGCCACTTGGGTCAACGCCGGTGGCGGGCAACTGCGATGGGAGGTCGATGGCAAGACCTACGCGGCGAGCCGTCTGGCCCTTGAGCTCATCAACAGCCTCGGCGACAAGCGGTACAAGTCCGTGCGCGGCCCCGAATGCTGGCACATCCCCGGGCTCGGTTCCCTCAAAGACATCGGAATGCGGTTGCGGGAAGGTCTCGAAGATCCTGAAGAGGATGAGGAATCGGAGACCGGCCTGTTCTGACTCAAGCAGGTCGGCCGGTATTAGATCTATTGCGGCTCTGGGCTGTCCTCGATGTCGTCGACCGTCAGATCCTTCAACCAGCCCGATGGCCTACCTATCAACACCTCCACGATGGAGGTATTGCGACGACCAGTTGAATCCGTCCGGACAACTTCATACTCTCTGGATCACCTCCACCCCCAAAGCTCCTTACACTCCCTCTTTGAGCTCCCGGAGGTCTTCGACGTGCAGTCGTGATTCGGGTGGGGCTACCTCACTGGACGTGGTGAAAACACCCTCGCGGCGCAGTACCTCTCGGATGTCGCCTCGGTCCTCTTCGATCCAGCGGAAGCTCGGCGAGATCCTGCCGTTGTGCTGGAGTACCCGGTGCGCATTGAGAACCTTCGTGGTGCCGAGGTAGTTGCCCAGCTCCCGCGGATTGCGACCAAGTAGGCGGCCTAGATCGCCGTACGAGGTCCAAGTTCCATGTGGCAAGCGCCCCAACACGTCTCCGAGTTGGGATTGCCAGGTAGGCCTCTCAGGGACGGGCTCAGTTGCTACGGGTGCGACCTGCGAACGGAGTTCTGCCAGCGACAGTCCACTATCGACATGAACCCAAACATTCCAACCCGGGTGGTTGCCATTGGCAACAGCGACGGCCGCCCCTGAGGGAGAGTCGGCAAGTTGCCCGCTTTCCAGCCGGATGGTTCCGTCGGGGCCGACCTTGGCTGAGTACGCCACGCCCTTCTTGGTGCGATTCCACCGAAGATCATCCCCCTCGCGTAGCAGCCCTGCCCTGATGAGTGGAGCAAGCGCGCCTTTCGTTGCTGAGGATGTGTTCGGGGTGGATGGGGTGGTACTGCTGGTGTCGTCATCCAGTCCGAGCAGGCGGGTCAAAACGGAGTCGACAGAATCCTCCAGAGGGACAGCTCTCTGCTGTATGTACCGATAAAGTCGCTCGGAGATCTCGATCGGGATCATGGTGTTCAACGTCAACCTCCTCCGGTAGTTTCTGTTGGTTCGACACTATCATGTTGGCGGTAGTTGATAGAAAATATCGAATGCCTGTTGGGTGCGCAGATCTCCAGCACCGCTGCAAAATCGAGTGATGGAGGCTTCGATGGAGTGGACTGCACGTGATAATGTCACCGTCGGGTGGCTGGGCCAGCTGTCGAAGTGGCCAGCGGGCTGAATCTTTGGTCGCCCAACGAAACACGCCGCGCTGCCCTCAGGCTGGAACCGCAGGGGCAGCGCGGCGGCACACCTACGCGGGACAATCTCGCGCAGATATTAGGAGGCCCCGGTGTCGGAACCCCACATCGATTATCCATCATCCCGCCTGACCAGCGCCAAGCTCGTCACCACCGCCATCGTGGCGATCACGGTCATTACCGTCAGCGCTTCGGCTGCTGCTGCGGCGGTCCCGTCGGTCCTGCTGATCGGCTTGCTGGCTCTCACCGAGCGGTAGCAGTCTCGGTCACCGCCGGCCCGCCATGCGGATGCGCAGGCCGGCGGTGACCAAGCCTTGTTGGGCCGGCGAAACGAAACCGTCAGCCGGTTCTGCCCGACCGGGGTCGGACTCTCACCACTGCGAGCGCGATCCGTCTCGGACGGCTGCCTGCAGCCGTTCGATGTGCTTGTCGAGGTTCTTGATCTGCGTTGAATCAGGACCGAAGGCGTCTGCGAGCAGCGGGCGGACGGCCTCGAACTCGGCCAGGGCCTCGTCAGGGCGTCCGGTGGCCGCCAGCATCTGGGCGACGAGAAAGCGCGAATCTCGGAACTTGGCCGCCTCCTCCTCATTCCCTCCTGGGTCGGCGTTCTGCACGTAGAACCGCAGATGCGGCAGCGCCTTCTCGGGTTTGCCGGTCTCTGCGAAGGCATGGCCCGCATGGTAGGAGCAGTCGAGGACGTAGGTGTCGGTCGGAGGAAGGAACTTGCGGAATTCGCGTCCGACCTTTTCGAACAGCGAGGCCGCACGGGTGTACCTGCCGTCGATGAACAGTGCTGCGCCCAAGGCGCGGCGCAGCAGCAGCGCCGCGGCCGGGTCGGGCCCCCCGCGCTCGACGGCCTCCTCGAGGAGGCCGATGGCCTCCGATACGACGCCTTCCTCGAGCAACGTCTCGACCTCTCGGTTCAGCTTCGCGGCCTCGAGCTCGGTGAGCGCGGGCTTGTCCTCCGCCGTCTCGCGGGTGCGGGCGGTGGTCAGGAGCGGACGGCGGAACGGGCGGGTGGGGTCGCGGCGCTCCGGACCGGTCCAGACGGCGTCGACCACGTCGACCGTCGTCATCAGCGGCAACAGCGCCTCGTAGACGGTCTCCGCGCTCGGGCGATCGCCCGGCTCCTTTTCCAGCATCGAGGACACCAGCTCGTCGACGGCCTCGGGAACGTCCGAGCGTTCGGCCCGCGCTGAAGGAGCGGGCGCGTGCAGGTGGTGCGTGCGCAGCTCGACCCCGCCGGTCTGATGGAACGGCACATCGCCGGTGAGGAGCTCGAAGAAGAGGCAGCCGAGCGAGTAGACGTCCGAAGCGGCCGTCACCGCCCGTCCCTGGCACTGCTCGGGCGACATGTACGCGGGCGTGCCGACGGTCCGGTCGACCTGGGTCAGCCGCGGCAGCGCTCCCGCGCCGTGCAGGATCGCGATACCGAAATCGAGGACCTTCACCAGGCCGCCGTCGACGATCATCACGTTGGCCGGCTTGATGTCTCGGTGGACGATGTCGAGCTGGTGGACGTCGGCCAGGACCGCTGCTATCTGAGCGGTGATCGAGGCCGCCCACACCACGCTAGGCGCGCCGGTCTCGTAATCGGCGCCGTCGAGCACGGTCTCGAGCGTCGAGCCGCGCAGCAACTGCATGACCAGCCACAGCCTGGTACTGCCGTCCGGGCCGAGCTCGACGTCGGTGTCGTAGACCGCCGGTATGCCGGGATGCTCCAGCCGGGCAGTCGTGCGGATCTCGCGGAGGAACCGCTGGCGGTCGCGGTCGATCGCGTCGAGGATCTCGACAGCTTCGGGGCTGTCCGGGGCCGCCGGGGTCGCCACCGGCCGCATCAGCTTGATCGCCACACGACGGTCGAGGCGCTCGTCGTAGCCGTGGAAGACCTCGCTCATGCCGCCGTGGCCGAGCAGGCCGCCCACGCGGTACCGGTTGGCGAGTCGCCATTCGTCGCCCGGCTCGGTGCCGTTTGCCATGGGCCTCAGTCCTTTACGGAGTGGTCACCGGTCTCACGGTACATCTCCGCGCGCAGCCGCGCCAGGGCTTCCTCCCTGGCCGGCTCGGTGATGATCTTGTATGCCCTGGACCGGGCGGCCTCCTTGATGGCCTTGCGGAACTCGTTGTTGTCGAAGTAGAGCTTCATGAAGTCGGTGTTGCGCTCGGCATGGTCGGCGACGATGTCGTCGAGCCGCCCGTCGACGACCTGTCCGAACCGGGCCTCGTCGTTCATGAGCGCGACCTGCTGCATCCCGGTGTCCTCGACCAGGGCAGCGACCTGCTGGAAGACCAGGATCTGATCCGAGGTGCCCAGGCCGAGGCCGAATCGGCTGTTGAGGTCTTCGATGACCTCCGACAACGGCTCCAGTTCCGGTTCCTTGAATCCGCCGCCGTCCGCCGCGTGGCCGCGCACGTCCCGATCGCCCACGGGCGACAGCGAAGCGTTGTGCCGCCCGGTGAACTCGAGGCGGAAGTGGCTCAGATCGGCATCGCCGATGTCGACCGAGGTGGAGGGATGCCCTGGCAGGCGGATCAGCAGGATGCGTCCGTACTGGTAGAGCCGTTCGAGGTCCCGGTCGCCCCAGTCGACGATCTGCGCGATGAGGCTGTAGGCACGCACGTAGCTCTTCAGGGCGTCCCGGAAGCCTTCGCGCTCGTCCTCGGTCTCGAGGCCAGCGAAGCGGTCTAGGGCCGGTTTCAGGTACTCGTGCAGCTCGGCGTGGAGCTTGCGCTCTGCGGCGTCGGGCAGCCGCGCCGTCCCGGCCGCGCCGAGGACCCTGATGAACGCCTCCATTTCGGACGCCGCGAGCAGCCCGTAGTCCATGACCGCGTACTGCTTGGTATAGAGCAGGTTCGGGTCGCTCGGTTCGGTGATCGTGGTCTCGAACCAGTCCTCGAACGCCGCCTGGATGTCGGAGGCCTCGTTGACAAAGTCGAGAATGTGAACGTCGTCCTGCCGTTTGAGCGGATGGGTCCGGTTGAGCCGTGACAGGGTCTGCACCGCGGTGACACCGGTCAGCGGCTTGTCGACGTACATGCCGCACAACAGGGGTTGATCGAACCCGGTCTGGTACTTCTCAGCCACGACCAGCAGCCGGTATTCGTCCTGGTCGCGCGCCACCGCCTGCGGATCGTCGGCCTTGGTGTAGCCGAACCGGTCGGGCAGTTGGCTTTCGGGGAACCCGTTGAGCTTCGCCTCGGTGTACTCGTTCTCGGCCTCGTCCTTCAACTGCCCGGAGAACGCGACGAGGGTGCCGCAGTCGGTGAACCCGCACTGGCTCACATAGGTTCGGATCGCCTGGTAGAGGTGCAAGGCGTGCTCGCGGCCGTTGGTCACGACCATTGCCTTCGCGCGGCCCCCGAGTCGGCCGACAAGGTCCTCCCGGATGTCGTCGACGATCAGCTTCGCCTTCTGCTCCATTGACGTCGGGTGCTGCTCGGCGTAGCGGACAAATTTCTTCCGGGTCTTGGCGGCGTCCACCTCGGGGTTGGCGGCGCGCGACTCGGCTTGTTCCACTGCGGCGTTGCGCAGCCGCCACTTCGTGTCGTAGGTGATGTAGTTCGCCAGGACGTCGAGGATGTAGCCCTCATCGATGGCCTGGCGCATCGAGTAGACATGGAAGGGCACGTGCATGCCTTTGTCGCCGGTGCGTGGGTGGATCCGCTCGGGGTCGAAGCCCCCGAACAGCTTCAAGGTGGGCGACTTGGGCGTGGCGGTGAACGCGAAGTAGGACAGGTTCGGCTGCGGGCCACGGGCCCGGGTCAGGTACGTCGCCTCGTCCTCGTCCTCCTCGCGGACGGCGTTCGCTCCGACGGCCTGCTTGATCTTGGTCGGGGTTTCGCCGCCTTGGGAGGAATGCGCTTCGTCAATGATGACCGCGTACCGCCTGTCGGCCAGGTCGGTATAGCCCTTCTCCGCGATCTTGCCGAGCACAAACGGATAGAGCTGCAAGGTCGAGATGATGATCTTCGAGGTGGCGTCCTCGAGGGCCGCGGCGAGCTGCGCGGAGTCCTCGTCGATCTTCTTGACTACGCCGGGGGTGTGGTCGAACTGGTAGATGGTCCGCTGCAATTGGCGATCGAGGACCACGCGGTCGGTAATGACGATGGTCTTGTGGAACACCGGCCGGTTGTCGGCGTCGAACAGGTTTGACAGGCGGTGCGACAGCCACGCGATGGTGTTCGACTTGCCCGAGCCGGCTGAGTGCTGGATGAGGTAGTTCGACCCGGCGCCGTTCGAGCGGGCGTGGTCGATCATCTGCTGCACGGCGTGCCACTGGTGGAAGCGGGGGAAGATCTTGGGCGAGGTGTGCGGGTTCTCCTTGACGCCCTTGCGGTCGGGGACCTTGACGTGGATGAACCGGTGCAGGATCTCGAGCCAGTTGTCGCTCTGCCAGATCTGCTCCCACAGGTAGGCGACGCTGTAGGAGCCGGGCGCGGCGTCGGGGTTCCCGGCCCCGCCGGAGATGCCGGGGCCGTTGGAGCCGATGTTGAATGGCAGGAACTGCGTGTCTGCGCCGTGGAGGCGGGTGGTGATGAAGGCCCGGTCGGGGTCGACCGCGAAATGGACGAGGGTGCGCTTGGCGAAGAACACGTCGTTCGGGTCCCGGTTGTTCCGGTACTGGAAGACGGCGTGGTCGGCGTTCTGACCGGTGTTCGGGTTCTTCAGTTCGGCGGTGGCGACGGGAAGACCGTTCAGGAAGAGAGCCATGTCGACCGACTTCTGCGGGTCGCGCGAGCTGAAGTGGAGCTGACGAGCGACGGTGAGGAGGTTCGCGTCGTACTCAGCGAGGGCATTGACGGCGAGCGTGTGGCCGGGCCGGAAGTAGGCGAGCTCGATCTGCACCCCGCGGTCTTTGACGCCCTGGCGCAGTACGTCAAGGGTGCCGCGCGCGTCGATCTCGGAGGCCACGCGTTGTGCGAATTGGCGTTGGGCGGTCGGTGCGTCACCACCATAGAAGCCGACCAGCCGATCCCAGCGCTTCCGCTGTGTGGCACTGATGAATTCGAACATGGCACCGGTATCGATGCTCAGCTCGACATCGAAAGTGCCTTCGGCACGAGTCCAACCGCGCGAAACCATCTCGAACTCGACGCGCGCCTCGAAGGGCAGTTCAGTATGAGGACCAGGGCTCATGCGGAAACACCTCCAGTAGGGGAGAATCCGCGAGCTGTAGTGACATCGATCTTCCCTGTAACGGCAGCAGTTATGAGTGCGTGGCATTGTTCAACGAGAAGGTCAATACTCCTTCTGATTGCCGCAATCACCGTATTCGTATGGTCAGTGTACGAATCAATCTGACTGGCGACATCTTGCTGCATGTCAAGCGGGAGGAGTGGCATCAGTCGCTTATGGATATCGTTCCTATTGATGCCGGGTACTGCGGCTCTTGCCTGTTCCATTTCATATGGAATACTTCTTAGTACGTAATAGCAATACTTGGGTAGGTTGCCGTTAAATTGCTTTACATAAAGCGTTGTGTTATGGGGCCAGAAGTCGGTCTCGATCCAGTGAACCGAGCCAGCGGACCCATATCTACCAACTACAACTCCCGGGCCGCGGACAATGCTCTTATCGTGGTACCCATTGATCCCTGCGGTCGTAACCACAGGAACCTTTCCCGGCTGCCTCTCTTCCTCTGTAAGGTCAACGCCACGTTGTAGCTGAGCGATCCGCTGTAGCGGAACGAGCGCTGCTCGTTCGTTTATCTTCCCAATCCAGGGAGTTCCTGAATCGATCGCGGCATCGGAGAAACCCCCCGCAATTGCGCTGCGTTCAAAGGCTGATTGGCGCTGATTGAGGACGTCGATCTGTCGATTTCTCGCGATGATTAGTGCTCTATTCTTGGTCAACTCGACGTCGAGGAAATCGGCAATGCGGCGCTGTTCGTCGAGAGGGGGATTCACCAACAGAAGCGAAGCAAGCGCATCGGTTGACAGTTCCAAGAATGTTGACCCTGCGCCGCGTGCAATCAAATCTTCGCGCCGTGATAGTAGTTGATAGCGGAAATATCGTGAATCGATCGGGGTAGTTGCAATGAGGCCCCGACATCCTTGATTGAATGCCATTCTGACGGTGGTTTCCGCGACATAACCGATAGGGGCTCGAGTGGATACAATCAGTGACGCGTTAGGCACGGTTTGAGATCCTGCAAGAACACCTTCTTCGGTGAGGGTTCGCTCTGTGGAGAATAGATATGAACAATCGGCAGCGCCAACGTCCACTGGTGTTGCCCAAGGAATTCCTCCACCCCAATATTCTTCTTCTGCCTTCGGGGTGCCGCCATTAACGATGCGGAATACTCGGCGGAGAGGTACGTTCTGCCAGGTCATTCCGTCACCTCGCCGAGGAGCTTCTGGATTTGCTTTTCTAGATCGCGGAGTTCGGCGTCGATTTCTGCCAAGGGCCTTGGCGGTGTGTAGACGTAGAAGTGGCGGGTGAAGGGGATTTCGTAGCCGACTTTCGTCTTGTCGTAGTCGATCCACGCATCAGGCACATGCGGGGTGACCTCTCGGGTGAAATAAGCGTTGATGTCCTCATCAAGCGGGATGTTCTCGTAGTCGCGCAGGTCCGTGTCCGGGAGGACATCGCTCTTCTTGTCTTTCTGCACTTCGCCTTCGGGGTCGGACACTGCCACTGCCGCCCAGACGGCCTTGAGCAGCGGCGCCTTGCTCGGCCACTGGGCGCCGCCTGCCGCAGCCGCTTCATGGAGTGCGTCCGTCGCTTCCTTCTTCGTCCACCACACCGAGCCGACCAAGCCGCGAAGCGCCTTGATCAAGGCCTCTCGCCCGTCCCACTTGGTCAACGCTTTCGCCCCCTCCAACACGGCAAGGGAGTCCTCCGTGACCTCGAACCGCAGTTTGAGCGGACGTTCAACGGTGATGCGGTGGTATCCGAAGTCACGGGTTCCGAAGATCTTCACCTTGGTGTGGTTTGGATGCGTCTCATCCGCGACTACATCGAGCGCGTCGATGTAGAGCTTCGTAATGTGCTTGATCTGCGCATCGCTGATTTGCTTCCGCTTGTCACCGAACGACTTCCGCATCTTCTCCCACTGGTCGCGGGCGTCGAGCAGGATGACCTTGTGCTGCAGCCTCCGATCTTTGCGGTTGGACAGGATCCAGAAATAGGATGAAATTCCGGTGTTATAGAACAGTTGGTCGGGTAGGGCGACGATTCCTTCGAGCAAATCGTTTTCTAGGATCCACTGTCGAATTTTCGACTCCCCGGACTCGGCCGCGCCGGTGAACAGAGGGGAACCGTTGAAGACGATTGCCGTGCGCGCTCCCTTGCCTTCGACTGGTTCCATCTTGTCGATCATGTGCTGCAAGAAGAGGAACGAGCCGTCGTTGATGCGTGGCGTCCCTGCTCCGAAACGGCCGGCATGGCCGAGTTCCGCCTCGGCCTCGACCTCGTCCTTTACCTTCTTCCACTCCACGCCGAACGGCGGGTTCACCAGCATGTAGTCGAACTTCTTGCCCGCGTGGCCGTCGTCGCTGAAGGAGTTGCCGAAGTGGATGAGGCCGGTCTGCCGTCGCATGAGCATGTCCGATTGGCAGACCGCCCACGCCTCCGCGTTGACCTCTTGGCCGAAGAGAAAAACCTTAGCCTTCGGGTTGATCGACTTGATGTGGTCCTCGGCGGCGGTGAGCATGCCGCCTGTCCCGCAGGCGGGATCGAGGATGTTGATGACCTGGCCGTCTCCCATGACCGTGTCGGCGTCCGGGGCGATCAGCAGATTCACCATGAGTTTGATGATCTCGCGGGGGGTGAAGTGTTCGCCGGCGGTCTCGTTGGAGTCTTCGGCGAACTTGCGGATCAAGTGCTCAAAGACGTAACCCATGTCGTGATTGGACAACTTGTCCAAGTCGCGCATGCCCTTGAACCTACCCACGACCTGATGAAGTAGTTTCGCCTCCGCGAGCCGGGCGATCTGGTTGTCCAGGTCGAAGCGGGACAGGATCACCTCGACGTTCGGGGAGAAGCCGTTTAGGTAGTCCTGCATGTTCTTCGCGGAGTTCGGTGCGTCGGCGCTGATCGACTCGAGGTCTTGCTTCGATGTGTTGTAGAACGGGAGCTTCGCGGCGATCTCGAGTAGTCGCTGTTTGTTCTGGATGCCGCCGAGTTTCGCGTCCCGGTCCCAGACGGCCTGACGGGTCGGCGTCATCACCGCATCGAGGCGGCGGATGAGGGTGAACGGCAGGATCACCTGTCCGTACTCGTGGCGCTTGTAGTCGCCGCGCAGCAGATCGGCGACGCTCCAGATGTCCTTGGCCATCTTTTCGTGTGTGGGTCCTGCGCTCACAGTTCGCTCGTCTCACCTTCGGTGCTGTTGCCGGTCTTCTGCTGTGGGATGAAGTCGGGTGCCACGGCCCCTGTCGTGAGGCCGTGAATCGTCTGGTCTATGAGGCTCGCGCTGATCCGCGCCAGCGCCGCCAGCGCGGCTTGGAGCCCCTGCAAGTGGCGAAACGCGTCGCCGTATCGGCGTTGCTCTGCGTATCCCACATCGGGGATGAGGCACCGCCGCAGGTCTTCTCGGCTGATCGCTCCGAGTGTATTGGCCACCGGCAGCGAGTGGGAGTCGGCTTGCAGGAACCCGGCGAGGAAGTGCGAATCCAAGCGGGCGGGGTCGACCTGGACCACATGAGCGACGCCGGATTCGTCGGCCTCGGTTCCGGCCGCGACGGCCGGTGGCCTGCCCAAGGTCCGCAGGAGCAGGTCACCACGACGTGGGGTGGTTTCGCGCGAGCGAATCCGCAGCGCCCCCAGGCGTTCCATTTCTCCAATGCTCACATAGGAGCGTCGCGGCGGCGAGGTCGGTGAGGTGAACCGCGGCAGGCCTTCGCCTATGCGTGAGTACAGATCCCGCAACCGGTCGGTGACCTGGTCGAGCTCGGCGGCACTGGCTTTGGCGCGCACGGCGAGATGACGTGACGGCCGGAGATCGGTGTCGCCGGTGAGCAGGTCCGGGCGTGGGACCGAGCGGATGATCGTCGGGTCCGGATTGCCGAACAACCGTTGCCACGCCCCGAACTCGTGCGGAACTTCGGCGGGATCGCTGAGCGCGGACAGGTCAATCATGCGTACGGTTGGCGCGTCGGTGGAAGCGGGGAGGCGTTGCAGCACCCAGAGGCATACTTCTGAGTTAGGGCGGGGTCCGATTCCCTTTGGCAGCGTGATCACTTCGCGCAGAGCCCCGGAACGCACCAGGCCCGCGCGGACGTCCCGCCCCGAGCTTTCGGTGCAGGTGCGAGGGGACACCGCGATGACCGCCACCCCATTTGGCCGCAGATAGGCATAGCTGTGCGTGACCCAGGCCAGCTCATGGCCCTTCGCGCCGGGTACGCCGAACTCCCATCGCAGGTCGGCGGGGAGATCGATGGTTTGTCCGGTTCGCTTCCGTTGATCGGCGGGCACTTGGCAGAGCACGCCTGCCGCCGAGCCTCGATGTGCGCGGAGACGGTTATCCGTCAAAGAGTTGCCGACTTCGATCTCATACGGGGTGGCGTATGGGTTCTGGCGCAAGAGCATTGTGGCGGCAGCGGCGCCGACCTCTTCGCTTTCCTGCCCGGCCAAGCGGACATGCTCGCCGAACCGATCGGCAGCGGCCATCAGCAGCGTCCCGTGAGAGCCGGCGGGGTCCAGCACCGTGGGGGCGTCGGCATCGTCTTTGATGACCGGCTCCTCGGCGGCCGTCGAGCGCGGCAACAGCGAGGCCATTGCCTTGGCCAGCAACTCGGCTGGGCTCAGGTCCGTTATCCCGCGTTCCGACAGGCGACGCATCCGCTCGTCGTAGCGCTCCTCCTGGGAGTTCGGCGAGCTGACGACGTGTCCAGTGCCGGTGTCTGTTTGACCGGCCGTCGCAAGTTGGTGGCCCTTGCCGGTCGCCAGCAACCAGGCCTCGACCTCCTTGCGAGAGAACCTGGGGCTCGTGGGGCTGCCGCCGATCGGGCGGGGGAACTCTGGGTAGCGACGCCGCCAGTTTGAGACGGCCGCCCGCCCGACGCCGACCATCCGCGCGATGGCGGCGGCCGTCAGCTCGTCAGGGTCGTCGGGGATCATGGAGGGACTGTACATGTTCACAAGATTTGAGTCCAAGTCGCTGTGAACGTTGTTGACATGACCTGGAGATGTTCACAAGATGTCATCGTTGGCTCACGGCTCCGCGAGTGGCGGATCTGGAGGGCAGCCGACGTGAAGAGTTGGATGTTCGGAGTCAGGTGAGCACTCGGGCGTCGAGGGCGGTCATCAGGTTGCGTTTGCGGTAGTGGGCCTCGCGGAGGTTGGCGACGTACAGGGCTCCCGCGCCAGGTCCAGTTGAGCGGTCAAGGCATTCGGCAGCGAGGGCGATGAGCTCCGCGGCGGCCTCGTATGACTGCTTGTTCATCCGGTCGATCAGGGCCTCGGCTTGGGCCATGAACAGTTCACCTGTCGCTTCCGGGGCCTCGAAGCGGTGGCGCTTGGCGACCTTGACCCGGGTCTCGGGCAGGGCGCGGTGCTCGCGTGCGGCCTGCCAGGCCTCGGCTACGCGGTCCTGGCGGAGCAGCATATCGGCCAGGTCGTCTGCCAGTCCCCAACGGGGCCTTGGGCCTTTGAGCAGGTCTTGCACGGACTCCACGGCCCAGCCGAGTAGTTCGGGCTCTTCCAGTCGGGCAAGAGCTTCATATGAATGGAGTCCGGGGTCTTGTTCGAAGCGGTCCTTGTGGAGAGCGATGAGGGCGGCGCGGTCCTCGGCGCTCTCGTAGTGCTCGGAGAGGAAGTCAATGAGGCGCTGGTCCTGCCGACCGGAGGCGAGGGCTTCACGAGCCCGCTCGACTGCTTCGGCGCGACGGCCCATGCGGTCGAGCTGATCCACGAGGGGCCAGGCGTTGCCGTCTTCTGATGCCGTCTGAGCATGCGCTTCGAGTATGAATTCGTCGTCGCCGACGCATTCGGCGTAGCGGATCAGCAGGTAGCGGTGAGTCCAAGATTCAATGTGGCCCTTGCGGGTCCGAAGGATCGAGCCGTAGTGGGCGAGACCTTCGTCGCCGAGGACCGTCGCGTAGTCCTCGATGTCCAACTCGGGCATGGTGTTGTCGTCGAGCTGGTGGGCGGCGATCCATTCGGCCGTCGCGATCGGGTCGATCTCGGCGGCCGTGCAGGCGTCGAGATGGGCGGAGGCGAGTTCGCCGGCCGCCTCGCCGACCCGATATTCGACCTCGGCCCGCTCCCAGTACTCGCGGACCCGGTCGATCGCATGGCGGGCCAAGGCCACGGCATCGCCGGGGCGGCCTTCTACGACGAGCGCGCGAACATGCGCCGCGAAGTCCGAGACCGCGGCGGCGTAATGCTCGTGCTCGTTGTAGTCGAGTTGGTAGTGCCCGTTGAGGACGAGCGCATTGTCTACGGCGGACAGCTGGCCGTCGATCGTCCGGCCCTTGGCTGTGTCGGCGAAGGCGGCCCGCCGCTCCAGTCGCTCGCGCAGTGCGGAGTCGTCCTCGGCTGCCTCGAGCAGGAGCTCGACAAGTGCAGACCTTTCGAGCGACGCAAGGTGCGAGCGTAGGTCGACCGGCTCGTGTACGTCGCCGCCGTGTTCATGCTCGTAGAGGTAGACGACGCCCACCGCAACGCAGTGCTTGCAGAAGTTCTCGTCCTCGCCCCACGGGCAGTCGCACCGGCCTTCGATGCCATTGCGTTTGAGTCGCAAGCTGACCCGATAGCGCTCGGTGCCCTGGACTTCGGCCCGGATCTCCTTGTCTGACGCAGTTAGATGCCTGACCGCGTCGAAATACTTCAGTCCGTGCTCGTAGGATTTCGGGCCTGCCAGTTCGGCAAGGTCGTCAAGGGTGAACCCGCTCTTCACCGAAACAGTCTAGGATTCGGTGAGTTCGGAGCCGAAGCGACGCAACTGGATTGAGTGACAGTCGGATATCTGACTCAAACCCCCACGCGTAGTACAGGTGAGTTGATCTTGTAGCGAAGTGCTCACGCTGTCTAGAATTGCTCGGCATGACGGACGTTGAGGAAGAACTGCCCCCAGGACCGCCTCCGCTCATGGAACTCGCGCGACAGCTCGTCACCGAGCGGACCCGCCCTCGCCAGCGACTCCCGAAGGGTTACCAGAAGGCCGAGATTCCGCGCGACATCTGTTCCCCGAAGACCTTGGGGCGTCTGGAATCCGGGAGGTATCGCGGGATCAACCTCGGTACCGTACTCAAGCTCCTCAGGTTCTATCAAACTCCGTACGAGCAGGCCGACCACATCGCGAGGCTCGCCGAGGCGTCGAAGGCGCACGACTGGTGCAGCCACTATGCCAGCGTCCTCGAAGACCGAAACTGGTTTTACCAGCAGTGCGAGGACAGCGCGAGCTACATGATGTTCCACTCCTACTCGGTGCTTCCCTCGCTCATCCAGGGCCGGGCCTACTACCGGATGCTGAGGGACACGACCACGATTGCGATGGAAGGCGAGTTCGACTGGGAGGAGGGCCTGGAGTTTCGCATGGATCGGCGCGAGCGCTGGATCGAGTCCGAGCGCGCGATCCAAGCTCTCATTGGCGAAGTCGCCCTGACCATCGACCTCGGCCCTAGGAAGGACGCGATCTTGGCCGATCTGCGCGAGATCGCGGCGCTGCCGTTTGCCGATGTCCGGGTCATTCCGTTCAGCGCTGGCCGATATGAGCTCCAGAGCTGGACGCTCAACCTGCTCGAATACGATGACGGTGAAGAGACCGTGATCAACGTCGAGTCGCCCCGGGGGTCCGGCTTCGTCCCCGTCGACTCGGCGCGAGGTAAGTTCTTCTCCGGTGCCGCCAAGCTGGCATCGGGCAAGTCGATCGCATTGGAGGACTTCCTACAGTGAGCAACACAGGACCCTGGCGCAAGTCGAGTCGCAGCGGCGGAGGCCAGGACAACAACTGCGTCGAGGTGCGTCTCGACAACGACGCCCCACAGGTCTCGGACAGCAAGCTCGCCGATGACCGCCCCATCCTCACCGTCACGCCCGGCAGCTACAACGGGCTCCTGGCGTGGGTGAAGCACCACGGCCGGCAGTAAAGCCGTGGGTTTGTCGGCGGCCCGGCGTGGAGGCTAGAGGGTCGTCGACCGAACCAGTCAGAATATCGAACGCAGCGGCAGGCTCCGGCCCGCCGCTCGTTCACTTTCCAAGCACCGCAAGCGCATCGCATCCGAGGAGTCATATGAGCGAGCACATGCGCGAACACCCCCTTAAAGGCCAGTTCGACACGGCTTCCGCCCGCTGGGCGCGTCCCGACGCCGACGATGGAACCCCCGGAGAGCTGGAGATCGGCTTCGCCGATAACGGGCTGGTAGCCATTCGCCGCTGCGACGACCCCGAGGGCGCGATCCTGATCTACACCCCTGAGGAGTGGGAGGCCTTCGTCGGCGGCGTCCAGGACGGCGAACTCGACCTCTCCGTCCTGATCCAGGACGCGCGAGACGCCTCCGAATAGCGTCCGCTCTCGGGTCCACCCGAGTCGGCTGCGGCCACCGGCACGGGACACCGAGACGACGAATTTTGTCCCATCGGTCTGGCCTTTCTCGGAGACAGTCGGCCGCTTCTGGCAGACCCTCCGGTCAGTTCTCGTGATTGCTCCAACGTTTCCCCTGTTCTTAGGCTTGTGCCAACGCTCCGCCGTTTCAGTGCGGAGCCCTAAGGCGACTGTTGTCAAGTTGCGAGGGAGGGCACGGCATGACCCGACGACAACGTCCACCGCTCGATCCGGGCCGGGTATACGGCCTATTCGTCAACGCGAAGGGCACTGCGTTCGTACTGCGCGCCAGCGCGAGCGGCAGACGGATGAACGTGTGCCTTCACCACGACGAGGGACCGCAGATCGCCGTGGTCTGCAACCCGACCGAACCGGGCGAGCGCTTCATCAGGTGGCAGGGCCGTCTCTGGTCCTCGAACCCCGAGGACTGGAAGCAAGACGTCAAGCGACTCGCCTTCGAGTCCATCGACGCGATCCTCGCCGCCTCGCGGGATGCGGCGACCCGGCCGTGAACGAATTCGGTGATCTCCTGTCTCGCAGCGTCGTCGCCGCCGCACGCCTGCCACAGCCTGCCCGTTCCGGTTCCCGCACTTATAAAGCCGTTGTATTCCATGAACCGCACTCCGACACCGTTGACGGTTGGGGCAGGGTGGAGCCCCGGTGTCCAGTCACGGTGTCCTGCTGCCTCTGTCCGGTCGCGCTTCGTCTCTCCGTTTCCGGCTACGGAGAGATGGCGCGCCGGGTAGAGGCGGCCGGGTGGCACTACACGCCAGGGCTTCACCTCCACGAACGCGCCTGGTGTCCAGATTGCCGCCCCAACGCCGGGAGGGCCGTCGTCTGAATGCTCGACACGACGGCTCCCCGGCGGGGCCGACCGCCGCGCCGCTGAATCCGCGCGGCGGTCGGCCCGAATCAGCCGCAGGAATCACCGCACGTATCCCGATCGGGGAGTTTCGCCTGGGGCCCAATCTCATTGAGGTCACCGCACATCACGACGGGATCGGTGCGACCGTCTGGCTGGAGCGCGTCGACCCTGCGGCGCATGAAGAGATCGGCTACGCGGTCGAGCTGGACGCTGCCCCGCGGGTGCGGCTCTACGGCGACGACTGGCCGCCTGAGTCCCATGCGTTCGCGGCAGCCGAGGCTCAGACGATCTGGAAGCGGGCCCTCGCCGAGGGCATGGTGCGGCCCTGGTCCACGAACTCGGCGATGGTGCGGCTCGGATCGGTCGCCGTTGACGAGCGCCGCGTCGAACTGGTGTGGTGCAAGCTCGCGGACACGGTCCTGGTCAGCTTCACCGACATCGAGCCCAGGCGTATCGGCACCGTGGTCATGCGGGAGTGCGGGCCCGGGTTCGTCGCGCAACCCGGCCATCTCGACTGGCTGCGCTACGAGGACCGGGAGGCGCGGCTGCTGCGCGCTGCGGTGCGTCTCTACGCCGAGCGCTGTGCCGCAGCCGAATCGCTATGTGGTGGGCCTCGTCAGGCCCTCCAGGGCACGGGCTGGTTCCGCCGAGTGTGAAGCAGGGCCTGGTTCACTCGGCTGTGTGAGGCGATTGTCTGCCTTGCGGCGTAATCTCGGGCGGCATCAAGCACATCAACTTCGGACGTCGACGGCGGCCGGAGAGGAGCAGCATGGCGCCGCAGAGCCAGAACAGCCAGCCTTCGGGACCCTTCACCCTCCTCGGGGAGGGCCAGCAGGGGCGGGCAGTCAAGATCGTCCTTCCAGCGGGAGTGGCCACACTGGCCGGCTTTGCAGGGCCGCAACCCGCCCCGCAGGTCTCGACACGGCCGCGCAACGTCGTTGAACGACTCGTTCAACATGGAATCATCCCGGTCGGCGAACCCTTCTGGTTCGCATACCTCAACGTGATCACGGGAAGCCCCATCCACCCATGGGCGCTGGCCAATCCGAATCGGTGCCGAGCCACCTTCGTCAACGACCCGGTCAACTGCCTTGAATGGGAAGTCGACCACCAGCGGTACTCCGCGACCGGCCTGGCCCTGGATCTGAAGGAGGAAGCGACCGGCAAGAGACCTCGATCCCTTGCGGGTCCGCAGTTCTGGGTGAACCGCGCAGGCCAGAATCTCGTTGAGATCGCGAAGCAGCACGGGGTCTGGCCCTGAACATTGCCCCCGAGGTCAGGCTTGACTGTCCCAGTGCTTGAGCGGTCATTGCGGGAGCATGACTCGCAGGTTAGAGGAGCCTCTCAGCTACTTTCGGGCTCGTCGTTCGATTCGTGGCAGTTCGGCGTCGATCTCGTCCTCGCTCACCGCCAGCGTGCCGGCGTCGCCACCGGCCTCCAGTACATGGCCGAGTTTTCGTTGGTAGGCAGCTGACTTGGCCCGAAACCGCAGCTCCTCGTGGTCCCTCGTGCGTTTTTGCCCGGTCTCCCGTGCGGTGAGGTCCAAGAGCTCGTAGCGCCGGTTCGCTTCCGCGAGTTCCCGTTCGACCCCATTGCGATACTGGTGAGGTGGCTCCATCCGGTCCCGGCCCGCATTCAGCAGCAGGACCTCCGCGAAGGTCCAGCCGCCCTCGACTTTGTCGGTCCAACGGCCAGGCGGGAGCGGCTTCCGTTCCCCGGCGAGGACGGCGTGGTCGAGGATCTGCTTCCAACCGGTCCGGTTCACTTCGATGGCCCCAGGCCGGTGCGCTGCGGGGCAGGTACGAATGTCCCTGCCGCGCTTGTGGACGCAGGCCGCAGTGACCTCTACAACCGTCCAATGCCACCATTTCACCGATTTCGTCCGCTGCGTTGACCACACCTCGATCCGCAGGCCCGGCTCGACTCGTCGGTGCCAAGGGATCGCCAGGTGCGACACGAGCATTGCGGTCTGGGTGCCGTCCGCGATGGAACGGATAGTCGCCGGGGAAGACTTCAGAAGCGGGAGCCTGCGCGGATTCACGTACCGGCCGGTCGCCTCGTCACCCTCGAAGGAAGCGTTCACCCCCCGATTCTCACAGCACGGGTCCCGCAACGCCACCTGCACACACGGCGCTCTTGGCCGTGCTCGCCGCTGACCGCGCCCGCGGTTCCGTCCTACCTCGTGGTCGCCGGGTTCAGCTCGGGGTGATCGGCTCTCCGGCGGTGAGTCGGGCGGCGTCGGCGGCGGCAAGGCCCGCCACGTGGCCCTCGTAGTTGGTGATTCGAGTCCCGCGGCCGTATTTCAGGTTCGGGAACAGCTCCTCGGTCCTGGCGTCGACGCGCTCGTCGCGCTGGCGCATTACCGGGACCAGGTCGGTGCCGGTCTCCTCGGCGACTTCGCGGGTGGTGTCGCCGGCCGATGCGCGCAGCCGCTCGCCGATCCTCCCTGCGAAGGAGGCCAGGAACGATTGGCGGAACGAGCGGGTCTGCGATCTGCCCGCCTTGGAGGAGACCGAGCCCGCGCGGGTCATCGTGGCGGTGGCCTGCACCAGCAGCGAGTTGTACAGCAGCTCGACCGAGCGCAGGTCGTCCCGGTCGCCGATCAGCGTGGTGAACCCGCCGTCCGGCCAATACACGGGGCGGCAGTGGTTGGCGCTCGCGATCTGTGCGAGCAGCTCCGATTTGGGCATCTCGTAGGGCCGTTCGATGATGACGCGCAAGGCATCCGGTTCGCGCTTGCCGTGGCCGGTCTGCGATAGCAGCGCCTCGTTGACGCTGTGGCGGGCGATGAGCTGCTGGGCCTTCGCCGTGAAAGCCTCGGCCTCCGCGTCCGAACCGGTCGCCTCGGCCTTGGCCAGCAGCGCCTGAATCTTGGTGTAGATCTTGGAGGATTCGGCTCCTTTGAATCCGTGTGCGACCACGGGGCTGCCCGGCAGCGGCTCCACCTTCGGGATAGAGGGGATGGTGCTGAACATGGGGAACGCCTCGAGCGCCCCGGCCCACAGCACGATCCGGTCCCAACGGCCCAGTCCCCTGACCGCCGCGGCGATGTCCTCGAACTCGGTCTGGTCGACCAGTTCCTCGCGGTGGGCCCTCCACCGGTCGCTCAACTGCGCCTCGGGATACCGCGCCAACTGGCCGCGCATCATGGTTTTCGCGGCCCGGACCGCCTCGGCGCTGAGCGACTTCCGGAAGGCGCTCACCACCTCTCGCGGCATCCAGCCTTGCTGCCACGCATGCGCGACCGTGTCGTCGCCGAGTTCCCCGAACGTCCTGGCGAGCGCGGCCGGCCAGCCCTCGTCGCTCGACTGCCCTTCCAGATGAGACGCCGCATCCACCCAGTCCAATTCTTCGCGAGCCGTTTCCTGGAGGATCGTCAGCACCGCATAGCGGGCGCGGCCTTCGATTGGCAGCCCGCTCAGACCGTCCTGTTCTGCGGCGGACCCGCCACGTCCCGGGCCGGATTGAGGGCGCTGCTTGCGAGACTTGGCCTTCGTCTTGCGTCGCTGCTGGTTGTTCTTGCCCACCGGTCCCCCGACCTCGCCAAAAAAGAAGGCCCGGATCACAATTGCGATCCGAGCCTTGACTTGCTTGATTGGTGCGCCGCGAGGGATTCGAACCCCCAACCTTCTGATCCGTAGTCAGATGCTCTATCCGTTGAGCTAGCGGCGCATTCTCGGCCCGTACGACCGGGCCGCGCACCAGCCTACCTGGAGCGCGGGGCGGCCTGCAAGCGGGTATGCGGTTGTGCCGTGGGTCATCGGACGGCGGTCCGGGGTGCGAGGCGGGGTGCTTCGTAGAATGGGCGTTCGGTGCGTGGTGAGGGAGACGGGGACATATGGGCAAGGTGCTGCGGGTCAGTGCTCGGAACGCGCGGTTTCAGCAGTGGGAGGCGCTGCTGACCAACCGGAAGAAGCGGAATCAGGCCGGCGGTTTCCTGGTGCAGGGCGTGCGTCCCATCGATCTCGCGCTGGAGCACGGGTGGACGTTCCAGGACGTCCTCTTCGACGCCGACCGGCGGCTCTCGGATTGGGCCCGGGGCGTGCTCGACGCCAGTGGCGGACAGCACTATGCGGTCGCGCGGGAGCTCATGGCCGAGCTGGGGGAGAAGGAGTCCGACGCGCCCGAGCTGCTGGCCGTCGTGTCCATGCCCGACGTGTCCCTGCGTCGCATCAAGGCCGGGCCCGGATTCTTGGGGATCGCATTCGACCGGCCCGGGAGCCCGGGCAACCTGGGCTCGCTCCTGCGCTCGGCCGACGCGTTCAGCGCCGACGTGGTGATCACCACCGGGCACGGCGCCGATCCGTTCGATCCGCGGTCGGTGCGCGCCTCCACCGGGTCGCTGTTCTCCACCCGCGTCGCCCACGCCGACCGGCCCCAGGACGTCGCCGCCTGGATCACAGGCCAGGCCGGGGCCCCGGTCCGGATGGTCGGGACCGACGAGCACGGCGAGAACGAACTGGCCGCGACCGACCTGACCGGCCCGACGCTGCTGGTCCTCGGCCGCGAGACCGACGGCATGTCGCGCGCCTGGCACGACACTGTGGACGTGACCGCGCGGATTCCGATCGGCGGCGCCGCCTCGTCGCTCAATGCGGCCGCGGCCGGCTCGATCGCCCTCTACGAAGCCGCACGGCAGCGCTCAGGGCGCGCCTAAGAGTTGTCCAGCACGGCGCGGGCCAGCGCCCGCCACGCCTGCGGCAGCTGGTCGGAGCGGTCGGCCGGAGCCTTCTCGACCGCCGCCCACAGCGCCGCCTCCGCCTCCAGGACCTCCTCGCCCAGCAGGTGCCGCTCGACGAACTCCAGCCGGTGCTCCCGGCCGGGGAAGAAGTAGCCGGCCGACGCGAACAGCGCCACATACGCGCGGTGCAGCCCGCCGACGAGCGTCTCGGCCAACTCCCACGGGTCGCCCGTGGCGCCCAGCCGCTCGGCCAGCGTCTCGGTCTCGGCCTCCACGGCAGCCTTGGAGGCGTCGGCGAGGATCTGCGGGAACTCGGTGACCTCCGCGCGGGCCTTCGAACCCAGCTCGGAGTCGTCGGCCAGGAGGGCGCCGTCGGCGAAGCCGGCGATGACGCGCAGGGCCTCGGCGCCCGGCTCGGCCCAGCCCTCGCCGCGCATGAGCTCATCGAGCAGCGAGGTGAACTTCTCGACCGTGAGGTTGACCGCTTCGCCGCTGGCCTCGGCGGGCACGTCGGTGGTCTCCCAGACGCACACCAGCTCGGCCTCGTCGCCGAACCCGGTCAGCGCCGGACCGTGCGCGTAGGCGAAGGCCAGGCGTTCATCGTCGTTGATCTCGGCCAGGACGTCAGTGGAAAGACGGAGCACCGCTTGGGGTAGAGACATATTCCCAGTGTGACGGCATTTCGCAACATGTGTCCACCCGATCAAAGGATGTCTGCGGACACTTCATGTCGTATGCCGCGGTTAGCATTTGCGAATGGCATCACCCAACCATCGCGTTCTCGCCCTCGCTCCGGGGCGCGTCGCGGCCTGGCGGGCGCACTCCCAGCGCCTGCACGGTCCGCGCCACGCCACCCCGATGGACGCGTTCGCGCACCTGGGGGCGGTCCAGTCCCAGGAATACCACCCCTCGAAGCTCACCCCGGCGATGCGATCCGAACCGGACGCGGGCGGCGCCTTCGCCGCCGCGGAATCGGTCGACGCGCTCCTCGGCTCCGGCGCGGTGGTGCGCACCCACGTGCTGCGCCCCACCTGGCACACCGTCCCCGCCCCGGACGCGCGCATGATGCTGGCCGCCACGGCCCAGCGGGTGCAGATGCTTGCGAAGACGCAGTACCGCGAGCTCAACCTCGGCCCGGCACTGCTGGCGAAGAGCGACGAGATCCTGGCCGCGGCGACCAGCGGTGGGCAGCACCTGACGCGGGAGGAGGCCTCCGAGGAACTGGCCCGCGCCGGGATCGCCGACCCGACCGGGCGGCGGCTCATTCACCTGCTCTTCCACGCCGAACTGGAGGCGGCGATCTGTTCGGGCACTCCGATCGGCCCCAAGCAGACCTACGCGAACTTCGACGAGCGCGTCCCGGCCGCCTCCATCGACCGCAAGGACGCCATCCGGGAGCTGGCGCGGCGGTTCTTCGCCTCGCGGGGCCCGGCGACGGTCAAGGACTTCACCCGGTGGTCGAGCCTGACGGTGGCGGACGCGAACGCGGCGCTGGCCGATCTGGATTTCGACTCGGCCGTGATCGACGGCCGCGTTTGCTACTTCGAGGGCGACGTGCCCGAGGCGGTCGGCGGCTCTCCGGTGGTCGACTTCGTGCAGGGCTTCGACGAGATGATGTGCTCCTATACGGACTCCAAGGACTGGGTGCGGCACTCGTCCATCCCGCCGACCAGGTTCCCCGACCGCCCGAAGTTCAACTCGGCGATCCTGCTGGACGGCCAGGTGATCGGGCACTGGAAGGCCCAGGTCAAGGCCGACCGCGTGGTCATCGACTCCTACCGCCTGCGCGGGTTCACGGCCGCGGAGATCGCGGCGATGCGCCGCGGCGCCGACCGCCTGCGGACCTGGTACGGAAGGCCCGAAATGGAGCTCGGCCTCGACCACGCCTGAGGTGCGTCGGGAAGGGACTGCGGCCGCGCTCGGAGGGACTGGTAGAGAACCGGCCGCCCCACCTGACGACCTGTCCTCGGGGCGTGGCCCAGCTCAGCCGTCGCAGGTCCGAACGGTGCCTCCACTGTGCTGATCGGCCGTACGGTCGGGGGTGCGGTGGTCGCGTTCGACGGTGCGGAGTACCCAGGCGGCGGCCCGGTCGGCCTCGGTGGCAAAGGCCCTTGCTATCGGGTGGCACCGGCCAGGGCCCGCACCGGAGCGGCCGCCGTGCGGCGCCGGTAGTAGTGGACCGTGAGGACGCCCAGCAGCGGCCCCCAGGCCACGAGCGGTGCGTACGCGACCCAGAAGACGACGGTCTGCCATCCGTGCACGACCAGCTTGGTGGGATTGCCGTCGACACCCAACCCGAACGCGAACATGACCATCATGTACGTCAGGAACAGCAGCGACACCGCGCCGACCGCGGCCGGGATGACAGCGGCCAGAACCGGCACTCTGCGGCCCCGCAATCCCGGAATCCACCGCGGCCAGACCTCGCCCCACACCGTGACCAGGCCGACCGCCAAGAACGCCAGCGCCTCGCTGACCACACTGAGCGTGATGATGTACCACCACGGGCCCGCGGCCAGACCGCTCGCCTCGGCGTACAGCGAAGGATCCGTTTCCAACAGCGGCACACCGCCGGCCTTCTCGACAATCCTCCAAATGCCGGACGGCAGCGCGGTCAGCGCGGTGGCGTAAGCGGCCCACACGGCCCAACGCGGCACCCCCGCTGCGGTCCGTCCATGCATCCGTTCGGCGAATCCGACAGTGGTCATTCGGGACTCCTGGTATCGACTCGGGGATCGCGGGTTCTCCCGCTCGCGCGCCGGTCCACTCACACCGGTTCGCTGCTTCCGAGTGTCGCTCGACCGTCGAGCACGCCGCCTCCCCCGAGAGCCGCGCATCGGTCCCCCTCAAGGGGGAGATGCGTCGACTGCCCTGGTCGACTTCACCGGAACCTGAACGGCCAATGAGGGCCCCTATGGACCCTTGGTGGGCTTCGTCCGGCTGGTGCGGCCGGAGGGGGCGTGAAGCCCTCGAAGGGGAGGAACCGCAAGAGCGATGCCACTGGAAATTGGATTTTGGAGCGTTCGGGTCGCCAGTGGTGAGAAACGTGCGAGCCCGGCCCGGCCGCGATTGACAAAGGGGCGGCGGATATTCCGCCGCCCCTTCCGTCCTATTCGCTTAGAGCCGGCCGAGGGCCTCGGCGAAGGGGTCGAGGCCCATCGAGCCGAGGTTCAGGGAGTCCGAGTGGAACTGCTTGAGGCTGAAGTCCTCGCCCTTGCGGGCCTTGTAGTCCTCGCGGGCCTGCATCCACAGGCGCTCGCCGACCTTGTAGGACGGGGCCTGGCCCGGCCATCCGAGGTAGCGGTTGCGCTCGAACTTGAGCATGTCGTCCTCGATGGTGCGGGTGTGGGCGCGCATGAACTCGTACATCTTCTCGCCGTCCCACTCCTCGCCGGCGCGCCAGCCGAACGGGTTGTCCTCGGGGATCGCCAGCTCGCAGTGGAGCCCGATGTCGACGATCACGCGCGCGGCACGGAAGGCCTGCGCGTCCAGCATGCCGAGGCGCCCGGCCGGGTCGTCGTCGTAGTAGCCCAGCTCGTCCATGAGCCGCTCGGAGTAGAGCGCCCAGCCCTCGCCGTGGCCCGAGCACCACATCAGCTGGCGCTGGAAGCGGTTGAGCAGCTCGATGCGCGCCATCGTCTGGCCCACCTGGAGGTGGTGACCCGGCACGCCCTCGTGGTACACGGTGGACTTCTCACGCCACTTGCCGAACAGCTTCTGGCCCTCGGGCACCGACCACCACATCGCGCCCGGACGGGAGAAGTCCTCGCTCGGCGGGGTGTAGTAGATCGCCCCGTCCTCGGTCGGCGCGATCTTGCAGTCGATCGTGCGGATCGGCTCGGGGATGTCGAAGTGATCGTCGGCCAGGTCGGCGATGGTCGAGTCGGCGAGGTGCTGCATCCAGTCGCGGAAGACCTCTTTATCGGTGAGGTTCTGTGACGGATCCTCGTCCAGGAACGCCACGACCTCCTCGATCGACGCGCCCGGCTTGATCCGAGCGCACGTCGCCAACATGTCGTCCTCGATGCGCGCGAGCTCTTTCCAGCCCCACGCGTACGTCTCCTCGAGGTCGATCTCGGCGCCGATGAAGTACCTGGACGCCCGCGAGTAGCGGTCGCGGCCCACGGCGTCCTTCTCGGGCGCCTGGTCGGCCAGCTCCTCGCGCAGGAACAGCGCGAACTGCGTCGCCGCCCGCCGCGCGGCCGCCGCGCCGTTGGAGAGCGCGATCCGCAGCGGGCCCTTCGTGATCTTCTCGCCGTCGACGGTGACCGAGTCGATCAGCCCCATCCAGAAGTCGGTGTCCGGACCCTTGGCGCCGTTCCAGTTGTCGCAGTGCTGGGCGACCTCCAGGATCTGGCGCCTGGCCGGCACGCGGTCGGCCGCGGCCTCGGCGCGCAGCGTCTCGGTGTACTGCCCGAACGCCGTCGGGACGGCGTCGAGGCGCTTCGCGATGTTCTCGGCGGCCTCGGTGCCCTCCTTCGGCATGAGGTCGAAGATCTGGCGGACGCTGTGGACCGGGGAGGCCAGCACGTTCAGGCCCAGGTACTCGTCGCCGGCGTCGTGGCGCTCCAGCGACAGCTTGATCCGCTCCAGGATCGCGGCCTTGGCGGCGCGCTCGCGCTCGTCGACCGGCTCCGCCGCCTCGAGGTCGGCGATCGCGCGGCGGTTCAGCTCCGCGTGGGCCTCCGCACCGGCGGGAGAGAGGTCATCGAGCTCGTGGTCGTGACCGGGCACGCCGATCGCGGTGGCTTCGATGGGGCTGAGGGCGATGGCATCCTCAACGTACTTGTCAGCGATCTCGTCGATGATTCGTCTCATGGATTGGACTTTACGCGAGGTCGCCGCACGGTCGCGACCTCAATGCCGTGCACCGATTCCACCCATCCGCCGTCCACGCCGAGCCGCAGCAGCGCCTCCCGCGTCAGCGGAATCTCCTCCGCCTCACCCGGCTCCGGCGGCCACGACTGCCGCAGCTGCCGCGCCTCGTCGAGCCAGTCGCGCATCCGGAAGTCGTAGTGGACGAGATCGTCGCCGATCTTCACGGCCGTCTCGAGGAACACGTCCGAGAACTGCTGCCAGGCGTGCGCCAACTGCACCGCGTTGTGCCGGATCATCCCCTCCACCAGATGGGTCGGGCTGGCCGCGACGCGCGTGCCGTCCCGGAACGAACCGGCCGCGAGCGTGCGGTCCAACGGGTCCGCCGCCAAATGCGTCAGCGCCGCCGCCACCAGGTGTTCGATGTGCGAGACCCGCGCGACGGCGGCGTCGTGCTGCTCGGCCGTCGTCGGCACCACCTGCGCCCCGATCGACGTCCACAGCCGAGCGAGCTCGGTCCAGTCGTCCAGATCGGTCGCCTCGTCGATGCACAGCACCCACTTGCGGCCCCGGAACAGCCCCGGCTCGGCCGCGGCCCAGCCCGAGGTCTCCTTGCCCGCCATGGGATGCCCGCCCACGTACCGGCACGTCTCGGAGAAGATCCGCATCGGCCGGCCCTTGACGGAGGCGACATCGGTGAGGATCCCGTCGAAGAACTTGGGATGGAAGATCCTCGCGTGCTTGCCGATGTCGTCGTTCATCGGCAGCGCCAGCACCGCCACATCGGAGCGGCTGAGCAGCTCCGGGTCCTCGGCCACCTCGAAGAACTCCGACGCGGCCTCGCGGGTCGCGTCGTTCGCGTCCCCGCCGATCACCTCGTGGCCGGCCTCGGCCAGCGCCAAAGCGACCGAACCGCCGATCAGGCCCAGCCCGTACACCGCGATGCGCATCAGAGGTACAGCCCGGTATTGGCGTCGCTGACGCGCCCTGCGGCCACGGCGTGGATGTCCCGCTCGCGCATGAGAATGTAAGTGCGGCCCTGTATCTCGACCTCGGCCTTGTCCTCGGGGTCGAACAGGACCCGGTCCCCGGGCTCGACGGAGCGGACCAGCGGGCCCACCCCGACCGCCTCGGCCCAGTGCAGCCGGCGGCCCATGACGGCGGTGGCGGGGATGACGATCCCCGCGGCGGAGCGGCGCTCGGTCTCGGCATCCTCGCGCACCAGAAGCCGGTCGTGCAGCAGACGTATCGGCAGCCCGGACTCGGTGTCCAACGGTGTATCGGTCACAACGCCCGAGCTTACCGCCCACGCCCGTCACCCCGCCCATCCGCTCGCTCCGCTCGGAAACTCGAAAGACTCGCCGTGCCGGACGGCTCGCCCCGAACCAGAGTGAACGCCACCCCGTCCGCCGGAGGCGCGGTGCAGTGCGAGCGGTGCGACGCACGGCTCGCACCGCGCCGCCACCGCAGGCGCTGTCGGCGCGAACCGGTACGGTACTGAAGACGTCACACCCGCGTCGTTTTGGGAGATATCGTGAGCCGATTCCGCCGCACCACCGCCCGCGCGAGACAGCTGTGGATCGGCATGCGCCTCAACCCATACGCCGAACGGGTCGGAGCCGCGCGCGCGCGACGAGGCGAGGACGAACCCGTCCCCGCGATCACCGCCCCCTCAGACGACGACCTCCCCCCGATCGACGTCGCCGAGACCGCCGACGACGAGAACCTCGAGCGCCGCTACGTACCCGTCGGCCTCGCCGTCGGCGCCGCCTGGGCGTGGCGGATGCTCGTCATCGGCGCGATGATAGCGGTGGTCCTATGGCTGCTCAGCCACGTCACCATCGTCGTCATCCCCATCGCCATCTCCTTCCTGCTCGCCGCGATGCTCCAACCGCTCGCCGCCTGGCTGATCCGTCACGGCTGGAACCGGTCCCTGGCCTCGATCCTGGTGCTCATCGCCGGCGTCGGCGTCGTAGTGCTGGTCATGACCTTCGTGGTGCGCCAGTTCATTGATTCGGTCCCGGAGTTCTGGAACCAGATCGAAGTAGGCCTCCAGCGGGCCCAGGAATGGCTGGAAGGCGGTCCGTGGGGGCTGGACGGCGCCGAGATCGCGGCGTTCCTGGCCAATATCCAAGACCAGGTCACCGACTGGTTCTCGGACAATTCGCAGAGCCTCGTCCAAAGCGGCGTCGACATCGCCGGGACGACGCTCTCAGGCCTGGGCTACTTCTTCACCGGCCTGTTCCTGTGCCTGTTCGCCACCTACTTCTTCATCCGCGACGGCCGCAAGATCTGGAACTTCCTCACCGGCATGCTTCCGGCGGCCGGCCGCGACTCGATGCGCTACGCCGGCGGCGCCGGCTGGTCGACCCTGGTGCAGTACATGCGCACCGTGATCGTGGTCGCCGCCGTCGACGCGATCTTCATCGGACTGGGCCTGTGGCTGCTGGACATCCCGCTGTGGCTGCCGCTGACGACACTGGTTTTCCTCGGCGCATTCATCCCGATCGTCGGCGCCACCGTATCGGGTGCGGTCGCCGTCGTCGTCGCGCTCGTCGGTACCGAGAACGGCCTGTGGAACGCGGTGATCGTGCTCGCGATCGTCCTGGCCGTCCAGCAGATCGAGTCGAACCTGTTGCAACCGATCCTCATGAGCCGCGCCGTCAAGCTCCACCCCCTGGCGATCATCCTCGCCGTCACCGCCGGCGGCTTCACCTTCGGCATCATGGGCGCGCTCATCGCCGTCCCAGTGCTGGCCATCATCAACGGCACCGTCCGCGCCCTCAACCGCTACCGCGACGCCCGTCGCGAAGCCGAGTCCGCCGAAGCGGCCGGAACCGACCCCACCGATCTTGGAGAGGCCTCGGCCCAGACCACATGAGCAGCACCGCAATCGACGTCCTCGACGCGGCGGTGGCCGCGACCCCCGGCGGCCAGGCCCGCGAAGGCCAGCGCCAGATGTGCGAGGCGGTCGAGGCCGCCATCGAGTCGGGGAACCACCTGCTCGTCCAGGCGGGCACCGGCACCGGCAAGTCCCTCGCCTACCTGTGCGCGGCGCTGGCCGCCGGACGGCCCGTCGTCGTCTCGACCGCGACGCTCGCGCTCCAGCACCAGCTCGTCGCCGTCGACCTGCCGCGACTGGTCGAGGCCGTCGGCCCCGTGCTGGGCCGCACGCCGACGTTCGCACTGCTCAAGGGCCGCCACAACTACCTGTGCAAACGCAAGATCGCCGGGGACGACGAAGAGGACGCCGGTGCGCTCGAAGGCACCGAGGAACTCAAGTGGGCCGGCCAGCAGAAGTCCTTCGCCAAGCAGGTGCAGCGGCTGTACGAGTGGGCGAACGAGACCGACACCGGCGACCGGGACGACCTCGATCCCGGCGTGAGCGACCGCGCCTGGAAGCAGGGTTCGACCTCGTCGACGGAGTGCCCCGGCGCCAAGGACTGCGCGCAGGGCCCGGACTGCTTCGCCGAGGCCGCGCGAGCCCGCGCCCACGAGGCCGACATCGTCGTCACCAATCACGCCCTGCTGTCCATCGACATGATGAACGAGCGGACCGTCCTGCCCGAGCACGCGGTGCTCATTGTGGACGAGGCGCACGAACTGGTCGACCGCGTCACCTCCGCGGCGCGGGCCGAGCTGGTCCCGGCGCGGCTGCGCTGGCTGGCGAAGCGGGGCCGCCGCCTGGTCGACACCGACGTGGCCGATGCCCTGGGTGAGGCCGCCGACGCTCTCGAGGGCGCGTTGAACGCGGCCGGCGAGCGCCGGTTCACCGGCGAGCTGCCGGCGCCGCTCGTCGGAGCACTGAACCTCATCAACGGCGCCTGCGTCAAGGCCACCACGATGCTCTCCAACCTCGACTCCGAGACGAAGAAGCAGTTGAGCGCCCAGCAGCTCAAGGCCGGGCTGGTCGAGGCGATCGAGACGGCCGGGCGGTGCATCGGCCCCGCCGGGGACGATGTCATCTGGTCGGAGCCGAACGGGCCGCAGCTGGTGGCCGCGCCGCTGTCGGTCGGCGGGCTGCTCGCGACGATGCTGTACGAGGAGCGCACGGTCATCGCCACGTCGGCGACGCTGACCCTCGGCGGCAAGTTCGACACCGTCGCGCGCGGACTGGGCCTTCCCGCCGGAGAAGAGGGCTGGTCCTCGCTCGACGTGGGCTCCCCGTTCGACTACCGCAAGCAGGGCATCCTCTACGTCGCCTCCAGTCTGCCCCGCCCGACCGCCTCGGGTCTGTCCGAAGAGGTCGGCAAGGAGCTGCTGCGCCTGGTCGAGGCCAGCCGGGGCGGGACGCTCGGCCTGTTCTCCTCCAAGCGGGCCGCCGAGGCCGCGGCCGAGTTGCTGCGCGCCCAGACCGACTACGACATCCTCCTCCAAGGGGAGGAGACCCTCGGGAGCCTCGTCAAGCGCTTCAAGGAGGAGGACTCGACGTGTCTGCTCGGCGTCATGAGCCTGTGGCAGGGCGTCGACGTGCCGGGCATGACGTGCAGGCTGGTGGTGGTCGACCGGATTCCGTTCCCGCGTCCGACCGAGCCGCTGACCGCCGCCCGGAGCGAGGCGGCCGACAAGGCCGGTCGCTCGGGGTTCGCGGAGGTGTCGGTGCCGTCGGCGGCGATCCGGCTGGCGCAGGGCGCCGGTCGCCTCATCCGCCGCACCACCGACAAGGGCGTGGTCGCCATTCTCGACTCGCGGCTGGAGACCAGCCGGTCCTACGGCCGCTTCATGCGGGATTCGCTGCCGCCGTTCTGGTACACGACGAAGTCCGACTCGGTGGTCGGGGCACTGGGCCGCCTCGCCGACTCCCCGGACTGACGGCGCCGGCCGAGCGGGCCGGGCGACCACGCGGACCGGCCGCGCCCGCGAACCGGCTTCGAAGTGCCGCCGCCGCTTTTCGATCGGTCGATGGAGACCCGGGTTTACGCCCGCGGCTGAGGGGCAACTCCGTACACCATGGATGACCCCTCGACCCAAGGTGAACATAAAGTGAATTCATTGCGAACTTATGTGCAACCGCTGCTTAGAGCGCTTACGTGCACTCCCACACACCGGAAGTCGCGAACTTGTTTCCAGTTCACCTGAATGTTAACTTCGGCGGGACGATTTTCAGCCGTCCTCGGGACCAATCGGTACAGTGAGGACAGTCCAAGTGACGAAAGCAGGGATGCCCAGTGCGGTTCTCGCTGAAACCTCAAGACGACGCGTTCTACGCGTTCTTCAACGAAGCCGCCGACAATATCAAGCGCGGCGTCACGATCCTGTCCGAGCTGGGTGACGACAAGCCCGACTACCAGAAGATCTCGGAGCGGCTGGTCGACGTCGAGCACGACAACGACCACCTCACCCACCGGTTGTTCAACAAGATCAACTCCACGTTCGTCACGCCTATGGACCGCACCGACATGCACATGCTCGCGGGCAAGCTCGACGACGTCCTGGACCACATCGAGGCCGCCGCGAACCTGGTCTACCTCTACGGCCTGTCGGCGCTGCCGACCCTGCCGCGCGAGATGATCGAGCAGATCACCGTGCTGGAGGCCCAGGCCGATCTCCTCTGTGAGTACCTGCCCATGCTCAAGGGCCTGAACTCGGGGATGCAGGAGTTCTGGGTCGAGTGCAACCGGCTGGAGAACGACGGTGACCGCGCCTACCGCATGCTCCTGGTGCGCCTGTACTCCGGCGAGTACGAGACCCTCACCGTCATGAAGCTCAAGGAAGTCGCCGACGAGCTCGAGGCCGCCTGCGACTCCTTCGAGGCCGTCAGCCACGTCGTCGAGTCGGTTTACGTCAAGGAATCCTGACGTGGACGCCAACCTCATCGCGGTGATCGCAGCCATCGCCGCGGCGCTGCTGTTCGCCTACACCAATGGTTTTCACGACTCGGCGAACGCCATCGCCACCTCGATCTCCACCCGGGCGCTCAAACCCCGCACCGCCTTGGCGATGGCCGCGATCGGCAACTTCATCGGCGCCCACCTCGGCGGGGCGGTCGCCTCGACCGTCGCCGACGGCCTGGTCGACCTGCCGGTCGGCATGACCGGGTTGACGATCGTGCTGGCGGGCGTCATCGGCGCCATCGGCTGGAACTACATCGCCTGGTGGTTCGGCTGGCCCATCTCGGCCTCCCACTCGCTGCTCGGCGGGATCGCCGGCGCGACCCTCGCCGGAGGCGCGACCGTCATCTGGAGCGGCCTGCTCAACAAGGTCGCACTTCCCACCGTGATCTCCCCGCTGGTCGGCTTCGGGCTCGGCTTCCTGGTGATGATCGCGGTCTACTGGATCTTCCGCAAGGGACGCCCCGACAAGCTCAACCGCGGCTTCCGCCACGCCCAGACCGTCTCGGCCGCCGCCATGGCCATCGGCCACGGCATGCAGGACGCGGCCAAGACCATGGGCATCATCGTCCTGGCCCTCTACGTCGGCGGCTACCAGGACACCTCAACCGAGATCCAGGAATGGGTCTACATCGTCGCCGCCCTCGCACTGGCGCTCGGCACCTATCAGGGCGGCTGGCGCATCATCAAGACCCTCGGCCGCAAGATCATCGACCTGCACCCGCCGCAGGGATTCGCCGCCGAGACGGTGGCCTCGTCGGTGCTGTTCGTCAACACCATGATCGGCGCCCCGATCTCGACCACGCACATCATCACGTCCTCGATCATGGGCGTCGGCTCGACCGGCGGCAAGCGGGCCGTGCGGTGGGGTGTGGCGCGCACGATCGTCATGGCCTGGGTCCTGACCTTCCCCGTCGCGGCCGTGGTCGGAGCGCTGGTGTACTTCCCGATCAGCTGGATTTTCTAGGCGTTGTGCCAGGGCGCCGCGCGCGCTTCGGCTAGCGTGAGATTCATGTCCATCCAGCGCTTCGGGAAATGGAACTTCAGGGCGGTCGACCCAGGGTCGGCCGCCCGTGCGCGTGCCCGCCTCGAAGCGCGGGGCGCGCCGCCCGAGCCTGAGCGGGCCGCCGCCGTCGTGCTGCTGCGCGAGGCGCCGCTGCGGGTGTTCCTGTTGCGTCACGCCGCGAAGGAGCCGTTCGGTGCCGCATTGCCCGACCGGGCCTTCGCGGGGGAGCCGACGGTCCGGGCCGCCTACGTCAACGGTGGGACGGCGCGGGAGGCGTGGGAGGCGCGCGACGAGAACAGCGCCCGCCCCGTCGCCCGGTACGGCTTCCCGGGCGGGCGATTCAAGCCCGACGACCCCGATGTGGCGATGACGGGGGTGCGGGAGGTCGAGGAGGAGACCGGCGCGATGGTGGCGCTCCAGCGGGCTTGGGCGCGCTGGGTGACCCCGGAGTACGAGCCGGTCCGGTTCGACGCCTGGATCTACGTGGCGACCCTCGCCGAGGGCTTCCAGCCGCGCATTCGGGTGCGCGAACCGGAGTACGCGACGTGGATCGGGCCGGAGCAGGCGGTGTGCCAGTACGGCGCGCAGATGTCGATGCCGGAGGCGACGACGCTCGCCGAGCTCTCGCGCTATTCGACCGTCGGCGAGGTCTTCGCCGCCGCCGAGCAGCGCGACATGTCCCCGATACTGCCGCGCCTCAGTGTCAAGGGCGGAAAGGCGGCGCTGGTCCTGCCGGGCGAGGACGGCTATCCGGCGGCGGCACTGGCGGGAACGCGATAGGTGCGGATCCGCATTTAATACGAAATATCAGCCCTTAGGGACCCCTGGCGCAACGATAGCGCGGGGTCCCGACACTTTTCCCGTTCTCCGAATGAGCGCGACTCGCGTTACGGCACTTGCCCTGTGGCATTTGCCCTGTGGTTCAGCGCAGCTGCTTGGACCACTGGACGTCGCTGTGGACCGTCTCGAAGCCCATGGAGCGGTAGAGCCCCACTGCCCGGGGATTGGACTCGTCGACGTACAGGGCGACCTGTCGGATGCCGTGCGCGGCAAGGTGGGCGAGCCCGGCCAGGGTCAAGGCGCGGCCCACGCCGGTGCCCTGGGCCCGCGGATCGACGCCGAGCACATAGATCTCGCCCTCCCCCTCCTCCACTTTGGTCCAGTGGAAGCCGAGCATGCCCTGGTCGTCGGCGGCGACAATGAGTCCGTCAGGGTCGAACCAGGTCTCGTACTGGCGCGAGCGCAAGTCCGCCGCCGTCCAGCGGCCCTGCTCGGGGTGGGTGGCGAAGGCGGCCGCGTTGACCCGCAGCCACTCCTCGTCGTCCTCGCCGACCCGGAAGGGCCGCAGCGTGATCGAGTCGGGCAGCACCACGGCCCCGCCGTTCCCGGTGGGCCAGTTGCGCCCGGCCCCGGCCGGCCACGCTCCAGGCCATTCGAAACCGTCGAGATCTCGGCCGAGTTGGAACAGGACCCGCTCCCGCGCAAAGCCCTCGGACTCCGCGAAAGCGGCCGCGGCGGCGAGATCGCCGTGCGCCCACACCCGCAGTTGCGTGATTTCGGCCTCAAGTGAGGCGACGACCTCCCGCAGCAGCGCCCGGCCCACCCCGCGGCGCCGATGCCCCGGATCGACCGCCAATTCGGCCCCGGCGGCCCCGTCGACCACTTCCACACCCGCGTAAGCGATGACCGTTTCTTCTTGTGGCACAACGAAGTGCCTGCGTTCAGGAGAGGCGGGACGGGACAGGGCGAGAGTGGTCTCCTCGTTGAACGGATCGACCCCGTCGGCCTCGGCGCAGTGGCGCGCCATCGTAACGATCTTGTGAACTTCCCTACCCGGAAGTGAAGCAAGTTGCGGCATGGGGTTACCCTAGTCGTGGACTCAGCACCGTGCCGGGGTGCTGAGTCCTTTTATGTGCCCAGACCTCTTCACCCCACGTGGTCCGGCAGCGACGACGCCCGCGAGACGACAGCGGCACAACTCCCCAAAGGCACGGCCGGTCAGAAATCTGACCAGAATTTGACTGGAATGCCGTAACCGGCCGTCCCACACCGGGCTCGACCGGCCTGCGAGAATTAGTCCACAAGCGGCGTCCGACCAAGGTTTTCCCTGGTCGGGGGCCGTTTTTGCTGGATGTGGCGGAGAAGGTGGGATTCGAACCCACGGTGGGTTTTGACACCCACGCCGGTTTTCAAGACCGGTGCACTAGTCCGCTATGCGACTCCTCCAGGCCCCGAAAGGCAAGGGCCAATCTACCAAACGCTTTGGTAACTCTCAGCGGTGCTGGGGGCCGACGCAGCAGGTCGTGCAGGTGCGGGCGCCCTCGAGGGTGATGGCGAGGCAGCAGGTGCGGCGCTGGTAGACCAGGCGGCCCTCCTCGTCGGTGGCGACGTCGACCAGGTCGGCGACGTCGAAGGCCGACAACAGGTTCTTGGCGATCACCTCGGCCGGCTCGTCCACCACCTGGGCGCACGAGGCCGTCGCATAGGCCAGCCCCGAAGCCAGCGAGCCCATCATGGTGCGCCGGCCCACCCGGACCTCGCGCAGGAACGCCGCCAGCACCGGTGCGAGGTGGTTCTCCAGCAGTGAGGCGCGCATCCGCTCCAGCAGCGCCGCCTCGCCCGCGACGACTTCGACGCCGGGCAGGCCCGCGCACGGGTCGTCCGGCAGGGCCAGGAAGCGCGGAGTCGGCTGCCGCACCGCGAACATGGGTTCGCCCTCGCTGATGCGGAAGACGGCATTGCCGGCCTCCATGAGCGGGACGCGGCGGGCGGTGACGTAGCCGAGGACGGCCGGGGCGACCATCCAGTAGCAGTAGGTCTTCCACGCCAACGCCGCATTGGCGTGCGGCGAGCCGCCCCACAGGGCGGAGGCGGCGCCGAGCAGTTCGGCCACGCGGGTGCCGTCGGTCAGCTCGGTCGCGGCGAACTCGACGCACTCGTCCGGTTCGGCCGTGTCGTCAACGGCGCTGTCGAGCCAGTCGCGCAGGCCCAGCAGCGGATTGGGGCCGACGGTGCCACCGACGCGGTTCGCGGCATCGCGCAGGGCGGCAAGGGGATCAGGAGTGGTCAAGTCGGGGCGTACGTCGACAGCGGTGGCGCTCAGCACGTGAGGCCCTCCGCGCACGCGAGTCCCATCGATTGCCCCTCTCAGGTAAGGATGGGCTAACCTTACCCGACGGATGCCGCGAACTGTCAATAAACCGACAGACGCTGCGCGCCTACAGGGTGTAGGAAAGCGAGGTGCTGTGGGTTGAGCGTCGCCGAGTGGGATGAGATTCACAGCACCTCGCCCCTGCCTCAAATGATCCCCGCCCCGGCGGCGTCCCCGTCGCACACGACGTGCGACCGTCCCGGCGCCTTCCCGGCTTTCTCTGGCAGGCTTGGCGCTTATGTCGAACCACTCCGAGCGCCTCCCGCTGAGCGCCCCGGTGCTGCGGCGAGAAATCTGGATCGTCCTGGCGCTCTCGCTTGGCGCCTCCGCGATCTGGTCGATCGTGGACATCCTCGGCACCCTCACCGCACCCGGCGGCCTCGCCGAACACACCGAGTCCATGAACTCCGCCCTCGCCGAACCCGAGCGCCCCTTGCTCGACCTGGCCAAGCAACTGGTCCGGATCGCCCTCGCCCTGGCCCCGGTGGCGCTGGCGCTTCATCTGCTGAGCCTCGATCGCGGGAACCCGTTCCGCCTCATCGGCCTCGACCGCACCCGCCCCGCACGAGACCTCCTGGCCGGCGCCGCGCTGGCGGCCGCGATCGGCATCCCCGGCCTCGGCCTCTACTTCGCCGCGACGGCCCTCGGACTCAACGCCGACATCGAGGCCTCGAACCTGAACGACGTGTGGTGGGCGGTACCGATCCTCGTCCTGGCCGCGCTCAAGAACGCGGTCGTGGAGGAGGTGATCGGCGTCGGATACCTGATCACCCGGCTGCGCCAACTGGCGTGGAGCCCGGTCGCGATCGTCGTGGCACACTCCCTGCTCCGCGGCACCTACCACCTCTACCAGGGCTTCGGCGGTTTCATCGGCAACGCGGTCATGGGCGCGGTCTTCGCGCTGGTCTTCCTCCGCTGGAAGCGGACCGGCCCACTGATCTGGGCCCACACCCTTCTCGACATCGCCGCGTTCGTGGGCTACCTGTTGGTAGCACCACACGTGAGCTGGCTTTAACGCCCGAGCTACCCGCTTGCCGCCCTGAGCGGCCACCCGGTAAGCTCGGCAATCGGTACGTGCTCTGCCGCGTCCTGGAGGATTCGCATAGTGGCCTAGTGCGCCCGCCTGCTAAGCGGGTTTCGGGTGATACCCGATCATGGGTTCAAATCCCATATCCTCCGCCACAAAGCCCCGCTGACCTGCGTAAACGCAGGCTCACCGGGGCTTCTGGTTTTCTTGGCAATCGAACATCCGCCGCTATGTACGAAATATCGCCGTTCAGTGTCACTGACCTGCAATTACGTCGCCTATCCGGATCGCCGTCGCCAATTGCGTCCGGACCTGTCCAGCTGTCGCCAACCAGTTTCCGGCCAAATACCGGCCAAAGTTTTGGGCCGAAGGCGACTGCGACTCAGCATCGTTCACCCGTTGGAGTGAAATCTCCGACCCGCGTCCCATATTCTAGGACTCCAAGGCTTCGCGGGAGTTCTACCAGCCGAAACATCAGGCATCAGACGGCGGGAATTTCGTGCCTCTCCAAAGGGGCGCGGTAGTCCGGTGCTTCGGCCATGCCTGGCAGTTCCTTGAAAGGGTCGACCGTCTCGGTGCGGGCCCATGCCCGAGCCATGTCCTAGGAAGTCGGAACGACAGTTGCCTTTAGGTTCGTTTACGGCCAGATCTTCGGCTTCTTGGGCAGCGTCGATCGCCTCTTGCAGGGTCTAGGCCGCTTCGGCGAGGACTTCGAGTCCTTCCCAGAGGTTGTCGTAAGCCGTGGTCTACGGCAGCGCGTTGTCGGCTCCGATGCATGGGCAACCGCGAGTCCTGGGCGCGGCCGAAATCCAGGAATCCAACGGCCGCAAAGCTTCCAATGTCGAAATAGTGGAACCTTCCGTGCGTTCCGAACGTCAAAGCTCCCGTGATCGACGGCAGGTCGATCGCGCCGGTCCCCGAACCGGTCCACCCCCCGCCCGAATGGAGCTACCCGTGAGAATCCAGAAGACCGCCGTCGTCTGCGCTTTGGCGCTGTTCGCGGCCGGATGCGCGGCCACAGGTGAACAAGGCACCGATGACGCCGGATTGTCTGACCCCATCTTTGAACGCCCGACCTACACCCCGGGCGTGTCCGTAGACGACTTCTGCCCCGAAGGCGAGGAGATCGAGGCGCTGGAGGCGACGCCGGAGTCCTCCCAGGTCAGGCTCTGGCACAACAACGTCATTTCCATCGACGGCACCGTCGACCCGGCGCCGGAGAAGCTGGCTTGCTCCTACTTCTATACGAAAGGCGACGAGCCCCTCGACCGGCTCACCGACGACATCGCCACCCCGGTGGTCGAATTGAATATCCTGGAGGAGGCTTCCGATACGGAGGTCAACTCGGCCCTGGATCCCGCGGACTTCCCCGAGTTCCCCGAGTACTTCCAGATCACCGGTTGGGACCACGCCGCCACCGAGGAGGAGACCGAGACCTGCCTCACGGACCCC
>NZ_STGY01000028.1 GCF_004912275.1 Glycomyces buryatensis
TCCATGAACGAGGAGTTCGACGGGCAGTTCGGCGAGCCCACGCAGCCGTGCTATTCGAACATCAACAGCTACAACCAGATCTTCGTCGACACCGTGCGGCAGACCGGCGGCAACAACGGTTCGCGGTGGCTGCTCGTCCCCGGCTGGAACACGAACATCGACTACACCACCGGGGACTACGGCTTCGAGATTCCGACCGACGACCACCGATCCCCCGATATTCCCAGCGACGAGCAGCGGATCATGATCTCGGTGCACTACTACGATCCGTGGGACTTCGCCGGGGAGGAGAACGGCAACATCACCCAATGGGGGTCGGGCGCGACCGATCCGTCACAAACGTCCACCTGGGGGCAGGAGGACTTCATGGAGGGGCAGTTGCAGAAGACCCACGAGGCATTCGTCGCGCACGGATACCCGGTCGTCGTCGGCGAGTACGGCTCGATCGACAAGTCATCGCACGACTCGACAAACAGTCAGTACCGCGTGGACTACGCGCACACCTTTGCGGCCACCGCCAAGGAGTATGGAGCCGCCCCCATCTACTGGGACAACGGCTACAACGGGCAGTACGGGCACGGGCTGTTCGACCGAAACTCTTATGCGGTGACCCAACCGGGGATCGTCGATGCCATCATGAGCGGCCTCGGCTCGGGCCAACCGTCCGACTCGACCGCGATCGTCGGTGCGGCGTCGAACCGCTGCCTGGACGTCCCGAACTCCTCGACGAACGGGTCGCAGGCGCAGCTGTGGGACTGCTCGCAGCGCTCCGGCCAGCTGTTCGCCCGCACCTCCGCGGGCGAACTGAAGGTCGGCGGCAAGTGCCTCGACGCGTCGGGCTGGGGTACGACCAACGGCACCAAGGCGGTGACCTGGGACTGCTCGGGCGGCGCGAACCAGCGCTGGACCGTGAACTCGAACGGCTCAATCACCAACGTCCACAACGGACTCTGCCTCGACGCCAACGGCGCAGGTACCGCCAACGGCACCCAGATCATCCTCTGGACCTGCCACGGCGGCGACAACCAACGCTGGACCCTCCGATAGACCCGACCGCATAGGCACCGACTACTGCGGCCTTGGGCGTGGGCGGCACCGCGATGTGGTGCAGAACTTCCTGATGCGGTCCGCAGCGGTGTCGTGTATCGAGCCGCACATCGCGCCCGATATCCACAATGACGTGTATCAAGGATGTTGGACACGGATCCTCTCAAATCAGGATCCGTGTCCAACATCCTTGATACACGTCAAGCTGTCAAGGTTCCCCTATCACCGCAATACGACGGACCAAGATCGCTCCGTCTTCGGTCCCATGCCGACAGACGGGTCGCTCATAGCGCGGCGCGGAGGTGCTTGGCGTGCGCGGCAGCGAGACGACCGCCGACCTCGGCGGTGCTGATGAGCACTGCCATATTGGCCTCTCCGGTGCGTCCACCAGTCAGCTTGTCGACAGCGCGCATCAGATACTTGGTGATCGCATTACCCCGGATTCCCTCCTTTTCGGCGTCGGCCAGCGCCGCGGCGACCGCTGCCTCGGCTTCGTCGCGGTCGACCGCGTCCTCCTCGCGGGGTGGGGTGGTGATGAGGACGCTGCTGTTGCTGCCGGTCGCCCAGTGGTTCTCGACGACGCGGGCGATGACCTCCTCGTCATCTATCCGGTGGGGGCTGCGGATGCCGCTGGAGGCGCAGTAGAACGCGGGGAAGTCGTCCGACTGATAGGAGATCAGGGGGACGCAGTGGGTCTCCAGATACTCCATGGTCAGCTTGAGGTCGAGGATGTTCTTGGCGCCGGCGCAGACGACCGCCACCTTGGATCGGGTGAACTGGATCAGGTCCGACGAGATGTCCATCGTGGTCTCCGCGTCCCGGTGCACGCCGCCGATGCCCGCCGACGAGAAGAACGGGATTCCCGCCAGCTCCGCGCAGACCAGGGAGGAGGCCACGGTCGTGGCGCCCATGCCCCCTTGCGCCAGAATGACCGGCAGGTCCCTGCTGCTGACCTTGGGGATTCCGGACGCGGAGGCGAAACGCTCGATGTCCGTATCGCTCATTCCGATGATGATGCGCCCGGAATCGATGCCGATGGTCGCCGGAACCGATCCTGAGGACCTGACGGCCTCCTCGACCTGCTTGGCGGCGCTGAGGTTGTTCGGGTAGGGCAGGCCGTGGGTGATGACGTTCGACTCCAGGCCCACCACCGGGTTTCCGGCCTGTAGGGCCTCGGAGACCTCTTCGCTGAAGTCCAGCGGAATGCCGCTGCCGTGCTGGTTCACGCGTTCTCCTGTGGGTTGCCTAGGTAGTTCGGCGTCTTGATCAGCAGGTGCTCGCGCCCCGTGATCTCGGGGACGACGACCGTGTCGCTCCATTCGGCCTCTGGCACCGGTTCCAGGGCGATGGAGACGGCTCCTCGCGGGGTGTCGAGGTGCTTCGCGACCACCGTCGTGACCGCCTCGGACAGTCGCTCCCGCTGCTCCGCGGTGAAGTCCCGCGGGAAGTGCTTGATATTGACGTGCGGCACGGGCCGCTCCTTTCTCTACGCTGACGGCGAGGGTGGGCGGATGATCGTGTATGGCACCGTTCCTCCGTCCAAGAGCCCGGTTCTCGGCCGTGGCACCCGCGACGCCCGCGGGACCGGGCCGGGCGCGAGGCGAGGGGACGGGATCCGGTCGAGCGTTTCGCGGATCGCCGTGGCCAGCTCGGCCACGCCGTGCTCCTTCAGCACGCTGTAGTGGTCGCCTTCCAAGTCGACCGTCACCGGCGGGGCGGCGGAGTAGCCCGAGCGGCCTTCGAGGAACGAGTAGTCGTCACCCGTGGCCTTGAGCAGGACGACGGGTGCGTTCAGGCGGCGCTCGGTCAGCTCGCGGAAGGTGTACTCGAATTCGAACGTCTCCTCCACGATCCGAGTGATCCGCCGGATCCACGGCTCGTCGAGGTCCGGGTACAGCTCGTGGACGTATGACACGAAGCCCACCTCGTCCCGGGCTTCCTTCAGGCACCGCTCCACCGCGGGGCCTTCGACGACCCCGGAGAAGACCGAGAACAGGATCGACACGTACGCCGGGTTCGAATACGAGGCCTCGCGGCCGTGGAGCCTTCCGTCGTCCAGGCGCGTCCTCGGGTTGCCGGGGCAGATCAGCAGCAGGTGCTCCACCTGTTCGCCGCGCTGCTCCAACTGCCAGGCCGTCTCGAATGCGACCCGCGCCCCGAAGGAATAGCCCCACAGCGAGTAAGGGCCTTCGGGTTGGATGCGGCGGATCTCCGAGACGTCCGCGGCGGCCATCTCCCGGATCGTCGGCAGGGGGACCTCGCCGGGGTTGATGCCTTGGGCCTGCACCCCGTAGAAGGGCCGGTCCGGGGACGCCTCGCGCGCCAGGAGGCGCAGGTTCATCGGATAGCCGCCCAAGCCCGGCCAGCAGAACACCGGGCTGCCGGCCTTGGGGAGGTGCAAGGGCACCATTCGCGAGGAGGGTTCGTCGGTGTCGTTTTCGATGCGAGAGGCCAGGTCTCGCAGTTTCGGAGATTCGAAGACCACCTGGAGCGGAAGCCTCGTCCCGAACTCCCGGTTGATCCGGTTGACGAGCATGACCGCGATCAGCGAGTTCCCACCGGAGGCGAAGAACTCGTCCTCGACCGACACATGTTCGTAGCGCAGCGCCTCGCCCCACTGGTGGGCGAGCCAGCGCTCGGCGCGGGTCGCGGGGGCCACATGCGGAACGCCGGTCCCCACCGACCTCACCCGGTCGGAGGCGGCCAGGGCTTTGTGGTCGATCTTGCCGTTCGCGGTCAGCGGCAGGGCGTCCAGCACCAGTACCTGGCTCGGGATCATGAAGTGGGGCAGCGTGCGGGCCAGCTCGTCCTTGATCAACTCGGCGGGTCCGTGCATGTGGACGGTGTCCTCGCGCATGCCCTCGCTGCCTATCTGCTCGTCGGTCACCTTGCCGCCGATGCAGAAGTAGGAGGGTCCCGGCGCGATGCCGAGCGAGGACAGGATGTCGTCCATCCGGCGCGCGGCCGGGAGCGGGTGACCGGTTTTCGAGCTGTACCCCGAGGACATCAGGCCGATCTGGATGCCGTTGCGCTGGAGGTGATGCAGTTTGGCGCCCAGGCCGATGTACTCCAGCCACCCGCGGGTCTCCCGGCTGACGGCGGTGATGCCGAAGGAGGCGCGGTCGTAGACCTGCTGGTTGATGGCGATGACGTGCTTGGCCTGCACGATCTCGTCGGACACGCGCACCAGATCGCCACCGGAGTACCGGTACTGGCCCGGCCGCATCCCGTCGACGCGTCCGGGGTGGATCTGCACGTAGATCTCGGTGAGGTCCGGGCGGGGCTCGCCGCCCGCGGGGCCGATCTCGAAGGTGCCCAGGTAGTAGTCCTCGTCTGCGACGTCGGTGCGCTCCTTCGCGGACGGTCGGTATCCCACGGGCCGGATGTTCAGCCCGTATTCGGGCAGCACCTCCTCGAACACGCCCAGCATGTGCCCGGTCTCGAACTCCAGCACTTCCCGGATGTTGTTCTTGTACACCGGCTCTATCGCCCGCCGCTTGCCGATGAAGTGGACCGACAGCGGTCGGTCCGGGTCCGCCGCCGCATCGCCGATTCGCACCAGGGCGTGGTCGACCGGGTGGTAGTAGTACATTCCCGGATCCAGCCCCGCCGCGCCGGTGGTCTCCAGGTACAGCTGCGTCGCGTAGAGCGAGCCGGGAGAGGCGTAGGTGTACTTCGGCAGCAGCCGCTCGTCGCTCCGGTATTGGCCGAACCACCGCAGGAGGCGCCCGAGTTCGTCGAGGGTCAGCTCCCCGAGCCCGCGGGGGCGGGCGTCGAGCGGACGCGTGGCGAGCAGTGTCAGGAGGTCGCCGCGGGTGACGTCGCCTCCTTCGTAGAAGCGGTAGGTCTTGCGGCCGAAGGCGGTCCGACGCTGCCGTTCGGTCTCCCGGTTGCCGGGCAGCGCGATCGCCGTCCTGCCGCGCAGCTCCTCGGGGTCCCTGACGCCCGGATCGGACAACTGGGTCTTGACCTGGAGCTTGTTCGATTTGGACTGATGGTGTTCTCCGTGGCTGCCCTGGTCCATCAGGGCGGCTTCCTTCGGGTTCAGCTCGACGCAGGCCACCAGGTTCTGCGACCCGGTCCGGTCGTCGTCGGCGACGATCGCCGCGGCCCGCTTCACCCAGGTGTGCTCCTCGATCGTCCGGGCGATCTCCTCCAGCTCGATGCGGTGGCCGCGCAGCTTGACCTGGTTGTCCGCTCGGCCGGAGAAGGAGATGGTGCCGTCGGGATTCCAGGACGCCAGGTCGCCGGTCCGGTACAGCCGCTGCGTGGGTACGAACGGCGAGGGGACGAATCGCTCCTCGGTCTGGTCGGGCCGGTTGAGGTAACCGCGCGCGACCTGGATGCCTCCTATGTAGAGTTCGCCGGTCTCCCCGATGTCCGTCGGCGCCAGGTTCGCGTCGAGGATGAAGCATTGGGTGTTGTCGGCCGGCACGCCGATCGGGACGGTCGCCTGGTCCTCGTCGAGCGAAGTGGGATTGGTGAGGAACGACGTCGCGTTGATGGTGCATTCGGTGGGCCCGTAGAGGTTGACCAGCGACGACCACGGCAGGGCGTCGAAGTAGGCCGCCGCGAGCCGCCGCGGCAGTGCCTCGCCTCCGGAGAACACCTGCCGCAGGCTGGTGCACCGGCTGAACTCGGCGGTTTCCGTCAGCGCCTCCAGCAGTGTCGGCACACATTGGAGCGTGGTCACCCGGTGCTCGTCGATCGCCGCGATGAGCGCTTCGACGTCGCGGTAGACGCCCGGCGCGCCCATCACGACCTGGGCCCCCACCGCGGGGGCCAGGATCTCCCACTGCGCCGCGTCGAAGCTCACCGGCGTCTTCTGGAGCACCCTGCTGTGGTCGCCGAGATGACCGCAGGCGCGCATCCAGCGCATCTGCGACACGATGCTGCGGTGTTCGATCATCACACCCTTGGGCTTGCCGGTGCTGCCGGAGGTGTAGATGACATAGGCCAGGTCGCTCGACCCCGGCCCCGAAGGCCGCGCCCCCGGGAACCCTTCGGCCTCGTCCAGGGTGACGATCCTCGTCGCTTGTGGAGCGAAGGTCCGCAGGTCGTCTACGAGGTGCTGTTGAGTGACGATGACGTCGAGGCCGCTGTCCTGGATCATGTACCGGATCCGGTCCTGCGGGTAGTCCGGCGAGAGCGGCAGATAGGCCCCTCCGGAGAAGAGGATGCCCCACACGCCGATCATCAGGTCCAGGGACGGTTCGGCGAAGAGGCCGACGCGGTCGTCGGCGCCGACGCCCAGATGATTCAGGAGGCCTGCCAGCTCTGATGAGCGGGACACGAGGTCGCCGTAGGTCAGGTCGCCGTCGCCGGATTCGACCGCGGTGTCATCGGGTCGCAGCCGAGCTTGTTCGTGAAGCAGATCGGGCAGGCCGGTCTGCACGGGGATGCGTGGTGGGTGTTGTGATGCAACGCTATTGAAGGACATTGGTACTCCCTCCCGCGGCCCGCCTTGGGCGGGGTCAGCGAGCAGCGGATTCACCTGTGGGTTTCCTGGTTGCTGACCGGCGTCGTTGCCGGCGTCGTGCTCTGCGGCGCGGTGGGTGTTCAGCGCCGGCGCGGCTCAGGCTGCCGCGAGTCCCTTGGACAGGGCGGTGGCGATCGTGATGACCCTGGCGGTCTGGTGTCGGATGCCCGCCAGATCGCTTTCAGTGACGTTCTCGGCGAGGCGACCGGGGATCGCCTGGGGGCCGGAGACCGAGCTGGTCCCGTAGGGGTTGCCATTGCCCTTCGCCAGCGGGTCGTCGGCGGTCATTCCCGGCGCGACGATGACGCCGCCCCAGTGGTAGAAGACCTGGTTCAGCGACAGAATGGTGCTCTCCTGCCCGCCGTGCGGGGCGCCGGTCGAGGTGAACGACGACATGACCTTGTTCGCCAGCCCGCCGCGCGCGTTCAGCGGCCAGGCCGACTCGATGAAGTGCTTGAGCGGCGCGGGGATGAGGCCGAACCGTCCCGGTCCGCCCATCAGGATGGCGTCGGCCCAGTCGAGGTCGTCGATGCTCGCGGTCGGCACGTGTCGGGCGGCCTCGGTGTGCTCCTCCCACGCCTGCGTCCACTCGGTGAACTCAGTGGTGAGGGGTTCGTCGAGGTATTCGGCGACCCGGCGGAGCCGGGTTTCGGCACCGGTCTTCTCGGCCGCCTCGGCCGCGGCGGTGGCCAGCTTGTGGACGTTTCCGGTGGCGGAATAGTAGACGATGGCGATCCTGGCGACGTTGTCATCTGCCATTGGTGACACGACCTTTGGTGAGCTTGGAGCGCGGGCTCGTCCTCGGCGGGGATGGCCGAGGGGCCCTCAAGGGGGTACTCACGGTGGCGACGCTGCCACAGTGGGAATGGTAGTCGGCGGTCGCTAGACGGGAGGGTGATCGTCGGGCGTCGCGTCGGTGCCGAAGTACCGGTCGCCGAAGTCGCCGATGCCGGGCTGCATATAAGCGTTCTCGTTGAGCCCGTTCTCGATGGAGGAGGTCACCATCCGGACGTGCGGGTACCGGTTCTGAACGGCCCGGATGCCCTCCGGCGCCGACAGCACGTTGACGAAGACGATGTGCTCCTCCGGCACGCCCGCGTCGACCAGGACCTCGATGGCGGCCAACGCGGTCCCGCCGGTCGCGAGCATCGGGTCCAGCAGCAGCACGTGGCGGCTCGCGATGTCGACCGGCAGTGCCGAGTAGTACAGGTGCGGCAGCTTGGTCTGCTTGTCGCGCTGGATCAGGATCTTCCCGATCCGCACCCCCGGAGCGATCGTGCTCAGCTCCGTTTCCATGCTTTCGCCGGCGCGCGCGATCGACACGCCGCAGACTCGCGGGCTGACGCGCAGACCGCGATACGTCTGACCGACCGGAGTCTCCACGTCGACCGACTCGAAGGGAAACAGCTCCATTCCGGCCTCGACCAGCTGCCGGATGATCTGGCCGGCGTAGCCGACGAAGTCCTGCCGGTCGGCATCGCGGTCGCGGATGATGGTGTGCAGGGCTCGGAGCCGCCTGGTCTGCGGAAGCAGCTGGACGACATCCTCAGTAGACTTTGCGATCTCGGTGACCATGGGTCTCACCCCTGCTCGTCCGCGGTCCGGGCGAAGGCCCGGCGGGCCTCCTGGACGAACTTGCGCACCTTGAGCCGGTCCTTGCGGCCGGTGGAGTCCTCCAGTCCGGTGTGGGCGTCGACGGCGGCGGGGCGCACCTGCTCGATCGCGTCCGCGACATTGTCCGGGTTCAGTCCGCCGGCCATCATCAGCGGACGCGGCGAGATCCGCACCAGTTCGGCGCTGACGTTCCAGTCGTGCAGGAGACCCGTGGCGCCCTTGGCACCGGTGGCCGGGTTGAAGCTGTCGGTGATGAACATGTCGACCCACTCCGAACTGGACTCGACGATCTTGGACAGCTCGTCGATATTGTCCGACTTGACCACCAGGCTCTTGAGGACGTAGAGGTCCGGGGCGATGGTCCGCAGCCGGCGCAGCTGCTCGGGGGTCACGTCGCCGTGGAGTTGGATCGCGCCGACTCCCATGTCGGTGCAGAATCCCTTGATCTCGTCGGCGTCGGTGAGGTAGGTGATGATGACGCCCTTGTGCTCCGGCTGGATCGCCTTGACGATCGCGGCGGCGTCCGCTTCGGACAGGTCCTCGTTCTTCTTGGGGAGCCGCAGCGCGAACCCGAGCCAGTCGGCCCCTTCCTCGATGATGAGGTCGGCCTCTGCCTGGTCGATGATGCCGGCGACCTGGATCAGTCCATGCATGAGCATTGCCTCTTCCTGTAATGCGGCGGCGGGAGGTCCGCGCCGCGGTTCGGGTGCGATTAGGAGAGTTCGGCGACGATCAGTTTTGCCAGCGGGGCCGCGGACGCGGGGTTCTGGCCGGTGAGGAGGCGTCCGTCCTTCGCGGTGTGGCCGACGTAGTTCGGCGCCTTGGTGTGCAGGGCCCCACGTTCCTTCAGCCGGTCCTCCAGCAGGAACGGCATGGCGTCGACGAGGCCCACGGAGTCCTCCTCCTCATTGGTGAAGGAGGCGACCTGCTTGCCCGCCACGAGGAGCGAGCCGTCCGACAGGCGGAGGTCGACCAGGGCGGCCGGGCCGTGGCAGACCGCCGAGACCAGGCCTCCCCGCTCGTAGATCCCGGCGGCGATCCGGGCCAGGTCCGGTGACGCGGGGAAGTCCCACATGGCCCCGTGGCCGCCGACGTAGAAGATCGCCGCATAGTCATCCGACTCGACCTGGGAGGCGGGACGGGTGGCGGCGAGCTTGGCCTGCACCGCATCCTCGGCCAGGAACTTCACGATCTCCGGATCGTCCTCCTCGCCGTCGAAGACCACCGGCGGCGGGGTGCCGCCCTTGACGGACACGAAGTCGACTTCGAATCCCGCGGCGGTGAAGACGTAATAAGGGTGTGCCGCCTCCGAGACGCTGTAGCCGGTGGAGTTGCCGGTGTCGCCCAGGACATCGTGGCTGCTGATTGCCATCAGTACCTTGGTCATGCTGGTCTCCCTGTGTGTGGCCCCGCCGGATCACCGCGCGGGGCCGGGCGGATCGAAGCCGGGCGCGGCCCCTCTGCGTCGCTTGCGAGCCGTGAATCAGAGCAGGCTCGCAGGCCGGGCCGCGCCCGAAATGCGCCCCATGACGAGGCGCGGGTGTCAGTTCTGTCCGATGAAGTCGTTGATGAGCTTCACGGACTCCTCGGGCTTCTCGAACAGCATCATGTGGCCGCTGTCGAGTTCGACGTATTCGGCGTTCGGGATGGCCGCGTGGAGTTCACGGGAGTGGTGCGTGGGGACGGCGCCGTCCGGGTTGGCGGCGACGACCAGGGTCGGGGCCTGGACCTTGCCGACGATGTCGCTGATGTCGGTCTCGATCAGCAGCTCCAGCTGCCGGATCCGGCCGCTGGACGGGCTCAGTTCCGCCCCCATCTTGTCGACCTCTTCGAGGCTGGGGAGGGTGTTGATGAACGCCGGGCTGAACGCGGTGGTCGTCAGCACGCGGCCGAACGCGAGCGGGTCGTGCTTCTGACTCAGCGTCAGGCCGACCAGGTTCTTCATGTAGGCGTCGGCCTTGACCAAGCCGCCCAACGGGACCAGGCGCCGCACCTTCTCCGGGTACAGGGCCGCGGCGGCGGCCACGACCGCGCCGCCGAGGGAGAAGCCCACCAGGTCGACCGGGCCGAACCCGGAGTCGTCGATGATGGCGGCGACCTCCGCGGCCTGCTGCTCGATGGTGAGCGCGCCGCCGTCGTCCTCGGCGGCCTCACTGCCGGACAGGTCGGCCAGGATCACGGTGTGACCCTTGGCGAACTCGTCCACCAGGTGGCCGAATGCGCTCTGGCCGCCCTTGCCGACCCCGTGCACGAGCATCAGGGTCGGGCCGGACCCGGTGACCGTGTACTGCACGCGCGAGGTTCCCACAGGAATCGTAGGCATAACTGACTGTCTCCTTCAGAGTTGGGTGTTGGGGAGCGAATCGGTCGGAATATCGGATGCGGTCGGCGGGTGTGATGCTGCCCTACCAGTGCTTCCTCAGCCATGCGTCCAGAGTCAGCAGGCTCTGGTGCCGTTCGCGGAGCGAGGGAATGTCGGCCTGGTAGCCGCTGTCGTCCAGCCAGGCGAACATGTTCGCCAGCTCCTCCGAAAAGGACCGCAGCTCCTCGATCGGCTGGCGGGTGAAGCTCGTCGGGATGCCGTCGACGCGGGTGAACGCCGCGGCGATCTCTCGCACGGTCAATTCGTCGCCGGCGATCTCGATCTGCTTGCCGATGAACTCTCCGGGTGTCGCGAACACGTCCGCGGTGATCCGCCCGATGTCGGACAGGGCGATCATCTGGAGCGAGGTGTCCGCGTTCAGCGCGAGCGAGCCGACCCGTTCGCCGTTCTGCGCCTGGGGCAGCAGGTAGGACCAGTTCTCCATGAAGAACACCGGCCTGAGCACCGTGGACGGAACGTCGAGCGCGGCGAGGTGCGCCTCGATCTCCGCCTTGGTGTCGAAATGGGTGACCTTGGAATCGCGCCCGACCGCGCCGACGGAGCTGTAGACCAGGTGCGCGACGCCGGCGGCCGCGGCCGCGTCGGCGATGTTCTTGCCCTGCCGGATCTCGGCTTCCGGGTCGGGGTTGGGCAAGTCCGCGGCCTGCACACTGAAGACGCCGTGCACGCCCCGTGTCGCCTCCCGCAGCGACGCGGGATCGTCCAGATCTCCGACGACCAGTTCCGCTCCCAGCGCCTTCAGGTCCTGGGACGCGGGTTTCTCCGGGTCGCGGACCAACGCGCGCACCGCCTGACCGCGGTCGAGCAGGCTGCGTGCGACGGCGCCGCCCTGACCTCCGGTGGCACCGGTGACCAACACGTTCCTTTCGTTCGACACTCGAACGTCCTTTCTATTTCCTGGGCCTGTAGCGCCAGTATTGAGGATGTTGATCTATGAGTCCAATGCAGATTTGTCATGCAGTCGATCTCGATAGAAGATTGAACCGTGGACCTGCAGCAGATGCGTTACGTCGTCGCCATCGCCGAGACGAACAACTTCACCCGTGCCGCCGAACGATGCCTGGTCGTTCAATCCGCGCTCAGCCACCAGGTCGCACGTCTGGAGCGGGAGCTGGGCGCCAAGCTCTTCGAACGCACCAGCCGCAAGGTGAGGTTGACCCCGGCCGGCGAGGCGTTCCTGCCCTCGGCCCGAGAGTGCCTGGAGGCGGCCGAGCGGGCCCGCGCCTATGTCGCCGCGGCGGTCGGCGAGGTGCGGGGCCGGCTCTCGGTCGGGCTGATCCCCACCGTCGCCGCGGTCGACATTCCCCGGGCACTGCGGGAGTTCCGGCGGCGGCACCCGCAGGTCCACATCGGGTTGCGCGTCGGTGCCAGCGACGAACTGGTCGAACAGGTCAAGGAGGGGTCCATCGAGGTGGCCTTCCTCGGCCTGCCGACCAATTTCCTCCTCGAAGGCGTCAGCTCGCGGGTACTGGCCCGCGACCGGCTGGTCACCGTGGTCGCACCGGACCACCCCCTGGCCGGCGAGGAATCGGTCTCCCTCGATCAGCTCGCGTCCGAGGTGTTCGTGGACCTGCCCGCCGGGACGGCGGGGCGCATCCAGTCCGATCAGGCGTTCGAGGCCGCCGGGGTCCTCCGCGAGGTCGCCTTTGAAGTGACCACATCGGATTTCATGGCCCGACTCGTCGCCGAGGGGCTCGGCATCGCCATGTTCCCCTCGGCGTACGTCCCGCAACTCACCGGACTGATCACGGTCGAGGTCACGGACGCGCCGGCCCGGATCGAGCACGTGATCTGGCGCAGCGAGGGCTGCACGCCCGCCTCGAGCGCCTTCCTGTCACTCCTCGGTTTAACGGTCCCGGGGCTCCGCGCCCCCGGCGTGGTCGGCCGCGGGGGCGAGCAGGCCGACGTCGACCGCGCGCGCTGAGTGCCGCCAGATCGCCATCGCCGTGTTCATGCGCAGGAAGCCGAGCCTGCTGTAGAAGTCCTCGGTGCCGGGGGCCGCGTAAAGGATGATCTTCTTGTGGCCTCTGACGGCATCGACCAGCCTGCGGATGACGGCGGATCCCAGGCCCCGCCCCTGGTGATCGGGGTGGACCGCCACGTCGGCTATGTAGGCGCAGTCGGCGCCGTCCGCCAGGGACCGGCCCGCGCCGACGAGTTCGCCGCCCTTGTAGACGAAGACGGTGAATCTGCTGTTGCCGAAGACGGTTGCGAGGTGAGCGGGCGGTTTGTCTCCCAGCGGTGCGATGCGGTACAACTGCGACAACTCGTCGAGGTCGACGCCGTCGAGGCTGTCGCTCCACGCATAGTCCTCGGTCACCACAGCGTCCTTTCCCTTGATAGCCTGGCCGATCCAGCGTAGCCACAAGTCGCGATCGACCAGCTCGGACCGCCCATGCGACGCCACCGAAATCTATCAATCACGATACGAGATCCTTCCTATGATCAGAATGAATTGGACTCATAGCGAGTTAGCGCCAATGATTAGGGCATGACAGGTTCTGCCCAAGCCCAGGCCCCAACGGACACCTCGCCCAGAACACTGACCAGGCTCATCCTGCTGATCATGGCGGTGGCGGCGGGACTATCGGTGGCCGGCAACTACTTCGCCCAACCGCTGCTCGGACTGCTGCAATCCGAGCTGCACATGACCACCACCAACGCCACCTTGACCGTCGCGGTGGCGCAGATCGGATACGCACTGGGGCTGTTTTTCCTGGTTCCCTTGGGAGACAGGTATTCACGCCGAGGACTCTCGGCCGTCCTGCTGATCGCCACCGGACTGCTCCTGGCACTGGCGGGATCGGCCACCAACGGGTCGGTGCTGCTCGCGGCCACGGGACTGGTCGCCGTCACCTCGGTCGGCGCTCAGATCTTGGTCCCCTTCGTCGCCGAACTGAGCACACCGGACAGTCGGGCCCGCAATATCGGCATCGTCATGGCCGGGGTCCTCGCGGGCGGCATCGGGGGCCGGGCCTTCGCCGGAATCGTCGCCGAGGCCGCCGGATGGCGGGCCGTCTACTGGTCCACCGCTGTCATGCTGGTGATCGTCGCCTTCGTCGTCTTCCGGCTACTGCCACCCAAGGACGACGCCCAGCAGGGGAATGACACGAGCTTGACGAGCCTGATGCGGTCCACAGTGACACTGCTGGTCGAGCTGCCCGCCCTCAGGCGGCCCATTCTGGCAGCCATGCTGTCGATGGCCTCGTACATCATCCATCTGACGACCATCACGCTGCTGCTGGACGACGAGCCGTACAGCTGGAACCCTGCATTCATCGGCCTGATCGGCCTCATCGGCTTCATCGGCCCGTTGTCGATGCCCATGGCCGGGCGATTCGTCGACCAGGGGCACGCCAAGACCGTTCTGGTGACCGGTCTGCTGCTGTCGACCACTGCTTGGGTCGTGATGCTTCCGGCGCAGAGTGGGCAGATCGCCTGGCTCATCGCCGGAATCATCCTGATCAACGTGGGGCACACGGCCATGCTCAATGCGGCGCAAAGCACCTGCTACGAGCTGCGGCCGACCGCGCGCAGTCGGATCAACGCCGTGTTCATGACGCTGTTCTTCGCCGGCGGCGCCGCCGGAGGAGCGGCCGTGTCCGTGATCTGGGCCCACTCCCAATGGGTCGGCACCTGTGTTCTGGGCGCCATTCTGGCCGGTCTCGGACTACTCGTCGCCGCCTCTTTCCGCAGTGCCCGATCGAACGAGTAAAAGGAACGGCCGATACGCAGCGCCCAAACCCTCAACTAGACACCGTTCTCACCCGCCTTGAAAACTCGTTCGAGGCGGGCGAGCCGTCTTCTGGCCCTTCTCGGCGAATACGAAGCCACGGCGAACTCTCCGTTATGGACGCTCCGTCGGTGCCGCCGTGACATCGGCGGTCAGAAGGCGAGGACGAGCACGGCGCTGAGATAGATGGCGGCCAGCACCACTCCGTCGAACCCGAGTCGCCACCACCCTCGCCGCTGGCGCACCAGCAGCCCGCCGAGCAGAACCGCGGTCATCAGCAGAGCCGCGGTGGTCAAGAACAACTGGTCGCCCGTGGCGTGGTGGAACAGTGAACCGTCACGGAACGCCAGGTCGCCGATGACGAGGTTGAGCGCATCCAGGCAGTTCCCACCGATGACGGCGGCGACCGCGAGGGTCAATGCGCCCCGACGCACCGCGGCGATCGCCGCGACCGTCTCGGGCAACGCGTTGACCACCCCCATCAATACCCCGCCGACGAACCCAGCCTCCATTCCCGTTGAGGCGACCAGGCTCTCCCCGGCACGTGCCACCGCCCAACCGCTGACCACGACGCCCGCGGCGGTCAGAGCGAACCTCGACCACAGCCAGGCGGCCGCGCGGCCGGCGAAGGCGTCGTGTTCGGCTTGGACATCGGGGCGGGTCTCTCGGGTCGTGACCGCCCTCCACATCGGCTGGTGCCTCCCACGGATCAACTGGAGCCCGCCCCAGTAGAACGCGACCATCACCAGCGAGGCCGGGTGGAATCCGAACACAGTGACTTCGGGACTGAAGGAGGCCAGCAGCCCCGAGGCCAGCAGCACGATCAGCAGGCAACCGAACAGCAGGTTCTCCTCTGAAGCGGCGGCATGCTCGAGATTGACGCGCCGGTAGACGGCGTCGGCGATTACGATGGCCAACGTCTGTGCGGCGATCCCGCCTACAGCGTTGCCGTAAGCCAGCTCCGGCAGACCATTCGCCGCGCTCACCGCCGTCATCATGATGCCCGACAGGGACGTGGCGAGGCCGAAGAACACCGCTCCGAAGAACGCCTCTCCCCAACCGGTGCGGTCGGCCAAGGTATCGCCGAGAGCGACCAACCGCACCCCGAACACCGCCGTCAGGCACGCCGCGGTCACAAAGACCGCCACCGCCCCCGCCACCGGCCAGACGCCGAACAGCAACCCACCCACACCGCCAGCGTGAAGCACCTCGGCCCCGGGCGCAGCAGTTCACCCAAGTCCGGACCGCAAGCACGATCACCTCACGCGGCACGACCCTCGAACTGCTTGCACGACTTCACATCCGAAACGCTCGGTTCACACCGACCCGCTGCGAGCGCGAACACTTCTCCGACCGCGTGATCGTTTCAGCTGCGATGTAAGGCTTTCCGCTCCAAGCGGATTCACCAGGTCTACTGTTCCGAAAGGGACTCAAGCGAATGGCCGACCGCGCCGGCAGTGGCGCGGGCTCGGACCTGAGTCGCCCGAGCCCGCGTGTGATCTCGTCCCGTAAGGAGCGGCTGGCGGCGTCCTGGACTTCGCCGATGAGTTCTTCGACGATGTCTTCGAGGAACAGCACCCCTGTCGTGGCCCCATCGTCGCCCGTCACTCGCGCGACGTGAGCGTCATGAGTCCGGATCTGGGCAAGGGCGTGCTCGAGTTCGGCGCCGACGGCGACGACCGGGAGGCCGCGGATGCGGTCGGCCGGGACCGGTCGGTCGATCGAGTCAGGACCCGAGAGGTCGAGCACGTCCTTGAGATGCAGGTAGGAGTGCGGTGTCCTCTCAGCGTCATCGATGACATAGCGGGAGTAGCCGCTGCGCGCGACCGCCTGCTGCACATCGCGCGGCGTGACGTGCTCCGGCAGCAGGACCAGTTCGCCGAGGGGCACTTCGACGTCGGCAACGGTCTTCTCGGTGAACTCGAACGCCGCCGTCACGGTCCCGGAGTCGTCCACCAGGGTGCCCTCGCGGGTCGACTCCTCGACGATGGTCGCTACCTCGTCGATCGTGTAGGTGCTCTGGGCCTCGTCCTTGGGTTCGACCCGAAAGAGCCTGAGCACCCCGTTGGCGATCGCATTCAGAGTCCAGATCAGCGGCCTGACGATGCGGGAGACGACCACCAGCGGCGGAGCGAGGATGAGCGCCGCCCGGTCCGGGACGGAGAACGCGAGGTTCTTCGGGATCATCTCGCCGAACACGACGTGCAGGAACGTCACCAGCAGCAACGCCACCGCGAACGCGATCCCGGTGACCATGCCGGGCGTGAGTCCGGTCCACCCCAGCGGGTACTCGAGCAGGTGGTGGATGGCCGGTTCGGACACATTCAGGATGACCAGCGAGCACACCGTGATACCCAACTGGCTCGTCGCCAGCATGAGGGTCGCGTGCTCCATCGCCCACAGGGTCGTCTTCGCCGCCCGGCTCCCCTCCGCGGCGCGCGGCTCGATCTGGGAACGGCGGGCGGAGATGACCGCGAACTCGGCGCCGACGAAGAACGCGTTGACGACCAGCAGCACCACCAGCCAGACCAGTCCGGGAAGGTACTCGCTCATCGGTTCGTCTCCTTCTCGAACTCATCGAGGATGCGCTCGCGCGTCCCGCCGAAGGCCGGGTCCGTCGCGGGATCGTCAGGCAGATACCGCAGGCGGTCGATCCGGGAGCCGCTCAACCGGTCCACGCGGAGCACGCCGTACTCCAACCGCACTTCCTCGCCGAGCGCGGGGATGCGCTCGAGCGCATCGAGGACGTAGCCGGCGACGGTCTCGTACTCCTCGCCCTCGGGGATGCGGATGCCCGCGCGGTCCCACAGCTCGTCCGGTCGCAGGGATCCGCTGAACAGCACCGAATTGGACTGTTTCACGACCAGCGTCTGGCGCTGATCGTGCTCATCGTGGACCTCTCCGAGCAGTTCCTCCACGAGGTCTTCGAGGGTGACTATGCCGGCGGTGCCGCCGTGCTCGTCGACGACCACGGCGATCTGAAAGCCGCGGCCGCGCAGCGTGCCCAGGAGCGAGCCGACCCCGGCGGCCTCGGGGACCTTCAAGGGATCGGACATCAGCTCGGTCACCGGCACGGCGTGGCGCTGGTCGAACGCAACACCATAAGCGGTCTTGACGTGCGCGACGCCGATGACATCGTCCACATCCTCACCGAGCACGGGGAAGCGGGAATGGCCGGTCTTGGCGGACTCGGCGATCACGTCCGCCGCACTCGCTGTGCGCTCCAACGTCACGGCTCGCACGCGCGGGGTCATGACCTCGGCGGCGGTATGGGTGGAGAAGGTCAGGGTGCGGTACAGCATCGCGGCCTCGCCGCGGTCGAGTGCTCCTTCGGTCGCCGAGCGGCGGATCAGGAAGCTAAGCTCCTCGGCGCTGCGCGCTCCGGACAGCTCCTCCTTGGGTTCAATGCCCATCGACCGGATCACCCGGTTCGCGGTCCCGTTGAAGAACAGGATGATCGGCTTGAATACGAACGTGAACCCGATCTGGAACGGGACGACGAGTCTGGCGGTCGCCAGGGGGACCGCGAGCGCGAAGTTCTTCGGGACCAGTTCGCCGAAGATCATCGAGAACAAGGTCGCCAGTGCGACGCCGACGATGGCGCCTACCGCGCTCACCGCGGTTTCGGCGACGCCGATGCCGAGGAGCGGGTCGCGCAGGAGGGAGCTGATCGCGGGCTCGAACGTGTAACCGGCCAGCAGAGTGGTGAGGGTGATACCCAGCTGCGCACTCGACAGATGCGTGGAGGTCACCTTCAACGCACGGATCGTCGGGGCCAGGCCCTTCTCTCCGAGCAAGTGACGGCGCTCCAATTCGGCCCGGTCGAGGTTGACCAGCGCGAACTCGGAGGCGACGAATAGTCCAGTGCCGACGGTCAAGACGACCCCGGCGAGGATGCCCCAGACTTCCGTACTCAACGCCCACCCCGAAGCAGCTTCGTCGTGACCGACAATGGCTGGCCCGAGGCAGGCCAGGGTTTGTGGCTAGGAGAATCGTCCATGCCGACGAGCATAACGGGAAGCGACGACGGCAACCGCGAGAAGGTAGCCGCATCACATCGCCGCTGCCGGAAACAGGCCGACCACCGCGAGACCCCCAGCGCCCCTGCACCCCTGCGCCCCTCAATCTGACCCGGGCCCCGGCAACTCACCGACGGGCGCACCCCCGGACGCGGCTGCCGAATCCGACCGTCGTTCTTCCTTTGAGGACGTTCACGCGATTGCCGAGGGGCATGAAGAATCATGCCCAAAGGTTCGCCGCGCGAAGCAGGCTGCGGCGGACCGGTTCCACCACCTCCGGGCCCACGGTCACCCACTGATCATTCGCGCAGGTCGGGTTCGTCGCAGTGGGCGGCGATCGCGGCCCTGGCCGTGTGTTCGAGTGCGACTGCGGCATCCCATCCAGTGTCCGTGGAGTGGAGGGGTTCGCCGACGACGAGGTGCACCGCGCCGCTGTGGATGACGGTGCCGTGGCCGGGCCACAGCATGGCCCGGGTTCCGGAGATCGCGACCGTCACGATGGGCCGGCGCGCCTGTGCGGCGAGGACGAACGCGCCCATGTGGAACGGCCGCAGGGCCGCCATCGGGGAGAGGCTGCCCTCTGGGAATATCACCAGTCGTTCTCCGGCGCGGATGTCCTCGACCAGTCGCTGGGTGTCGGCCACGCTCTGCTGGTGTTCGGCGCGCTCGACGAAGCGGGTGCCGGTGCGGCGCAGGATGAACCCGATGAGCGGTTTGCGCTCGAACACCTCCCCGGCTACGAAGGTGTACTGGCCGGGCAGGGCTGCGGTCATCACGATGCCGTCGAGGAAGCTGGCGTGGTTGGCGACCACCACGCAGTGCGGCGTCGCAGCCAGGTGGTCGGCGCCGTCAACGGATATGGGGGTTCCGGTGAAATGCATGAGGGTGCGGGCGGCGGTTCGGGCAACCGCGCGGCGGGCCTCCAGGCTGGGCAGCACCGAGAGCGCGATCAGCGTGGGCACGCCGACCAGGGCCAGCAGCGACCAGCACCACGCGGTGAAAGCCCAGGTTGAGACGATGCGGCCGAGGCGGCGCAGCCGCGGCAGCAGCCCGTGCACGGCGAACCGTGCCAGTTGCCACCAGACCGGCGGGCGATGTTCGCCCCTGCCGCGCTCGTAGTGCTCGCGGGTGGCACCGCGCCGGATCTTGCCACTGGAGGTCTTCAACACCGTCCCGGGGGGCGCGAGCACGATGTCGTCGGGTGGCGTGCCGAGCAGGTCGACACTGACCTCGGTGATCCGGCCGCGCAGATCGGCGAGCCGGTCACGCTCGGTCTGTCGGGTCTCGGCCAGCACCACGAGCCGCTCGGTAGTGTCGCGGCCGGAGGTGGCGAACACGGCGACACGGCCGGCGCGGATTCCGGGGAGGTCGCCGACAGCGCTTTCGAGTTCCTCCGGGTGCAGGTTGCGCCCGGCGCGGATGATCAGGTCCTTGATGCGGCCGGTGACATACAGCTCGCCGCCGTCGAGGTAGCCGAGGTCGCCGGTGTCCAGCCAGCCGCGCCGGACGAGTGCCCTGGTCGCGGTCGGGTCCCGGAAGTACCCCCCGGTGGCTGAGGGCCCGCGGAACTCGATGCGGCCCTCCCGGCGGTCGGCCAGCGGGTTGCCCGCCGGGTCGACCACCCGGATCTGGTGCCCTGGGATGGCCCGGCCGCACGCGGCGAACCGCAGCGCGTCGGGATCCCCGGCGGCGGCCGGGGCCGCGCGGCCGGAGCGAAGGAAGGCGTCGCGCTTGACGCGGTCGACCACCGGCCCGCGGCCGATCGGAGGGAAGGCGAGCCCTACGCAGGACTCCGCCAGCCCGTACACCGGGGCCAGGGCCTCGCGCCGGAGCCCGTAGCTGGCGAAGCGCTCGGCGAACCGGACCAGCGTGTCCGGCTGCACGGGCTCGGCGCCGTTGCAGAGCATGCGCACCGAGCTGAGATCAAGGCCTTCGAGTTCGGCATCGGTGGTCTTGCGCAGGCACAACTCGTAGGCGAAGTTCGGGGCGGCGGACAGGGTGCCGCGGTACGTGTGCAAGGCCCAGAGCCAGCGGTCGGGCCGGGTCAGGAAGTCCAGCGGCGACATCACCGCCAACGGCACCCCGAAATACATCGTGGCCAACCAGGCGCCGATCAAACCCATGTCGTGGTAGAGCGGCAGCCAGCTGACGAACACGTCCTGGGACGACACGGCCGCCGTCTTCCCCATCGCGCGGATGTTCGCCAGCAGGTGCTGGTGGGTGAGCATGACGCCTTTCGGGTCGCCGGTGCTGCCAGAGGTGTACTGCAGCAGCGCGAGGTCGTCCGGATGACGTGCGGCCGCGACGGCCTCCCCGGGGCCGGTGAGCTGCTCCGGGGTCAGCACGTGGCGTACCGTCTCGGCCTGGCTGCGCACCAGCCGGGCCAGTCGGGCCGCTTGCGGGTCGCTGACAAGAACCCGCGCCTGCGCGTTGTCCAGGATGCCGACCTGTCTGCGCAGATGCGCTTCCAGCTGCGCGGGCCGCGTCGGCGGGTAGATCGGCGCCGGGACGCCCCCGGCGAGCAGGACCCCGGCGAACGTGCTGAAGTACGCCCGTCCCGTGGGCAGCATGATCGCCGCCGCATCGCCCGGACGCAGATCGTGAGCGAGCAGACCGGCCGCAGCGGCGGTGGCGTCCCGCCACAGGTCGCCGTAGCTGACCAGCTCCTGTTCATCGCCTGTCAAGATCCGCAGATGCACCCGGTCGGGGTGGATGCGGGCATGCCAGCGCAGCGCCTCGATGAGCGTGGTCGTCGCTTCGGGAACCTGTGAGGTACGCGGCGGGACCGGATGCCGCTCGACGCCGGTGTGCCGACGTGCCCGGCTCGGCGCCGCCCGCACGGCGTGCAGCAGGTCTCGCGGCGTCGCGGCCCCCGCGATCGCCTCGCGCGGCAGGTCCACGCCAAACACGTCCTCCAGCCGCGTCACCAGCTCGGTCACACCCAGACTGTCCAAACCCAGATCACGGTCGAAAGCGCTGGACAACGTGACGCCGGCCGCACGCTCGAGCGAATGTCGCTCGGCCACCAGCTCGCGGACGACCGCCAACAGCCGGTCCTCCTGGCCGGTGTCGGGCACCTGCGCCGCAGCCGCCATTCCCGCTCCTTCGCCGCCGCATCGTGACGCGCGCGGTCGCCGAATCCCCACCTACACGTGGTTGAAGTGGCGTGCCCGGCATCGGCTGAGCGCGGCAAGCTCGTAGTCGATCAGTACCCGCGCGTTAGGGCCGGGAAACACCAGGCTCGTGTGGTCGTCGTCTTCCCCGGTGAGGCTGGCCCGAGTGATCGTGTCCACGTCCAGGCAGAGGACCCAGTCCCAATCCGCGGGCAGAAGCTACGACAGCACCAGTACCTCAAGCATGCCCGTCGGGCCGATGTCGTTGGCCACTGCGCAGATTTGCCGGACTGCATCGAGTCCTCCACGATCACTTCGATTCCAGATCCAGCAGGGAATCTCGGTGCGCCGCCAGATTCGCTGAGGCTGCCATGAAGCCTCGATCGTGGCGTTCGCGGCGCTGCACATCGAACTGCGGGTCGCCGGCCCTGATGCGCTGCCGCAGGAACATGCCGATCGACTGGAGACGCAGAATCGCGTCGTCGACGACGTCCTCCGGGTCGAGTCCACCGTAGGCGTTGCACAGGAGGGCGAGCCGGGCACGCCGATCCGGCGGGCTGTCCCACCCCCAGCTCGATATGTCGTCGCCCAAGTGGAACGGAACGAACTGGTGCGCAAGGTAAGCCATGTCCCAAGACCGGGTCATCGGCCCGGCCGCGTCCCAGTCGATGATGCCGGTCACTTCGGTGCCTTCGAACACGATGTTCCACGGGGCCAGATCACCGTGTCCGATGATCTCCAAGTCGCCGACCGGTCGGCAGGTCTCAAGCGGATGCCATTCGTAGGCCCCGCGATCGAGGAAGGACACCGAAAGGTCGTGAACGGTCCGGGCGGCTCGCGCCACCGAGACGAGTGCTTCCTCTGACCGCAGCGCTTCGGTCAGTGGTGGATAGCCGGTGACGCCCGGAATATAGGAGAGCCGCTCGTGCTGCTCGGATGCTTCGAGCATCCGGGGCGTCAGCGTGCATCCCTTGCCCTCGAAATGTCGGAGCAGTGCACGGGAACCCGAATTGTTGACGGTGGGGTGTCGCACCACGGCATCACCTTCGCGGCGTACGTTGGCGAACCGGCCTCGCGCCATTTCGTCTTCGATCGGATCAGCTGGCATCTTGGATGACCTTTCTGTACCAGTTATGTCATATCTACGGCACATCGACTCCCTCGCGCCCAAAGCGGGTGCGCCACCACTCCGGAACATAGCCTCACCTGCACAAACAGATCCAACCGCATCGCCACCACCGAAACTTCGGCACGTATTCGGCACACCGCCCGGAACCGATAGCAGCGTGACTTTGTCCGTAGTATTGATGATTGGAGGGGAAATCGGCTATTCCGGGTGGGGCGCATGGCATTTAGCGAGGAAGAAACGGGCGTTGTGGAATCAGTTCCACCAACGTTGACTGTGAGTCTCCTGGGCCCATTGGATATACGAGTCGACGGCCGCCAAGTGGCACTGACGACTGGCCGGCGCAGGTCGCTCCTGGCAGTGTTGGCGATGTCGGGCGGTCGGACCGTACCGGTCGACCAGTTGGCGAGCGCGGTGTTCGGCGAGGGTTTGCCCGCCAACGCCCGTCGGAGCGTGCAGACCTACCTGGCGCGGCTGCGAAGGGCGATCGGCGACAGGTGGATCAACACCGAGGCGGCGGGGGTGATGTTGCAGGTCGATCCAGACGCCGTGGATGCGATCCGGTTCGAGCACCTGCTGGACCGGGCCGCGCGTCATAGGGATGGCGATGAAGAGCGTGACCTGTTGTGCCGGGCGCTGTCACTGTGGCGCGGCGACCCATTCGACGGGGTCGCTTCGGAGCGACTGGAGCTTTTCGAGGCGCCGCGTCTGCGGGAGCTGTTTCTCGCCGGGCTCGAGCGCAGGATCGATTTGGATCTCGCCGAGGGCCGACACGGTGAGCTGGTTGCCGAGCTTTCCCGACTCACCGCGGAGCACCCGCTGCGGGAGTCCTTGTGGGTACGGCTACTGGCGGCCCTCGACGGCAGTGGTCGTCCAGCCGAGGCGCTGGAGAGGTATGAAGCGATTCGGGCCATGATTGCCGACGAGCTCGGGGCCGATCCGGGTCCTGAATTGCGGCAGGCCCATACCGATCTGCTGGCTGAGCGCCGGCCGGCCTCGGCCGGTCGTGCCGAGCTGACCGTGACCCCGCGGCAGCTGCCGGTCGGCATTGACGCCTTCACCGGACGCGAGGCCGAATTGCAAACCCTGTCCGGTTTGGCCGAGGGCACCGCGGACGCGCCGGCAGCGGCAGTGGTCACCGGGACTGCCGGTGTCGGCAAGACCTCCCTAGCGCTGCATTGGGCGCATCGGGTCGCCGACCGGTTTCCCGACGGGCAGTTGTATGTGGACCTGCGCGGTTTCGGGCCGAGAGGGCAAGTGATGGAGCCGGGTGAAGCAGTCCGGGCCTTTCTCGAGGCGTTCGGCATCGCCCCGACTCGCCTCCCGTCGAGCCTGGACGGCCTGGTGGGGCTGTACCGCAGTCTGCTCGCCGGTCGACGGGTCCTGGTGGTGTTGGACAACGCTCGCGATGGCGACCAGGTCAGGCCCCTGTTGCCGACTGGCCCAGGGTGCATGGCCTTGGTGACCAGCCGCGACCGGCTCCTTGGTCTGGTCGCCGCCGAGACTGCGCGGCCGATCGGTCTCGACCTGCCCGCCTTGGCCGAGGCGCGGCTCATGTTGGCGGCCCGGATCGGAGTCGATCGGATCGAGGCCGATCTCGATGCAGCCGATCAGATCGTCGCCCACTGCGCGCGATTGCCGTTGGCGCTGGCAGTCGCGGCCGCCCGCGCACAGGCGAACCCAGTGATGTCGCTGGCGGCACTGGCAGACGAGCTGCGGGGAATGGAGGGCGGCTTGGACGCGCTCGACAGCGGCGACCATGTCGCGGACGTCCGGAGGGTGTTCTCCTGGTCGTATCGGACACTCAGCGATGAGGTCGCCGGGCTGTTCCGGCTGTTGAGTCTGCACCCCGGCCCTGACATCGCCGTGCCGACAGCGGCCAGCCTGGCCGGCCTCCCCCCGCGGCAAGTTCGACGACGGCTCTCCGAACTGGCCCGAGCGCACCTGCTCAGCGAGTTCGCACCTGGCCGCTTCGCCTTCCACGACCTGCTGCGTGCCTATGCCGCTGAATTGGCTACCCGATACGAAAGTAGCGCTGACCGGCACCGGGCAGCGCATCGACTGCTCGACCATTACGTCCACACTTCGCACGTCGCCACGCTCCTGGTGGAACCAGGCGTCCCCGAGATCGACATCCCTCTCGGCGAAACATCCCAAGGCGTCATCCGTGAACCTTTGGACGACCGGGAAGCAGCGATGACCTGGTTCGAAGTCGAGCATCGCGCGATGATGGCGACTGCGGTCCAAGCCGATGACGACTTCGATGTCCATGTCTGGCAGTCAGCATGGGCGCTCCAGCGATTCTTCTACCTGCGGGGCCACTGGCACAGCCAGATCGGCATCCTACAAGCCGCTTTGGCTGCCTCACAGCGGCTGGGCAATCCAGCCGCGCAGGCCCACTCCCACCGCGCCCTGGCCTGGGCCCATAGCCAGCTCGGACAGCTCGAGGAAAGCGGCTCACATCTGACCCACGCCCTGGAGCTGTCCGCCCTGGCCGGTGATCCGATCGGGCAGGCGGCCGCACACAACAATCTGGGTTTTCTCGCGCAAGAACAAGGGCACCTCGATGAGGCGCTCGAGCACTCCCGACGAGCCCTGGAGCTGCACCGGGCCGCGGGCCACCGGCTCGGCGAGGCTAACGCTCTGAACTCGATCGGTTGGCAACTCGCCCTGCTCGGTGAGCATGCCAAGGCGCTCGACTTCTGCGAGCAGGCGCTCGAACTGTGCCTGGAACTCGATTACCGGTCCTTGGGGGCCGGCGTCTGCGACAGCCTCGGCTACATCCACAACGGACTCGGCAACCACACCGAAGCGCGCTCCCAGTATCAGAGCGCCATCGACAGCTACCGAGAATTCGGTGACCGCTTCAACGAGGCCGACACCCTCGCGCACCTGGGGGATCTCCATCACTCCACAGGCGACTCCGACGCCGCCCGCAAGGCCTGGCAGGCGTCGCTGGACATCCTCATCGACCTCGAGCACGCCAACGCCGCTGACCTCCGGGCCAAACTCGACGACCTGTAGACACGGATCTTGCCGCGAGCCGGCGCAGCACCGTGACCGCGATGCCGGCCCGGGCCGCGAAGGCGGCCAGACCTGTCTTCCAGAGCCTGACCCGGCAGCCGTTCGAGCCGCCGGCGTCGGCGGTGATCTCACGGTTAGGAGTCTGACGCCGTTGCAACGCTAGCAGTGCATGACATGTTGAGCCGCACGTCATTTTCCAGCACTGTCAGGCCGTGGCGCTATCGTTTGGTCCCAGCCGTTGAAAGGAACCCTGATGGGCGCGAAAGCCGGACTTGTCTACCTTGGTGAAGGACTACCGTCGGCGGTGCTGCAGACGGATTTCCGACCGGATCCGGCGCGGTCGGCCGAGCTGGCCGGTACGGTGCTCGGCGGACCGGTGAGAACCAATGGCGTGCGAGCGCTCACCGAAGGGGGCGTGTGGCCCGAACGGGGGACGATCTGCGTCGCGGCGTGGGAGGAGTTCGCGCTGATCGGATACCACGAGATCTGCCCCGATCGCCCGAGCGAGATCGGAACTTGGATCAAAGCGGTCTCGCCGACCGGAAGCGCGTACGGCGTCTTCATGCACAGCGTGGTCGACTTTGGTGCGTTTGCCGTCTGGGAGGCCGGCGAACTTCGACGCTCGGTCAGCCTTTCCGCCGACTCCGGAATCATGGAGGACATAGGGACCCGGTACTCGTTCGAGGCGCCGTTCTGGGCCGGGGATCGCGGGCTTGCCCACGCCCCCGACTATCCGCTGCCGTTCCACCCGCTCGACCTCGCGGAGGAAGCGCTGTTGGCGTTCTTCGGGTTCGGTATCGAACGTTCCTCATCCATGTTCACGATCGACGCTGACTCGATCGTCCTGCCCGCCTTCCGCTTGGCCGAGTGAGCACCGGGACCGCCCGGCTCCAGGTCGCCGACTTGGGACACACGTTGCTCGCTCACGCGCCGTAACATATTGGTGACCCCTCGCCTTCCTGCCCGGAGGAACGCCGTCGCCCTCCCCACTCCCCTTATCCTCGAGCTGGACAACATGGCTGGAACCTCCACCTATCACCTGAAACGCGCCGTCGCATCTGCCGAAGAAGCCGACCAGTGGCGTTCGACCGTCCACAGTCAGTGGCCGGTCGACGAACCCGACGTGCGGGCGTCCTAATGCAAGCAGGTCGATTCGGGTGCCCGTTGCGGTGGTGAGGGCATGTTGATAGACCGCCCAGGACAGTGCCAGGTCCTGCCAGGGCAATCCCACTGGGGTGTAAACAGTCGGCCGGTCGGAAGATGCCGTGGCGGGGAGTTCGCCGCGAAGGGCCTGCCCGATCGTGCCGTCGCAGTGCTCGGCACCAAGTCCTGCGCTGCCGAGCGCGCCGCTGGTGATGGCCAAGGGGAGGTGATCGACGATGACCCGGCTGGTGGTGAGCAGTTCTGATGACAGTTCGAGTTTGCCGGGTTCGTCGGCGCCGAGCGAGGTCAGATGCTGTCCTGGCCGCGTTTGGGCCGAATGCAGCAGGGGTGCGCGCGACCAGGTGGCCAGGATGACCACGTCCGCAGTCGCGGCGACTGTTTCCGCGTCCGGCGCTACTGCCGCGGGAAGATCGGCCGCGCGCTCGGGGTGGAGGTCAGTGGCCAGTATCTGGTCCCATTGCCGCAGGTGGCGCAAGCCGACCAGGGTGGTTTGCGCCTGCGCACCAGCACCGACGAACCCGAGTACGGCTGCGGTTGGTGCGGCGAGTGTGTGGGTCGCGAGCGCGGCGGCCAGTCCGGTGCGCCAGGCGGTGACACTGGCGGAATCCAGCAGTGCGAGAAGTTCACCGGTGTCGAGGTCGTACAGGCAGACCACGCCGCGGAGGGCGGGTGCGGACTGGGGGAACTTCGCGTTGACCTTGACGGTGTAGGCCGGTATACCTGGCACGAGGCCGGGCATCAAACAGGTCACAGTTCCTGGCCCGGGTATGTCAGCGCGGATCCTCATCGGTGTCGGCCTGGGGGCATCGGCGTTGCGAAACCCCTTGGCCAACAGGTCAAACACCGTGTCGAGGTGCACAGCCGCGGTGATATCGGTACGCGAAAGGATCAAGGTCACCAGGCCAGTCTGGATCAGGAAGCGGGTTCGGATTTCACGGGCATCGACCACTCGCGCCTGTTCGTGAACGTACCGGCAGGAGACATAAACCATGCTCCTGCCCGTAGCCGGGTGTGTGCGTTCGCCGATCACGTGGCCTGCTTCGACACTCACGCCCGTTTCCTCAGCGACTTCGCGGACTGCCGCAGCTTCGGCCGTTTCCTCTGGTTCGACCTTCCCTGTCGGGAACTGCCACGACAGGTTGCCTTCGGCGACGGAGCGTGAATATGAAGCACTTCATATGCGCCCCTGTCAGATCGATCCGGACATCACCGAAGTCGACCTCGGCCTCGACCCTGGGCTGATGGGACTGGCGGATTAACGCCTCCGGCGCTCTCCCCTTGACCTCCAACGCGATCCGGGGCCGGCGGGTCGACACGTAGGCCTGAAGCTTCCGTGAGTCCGATCTGACGCATGTTTGAAGCTCCAGCATGTTTGCCTATGGCCATCTCAAGATTCCGAAACCAGCAAGAAAGGAAACAGTCAATGCGAAAAACCATCAAGATCCTTGTGACGGGCTTCGCCATGCTCGGCCTGATGCTCACAGCGCCGGCCGCCGCACAGGCGGCTGAGAACGGTCCTTCGGGCTGCAACAAGAACGTCTGCGTTTACACGGCCTACACCGGCGGGGGATACCAGGTTTGGGCTGAGTTCAATCACACCGATGTACAGGACGGCCATCTGGATGTGTGGGGACCAGGCTTGTCCAAGCAGCACTCGGCAAACGGCTACTGGCCGGCTGGTCGCGACACAAAGCGCTGGTCGGCCCGTGGCAGCGGCACGGTTTGCGCGGAAGGCTGGTCAAGAACCGGCGGGCAGTGGAACTCTGTAGGGCTGCCATGCGTGAACATCTGACACATCAGCATAATTAGCACCAAGCTATAAATAAACCGGCTCGGGGAGCGGAGTTTCAGGCTTCGCCCCTCGAGCTCGTTCTACTGACAGGGAGCCGTCAGAAAATTACTGAGGTGCCTTCGGATTCACGGACAGGGAGCCCACCAGAGTTTGGGTGAGCTGGAAAGGGAAGTCATTGCCGAACCCGAAGCGCCGGAACTACTCGCCGGAGTTCAATCCCTGCGCGGGATGTGGACGTAACAGGCTCTGTTCCCCTCGCAAGTCTTTGCACTGCTTGAGGATGCAATGATTCGTCAGCCGCAATGTTGAACGAATGATCCCAAGCTGTCAACCTCAAGGACCAGCGAGTTTGAAACCGGTTGCAACGCACAGCGATCCGAAATACCTTACCGTCGATCGGGTGAATTTTCAGGCGCAGACGAACCGGCACCGCGTCGCGGTCGTCCCCCGGAACAGCCTTCGGATCAACAGGGTTTGAAAACTATGAGGGACAGCCATGGATAGCCTTCCTCAACGACAAGATCATTCATCCGAACTGCAACCTCTTGAGATTCAGAGGGCGATTCGAGCAGACCGTTCGCTGTCAATTTCGGTCGAGCCTCCTCCAGAAAATCCCCGACTGCGATTCCGCCAAAGTAACGCCAGCTGAAGACTGTTCTATACCAGAGCGCAACCGGCTCATATCCTAGGACTGGAGCACCAGCGGGAATCGGATCAGAATTCTCCGTATATATTCTTCCTTCGATCGCTGGTGGCGCAGCCCAGTTCCCAGCCAAAAACTCTAGACGAGAACGTTGACATCCGACACCTATTATTTCGAATCCCTCTGGCGCAAGAGACCGCGCGGCAAACGCGTCCTGCTCATGCGCATACCAATCAGTATCGTTCGGAAACATGTCAATCATCCACTCGGACACCGACAGGAACGAGCTAGTCCCCCACCGATCCGCCAGATTTCCGCTGTCCTTGCGGGCAATCCGATATCCAAGCAGGACCCAATCCGCATTCATCGAAACCCAACACTTCCTCACCTGCCGCCCACGCCAACACCTTGCACTAATGTACGGCAGGCAGGGGCGATAGCGGCGATCCACAGGCCCTATCCTGATCGTCGTCCAGGTCGCCAACGCTGGAAGCCGGTACGGAGTGGTCAGTCGGCCATAGCGACATAGATCGGGGTCGCCAACACCAGACCGTCCTCAACCCGGATCGTCTTCGCGAGAAATTCAAGCCGATGCTCCTGCGCAGGGACCAGTTGCAGTGCAAGATCGATCGCTCTGCCCGGTTCATAGATACCCATGGCCCGACCCGGGGACAGGGTTTCCTGATCGACGACACCGTTGAGAAATAGCAAGGTGTAGTACTCAAGGCCATTGTCGGAGGCGATGGGATCGGCGGCACCCACCATGCTGCTGGAAGAGCCGATCAGTCCGAGTTTCACGCCATCTACCTCGCCCCCGAAGAACGCAAGTTCCGACGCGTAGTCCGCCACCACCCCGAACCGCAATCGACTGACTGCCCCAATGTACGGCGCAGGATCCTCGATCGTCCCGACCCGCTCGTGTTGCACGATGTAATCACTCAGGAGCGAGACTCGCGTCGACAGTGCCACAGGCTCCTCCGGGCGTTCACGCCTCACGACAGCGCTGGCCACCATCGCATTGACCGAGACCTCGAACCCCATAGTCCGCAGGAACTTCGGGGGGATCTGTGGGAGCAGATTGTCGACCTTCGTTTCAGAGATGTACAGAAAGTACCGAAGCGGCCGAGCGCTGCTCCCGCGACGAAAGAATGTCATCGAATCCCCCTGCATCACACACTGCTTCGACCAGTCTGACAGCATCGGCGCCTCGGCGGGCCCCTCGATCCTCTGCGAGCAGGGCCTGATCGGCGATGCCTTCGAAGAAGAGGTTGTCCCCGCGCTTAGGAAGCCGGACTACAAGTTCCTTGAGTCGAACTCTCCCCCGCCAGGCAGCACCTTTGGACTGCGCCTGGTTCAGATCGGAGACCACACAGCCTGCGCACTGTCATACCGCCGAATCGGCTGTGGGCCCGTTCAGTTCCAACCGCGACGGACCGGGCGGGTCGTGTGGGCCGGTTCGCGGTCCCTGGATCGGTAGACCACGTAGGGTCGCAGCATCCAGATGCTGCGGAACCACACCGAGACCGTCTGGCGGTAGTCCACCTCCTCGGCGTCGCCGGAACCTCGTTCGCGGTCGGCATCCCGTTCGTCAACGCCTGGTATCCGCCTTCGAAGCGCGGCTTCGCCACCGGGATCTTCGGCGCCGGCATGGGCGGCACCGCGCTCTCGGCGTTCCTCACCCCGCGCCTGGTCGACGGATTGGGCCTCCTGCCGACGCACCTGCTCATGTGCGCGGCACTGGCGGCGATGGGCCTGGTCTGCTGGTCCTTTGCGCGCAATGCCCCGCAGTGGAGACCGAACACCGAACCGGCCCTGCCGCGGTTCAAGGCGATCGCGGGGCTCAAGGTCACCTGGCACATGTCGCTGCTGTACGCCGTGGCCTTCGGCGGGTTCGTCGCCTTCTCGACCTACCTGCCGACCATGCTCGTCGCCGCCTACGACCTGACGCAGACCGAAGCGGGCCTGCGCACCGCCGGGTTCAGCCTCGCCGCGGTCGTCGCGCCCCCCGCGGGCGGCATCCTCTCGGACAAGGTCGGCCCGCTCAAGGTCTGCCTCGTCTCCTTCTTCGGCGCGGCGGCCGTGGCCGTCGTCCTCGCGTTCGAGCCGCCGCTGGAGATCCCGGCCGGAACCTCGTTCGTCCTCATGGCCCTGTTCCTCGGCCTGGGCACCGGCGGCGTGTTCGCGCTCGTGGCCGAGAAGGTCGAACCGGCCCGCGTCGGCGGCGTCACCGGGATCGTCGGCGCCGCCGGCGGCCTCGGCGGCTACTTCCCGCCGCTCATCATGGGCGCCGACTATCAGGCCCGCAGCGACTACATGATCGGGCTCCTGCTGTTGGCCGCCACGGCCACGGCGGTCGGAATTTTCGCGATGCGGGCCTTCCGCAGCACACCCGCGCTCAGCGCGAACCGTCCTCGTTGAGCCGATCGGACTCGTTCATGATTCGACGCCGAGGTGCTCGTCCGAATATCGCGGTCCGGGACCGACGCGTACGTCTCCTCCTCCACGACGGCTGCCAGCGCGGGGAAGCCCCGGTCGCGGAGCGCGGCGCGGAGCATGGTCGCATGCTCTGACAAGACCGGACCTCGACGCTGGAGGGACCACCGCTCGTCCTGGATGAATTCCTTTGCAAGGCAGGGAAGATGCTCCCTGGAAGACCTGGTGCGCGCCCGCGCTCGTGCACCCGCGGGATTCAGCGGAAGTTGGCTGCGCCTTCCGGTGCGACGGTGACAGCGTGGACGTTGTGGTCGATCCGCTCGGGTTCCCCGCCGACCACTAGTTCGAGGAGATTGGCGTGGGCTTCTTCGTCGAGCTGCGTGATCGTCAGCGCGGTGTCGCCACTGAACTGAAAGGTTTGGACGTTGCCTGGCTCCGCCGCGTCGACCCATTCGCCCTCGACCAGTTGCCGGTGCACGCCGACAGGTTCGTCCTCGTGTAGGTAGTAGGCGTTGAGCGTGCCGTCGGTGTCCCACCACACCCTGTCGAGTGAGATGTCGCGCCAATTGCAGCTGTCGGTGACACGCGTGGCTTCCCCTGCGACGCCCGAGTCCATGTCGACGACCGTCACTGTCGGGCAGCCGCTTCTAAATCCGACGATGGCCAGCTGCGCGCCGTCAGGGCTGAACGCTGCCCCGGTGATATTGAGCCGACCGTCCACTTCGATCCGCTGCGGCTCGCCTTCCGTCGGCACCAGGAAGAGCGGTGAGGTGAGGGGGAAGTATCCGCTCGGGTACGCGGTGACGGCGATGCTGTCCGTTCCTCCGACCAGATAGGGGTGCTCCAGGTCGTCGCGGTAGCTTTCCTCGGTCGGCAGCACGGTCTCCGTCACCTGCGGCGACGGCTCCTCTGCCGCGAAATCGGCGTAGACGAGCCGGCCGTCAGGGCCGACCCAAGCAATCCTGCTGCCCCCGACCGGCACCACCCCTGGGCAGGAACACTCCTCGAAGTGCTCATCACACCCCTGGCATGGCACCGTGACTACCTCGCCAGTGCTGACCGAGATGGCGGCGATCTCGTCCAGGCCGAGCGCGCGAGTGAACACGTAGGCACCGTCGACCGTGAACTGGAGCGCCGTAGCGCCCGGGAATGCTTCGCTACCGATGAAGTCGTCGCCGTCCATCAGGACCAGTCTGGTTCCGATGCCGGTCGGTGAGCTGCCGTTGACCTCGGCCCGCCGGTAGGCGTAAACGCTCGAACGCTCCGATGATTCGGCATCCGCCGGTCCGTCGCCAGACGACCTCACCACGACCACGATCACCGACACGACGACCGCGAGCAGGACGACGCCGGCGACGACAAACAGGCGCTTCCGGGACACCACGACCTCCTCTGAACGGGAACCCAGATATACAACGCCGGCATCGGGACCGGTCCCCGGAACTCGTATTCACGGTGCATTGTCGAGGTTTACGCCGGGACCAGTCCCGTGGCTGCCGACGTACCTTCCTGATATGCGCCTTTCATCTGCACGGCAGGGGATCCGTGGAAACAGTCGGGCGGTGGGCATCGTGTCCGCCGCTCTGCTCGGACTGGCAATCACCGGATGCGGCTCCGACGAGAACGGCCCAGGAGACGACCCGACCGCCGACGGCTCGGGCTCGTCCTCCGCCTCGGACACCACCTCACCCTTCGACGGATCCACCCAACCCGAGGCGACGCCGTCGCCAGAGCTCGTCACATCAGAGGAACTGGCGGGGGATCCCTGCACCGCGATCAACGACATAGATGCCTTCGCCCTCGGCCTCACCAATCCCGAAGAGAGCGAAGGCGACTCGGGCAAGACCTGCAACTGGGAGACGCGCGACGGCGTCTCCGCCGGAATCACCATCCACCTCTCGGAGGACGCGGAGACGGTTGCAGAGGACTGGAAGGACGGCCGCGACACGGACGCCGCGATCGACGGCTACACAGTCATCCAGGAAGAGTTCCAGGCGATCTGCTTCACCATCGTCGCGACCAGTCCTGACCAGTCGTTCATGATCACGACCATCGGCGAGGAGCAGTACCAGTCGACCCTGTGTCCGCTCGGAACCAGTTTCGCCGAACTCGTCCTCGCACACCTCGAAACGGCATGAGCGCGCCGTAGTCGACCCGTCGGTGGTCCTAGCGTTGGACCCGAATCGGGGAGGCGCGGTGTCGTCCGGGATCCGTCCCGAGCTTCAGCTGGGCTATTGCCGATGAAGTACCTCCACACACCCACATGGGCCCCGTCGCGACCCGACACGACAAACTTGCCGTCCACTACCTGGACACCGTCCACGTCGCCATCATCACCGACTGGCTAATCACGACTAGCCGCACCGTGAAGGCCCCCTGCGGAACCCGGCAGGGGCCTTCACGCGTCTCTGGGAGCCGCGACCCTTCGCCAAAGATCAGATGACTGTACCCCCGATGAACACCTGTAGCGGCTATGAAGCACATTTCATCCATGATTGCACTGATCTCTTGACGTTATACATCATATGTAAGTACCATGAGGACACTATCGCATCGATGAACTTCAATTGAAGGTGTTGACCTTCGTGGCACGCAAGGAGAAGCAGCAGTGAGACCATTCTCGAGCCGCGACCGATCCGAGCGAAGGCGCCGAAACACCCGCCATCGGCTGCTGGCGCTGATCGGCGTCATGGCCTGCGCCGTCGCCGGATCGCTCGGCGCTTCAGGGGCCCATGCCGAGCCGCCCGCCGCCAGTCCGACCTCGGACGTCACCACCCTCGCATCGAGTGCCGGATGTGGGAGCGCTCCGACCCTTTCGAGCGGCACACACACGATCCAGAGCGGTGGTACGAACCGCTCGTTCATCCTGCGGGTCCCCGACAACTACGACAGCAGCCGCTCTTACCCGCTGATCTTCGCTTTCCACTGGAACGGTGGCACGGCCGGTGATGTCTCCTCCGGCGGATCCGACGGCGCGCTGTGGTCCTATTACGGACTGCAGCGTCTGTCGAACAACAGCGCGATCTTCGTGGCGCCGCAAGGCATCGGCAACGGCTGGGCCAATTCCGGAGGTCGGGACGTCACCTTCGTCGATGACATGATCGCGCGAGTGGAGGCCGGCCTCTGCGTCGACACCGAACAGCGCTTCGCCCTCGGGTTCAGCTACGGCGGCGGCATGAGCTACGCCCTCGCCTGCGCCAGGCCGACGGTCTTCCGAGCGGTCGCGGTCTATGCCGGCGGACAGCTCAGCGGATGCAGCGGCGGTACGCAGCCCATCGCCTACCTCGGCATCCACGGCATCTCGGACCCGGTCCTCAATATCTCCCAGGGGCGTTCGCTGCGCGACAGGTTCGTCGCCAACAACGGCTGCACCCCGCAGAACCCGCCCGAGCCGGCCCCGGGCAGTCGAACGCACACCGTCACCTCCTACTCGGGTTGCCGGGCCGAGTATCCGGTCATGTGGGCGGCGTTCGACGGCGGCCACACCCCCGGTCCGATCGACGGATCCACCAGCGACGGATGGCAGACCTGGACCTCGGGGGTGACCTGGAGCTTCTTCACTCAGTTCCAGTCCGGCGAACCGGGCGGCGGTGAATCCGAGATCCTCGGCACCCAGTCGGCTCGGTGCCTGGAGGTGGCCGGCCAGTCCCAGAACAACGGCAGCAAGGCACAACTGTGGGACTGCCACGGCGGGTCCAACCAGCGCTGGACCCTCGGTTGAGTTTGAGGGCCGCATAGTTCGGGACGAGGGGTTACAGGTGCAAATCCTGTCAACCCGACCAGAACTCCCAGGTCAGCGGTATTGCTTCCTGGCCTGGGAGATCGACATAGGAGGATCGATATGGCAGTGCTACGGCGTAGACAGGTGATCAAATACGGAGCGGTAGGCGCTCTCGCGGCTCCGCTCCAGTGGGTGGCGCCGCGTGCGGCCTCGGCGGCGCCGTCGGCCGTGCGGGCGGCCGGTGACCTGGCACTGTGGTACGACGAGCCCGCGGGAACCGAGTGGCTGCGCGCCCTCCCGGTGGGCAATGGCCGGCTCGGAGCGATGGTGTTCGGCGACGCCACCTCGGAGCGGTTGCAGCTCAATGAGGACACGGTCTGGGCGGGCGGCCCGCACGATTACAGCAACCCGGCCGGGGCCGACTCCCTCCAGCAGATCCGGCAACTGGTCTTCGCCGACCAGGGGGGTCAGGCGCAGAACCTCATCGACCAGACCATGCTCGGCGACCCCGCCGGCCAGCTCGCCTACCAGCCCGTCGGGAACCTCGACCTCGCCTTCGGCGGCATCGACGAGGTCTCCGAGTACGAGCGGTGGCTCGACCTGACCACCGCCACCACCGGCGTCGGCTACCTCGCGAACGGCGTGCGGTACCAGCGCGAGGTCATCGCCACCGCGCCCGACCAGGTCATCGCGATGCGACTCACTGCCGACGCTTCAGGCCGGATCTCGTTCACCGCTTCGTTCGACACTCCACAGGACGCGTCGACATCCAGCCCCGACTCCCGGACCGTCGCCCTCGACGGCATATCGGGCGAACACCGGGGCATCGCCGGGTCGGTCAGGTTCCTCGCGCTGGCGCGGGCCATCGTTGAAGGGGGCACCGCGAGTTCCTCCGGGGGCATGCTCCAGGTGTCCGATGCGGACGCCGTGACGGTGCTGATCTCGATCGGGACGAGCTACGTCGACTACCAGAACGTGAACGGCGACTACCAGGGGATCGCCTGGGGCCATCTCGACGCCGCGACCGACGCCTCGTACGAGGACCTCCGGTCCCGGCATGTGGCCGACTACCGGGAACTGTTCGACCGCACCACAATCGACCTCGGCCGGACCGCCGCGGCCGACCAGCCGACCGATGTCCGCATCTCCGGGCACAACACGACGGACGATCCCCAGTTCTCGGCCCTGCTGTTCCAGTACGGCCGCTACCTGCTGATCGCCTCCTCGCGTCCCGGCACCCAGCCGGCCAACCTGCAGGGGATCTGGAACGACTCGATGACCCCGGCGTGGGAGTCGAAGTACACCATCAACGCCAACCTGCCGATGAACTACTGGCCGGCCGGAACGACGAACCTCGCCGAGTGCCTCGAACCGGTCTTCGACCTGATCGATGACCTCTCGCGCACTGGAGCCCGGGTCGCCGACGTGCAGTATGGCGCGGGCGGTTGGGTGACCCACCACAATACCGACGGTTGGCGGGGCGCCTCGGTCGTCGACGGGGCGGTATGGGGCATGTGGCCGACCGGCGGGGCGTGGCTCGCCACCCAGATCTGGGAGCACTACCGCTTCACCGGCGACCGCGGATTCCTGGAGGCGAACTATCCCGCGATGAAGGGCGCCGCCCAGTTCTTCCTGGAGACCCTGGTGGAGGAGCCGAACCTCGGCTGGCTGGTCACCAACCCGTCGAACTCTCCGGAGCTACCGCATCATGACGGCGTCAGCGTCTGCGCCGGGCCCACCATGGACTCGCAGATCCTGCGGGATCTGTTCGACGGCTGCGCGAGCGCCAGCGAGGTGCTGGGAATCGACGCCGATTTCCGCGACCAGGTCCGGGCGGCGCGGGACCGGCTGGCCCCGATGCGGATCGGCTCGCGCGGCAACATCATGGAATGGCTTCACGACTGGACCGAGCTCGAGACGAATCACCGGCACGTCTCGCACCTCTACGGCCTGCACCCGAGCAATCAGATCACCCGACGCGGTACCCCCGAGCTGTTCGAGGCGGCCCGCCGGACGTTGGAGTTGCGCGGGGACGCGGGCACCGGCTGGTCGCTGGCCTGGAAGATCAACTACTGGGCGCGCATGGAAGAAGGCACCAGGGCGCATGACCTGATCCGTTTCCTGGTGACACCGGAACGGCTCGCGCCCAACATGTTCGACCTGCACCCGCCGTTCCAGATCGACGGGAACTTCGGCGCGACCTCAGGGATCGCCGAGATGCTGCTGCAGAGCCACGACGGCGAGCTGCACCTGCTGCCCGCGCTGCCGTCCGCCTGGCCGACCGGGTCCGTGTCGGGCCTGCGCGGGCGCGGCGGCTACACGATCGGTGCCGCCTGGAGCGCCGGCTCGATCGACGAACTCACCGTCACACCCGACCGCGACGGCACCGTCAGCGTCCGCAGTCGCATGTTCACCGGCGACTACGAGCTGGTCGACGAGGCGGACGGCGAAGCGATCGACCCGGACCGGCCCGAGAAGGACCTGATCGAGTTCGACGGCGAATCCGGCCACACCTACCACGCCACCTCCCTCGGCGGGGGATCGGTGGTGGAGCCCGGCGTGAACTACCGGTTGGTGGCGCGGCACAGCGGGAAGGCGGCCGACATCGAGGGCGCCTCGACCGGGGCCGGTGCCGCCCTGATCCAGTGGTCGCTCCACAGTGGGGCGAATCAGCAGTTCGACTTCGTGGACGTCGGGGGCGGGTACCGGCGGATCCGGGCCCGGCACTCCGGACTGGTCCTCCAGGTCGCCGGCACCGGGACCGGGGCCAATATCACTCAGCAGCCCACTTCGAGTGCGGCGAGCCAGCAGTGGGAGGTCGTCGACCACGGCGACGGCACCGTCAGCCTGGTCAATCGCCAAAGCGGACTGGCCATGGACGTCTGGAGCGCCTCCACCGCCGACGGCGCCCGCGTCTCCCAGTGGAACTACACCGGCAGTACCAACCAGCGCTTCGAACTCCAACGCGCCTGAAGCCCATAGGAGGCCGTCATGTCCAATGAACCCGTCAGGCACGCCCGCGCACGCCGCCGAACGATCCTCGGGAGCGGTCTCGCCGCATTTGGGAGCGCTTCTATCCCAGTGGCGGCCGAATCCGCCGCAGCGGGGCCCGAGGAGGCCGCCGACGTCGAGAACGTCACGGCGGCGTGGACCGACCCGCCCAACGGCTACCCCGAGTGGAACAACAACATCGGGATCTTCGAAGTCGGCTCACAGCCCGCCCACGCGACGTTCATGCCGTACGCCGACCTCCAGCAGGCGCTCAAAGCCGACCGCACCGACTCGCCGTACCGACTCGACCTCAACGGCGACTGGCGGTTCCAGCACGCCGACCGGCCCGCGGACCGCGACACCGACTTCTGGCGCACCGATCGCGACGACGGCGACTGGGACACCATGCCGGTGCCCTCCAACTGGCAGCCGGCCGGCTACGACTTCCCGATCTACACCAACGTCACCTACCCGTGGTGGGGTGCCAACGGCCAACATGAGAACGCCCAGCCGCCTTTCGCGCCAACGCGGTTCAACCCGGTCGGTCAGTACCGCCGCACCTTCGAGTTGCCGTCCGCCTGGCAGGGCCGCCGCGTCCACCTCCACTTCGAGGGAGTCAAATCCGGCTTCTACCTGTGGGTCAACGGCACCAAGGTCGGTTACCGCGAAGGCTCCTTCACACCGTCCGAATTCGACATCACCGACCACGTCCGGCCCGGCGCCAATCTGATCGCGGTCGAGGTCTACCGCTTCCCCGACGGCGACTGGATGGAGGACCAGGACTTCATCCGCCTGTCCGGCATCTTCCGTCCGGTCTTCCTCTATTCGCTCCCCACGGTCCACCTGCGCGACTTCAAGATCGACACGCCGCTGCGGGACGGCTACACCAACGCCGACCTGGCGGTCGCGGTCGCCGTCCGCAACAGCGGTGCCCAGCGATCGGGGACCTACACGGTCGAGACCCTGCTCTATGACAAGGACGGCGAATCCGTCTGGCCCGCGCCGCTGGCGACCCAGGTCGACATCGGCTCCGTCCAACCGGGCCGGGACGCGACCGCGCGCGGTTCCAAGGCCGTCCAGGGCCCCAGGCTCTGGTCTGCCGAGCACCCCGACCTCTACACGGCCGTGCTGCGGCTGCGCGACCCCTCGGGCGCGGTCACCCAGACCGTGTCGGCGCGGATCGGATTCCGCGAGTTCGCGATCCGCAACGGCCTGATGCGGATCAACGGCCAACCGGTGTCCTTGCGCGGCACCAACCGGCACGAGATGCACCCCGACCGCGGCCAGGCGCTGACCCGCGAGGACATGGTCCACGACATCGCACTGATGAAGCGGCTCAACATCAACGCGGTCCGCACCTCCCACTACCCGAACCACCCCGACTGGTACGACCTCGCCGACGAGTACGGCATGTACGTCATGGACGAGGCCAACCTCGAGACCCACGGCGTCCGAGACGACTACCCGGCATCCAACTCGGCATGGACCGCGCCGGTCATCGACCGGGCCGCCCAGATGGTCCACCGGGACAAGAACCACCCGTCGGTCGTCATGTGGTCCCTCGGCAACGAGGCCGGCGGCGGCTCCAACTTCGTCGCGATGCGCGACTGGATCAGAGCGGCCGACCCGACCCGGATCATCCAGTACGAGGGCGACAACCGGTCCTCGGTCAGCGACATCCGCTCCCAGATGTACAACACCGCCGCCGGGATCCGGGACCGCGCTCTGGACACCGGCGACACCAGGCCCTACATCCTGGTCGAGTACTCCCATGCGATGGGCAACTCCAACGGCAACTTCAAGGAGTACTGGGACGTCATCCGCCAGTATCCGGTCCTGCAGGGCGGATACATCTGGGACTTTGCCGACCAGAGCCTGCGCTGGCCGATCCCGCTCGGCGGCGGGGCGACCTACCTCGCCTATGGCGGCGACTGGGGCGACAACCCCAACGACGGCAACTTCTGCGCCAACGGCATCGTCTCCGCCGAGCGGAAGCCGACCGGCAAGGCAGCCGAGGTCAAACGGGTCTACCAGGCGATCAACGCGGCCGCCGGAGACAACGTCGCCGCCGGCGACGTCCGGATCACCAACGAGTACGCCTTCGCCAACGTGAACGAGTTCGACGGCGCCTGGGCCCTGATCGCCGACGGCGAGGCGATCCAGAGCGGCGGCCTCACCGCCCAGCAGCTCGACATCCCCCCGTTGTCGGACAAGACGATCCGGGTGCCGATCCAGCGCCCGGCCGAACCCGCGCCCGGAACTGAGCACTTCCTCGAGCTGTCGTTCACGCTCAAGACCGCGACCACCTGGGCCGACGCCGGATTCGAGGTGGCCGCGCGGCAGCTCCCGGTCGACTTCGACAGCCCGCCGGTCGAACCCGTCCCGCTCCCGGACGTGCCGATGCTGAGCGACTCCGAGACCGGTGACCGGATCACCGTCACCGGCACCGGCTTCGCCGTCGCCATCTCGAAGTCGACCGGCGAGATCATCTCTTACGAGGCGATGGGGATGCGACTGGTGAACTCCGGACCGGTCCCCAACTTCTGGCGGGCCCCCACGGACAACGATCGCGGCAACGGCCACCCGACCCGCAACGGCACCTGGCGAGCCGCCGGGCGCAACCGGACCGTGACCGGCGTCGTCATCGCTCGGCCGTCCGACCGATCCCGCCGGATCACCGTCACCGGCACCCTGCCGACCACCACGCAGTCGACGTACACCACTGCGTACACGGTCTACGGCAACGGCGAGATCAGAGTGGACAACACCCTCCACCCCGGCTCATCGAGCCTGCCCTACATCCCGGAGGTCGGCACGATCCTGCTCCTGCCCGGCGCGCTGGAGCAGATGCACTACTACGGACGCGGCCCCGAGGAGAACCACTGGGACCGCCGCACCGGCACCGACGTCGGCCGCTATTCCTCCACCGTGACGGACCAGTGGACCGACTACATCCGGCCGCAGGAGAACGGCAACAAGACCGACGTCCGGTGGATCGCCCTGGTCGACGGCACCGGACGCGGCCTGCTCGCGGCCGGTGAGCCGCTGCTCGAGGTGAACGCCTCCCACGTCACCCCGGAGGACCTTTCGGGCAACGTCCGCCACGACTACCAGCTGACTCGGCGCCAGGAGGTCGTCCTGCGGCTGAACCACCGGCAGACGGGCGTCGGCGGCGACAACAGCTGGGGCGCGCAGCCGCTCGACCAGTACAAGCTGTTCGCGAGCCGCGACTACTCCTACACCTACCGGCTCAAGCCGCTGCCCGACGTCGGCCAGGCGATGGCGCTGTCCCGCCGCCCCACGGAGACCGGCGGCGGCAGCGGCGGGCCGGTGGAGCCGGGGGTGTACTACCGGTTGGTGGCGCAGCACAGCGGGAAGGCGGCCGACATCGAAGGCGGCTCGACCGCGGCGGGCGCCTTGCTCGTCCAGTGGCCAGTCCACACTGGCGCCAACCAGCAGTTCGACTTCGTGGACGCCGGGGGCGGGTTCTGGCGGATCCGGGCCCGCCACTCCGGCCTGATCCTGCAGGTGTCGGGCACCGGCACCGGGGCCGACATCACCCAGCAGCCGAGCTCCGGTGCGGCGAGCCAGCAGTGGGAGGTCGTCGACCACGGCGGCGGCACCGTCAGCTTCGTCAACCGCCAGAGCGGCCTCGCCATGGACGTGTGGAGCCAGTCCACTGCGGACGGCGCCCGCATCTCCCAATGGAACCGCACCGGCGGCGCCAACCAGTTGTTCAACCTCCAACGCCTCTGATACGGCCGGCCGGCGCGCTGCTCGGTCCGCCTTCGGCATCGGGGCTGCATCACATCGAGATGCTCGCCGGGATGCAGTTGGGTGCACCCGTGGTGTCCCCGCGTCGGATGCAGATCCGACGCCTCGCCGTATTCGCCGAGTGGGCCGAAGCGGCGACGCCGCCCGTCTCCACGGCAAGGCGATGGCCGAACGGGACCGACGGGACTTCCACCGCGAGTTCACCAGGGCCGCGAGCTGGCGCATCGTGAGGTTGGTGCGCCAGTAGGCCGTGACCAGCAGCAACCGGTCCTCGAAAGCCGGTTTCCAGGGCCGACCCCTGCGAGCGGGGTCGGCCCCTTCGCGTCGGAGCTGGCGGACGAGCTTTGCGAACTGACGCTGTTCGAGCCCGCTGAACAGCTCCACCATCGTCGCATCCGCCGCGCTGATCACACCTGTCACGCAGGCATAATCCCATGCGTCCCAAACGTATCCGTAAGGGTCGCTACTGGTATTCGTTGAACCGCAGGGTGTTGCCGAACGGATCGATGACGGTCATCGATCGGGCATCCCACGGCACCGCTTCGATACCCGGGTTCATATAGGGGTAGTCCTTCGCCCCGAGCTCTCGATGGAAGGCTTCGAGTCCGGTCATCGGGACGAAGACGACCGCGCCAGGGCTGCCGTCACCGTGATGCTCGCTCATGTGCAGGACTGTGCGGTCGCGTACGACCTGCATGTACAGCGGCATGCCGTCCTCGAAGCGGTGCTCCCAGGCCAGGTTGAACCCGAGGTAGTCGAGGTAGAACTCCTTGGCCTTTTCCACCGAGAAGATCCGCAGGACCGGCGTGGGCGCCTCCAAGGCGATGCCATCGGCGCGGGAGGTCTCGGCCGCATTGAGCTTGGCGGCCAGGATGTTCCATTCGTCGAACCCGAACTGCCGCGCCACGATTTCGAGGCTCTGGCTGTGGGTCACCTCGGCCAGCCCGTGGCGGTTCAGCTCGGCGCGCAGGGTCTTGGCCATGGTCTTGGCGTCGCGGAAATCGCGCATGATGTCGTCCTTCTTGAGGCGAAAGCCGTGATCAGTGCCTGCGTTGCTGACAGGTTCGCCGCTGAGAAGGGTCCGAACCGGCGCGAATCGAGATGCGTTCACCATGCCCCGAAGGGCGCAGGCGGCCGGCCGCATCAGCCGCACCCAGCATAACGAGCCCGATCGGACCAGGTCAAGCGCCGAGCGGTTGTTCGGGGTGTCCTTCACTGAACAGGGCATGGGCAAGCTGCTGCGGCGTGTGGGCTTCAGTTTTCAGCGCCCGGACATCGGGCTCTCCTTCGCGGTCGATGTCGCCAGGGCGTTCCCATCGGACGCGCCGGAGGCAGAGCCAATGGTTCAGGGCCGGAGTCTGGTGGATGGCATGGACACGAGTCCGACTCACCAGCTGATGCTCTCGATTTCCTCGATGTTGGCGGCTCGCAGGTCGGGACGCCAGACCACGAGCGACACCTCGTTGCATCTAATCGAGCCGAAATCGACGTCGGTGCGGGAGTCGATGTAGGCGGCGGCCTCCGGTTCGGGGACCGCCTCGCGCGGCACCAGCACGGAGACGTGCGCGTTGTCGCGGCAGCGGTCGCCGTCGCCTCCGGCGGGGCCGAGGTTGCCGAAGGGGACGCGGGCGTCGCGCAGGCGGCGCCGCAGTTCGAGCAGGGCCGGGTTCGGGAAGCCGCGGACGTAGAGGCCGCCGCGTGAGCCGCCGAGGCCCCTGAAGCTCGCCGCGATCGGGCCGAGCCCTTCGACGGCGCGCTTGAGCTGGCCGAGGTAGTGGTCGATCTGGTGCTGCGGCACCGTGTCCTGGAAGCCCTCCACGCTGCGCACCGTCATATGCAGGTCGCTCGGGGCGTAGTTCAGGTGAGCGCCACGGCAGAGAGCGGCGATGGCCGCGGACTCTTCGGCGATCCGCTCGCCGAAGGGCCCTTCGAGCCGGACCACGAGGCTGAGCCCGAAGCGCGATTCGCCGTCGCGCGGAATGGGATCGGGATGGAAGGTGCCGTCCCGGAAGGCGATGGAGCCCTCGGTCCACTGCTGTGCGTAGTTCGTTCGCAGGGCGGAATGGTCGGGGTCGACGATGGACACGGAACCTCCAGGCGTGAGCGGGCCGCACGGGAGTCCTGTTGTACCAGTGCCCGCGGCGACAGTTCTCCGGCATCGGTCGGCAAGGCTACGTCTCGTTGCCGGAAGTTGTCCGCGTTCTTTCCAATCAGAGCACGGGGCATGACCAGCGAGTGTCCACTATTCGCAGTCGAGGTTGCGGGTTCTAGGCAAGTCGAGATTTACCCCAATAGTGGTACAAATCACTACATTACCCAGGGTAGTCACAGGCGGAACATCGCCTCCATGCGGCCACAGTCGACCCGTGTGCAATGTGGAAAATTACCGTCCGTAACCCATTGCACGCATATATCCAAGTTGGTGGATTTTGTCTTCATGCGCGGGCCAAGTCGATCATTTATGGTGGGTTTCCCGGCACGAGTTCAACGAAGGTGTTGTTCGCGGGAGAATCCACCGACAGTCCCATCCCATCTCTGCCACTGGATTTTCATACAGCAGACTACAAACCTTTGAGAGTTCATGACCAAGAACAGAACAGTGCCCACATGGGTGCACTTTCCCTTGCAATCGAACACTTCTCGATTGATTCATGTCAACGCCACCGCGAAGGGCGGCGGCGTGGCCGAACTCCTTTCCCACCTGGTCGAGTCGCAGGCATCAGCCGGACTGTCGGTCGGATGGGGCGTGATCTCGGGAAGTTCCGAATTCTTCGACCTGACCAAGCGGATCCACCACCTCCTCCACGGCAGCGGCGACGCAGGACTGCTCCAGGACGACGACCTCGCGAGCCTGTACAGGACGACCCTCCGGCCGCAGGCCGAATGGTTCGCCGACCACCTCGCGGCCGGCGATGTGGTCGTCCTGCATGATCCGCAGACGCTGGGCCTGGCCCCCGGGCTGTCGAGTCGCGGAATGCGGGTCGTCTGGCATTGCCATATCGGTTCGAAACCCGATGAGACGACGCCGCATTCGGCGGTGTGGCAATTCTTCGAGCCCTATCTGAAATACGTCGACACAGTGCTCACCAGTCGGGCCGAATTCGCCCCGACACAGGTTCCCGAGAGCAGACGGCACGTCGTATTGCCGGCCATCGCCCCGGAATCACCGAAGAATAGGGACCTGTCCGACTCGGAGGTCGACTCGCGCTTGTCCGGCATCGGATTGCTCGGGCACGAATACGCCGAATCCGAAGCGGCCGTAGAGCAGGACGGTCCCATTCCCGAATCGGCCCCGATGGTGCTACAGGTGTCCCGCTGGGATCCGCTGAAAGGAATGGCGGAGGTATTGCGCAGTCTCGAACGGCTCCCTCCCGAAGCGCATCTGGTGCTGGCCGGCCCCGAACCGAGAGAGATCACGGATGATCCCGAGGGTCTGGCGGTGCTGTCCCAGGTGCGGCGGGTCAGGGAGGCCATGCCCGATGCACTGCGAGTCCGAGCCCACCTGGTGACCATGTCGATGGCGGATCCCGAACGCAATGCGCTGCTGGTGAACGCATTGCAGCGTCGCGCCGACGTCGTCACCCAGAAGAGCCTCCAGGAGGGATTCGGTCTCACCGTCACCGAGGCGATGCTCAAGGAGCGCGCCGTCGTGGCATCGGACGTCGGTGGGATCCGGGCACAGATCCGGCACGGACGGACCGGGCTGCTGGTCCCGGCTGAGGACGATGCCGCCTTCGCCGACGCCGTCGCCGGACTGCTGCGCAAGCCCGCGCGGCGCCGGGAACTCGGCCTCGCGGCCGCGGCCGGCGCGAGGGCGAACTTCTTGATGCCGCGGCTCGTCCACGACTACCGGCGCCTCGTCCACCCCACGCTGAACCTCCAGGAGACGACATGAGCAGCGAAGCGACGACCGCCCTGATCACCGGAGGATGCGGCGCCATCGGAAGGGCCGTGGTCGAGACGCTGCTGCGCAAGGGAACCGTCGACAGCGCCATCGTCGTCGATGTCGAGAAACCGACCGCGGACCTGCCCGAAGGCGCCCGATTCCACCGCTGCGACCTCGGGAATCCGGAGGAACTCACGGCGATTGTGGGAGAGCTGCCCTCCGAACTGTCGGTGCTGGTCAACATCATCGGCGGCGAGCGCAAGCCGCCGGTGGCCGAGGTGGCCGAAACGGCGTGGCCGCCGCCCGCGGTCTGGGACGATATCTTCGAGCTCAACGCCGCGATGGTCTACCGGGTGACCGCGGCCCTGTCGGATCGGCTCATCCCGGGCGGCGCCGTCTGCAATGTCAGTTCGATCGCGGCGATCATGCCTTGGGTGATCTCGCCGGCGTACGGTGCGGCGAAGGCCGCGCTGGAGCATTGGAGCAATTCATTGGCCGTCCAGCTCGCCGACCGCGCCGTGCGGGTGAACACGGTTCGCCCCGGCTTCGTCTGGAGCCGCCAGTGGGAGGCGGTCTCGCGCGAGGAATTCGATCGCGTCGTCGCCGACAGGGTCCCGCTTCGCCAAGCCGGATCGCCGACGCGAACCGGTCGCGAGCAGACACCGGAGGACGTCGCCTCGGTCATCGCCTTCCTGTGCTCCCCGGACGCCTCCCACCTGACCGGTCAGTCCATCAATGTCGACGGCGGCGCCGCGCTCGTGCGCGCCGCCCGATGAAACGGAGCCCAGCTCGAACATGACCACCGCAACGGAACCGCGATCGCACGCCTCGTTGAAACCCGCCACCGTCTTCCTCGGCTTCGCGGTCTTCGGCATGCTCTGGGGCCTGTACGCCGCCTCGATTCCGGCGATCAAGGACCAGACCGGAGCGAGCGACGGGGCCCTCGGCACGGCGATGATGTGCGTGGCCCTCGCCGCCGCCCCGGCGATGTTCCTCACCGGGGGCCTGCTCGACCGATTCGGCCGGCCCGTCGTCATCGCCGCGACGGTCCTGTTCGCCGTCGTCGCCGCGCTGCCCGCACTCGCGGGTTCGCTGCCGATGCTCATGGTCGCGCTGCTGCTGTTCGGGCTCGGCTCCGGCGCATTCGACGTGGTGATCAACAGCATGGCCGCCACGGTGGAGGCCGAGCAGGACGTCCGGGTGATGAACCGCGCGCACGCGTTGTTCAGCGTCGGACTCATGGCGGGTGCGGTGATCACCGGTGCCGCCAGGACGATAGGTCTCGCTCCCTGGATGCTGCTCGCCTCCGCCGGTCTCCTCGCCATTGTCGGCATCGCCGCCACCGCTCACCGCGTGCCCCGCTTCGTCACCAGGGAACGCCCCCCGGCTAAGGGGCGCAAGCGCATCGACCGCGCCGTGCTCGGCTTCGGCCTGCTCGTGGCGCTGGCGCTGCTGGTCGAGAGCGGTGTCCAGCAGTGGAGCGCGGTATTCCTCGAGGACGAGGTCGGGACCCCCGCCGCGATCTCCGGTCTGGCCCCGGCGATCTTCGCCGGTTCGATGGTCCTCGGCAGGCTTGCCGGCCACTGGATCTCCACCCGCCTGTCCGACCGGGTCGTACTGCTCACGGCCGGTGCCGTCTCGGGCGTCGGCACGGTCGTGATCGCCGTCGCCACTTCACCGGTGCTCGCACTCGCCGGATTCGCCGTCACCGGTGCGGCGATCTCGGTCGCGGCCCCGACGGTCTACGGCCTGGTCGGGCGCCGCGCCGCCGCCGAGCGGCGCGGGGCGAGCATCGGCGCGACCTCGTCCATCGGCTATGTCGGCCTGCTGCTCGGACCGGTGATCGTCGGCCAGCTCGCCGGCGCGTTCGACCTGCGCATCGCCTTCGCCTGCCTCACCGCCGTCTCGGCGGTCCTGACCCTGACCGCGCTCTTCATCGGAGGCTCCAGAGTCGCAGCCTCCACCGGGACCGAATAAGCGTCCCTTCTCGTCCACACCAACCACATCGAACCCTCGATGGAGGATCAGTATGGCCACCTCAGCCACCACCACGATGCGTCCCTTCCCTCCCACCGTCACGATGCCGAACCCTCCCGACTACAGCTGGAGCGTCCAGGCCCAACAGCCGGTCGACTACCAGGTCAGCATGGTCCAGGGTCTGCTGGACCCGTCCAACTCCTCGCTCGCCAGAGCCTGCGGCGCCGACGGCGTACGGAAGGTCCGCTGCCTGGTCGTCGTTGACGACGTGGTGGACGAGCTGTACGGCGACCGGTTCAGGGACTACTTCGGCGCCTGGAACATCGAGGCGGCCTGGCAGCCGGCCCCCGGCGACGAGACGGCCAAGACCCTCGAACAGGCGGTGGCGATCACCGAGGCCATGTCCGCCATGGGCATCCTGAGGCGGACCGAGAAGGTCATCGCGATCGGCGGCGGCGTGGTCATGGACGTGGTCGGGCTCGCCGCGAGCCTGTACCGGCGCGGCATTCCCTACGTCCGCATCCCCACCACCCTCATCGGGCAGGTCGACGCCGGCGTCGGCGTCAAGACCGGCGTCAACCACGGCCACCACAAGAACCGGCTCGGCTCCTACTGCGCCCCCACCACCACCCTGATCGACACCGAGTTCCTGCGGACGGTCGAGCCCCGCCACATCAACAACGGCATGGCCGAGATCATCAAGATGGCACTGGTCAAGGACGCCGACCTGTTCGAGCTCCTCGAGATCGCGATGCCGGTGGTCGACGCCGGCATGATGGCCGACCGCAATCCGCTGTCCATCGAGATCATCGCCCGCGCGATCGCCGGCATGCTCAGCGAGCTCGAGCCCAACCTGTGGGAGTCGGTGCTCGAACGGTCGGTCGACTACGGCCACACCTTCAGCCCGTCGCTCGAACTGCGAGCCGATCCCCCACTGCTGCACGGCGAGGCGGTCGGCGTCGACATGGCGATCTGCGTGGCGCTCGCGCACAACCGGGGCATGCTTTCCAAAGAGGACACCGATCGGGCCTTGCGATTGATGTGCGCAGCGGGACTGCCGGTCACCGACGCGGTCTTCACCGCCGAACTGGTCAGCGAGGCGCTGCGCGACGCGGTCAAACACCGCGACGGGATGCAGCGAATCCCGCTGACCACCGGCATCGGCTCGGTGCGGTTCGTCAACGACCTGACCGACGACGAGATCGAGCGCGGCCTGGATTTCGTGTCGCAATGGGCGGCAGAGCACCGCGAGGAGACCGCCTGACATGCCGACGATCGAGGCGCCGCCCGACCGTCCGGTCACCGTCTTCGACATCGGCGGCACGTATGTACGACGGGGCCGATGGCGTCCCCGCGACCCCGACCGCCTCCACGAGTACTCGAAACGGCCCTCGCCGACTCTCCGCCTCCATCCCGGCAGCACCGTCGGGGAGCTGCGGGTGCGGCTGGTGAGGGACCTGTGCGAGGCCGTCCCGATCGAGCCCGATGCGGTCGCGGGCATCTCGTTCGGGGCCGCGCTCGACCACCGCACCGGCACCGTCTACGCCTCGGCTCCAATGTGGGGGCCGCACGACGATGCCTTCGACCTCCGCGGCGCGCTCAGCCAGGGGCGTCCGGATGTCCAGTGGCACATCGTCAACGACGTCACCGCGGCGCTGCTCCACTATGCCTCCACCGATGCCTGCCGCGACCGCCGCAAGGTGCTGCTGACCACCGTCAGCACCGGCATCGCCTGTCGCACCATCGACCGCTCCACCGGCGAGATCCCGGTCGACGGCTGCGGCCTGCAGGGCGAGATCGGGCACCTGCCGTCCCGGGCCGCGATCGAAGGGAAGGCGGTGGACCTGCCTTGCGACTGCGGCGCACCGGACCACGTCGCCTCGTTCTCCTCCGGCCCCGGACTGCAGCGGATGGCCGAGGTGACGCGGGAGCGAAACCCGGAAGGATGGAAACGCTCGGCACTGTCCGCCGGTCTCGACCGCGGCGACGGCTTCGAATCGGCGCTGCGCCGGGCCCTGGACTCGGGAGACGCGGTGGCCGGGGCCCTGCTGGCGGCGGCCGCCCGGCCGCTCGCCGAGGTGCTCACCGCGGCACTGTGCCTCGACCCGACCATCGACCGCGTCGCGCTCACCGGTGGCGTGGCCACCGGACTGGGCGATCATTACCGCCGGTCGCTGGTCGACCGGATACTGAATGCCGGGCCGTATCTGACCGGGAAGCGCGCGCCCGAGTGGATCGAGGAGCGCGTGGTCCTCTGCCGAGCGGACGAGGCGAACGGCCTCATCGGCGCAGGACTGGCGGCCCTGTCCGGCGCCGCGCGCGTCTCGGCCGAGGAGCGATCGACGTGACTGCGGCCGGGACGCCCTCGCGCACCCACACCGCCGTGGTCCGCCGGGCCGATGGGGTGGCGGTCGAGCAGGTGCCGACCCCCCGGCCCGGCCCGGGAGAGCTGGTGGTGGCGCCGCTCCTGGCCGGACTGTGCGGCACCGATATCCAGATGCTGCAAGGGCTTCGCGACGACCCCGCCCCGGTCATCGGGCACGAGGGGGTGGCGCGGGTGATCGCCGCCGGCGCGGAGGTCCCAGCGGATCTCGGCGTCGGCACCCTGGTCGCAGTGAACCCGACCCATCCACACGACCCTTCGTTCCTTTTGGGGCACAACGTTGACGGCATGCTCCAGGAACGAGTCCTCATCCCCGCCACCGCGGTGCGGGCAGGCCTGGTCCTCCCGGTCGAGCCGCTGCCGGAACTCGAACTGTTCGCCCTGCTCGAACCCCTGGCGGTGATCCGGTATTCGCTGGCCCTGTTGCGAACGGCCGCCCCGGAGACATTGGTGGTGTACGGCGGGGGAACCGTGGGCCATCTCGCCGTCCGCGCCGCGGCGCGCTGGCTCGGACCCGAGGTCGAGACGGTACTGGTGCACCGCTCCGATGCCGGAGCCGAGTGGAGCCGTTCGCGGCCTTACGGTCCCGCTACCGTGCTCGGTCCCCGCGAGGGCGGCGGCGCCGCCGTGGCGGCGGCGGTCGGCGGTCGGCGGAGCGCGGTCGTGATCGCCACTCCCCGCGACGCGACCATCGAATGCCTCGAGTCGGTCCTGAAACACCTTCCAGAGGTGGCGATGATCGACCTGATCGGCGGCCTGCCGCCCGGGGCCCGCACCCCGCTCCTGCCCGGGGCCGACCTGGTCTCGATCCGCGCCGCCAATCATGCGGGCAGCCCCGATCCCGGCCGCGCCTCCGAGTGCGGAACGTCGGAGGGCTTCAACGTCCGGCTGACCGGGCACCGCGGCGTCGCCAACCGCCATCTGACCGCGGCGGCGGCAGAGCTTTCCGAAGCCCCGGAACGATACCGGGACCTCGTCACGCATACCACCGGCCTCGAAGCAGCGGCCCGGATCATGGACCGAGTTCAGCACGGCCGGGGCAGAACCGTCGACGGCGCCCGGCTGGTCAAACTCGCCGTCCGCATCCAACCTGAAGCCGAACCGTCATGGGAGGACCGATGACACAGCACAGCAGCAAGCCGACCCGGGCACTGGTCGTGGGCGGGTCGACCGGCATCGGCCGCGGCATCGCCGACGCCTGGGCCCGGTCGGGGGCCACGACGACCGTCATGAGCCGCACCGCACCCGCCGGCGCGGGCGCCGACCTGCTCTCCTGGGAACCACTGGACCTGACCGACACCGCCGAATCCCGTGCGCGACTGCGCGAATCGGCGGCCGACGGCCTTGACACCGTCTGCTACTCGGCCGTCTTCTACGGTGACCGGCGCGCGCTGATAGGAGAGGTGGACGAGGCCGAATGGCGCCGCCAGCTGGAGGTGAACCTGAACGGGCTCTGGCTCACCCTCACCGCGGTGCTGCCCGCGCTTCGCCAGGCGTCCCCCGGCTTGTTCGTGGGCGTGTCGTCGGAGGTGGTCTACAACGGCGGCCCCGGGCGGTCCGGGTACGCGGCGACGAAGGCCGCCGCCGCCGCACTGCTCGAATCGGTGGCGCAGGAGGAGAACGAGGAGGCGGTCCGCATCGTGCAGGTGCTCCCCGCCGGCATGGTGGACACGCCCGGCATTCGCCGCCGCCGAGCGGCCGACTTCGATTACGGCGATTACATGCGGCCCGAGCATTTCGGCGCGGCGGCGAGCGAACTCCTCGCCACCCGCGGCGCCGGCCGGCACGGCGACGCCCTCATGGTCGACGCGCGGGGCGACTGGCGTTCGACCCGCGAACACCGCCCGGAATCGCAGTCGAGAGCCCTGGCCTGATGGGCGACCTGACGGAAGCCGAACCGGGCACCGCCCCCTCGATCGGACTGGTGTCGTGGCGCTCCCCCGCGGTCGGCACGGCCTTCCTGGACCTGGCGAGCCGAACCGGGGTCGCAGGCGTCCAACTGGACTTCGGTGGGCCCGGCCGCGCCCCCTGGCTCGATCAACCGCGGCACTTGGAGCTGCTGCGGCGGCGATCGGTCGAGACCGGTATCGCGCTCCTCGCGGTCGCCGGGAACGCCCTGAACGACATCGGTTTGGCCGCACCGGTTCGCAGCGCGGCCGCTGCCGAGGTCGAGCGGCTCGTCGTGCGCATGCTCGATGCCGCCGCGGCCCTCGGGTGCCCTTTGGTCTTCCTTCCGAGCTTCCGCCGCAGCGCCATCGAGGACTCGGAGGCGCTGCACCGGACGGCGCAAGTGCTGTCCTGGGCCGCCGCGGAGGCATCGGCGCGAAGGCTGCTGCTGGCCAACGAGAACACGCTGGGACCGGGCCGGGCGCTCGAGCTCGTCGAGCGCGTCGCGGCGCCGAACTTCCGCCTGGTCCTGGACAACTACAACCTCGCCTCCGCAGGGGTGGACCCGGCCGGAATCATCGCCGATCTGGCCCCGTACCTGGCCGACCAGGTGCATCTCAAGGACGGCCCGGCGGGGGTCAACACCGCCCCGCTCGGCAGCGGTGACGGCCACCTCGAATCCACGATGGACGCCCTGGCGCGCGAACGGCTCGACGTGCGGTTCCTGCTGTTGGAGAACGACTATCGAGACGGCGACGACGCTCGACTGAGCGCCGACATCGCCTGGGCACGTAACCAAGCCGAACGCCTGCGACAACCGATTGGAAGCGCCGATGAGCGACGAGACACTGTCAGCTGAGGTCGTCCTGTTCGACATGGACGGCACCCTGGTCGATTCGACGAAGGTGGTCGAGCGAACCTGGAGGCGATTCGCGGAGCGGCACGGGCTCGACGCCGAATCCATCCTCGCCGTCTCGCACGGTCGGCCCACGGCGGCCACCGTAGCCAGGTTCGCCACCCAGGGCATGCACGTCGCGGCCGAAACCGCGGTCTTGCAGGCCGAAGAGCTTGACGACGTCGACGGAATCGTCGAGGTACCGGGCGCCCGCGCACTGCTCGAAACCCTCGATCCTGAACGGTGGGCCGTGGTCACCTCGGCGGATCGGGAACTCACGAAGCGACGCATGGGCGCGGCAGGGCTGCCGATGCCGCGCATCCTCGTATCGGCTGACGACGTCACTGTCGGCAAGCCGGATCCACAGGGATACCGTTCGGCCGCACAGATTCTCGGTGTCGATCCTGCGTCGGCGGTGGTCTTCGAGGACGCTGAGGCGGGGCTGATGGCAGCCCGCGCCAGCGGCGCGGCCCCGATCGTCGTAGGCGACTATGCCGGACCGGCGGCCGAAGGCCTGACCAGAATCCCGGATCTGCGTCCAGTGCGGATTCAGCGGGAAGGCAGAGGGCTGTCGGTGAGGCTCATCGACAAGCTTTGACAGCGGGGCCGACCACGCATCCATATCTCTGGATCGCCGCACGACCCCAAGCTCACTGACACTCCCACCGAACGGCAATGGCTAGGCGTCGAGGGAGTCGATGTTCGGTAGACCCCCCGAGCCGGTCGCGACCAGGCGGATGGTGTTGTCCCCGGCGTTCAGCGGCACCGTCACCGTCTTGGTGCTCCAGGCAGACCACGCACCGGTGTTCTCGAACGAGGTGGACGCGACCGTGGAGCCGTTGACCACCACATCGGCCCCTCGGGCGGTCGAGCCGTTGGCGAAGCGGATCTCCACCGTCGCCGCACCCGCACTCGCGGCGTTCACGGTGAACTGCGCGGCCGCGCCGACGGCGTTCGTGGAGTTGCAGAACCCCGTACTCGTGTACCCGGCGTGGTTGGAGTCGATCGTGCCATCACAGGTCGCGGGCGCGTCCTCGGCCTGGTAACGGACCGGGTCGCCGCCGCCACCGCCGTCGAGCGGCGGGTAGCGGACGAGGATGTCTTCGCCCGAGCCGTTCGAGGTTGCGAGCCACAGCCAGCCGTCGGGGGCGACCTCGACCGTCCGGATCCGGCCGATCTCGTACTCGAGCACCGCCGCGGGTTCGCCTGCCTCGCCGCCGGACACCGGCACCGTCCACAGGCGCTGGCCGCGCAGTGCGCCGATGTACGCGACGTCGTCGACGATCTCGACCCCCGAAGGGGAGGCCTCGGCGGGCGTCCAGGTGATCAGCGGTTCGGTGAACGCCGGATCGCCGCCGGTCCCCTCGACCTCGGGCCAGCCGTAGTTCGCGCCCGCCTCGATGTGGTTGAGTTCGTCCCACGTGTTCTGGCCGAACTCGCTGGCGTACATCTCGCCGTCCGAGCCCCAGGCCAGTCCTTGGACGTTGCGGTGGCCGTAGCTGTAGACCAGCGAGCCCTCGAACGGGTTGTCGTCGGGGACCGACCCGTCCGGGTTGGCCCGCAGGATCTTGCCGCCCAGGCTCTCGAGATCTTGCGCGTTGGCGGTGTTCTCCGCGTCGCCGGTCGAGATGTACAGCTTCCCGTCCGGTCCGAAGGCGAGCCGGCCGCCGTCGTGGTTGCGCGCCGAGGGGATACCGGTCAGGATCGGCTCGGGCGCGAAGTCGTCGATGGCGAAGCGCACGACCCGATTGTCCTCGTTGGTGGAGTGGTAGGCGTAGACATAGCCGTCCTCCTCGTAGTTCGGCGATACGGCCAGGCCCAGCAGCCCGCGCTCGTCCCACGGCCCATCCGGCGGGGGGACTTCGATACGTCCGATGACCTCGGGATTGTCGAAGCCGCTGTAGAGGAGGATCTCGCCGCTGTCGCGTTCGGAGACGAGGGCCCTCCCGTCGGGGAGGAACGCGAGCCCCCAGGGAATGGACAGGCCCTGTGCCAGGACCTGCCCGCTGCTGTAGTCGAACCCGACCTGCTGCGCAGATCCGGGCTCCTCCGGATCGGCATGTGCCACCGCCGAACCGACGCCGAGCGTCGCGATCGCGAGCGCTGCGGCCGCGGCCGCCAGTTTGCGTCGCATGATTGCTCCTTAATTGATGAATATCAATACATTGGCAAGCCTAAGCGGCATAGGTACACGGTGTCCAGTTCAGACAATGCCGTTCGATCAAGGCGTCTGAGCAGATGTCAACTGCGACTTGGGCCGAGTCAGTCGGGTTGCCGGAGCCTCAGGGACTCTTGACCCGGCGGGCGGTCCCGTCCTGGTCGTTGAGTTCCGTTCGGATTGACGCTCTTGGATAGTCTTGGAGGACGTCAGCGGTCAATCACGCACACGCTGCGACGCGGACGATGCGTCCGATGGGAAGCCGCTGAATCGTGCGATCAGCAAAACTCCAAGTGGAGGAGGGTCGCGGTGAGAAAGCGCCGGTTTGTCTACGCTCTGCTGGCCGGTCTGTCAGCGATCATGGCGGTCATCGTCGCTCTGCTCACCAACCTAGCAACGAACGCACCTCGCCTCGTGGTCCTCGCCCTGCTGGCGGCCGGAGCCGCCGTGTGGGCGACCCTCGAGTTCATCCGCTATTGGGGGGACTCACCGAATCGGCCGCAGGTCACTTCGACCCTCGACCAGGTCCGCCGGATCGCCATGGCCGACACCACCGACCGACCCGCACCGAACGAACACCGTCAGCCAGCGCCTATCGCTCCGACATGGCGCGAGCGGGCCCATGTCGACCACGACCCAGACGGCTACTTCGGCCGGCAGCAGATGACCAAGGATCTGTCGAATGCACTGATCACGAGCTCGAAGATCATCACGTTGCAGGGTGGGGGCGGCATCGGCAAGACAACGACGGCTTACGAGGCGGTCGACAAGGTCGCACACGACGGGGCCTTTGACAGCATTCTGTGGACGAAGGTACGGGACGAGCCCTCCCAGGGAAACAACCTGACCCGACGGTCGTGGGCACAGACGCAACGAGACCTTGCGGACCAGCTCGGCGTCGATCTCGGGCCCAGCACGGCAACCTGGGGCAGCGAACTGCGAGACGCGATCAACGACCCGCGATTCGGTGGCGGGCTGCTGACGGTGCTGGACAACCTCGAGATTGACACTGACATGAGGCGTTTCACGGAGAGGCTGCACAACCTCGGGTTCGCGAAGAATCCACACAAGCTACTGGTCACCAGCCGCGCCGTGGTCCCGACGAACTTGATCCACCCGTTCAGGCTCCACGGCCTAGAGAATAAAGCGGCGATCGACCTGATCCGTCACCTCGGGGCGGGAGACGAGCGGTTGGCCACCACCAAGGACGCCGCGCAGCTCGAACCGGTCCTAAGCACGGTTGAAGGGAATCCACTGCTCATCAAGCTCGTCGTACGTCGGTTCATCACCGGGAACCGTTCGCTCGCCGAATGCGTCGAGGAGCTCCTCAACTGGGATCTGGGCGGCAGGAAGACCGTCAAAGACCATCTCTTCGGCCTGGCGCTCAAAGCTCTCGAGAGCCGAGCCGGACCTGAGGCAGCCCACAGCATCATGGATGCCTTCGCCTTCGAAGGAGTCCGAGGCGGCGAGTACACCGCAGGCGAGCTCCAAGCCATGAGCGAGCTGGACCGCGATCAGGTCCGCCACGCGCTCGACGTCGGACGAGACTTGGGGGTGGTCGAAGGTGGGAGTACCAACGAGCGGTATTCGATCCACAGCCTCCTGTACGACGATTTCCGCCGCCGTGTGGTGCAGAAATATGAACGGCGATGACCAGGACAATTGGCCCGAGCAGGTTGATGGCGGGACCGACGGATACGTCGACCATTCCAGGAAGCAATCCGTACGGCGACTTGAACGAGCGCTGCTCGCCGCCGAGCAGCACTCCGGGTCATGTACCGCAGGCAAGTTGGCGGAGCTGTTCGTCATCGCACGCGACTTCGGTATGGAGTTGGACCAGGCGCTGAGGTCGCGGCTGGTGAACGCACTGAAGTACCTCTATGTCGTGGGAGACCCCGCAGGTGACGCGGAACCGCTGGCGGGCAGACCATCAGACGACGTGATCACACTGATCGAGGAGCTGGACGATCCGGACAATGACCCAGACCCGATCAGGTCAAGAATCATGACCGCGCAGGTCTATTCCCGAGTCGACGGCCGCGTGACAGAACGCGGAGAGGTACTAAAGGAGGCCTACACGTTGTGCCCGACGAGTCCGGAGCGCGTTGAAGTCGGCATAATCCTGGCCCAGTTCCAAGTGGACACCGGCTGTAATCGCAGAGCGAAACGGATACTGACCGAATGCGGTCGACTGGTCGGGGCGGATGACTCCGGCGCCCGTCTTCTGCCCGAATTGGCGGTGTGCCGGGGTGGCCTGCTCTTCGCGCAGGGACGACTACGCGGCGCGCAGCGCTGCTTCAGCGAAGCGCTGTCCGCCATGGACCGCCTCTCGCGCAGCCGCCATGAACGACCGGGTGTCAAGGCGTACCACTACCTCGGGAAGATCCACGCGCTCTATGGCCGATACGAGCGCGCTGTGGAGAATCTGGTCCGCGCTGAAGAGCTTTTGGAGCAGCGCGCGGTCGACGACCGTCGGCAGTCCGGCCACAATCACAGCCGCCTGGGCGAAGTGCTCAACAAGGCCGGTAGCCCGGACGCGCGGTGGCATTCGAGCAAAGCCCGCGATTTGTTCATCCAGGCGGGCGACGAGTCCAGCGGACGGGGGCTGCAAGAGGGCGCCTCCGGTGGGCCCGCAGAGCCGATCAAGCACCGGATACAGCGGTATGAACTGCGACAGCAAGTCGCGCGGAACAACCAGCATTGGCGAAGCGCAGTAATCGCCTCGTTCCGGCTGATGCTGATCCACGGACGACATGGAACACTGTGGACAGTGGTTGGGCATGCCTGGCGGGCGCTGGAAGCGGGCACGCGACTCGTGCTGCGCAGCGGGCCACTCGCGTCTACCGCGGGCGTCGTCGAACTCGCAATGGCCTCGGTGGTGCGGACGGCACGAAAGCGACGAATGGCCCGCCTCAAGACACCGCTGCGGTGTCATTGCCTCCAGTGCCGATCGAAAATCTCGGCAGAGACAAGGAGGACGTCTCCTTTCAACCCGTGAAGGTTCCAGGGGTAGCGGTGGTCGCGCTCACCGGCCGTCTCGGCACCTCTCACCCGTTAGGTGGCGCAGTCGTGGCTGGGGCGGTACATACGGGCCCAGCCACACCTGGGCTTGCCGCGTTGCCGTTTGGTTCAGGGCAGTTCCTTTTGGACGCGGTCGAGGTTGAACTTGAAGGATTCGAGGGCGCGCTCCTCCCAGGCGAAAACCGCCACGGTCGCAATGCCGTCGAACTTGGTCTCCCGGAGCGTCGCGAAGAACTCGTCCCAGTTCACCTCACCCTGACCGATGTCCAGGTGCTGGTGAATGCGGGCAGTCGTACCAGGCGGGTTGAGGATGTACCGCAGACCAGAGGAGGCCGTGAAATTGTACGAGTCCGCGATGTGGAGGTGCGCGAGCTTGTCCCCCGCGCTCCGCAGCATCTCCCTCACGTTGCCCTTGCCGTTCGAGACGTGGAAGGTGTGCGGGGCGCAGTACACGTACTTGACCCACGGCTTGTTGATTGCGCGCACCAGGTTCAGGCCGGCCTCGTGCTCCTCGCAGAAGTCGTCCGGGTGCGGCTCCAGGTTGAGGCCGATGCCCTCGCGCTCGAAGATCGGGAGCAGTTCCTCCATGGAACGCCAGAACTGCGCCTCCGACTCGGCCGATTTCTCGGGGCGGCCGTTGAACTCCGAGTTCATCTGGTTCACACCGAGCTCGGCGGTGATCTCGATGGCCCGCTTCCAATACCGGACCGCGGCCTGGCGCTCGTCCTCGTCCGGGCCCGACCACTTGTACAGCGGCAGCACCGAAGCGACCTGCACGCCGGTCTCGGACAGCGCGACCTTCAGCTCCTTGATGCGGTCGGCATCGGCCCTGGGATGCACGAAGAACGGCATGAAGTCGTCCCTCGGACTCATCTCGATGTACTCATACCCCAAATCGGCCACAGTCCGCACCATGTCGGTGAGCGACAGGTGCCGAATCATGGTGGGGTCAACGGCGATCTTCATCTAGGACTCCTGCTCTGCTTCGGCCAACTCGTGCACGGCGCCCACGTCGGGCGGCTCGATGCGTTGCAGCTCGTGCTTGAGCGCATCCAAATCGGCCCCACCTGACATGTGGTGGGTGAGATCGTCCAGCGTCAGCTCCTTGCGCGGGCTCGACAGCTCCAGTTCGCCCTGCCGCAGCACCACGAAGTGGTCGCCGACCAGGAAGGCGTGGTGCGGGTTGTGGGTAATGAAGATGACGCCGAGACCGGCCTTCCGAGCCGCCGAGATGTACTTGAGCACCACCCCGGACTGCTTGACACCCAACGCGGCCGTCGGCTCGTCAAGGATGAGCACCTTCGCGCCGAAGTGGATCGCTCTTGCGATCGCCACGACCTGGCGCTGGCCGCCTGAGAGCGTGCCGACGGGCTGGTCGATGTCGGGCACGTGGATGCCCATCTTCTGCAGCTCCTCGTCGGCGGTGTCGCGCATGGTCTCGACGTCGAGCATTCGCAGCGGCCAGACGCCCTTGGTCAGTTCGGAACCGAGGTAGAAGTTCCGCCACACCGACTGCTGCGGGGCCAGCGCCAAATCCTGGTAGACCGTGGCGATCCCTAGGTCCAGGGCCTCGCGGGGCGAAGCGAACTTGACCTGCTCGCCGGCGACGCGGTAGGAGCCGTCGTCGTAGCTGTGCAGACCGGAGATGATTTTGATGAGTGTGGACTTCCCGGCGCCGTTGTCCCCGAGGATGCATGTCACCTCACCCTGCCGCACCGACAGGGACACGCCGCTCAGGGCGCGAATATTGCCGAAGGTCTTGCCGATGTCGGTCAGTTCCAGGATCGGCGGCTGTTCCTTGTCGACGGTCATGACGGTCACCTCCGCTGGGCGCGCACGCGCACCCACATGTTGAGCACCACCGCGACGAGCAGCGTGGCGCCGATGAAGAACTTGAACAGGTCCGGGTTCCAACCGGCGAACACGATGCCCTGGTTGGTCAGGCCGAAGATCAGCGCGCCGATCGCGGTGCCGATCGCGGTGCCGTAGCCGCCCATCAGGGCGCAGCCGCCGACCACCGCCGCCGCGATATAGATCAGCTCCTGGCCGACGCCGCCGCCGGACTGGATCGAGGAGAACAGGAACAGGTTGTGCATGCCCATGAACCAGGCCATGAACCCGACGGTCATGAACAGGCCGATCTTGGTCCACTTGACGGGGACGCCGACCGCGCGGGCCGCGTCCTGGTCGTCGCCGATCGCGTAGATCCAGTTCCCGATCTTGGTGCGCAGCAGAATCCATGTGGCGATGACGGTGAAGCCAATCCACCACAGGATCGCGACGCGAATGCCCACTCCGCCGATGTTGATGGTGGAGGCGAACACGGCCTTGGCCGAGTCGAACCCATCCATGTTCGAGATCGACGGGCTCGACACCGCGCCGGTCACAACTCGCGTGACGAACAGGTTGAGGCCCTGGAGGATCAGGAACGCGCCCAAGGTGATCAGGAAGCTCGGCAGTTTGGTCTTGGTGACCAGATAGCCGTTGATGAACCCGATGGCGAGCGCGAATGCGAGGGCGAACAGCACGCCCACCCAGACATTCACGCCGAACCACCAGGTGAACATGCCCCCGGCGAGCGCCGAGGAAATGACCGCGACGCCGGCGGAGAGGTCGAACTCACCGCCGATCATCAGCAGCGACACGGCTGCGGCCATGATGCCGATGGTCGAGGTGGCGTACAGGACCGTAGCCGCCGCGTCCAGGTTACGGATCGGCGCGGCGACCGCGAGGAACAGCACCATGACTGCGATCGCGCCCAGGAGGGAGCCAATCTCGGGCCTGGTGATGATCCGGCGGGCCAGCGACCGCTGCGTGAAACGCGCGGCCCGGTTGTCGATCCCGGAGGCTACGGACGGCGCGGCTGGCTCCGCGGTCTGGGGAGAGCTATCAGTGGCAGCCATTGCTACTGCTCCTCTCAATTGTGGGTGGGGAAGTGGAAGGCGGCGTCGACCGAGCGTTGGACTTCGGGCCAGCGGCTGGTGACGGTTTTGGTGCGGGTGTAGAAGCGGACGCCTTCGGGGCCGTGGATGGGGGAGTCGCCGATGAGGGAG
>NZ_STGY01000072.1:0-155502 GCF_004912275.1 Glycomyces buryatensis
CTCCCTCATCGGCGACTCCCCCATCCACGGCCCCGAAGGCGCCCGCTTCTACACCCGCACCAAAACCGTCACCAGCCGCTGGCCCGAAGTCCAACGCTCGGTCGACGCCGCCTTCCACTTCCCCACCCACAGCTAACGGCCGCAATCAAAAAGGAGACGTCAATGACGACGCAAGCGCTCAACCTCCGGCTCGGCTCGGCCCCTGACTCCTGGGGCGTCTGGTTCCCCGAGGACGAGTTCCAGCTGCCTTACGGGCAGTTCCTCGATGAACTCGCCGGCGCCGGCTACGAATGGCTTGAACTCGGGCCGTACGGCTACCTCCCGACCGACCCCGACCGCCTGGCCGACGAGGTCGGCAGGCGGGGACTCAAGGTCTCCGGCGGCACCGTCTTCGGCAATCTCCACGACCCGGCGCTCTTCGACCAGACCATTGAGACGGTCTCCAAGGTCGCGAAGCTCACCGCTTCGCAGGGCGCGCGGCACGTCGTGTTCATTCCGCCGCTGTTCCGCGACGAGAAGACCGACGCGGTCAACGACGTCACCGACTGGGACGCCGAGCAGTGGAAGACCGTGCACGCCACCGCGAACCGCATCGGCCGGCGGATGTTCGAGGAGCACGGCGTCACCATCGCCCTGCACCCGCACGCCGACACCCAGATCATGACCCAGGACCAGATCGAGACGTTCCTCGACGGGACGGACTCGAACTTCGTATCGCTGTGTCTGGACACCGGGCACGTCGCCTACGGCGGTGGCGACAACCTCGATCTCATCCGCCGCTATGCCGAGCGCATCGGGTACGTCCACATCAAGCAGATGGACCCGGAAGTGCTCCAGCAGGTGAACGACGAGGGCCTCGGATTCGGGGAGGCCGTCAAACGCGGGGTGTGCGTCGAGCCTCCCGCGGGGGTACCCGATCCCGCCGACATCGTCACCGCGCTGGCAGGGCTCGACGCCGAACTGTTCGTGATCGTCGAGCAGGACCTGTATCCGTGCGAGTCCGATGTGCCCTACCCGATCGCGGTGCGGACCCGCAAGTACCTCAATAACTGCGGACTTGGGGCTCGCCACCAGCAGTCCTGATGATGCGCAGCGACCTCCCACGAAAGGAAAGACGACCATGACGGGGCGAGAACGAATGACGATCGGTATTGGGTTGATCGGGGCCGGCTGGATCGGCGAGGAACACGTCAGTCGCCTGACGAACGTGATCACCGGAGCCCGCGTGACGGCAGTGTCGGACATCGATCTCGACCGGGCCGCCAAGGTGGCCGCGATCGCCGGGGCGCGGGTGATCGACTCGCCGGAGAAGCTGATCGACGACGCTGAGGTCGACGCCGTCGTGATCACCTCCTGGGGGCCGGTCCACGCCGAACAGGTCCTCGCGTGCATTGCGGCCGGGAAACCGGTGTTCTGCGAGAAGCCGCTGACCACCGACGCCGCCGACGGGCTGCGCATCCTGGAGGCCGAGCAGGCCCACGGGAGCCGCCTCGTCCAGGTCGGCTTCATGCGCCGCTACGACGCCGGATACCGCCAGATGAAGCAGATCATCGACGCCGGTGGCGTCGGCGCGCCGCTCATGGCGCACTGCGCGCACCGCAATCCGTCAGTGCCGGAGTCCTACCACTCGGGCATGGCGACCCTGGACACCGCCGTGCACGAGGTCGACGCGCTGCGGTGGCTGCTCGACGACGAGTTCGTCTCCGTCCAGGTCGTGAAGCCGCGCAGCACCTCGAAGCGGTTCGAGCACCTGACCGACCCGCAGATCGTCCTGCTGGAGACCGCCGCGGGCGCCCGAATCGACGTCGAGGTGTTCGTCAACTGCCAGTACGGCTATGACATCCAGTGCGAGGTGGTCGGCGAGACCGGGACCGTGCGCCTGCCCGACCCGGCCACACCGGTCGTGCGCGGCGCCGCCCAGGCCGGCTTCGCGGTGGTCCAGGACTTCCCGAGCCGCTTCGCGGCCGCGTTCGACGTCGAGCTCCAGGAATGGACCGACTCGCTGAACTCCGACCGGGCGCTCGCAGGACCGTCCGCTTGGGATGGATATGCCGCCACCGTCGTCACCAACGCCGCCGTCCGGGCACTGGAGAGCGGGCAGATCGTCCCGATCGAACTGACCGAGCGTCCGGCGTTCTACGCCTAAAAAGGAACCACCAGATGAAGATCGGGCTCGACCTGACCTGGGGCCTCTTGCCGCAGGGATGACCGCCTGTTATGTTGGGCCTCCCAACTAACGCCTCGGTGCTCTTCCCGACCGAGTCCCCTCACAAGGAGCACACGTGCGACGACGCACTTTCGCCGCTTCGATCGGCGCTGCCGCGGTGGCGGCCACGGCCGTTCCCGCCGCGGCCCACGCCAAGACCTCCGGACGCTGCGATGACGCCTATGCCTGGCGCAACGCCGTGGTCAATGGCGGCGGTTACGTCCCCGGCATCGTCTTCAACGAGACGCAGGCCGATCTCATCTACGCCCGCACCGACATCGGCGGGCTCTACCGCTGGCAGGAGCCCACCCAGACCTGGAAGCCGCTGCTGGACTGGATCGGCTGGGACAACTGGGGCTGGACCGGCGTCGTCGCCGTCGCCACCGACCCCGTTGAGCCGCAACGCGTCTACGCCGCCGTCGGCACCTACACCAACGACTGGGACCCCTCTCCCGGCGCGGTCCTCTACTCCGACGACTACGGCGACACCTGGGGCGCGGCCGAGCTCCCGTTCAAGCAGGGCGGCAATATGCCCGGCCGCGGGATGGGCGAGCGTCTCGCCGTCGACCCGGCCGACAATGCCGTCGTCTACCTCGGCACGCCGAACGGCAATGGGCTGTGGAAGTCGAGCGACTACGGCCGCACCTGGGCCGAGGTGACCTCGTTCCCGAACCCGGGGAACTTCGTGCAGGATCCGAGCGGCGATTACTCGGACGACAACCAGGGCGTCATCTGGATCGACTTCGACCAGGACGGCCGGATCTTCGTCGGGGTCGCCGACCCCGACGACCCGCTCTACGTCTCCGCCGACCAAGGCGCGACCTGGCAGCCCGTCCCCGGCGCGACCGTCATCGGCAGCGTCGACGGCAACCGGGTCATCCCCAAGCAGGCCTCCTTCGACCACGAGAACGGCCACCTGTTCATCGTCACCAGCTGGGACCCCGGGCCCTACAACGGCGGCCCGACCTCCGGCAAGGGCGGCGCGATCTGGCGCCTCGCGCTGGCGACCGGCGAGTGGACCGACGTCACCCCGACCCAGAACCCGGTCGGCACCATCCCCGGTTTCGGCGGCCTCACCGTCGACCGCCAGCGCCCCGGCACGCTCATGGCCGCGACTCAGAACAACTGGTACCCCGACGAGATCATCTTCCGCTCAACGGATTCCGGCGCGACCTGGGAGACGAGCTGGGAATATGCCTGGGATGCCGACTTCTCGTGGCCGCCCGAGCGCACCGACCGCTTCACCATGGACGCCTCGGGCAGCGAATGGCTGTCGTTCGGGAGCGTCGACGACGGCCCGGCCTATGCGATCAAGCACGGCTGGATGATCGACGCCCTGGCGATCGACCCGCACAACTCCGACCGCATCATGTGGGGCACCGGCGCGACCATCTGGGGCACCGAGCAGCTGACCGCCTGGGACGACCAGGGTGCGCTCGTGGGCTGGGACGATGCGGCCGGGCACCAGGTGGCGCTGCCGGTCGACCCGTTCACCGTCGCCGTTCGCGTTGAGGGCCTTGAAGAGACGGCGGTGCAGGACATCGCGGCGCTCGGCGGGACCCTGGTATCCGCCATGGGCGACCTCGGCGGTTTCGTGCAGAACGACCTCGAAGAGGCGGGCGTCCAGATCCGGCGTCCGAACTGGTCGTCGGGCCGCAGTGTCGATTTCGCCGCGCTCAACCCCGACATCGTGGTCGGCAGCGGTGACGTCGATGGCGATGCCGATGGGCACGTGGGCGTCTCGACGGACCGCGGCGCGACCTGGCTGACCACGTCCCGACTTGCGGGTGTCGCGGGCGGGGCCAACGGAGGCACCGTGGCGGTCAGCGCCGACGGGGCCGTCATCATCTGGTCCCCCGGCGACGGGGCGACCGCGCCGGTCTACTCCACCGACCTCGGCCAGACCTGGACAACCGTCGCGGGACTCCCGGCCGGGGCACGCGTGCGGGCCGACCGGACCAGCCCGAACCGCCTGTACGCCTTCGCGGCGGGCACGTTCTACGCCAGCACCGACGCCGGTCTCACCTTCGCGGACACCGGCGCGACCGGTCTGCCCACTGAAGGCGACGTCGACTTCCGATCGGTGCCGGGCAAGCAGAAGCAGCTGTGGCTCGTCGGCGGCAAGGCCGATGCGACGTACGGCATGTGGCGCTCCACCGACGGCGGACGGATCTGGAAGCGGGTGCGCGACTTCGAAGAGGCCGACGCGGTCGGCTTCGGCAAGGGTCACGGGCGACGCGGCTACCCCGCGATCTACGCCTCGGCCAAGGCCGGCGGCAAGCGCGGGATCTGGCGTTCGACCGACGAGGGCCGGACGTGGTCGCGGATCAACGACGATGCCCATCAGTGGGCGTGGACCGGGAAGGCGATCTCCGGTGACCCCGAGGTGTACGGCCGGGTCTACATCGCGACGAACGGCCGCGGTCTGATCTACGGCGACATCACCGACTAGCGGCCCGCTCACCTCCCATGCGGCGGTTCAGTAGTCGACGCTGAGGTGGTGGTTCGCCACATCGACCCGGACGGTCCCGCAATAGGGCAGGACCAGCTGCGGGTCGGTGTGGCCGAAGTCGACGCCGAGCACCGCGGGAACGCCGGGGTTGTACTCGTCGAGCGCCCGCACCACGGCCTCGCGCTGCTCGGCCCGGAACGCCTCCGCGTCCGGTGCCGAGAGCGCGAGGTTCAGGCTGCGCGATTTGGGGCGTCCCATGAGGACTGCCGCGCACCGGCCGAGGATCCCGCGCTCGCCGATCGAGCGCAGGATCCGATAGACCTCGGTCGCCTCGGGCATCTCCTCGGAGGTCTCGAAGAACAGCACCGCGCCGTCGAACCATTCGGGGTCGGGGACGCAGCGGTCGGCCATGAGCAGCCACGAGACCACTTCAAGGCAGCCGCCCCAGCCGTGCCCCGTGACGATTGATCCGCTGCCGCGCCACTCCCATCCGGGACTCGGGCTCATCTCGGGCGCCGCCTCGAAGGTGGCAGGGTCGGCCCAGTCGCGGTCGATGTCGCGGTACTCGCCGGGGTCCCTCAGCTCGAACGTCCCGGTCCCGAACAGCGCCGCCCGCAGGGAGTCCTCGGTTGCCGGATGCATCGAGCCGGGGCGGCCGAAGGCCGTCATGACCGCCCCGCCGTGGTAGCCCACGATGCCGATATCGGCGAGGAGCGCGAGCAGGTTGGTGCAGTCGCTGAAGCCGAAGAACGGCTTCGGGTTGTCTTGCAGCAACTTCCGGTCCAGGTATGGCAGGACGGTGAGCTGGTCATCGCCGCCGATGCTGCTGATGACGGCCTTGACGGAGGGGTCGGCGAAGGCGGCGTGCAGGTCCGCGGCGCGGTCGGCCGGGCTCGATCCCATGCGGCGGGTGGACGGGTACTCGATCGGCACCAGCCCGAAGTCCTCTCGGAGCCGGGCGAGCCCGAGTTCGTACGGCAGCGGCAGGATCTCGGGAAGGCCTGCGGAAGGGGACACCACCGCGACACGGTCGCCGGGGACGGGCTTGCGAGGATAATGCGCCATGCGGACGACACTAGGGGGTGTCCCGCAGCCGGGGATACCATTGCGGCTTAGTCCGATCGATCGAAAGTCTTATCCTGTCCGACCGTTCGACGTGCCGCTCGGACCCGGCGCTCCCGCCGGGCCTGCAAGCGATGCTCAAGCACCCCGACCGTTTCCGGGGACGACCAGATGGAGGTGCCGGTCGGCCAGTCCGATCGTGACCTGTTGGCCCCAGGTGATGGTGAGATGGTCGGGCTCGACGCCGTCGGCGAAGACCACGAGCCGTTCGCTCTCGCAGACCAGTCGCAGCCGCTCCCCCGCCTTCAGGGTTCCGGCGGTCAGGGAGGTTCCGGTCGCCGGTGATGGCCATGCCTCCCTTACGAACCAGGCCAATGAAGGCTCCTGGGGCATCGGCAGTGCGACGCCTCCCCCGCGTTCGGCCGCGATCGAGGCGACCCATCCGGTGGCTCCGGTGCCGGTGCCGATCACCACGCCGGACGAGGACTGGCGCTCCTCCCTTCCGTCCGCACCGACGAGCCGGTAGCGGGCTGACTGGTGGGAGTCGTGGCCCGCGTACACCTCGTTGAGTCCGGCCAGCTCCTGGCCGTCATCGAGGCGGGCGGCGACCATGGTGAGGCGCCGGATCGCCGCCGTCTGCTCGGTCGCGGCCCGCAGCACGGCGCCGACCGCCTCCGGCTGGAAGCGAGTCAGTACGCCGGGGTTGCGTCCCGGTTCCGGGTCCACTCCGATCACCGGCTGGCCGGACAGGTATTTCGCGAGGTTGGCCACCAGCCCGTCCTGGCCGACCGCGACGACCAGGTCCTCCGGCGAGAACAGGAACCTGGGCAGGTCGGCCCTGTCCACCCGGCCCCGGCGCCAGTCGGCCGGGACCGCCGCATCCACTGTGGTGAGCGCGGCCTGGAGTGCCTCGTGTCGGGCGGTGACCTCGTCCAGGTCGCGCCCGCGCTGGCGCAGGAAGTGGTCGGCCGCGGCGCGGGTGCCGTGTCGGATCAGCAGTTCTTCGAGTTCGCTGCGGCGGCTGACCACCACCACTCTCGGTGCCAGCGTCGCGCTCATCGCGATCCGTCGGCGAGACGGGCCAGGGCTCCGGAGAGCAGGTCCGGCGTGATCGTGAGCTGCCCGATCTCGGGCAGCTGACCGGCGAGTTCGCGCAGCGCCAGCGACTGGAGCACCGCCGGGGGCAGGTCCCGGTAGGCGGCCATGCGGGCCGCTTCCGCTTCGGCCTCGGCTCCTCCCACGGCCCGGACCCTCTCGGCCTGGGCTGCGGCGAGGGTGCGTTCCCGCTCCGCTTCGCCTTGGGCGGCAGCGAGTTCCGCGACCGCGGCCAGCTCGGCTGTCCGCCGGTCGTTGGCGCCCTTCTGCTCGACCAGCTGCTGCTCGCGCCGGGCCAGCTCGATCTGGTTCTGCAGTTCGTTCTCGGCGATGGCCCGCTCCCGCTCGACGGCCTGGGCCCGCCGCGCGTAGGTGGCCTTGTCCGCGTCCTGCTGCACGGCTTCCCGCGTCGGGGTCTGCAAGGACCGCTCCAGTTCCGGTTCCGGCCGGACCGCCACGACCCGGGCGCTGACCACGGAGACCCCGATGTCGCTGAGCCGCGGGTCGTCCGAGAGCGCGTCGGCGACGGCCTCCCGGATCTCGGTGATGGCGACGGTGAGCGCCTCGGCGAGCGGCAGGCGGGCCAGCAGGTCGATGGCGGGTTGCTGCGCCAGCTCGGTGAGGAGGGTCGCGACCTGGTCGAGCGGCCGCGCCCGGGCCCGGCCCTGGTACGGATTGACCGAGAAGTCCAGTCGGGTGGCGGCCAGCGCCGGGTCGGCGATCCGGTAGGCCACTGTGGCCTGGACGGTGACGTCGGCGAAGTCCGCCGTGCGTGCGTGGAACATCAGCGGCAGCTCCCGGTCGTCGACCGGTACCTCGGAGAGCACCGCCACCAGCGGGCGGTACCAGAACGACTGCCCGGTCCCCTCGGTGCGGACGCGGCCCCGTTGCTGGTACCGGACCCAGACGGTGGGGGTGCCGCGCAGGTGGCGCAGGAACAGGACTTTGGTGACATCGGCCATGGGGGTTCTCCATTCTCGTCACTCTGACGATAACGGAGATGCTAGGTTATCGTCAAGGTGGTGATAATGAATTATCCGGTGTTCGCCGTCACTGTGGACCTTGTGGTTCTCACGGTGAGAGAAGGCGAGTTGAAGGTGCTGCTGGTGCGGCGCGGCCTGGAGCCGTACCTCGACCGGTGGGCGCTGCCCGGCGGCTTCGTCCATGCCGATGAGGATCTGGCCGCCGCCGCGCGGCGCGAACTCGCCGAGGAGACCGGCCTGGCCGGGCCGGGCGGGCACCTGGAGCAGCTCGCCAGCTACGGCAAGCCCGAGCGCGACCCGCGCGGCCGCGTGGTCACGGTCGCGCACCTGGCGCTCCTCCCGGACCTTCCCACTCCGACGGCCGGCACGGACGCGGCGGCGGCCGCCTGGCGGCCGGTCGACCAGCAGGACCTTGCCTTCGACCACCATCGCATCCTCGCCGACGGCATCGAGCGGGCCCGGTCCAAGTTGGAGTACACACCGCTCGCCACCGCCTTCTGCCCGCCCGAGTTCACCATCGCCGCTTTGCGTCAGGTCTACGAGGCCGTCTGGGGCGAGCCGCTGGACCCGCGCAACTTCCACCGCAAGGTCACCACCACACCGGGTTTCGTGGAGGCCACCGGGAGATCGACCGAGGGCGGACCCGGCCGCCCGGCCGCGCTCTTCCGGCGCGGGGCGGCGACCCTGCTGAACCCCCCGATCCTGCGCCGCGGGACCAGGTAGGGAACCCGTCTCCAAGTCCGGCATCGATGTCCGGCGCACGGCGCCCGAGTTCATTCAGGACTCGGTGTTCTCGTGCGGCGCGGGCAATACTTTTGTTTAGCGCATTGACAATGACGAATATATCGATGATTATCGTTGTATCCGCTCTTCTGGGAGCGCTTCCCTTCACGTGAACCGAAGGAACAGGACATGCGACTACATCGAAACAAACGCACCGGGCTCGCGCTGACCGCGACCGCGGTCGCGACGCTCGCCGCAACGACGCTCAGCGTCGTCGGCGCGAACCAGGCCTCCGCCGACGAAGGCTGCGAGGTCGACTACCGGGTGGTGGGCTCCTGGGACACGGGATTCCAAGCCACCGTGAGCATCTTGGCCGGCGAGGCGATCGACGGTTGGGACATCGCCTGGGAGTTCCCGGGGGACACGACCGTCACCAGCGCCTGGAACGTCGACTGGAACCAGACCGGCGCCGCATTCTCCGGCACCGACGTCGGCTGGAACGGCTCGATCAACGCGGGCGAGGCCCGGGAGGCCTTCGGCTTCATCGGCACCGGCAGCACCGAGGCCCCGCCGCAGTTCACCGTCAACGGCGTCGCCTGCGGCGACCAGGGCGGCGAGCCGACCGAGACTCCCACGGACGACCCGACCACCGATCCCCCCGAGAAGGCCAGGCCCAGCGCCCTGCAGGTCGAGGGCAACCAGCTCGTCAACGAGGCGGGCGAGACCGTCATCCTCAACGGCTTCAACCGCACCGGCACCGAGTGGCCGTGCATCCACGGCTGGGGCTTCATCGACGGCCCCTCCGACGATGCCGCGATCGATCTCATGGCGTCGTGGGAGCCCAACACGATCCGCGTGCCCATGAACCAGCAATGCTGGCTCGGCTACGGCGAGACGGTGCCGGAGTGGACCGGTGAGAACTACCGGGCCTTCATCGAGGACTGGGTCACCCGCCTGACCGACGCCGGGATATACGTCGTCCTCGACCTGCACTGGAGCTCGCCCGGCACCGAACCGGCCGAGGGCCAGCAGAAGATGGCCGACGCCGACAACTCCCCGGACTTCTGGGCCTCGGTGGCCGAGCGGTTCAAGGACAACCCGGCGGTCCTGTACGACCTGTACAACGAGCCGCACGACATCTCCGACGAATGCTGGAGGGACGGCTGCACCGTCGACGGCTGGGAGGCCGCCGGCATGCAGGACCTCATCGACGCCGTGCGCTCGACCGGCGCGACGCAACCGGTCATCGTGACCTGCAACGGGTGGGGCAACGGCTGCGGCGGCTACCTCGACTACCGGCCGACCGACCCTGAGGGCAACCTCGTCGCCAGCGTCCACGTCTACGAGGAGACCGGCTGCAATCTCCAGGAATGCTGGGACGCCGACGTCGCGCCGATCGCCGCCGAGGTGCCGACATTCTTCGGCGAGTTCGGCGACGCGGGCTGCAACCACGACTGGAGCGATCTCCTCATCGACTGGGCCGATTCGCACGACATCGGCTGGACCGCCTGGAGCTGGTACCCCAACTGCGACATGCCGGGCCTGATCAGCGACTGGGACGGCACGCCGACCGGCTACGGCGAAGGCATCAAGGAGGCACTGGCCAACCGGCCCTGATGCGAACCACCGACACGGCGGGCCGTCCCTCACGGGGCGGCCCGCCGCCAATGGTCAAGGGACAAGCGCGGACCGGTCTCCGATGTTCGGTGACTCGAGCAGGTTGCGGAGCACCACCATGGCGCCGCCGACGGCCGCGGCGTGGGAGACGTTGCCGGCCAGCTCGACCCGCACGCTGTGCACGTGGCGCATGAACACCGACCGATCGAGCGTCTCTTGCAGGGCGTTCCGGTATACGGGCCCGACATCGGCGAAGGCGTTCCCGGCGAGGACGACCCGGCCGACGTCGAGAATGTTCACCAGACTCACGGTCGCGACCGCCAACTTCCGCGCCGAAATCTCGATGAGTTCGGACGCATCGGCGTCGCCGACCATGGCCGCACGGCCGATGCCCCTGAAATCGGTGAGCGGATCCAGGCCCAGCCCCAGTCGCGAGACCAGACCCGGATTGCGCCGCGCCCGCTCGGCGATCGCGATCGAACCGGCGATGGAATCGACGCACCCGACGTTGCCGCAATGGCACCTGGGCCCGTCGGAGTCGACGCAGATGTGGCCCAGTTCCAGCCCGTTGGAGGTCGCCCCGCGGTAGGGGTAGCCGTCGATGATGAGACCGGCGCCGATGCCGCCGGACATGAAGACGACGGCGAAACTCGACGGCGAGTCGCCCAGCGCCTGCACCCCGATCCCGGCGGCGGTGGCGTCGTTCTCGATGGCCACCGGCAGGCCCGTCGCCTCCGCCAGCGCCGCCGCGAGCGGATACCCCTGCCACGCCTCGGTCGGCTGCGGCGTCAGCAGGACGCCCGCGTCGCGGTCCTGCGGCCCGTACGTGGCCAGGCCGATGCCGCGCACGTCGGAGCGGGCGACGCCGGCCGAATGCAGCAGGGCCTTGACTTGCGCGGCGAACTCCGGGATGACCGCCTCCGGTCCCCGCTCGCCCGCCCCCGGCATGTCGCGTTGCGCCACAATGCGTCCCGCCAGGTCGACGACGACGCCGACGGCCGAGTACCGGTCGAACTGGATCCCGACCATGAAGCAGGACTCGGGCTGGAGCTCGAGCAGGCGGCGCGGCGTGCCCCGCTGGGATCGCGAGGTCCCGACCTCGTGCACGAAGCCCAGGTCGATCAGTTTGCGGACGGCATTGGTCATGGTGGACCGCGTGAGTCCGGTGGCCTCGGCCATCTCGATCCGGCTGACGGTCGTGCGTTCGCGGAGGATGTCGAGCACCAGGGCCACCGTCGGCAGGCGCGTGTCCGAGCCGAATGCTCTCAATGCTGCCTCCGGAATGTCCCTTGAACGGCAATTGGTACGCACCACACCATACGTGAGCCGTCCACTGGTCACGCGGTTCGGGACCGGTCCCGCTCGATTCTGGGAGCCTGTGTGCAGCAACATGACTCCGACCTACGATCGGCGGGTTCCGGTGGAAATTCGAGATTGGTTCCGAAGGCCGAGCCGTCCGCGCGACGCCGACGACGAGCGGGTGCTGCTGCTGGAGAGCGAGTTGCAGCGGGCACGTCTCGAACTCGAGGACCGCGATCTCAGGATCGCCCGGATGCGCTCCGAAGCGGCGGCCGTCCGCGACAGGGTCGGCGACGAGATCAAGCGGCAGTCCCGGGAGTCGACGGAGCGGATCGTGGGTGCGATGGCGGTGCCGTTGACGCAGTTCCTCATGCAGGCGCATCTGCACGACTCCGGCACCGCAGAGGTCAAAGTGGACGACGTAGTCGAGGTCGGCAGGCGGCTGATGCGGGTGCTCCGCGGCGCGGGCATCGACCAGGTCGGCACCATCGGCGCGCCCGAGCCGTTCGACCCCGACCGCCATGACCCGCTCAGCACGTCGCAGACCCCGGAGCCGGGGCGGCCGGTGGTCGTCCGCGTCGTCGGGCTTTCGTTCCAGGGCCGGGTGCTCCGCAAGGCGGGCATCGAACCCCACGTCCCCGAGGAGTCCTGATGGCAGGGCGCCTCGGCATCGACTTCGGCACCAGCAACACGGTCATCGCCACCCGGGACGAGGAGTCGGGCAGCGCCTCGGCGCTGTGGGTCCCCGACTACGGGCGGCCGCTCGGGCAGGGCGACCAGCGAACCTCGGTGGTGCCCTCGCTGATCCACTACACCTCGGACGGTCGGCAGATGCTCGGCGACCAGGTGCTCTCGGGGAATCTGCTCCGCGCGCAGGGCACGTTCCGGTGGATGAAGCGCTACATCGCCAATCGCAGCCCGATGAAGGTACGGGCGAACGGGTCCGAGCGCTCGCACTTCGACGCCGGCCGCGACTTCCTGTCGACCGTGATCGCGTTCGCGCTCATCGAGGCGGGCGCGGAGGACGAGGAGATCGTGTTCACCGCCCCGGTCGAATCGTTCGAGCACTTCGAGGACTGGCTGGCCGAGGTCGCCAGGGTCGCGGGCGTCACCCGTTTCCGGCTGATCGACGAGCCCTCCGCCGCGGCGCTCGGATACGGGGTGCACCTTCGGCCGGGCAACGCCTACCTGATGTTCGACTTCGGCGGCGGGACCGTCCAGTGCGCCGTGGTCCTGGTGCAGGACGAGGACGACCGGGGCGGGTCGGGGCGGGCCTGCCGCGTCCTCGGCAAGGCCGGCGACGATATCGGCGGCGCGACGATCGACCAGTGGATCTTCGAGGAGGTCCTGGCGCGCAATGCCTGCCGCGACAGCGATGAGGAAGTGCGCCAGGTCAGCCGCGCGCTCCTGGCCGAATGCGAACGCGCGAAGGAGGCCCTGTCCGATCCAATCGGCGGTGCCGTCGAGATCAGCGTGATGAACCCGCACACCGGCAGGGTGATCGGCGCCGAGCTGATCCGCGGCGGCCCCGAGACCGACGGGCGCACCATCTCGTTCGAGGACCTCATGGACCGCCGGGACCTGTTCTCGCGCATCGACAGGGTGGCGCGGCGGGCGCTCAAGGCCGCGTCGGATCGCGGCTACGACGAGGACGACCTGGCCGCCGTCCTGATGGTGGGCGGCAGCAGCCAGATTCCGGCGGTGCGGCGGACGATCGAGCGGATCTTCGGGCGCGACCGGGTGCTGAGCGACCGGCCGATGGACGCGGTGGCGCGCGGCGCGGCGGCGTACGCGGCCGGGATGGGCTTCTACGACCACATCCAGCACGACTACGCGATCCGCTGGTTCGACCGCAGCACCGGCAGGTACGAGTACCGCACCTGCGTGGCGGCGGGCACGAGCTACCCGAGCCCGGAACCGGTGCACACCATGACGGTGCGGGCGACGCTCGACGGCCAGCGCGAGCTGGGCATCCAGATCTACGAGCTCGGTCGCTTCCGGCGGTCGGGCGAGGGCGGCGGGACCGAGCTGGTGCTCGATCCCTCGGGCGCGTGGCGGCTCAGCGAAGTGTCCGCCCAGGACGGCGAGGACCGGAGCCGCTTCTGCGTCAACGAGGGCAGTCCGACGTTCCTGAAGGCCGATCCTCCGGCGAAGGCCGGTGAGGCCCGGTTCCGGGTCGAGTTCGGCATCGACGGCAATAAGCGGCTGCTGCTGACGGCGGTCGATCTCCGCAATGGACGCACGACGCATCGCGACTTCCCGGTCGTGAAGCTGACCTAGGGAGCACCCATGGAACTGCACGAAGTCGAAGTGACGATCGCCCCGGACGGGACGACCAGGATCGAGGTCCGCGGGGTGACGGGCGCCGAATGCGTCGACCTGACCGCCGGGTTGGAGGCCGCCCTGGGGGGCGAGATCGTGGAGCGGGAGCTGACCGCCGAGGCGCAGGCGGTGCTCGAGGCCCGTTCGGAGGAGCGGCTGCGACGGGGCTCGGGGCCGTGAGCGGGCGGCCTTCGAGGATGGCCGGGATCGCGGGAGACCGGCTGCGGCTGCATGCGTTCGAGCCCCGCAGCGCCGCGAACGGCCCGGGCGTGCGGGCCGTGGTGTGGGTGCAGGGCTGCACCTTCGCGTGCCCCGGCTGCTTCAATCCCGAGACCCACGGCCGGGCTGCGGAGGGGACGGCGGTGGACGGACTCTTCGATCGCATTGCGGCGCTTGGCGATGTCGAGGGTGTGACCGTGAGCGGCGGCGAGCCCTTGCAGCAGCGCGGCCCGGTGCTGGCACTACTGCGACGGATCCGGACCGAGACGGCGCTGTCGTCGGTCGTGTTCACCGGCTACCGCTGGGAGGAGTTCGAACGCATGCCGGAGGCGGCCGCGCTGCGCGAGTGCGTGGACGTACTGCTGGCGGGCCGCTATGAGCGGGACCGCCACCTGGGTGCGGGCCTGCGTGGTTCTGGGAACAAGACCGTCCACCTCCTCAGCGACCGGTACACGCGGGAGGATTTGGAGGCGGTCCCGAGGAGCGAGGTCATCATCCGCGACGGCCGGATCACGGTCACGGGCATCGACCCCGCCGTGCTCGGCCCCGCCATATTCGGTTCCGCCGCACCGGACGGGCGGAGCTTCGGCGGGCGGCGAACGCCATGAAGGAGAGGACGATCGCAGAGCTGGCGGCAGTCGTCGCCGATCCCACGAAACCCATGCGGAAACGCCTCCGAGCGGTGAAGCGCCTCGCAGCCGGGCAATACGGTCGCGCCTTCATTGCCCTCGCGGGGGCGGCGAGGCACGCGCGGGACGATGCGATCACCGCGGCGACCCGCCGCGTCTTCGCCGAATGCCGCAGCCAGTGGGCCATCGATGATGTCTGCTCCCACTGGTTCTTCTGGCCCGAGCCGTACCTGGGCGACTTGATCGCCCGAAACGGCTGGATCGCCGACCGACCGGCCAAGGTCCGGGTCCGTACCGCCCTGCACGTCAGACAACCGGAAGCACTCGTCTACGGCGACGAAGCAGCCGCGGCCGCCCTCCTGAGCGCCGCCGCCGACCAAGCGCTCGCCGAGGAGCTTCGGGATCTCGCATTGGAGGCCTTGAAGTCGCTGTACAACCAGGTCGCCCGCGAGGTGGTGTGCTCGGCGGGCATCAATGACGGCAACGAGACGGCGCTCAGCACCGCCATCGCCGCAGGGTACCGACCCGCGAATCCCGCCAGATACGCGCTGCTGCTGTTCCTGGCCGGCGAGTTCGAGCGGTACGAGGAGCTCGACTTCGACGGCGCCCTGCTGCGCGCCACGCGCCGCGTCGCCGAACCGGCGCTGCTGGCCCGACTCGCGGCCAAGGCCCGCAAGCACGGTCGCCTCGACTGGCTGCGAATGGTCACCGACGGTCGGTCCACGGAACTCTCCGACGAGGAATGGGACTCGGTTGGCGGCATCCTGGTCGAAGCCGGTCGCTGGGATGAATTGTGGAGCATGGCCTCCGAGGCGACGCCGATTCGCGCGGCGGCGCTGCTGCAACGGCTGACCGCCTCCGACCTGCGCCCGGAGGTCGAGACCGACAAGGCCGATCTTGTCGACCTCGCCGAGGAATGCACCCGGTATCCGGTCTCGAGAATGCTGCGCGAGGCACGGCGAGAGCGCAAAGTATGCGCGCTCGCGATGTCCGCCGATGGCAGCACGCTTGCCGCTAGCGACACCACCGGCCAGATCGACCTGTGGGAGCTGCCGTCGGGATCACCAGCCGGGAGTGTCCACATGAGGAGCAAGGGCCTGTACCAGACCAGCCCTGCCCCAGATCGGCTCGCGTTCACTCCGGACGGTGAACTATTGATCGCAGCCTCAAGCGGTACTAAAGTGGACTACTGGCGACTGCCGGACCTCACACCGGTGGAATTTCCGGACGGCGGCTTCGGGTCTCCGCTCGCGGTCAGCCCTGACGGGCGGCACCTGATGACCGGCGACGGCGGCAACTCCCTCGCGGTGCGACAGCTTCCTTCAGCGACATCGAAACGCCGACTCACCGACGACTATCGAGGAGCGCTGACGATGAGCCCCGACGGCACCCTGGCCGCGGGCCTCGTGGGATTTGATACGGGTACGGGAGTCCGCGTTTGGCACCTGCTATCGGGCAAGCGGGTAGCCGATATCCGCGAGTCCGCTTACCGGTTGGCGTTCAGTCCGGCAGGCAACATTCTGGCCACCGGCGGACCGATCCGGCTCTGGAGCACGCCGAGCGGCGACCTCATCGGTTCCCTGGATCCCCATGAAACACTTCGTCTTGGAGACACGATGGTCTTCACCCCTGATGGTTCGCTGCTTGCCGCCTCGAGCAGTGGCGTGGTGGCACGGCTGTGGCGAATACCGTCCGGCGAGCTGGCAGCCACTATCGAATTCACCGGCGACTCCGAGGGCACAGGGCTCCAAGTGACGGCGGACCTGGCGGTGACCTCAGACGGGAGACTGCTGGTGAGCACCGATCACAGGGGCGACGTCCGCCTATGGCACCTGCCCTCGGGAGATGCCGCCGGAGTCCTGCACAGTGGCGCCGAGATCGTCCGCTCGACGATGAGTCCGGCCGGGGGCATGTTCGCAGGCTGGGGTCGGGGCGGTTCGGTCTGGCTCTGGATGCCGAGAATCTACGAAGCCGCGAACACACCGATCGCCCGTCTGACCCTGGCCGACGCCCAGTCGCTGCGCGCCCTCCCCGAACCCGGTGAGGCGGAACGGCCCTGGATCGAACTGATCGCCCGGCTCGTGGAACGCCGCCACCGCCACGACATCAGTGTCGACGCCAAAGCGACCTCGAAGCCCCACGGCGACACCGATATCGAACTCGGCGAATGACAGACAGGAGCTCCCCCATGGATTTCGAGAACGAACTCGACGTGAACCTGCGTGCCCGCTACACGCTGATCGTGGTCGTCACGGTCGAGGAGGAACGGGCCCTGCGGGCGGTGACGGCGGTGTGCGAACGCCGGCGGCGCCCCTGCATCGCCTGGGATCTCGCCGACGGGTTCGAGAACCTGCACGGCCACACCGGGACCCTGCCCACCGCGCGGGACCCGTTGGCGGTGATCGAGCGGCTCGAGAAGATCGACGGCGACGCCACGTTCGTGCTCAAGGACTTCCACGACTGCTGGACCAATCCCCAGGTGAAGCGCAAACTCCGCAGTGCCGTGCAGCGGCTCAAGTTCACCCGCAAGTCGGTGATCGTCCTCTCGCCGAACCGGAAGGTGCCCGACGAGCTGCTGGACGAGGCGGTGATCGTGGATCTGCCGCTGCCCACCAGCGCCGAGCTCGATGAGGTCCTCGATGGGCTCACCCAGACCCCCGGCGTCAGGGTCGGTCTCACCCAGGCGGGCCGCGAGAAGCTCTCCCAGGCGGCGCTCGGCATGACCGCCGCGCAGGCGAGGCGCGCCTACGCCAAGGCCATCGTGCGCGACAATGCGCTCGATGACCGGCACATCGACACCGTGGTGCAGGACAAGAAGCACGTGATCCGCGCGAGCGAGGCGCTCGAGTTCTACCCGGTGCACGAGACGCCCGACGACGTGGGCGGGCTCGACATGCTCAAGCAGTGGCTGCGGCTGCGCGAGCGCGCCTTTACCCAGGAGGCCCGCGACTACGGCCTCCCGGCGCCCAAGGGGATCGCGCTGATCGGCATCCCCGGAACCGGGAAGAGCCTGACCGCCAAGATGATCGGCGGGCTGTGGCGGCTGCCGCTGCTGCGGCTCGACGTCGGCGCGCTGTTCGGCTCGCTGGTGGGCGAGGCCGAGGAGCGCACCCGCCGCGCCCTGCGCCTGGCCGAGACCGTCGCGCCGTGCGTGGTGTGGATCGACGAGATGGAGAAGGCGCTCGCCCACGGCGGCAGCGACTCCGGCACCAGCACCCGCGTGTTCGGCACCATCCTCACCTGGATGCAGGAGAAGACCGCGCCGTGCTTCGTCGTGGGCACCGCCAACGACGTGGCGAGCCTCCCGCCCGAGGTGCTCCGCAAAGGACGGTTCGACGAGATCTTCTTCCTCGACCTGCCGACCATGGAGGAGCGGGCCGAGATCCTCTCGGTGCACCTGCGCAAGCGCAACCGCCTGCGGGAGGACTTCAACGTCGACCGACTCGCCGCCGAGGCCGAAGGCTACGTGGGAGCCGAGATCGAGCAGGCGATCGTCGACGCGATGTACGTGGGGTTCAACGAGAACCGCGAGTTCGACACCAACGACATCCTGACCGCGCTGTCGCGGCAGGTGCCGCTGTCGGTGTCGCAGCGCGAGACGATCGGCGCACTGCGGTCCTGGTTGCGGGAAGGGCGCGCGCAGTCGGCCTCGTTCAGCGAGACCGTCGAAGCCGAACGCCAGTTCGTCGTCCCACTCGAACCCCTCGACCCATGAGCGGGGCGACGCCCGCGCCTGCCCCGACCGAAACCGCGACTCAGGAGGATCCGTTGTCCCACTTCACGACCATGACCACCCAGATCACCGACCCGGAGGCGCTGCGATCGGCGCTGGGCGATGTCGGCTACGGCGACGTGGAGGTCCACGATCATGCCCAGCCGCTGTACGGCTACCTCGGCGACCAGCGCTCCGACCGGGCGAACGTCATCGTGCGGCGCCGGCACATCGGCCGCGCCTCCAACGACATCGGATTCCGCCGCGAGGAGGACGGGCACTACCTCGCAGTGATCAGCGAGTACGACCGCCGCGTGCACGACGACGCATGGCTCGGCCGCGTCAGCGCCCGCCACGCCTATAACGCCACGTCCGCGACGCTCGCCGAACAGGGCTTCCACATCGCCGATGAAACCGTCGAGGAGGACGGCACCGTGCGCCTGGTGCTGCGTCGCATTGGAGCCGGGCAATGAAGCCCAAATTGCGGGCGCGGTTGCGCAGCGACCTCACCTGGGAGCCGGTCTACCACGGGCTTCGCTCGAACGCCATCTTTCGGCTGGAGCGGTCGGGCGACCCCGAGGCGTTCGCCGTTCTGGCCCAGGTGTTCGCCTCCACTTCAGACGACTGGACCCAGGGCCAGGTTCGCCAAGCGCTGGAAAGGATCCGCGAAGATCAGGCGGGAATCGACGCGATGGCGGGAATAGTGGTGTCCACTGGGGATGAAGCACTGGCGGCGCTCATCGCCGAACGGGCGCCCGCCGATCCCCTCTCGCATGCCGTCGTGCTGTACCTGGCCGGCGAGTTCGACCGGTACGAGGACCTCGACTTCGACGGCTCGCTGATGCGCGCCGCCCACCGCGCGGGCACCCCGGCCCTGCGGCAGGCACTGGCGCAGGTCGCGCGCACCTCCGGACGCCTGCAATGGGTCAGGACCGTCGCCGGGGAGCGGCGCCCGGACCTGGACCGGCTCTCCGCCGCGGAATGGGAGGCCGCGATCGCGTCACTGGTACGCGCGAGGCGGTGGGGCGAGCTGGTCGACCTGGCGACCCGCGCACCCGTGACCGTCGGGGCGGACATCCTGTGCGAACTGGCGAGCCACGACTGGCATCCGTCCGATCGGGACGGACGCAGGGAGTTCGCCCACCTCGCGAAGCTCGCGGCCGCCGCGCGGCAGGCCAGGCCGCCACAGGACGGCCCGTTCAGCGACGCGGACGCTCAGGTGCTCGACGGTGGCCTGGAGGTGCGCAGGCTGGCGGTGAGCCCGGACGGCTCAATGCTGGCGAGCACCGGTGCCACCGAACCGGTGCGGTTCTGGCACCTGCCGACCGGGACCACCCGCCGCACGCTCACCGGATGGGCGAAGGGGGTCAAAGGCATGATGTTCACCCCGGACGGGGAGCAGTTCGTCGCCGGTGACCGCGGAGGGCGGATCGCCCGTTGGAGCGTCCAGGAGGAGCGGCCGCTCGACCCGCTCGTCGGCCACCGCCGCAAGGTCCTCGCCTTCGCCGCCGCATTGGACGGGAGGACGCTGTTCAGCAGCGGTAGCGCGGGTGAGATCCGCACGTGGGAACTGCCCTCCGGCCGACCGGGAGTGGTCTTCAAAGGCGACTTGTGGTCGTTCGACCTCGCCTTGAGCACCGACGGCACTCGACTCTTCAGCGGCGGCACCGGCCTGGTGCGCGTGCACCGACTGCCGGACGGGGCGGTGGACGGGGAGCTGCGCGGCCACCGCAAACCCGTGATGAGCCTCGCGGTCGCACCTGACGGCGAGCTCGTGGCAACCGCGTCGCTCGACAAGACGGTGCGCCTGTGGCACTTGCCCACAGGACGGTCGACTGCGTGCCTCGAGGATCATCGCGCCGCGGTCAACGCGGTCGCCATGACGCCGGACGGACAGTGGCTGGCGAGCGCGGGGTGGGACGGTTCGGTCCGGATATGGGAGCTGCCGACCGGCAAGGCCGCCTACGTACTGGACGACCGGCTCGGCCGCGTCCAATGCCTGGCGATGAGCCCGGACGGCACAACGCTCGCGTGCGGCACCATCAAAGGGCGGATCCACCTGTGGCGGCGGCGGCTGTCGCCGCTGCATTCGATCATGGGCGGACCATTGGAGCGGGTCGGACTCGACGAGGTCGGCGAACTCGATCGGAAGGCGGGTGAGATGACGGCCGACGAACTGGTCTGGAAGGACTTGATCGTGGGACTGCTGCGCTGGCGCGGCCGCCACGATGTCGAACTCGGCGACGCCGTGGGCGACGCGGCCACCCTCTCGCAGGACGTGGAACTCGGCGACTGAGCGCCCCGAGTCCGAGCGGGCCGCCGGCCCGACCTCGGCCGGCGGGCGGGGCCCGTCCAGGCGAGGTGGACGGCTGGTAGGGCATTGATGTTTGCCACTGTTGTGCCGGGCCTATTTGGGTTATTCTGAGTATTTCCCGCTGTGTAGGGAGATGGTCGCTGTGCGAATACATGACATTCTGCGTTCCAAAGGGTCTGGTGTGGTTTCCATCCGGCCGGAGGACCCGGTGCGCCTCCTCGTGACGAAGCTGGCCGAGCACAACCTGGGTGCGCTGGTCGTGAGCGTGGACGGCTTCGCAGTCGCCGGAATCGTCTCCGAACGGGACGTGGCCCGGGGGTTGCACTCGGATCCCGACCTGCTCGATGCCCCCGTTTCGCGGATCATGACCACAGACGTGCACACCTGCGTCCTTGACGACTCGATCGAGGACCTGATGGTGTTGATGACCGATCAGCGCGTCCGGCACGTCCCGGTCGTCACCGCCAGCGGCGTTCTCACGGGCATTGTGAGCATCGGCGACGTCGTGAAGGGCCGCATCGGCCAACTCGAGTTCGAGAAGGAGCAGCTCGAGGGCTACATCTCCAGCGCGGGCTGATCGCTTCGCTCGGAGGTGAGGACGACGAGTCGCTGGGTCGCCCTCGTCATCGCCACGTAGCGGTCGACCGCGCCGGTGATTCCCCCGCCGAAGGACTCCGGATCGATGAGCACCACCAGGTCGAACTCGAGCCCCTTCGACAGCTCCGGAGACAGCGACCGGACCCTGGGCGTTTCCTCGAAGGCGGGGGCGCCGATGACGCACGCGGTCCCCTCCGAGTGCTCGGCGAGCCACGCATCGAGGATCGAGTCCAGATCCGAAGTGGACCCGTGCTCGACGGGCACACCGCTGCGGCGCACCGAGGTCGGCACGTTCGCGTCCGGAAGCGCGGCCTTGATGACCTGCTCGGCCTCCGCCATCACCTCTTCGGGCGTGCGGTAGTTGATATTCAGGGAGGCGAGCTCGTTCCGTTCGAGGCCGACCCGCGCCAGCCGCTCACGCCACGACTCGGTGAACCCGTGCCGGGCCTGCGCGCGGTCCCCGACAATGGTGAAACTCCGGGACGGGCAGCGACGCACCAGCATCTGCCACTGGGCATCGGTCAGCTCCTGGGCCTCGTCCACCACGACGTGCGCGAACGGGCCGGCGAGCAGGTCCGGCTCGGCAGTCTCCAGGTCCTCGTAGTGAACCAAGGCGTCCTGGAGGTCCGCGCCCTTGAGCAGGATCATCCCCTCCACGTTGCCGTCCCCCGCTTCGAGGATGTCCTCCACGACCTTGTCGATGACCTCGCGCTCGGACGCGATCGCGGCCTCGCGTCGGCGGGCGTTGCGGGAGGCCTCCGGGTCGCCCAGGCGCTGGCGGGCGGCGTCCAGGAGCGGCAGGTCCGACACGGTCCAGGCCTGCGGCTCATCGCGTTGCAGCCTCGCCACCTCGTCCTCGTCGAGCCAAGGGGCGCACATGCGCAGGTAGGCGGGCACCGTCCACAGATCGCCGACGAGGTCCGCCGCCTCGATCATCGGCCATGCCCGGTAGAGCGCCTTGACCAGCTCGCGGTTCTGAGCGAGCGAGCGGCGCAGCAGGTCCTCCGAGACGTCCTCGTCGCCGTGCTTGTCGATGAGGATCGCGACCAGCTCGTCCCAGATCTGGGCCCGCGCCTCGTTATGGGGCGTGCCGAGCTCCACGGCCTCGAACGCCGCGGCCCAGTCCCCGGGGTCGAGGGACACCTCGGACCAGTGGGTCTCGACGTCCATCCCCTCGGTCGGCGGCCGCTCGTAGAGCCGCACGGCCGGTTCTATCGCCTGCACCATGCCCGCCGCCGACTTCAGGCGGACCACGACCGGGTCGGGTTCGATCGCCGCTTCGGCGCCCTCGGCTATGAGTTCTCGCAGCGTACAGGTCTGCACACCTTCCTCTCCGAGGCTCGGGAGGACGTCGGCGACGTAGTTCAAATACGGCTGGTGGGGGCCGATGAACAGCACGCCGCCGCGGTGGTGGCCCACCCGCGGGTCGGAGTAGAGCAGGTAGGCGGCGCGGTGCAGCGCGACGACGGTCTTGCCCGTGCCGGGCCCGCCGTCGACTACGAGCGTGCCCCTCGAGCCCGCCCGGATGATCGCGTCCTGGTCGGCCTGGATGGTGCCGAGCACGTCCCGCATCCGCTCCGACCGGTTGCTCCCCAGGCTCGCGATGAACGCGGACTGGTCGTCCAGCGCGGCATGCCCTTCGAGCCCTTCGGGGGTGAACACCTCCTCCCAGTAGTCGCTGATGCGGCCGCGAGTCCAGCGGTACCTGCGGCGGCTCGCCAGGCCCATCGAGTCGCCGTGGGTCGCGCCGAAGAACGGCTCGGCCGCGGGGGAACGCCAGTCGAGCAGCAGGCGGCGCCCTTCGTCGTCGGTGAGGCCGAGCCGCCCGATGTAGACGGTTTCGGAGCCGTCGGCACTGACGGTCCTGCCCAGGCACAGATCGAGGCCGAAGCGACGCAGCGCGCGCAGGCGGCCGGACAGCCGGTGAATCTCCTGGTCTCGGTCCATGGCGGCCTGCCCCTGGCCGCCGGGCATCTTGCGCACGGCTTCGAGCCGTCCGGTCAGGTCGGCGATCGACTGCTCCAGGCTCGCCGCGATGGCGGCGAGGTGACGCTCGTCGTCGGCGATCAGTTTCGGGTCGGACTTGGCCGACAGGCGTTCGGGAAGTTGGAAGGCGCTGGGGGTCATCGGGTTCACGTCAAGGCTCCGATCGAGCAGCGGTCGAGCCGCCACTGTTTCCGCAGGTCTCTGCTCTCGATCGGCCATTCTGCACCACGTCCCGGCTCATAGCCGCAACCCGGTTCCAACTGCGACTCGCCAGGTGTGGTACATACTGGAGACAAAGGGGCACAACGATGTCCCGACCTTCCCCCACCCTCGCGCCCTTCAGCGCTCGCACGGCTCCGTCATGGGCCGGTGTCACAGGGTCCTCCTTTGTCTGAAGCCGCGCAGGCCGCGGTGCTTCCACTTGACCTGACTCGCAGAATGTTCGTATAGTAGCGATACGTTCGTATGTCGAACTTCTGACGGAGGTGATCGATGGCTGTGACGGCCACCCTCGCCGAGGCGGTCGAGGCCGGAATCGGCGACGGCGACAGTCTCGCGATGGAGGGGTTCACCCACCTCATCCCCCACGCCGCCGCGCACGAGGTCATCCGGCAGGGCCGCCGCGACCTCACGCTCATCCGCATGACGCCGGACGTCATCTACGACCAGCTCATCGGCGCCGGATGCGCGTCCAAACTGGTCTTCTCCTGGGGAGGCAACCCCGGAGTCGGATCCCTGCACCGGCTCCGCGACGCCGTCGAACACGACTGGCCTACCCCCCTTGCGATCGAGGAGCACTCGCACGCGGGCATGGTCAATCGCTACGTCGCCGGCGCCTCCGGCCTGCCGTTCGCGGTCCTGCGCGGCTACTCGGGAACCGACCTGGCCGAAGTCACCGATTCGATTGCGCCGCTGACGTGCCCGTTCACCGGGGAGCGGCTCACCGCCGTATCCGCGCTCAACCCCGATGTCACCGTCATCCACGCCCAGCGCGCCGATCGCGCGGGCAACGTGCAACTGTGGGGCATCATCGGCGCCCAGAAGGAAGCCGCCCTCGCCGCGAAGCGCACCATCGTGACCGTCGAGGAGGTCGTCGACGAACTCCCACCACACCCCGGCTCGATCCTGCTGCCGCACTGGGTGGTGGACTGGGTCTGCGAGGTCCCCGGCGGGGCCGCCCCGTCCTACGCCGCCGGATACACCGAGCGCGAGAACGACTTCTACCAGGCCTGGGATGCGATCAGCCGCGACCGAGTGGCGTTCGCCGAATGGATCGACGCCAATGTCAAGGGGCAGCCGTGACAACCGCTTATGCGACCGACGAGATGATGACCATCGCCGCGGCCCGCGCGCTCGAAGGGCGTCGCACCTGCTTCGTCGGCATCGGCCTGCCGTCCCTGGCGGCCAACCTCGCACGGGCCACCTCCATCCCCGACATCGTCCTCATCTACGAGTCGGGCACCATCGGCTCCAAGCCTCCGCACCCGCCGCTGTCCATCGGCGACGGCGTCCTGGCCGAGACCGCCGACACCGTCGTCTCCAGCGCCGAGATCTTCAACTATTGGCTCCAGCCGGGCCGCATCGACATCGGGTTCCTCGGTGCCGCGCAGGTAGACCGGTTCGCGAACATCAACACGACGGTCATCGGCGACTACCGACGCCCTAAGGTGCGCCTGCCGGGAGCCGGTGGCGCGCCGGAAATCGCGGCCTCCTGCCGCGAGACGGTCATCGTCGTGCGCCATTCCAAGCGAGTCTTCGTAGACCGGCTCGACTTCGTGACCTCCGTCGGACACGGCGACGGCCCGGGCGCGCGCGAACGGCTCGGCCTGCGCGGGGCGGGGCCGACCTCTGTCATCACCGACCTGGGCATACTCGAACCCGACCCCGAATCGAGGGAACTGATGCTCACCCGCCTTCACCCCGGCGTCGATGTCGACCGTGCGCGCGAGGCAACGGGCTGGCCCCTCAAGGTCTCAGGCCGACTCGCGACCACCGCCGAGCCGACACGGGCCGAACTGACCGCGCTGCGCCGGCTCGCGGCAGGAACCGAGGAGCGGACGTGACCCCTTACCGACGCGACGGACTCGAAGCCCACCCGGACCGCGACTTTCCCGACTACAAGTCGACCCGCCTGCGGCACCCGAAAGAGCCGCTGGTCGTCCTGCGCGACCCCGAAACCGAGCTGACGCAGCCGGTGCTCGGCGCCGGGCCGATCGGCCCGCTCGACGACAATCTGACCCGCCAGCACCCCGGTGAGCCGATCGGCGAACGCATCATCGTCACCGGCCAGGTCCGCGACGGCAACGGCATCCCGCTTTCCGATCAGTTGCTGGAAATCTGGCAGGCCAATGCCGCCGGGCGCTACGCGCAGGCCGAGGACGCCCACCCGGCCCCGCTCGACCCGAACTTCTCCGGCGTCGGCAGGTGCCTGACGGACGACCGCGGCTTCTACCGGTTCACCACGATCAAGCCCGGCCCGTATCCGTGGCGCAATCACGACAAGGCCTGGCGGCCCGCTCACATTCACTTCTCGCTGTTCGGCACCGCGTTCGTCTCGCGCCTGATCACCCAGATGTACTTCCCGGGCGACCCGCTGTTCCCCTACGATCCGGTCATGAAATCCGTCCAGGATGATGCGGCCAGGCGGCGCATGGTCGCCTCGTTCGACCTCGACGCCACCGAGGACCAGTGGGCGACCGGGTACCGGTGGGACATCGTCCTGCGCGGCCCCGAAAAGACCCTGTTCGAGGACGAGAGCGGAATGCAGTCATGAGCGTCCAGAGGCTCACCCCATCGCAGACGCTCGGCCCGTTCTATGGGTTCGCGCTGCCTTACGAGGACGACTCCATCATCGTCAGAGACGGCGACCTGCACGTGACCGGTTCGGTCTACGACGGCGCGGGACAGCTCGTACCGGACGCACTGATCGAGATCCTGCAACCCGACGGGCGAGGACGGTTCCATGCCGAGGGCTTCCACGGTTTCGGCCGCTGCTCGACCCGGCCCGAGGGCCACTTCGCGTTCACCACAGTCAAACCCGGTCCCGTAGCGGAAGGCGAGGCGCCGCACCTGGCGGTCATCGTCCACGCGCGCGGCCTGCTGCTGCACCTGCACACCCGCATGTACTTCGCCGACGAGACCGAGGCCAACGCTACGGACCTGGTGCTGAACGCCGTTCCAGAGCAGCGGCGGCACACCTTGATCGGTGAAGCCACCGAGGACGGAGTGCGCTTCGACATCCGCCTCCAAGGCGAGAACGAAACGGTGTTCTTCGATGTCTGAGCTGTTCGGGGCCATCTTCTCGCGCGGCGAGGCCGCGGAGGCGGTGTCCGATGCGGCATGGCTGCGAGCCCTGCTCCGCGTGGAGGCGGCGTTGTCCAGCGCGGCCGCAGAGGCAGGCGCGGTCAGTCCCGGAGCGGCGCGGGCAGTGGTGGACGCGGCGAAGCCCGAGCACTTCGACCTCGGCGAAGTCGCGGGGTCGGCAGCGCGCATCGGCAACCCGGTCGCAGGCGTGGTCGACCGGCTCCGCGAACTCGTTCCCGAGCAGCACCACGCCGCCGTCCACTACGAGGCCACCAGCCAAGACATCCTTGACACGGCGATGATGCTCGTCGCCAAGGGTGCCGTCGCGGCAATCCTCGAAGACCTCCACGGCTGCGACCAGGCATTGAGGCGCCTTGAGCACGCCGAGGCCGTACAGGTGGTGGGCCGGACGCTGCTCCAGCGCGCTCAGCCCATGTCCTCACGAGAGCGCATCCTCGTACTACGGATGGGCCTGTGGGAGCCGATCAACCAACTCGGCGAGCTGACGTTCCCCAGCTCCTACGGCGGCCCGGTCGGCGACCATTGGGAGCTCGGGCCCGACAACCACTTCATAGACATTCAGCAGAGTCTTTCGGAGACTCTCGAACTGGAGTCGCAGCCCGTTTGGCACACGGCGCGAACGCCAGTGGTCCGCATCGGCTCGGCCGCCGCCGAGGCGGCCGGGGCTTGCGGCAAGATCGCAGTGGACATCATTCTGTTGAGCCAGAATGAGATCGGTGAGGTCAGCGAAGGCCGGCCCGGCGGCTCGACCTCCATGCCGCACAAGCGCAATCCGGTGGCCGCCACCGCCGCGCGCGCCTGCGCGGCCCGCACCCCGGGGCTGGTCGCCACGCTCTACGCCGCGATGCCGCAGGAGCTCCAGCGCTCCCCCGGGCTGTGGCACAGCGAATGGGAGACCCTCTCGGACCTGCTGCGGCTCACCGGATCCAGTGCCGCGTGGCTGCGCGAATCCCTTGAGCACCTTCAGGTCCATCCCGACGCCATGAAACGGAACCTCGAAGGCGGGCGCGAATGAACCCGCATCACGCAATCGATCGATTGAAAGGCGGCAGATGGCAGACGACGAGAGCGGCATCGGCGAGCGGACCCGCCGCGCCGTCCTGGGCGACGCGCACGTCGACCGGTCCAACGCGAACCGCACCGACTTCGACCGGGACTTCGGCGAGTTCATCACCGAGTACGCCTGGGGCGGCATCTGGTCCAGGCCGGGACTCCCACGGCATACGCGTCGGCTACTGACCATCGCGATCCTCTGCGCCCAAGGCAATGAGGAGGAGTTCACCATGCACGTCAAGGCCGCGCTCGCCGACGGCGTGAGCACCGACGAGCTGAAGGAAGTGCTGCTGCACACCGCGATCTACGCCGGTCTCCCCCGCTCGAACCGCGCCTTCGCGCTCGCCCGCAAAGTCCTCGACGAGGCCTCCGAAGGATAAGGTGTGCGAATGCAGGGGGACCGGCAAGAGAACGAGGCAGCGTCGAAGGACCCCGCCGGGCGCGCCTCCGACCACGTGCAGACGCTGGCACGCGGCCTCGCGGTCATCCGCGCCTTCAACGCCGAGCGGCCGGAGCTGACCTTGAGCGAGGTCGCCAAGGAGACCGGACTCACCAGGGCGGCGGCGCGGCGATTCCTACTGACGCTGGCCGACCTCGAATACGTCCGCGCCGACGGACGCCACTTCTCCCTCACGCCCCGAGTGCTGGAACTCGGCTTCTCCTACCTGTCGGCCCTCACGCTGCCCGAGATCGCGCAGCCGCATCTGGAGCGCCTGGTCGCCGACGTCCAGGAGTCCGCCTCGGTGGCCGTCCTCGATGGCGGCGACGTCGTCTACGTGTCCCGGGTGGCGACCTCCAGAATCATGCGGGTGGCGATCAATATCGGGACGCGGTTCCCGGCGGCCAACACCTCGATGGGCCGCATCCTGCTGGCGGGACTGCCTCCGGAGGAACTCGACGAGCGGCTCGAGCACCTCGCGCTCGAGCCGTACACGCCCCACAGCATCACCGACAAGCAGCGCCTGAAGATCGAGATCGACCGGGTCCGATCCCAGGGATGGGCGTTCGTCGACCAGGAGCTGGAGGAGGGCCTGCGCTCCATCGCGGTGCCCATCCGAGACTCATCGGGCCGGGTCATGGCCGCACTGAACGTCTCCTCCACCACCAGCCGGACGACATTGGACTCGGCGCGGCGCAAACTGCTCCCCCAGCTGTTGGGGACGGCGGCGCGCATCGAGGCCGACCTGTCGACCACGGGCCGCTGATCAGCAGCCTTCGAGCACCATGGCGATGCCCTGGCCGACGCCGATGCACAGGGCCGCCAGGCCGTAGCCGCCGTCGCGGTGGAGCTGCCAGGCGAGAGTCCCGGCGAGCCGCGCCCCCGAGCAGCCGAGGGGATGGCCGAGGGCGATAGCCCCGCCCTGCCGGTTCACGATCGCGGGGTCCAGCTCGGGCCACTGCGACAGACACGCGAGGGCCTGCGCCGCGTACGCCTCGTTCAGCTCGACCGCGGTCAGGTCGCCCCAGCCGATCCCCGCGCGCCCCAAGGCCTGCCGGGCCGCTTCGACCGGGCCGATGCCGTACCGGCGCGGTTCGACGCCGACGACGGCGCGCGCCACGATTCGGGCCAGCGGGCGGCCGTGGTCCCGAGCGGCCGCCTCGTCGCCGATCATGAGCGCCGCGGCCCCGTCGCTGAGCGGGCTGGCGTTGCCCGCGGTGACGGTCCCGTCAGGACGGAAGACCGGGCGCAGCGCGAGCAGCGCCTCCGACGTCGTGTCGGGGCGAATGGCCTCGTCGCGGCCCAGTTCGGGCAGCTTGAGAACCTCGTCGTCGAAGCGCCCGTCCTCCCAGGCGGCATGGGCCGATTGGTGACTGCGGAGTGCGAAGGCGTCCTGCGCCTCGCGGCCGATGCCGAACTCGTCGGCCAGGATCTCCGCACCCTCGCCGAGCGAGACCGTCCACTCGTCCTTCATCGCCGGGTTGACCAGGCGCCAGCCCAGGGCGGTGTCGGCCAGTTCGAGGCCGCCGCGCGGGAGGGGCTGCTCGGTCTTGGGCAGCACCCACGGCGCGCGGCTCATCGACTCGACACCCCCGGCGACGACCAGCGAGGCGTCCCCGGTCTCGACGGCGCGCGCGGCCTGCACGACCGCCTCCAGGCCGGACCCGCACAGCCGGTTCACCGTCGTGCCCGGCACCGACTCCGGCAGGCCCGCCAGCAGCACCGCCATGCGGGCGACGTCGCGGTTCTCCTCCCCCGCGCCGTTGGCGTTGCCGAAGACCACATCGTCGATTTCGGACGGATCCACCCGGAGATTGCGGTCGCGGACGGCGGCGACCACGGCGGCGGCGAGGTCGTCGGGACGAACGGCGGACAGCGCGCGGCGGTGGCGGCCGATCGGGGTGCGGACGGCGTCGAGGATGTAGCTGCAGTTCATGGGCGATCCATATGTTCGCATGACGAATACAAGTTCTCTCACCGAACGGTACTGGACCGCCGAAGCGCCGTGCTCCGGTGGCCCGTTCGGCTACGGCGCCGAGTTGCGGATGCTCTCGTACAGTTCGAGCTCTTCGCCTTCGAGGTTCTCGAGGAAGTACTGCTCGGTCATGGTCTGGAAGGCATCACGGTCGACGTCGTCGACGACGGCGGGGCTCCCGTTGGCGGCCCATTCCTCGAGGATCGCGTCGGTGTCGTCCTCAATGCACTGGAGGTTCTCGGCGCGGGTCTCGTGGACCGCATCGGTGAGCGCCTCCTGCTGCTCGGGCGAGAGCGTCTGCCAGATCGCGTCGGAGACGACGATCATCTGGGAGCCCGTCTGGTGGCCGGTGAGGCTGACGTGGCTCTGCACCTCGTTGAAGCTCATCGACTGGATGGTGTCGATCGGGTTCTCTTGGCCGTCCACGATGCCCTGCTGCAAAGACAGGTACACCTCCTCGAACGCGACCGCGGTGGCCTCGGCGCCCATCGCCTCGGCGTTGTCCAGGTAGACGGGCGAGTCGGGGAATCGCATCCGCAGGCCCTCCAGGTCCGCGGGCGTGCGGATCGGGGAGTTGGCCGAGAAGTGTCGCATCCCGAAGTACCAGACGTCGAGGATGTGGGCCCCGGTCTCGGTCGCGAAGCCCTCCTTCAACTGGTCGGCTTCGCCGCTGTCGAACCATTCGAAGAGGTGATCGGGTCCGTCGAAGGCGTAGGCCATGTCGAAGACGCCGATGGGCTCGTATGTGGAGGCCAGGGCGGAGGAGCCCTGGATGTCCATGGAGATGTCCCCGGCCATCACCGAGGTGAAGCGGCCGGCGTCATCGCCCAGCTGGCTGTCGGAGAAGATCTCGACCTCGATCCCCACGTCGGCGGCATCGAGCTTCTCCTTGACGAGTTCGGTGCCGCAGCGGTTGTGCGCATGGGATGTCGGATAGGAATTGGCGAAACTCAAGGTGACAGTGCCACCGGAGGCGCCGTCCTCCCCGCAGGCGGCGAGCGCGGTCGCCGTTACGGCGAGGACCGCGGCCCCCGCGAGCCGGCGGGCGGTAGATGTTCGGTACATCGTTGTACTCCTACTTTCCTGGAGGGATTCGGCGACGTTCGCGCCGTTCGGGAAGGTGTTCTCAGGTTCGGGGTGCCTCAGAGCCCCAGCAGGTTCGGCAGCCACATCACCGCCCCGGGGACGACGATGACCACCACGACCACGGTGACGAGGGGGATGAAGAACGGTCGGGTGCCGCGGAAGACCTCGCCGATCTTGGCTCCGGTCGCCGAGCTCAGCACGTAGAGCACGGTCCCGACCGGTGGCGTGAGCAGGCCGATCATCAGCGAGATGATCATGACGACGCCGAGGACGATCGGGTCGACGCCGACCTGCATGGCGATCGGCAGCATGATCGGCACGGTGATCACCAGGGCGGCGACCGCGTCGATCACGGTGCCGAGCACGAGCATCAGCAGCGCGGACAGCGCCAGGAACACCATCGGACTGTCGGTGAGCGAGAGCATCGTGGAGGCGATCTGCTGCGGCACCCGCTCCATGGCCAGGATCCAGCCCAGGAGGGAGGCGGACGCGATGATGATCAGGATCGCCGCGGTGGTCACCGCGGTTTCGCGGAAGATGACCGGAAGGTCCTTGAGCTTCAGGCTGCGGTAGGAGAAGCCGAGGATGAACATGTAGGCGGCGCCGACGGCCGCGGCCTCGGTCGGCGTGAAGAACCCGCCGAGGATGCCGCCGAGAATGATGACGGGCGCGAACAGGGCACCGATCGCGCGTCGCGCGGCCCGGCCGAGCCGACTCCAGTTGAACGGCTCGCCCTCCAGTTCGGGTTTGGAGCGGCACAGGACGTAGACGACAATGCACAGCCCGAACGCCATCAGCAGCGCCGGAACCACGGAGGCCGCGAAGAGCGCTCCGGTGGAGACGGTCGCGATGCCGGCGTAGACGACGGCCGGGATGCTCGGCGGCATGACCGGTGAGATGAGCGAGGAGGCGCCGGTGACGCCGAGCGAGAATCGCCGGGAGTAGCCCTTGGCCTCCATGACGGGGAGCTGGACCTTCGCCATTGCCGCGGCGTCGGCGACGGCGGTGCCGCTGATCCACGAGAATCCCAGGCTGAACCCGACATTGACGTAGCCGAGGCTGCCGCGGACGCGCCCGAGGATCGCCAGCGCGAAGTCGAAGATCCGGTCGGCGATGCCGGCGCGGGTGGCGGTGGTGCCGACGAGGACGAACAGCGGCACCGCCAGGAGCGGGAAGCTGGCGATCCCGTTGACGATGGTGCGCATGGGAAGTCCGAGCGATTGGCCCTCGATCGCGAGGTATCCCAGGCACGGGCCGAGGAAGGCGAACGCGACCGGGACTCGGAGCATGAGGAGGGCGGCGATGGCCAGGGCCAGGAGCAGCATGGTCATCGTGTCACCTCGGGGGCGGGGTCGTTCGGTTCGGACGGCGGGTCGTGTCGGTCGCCGGTCTCGGGCAGGAAGATCAGGGCGACGGATCGGATCGCGGTGGAGGCGAATCCGATCAGGGGGATGACGAAGAGCCAGATCATGGGCATGCCCATGGCGGGCGAGACCTGGCCGGTGTCGTTGCTGACGAGGTCGTAGCAGGCGGCGGCGAAGCCGATGGCGATGGCGGCGACCGCGAGGTGGGAGAAGATCCGCACCGCTCGCACGACGGGCTTCCATTTGAGGGCGTCGACGGCCTCGACCACGATGTGCCGCCCCTGCCCGGCGAGGTATCCGACCATGACGAAGGTGAGCCAGGCGAGGCTGAACCTGGCGAGCTCGCCGGTCCAGGGCCAGCCGCTGACCGGCAGATAGCGTTGGGCCGCTTGGAGAAGCACCAGGACGAGAATCGTGGCGAGGGCCAGGCATCCCAAGGCCAGTTCGAGGGTGGAGAGCCAGTGGAGGACGCGGGGTTCGCGTCGGGCCGGGGGCTGGGGTGCTTCGTCCACGTCAGGCACCTCGTGACGGCGGCGGTTCGGCGGCTCTCGCCGGGCCGGGATGCTCGGGCGCTGCGGGCGGCCCGGGGGCGGGTGCGCTGCTGCGGGGTGCGAAGGGCACGTTTTCTCCTCTGTCGGTGCGCCATTGCATGGGGAGCGAGGTGTGGTCGAGCCTGACACGCAAGCGTTCAATGTACTAAATAGTTATGTACTACCTAGTTAATTGTCGATCATGCTTCAGGCAGGGACCCTTGTCAAGTGGGGAGGCGCCCGGTCCTGGGGAAATCTCAGCGACGGTCCTCGATGCCTCCGGGCGCGGCTCCGCGGCCGAGCCGGGGGCCGGGAACGCGGGGGTCTCCCTGGGATCAGCGGGAGGTCAGGTACTCGACCACCATGTCGCCGAGCATGGTCCGGTAATGCCCTCGAAGGCGGGAGTCGAGCAGGTCGCGGCCGAAGACGGTGTTGAAGGTGTACCGGTTCGCGATGCGGAAGACGCAGAAGGCGCTGATCATCATGTGGACGTCGAGCGCGTCCACATCGTCGCGGAAGATGTCTTCGGCCCGGCCGCGGTCCAGGATGCGGCCGATGACCGACACGGCCGGCTGGGACAGTCCGGGGAGCACTTCGGACTCGGCGAGGTGCTTGGCCTCGTGGATGTTCTCGATGCCGACCAGGCGGATGAAGTCCGGGTGGGATTCGTGGTGGTCGAAGGTGAGCTCCGACAGCTGCCGGATCGCCGCGACCGGGTCGAGGTGTTCGACGTCGACCTGCTGCTCCAGGGACCTGATGGTCGCGTAGGCCCGCTCCAGCACCGCCAGGTAGAGACCCTGCTTGCTGCCGAAGTAGTAGTAGATCATGCGCTTGGTGGTGCGGGTCTTCGCGGCGATCTCGTCGACTCGCGCACCGGCGAATCCGTTGGCGGAGAACTCACCGGTCGCCACGTCGAGGATCTCCGAACGGGTCCGCTGGGGGTCGCGAGCGCGCCGCGCCTCCTCGGCCGGTGCGTCGTCGGCTCCGGAATCGGGATCTGGCGGCGGTGCGGTCACGAAACTCCTTCGGCCCGAACAGGTTCACGTCCCGCGGGCGGCACTGCGGCGGGAGGGTCCGGGTCCTGAAACCCTAGCGCCCCGGTCCGGCCCCGAAACAAGCCCTTCCCAAAGCGGTCCGCGGTTGCTAAGTTGAATTAACTAGTTCGTACATTACTCTCCTTGAGGAGCAGCCCTCCGTGCCGCTTAAGTCCGAGCCTCAACCCTCACACCTCATCGGCCTCATCGGGTCCGGCATCGGACCCTCCCTCAGCCCGGCGCTGCACGAGCGCGAGGCCGACGAACTCGGCCTGCGCTATCAGTACCGGCGTCTCGACCTCCTCGAACTCGACGTCACCCCCGAGCGGATCAGCGAGCTGCTGGAGGCCGCACGGCTGACCGGCTACACGGGGCTCAACCTCACCCATCCCGTCAAGCAGCTGGTCATCGCCCACCTCGACATGATCTCCGAGGAAGCGGCCGTGGTCGGCGCCGTCAATACCGTGCTGTTCAAGGGCGGCAAGGCGTTCGGATACAACACCGACGCCTCGGGATTCGCCCGCAGCGCGATGACGGGTCTAGCCGGGACGCCGATGGACCAGGTGGTGGTGCTCGGCGCCGGCGGTGCCGGGGCCGCCGTGGCACACGCCCTGCTCGCCGTCGGGGCCGGCACCGTCCGGGTGCTCGACCTCGATCCGGATCGCAGCGCCCGATTGGCGGACGCCCTCGGCGCCCACTTCGGACGCGACCGCATCAGCGGCGGATCGGCCGGGGAACTGAAGGAGGCGCTGCGGGACGCGGACGGACTGGCGCACGCCACGCCCACCGGCATGCGGGAGCACCCCGGCTCGGCGGTGCCGGCCGCGCTCCTGCGGCCCGACCTGTGGGTGGCCGAAATCGTCTACCGGCCGCTGGAGACCGAACTGCTCACCGCCGCCCGCGCGGCGGGATGCCGGGTCCTCGACGGCGGGAGGATGGCGGTCTTCCAGGCCGTGGACTCCTTCCGCCTGTTCACCGGCATCGAACCGGACGCCGAACGCATGCTCCGCCACTTCGATGAACTCGCAGGCCGGCCCGCGGTGAAAGGAACGCCCTCCCATGCCGACGACTGAGACCACCGGTCCAAAGCGGTCCATCGCCACCGTGTGCCTGTCCGGCACCCTGGAGGACAAGCTGATCGCGGCCGCCGAGGCCGGCTTCGACGGCGTGGAGATCTTCGAGAACGACCTCCTCGCCTCCGCCGACTCCCCCGAGACCGTACGGGAACGCTGCCGCGACCTCGGCCTGACCATCGACCTCTACCAGCCGTTCCGCGACTTCGAGGCCGTCCCGCCCGACCTGCTCGAAGCCGGCCTTCGCCGAGCCGAGCAGAAGTTCGGCGTCTGCGAGCGCCTGGGCGCCGACACCGTGCTGGTCTGCTCCTCTGTCTCCCCCGACACTGTGGACGACGACGACCTGGCGGCCGAACACCTCAACCTGCTCGCCTCCCGCGCGGCCGAACACGGCATCCGCATCGCCTACGAGGCCCTGGCCTGGGGCCGATTCGTCAACACCTACGACCACTCCTGGCGGATCGTGCGGCGCGGCGACCACCCCAATCTCGGGCTGTGCCTGGACAGCTTCCACATCCTCTCGCGCGGCTCCGATCCCTCCGGCATCCGCGTCATCCCCGGCGAGAAGCTGTTCTTCCTGCAACTGGCCGACGCGCCGCAGCTGAGCATGGACGTGTTGCAGTGGAGCCGCCACCACCGGCTCTTCCCCGGCCAGGGCGCCTTCGACCTGACCCGGTTCCTCGACCTGGTGCTGACCGCCGGATACGACGGGCCGCTCTCACTCGAGGTCTTCAACGACGTCTTCCGCCAATCGGAACCGCATCAATCCGCCATCGACGCGCTGCGTTCGCTCGTCACTCTCCAGGAGTCGGTGACCCGCGGGGGCAGCGAGCGGGCGAGGGCGCGCGCCCGCATCGAGGATCTGCCGGCACCGCCACGGACCGAAGGCTTCGCGTTCACCGAGATCGGCGTCGACGACCGCTCCGAGGCCGACGTCGTCGGCGCACTCGCCGGACTCGGCTTCACCCATACGGCTCAGCACCGGTCGAAACCAGTCCAATTGTGGGAGCAGGGGGAAGCCCGCATCCTGGTCAACGCCTCCGCCGACGACCCGGCGACCGGCGAGACCGCCGTGACCGCGCTCGCCGTCGAGAACGCCGACCCGACCGCCTCGGCGCACCGGGCGGAGCGACTGCTCGCGCCCATCCTGCCGCGCGAACACCGCGCCGACGAGGCCGACCTGGCCTCGGTCACCGCGCCGAACGGCACCGCGGTGTTCTTCTGCCGCACCGATGCCCGCGAGGGCTGGCTCCACGACTTCTCCCCCACCCCGAACCCCGCGGGCCCCGGAACGGGCCTGCGGGCGATCGACCATGTCGGACTCACCCAGCCCTTCGACCACTTCGACGGGGCCGCGCTGTTCTACCGGTCCATCCTCGGCCTGCAACCCGAGGCACCCGCCGAAGTCGCCGCCCCGTTCGGACTCATCCGCAGCCTGTCGATCGCGGACGCGGCGAAGCGGGTCCGGATCGCGCTCAGCGTCTCCGTCCTGCGCCGCGGGGAGTGGTCCCCCGAAGTCCGCGACCCGCAGCACATCGCCTTCGCGTCGCAGGACGTCATCGCCTCGGCCGCCAAAGCGCGCGACCTCGGGCTCGACCTGCTGGAGATCCCCGCGAACTACCACGACGACCTCGAAGCCCGCTTCGCATTGCCGACCCGACTCATGGACGACCTGCGCGAGCATTCGCTCATGTACGACCGAGACGAGGACGGCGAGTTCCTGCACTTCTACACGCCGGTCCTCGGCTCGCGGGTCTTCCTCGAAGTCGTGCAGCGCATCGGCGCATACGCCGGATACGGCATGGTGAACGCCCCGATCCGCATGGCCGCACACCGCCGCCACCGCCGAGCGGACCGGCTCGAACGCGACGCGTGATGCGGTATCGGCTATGCCGCCGGGACGAGTTCGGTCTCGAACTCGATTCGGACCTCGTCCGCCAGTTTCAGGGCGCCGAAGAAGACCGAGTACGGCCTGATTCCCCAGTTCGACTGGGCCAGGGCGGCGGTGCCTCGGACCCGGCCGTCGCCGTCCAGGGCGCAGTCGACCGTGATCGGGCGGGTCCGGCCGAGGATGGTGAGGTCACCTTGGACCACGAACGCGTCGGGCGATCCGCTGACATTCGTCGATACGAAGCCGATCTCCGGGTACTTCGCGGTGTGCAGCAGCTGCTTCCCGCGCAGGGCGCGGACGATCTCGGCGCGATCGTCGTCGGTGAGCGGCTTGAGGCCGCCGACGCCCTCGACGACCGCCAGCGAGTCGACCTCCACCGTCAAGGCGACGCCGTTCGAGGCGGGCTCGGCGGTATCGACCGTGGCCGTCCCCCGCCAGCGCGCGGCCTCGATCGTCAGGTCGTGTCCGGCGCGCCGCCCCAGACCGGCGCGACCGGTTCGCAGGGTCAGTCGGCCGTGGTCGGATCCGAAGCCGTACGTGCCGTCGGCGATCGCCATTGCGTTTCTCCATATCCCATAGGAGTCAGGGGTTTCGACAGCATGCCAGATCCCGCGTTCGACCGCATCGATAGACTCGACGGGCGGCGTCCCGCCGCAAGCACGATCCCAACGCGTCGCGGCGGCACCATCCACTGGGCGCATTCGACGAACTCGCAGACGGCGGAGGCATGGTGAAGAGCGGCAAGGTCACCATGAGCGATGTCGCGCAGCTCGCGGGCGTGTCGCCGATGACGGTCTCCAACGTCATCAACGACCGCGTCCGCGTCAACGAGGACACGCGGGCCCGCGTCCTGGCGGCCATCCGCGAATCCGGTTACCAGATCAACCCCTCGGCGCGGAACCTCCGGTCCGGGCGCAGCGGCGTGATCGGGCTCGCGATCCCCCAGATCGGCAATCCCTATTTCGGGATGTTCGCCGCGCTGGTCATCGAGGAGGCGCGGCGGCACGGCTACCACGTCGCGATCGAGCAGACCGGTGCCCTCGCCGCGGGCGAGGCTGCGGCCATCGCCCAGTCCCGCAGGCTGGAGCTCGACGGTCTCCTCCTCTCCGCGGTGGAGATCGAATCGCTGGTCCCGCCGGTGTCCGTCCAGAGCTATCCGATCGTGCTGCTCGGCGAGCAGGATCCGGCGGGCCGGTTCGACCACGTCACGGTGGCCAACGAGGCCGGCACCGCCGCGGCCACCGAGCACCTGATCGATCAGGGGTGCAGCCGGATCGCGGTCGTGACCGGGGGCGACCTCGACCGGCTCACCATGATCACCCGGCGCTACAACGGCTACCGGTCCGCGCTGGAGGACCGGGGGCTCCGGCCGGATCCCGAGTTGCGGTTCACCCTCGACGACCTCTCGTGGGAGGGCGCCCGGAGCACCGGGCACTGGATCGCCGACTCGGATCTCGGCATCGACGGCGTCGTGGCGTTCAGCGACACCGTCGCGATGGGGGTCATGCGCGGCCTGCGGGACCGCGGTGTCTCTGTCCCCGACGACATGCGCCTCATCGGTTTCGACAATGTCCCCGAATCCGCGATCTTCATTCCCTCGCTGTCCACCGTCAGCCCCGACCACCGGTGGAAGGCGGCCAAGGCCGTCGACCTCATCGTCTCGCGCATCGCCGACCCCACGATCCCGCCCCGCCAGTTCACCGCCCCGTTCGAGATCATCCGGCGTGAGTCCACCGCCTGAGCGGCGGTGGACTCACGCCGGAATCCCGTTCATTCGGTTCCGGGGATCAGAGTTCGGCGCACTGTCCGCTCTTGGGGCCCCGCACCTGGTTGGTCGTTCCATTGTCGACCGGCTCCGAGCCGTTGCCGGTGCAGGACAGCGGACCGCTGATCTCGTTGCCGGCGATCACGTTCCAGCCCGTGGTGTCGGTGACGGTCACCGGACCGGACAGTTGGTTCGGGGCGCAGTCCAGGACGGGGTTGCCGAGGGTGACCGAGGCGCCTCCGGTGAGGCGTACCGGACCGTCGGCCTCGGTGCCGCACAGGACGACCACGGCCGCGCCGGTGGCGGTGAGCGGACCGGAGATCTGGGCGCCCTCCGCCACCAGGCCGGCGCCGTCGGCCACGTTCACCGGGCCGAGCACGCGGGAGCCGTCGGCCAGGCAGGTGGTGCCCGACTCGACCGACAGCTTCCCGTGCCGCGTTCCGCTGATCACCGTGTCGCACTCGGGAGAGGCGAACTCGTCCACCACGTCCACGACCGCCGTCACCTCGCCGTACTCGGTCGTGCCGGAAACTGTGAACCGGCCCGGGGCATCGGTCGCGTCGGAGGGCGGGTCCTCCCACTCGACCGGGGCCGACGCCGTCGAACCGTCCGCGGTGGTCAGCACCTGGACCGTGTCCGGCAGCGCTGGCGTCCCGCCGGTCTGGACCGCGCCGTAGACGGTGGCTTCGAGGACGTGCGTGGCGCGGCTCTGGTTGTAGACGTCGATCGAGGCGTTGGGCTCGGAGGTGTTGGGCAGGTCCGGCACCGACCGGAACATCGCCTGGAAGCTCGCGGGCTCCCAGGTGAGCGCTCCTGTACCGCGGTTGTCAACGACGTCGTTGACCATCTGGAACACATGCTGGATGGCGTCCGCTTGGCCTTGGACGGTCCGCGGGAACGGGGAGTTGGGCATGGTGCCGCCGCCGGTGGCGGGGTATGACGTCTCCGCGATCTCGAGTTCGTACTGCGGGTAGGTGGAAGCGAGCGTGTGGAGGTTCTGCTCCATCTGCTCGAGGCTGCCGTGGTGCTCGGGATAGTAGGAGAGCCCGAGCACGTCGAAGTCCTCGCCCTTGGCGTTCAGCCGGGTGGTCAGCTGGTCCCAGTACTCGCCCGCCTTGTCCATGCCGCTGATCCGTCCGACCACCGAGTGAAGTTCCACTTCGGACTCCGGTGAGGCGTCGCGGACCGCCGCGATACCGGCCGCCAGGAGCGTGGTGAACCGGTCCCAGGAATCGAGGTAGAGCTGGTGCTCGTCCGGATCGGTGGAGTGCCGGTACTGCCAGAGGATGCCGCCGCCGGGCTGCGACTGGTATTTCTCGGCCTGGTTGCGGAAATAGGGCGGGTTCGCACCGGCGTGCACCGCCTCGGTGGCGGGAGCGCCGACGGCCTCACTGCCCCACATGAACCCGTTGGCGATCTCATTGCCGACCGCCACCTTGTCCGGAACCGTGCCCTGCTCGACTAGCTGCGAGACGTAGTCGTGGGTGTAGTCGTACACGGCGTCCTGGAGTTCGTCGAACTCCAGCTCCGCCCAGGATTCGGGCTTGGGCTGCTTGCTCGGGTCCGCCCACGAGTCGGCGTAGTGGAAGTCGATCCCCAGTCCGAGCCCGCGCTCGGCGACCCACTGCGCCGAGGTCAACGTGCGCTCCGGCCCCTGGTAAGGGATCGCGTTCGGATTGCCGGAGGACTCGTTGCGGGGCTCGTTGAAGACCCGCAACCGGGTGTACTCCAAGCCGCGGTCCTGCATCACGTCCAGAAGGAACGGGCCCGCGCCGCGGTCCTCGGCCTGCGGATGCACCCAGTACTCCCGGTTCCGTTGATCGTCCATCCAGGACAGGTCAGCGCCCAGGACGACGTCGTCGCGAAGGTAGTTGAAGACCATCAGTTCACTGACGCCGACCGTCGCCCCGGGCGAGGCCCCCGTGACGGTGACCCGCACGTATCTGGTCCCGGGCTGGGTGAACAGGTCCACCCCGCCCGAACCTGGAGTCGCGGTGGCCGACCGGTCGGCGACGACCTCCCACTGCTCCCCGTCCGGGGAGGCCTCGACCACGTACTGATACACGGCGCCCGGGTCGGGGAAGGTCACGTGGACCTTGCGGAGGTTGTCATAGGCCCCGCCCAGGTCCAACTGCAACCACTGCCCGGGGCCGGATTCCGCAGCCTCCCAGGCGGTTTCGGAGTTCTGGTCGATCGCCAGAGCGGCGGTGGACGAACCGCTGGCAGCGGTCGCCTCCACCCAGAACTTGGCTGCCAGGTTGCTCTCCACCGGCTGTATCTCCGCCTCCCCGTACAGTGCGGACGCCGGTGCCGCCGTGCCGAGCACGCCCGTCCCGGCCAGTACGAGCGCCGCCATGGCACTCGCGGCCGCGCGGCGCAGGCGCCCACGGCGTCCGACCGGGAGTCCCGTTCGATTTCTGGATTTTCGCATGATCGCTCCGTATGCACTCGATGCTGATGTCTCGGGCGGCGCCTGCCCGCTGCGGGCAGGCGCCGCCCCGCCCTTACCGGACGTGGTCTGCGATCGGCAGCGGCAGCGCCGCGGCCCCCTCGGAGACGAGGCGCGCCATCTGGTTCGCGCCGTTTTCCTGGAAATGGGTGTTGTCGGCGACGCCGTTGGGGAAGGCGGGGTACTGTCCCGCGCTCAGGTGCAGGAACACCCGTTTCGCCGCCTCGGGTCCGATGCCGTTGAGGTAGGTGCGCGAGCGCGCCGACAGGTCGATCATCGCCACACCGGTCTCGTTCACCAGTTCATGGACCTTGTTGACGTAGTCGGGGAACGAGACGCGGAATTGTCCGTTCGAGTCGTAGTCGCGGCGTGAGACCGGGGTGATGAGCACCGGGATCGCGCCGCGCGCGGTCGCGCCGGCCATGTAGTGGTCGCGCAGGTACATCTTGTAGTCGGCGGGTGAGGTGTAGCGCTCGGGGCGTGAGGCGGTCGAGTCGTTGTGTCCGAACTGGACGAACAGGTAGTCGCCGGGCCGGATCGCGTTCAGGATCGTGGTGAGGCGGCCCTCGTTGATGAACGACCGGGACGACCGCCCGCCGATGGCGTGGTTGGCGACGGTGGTGTTCGCGTCGAAGTAGCCGGCGAGCTTCTGGCCCCAGCCCATCTGCGGGTAGTACCCGGAGTTGTACGTCTGGGCGGTCGAGTCCGACGCGATGAAGATCGTCGGCGTCCCGTCGCCGGGCGGGGCGTCCACCGGCAGGGCCAGCCACTGCTGATTGGTGCCGCCATTCGAGGTGTACTGGGAGACGCGGTCCCCGGCGGTGGTGGACTTCGCCCACACGTCGAGCGACTTGCCGGAGTGACGGTTGACAAAGCGCAGGTAGCTGCCGTCGTCGATGATCTGCCACTGCTGGTCGGTGCTGCCGTCGTCGCTCCACTGCACGACGTCGGCGCCGTCGGCCCTGCTCGAGTCCCGCAGGTCCAGGACCAGGTTCGAATGGCGCGCCTGGATCTTGAAGTAACCGCCGCCGGCGTCGACGAACCGGAACTGCTGGTTGGTCGCGTTGGTGCGGTTCCACTGCACCAACGCCCCGCCGTTCGAGACCGACCGTCCCTCGATGTCCAGGACCAGACCCGAGTGGCGGCTCTGGAGGAGGTACCAGGTGTCGGTCTCGAACGCCGCGTGCGCGGGGGCGGCGGCCACGAGCCCGCCGGCCGCGGCGGCTGCTCCGACGACGAGGCCGGCGAGAGTCCGGCGGGAGAATCTTGCCCCGAGTGGGTGGGCGGATTCAGGAGTGCGCATTCGTGCTCCAGTTGTGAGAGGGAGTGGGCTGCGGCGGCGCCGCAGCCCGGGAACGGGGGGATCGGGTTCCATGCCGCGGCCCAGCGGTGGCTCGGCCGCGGCGACTGGTCAGAGGGCTGGTCGTGCAGGAGACCGCCGGGCGGCGAAGATCAGAGTGTCCACTGTTGACCGGGGCCACTCGAGCAGGTGAACTGCTGAAGCCGGGCGCTGTTCTCGGTCGACGAACCGCTCACGCCCACGCATTTGCCGGAGTGGCGGGCGACGATCTGGACGTGGCCGCCGCCGCCGGCGTCGACGAACCGGAACTGCTGGTTGGTGCGTCCGCTGCACGTCCACTGGATGAGCGCGGCGCCGTCGGCGGTCGAGGCGCCGTTGACGTCAAGGCATTTGCCGGAGCCCTGCCCGACGATCCGGACGTAGCCGTCCCCCGCGTCCTGCAGTTCCCACTGCTGGTTCGCGCCACCGTGGCAGGTCCACTGGATGATCTCGGCCCCGTCGGCGGCCGAGCCCGAGACCACGTCGGCACACTTGCCGGAGGTCCGGTTCGCGATGTCCGTGACCTGGGTTCCGCCGCCTTCGCCGGTCGCCCAGTTCAGAACGTCGATCTGGCTGCCGCCGTAACGGGGAGCGAAGACGGAGACGACGCCGTCGAGGAGCCGGGAGTGGTCGAGCAGCGGGTCCGAATAGTACTCCACATTGGACGTGTAACGGGTGGTCCAGTCGGTCCAACCCGAGGCCTTCGACGCCGTGTAGACGCTCAGTCTTCTGGCCGAGGAGTTCCCGCTGGCGATGTACAGGTTGTCGTCCGCGTCGACGCCGATGTCGGCACGGGTCATCACGCCCGTGTACGAGAGCACTTGCCGGTTCCAGGCCTTGCTGGTCTTGTCGCGCCAGTAGTGCACGAGCACGGACTTCCTTCGCGCACTGTCGAAATTGCTGTCGTTGGAGGCAGAGGGGGCCATGTGCGAGGCCAGCACGTGGACATTGCCCGCGCTGTCGACCACCTGCGACTCCTGGTTCATGAGCCCGCGGTTCTGGCCGATGCCCACGACCCGCAGCCCGGCCGAGTCGGCGACGAGCGGATTCGAGCCGGTAGTCGCCACCACGTCGCCATTGTTGTTGCGCCAGGTGCGGCCCTGGTCCTTGCTGTAGGCGTAGTAGATGTCGTGGTTGGTGCTCGCATTCGGCGTCTCGCGCACCGTCCAGGTCATGTGGAGCAGGTCGCTGGTGTCGAGCCCGGTGTCGTCGTATTCGATGCCGAAGAGGTACGCGTTGTTGTCGGCGTCGGTCCCGTTGAGGAACTCTCCCAGGTACGTCCAGCCGCCGTCGCGGTATTCGAAGAGCACCAGGTCGCCCGCGCCGCTGGCGCCCGTGCGGATGCTCATCTGCAGCACCCCGCTCGGGGAGCGGAAGAACCGCGGGTAGGTCGCCTGCGACAGGCGCTGGCCCGCAAGGCTGTTGGACACGGCCCCGAAGCTCGCCGTCGACCAGTTCGCGGTCTGTGGTGAGGTCGCCAGACCCGCGATCGACTTGCGGTACTTCAGCACCGAGTTGTGCATGTCGAAGGAGAGGTGGATCGTGCCGTCCTGACCGGAGATGCCGATCGAGATCGTATTGTGCGAGTCGGTCGAGGTGGTCCGGTAGTCGGTGAGGCGGATGGTCTGCCACGAGTTCGCGGTGGCCTCCCGGCGGGCCAGGTTGACGTAGCCGTCCTGGTCCCACCAGGCCGTGTACTGCCAACCGTTGAACGTCGTGATGCCGTCCTGCTGGAACGATTCGCCGTTCATATAGCCCGTGTACGTCAGCGCCGTGCGGCCGTCGGTGGTGAGCGTGGTGACCGTCGGCGACCCGAGCGACGGCCCGGCCGCGGACGCCGGGACCGCGGTGAAGGCGAGCAGCGCTGCCAATGCGGCGATGAGTGCCGCCCTGACGGCGGTCCGAGGTTTCATGGGAGGGTGCCTCCTTGTTGTCGGCCTTACGGTTTCGCACCGGCGGCCGCGGTCTGACACGGCCGCCGGCGGGGAACGTCCACAAGGGCGTAAGTCGCGGTCGTGGACGGTTGCCGCGAGCCCCGGGTGCTCCGGCACAGGCACCCGGGGCTGCGGGGCTCTACGGAGTGTGGATGTCGGGCCAGGGGTAGGTCGTCACCTCCGAGCCGATGTAGAAGCTCGGGTGCGGCGGCTGGTTGTAACCGGTGTTCTGCCAGGCGATCGCGGTCCGGTACTGAACGTCGTGCATCAGCGTCGGAATGCGCAGGTTCGTCTGGTGCGGCGTGGCGTAGATCCGCAGCGCGGAGTTGTCGCTGGTGCGCCAGATGACCTCCTCACGCCAGTCCCCGAACAGGTCGACCGACAGGCCCGGGGTGGACTTGGAGCCGTTGTTCGACGACACTCCGGAGCCGTTCAGCAGCGTCCCGGACGGGTAGTTGGCGATCTGCGTGCCGTTGAGCAGCTCACGCTCGCCGTCGCCGTCCCACCAGGACAGGAAGTTGGTCATGCCCGGTTTCGACCCGATATTGCTGCCCGATGCGTTCCGCAGGCCGCTGACCAGGGACGACCAGTACTCGGAGCCGGGGTTGCTCGCCAGGATATTGGCTCCGACGCCGCGGCCGTTGTCGTCGTTCGCCACGGGGGTCTGCATGATGATCGACCCGGTGTCGCCGTCGACCAGGCGCGTGGAGGGCATGCTGGGCCATTCGCCGGGCATGAACACCTCCTGGCCCGGGTTGCTCGGCACGTGGTCGGTCACGTGCAGCGCGTCGCCGTGGCCCATGCGGGTGTTCCACAGCGGCTGCCCGTTCGAGCCGATGGCCATGGCGCCGTAGACGATGTCGTGGCGTCCGTCGCCGTTCAGGTCGGCGATGGACAGCTGATGGTTGCCCTGGCCCTCGTACTGGGAGCCGGCCTGGTTGGAGTCGAAGATCCACCGGGTGGTCAGGTCGGTGCCGTTCCAGTCGACGGCCCAGATCACCGAGCGGGTGTAGTAGCCGCGGGCGAAGATCATCGACGGGCTCTCGCCGTCCAGGTAAGCCGTTCCGGCGAGGAACCGGTCGACCCGGTTGCCGTAGTTGTCGCCCCAGCTGGCGTGGTTGCCGCGCGCCGGCTGGTAGTTCACCGTGTCCATAGCCGCGCCGGTGGTCCCGTTGAAGATCGTCAGGAACTCCGGGCCGTCCAGGATCCGGCCGTCCGAGTTGCGGTAGTCGGCGCTGGACGAGCCGATGACGGTGCCGTTGGCGTCGCGGGTGCCGTCGGCGGTCTTGACCGCGAGTTCGGATCTGCCGTCGCCGTCGTAGTCGTACACCTGGAACTGCGTGTAGTGCGCCCCGGCCCGGATGTTGCGGCCCAGGTCGATCCGCCACAGCCGCGTCCCGTCGAGCTGGTACGCGTCAAGGTAGACGTTCCCGGTGTAGCCCTCGTGCACGTTGTCGTGCGCATTGGTGGGGTCCCACTTGACGATCAGCTCGTAGTCGCCGTCGCCGTCGAGGTCGCCGGTGCTCATGTCGTTGGCCTCGTAGGAATAGGAGCCCGAGGGATTCGAACCACCCGAAGGCCGTTGGAGCGGGACATTGAAGTAACCGCTGGAGTTGAACGTCGCCTCGACACCCGCAGCGGTGCCCTCGGTGCCGTCGACCACGGCCCGCACCGTGTACTGCGAACTCGAAGAGCCGCCGTTGTCGAGGTAGTTCGTCGCACCCGTCAGCGGCGAGCCGTTGAGCTTGGTCCCGTCGCGGTAGACGTTGAACGCCACGTTCTGCGCGTCGGTGCCGAGCAGCCGCCAGGAGACGAGCCGGCCGCTGCCCGAGGGCACCACCGTGACGCCCCGGGTCAGTTCCTCGACCTCGTACTTGCCGTCTCCCGTCTGGGGCGGGGGCCCGTCGGTGACCTCGACGTAGTCGATGTTCGGCAGGCCGGAGCTGGCGGACGCCGCCAGGCGGATGGTGTTGCTCCCGGCGTTCACCGGGACGGATACGGTCTTGGTCGACCAGGCGGTCCACGCGCCGGTCGCGCTGAACGCGCTGGCCGATTGCACGGTCGCGCCGTTGACGAGGATGTTCGCCGGGCGGGAGTCGGTGGCGCCGTTGGCGTACCGGATCGCCACGGTGGCGGTCCCGGCGCTCGCGACATCGACGGTGAACTGGGCCGCCGTACCGGTGGCGTTGGTGGTGTTGCAGAACCCGCTGCCGGAATACCCGGTGTGGTTCGAGTCGATCGTGCCGTCGCAGGTGGCCGGGGCGCTCTCCGCCTCGTAGCGAACGGTGGCGGCGTCGGCGGCGCTCATCGTCAGCATGGTCGCCGCGGCGGCGACCAGCGCGATCACCGCCGCTGCCGGGGCTCGCAGGCGTCTCGCCCGTCGAGAGGTTGACTGGTTCATGGTCTCTCCGTACTTGCTGGGTTATGGAGTACCCGACCGCGACGGCGTCGGCACTGAGTGCCGGGAGGCCGCGCGACGCCGTCGCGCCGGGTGGGGCTTTGTCTTTCTGATCAGACCGCTTGGCGAGCGAAGCGCTGGTTGTCGTTGCCGGTGTACGTGTACTGGGTTATGCGGGCGCCGTCGGCGGTGGAGTACTCCCAGACGTCCATGGCCAGGCCGGACTGCCGGTTGATGATGCTGACGACGCCGCCGCCGTGCTCAGTGAGGCGCCAGTGCTGGCTCGTGGCGTTCGTGTCGGCCTGCTGGGTGATGTCCGCGCCGTTGGAGTTGCCGGCGACCTGGAGGACCAGACCCGAGTGGCGGGCCTTGATCTTGAAGTGGCCCTCGCCGGCGTCGACGAACTCGAACTGCTGGTTGGCCCGGCTGGTGGACGACCATTGGATGAGTCCGGCCCCGGCCGCGGTGGAGATCCCGTTGATGTCGGCGTACTTGCCGCTGTGCTGAGCGACCAGGCGGTAGGTGCCCGGTTCGCTGGGCGTGTCGCCGCCTAGCGAGGCTTCCCACCGGGTGCCGGAGCCGGACGCGTCGGCCGGGAGGCGGTCGCGGGCGGCGGTGTCGCCGTACATGGTCCAGCGGGCCCAGTCGACGACCGTGCGCGGGAAGCGCTGGTCGCTCCAGAAGCTGGTGTGGCTGCCGCCGACGAAGGTGAGGAACGCCTTGGGCCAGGTCATCTCGTTGTAGGCCTGGCGGGCCGAGTCGTACCCCGTGAGGTCGTCGCGGTCGCCGTGCACGAACAGGACCTTGGCATTGACCGAACTGGACGGGGTGCCCTGGTCGGTGCACGACTGCGGGTTGGCGGAGATGATGCGGCTGTCGGCCCAGCGAGTCAGCAGGCCGTGGGTGGTCATGCCGCCCAGGGAGTGGCCCGAGACGCCGACGCCGATGTCGGTGCGGATGTGCCCGGCCAGCGGGCCGCTGTTGTTGAGCGCGAGGGTGTTGGTGATGGCCTGCGAAACGTCCTTCGGGGTTTCGCCGTTGCCGACGTCGCTGGGGTTGTGGTTGAAGTGCGGGGCGGGGACGACGAAGCCCGCCTCGGCCAGGCGCCGGATGATGAACGTGGAGTTCTGCGGGCTGCTCTGGAAGCCGTGGGTGAAGTTGTAGACGGGGAAGACCCCGTTGGCGACCGGGGCGTCCGTGACCGGGTTGCCTCCGACGGTGCCGGTGGCCGGGTAATAGACGTAGGTGGTGACCGCGCGGCTGCCACGGGTCCAGTTGTGGCGGCGCACGCCCACGGCGAACGGATTGGCCGGCGCGGGATCGGCGAGCGCGGTGCCGGCGCCGAACAGGGACGTGGCGCCCACGCCCAGTGCTCCGGCCACGCCGAGATTCAGGAAGGTACGACGTTGCATTGACATTGACGACTCCTTCTAGGAGGGATAGAAAGGGAGCTGATGACGGATCGCCGACGGCGGTCCGGAATGGAGCCTGAGACACCGGCCGATGTGAATCGATCGCTGAATCGTTTCAGTTGTCAAACCGTTCCCGGCACTGTCAGTCCTTCTGCGGGTATGCGAAGGAGTCCTGGGGTTCGGCGCTGCGGCACTTGCGCCGCATGTTCGGGTTATGGAGGTGAAATCTGCTGGGAACGATCCCAGCATATCGAAGTATAACGATATAACGATTGCTAGTCAAGCCGTCCATCAAGTACTGTCGCGGACGATCAGGTCGGTCGAGAGCACCACCGGCTCGACGTCCCGCTCGTCGAGCAGCGCGATCAGGAGCCGGACCGTCTCCTCGGCCACCTTGGCGAGGGGCTGCCGCACGGTGGTGAGCATCGGGCGGGTCGCGGTGGCGATGATCGAGTCGTCGAAGCCGCCGACCGCCACGTCGTCGGGGACGCGGCGCCCGGCCGCGTGCAGCGCCTGAAGCGCGCCGGCGGCCATGAGGTCGGAGGCCACGAAGACCGCATCGAGGTCGGGGACCGAATCGAGGAGTTCGCGCATCGCGGCCTCGCCGCCGGCCTGCGTGTAGTCGCTGTTGACGATCCGCCGCTTCGTCGCCTTCCGTCCCAGCACGCTGGTGAAGCCCTCCAGACGCAGCAGACCGCCGGGGGTGTCGAGCGGGCCGGTGATCATGCCGATCCTGCGCCGCCCCTGGCCCACCAGATACTCGGTGATCTGCTGCGCCCCGCCGTGATCGTCGGCGGTGGCATAGGGAATGACGCTCTCGCGGCCGAGCACCGCGCCGCAGGCGACGGCGGGCACACCGGCGCGTTCTATCTCCTCCAGCAGCGGATCGCCGGCGTGGGTGGAGACGAGCAGCGTCCCGTCGGCGTGGCCGCCGCGCAGGTAGCGCGCGACTCGGTCGCGGCCGCCGCGGTCCCCGGCGATCATGAGCACCAGCGACATGTCCCGCTCCGCCAGCTGGTTCGTCGCCACGCGCAACAGGACCGAGAAGTTCGGGTCCTCGAACAGGCGCTCCTGCGGCTCGGACAGCACCATGACGATCGAACCGGTGCGGCTGGTCTTGAGGCTCCGGGCGGCCCGATTGACGACGTACCCAGTCTCGGCGACCGCCCGCCGCACCGCCAGCTCGGCGGCCAGGGAGACGTTGGCGTGTCCGTTGAGGACGCGCGAGACCGTGCCGCGCGAAACGCCGGAGGCCGTCGCGACATCGTTGATCGTCGGTCGTTTCCGTGCCAAGTTCTTCAACGCTCCCTTGAGTTCCAATGTTGATCCTCGCCTGGCACCGAGGGCGAGGAGGCCGCCCGCGCCGTCGGTGCCAGGCGGCCTCCTCGCCTTCGGTGTCAGGCAAGGAGGCCGCCCGCGCCCAGGGCGGCCTCCTCGCCTTCGCTTACGCGGTGCGGGTCAGGCTGACCGCATCGATATTGATCCAGTTGCCGGCCCTGGCGACCGAGTAGAACCCGACCTCGATCCGACCGCTCGTGACCTGGACGCCGGTGATGGACACCTTCGTCCACTGGGAGGTGACGGGGAGATTGGCTTGGCGTTCACTGCCGCCGTATCCCTTGGCGTACATGCGCGCGGTGGTCTGGCCGCCGCCGTTCATGACCCAGGCGGTGAGCGTGTAGGTCCCGTTCGGCACACTCTGCGACTGGTAGGCCGAGGCGGTGTACGCCGAGCCCTTCCAGAACGTGAGCTTGCTGGTGCCCTGGTAGATGCTCCCGCGGGTCTCCCGGAAGACCGCGTCGGAGTCGGCGCTGTTCTGGGCCCAGACGTTCCAGCCGGTGGCGGATCTGCCGCTCCCGGACTCGAAGCCGCCATTGGTCAGTTCGTCCTGGCCCGGCCCGGGGCCGGGGTCGCCGCCACCGGTCACCTCGCCGAAGAAGTCCAGTGTCGACAGCTTGTTCCCGTTGTGGTCGAACAGGGTCTGGTTGTCCCAGGAATTGCTCTCACCGGCGTGGTCGTTGATGTACGACATGCCCGCCGGCGTGGCCCAGCTGGTGTCGCCGGTCCATGCCGCCTCCCACCAGACCAGGCCGCGCCCGCGGTCGTTCGGCACGTCGGCGATGGCGTCCTGCAGATCCCGCAGGAACTGCGTCTGGCCTTGCACCGTGGCCGCGTAGCCCGATTCCTGGGCGTGGCTGCTGGTGAAGATGTTGCCGCGGCCGTCGCCGTCCTGGAGGGTCCAGGCGTAGGCGGTCTCCACGACCATGACGTCCTTGCCGTAGCGCGAGGCCACGTCGTTCATGTTGTTCCGCAACTGGCTCATCGTGCCGTGCCAGTACGGGTAGTAGGACAGGGCGATGATGTCGTACGGGACGCCCTGCGCACGGGCGTTGTCGAACCAGGTGCGGTACGCCCCGTTGTTCCCGCCGCGGTCGAGGTGCAGCGCGATCTCGATACCGCTGCCGCCCGCGTGGACGCCCTCGATGCCGGCCTTGAGCAGGCCGCCGAGCTGGTTCCAGTTGGAGGTGCTGCCGGTGGGCTGCAGCATCCCGTGGGTGATCTCGTTGCCCACCTGGACGATGTCGGGTGTGGCGCCCGCGGCCGTCATCTGCGACACGACGTCGCGGGAGTAGTCGCGCACCGCGGTGACCAGCTGGTTGTAGGACAGGCTCTGCCAGGCCTTGGGCTTGATCTGCTTGCCCGGGTCGGCCCAGAAGTCCGAGTAGTGGAGGTCGAGGAGGACGTCCATGCCGAGGTCCTTGGCGCGCTGCGCCAACTCGATGGTCTTCTCCAGGTCGTTCGTGCCGCCGCCGTAGGCCTGGCCCGAGGTGCTGTACGGGTCGTTCCACAGCCGCAGCCGCACCAGGTTGGCGCCGCTGTCGGCCATGATCTGCAGTGCGTCGCCCTGCACGCCGTCGTCGTAGAAACGCTCGCCGGCGGCCTCGACCTCGGCGAGTGTGCCGACGTCGACGCCCATGTAGAAGTCGTCTCTGACTGCCTGGGCCGGGGAGGCCGTGGCGAACGCGACGAAACTCATGGCGGCCACCAGGGCCACCGCGAACATCCGTCTCATGTGTCGCTCCTTTGCGATCGAGGGGGGTCGGGCGCCGCTGGGCGCCCGTTAACGGCGGCGAGGAGCCGCCACCGAGCTTGAGCGGGCCCTGTCGGACCCGACCTGTTGCGGCCGTGGGGACCTCATCCCTTCTCCGCGCCCGCCATGGCCCCGGTGACCAGGTGGCGTTGCAGGACGATGTAGAGGATCGTGATGGGCAGGGCGAGCGCCACCGCGCCGGCGGCGAAGGTGGTGAAGTCGTTGCTGTACTGGTCGGTGATCATCTGGAACAGGCCCAGGGCCACGGTCTGCTTGCCGCTGCTCTGGAGCAGCAGCCTGGGGAGGATGAAGTCCATCCACGGCATCGTGAACGACGTGATGGCCACGAAGGTGAGCATGGGTCGCATGAGCGGCAGGATGATCTTGCGGAAGATCGTGAGGCGGCTGGCGCCGTCGATCGCCGCGGCCTCGTCCAGGCTCGCGGGCAGGTTGTCGGTGTAGCCCTTCATGAGCCAGGTGTTGTAGGGCAGGGTGGCGGCGATGCTCACCAGTGCCAGGCCCGTGAGCGAGTCGAGCAGGCCGAAGTTGAGGAACAGCATGTAGACGGCGATGGCGGTCAGGAAGCTGGGGAACATCTGGAGGATGAGGATCCCGAGCATGCTGGCTTTGCGACCGCGGAAGCGGATGCGGGCGAACACCCAGCCGCACAGCGCCGACAGGGTGACCGAGCCGATCATGTTCAGCGTCGCGACGTAGAGCGAGTTGAGGTACCAGCGCCCGTAGTTCGTCTGTGTGAACAGGTGGAGGTAGTTGTCGAAGGTCGCGTTCTCGGGAATGGGGGTGGCGTTCGCCAGTCCCCCGCCGGGGCCGAAGGAGGAGCCGACGACCCACATGAGCGGGTAGATCACGATGACCGCGACGATCACGAGTACGAGGTGGACGAGCACGCCGGTGGCGCCGTCGCGCAGCCGCTGTCGGCCTTCGACGGTGCCCCCGCGGCGGCGGGGGCGGTTCGGGTTCACCGGGGGCCGGAGCTCGGGGTTCGCTGGAGTGGCGGCCATGGGTCAGAGCTCCCGGATCGCTTTGGTGCGGTTGAGGTTCAGTACCGAGATGGAGCCGACGATGACGAAGATGACCAGGCTCATCACCGCGCCGATGTTGTAAAGGCGGTTGTCGAGCGTGAGCTTGAACAGCCAGGTGACGAGCAGGTCGGTGCTGCCGGCGAACCGGTAGTCCACATTGTCTGGACCCCCTTCGGTGAGGAAGTAAATCACCCCGAAGTTGTTGAAGTTGTGCACGAACGCCAGGATGATCAGAGGCGTGACCGTCCGCTGGACGATCGGCACGGTGATGTAGCGGAACTGCTGCAAGGGCCCGGCGCCATCGATGCGGGCGGCTTCGTAGTAGCTGTCGGGAATGTTCGCGAGGACGCCGCCGACCAGGGCCATGAAGAACGGGAATCCGAGCCACAGGTTGACCAGGAGGGCGACCCCTCGCGCCAGGTTCGGGCTGGTCGGGTCAGTGAACCAGTAGACGCGCTCGTCGGTGAGTCCGACGTCGACCAGCCATTGGCTGATGGGACCGAACTGGCCGTTGAACATCGAGCGGAACACCAGCGCTGAGACGATCGCGGGCACGGCCCACGGCAGCAGGTAGATCGAGCGCCACATCCGGGGGAACTTGACCCTCTTGCTCGCCAGGAGCACGGCAATGAGCAGGCCCGCCGCGTAGGTCGTGACGGTCGCGACGACCGCCCACACGAGGGTCCAGACGAGGATGCCCCCGAAGGTCGCTGCCCACGAGGGGACTGTGAAGATCGTCGCGAAGTTCTCCAGGCCCACCCAGCCGACGAGGTTCTTCGGCGGCAGGTTGTCGCGGCTGTAGTCGGTGAACGCCACGAGGATGCCGAAGAGCACGGGCAGCACCGACATGAAGACCAGCAGGATCAGACCGGGCGACAGTGCGATGTAGGCGAAGGCGCCCTCCCACAGGCGCCCGAAGTAGGCGCCGGAGGCCTCGGTCTGGCCGCCGCCGTTCAGGGCGGCGCGATAGCGGGCCGCGTCGCGAACGCTCCAGATCCAGACGATGGCGAGCAGCGCCAGCGTCAGGAGGGCGATGAGGCCGTTGGCCATGAGGACGATCGAGTTGTCGCCCTCGGTCAAACCGGTCAGGGTCATCTCGCGCGGCTGCGTGCCGAGGGTGAACAGGCCCCACAGTCCGCGGACGAAGAACCCGCCGTTCGAGCGTGGTGTGAACTCCATGCCGGCGTAGTAGTTGCCGGAGACGATCTCCCAGAGGACGGTCCCGGCGAAGAACGCGAAGAAGAACGCGGCCTTGCCCACTTGACGGTTGATCAGCTGGCCCGCGCCCCACACCAGCGCCGAGGCGAGGCCCGGCACCGGTGTGGGGAGCCCGGGGCGGGCCCTCTCCGGCCCGCGCGGGGTGCGGGCCGGAGAGGGGAGCTCGGGGGTCTCAGTGGTGGTCACAGCGGTTGATCCCTAGATCCCGTGCAGTTCGTTGTACGTCGTCACGGCCTTCTCCTGGGCCGCGGCGGAGTCGGACAGGTCGTCCCACACGTCGACGACCATCGCGTCGCCGACCTCCCAGAAGTACTCCGGCACCTGAGGAACGAGTTCGGCCTGAGCGGACTGGGCGACGATGCCGCCCACGTGCGGGTCGTCCCCGATCCCTTCCACACCCGAGAGCAGGTCCTCGTTGAGGGCCGGGATCTGGCCGCTCGAGGCGTACACGGCGGCGGCACCGGCGTCGGAGGCCATGAAGTTCGCGAAGACACGCGCCGCGGCCGGGTATTCCGAGTAGCCCGAGACGGCTGCGACGTGCATCCCGGCGAAGGTCGCGGCCGGACCGCCGCCTTCCACGGCGGGCATCGTGGTGACCCCGTATTCGAAGCCGTTCTTCTCGGCCCCTTCGTCGAAGAGCGAGAAGCTCCAGGGACCGGTGGTGACGTACGGGGTCTCGCCCTTGGCGAAGCCCTCCTCGATGACCTCCCAGGTGCTGTCGGCGCTCGGCACGTTGTAGATCTCGCGCAGACCGGCGTAGTACTCCAGCGCCTCGGCCAGGGCCGGGTCGCCGAAGCCGGGTTCGTCGACGTTGCCGTCGGGGTAGACCTGCCAGCCCGCGGATGCCAGGATCGGGTAGGCACGGTAGATCTCCATGGTGGACATGCGGATCGTCCACCGGTTGGCCCCCGGGTCGTTATAGGTCTCGGCGAGTTCGACGATCTCCTCCCAGGTGCCGGCGGGCTCGGGCGAGCCGGTGAGCTCCTCGAGGAGCGTCATGTTGTACATCAGGGCCATCGACTCGGTGGTGACCGGGACGGCGTGCATGTCGCCGTCGTCGTTGCCGACCACGCCCGTGAAGGTCAGGCTGATGCGTGATTCGAGGATCTCCTGGTACCGGCCGAGGGGCGCGGCGGTGCCGTCGTCGATCGCGTTGGGGATCTCGTTGTAGAAGGTCATGAAGACGTCGGCGCCGGTCCCGGCTTCGCCGGCCAGGGCCATCTTGTCGACCGCGTCGTGCTTGCCGACCAGTTCGTATTCGACCTTGACGTCGGGATACTGCTCGTTGAAGGCGGCGATGACGGCCTCGGCCAGGTAGTCCTCCTCGAACCAGACCTTGAGGGAGGCCTCGCCGTTGGCGATCTCCTCCTCCAACACGTACTGCTGGGCCTCTTCGTCCCATTCGAGGTCGCCGTCGTCCTCCTCGCTCTCAGTGGGCCCGCCGCAGGCGGCCAACGTGCCGGCGGTCGCGGTGAGACCGCCCAGGGCGAGCAGACGACGGCGGTTCAGCGCCAGGTCCGCGGCAGCTCCATTGCTTCGCATGTCAAGTCCTTGTCTTGGTCGATCAGTGATGAGGGGAATCCGGGTGCCGACGGTGGGCACCACCGGACTGTGAACGTTTACATCAAAGTAGCGATATGCATCACTGGACACAAGACATATATGACCTTTATGCGGCTTTTGACCGAAGATTATTTCGATAAAATGATTGCAGTTCGGAAACGACCGCGACCGATGAAAGCGGTTTCAAGCGCAAATACGCCCAACTTGCGTGCACGTTCACAGTCCTGGTCGCCCGGCGCGATCGTGGTCGCGACGCCGCGGCCCGGGCGCTGGCCTCGCAGAGGCTTCTTCCTTACCCCGCAAGAGAGCCCATACGCTTAGGGCATGAACTTGGATGAATATCAGGAGGCGGCACTTCGCACCGCCGCCCCCCGGCACAAGCACAATGAGCTGTTTCATCTCCTGCTCGGCCTCGTGGGTGAGACGGGCGAGATCGCGGAGAAGGCGAAGAAGATCGTTCGCGACAAGGGCAGCGACTTCTCTCAGTGGGACACCGAGGACGTCAAGCAGGAACTCGGCGACACGCTTTGGTACCTCGCCGTTATCGCGGACCACTTCGATCTGGCGCTAGATGATGTCGCCGAGCACAACATCGCGAAACTCGCTGACCGACAGAAGCGAGGCGTGCTCGGCGGTAGCGGCGACAATCGTTAGACCCTCGCGGATCGGCGCCAAGCGCGATCAGCACCGCATTCAAACGCGAAGTGGGATAATCGCCGCTGCGCTACCGAAATCGGGTGCACGGCGAGTCCTCAGCGAGCGCCGAGTTCGTTTCGCCCCAACGACTCTCGGTTCGGTCATCGGGTCCACTCCTTTGCCTGCACGCGCCTGTAGTTACCGTTCACAAATTGTGATATTCCAGCGTTTATTAATGTCGATATGCGAGCTAAGCTGTCGGAACATATTTCCATAACCACCCAGATCGGTATAGACAATGAAGTCTCAACGTCTCCTGTGGACGGCTGTGGCGGCGGTTGCCGCCGTGGCGATCCCCTCCGCGGCGGCCATAGCCGCGACACCAAACTCACCCCTCCTCTGGTACGAATTCGACGAGACGGGCGGCACCGTCGTCCACGATTCCTCCGGCAACGGCCTCGACGGCACGGTTGTCGGCGGCGCGACCTGGGGTGACGGCCTCGAACTCGACGGCATCGACGACCACGTCGACATGCCCGACGACCTCATGGCGGGGCTCGACTCCATCACCGTCACCGCCGAGGTGTGGATCGAAGCCGACCAGCCGAGCCCCTACTTCATCTACGGACTCGGGAACACCAGCGGCGACCGGGGCGACGGGTACCTGTTCACCACCGGCAACGGCTACCGCACCTCCGTGAGCACCTGCCACTGGACGTGCGAGCAGAACGTGAACTCCGGCCAGAACCTCACCCGCGGCACCTGGAACCACCTGGCCTACACCCTCACCGACTCCACCGGGATCCTGTACCTCAACGGCCAGGAGATCGCCCGCGAGAGCGTGACCATCACCCCCGGCGAGATCGGCGGCGGTGCGACCGCCGCGAACTACCTCGGCCGCTCGATGTACCCCGGTGACCGGTACCTCCACGGCAGATTCGGCGACTTCCGCATCTACGGCGACGCACTCCCCGCCGCCGAGATCGGCGACATGGCCGCCCACATCGGCGCCGAGAAGGCCGCTGCCGACGCGGCCGCGATCGACCTCGGAGACACCAGCGCGGTCACGGCCGACCTGGACTTGCCCGCCAAGGGCGCCAACGGCTCGCAGATCACTTGGGTCTCAAGTGATTCGGCGGTAATCAGCGACACCGGCGCGGTCGTCCGCCCGGCCTCAGACCAGGAAGATGCGACGGTGACCCTCACAGCAAACGTGGTCCTGGGGAACGTGTCCGAACAACGCCACTTCACCGTGACCGTCCCGGCCGAGCTGGACGACCAAGAGGCCGTCGCCGCCGACTCGGCCGCGCTCGACGTGGTCAACGTCGACGATGTCCGCTCGGCGCTCCATCTGCCCACCGAGGGCGCCAATGGAACCACCATCACCTGGAAGTCGGACAACCCCGACGTGATCTCGACCGACGGCCTGGTCAACCGCGACGAACCCGGCGGCCAGACCTACACCGTCAACCTGAAGGCCACCATCGAGCGCGGCGGAGAGAAGGAAAAGCGCAAGTTCGAAGCCACCGTCCCGCCGCTGCCGGAGCAGGCCGGCGACTACGAGGGCTACTTCTTCACCTACTTCACCGGCGAAGGCACCGCGAACGGCGAGCAGATCTACGCCGCGCTCAGCGACGGCAACGACCCGCTGCGCTTCGGCGAGCTCAATGGCGGCCAGCCGATCCTCACCTCCGACCAGGGTGACCAGGGGGTGCGGGACCCGTTCATCATTCGCTCGCCCGAGGGCGACCGGTTCTACATGATCGCCACCGACCTGAAGATCCACGGCAATGGCGACTGGGACGGCGCGCAGCGCCACGGCAGCCTCTCGATCATGGTGTGGGAATCGACCGACCTGGTCGATTGGGGCGAGGGTCGCCTCGTCCAGGTCTCGCCCGAATCGGCCGGCAACACCTGGGCGCCCGAGGCCTACTGGGACCCGGAGCAGAACGCCTACGTCGTCTTCTGGGCCTCCAAGCTCTATGAGAACGCCGACCACAGCGACAGCACCTACAACCGGATGATGTACGCGACCACCCGCGACTTCGTGAACTTCTCGCAGCCGCAGGTGTGGGTCGACAAGGGCTACTCCACCATCGACTCCACGATCATCGAGGACGAAGGAACCTTCTACCGGTTCACCAAGGACGAACGCTCGAACACCTCGGGCTCGCCCTGCGGCAAGTTCATCATGGGCGAGACCTCGACCTCGCTGTCGAACACCGAATGGGACTTCCAGACCGAGTGCATCGGCTCCGGATCCATCAACCAGGGCGAGGGCCCGCTGATCTTCAAGTCCAACACTGAAGAGAAGTGGTACATGTTCGTCGATGAGTTCGGCGGCCGTGGCTACGTGCCCTTCGAGACCACCGACCTATCGAGTGGCGAGTGGACCCCTTCGTCGGACTACGACCTCCCGGCGAGCCCGCGCCACGGCACCGTGCTCCCGGTGACCGCAGAAGAGTACGAGCGCCTTCAGCAGGCCTGGAACTGATCGCCGAAACGAGAATCGGTACCGCTGAATTACGCGATCCGCGCCCCGAGACGCCCGATGCCGAAGGGCGTCTCGGGGCGCGGACGTATCACCGGTCGACGATCTAGGCGGTGACCGAGAACCGGTTGACGGTGACGGCCCCGCCGAGGGCGGCGGTGGCGTAATTGAAGACCGCGAACCGGTAGCCCATGAAGAACTGCCAGTTGCTATTGAGGGTGAACGCGGGTCCGAGCGCGGTGAAGGTGGTGCCGTCGGCGCTGTAGGAGAAGACGGCCTGGCGTCCGGTGCCGGGTCGGATGTCGGCGGTGACGCGCAACCAGACGCGGTCGGAGCACAGTTCGGCGCTCGCGCGTTCGGTTCCGGTGCCGGTGGTGTTCCAGTTGGAGTCCATGGTGAGTCCGTCCACCATGGAGATTCGGGTGACGCCATTGTCTCGGCGCAGCCCGATCCAGGCCGAGGCGTCGCGGAGCATCGCCAGCCCGGCCCGGTCGCCGTTCGCCATCGCGGACGGATCGATCTCGACGGTGGCCGTCGAGGAGGGTCCCTGGATGCGATGGGTGAGGGTGTTGCGCGCCGAGTAGAGGTCGTTCGTGACCGTGGCGGTCTGGAGGCGCAGCCCGTTCCCGGTGGCCCACTTGGTGTTGTCGGGGTTGTGGTTCCACTCCCACTTGGCGGCCAGGGTCGCGGCGGTGAACGTGTCCTCGCCGGTGAGCGGCGGGACCGGATGCGGGGTGAGGTTCGGGAAGGGATAGCTGCTCCCCCACGCGCCGTTCACCGTGGTGACCTGCGGCCATCCGTCCGAGGTCCAGGTGATCGGGGCGAGGGCGGGCATTCGGCCGCCGGGGTAGGCGTCGACGAAGGCCATGTAGTACCAGTCGCCTCCCGGATTATTGACGAGTCCGCCTTGATGGGGGACGCCGCCGCCGGGGATCGGACCGGGCATGTCGAGCAGGACCTGCCGCAGTTCGTAAGGGCCCCAAGGAGAACTGGACTTCAGAATGTACTGGCCGTTGGCGGGTCGGGTCAGGAAGATGTAGTAGCTGCCGTTGATCTTGTAGAAGCGGGCCCCTTCGAGGGTGCCGATGCTCGACGGCGTGGAGTAGACCTGCTGGTTGCGGACCTCGGTCTTGCCGTCCGCCGAGAGCTGCGCGACGGAGATCTGGGTGTTGCCGTAGGCGACGTAGATGGTGTCGTCGGTGTCCACGAGCATCCCGCAGTCGTAGTAGGCGCGGGCGAGCTCGGCGTGGCGCGTCCACGGCCCGGCCGCGTTCGTCGCGGTGTACATGTAGGACCGGGCGAAGTCGATCTGCCCCAGCCAGTAGAAGCGGTTCTCGCTGGCGCGGTGGGCGATCGAGGAGGCCCAGATGCCGCGCACGTAGCCGCGCCCGCCGTCCAGGCTGTACTTGGCACCGAAGTCGAGCGAGGGCACCGAGTGGCCGATGAACTCCCAGTTCACCAGGTCCCGCGAGTGCAGCACCGGGGCTCCGGGCGAGTAGTGCATCGTCGACGCGGTCATATAGAAGTCCGCGCCGACGCGGATGACCTCGACGTCGGCGAAGTCCTGCCAGACGACCGGGTTCGCGTAGGTGGTCTGCTGGGCTTCTGCCTGGGCGAACGGGTTGAGGGCTGTCGCCGCGGCGGCTCCGGCGAGCACGCCGGCCCCGCCGATGAGCATCCGCCGGCGGCTTTTGGGTATTTCCAGCCAGGACATGGTGGTCTCCTTCGTCAGTCGAGGTCGGCTTCCCAGACGATGCCGCCGCCGGAGGCGTCCGAGGCGAGGCGGTCGCGGGCGTCCGTGTCGCCGTAGAGGCTCCAGCGCATCCAGTCGAGGCTGGTGGCGACGGTCTGGTTGTACGTCGGGCCGTTCCAGATGAACTCGTCGTGGCCCTGCCCGGTGTGGGTCATGAACGCCTTCGGGGCGGGCAGTTCGGCGTGGGCCTGGCGGGCGAGGTCGTAGTCGCAGATGGAGTCCTGGTCGCCGTGGACGAACAGGACCTTCGCGTCGACGGTGCCGTCAGGGTCGCCCATGTCGACACAGGCGTACGGGATCGCGGCGGTGATGCGGGGGTCAGGCCAGGCGGTGAGCAGGCCGTGGGTGGTCATGCCGCCCAAGGAGTGTCCGGCGGCACCGACGCCGAGCTGGGTGTCCATGCGGCCCTCGAAGGGGTCGCCCGAGCCGGACTCGCCGAGGGCGAGGGTCCGGGTGAGAACCTCGGTGACGTCCTTGGACTGGTTGCCGTTGTACACGTCGCCGACGTTTCCCTCCGATCCCGTGGTGGTCGTGGGGAACACCGGTGCCGGGACGATGAACCCGGCCGCCGCGAGAGGCCGGATGCAGACGCCGTAACTCTCGGGGTTGCCGCCGAGGCCGTGGCTCCACTCCACGACCGGGAAGGCGCCGTCCGCGATGGGGGCGTCGCTGACGGGGTTGCCGTCGGGGGTACCTGTCGCGGCGGGGTAGAAGATCCGCGTGACGAGGGTGCGACCGTCGCGGTTCCAGTTGAACTGGCGGACGCCGAGCGGGAAGGTCTGGGTCGGGGCGGCCTGCACGCCCGCGGGTTGCGCCTGGGCGGGCCCGATCAGGGCGGCCGTCCCGGCCGTGCCCGCGGCAATGGCTCCGGTCGCGGCCAGGGACAGCAGGGTACGTCGTGGCATGGTCATTCTATGGTCCTTTCAGGATGGATGGGACCGGGCCGGGCGGCGCGGGGAAGAGCGCCGATCGCCCCGGCCCGGTCCCGGGATGGTCAGGCGTCAGAGGCGGTTCCGATATCGGCGAGGACGGTGTCGGCGCCGCAGGTGGTGCCCACGGGGACCAGCGAGAACTGCTGGTTCGTCGCGCCCGTCGGGGCCCACTGGCGGATCGGGGCGCCCGCGGTGGTCGACCAGCCGTAGACGTCGATGGCCTTGCCCGAGTGGCGGTTGACGAATGAGTAGTAGCCGGCCGAGTTCTTGGCGACCTGCCACTGCTGGTTATTGCCGTTCAAGTTGGTGTACTGGGCGATGGTGCCGCCGTCGGCGGTGCTGAAGTCCCAGACGTCGAGCACCTGCCCGGAGTGGCGGGCCTGAATCCGGTAGTAGCCGTTGCCTGAGTCGATGAAGCGGAACTGCTGGTTGGGGTTCTCCCAGTTGGTGTACTGGGTGAGGATCGCGCCAGTCGCGGTCGAGGCGCCCTGAATGTCGAAGGCGAGGCCGGAGTGGCGGGAGACAATCGTGTACCAGTCGCTGGTGCTCGGCGGCTGCGCCTCGGCGCGGTCGGCCTGGAAGGCCAGGAGTCCGGCGGTGGCGAGCATGATGGCCGCCGCGAACGCGGCCAGGTTCCGAGTCCAGCGGGACAGGGTCGAGAGATCGGGTGCGGCCGAGACCATCGAATACTCCTTGGCGGATTCGGAAACGGGGAATGAGGGATTCGGAGGGGTCAGCACGAGGCGCCTCCTCGAAGGGTCAGGAGCCCGAGCCGGTACGGCAGCTGCGAGTACTCCATGCCGTCGGAATTCGGGTCGCGACCCTGGTAGAGCATCTGGAGGTTGCCGGTGTCGAGGTTCATGGTCTGGTCGTTGCCGGCCCGGATGAGTTCACCGTGGCTGATGTCCTTCGTCCATTGACCGCTGGGGAACGTGATGTTCGCGAGCCCGGCGAACGGGGCGTTCTGGTTCGCGGCCTGCGGCTGCCACTGCCCGCCCAGACCTTCGGCGGTGTACGAGCGGTAGTAGCGGCCGTCCGAGCCGATCGACTCCCAGATGAGCAGGTAGGTGTCGGTGTTGTCGAGCTGGTAGACCGCACCGCCCTCGAACAGGTTGTTCCTGGTGTCCTGGAGGACGATCTGGGTATTGCGGAAGCCGTTCGGGAACTCGCCGATCGTGGTCTCGGCGCGGTACACGCGCCCGTTGTCGTCGGCGCCGAACAGGTAGCACATGGTGCTGTCGCAGACGTTCCAGAAGTCCAGCCAGAAGCCGCCGTTCTCATCGACGACGGGAGGCGTCTCGTCGATGAAGTTCTTCGGCGCCGACCAGCTGTGCGGGTCCGTCGGGTCGGTACTGGTGGAGTAGGACGGCGGCCCCGTCTGGTAGACGAGATACCACAGCCCGTCGGGCTCGAAGTAGTAGATCTGCGGCGCGGCGGCGTACCGGGTGCCGATGTTCGCATTGGTGTCCAGGTAGGTCACGGGAGCGTCGGCGGCCTGGGACCAGTCCGAGAAGTGGGTGTAGGCCAGGCTCCAGTGCCCGTCGGTGTTCGCGACGGTGAAGTAGACCAGCCACTCGTCGTTGTGGCGGATCACCGTGGGGTCCTTGGCCGAGACGACGTCGTGCGTCGCGTCGGGCTTGGGGCCGATGAGGGCGCCGGAGGACTCCCACTGGTAGGAGGTCGGCAGGGCCTGTGCCCCGACCTCGTCGGCAGTCCCGTCGTCGGCGGTCTGGGCGTTGGCCGTGACGGCGCTCGAGGCCAGGGTCGTGGCTACGGCGAGCACGGCGAAAGCTCCCAGAATGCGGGTGCGAAGCGTTCGTTGCATTGATTGCCTTTCCATGAGCCAGCAGAGCCTGCTGTTATCGCTCACAACTTGAAACCGATTTCGAAACATTCGAGAGAATTTCCGAAATTAGATGATTCGAACTATAGAGATTTCTCGATATCTAGTCAACAGCGGACCGAAGGCGAAAGCGGTTGTGGCGCCTGGCGCTAGACTGCCGCGATGAGCCCCTCCCCCACTTCCGGACAGAACCCCAAAGGACCCCTGACGATCGCTCAGATCGCCGACCTGGCCGGCGTCTCCACCGCGACCGTCTCGAAGGTGGTCAACGGCCGCTCCGACGTGGGCGCGGCGACCCGCGAGCAGATCGAGGGCCTCATCCGGTCCCACGGCTACCGGCGGCAGCGCAGGCCCACGAAGTCGGCCGCCCTCATCGACGTCCTCTTCCACGAGCTGCGGGGGCTGTATGCGATCGAGATCCTCAACGGCGTCCAGGAGGTCGCCCGAGAGCACCGGCTCGGCGTCGTCGTCTCCGAGATGGGCGGACGCCATGTGCCGGGCCACGATTGGGTCGAGGAGGTCCTGGCCCGCCGTCCGCTCGGCGTCATCTCGGTGTTCTCCGGTCTCGAGACCGGGCAGAGCGACCGGCTCTACAGCCGCGACATCCCGCTGGTGCTGCTGGACCCCACCGGCGATCCCGACCCCGCGGCGCCTTCGGCCGGGGCGAGCAACTGGAACGGCGGACTCGCCGCCGCCCGGCACCTCACCGGGCTCGGCCACCGGCGCATCGCGGTGATCACCGGCCCGGACCGCATGGAGGCCGCCCGGGCCCGCCTCGACGGCTTCCGGTCCGGATTGGACATGGCCGGCGTTCCCGTCGATCCGGCGCTCGTACGCCACGGCGACTTCGAGATCGGGACCGGTCGCGACCTGGCGTTCGAGTTGCTGCGGCTGGCGGATCCGCCCACGGCGATCTTCGCCTGCAACGACGGGACGGCGGTCGGCGTCTACCACGCCGCGGCGAAACTGGGCGTGCGCATTCCCGAGGACCTCAGCGTGGTCGGCTTCGACGACCTGCCGAAGGCGAAGTGGACGGTGCCGCCGCTCACCACGGTCCGCCAGCCGCTCAAGGAGATGGGGACCGCGGCGGCGCGAATGATCGTCTCGCTCGCCGCGGGCGAGACGCTGCCGCAGCAGCGCGTCGAACTCGCCACCGAACTCGTCGTGCGGGACAGCACCGCCCCGCTGCGCGACTGAGCGGGCCGCGCTCGTCTGGGTGTAGCCCGGAAAAGCCCTTGGGGCCGTGTATTTCTCGCACCGCCCCAAGGGTTTTCGCATGTCAGGCGACTCCGGTGACGACAGAGCCGTCGCGGGTGACGGTGTACTCCAGGGTCTGGCCGCTCCAGAAGTGGAACGTCAGGGACACCTGCTCGCCGTCCTTGAGGCTGTCCAAGTAGCGCTTGGTCAGTTGGATGGTCCCGTCCTCGTAATCGGGCCTGAAATCGTCCCAGAACTCCGGGAAGGTAGTCCAGTCGTGGTATCCGGCCCCGGTGCCGTCGGCGTAGACGGACTCCATCGTGGCCAGCTGGTCGCCGTTGAACGCCGCCGGGATCAGCAGCGACTCGTTGGTGCCGGAGGCGTCCTCCAGGACCGGGTCCTCCGAGCTGATCACGTTGAGCTTCCACGGCATTCCATCGGAGAAGCGGATCTTCAGCTGCGCGGTGGTCCCGATCTCCCGGTCGCCGAGGATGCGCTCCAGCACCTTCGCCTTGATCGTCAAGGTGGTGCCGTCGAGCGTGTAGTCCCGCTGGGGCTTCAGCGTGACGTTCCCGAAGCGCACGTCCTGGAACTCGAGGCCGTTGAGGTTCAGGGTGACCGACTGGTCCTTGACCTTCTCCGAGGCGTCGACGAACACGAGGTCCGAAGAGGCGGTGCCGGAGCGGGTGGTCCAGGCCGAGGAGATGTAGTCGAACTGCTCCTGGTCGCGCCACTCTCGCTTGAAGCGGTCGAAGTGCGTGCCGTTGTCCCACCACATGGTCGTGATGCCGGAGGTGCGGGCCAGGTAGCCGAAGTGCTCGAAGAACTTCAGCGTCTCGCCGCGCTCGACCTTGTTGTCGTAGTTGTCGAGCAGGCCGTATTCGCCGATGATGACCGGGATGCCCTTGGAGACGAAGGTGTCGACCTGGCTCTGGAAGTTCTCCACCAGCAGGTTCTGGACCTCTTCGTTGTAGGAGGGGTATCCGGCGACGTTGACGCTGAAGGGCCAGAAGCTGTAGTTGTGCGTCGTCGCGGCCAGCATCGGGTCGTCGAGCGCCTCGATCTCGGAGGCGAGGGCGTCCATGTCGCCCTGGTCGGCTCCGGTGTGGAGCGTAGGCAGGACCAGCAGGCGGTCGTCGTTGTTGCCGCCGGAGCCCCGCACGATCTCATGGAAGGAGCTGTTCAGCTCCGCCATGAGCTCGTGGTCCTTCTCTGTCCCGGGGGACCAGGTCTCGTCGAAACCCACCTCGTTGACCGACTCGAACATCAGTTCCTGCGGGTAGTCCTTGAAGGTGTCCGCGATCTGGGTCCAGGTGGCGGTGTACTGGGCCATGACCTCGTCGTGCTGCTCGGGCTGGGCCAGGTTCGTGATCCACTGCCACGAGTCGTGGTGAGTGTTGATCATGACGTAGAGGTCCGCCTCGAGGGCGAAGTCGACGATCTCCTGCACGCGCTCCATGGTCTCGGGCTCGACCGTGTAGTCGGGCGCCGGACCGGTGTGATTGCCCCAGCTGACGGGAATGCGGACCGAGTTGAAGCCTTCGGCCTTGATGTCATTGAAGAAGGTCGAGTCGACGCGCGGGTTGCCCCACGCGGTCTCGTCGTCGCCGGGGCCGCAGCACATGGCGTCGAGCGAGTTGCCGAGGTTCCAGCCCGGCTGCATGGCCGCGACGATCTCCTCGGCGTTCAACTGGGCGGTGTCGGGCTCTTCCTGGGCCTGCGATGCGGTGGGCAGGGCCAGCATGGCGAGTGAGAGGGCCGCTGCTATCAGTAGCTTCGAGGTTATGCGTATCAATGGATGTCGTTCCTTCCAAGGGCACCCTGGATGAACCGCGGCGGCACCGCGGTTGGCGCGCTTCGTGATTGCCGGTTCGCCCGCGAGCGCGACGGCTCGATGCGGGCGTATAGAGAGACTGCAATATTTAGACGCCTGTGTCAACTAAAGATTCAATCATTCATACTGAATTTTCTGGCCGACAGAGGTTGTATGTCAGCATTTGACCGTAATGAACCCATTGACTAGACCGACTTCGTCGGCCAAGATCAGAAAACATCAGACTTTTCATCGCCGTGCACTTGCATCGGGTACCTACTGCGGCTAATTTGTTTGTTGACTCATCTAAATTTAGGGCTCGCCGATACCCCTCGTCCCGATCGTGAGCCTGTACCCGTTCATCCAGAAGCACTTCGCGAAGGCCGTCATCGCCGGCGCCGTGAAAGGTTGACCCGCGGTCTGTGAGGGGCCGCCGGAGGGGAAGGGCGTCCGGACCGGATCCGGTCCGGACGCCCGCACTTCCGTGCCCCCGGCCGCTGTTCCATTCCCGCACTTTAAGGAAGCCCGCCATGAACACTGCCGAAAGTCCCCGCGGGCCCGCATCTTCCAAGTGACACCCGATTAACACCAACCACCTTGAAGGAAACCGAATGACGCAGTGGCCCAACCCGATCCTGTTCGGCGCGGCGTACTACTACGAGTACCAGCCCGCCGTTCTCGACGGCTTCGACACCGAAGGCGCGAAGCAGCGTTTGGAGACGGACCTCGACCTCATGGCCGAGGCCGGGTTCTCCGTGATCCGCGTCGGCGAGTCCGTCTGGAGCACTTGGGAGCCCGAGAACGGCCGCTTCGACCTCGACTGGATCCAGCCGGTGCTCGACGGCGCGCACGAGCACGGCATCGCCGTCATCCTCGGCACGCCGACCTACGCGGTGCCGCCGTGGCTCGCGCGGCTCTACCCCGAGATCGCCGCCGAGCGCAAGACCGGCGAGCGCGTGAACTGGGGCGGGCGCCAGGAGGCCGACTACACCCACCCGGCCTTCCGGTTCCACGCCGAGCGCGTCATCCGCAAGATCATCGCGCGCTACGCCGACCACCCGGCCGTGATCGGCTTCCAGGTCGACAACGAGCCCGGGGTGCAGCTCTACCACAACGAAGGCGTGTTCCAGCGGTTCGTCGACCACCTGCGCCACCAGTACGGCGACGTGGAGACCCTCAACCGCGAATGGGGGCTGGTCTACTGGTCGCACAAGCTGTCCACCTGGGCCGACCTGTGGCGGCCGGACGGGAACGCGCAGCCGCAGTACGAGCAGGCGTGGCGGCGGTTCCAGACCCAGCAGACCACCAAGTTCATGGCATGGCAGGCCGGGATCGCGCGCGAGTACGCGCGCGAGGACCAGTTCGTCACGACCTGCATCTGCTACGGCAGGCCCGGGATCGACGAGCGCGCGGTGGCCGCGAGCCTTGACGTGACCACCGGGAACCCTTACTACCGCATGCAGGACAACTTCGCGCTGCCCTCCGGCCACGCCGGCGACGCTCCGCACTGGACGCTCGACGGCACCTGGTCTCTGTACCAGGCCGCGGACGCGATGTACGGGGCGCGGCAGGAGCCGTTCCTGATCACCGAGACCAATGCCTCCTCCGTCGGGGAGCCCTCGCACAACAAGCCCGCGTACGACGGGCAGTGGCGCCAGGCCGCTTGGGTGTTGGTCTCACGCGGCGCCAGGATGGTCGAGTACTGGCACTGGCACACCCTCCACTACGGCGCCGAGACGTACTGGGGCGGGGTCCTCCCCCACAGCCAGCAACCCGGCCGCACGTACCGCGAGCTCGCGGAGCTCGGGGCCGAGTTCCGCAAGGCCGGCGCGGCGATCGAGGGCCTGGTCCCCCACGTCGACGTCGCGGTGCTCACCGCGAAGGAGAGCGAGTGGGCGCTCGCGGCGCAGCCGTCGTTCGCGAACGCCGACGGGAGCCCCGACCGCGGGACCTTCCACTCGATTGTCAACCCGTTCTACAAGGGCGCGTTCAATGCCGGGCTCCAGGCGCGGATCGTCCACACCGAGCAGCTCGGCGACGCGGCCGAGGCGGTCGCCGAGTACCCCGTGCTCGTCGCGGCCGGGATCTACGCGGCCGACGACGCGCTCCTGGACTGGCTGGGCGAGTACGCCGCGGCGGGCGGGCACCTCGTGCTCGGACCGCGCACCGGGTACGCCGACCACGAGGCCCGCGCGCGCCTCGACGTCAAGCCCTCGCGCCTGACCGAAACCGCGGGGGTCTGGTACGACGAGTTCTCGAACCTCGGCGGGGAGCTCGCGGTCCGGCCCGCGAGGGACTCGCCCCTGGAACTCGACGCGACCGCCGGTGCGGTGAAGTGGGCCGACGGCCTGATCCTGGACGGGGCGCAGGCATTGGCAGAATACGTGCACCCGCACTTCGGACGCTTCCCGGCCGTCACCACGAAGGCGCACGGGCAGGGCCGGGTCACTTACGTCGGCACGATCCCCAATGACGCCCTCGGTGCAGCGCTCTTCAAGTGGATGGCTCCCGCCGACGCCTGGCGGCCGGAGCACCCGAGCCTGACGGCGACCAGCGGCGTCACGGGTGAGGGACACACGGTCCGGTTCGTGCACAACTGGTCCTGGGACGAAGTCGACTTCGAACTCCCGGCCGCGGTCACGGACGCCTTGGACGACACCGAATACGCCGCGGGCGACGCGCTGCCGCTGAGCCCGTGGGACGCGAAGGTCCTCATCGAACGCGACTGACAACGCTGAAGGCCCTCCAGATGCGATATCGCATCTGGAGGGCCTTCAGCGTTGTTCAACCCCCTAGTACAGGCGGAATAGCGCCGATCCGTGCGATTGGAGCTGCGCCCGCAGGTGGTCGCCGGGTAGGAGGTCCCAGCGGTTCCAGCAGTCCTCCACCTGCGTGGGCTGGGCGATACCGAGGGCGGACCACGGAAGCTCGAGCTCGGCGGCTTCCGGACCGCGGTTGAAGACCGCGACGAAAGCGCCGTCTTCGGAGGCCCAGGCCACGTGCTCGCCCTCGCGCCAGACCTCGCAGGCACCCACCGGATGCCGCAGAGCGGCAAGGACTTCGGGGTTGGTGAGCAGGTCAATGGTCTCCGGGCTGGAGCTCGGCAGGTCCGCGCCGACCATGAGCGGGGAGCGGACGATGCACCAGAGGGTGAGCATCGTCTGCTGCTCGTCGGGGGTCAGGAGGCTGTCGCGGGGTTCGCCGACTTCCGCGCGGAGGCCCATGCGCCCCAAGGGAAGCATGTCCGCGTCCGGCCAGTGGCCCGGTCCTGAGTGCACGGCCCAGTCACGGAGGAGGTCGAACTGCGCGTCGACGTCCTTCCAGCGGTCCCACAGGTCGCCCGAGACCCGCCACAGGTGCGAGTGGGCCTTCAGGTGCTCGGCGTGGTCGATCGAAAGCGCCACGCCCGGCGAAAGACTGAACACGATGTCGCGGCCGGAGCGGTCGATCGCCCGCCGGAACGCTTCGATCTCGTCCTCCCAGTAGGGGCCGATCATGTCGTCGGCCTTGATGAAGTCCACGCCCCAGTCGGCGAACTGGGCCACGAGCGAGTCGTAGTAGGCCTGGCCGCCCGGGTGCGAGTGGTCGATGCCCCAGTTGTCGTCGTTCCAGGCGCAGGGCCGGTTCTTGTCGGCGATCTGCGCCGCCGTGTACACGGTGCCCTTGATCGGGGTGTCGGCCGCGACGGCCTGGCGGGGGATGCCGCGCAGGATGTGGACCCCGAATTTCAGGCCCAGAGAGTGCACGTGGTCGGCGAGGGGCTTGAACCCGGCGCCGCCCGCCGCCGAGGGGAAGCGGTTCGGGGCCGGCTGCGGCAGCCCGTGCTCATCGAGGACCAGCTCGGCCCCGGAGTTGTAGCCGCCCGCGCGGGCCGCCGGTTCGTACCACTGGATGTCGACGACGACGTACTCCCAGCCGTGATCGGCCATGTGCTCTGCGATGAACTCGGCGTTGGCGCGGGTCTCGGCCTCGGTCACCGAGCTTCCGAACACGTCCCACGAGTTCCAGCCCATGGGCGGGGTATTGGCAAGGTGGGTCATCGAGCATCTCCTTGACGGTGGGCGGGTGGCGCGCCCCATGATATCGATTTCAAAGGGTGATAGAAGGCCGGATGGCCCTAGCGGCCCAGCCAGCCGCCGTCGACGGGGATGACCGTGCCCGACACGTAGTCGGAGGCGCCGCTGGCGAGGAACACGGTGGCTCCGGCGAGGTCGTCGGGCCGGCCCCAGCGGGAGGCGGGGATGCGTTCGAGGATCGCCCTGGAACGGTCCGGATCGTCTTGCAGCGCTTGGGTGTTGTCGGTGGCGATGTAGCCGGGGGCGATCGCGTTCACCGTGACGCCGCGGGAGGTCCACTCGTTGGCCAGCGCCCGGGTCAGTCCGGCGATGCCCGACTTGGAGGCGGCGTAGCCGGGCACGTTGATGCCGCCCTGGAAGCTCAGCAGCGAGGCGGTGAAGATGATCTTCCCCCGGCCGCGTTCGAGCATGGAGCGGCCGACGGCCCTGGCCAGGGCGAACTGGCTGGAGAGGTTGACCTGGAGGACCTCGTCCCAGTAGGCGTCGGGATGCTCGGCGGCGGGCGCGCGGCGGATCGTGCCCGCGTTATTGACGAGGATGTCGACTTCGAGGGGCGCCAGGGTCTCGCCGAGTTCGGCGACGGCGTCCGGGTCTGCGAAGTCGGTCTGAATGGCCCGGAAGGTGCGCCCGAGTGCGGTGACGCGCTGACCGATCAATGAGCCTTCGGGTTCGATGGTGGCGCTGACGCCGATGATGTCGGCTCCGGCGGCCGCGAGGGCCTCGGCCATGGCGAAACCGATGCCGCGCTTGGCGCCGGTGACGACGGCGAGGCGGCCGGTGAGGTCGAACGGGTTCATCAGATCTCCTGTCCGGCTTGGACGTCGATGAGGATCTTCATGGCCTCGCCGCCGGTGAGCGCGTCGAAGGCCGACTGGATCTCGGCCAGGGGAACGGTCTTGGTGATCAGGGCATCAGCGGGGATCTCGCCTGAATCGAGCAGCGCGACGGCGGTGTCGAAGTCCTCGCGCTGGTAGACGCGCGCGCCGAGGAGGCGCAGTTCGCGCCAGAAGACCCGCTGGAGGTTCACCGGGCGCGGCTCGGGGTGGATGGCGACGACGACGAGGGTGCCGCGCACCTTCGCGTAGTCGACCGCGCCGAGCACCGCGGCGGCGGCGCCGGAGACCTCGAAGACCACATCGGCACCCGCTCCCTGCGTCCACTCTTCGACCCAGGCCACGGTGTCATCGCGGGCGTCGAGGACGGTGAAGCCGAGCTCGGCGATGCGTTCGCGGCGCTTGGAATCAAGTTCGATCACGACGACCTCGCCTCCGAAGGACCGGGCGACCGAGGCGATGAGCACGCCGATGGGGCCGCCGCCGATGACGACGGCCTTCTGTCCCGGTTCGAGTTCGGCGCGGCGCACGTCGTGGACGGCCACGGCGGTCGGCTCGACCAGGGCCGCGTGCTGGAGCGAGAGGGAGGCGGGCAGCGACACGAGGAGGCCGGCGTCGACGTTCCAGCGGCCCTGGAGCGCGCCGGGCGAGTCGATGCCCACGAAGTCGAGGTTCTGGCAGATGTGGCGGTTCCCCGCGAGGCAGGCGGGGCAGGTCCCGTCCCAGGCGAGCGGCATCACCGTGACCGGGTCGCCGATCGCCCAGCCCTCGACGCCCTCGCCGAGCGCGCTGATGGTGCCGCTCATCTCGTGCCCGATGATCGCGGAGGCGGCGACCCGCGCATCCATGTGTCCACTGAGGATGTGCAGATCGGTACCGCAGATGCCGTTGTAGGCCACGGAGATCTGCACTTGGCCGGGCTCCGGCGGGGACGGCTCGGACTCTCCCACGGTCATGGTCCGGTTTCCTGCGTAATGCGCGGCGAGCACGGCTGCCTCCTCGGGGGACGGGTACAGAACGATCGTCGATGAGGATTGCACACATCCAACAATTGCGCAATCGTTTGATCAGTAGCTGGACAGTTCGAACGGCACAGGGGCGATACTTGACCGATGGTGAAACTCAGCGATGTGGCCGCGCGAGCAGGGGTCTCGGTGTCGGCGGTCTCCAGGGTGCTCTCCGGCGACCCTTCGGCACGGGTCAGCGAGGCCACGCGCGAACGGGTCCGCAAGGCCGCCGCCGAGGTCGGCTACCACCCCAATTTCGCCGGGCGGGCGCTCAAGCTCGCGCGCACCGACGTCATCGCGCTCATCGTCCCCGACCTGACCAACGCGCTGTTCGCCGAGCTCACCCGCGGGGTGGAGGACGCGGCGGTCGCCCGCGGCTGCGTCATGCTGCTGGCCCGCAGCGAGGTCATGCAGCCGGGTGGAAAGATGTTCGACCGCCTCGTCGGGGAGGGACGGGTCGACGGCATCGTGCTCCAGCCCCGCGACGGGACCGATCCCGATGAACTGGCCCGGACCGTCGGCGAACGCGCGACCCTGGTCACCATCCATCACCGAATTCCCGGCGCGAGCTCCGTGGTCGTCCCCGACGCACTCGCCGCCCGGCGCGCTACCGAGCACCTGATCGCCTTGGGACACCGCAGGATCGGCTTCGCCGGCGGCCTCACTGCCTCGCCGACCGCGCAGCGCCGGGTCGAGGGCTACCGCGAAGCCCTGCTGGAGGCGGGCCTGCCCGGCGACCCGGACCTCATCACCTGGCACGGATACAGGGAGGCGGACGGCGAGGCCTCGGCGGCCGAACTGCTGGCACTTCCCCAACGGCCCACCGCGATCGTGGCCGCCAACGTCAATGCCGCGGTCGGGGTCCTCGCCGAGGCCCAGGCCCAGGACATCGCCGTTCCCGACGACCTCTCGGTGGTCGCGATCCACGACGCCTGGACGGCCGAGCACACCTGGCCGCCGCTGACCTGTGTGCGCATGCCGCTCTATGAACTCGGCCGGACCGCGGTCACCGCGCTCGCCGAGGCCATCGACGGCGGACCGGTCACCCACCGGACCGTGGACGACCCCGAACCGGTCCTCGTCCCGCGCGCATCGACGGCCGCTCCCGCGAGCTGACAGCCGTGCGCCCCTTGCACAGCCCCTAGCGGAGCAGCCTGACCGTGGTGATTCCCGGCGTCGATTTCCCTGGGGCTGCGGTGATCTCGAGTTCGTACGCTGTGGCGCGCGGTGCGGAGTGGAGCGCCGCCGGCAGACCGTAGTCGACCTCGTAGGCCTCGTGCTCGCCGTCCCAGGTCTCCTCGGCGACGAGCGTGCCGTTCATCCGGACGGTGGCCCCTGTGGACCCGCCCGAATGGCGGTAGCCCACGCGCAGAACCCGACCCGCCCGATCGGGGTCCTTGAGCACGACCGCCACGCTCGCGGTGGTGGAGCGGGCACGGCTCCCTTGCGCATCGACCGACACCTGGGTGGCCTCGCCCCGGAAACCGTGGTCGCTCTCGGGCTGCTGCTCGCCGAAGGCGACCTTGTCGACGGTCCGGTCGTCGAGCGTGAGCGAGTCACGGTCGGCCGCGACCAGTTCGCCGCGGCGCTGGGCCACCTGATTCGGGGCGGCGACGGGCCAGTAGACGGTGTACCGGCTGTCGTGGACCTCGTAGAACGGCACCAGCTCGGTCTCGCCGACGGGATCGGCGAAGCGCATTCGGTAGCGCAGGGGCGCCTCGCGAGTCAGCACCTCGTCGGCGGCCGAGTCCGCGATGATCGGGACGTCTGCGAAGCCGAACAGGGGGCCGTGGGCGACGTGCCCCATGCGGCTGTCGTCGGCTTCCAGTCCCAGCAGATGGTCCGTGCCCTCGCGCGAGGCCAGCAGGACCGGTCCGGCGAAGTACGCCTGCCATGGGGAGCCGTCCGGAAGCCATTCGGCGCGAAGCCGGAGCGGGAGTCCGAACGTGACCACATCGCCGGGCCGCCATTCCCGCTCGAGCACGATCGCGCCCGGCACGGGCTCGGCCTCGACCGGTTTGCCGTTGACCGCGAGGTCGGCCAGGCCGTCGCTCCAGTCCGGCAGGCGAAGCCGGACCGGGAAGGTGCGAGGCTCATCGAGGTCGAGCGTGAGGCTGACGCGCTCGTCGGCCGGAAAGTCGGTCTCCAGCCGGAAGCGCCCGCCGAATTCGGGCGCGTCGAGGACGGCGGGAATGTACAGGTTGACTGCCAGGGCACCGTCGTGCTCGCCGAAGATGAACTCGCCGTACTTGGCCTGGGCCTCGATGCCGGTGCCGACGCAGCACCACATGCCGAGGTCCGGCTGGGAGTAGACGCGGTAGTGGCGCGGGCGCATCGAGGTGAAGTAGACGAATCCGCCGCGTTCGGGATGCTGGGAGGCCAACTGGTGGTTGAGGATCGCGCGCTCGGCGAAGTCCAGCTGGGACGGTTCGAACGCGGCCTCGGCGAGGGCCTTGGTCAGTTTGAGCATGTTGTAGGTATTGCAAGTCTCGGGGCCCTCACGGTCCTCGATCATCGGCGAGAAGTCGCCGGGAGCGTGGAAGTGCTCGCGGACGCTGTTGCCGCCGATGGCGACCGTGCGGCGCTCGACCACCTCGTGCCAGAAGTACCGGGCCGCCTCCAGCAGGTCCTCGTCTCCGCGGACGGCGGCCGTGGCCGCATAGCCGACGGCCTTGGGGATCTGGGTATTGGCGTGGCGGCCGGTCAGCCCGTCGCGGCGTTCCAGGAGCGGGTCCAGGATCGCGCGGTGGGAGAAGCGCCGGGCCATGTCGGCGTACTCGCGGCGCCCGGTGATCGCGGCCAGGTCGGCGAAGGATTCGTTCATGCCGCCGAACTCGGTGTCGAGCATCGCCTCGAAGGCCTCGTCGTCGAGGTTCGCGGCGACCTCGAGCCACCAGTCGGCGAGCCGGACGACCACTTCGAGCGCCTGCTTGCGGCCGAGGATCCGGTGCGCGTCGATGAGCCCGGCGAAGGTCTTGTGCAGGTTGTACCAGGGCACCCAGTGATCGCTCGAACCCAGCGCGGTCGCCGCCGCGATGCCGCCCCCTCGCAGACCCTCGAACAGGGCGACGCCGCCGGGGACGCCGCCGACGTACCCGGTACCGATCGCGTCCTGGGCGCGCGCCAGCTCGGACACCATGTATTCCAGGCGACGCCGCGGTTCGGCCTCGCCGGTCGCGGCGGCCAGCAGCGCCAGCGCCGAGAGGTAGTGCCCCCCGATGTGCCCGTCCAGACCGCTGTCCTCCCAGTTGCCGTAACTGGCCGCACGAGGTTCCAGGCCCGCCTCTCGCAGGAACGGTGCCAGCAGCCGATCCGGTTCCATCGCGAGTACGTAGCCGAGGTCGGTGCGTACCGCGCGCGCGAACGGGCTCTCCAGCAACGTCACCTGCGTGAGTGGAAAGGTCTTCATCTACTGCTCATTTCCTGTCGTAGAAGGGCGTGGTGAACCGCTGTCGTCGTGCGGTCTCGAATCAGGGATGGGCCGGGCGGCCTCAGACCGTACCGGTGAGCTCGGGGAGTGCGCCGTCGCGGGTGTAGACCGGGATGCGATCGATCGGGGCGTCCGCCGTGATCCACTGGCCGCCTTGGTGCTCGGTGCCGGTGTGGAGGTCGGTCCAGGTCGCGCCCTCCGGAAGGTAGACGCGGCGGCCGGTCGCGCCCGGCACCAGGACCGGGGCGACGAGGAGGTCCGGTCCGAACATGTACTGGTCGGCCAGGTCCCAGCTGGTCTCGTCGTCGGGGAACTCGTGGAACATGCCCCGCATGACCGGCTGCCCGGACTCGTGGGCCTCGGTCATGAGCCGGCGGGTGTAGGGGCGCAAGGCCTCGCGGAAATGAACGTAGCGGGAGAGGATCCCGTACACGTCCTCGCCGTAACTCCACAGCTCGTTCGGCGCGCCCGAATTATTGCGCGCCGAGCCGTCGGCGGCCAGGACCCGTTCGCTGGGCTGGCGGTCGCCGTGCATGCGCATGACCGGGCAGAACGCCCCGAACTGGAACCAGCGGACCAACAGTTCCCGGAAGGCCGGGTCGTCGATGTTCCCACCGCCGAAGCCGCCGATATCGGTGGTGAACCACGGGATCCCGGCGACGCCCATGTGGATTCCGGCCGTGATCTGCCGGCGGAAGTCCTTCCAGTCGGAGTGGATGTCGCCCGACCACACCAGCGCGCCGTAGCGCTGGGATCCGGCCCAGGCGCAGCGGACCAGGTTCACGATCTCCGCTTGGCCCGCGGCCTGCTGGCCCTCGTAGAACATGCGCGAGAACGTCTGCGGGTAGACGTTGCCGACCTCGACGTTCGGCCCCGCGTGGTAGCGGTAGTTGTCGAAGTCGTAGACGCCGTACTCGGGTTCGGCCTCGTCGAGCCAGAACAGCTTGATGCCCAGGTCGTGGTAGTTGCGTTTGAGGATGTCCCAGGCCTGTTCGCGGGCGCGCGGGTTCGTGGCGTCCAGGAACATGCTGGGGCCCTGAAAACTCATCTGGACACCGTGCCCGCGCTCGGTGCGGACGAGGAGGTTCTCCTTCTTGAACGCGGCGAAGTTCTCCGACTCGACCGAGACCTGCGGCCAGACCGAGACCATGAGCTCCACTCCCATTTCCTGGAGTTCCTTGACCATCGCGGCCGGGTCGGGCCAGAACTCCTCCTCGAAGCGGAAGTCGCCCATCTTGGGCCAGTGGAAGAAGTCGGCCACGATGACGTCGAGCGGCAGTCCGCGCCGCTTGTGCTCGCGCGCCACCTCGAGGATTTGTTCCTGGTTCCAGTAGCGCAGCTTGCACTGCCAGTACCCGAGGCCGTACTCGGGCATCATCGGGGCGTGGCCGGTCGCGTCGGCATAGGCGGCGCTGATCTGCGCGGGAGTGGAGCCGGCGGTGATCCAGTAGTCGAGCTGCCCGGTGGCCTCGGCGATCCACTCGGTCCGGTTGGCGGCGAACGTGGCCGAGCCGATCGCCGGGTTGTGCCACAGGAACCCGTACCCGGCGCTGGAGACGACGAACGGGACGCTCGCCTGCGAGTTCCGGTGCGCCAGTTCGAAGGTCGAGCCCTTGATGTCGAGGATGTCCTGCTGGTACTGGCCCATGCCGTACAGCTTCTCCCCCGCCGGGGTCTCGAAGGCCGCGCGGAGTCGGTGCGCGCCGCCGGGGAGGGGCCGGAACTCGCGGGCGGTGAGCTTGAGCGCGCCGCCATCCCCGATCTCCCGCAGCAGCGTGCGGCCCTCGGCGTCGCGGAACTCGAGCGCGCAGTTGAAGACGTCGTACTCGGTCTGCCAGTCGAGGCCGCCCCGCGCGCGCATCACGACCGTGATCGCGCCGTTGACGAGTGTCGCCGTGTCGCCGTCCACGGAGATCTCGACGTCCGCGGGCTCGGGCTCGAGCAGCGCGAAGTCGGTGTCGAGGACGTCCCCTGCCCGGCTGCTGCGCACCCGCAGCGAGTCGCGGCCCCACGCCTGGACCACCAGCGTCTCGCCGTCGCCGCGCCAGATCACGCCATCTTCGGTCGTCTCGAACGGAGTCATGAACTCTGCCCTTCGTGTCTCGGTCCGTCCCGCGCCGGTGCAACGAACGGAATCACCAACACTTTACCGATACATATTCAACGATCGCGAGGCGCGGAGCATATTTTTCCGGTGCCCGACCCCGCCTGACGCTCACGCTCGCTCCTTCGCGGTCCAGATTCGCGAATGTTCGCGGCATCTCGGGCACCTGACTCCGCCAAGCCCCGCCACATTGATATCGATCTATTTACATATAGAAGCCTCATGGTTACCCTGACTTCAAGCCCTCTAAGTTTCGATGAAAACTACGAACGTTTCGAGGGTGCTCGAATCCGAGAGTGACCCCAGGGCGCGCGCGAGCGCGGCCGGAGAGGTTCCCCTATGAAAACTCCGACTCCAACCCGAAGACGGATCGCGGCTCTCGCGCTGGCATTCGCGTTCGCGGCGGCCGCGCTGAGCCCGGTCGTCGATCCGTCGCCCTCCCCAGCACAGGCCGACAACCCGATCGTCCAGACCGTGTACACCGCCGACCCGGCACCACTCATCCACAATGGCCGCCTCTACCTCTACACCGGGCACGACGAGGACGGCGCGACCTGGTTCGACATGCGGGATTGGCGCGTCTGGTCCTCCGACGACATGGTCAACTGGACCGACCACGGCTCCCCGCTGAGCCTCGACACCTTCAGCTGGGCGCGCCAGGACGCCTGGGCGGGTCAGGCCGTCGAGCGTGACGGCAAGTTCTACTGGTACGTCCCGGTCATCAACGACGCCACGGGCAGGCCCGCCATCGGAGTGGCCGTCGCGGACAGCCCCACCGGGCCATTCGAGGACGCCCTTGGGCGGCCGCTGGTCCAGAACGGCGAGATCGATCCCTCGGTCTTCATCGACGACGACGGCCAGGCCTATCTGTACTGGGGCAACCCGAACCTGTGGTATGTGAAGCTCAACGCCGACATGACCTCCTACTCGGGCGCCCCGACCCAGATCCCCCTCACCACCCAGGGATTCGGCACCCGGCCGGGGAGTTCGGACCGCCCCACGCTCTATGAGGAAGGACCGTGGGTCTACAAGCGGGACTCCCTGTACTACATGGCGTTCGCCGCGCAATGCTGCTCGGAGCACATCGCCTACTCGACCGCCCCGGGACCGACCGGGCCGTGGACCTATCGGGGGACGGTCATGCCCACGCAGGGCAGCAGCTTCACCAACCACCCCGGCATCATCGACTACAAGGGAGGGTCCTACCTCTTCTATCACAACGGCGCGCTGCCGGGCGGCGGCGGCTTCGCCCGATCCGTCGCGGTCGAGCAGTTCGACTACAACCCCGACGGCACCATCCCCGTCATCAATATGACCGAGAGCGGGGCACCTCAGGTCGGCGCCCTCAATCCCTATGTCCGCCAGGAGGCCGAGACGATCGCCTGGGCGAACGGTGTCGAGACCGAGCCCTCCGGCGAGGGCGGCATGAACGTCGGATGGATCGAGAACGGCGACTGGATCAAGGTCAAGGGCGCGGCCTTCGGCACCGGCGCGGCCACCTTCGACGCACGGGTGGCCTCGGCGACCGGCGGCGGCGCCATCGAACTCCGCCTCGGCGGCCCCACCGGCGCCCTGGTGGGCACCTGCAACGTCCCGGGGACCGGCGGCTGGCAGACCTGGACGGACGTCTCCTGCCCCGTGAGCGGCGCGACGGGAACACAGGACCTGTACCTGAGGTTCACCGGCGGCAGCGGTTACCTGTTCAATGTGAACTGGTGGCAGTTCGCCACCTGACAGCGGCGAAGCAGCGGAACGGGCCTCCCGACTGGGAGGCCCGTTCATTCATATTCGGCGCCGAAGGTGCGCCGGTCGGTCGGTCAGCTCAAGGCCCACTTCTGACCGGCCGAGCCGTTGCAGCTCGACAGGACCACTCCGGTGCCGTTGGCGGTCCCGCCACCGGAAGTCGCCAGGCACAGTCCCGACTGGACGCCGGTGATGGTGCCGTCGGCATTGACGTTCCACTGCTGGTTCGTCCCGCCGTGGCAGTCCCAGATGATGGCCCGGGTGCCGGGAGCGGTGCTTGCCCCCTCCGCGTCAAGGCACTTGCCGCCGTAGACGGTGAGCTGCTTCGACGACGTGTTGTGGACCCACTGCTGGTTCGAGCCGTCGTGGCAGTCCCAGAGCTGCACCGTGGCGCCGTTCGACTGTGACTGGGCCGAGACGTCGAGGCAGCGGTTCGCGCCGGCGTTCCGCACCTGGTCGGTCTCCGCGGGCGGGGTGGAGCTGAACTGGCTGATGAACTGCCAGACCTCGCCCTTGACCCAGCTCCGGGCGCCGCTCTCGCAGCCGGTGCAGCCGTCCACCGGGCCCTGCTGGTGGCCGCCGTCGAACGCGGCCCACTGGACCGGGTAACCGGCACGGCACGAATACGTGGTGGTGATGTGGGTGCCGCTGCCCGAACCGGGCTCCCGCGGACTCTGCGACGCACAGCCATTGTTGGCGACGAACCGGTCGCGCATCGACCGCGCGTTCGGCATGCTGTCGTTGACGCCCTGGATGCCGAAGTACGCCACGGCCCCCGTGCCGCCGCTGCATCCGCTGACCGGTCCCGGGACGGCGATGGCGATGACCGCCCGGAACGCGTTCGGCCGGGCGCACGCGAGCGCGTAGCTCATCGCCCCGCCGTAGCTGAAGCCCAGGGAGAACCGCTGCGACTCGTCGACGCAGAGGTCGGCTTCGATCCGCCGGATCATGTCGTCGAAGAACACGACGTCCACGCCGTTCGAGTTGGCCCAGGCATTGTTCTGGCCTTGCGGGGCGACGAAGATCGCGGAGCCGCCCGAAAGAGCGTCGAGCCCGTAGTGGGCGTAGACGGCGCCGTCGCTGCCGCCGCCAGCGACCTGTTCGGCGGTGCCGCCCCACCAGTGGTTGCCGAAGATCAGCTTGTGGGGCCGGGTGTTGTCGTAGCCGGCGGGGATCTTGAGGATGAAGCTGCGGTTCTGTCCGCTGCTCTGGATGGTGTGGGTGCCGCTGTTGAGGGTCGGGGACTTGCCGCAACCGGCACTGGCCGTGGCGCTCACTTCGGCCGCGGACGCCGCGGGTTCGGCGGCTTGGGCCGCCGCACCCCCGGTCAGCGCCAGCAACACCGCGGCCGCGAGGGCCGCGAGGAAGGTCATGGATCTCGACATCAGAAGAAACTCCTTGTGGGCGGGCTCGTTGGAGCCCGCACCGTCGACCGGCATCGCATGAGAGGTCCATTGAGGGGACGCGATCGGCCGACCGTCTGGGATCGCTCCCAGTTAAGTCGGATCAGATCGTACGAAGCCTTGAATATTGACGCTAGTCTATATAGGTTGGATCTATCCAGTCAACACCAGAGGAGTTTCGGATATTTACCGCTTTATGTCCCCGCGCGCGATGGCGATACATCGGATCTTCGCGTCAGCGCGCGAGTCGGTCCGGATCGCCGTTCGCGCCGCGGCGAACCAGCCAGGCCTCCGTGATGTGGGCGAACATCGCCTCGGCCGCGCCGTCGGGGTCGCGGGCGACGATGCGCTCGCAGATGCGGCGATGTCCGAGATTGGAAGCCGTGCAGAGGGACCGGTCCGTCCGGCCCATATAACTGGCGGTGTTGATGACCTGGCTCTCCAACGAACGCACGACCGCGCGCGCGATGCGGTTCCCCGAGGCCCGCATGACGGTGTCGTGAAAGGACCGGTCGCGTTCGTGATAGGACGCCGGGTCGTCGACGAGCTCGTCCATGCGGTCGACGAGCGCCCGCAGCCGGTCGAGGTCGTCCTGGCCGGCGACGCGGGCGGCCACATTGGCCATGTCGGATTCGAGCAGCCGCCGGGTGACGACGAGGTCGTCGAGGATCCCCAGGGTCTCGTCCTCATCGATGGCCGCCGCGAGCACCAGCTCGTCGAGCATGTTCCACGACGTCGAGGACAGCACCCTCGTGCCGGAACCCTGCCGGATCTGCACCAGGCCCTTCTCCTGCAGGACCTTGACGGCCTCGCGGACCACGGTGCGGCTCACCGAGAACGTCGTGCACAGGGCGTGCTCGGCCGGCAGCGTGGAATCGGGCGGATAGTCGCCGCGAACGATGCGCTGCACCAGTTCCGCGGTGACCGCCTTCGCCAGGTTGGTCGGTCGCCGCGACCACGTCGGCGGGACCGGCTCGCTCGCGGGTGGTCGCTGCAATGCCGTCATCTGTCCTCCGTCCGCCGCCCGGGCCGGACGGCGGGCCCAGTATACGACATCACTCCATTGACGTAAGACGTCATACAAGTTACGTTTACGAGCGACCGTAACGGCCGGACCCTCCCGGCCACCCCCACTGAGAGTGAACTGCGATGAAGCGACGAACACTGTGGACCACCGTCCTGATCGGGCCATTGGCGTTGTACGGCTGCGGGAGCGCCGCGGGACCGGATTCCTCCGAAGGCGGAGGTGAAGGCACGCTCGTGGTCTGGGACTGGAAGTCCGGGGACGCGACCGCCGAGTCCTATATCGAGCAGGCGAAGGCCGATTTCGCCGAGAAGCACCCCGACGTCGAGGTCGAGTTCGTGGCCCAGCCGTTCGACCAGTACTACAACCTGCTCGGCACGGCGATCCAGTCCGGCGAGGGCCCCGACGTCATGCTCTTCAACGGCGGCGGCCAGCTGCGGGACCGCGCGGACGCCCTGCTGCCGCTGGAGGACTACCTGGCCGAGGACATGGACCGCCTGGCCGGCTGGGAGGCGTTCTCCGCGGACGGGCACGTCTACGCCGCGCCGGTCACGTTGCAGGGCCACCCGATCTACTACAACAAGACCCTCTACGAGGAGGCCGGCCTCGACCCCGAGTCCCCCGCCGCCACCTGGAACGACTTCCTCGACGACTGCACCACCATCACCGACGCCACCGACGCGAAGTGCTTCGCGATGGGCAACAAGGAGGGCTACGGCATCCAGTTCTTCCTCTCGGGGCTGGGCTCGGGCGTCCTCACCCCGCAGGAGTACGACGACTGGATCGCCGGGAACCGCGACTGGACCTCGCCGGGCGTGAAGCAGGTCTTCGAGATGTGGGTCGAGGCCGAACAGGACGGGCTCAACAACGACGGCGTCAACTCCACCGCCATGTTCAACGACGAGTTCGCGATCTTCGAAGCCGGCGAGGCCGCCCACGTCATCGGCCTGATGTCGGACGTCGGCCACTGGAAGGAGTTCAACGACTTCCTCGACGCCGAGAACGTCGGCGTCATGCCGGCCCCGCTCGTCAACCCCGAGGCCGCGCCGAGCCTGCCCTACGACGGCGGCATCGGCTACGGCGTCGCGGAGTGGACCGCCGACCCCGAACTCGCGGCCGACCTGGTCCGCTCGCTCACCTCGCCCGCCGCGCTCGAGGCCTTCTACGCCGATGCGGGGGCGATCGCCGCCGACACCACGATCGACGCCTCCGATTCCGGTCCGGCCGCGGCCGAGATCGTCGACCAGATCCCGACCGGGCGCCCCGCGCTGCACGTGGCCCTCTCCGCCGAGACCCTGGAGCTGATGGGGCGCCTGTCCCAGGAACTGCTGAGCGGATCGGTCACTGTGGACGACGCGTTGAGCCAGCTCGCCGAGAGCGACCAGGCGGCCTGAGCGCATGCCGATCGCCAGCTCGCCTACGCCGGTCCGAACGGCCCCGGGCCTTCGGACCGGCGGACCGCCCGTCCCCCGGTCCCGCGCGGGGACCCGGCGCGGCGTCCGCCCGCTCTCCGAACGACTCGCGCCGTACATCCTGGTGGCCCCAGCGGTCCTCATCATCGCCGTGTTCCGGCTCTACCCGCTGGTACTCGGCGTCAACTTCTCGTTCACCGGCGACGGCGACCGCAATGGCCAGACCGTCGGGTGGGACAACTACGCAATCCTGTTCGCCGACCCGCTGTTCCGCGAGTCCATGCGGAACGTGGGCCTGCTCGTGCTGCTTCTGCCGGTGGCCGTGGCGATCCCGGGGCTCCTCGCCACCTTCATCTACCTGCGCGTGCCCGGACACCGCGTCTACCGGAGCGTCTACTTCTTCCCCGCCGTGCTCTCCCCCGTGATCATCGGCGCGATCTTCAACCTCCTGCTCGCCTTCGACGGCCCCGTCAACACCCTGCTCGCGATCGTCGGGCTCGGACCGGTCGACTGGCTCGGCGACCCCGACGTCGCGATCTTCGCCGTCGTCGGCGTCCACATCTGGGCGACCTTCGGGATGGCGCTGGTCGTGTTCCTCGCCGGATTCGCCACTTTGGACGCCTCGCTGATCGACGCCGCCCGCGTCGACGGGGCCTCGCTCCCGAAAGTGATCCGGCACGTGATCGTTCCCGGTCTGTCGCGCACGATCCAGTTCGTCGTGGTGACCACCATGATCGGGATGCTGACCTCGATGTTCGGCCTGGTGTACGTCATGACCGGCGGCGGGCCGGAAGGCTCGACCTACCTGCCGGAGTACTACATCTGGTTCCAACAGGGCCAGATGAGCCGCCCGGCCCTCGCCTCGGCCGCGTCCACAGTGCTCTTCTTCGTGATGCTCGGGGTCGGACTGCTCCAGCTCGGCATCCTCCGCCGCTCCGGAAGGGAGGACTGATGGCACGACTGCACACATCACGACAGAGCACATCACAACCGCGCACCGCAGGACCGCGCGTCGGCAGATGGCTCGTCGCCGTCCCCATGGCGGCCCTCGCGATCGCCACGGTCTACCCGCTCGTGTTCACCGCCAATGTCGCCATGAAGACCCGGCACGAATACGTCCTCGACCGCTTCTCCCCCGCCGAGGCACTGCGCTGGGACGCCTTCGTCACCGCCTGGGCCAGCGCCGACATGGACCGCTACCTCGCCAACTCGCTCATCGTCGTCTCGGGCTCGGTCGCGCTGCTGCTCCTCTTCGGATCGATGGCGGGTTTCGCATTGAGCCAGTTGCGGTTCCGGGGCTCGCGGGCGCTGTTCCTCGGCTGCCTCGCGGCGCTGTTCATCCCGTTCCAGGTGATCATGGTCCCGCTCGCCCGCACGATGGGGCAGACCGGGCTCATCGACACCTACCCCGGGCTGATCCTCGCCTATGTCGCGCAGTTCCTCCCGTTCACGGTCTTCCTGATGACCAGCTACTACTCGGGCATCCCGGCGGAGATCATCGACGCGGCCCGGATCGACGGCAACTCGGTGTACGGGGTCTACGGGCGGATCATGCTGCCGCTGGGCCGGCCGGCGCTCCTGTCGGTCGGCATCCTCAACGCCCTGTTCTGCTGGAACGACGTGCTCATCGCGCTGCTGATGATGCCCTCGGCCGAGCACCGCACCCTCATGGTCGGCGTCACCTCGCTGCGCGGCCAGTACTCGGCGGACATTCCGACGTTCGCCGGCGGCGTGCTCATCGCGGCGGTGCCGGTCCTCGCTCTGTACCTGGTCTTCCAACGCCAGATCGCCTCCGGCGTCACCGCCGGCTCCACGAAGGGATGACATGCGGATCACCGGTTACCGCACGCTGACGACGATCCAGGAATGGGCGCGGCCCGTCGGGGATGCCAACGGGCTGTTCGAGGACGGGGTCACCACCGTCCCGATCGTGCTGGTGGACACCGACGAGGGCATCACCGGCGTCGGGGTGGGTTCGCACGTCGAGCTGGAGAGCGTCTTCGCGGCGATCGAGGGCGAGGACCCGCGTAGTGTGGCCGCCTTGTACGACCGGATGCTGCGGTACTCCTTCAAGGCCGGGCACGCCGGAGCCGTGTTCGCCACGGTCGGAGCGCTCGACACCGCCCTGTGGGACATCAAGGCGCAGGCCGCGGACGAACCGCTGTGGCGTTTCCTGGGTGGCCGCGACCGGGCCGTGCCCGCCTACGCGTCGGGGCTCGACATCGGCCTCGGCGACGACGACCTGGCCGCGGCCTACGGCGTCTACGCCGAGCGCGGCCTGCGGGCGGCGAAGCTCAAGGGCGGCATCGACGTCGAGCGGGACCGGCGGCGGCTCCACCTGGTTCGGGAGGTGCTGACCGAGGCGGGGGGCGGGGCGCGGCCGGGCCTCATGCTCGACGCGAACGAGATCTGGTCGCGCAAGCAGGCGGTCCGCCACGTCAGCGAGCTGGAGCGCACAGTGGACATCGCCTGGGTCGAGGAGCCGGTGCGGCGCTGGGACGCCGAAGGCCTGGCCGTCGTCCAGCGCGGCATCCGTGCCGCGGTCGCCAGCGGCGAGAACCTGACCGGGCTGGAGCAGTTCCGCCCGCTCCTCAGGGCGGGCGGGGTCGACATCCTCCAGACGTCCGCGGTCGGGGGGATCACCCACTTCCTGCGGGTCGCCTCCCTCGCGCACGCGCACGATCTCCCGGTCAGCCCGATCGGCAATATCCCGGTCGGGCTGCTCCACGCCGCGACCTCCGTGCCGAATCACCTCGTCAGCGAGCTGCAGGACCTCCGGCCCCCAGTCGGCCTCACCGCCGACCTCGACATCGAGGACGGCGCGTTCGTCCTCGGCGACTCCCCCGGCCTGGGCATAACCGTCCATAAGGGTGCAATCGCCGAACTCGGCCTCCGACCGGGCCCGGCGAACCCCGCCGGGCCGGGCATCCGGCCCGAACGCGCCGGACTGCGCCTGTTCGCCACCGAACAGCACACCGAGACCGACCGATCCCCTACTCGCCGAAAGCGGGCGGACCCCGAGGCACCGCCCGCCCCACGGCAAGTACCCGCCACCGAGAACAGAAGGACTCGCCTCACCGAAATCTGAAAGGACATCGCCATGCGGCATTCACCCCCCAGGCGCCTTCGCGCGCCCGCCCTCTCGGCTGCCATCCTCCTGGCAACCGCCGGAGTCCTCGTCGGCCCGGGCGCATCCCCGGTACTCGCCCAGGCCGCCGAGTACGAGTTCTACGTCTCGCCCACCGGCAGCGACAGCGGCGACGGCACGGCCGATCAGCCGCTCCAGACACTGACCGAGGCGCAGCGGCGCGCCAGCGAGGCCGCCGCCGCGGGCGACGGCGACGTGGCCGTCAATCTCCTCGATGGGACCTACCGGCTCGACGCGCCACTGCGGTTCGACGAGAACGACTCCGGCCAGGGTGGCCACACCGTGACCTGGCAGGCCGCACCCGACGCGGAGCCCGTCGTGACCGGGGCCAAGTCGGTCACCGGTTGGGAGCTCGACGACGCCGCGACCGGCGTCTACCGGGCCGACGTCGGCACCGGCTTCGACACCCGGCAGCTCTATGTCGACGGAGTCCTGGCGCAGCGCGCCCGGATGAGCCTGTCCCCTTCGGACATCTCGCTCAACGCGGACGGGATCTCCATCCAGAACCAGAACCTCAACTGGCTCTCCGGCCTGCCGGACCAGCAGCGCATCGATTTCCTGGCGCACCTGACGTGGAGCACCCGGATCACCCCGGTGGACAACATCTCCGGCTCCCAGGCCACCTTGCAGCAGCCCGCCTGGGACAACAACACCTTCGGATGGGACACGGTCCAGGCCCCGTTCGTCGGCCCCAAATTCTTCCTGACCAACTCCAAGCGCTTCCTCGACGAAGCCGGCGAGTGGTACCTGGACGCGAACGCCGGAACGCTGTACTACAAGCCGCTCCAGGGCCAGGACCTGGCGAACACGAGCGTCGAGATGCCGCGTCTCGAATCCCTGGTCGAGGTCGGGGGCACCTACGACCAGCCGGTCCACGACCTCCGGTTCTCCGGGCTGACCTTCACCGGCACGTCCTGGCTGCACCCGAACTCGTCCGACGGCTATGCGAACCAGCAGACCGGCACCTTCATGACAGGGACCCAGGAGCACCGGCCCGGCGACGCGTTCTCCTCATGCTCGCGCGGCTGCTACGGCTTCGAGGGCTCCCGCAACGGCTGGTCGCAGACCCCCGGCGCGGTCCAGGTCTCGGCGGCCGACCGGATCGCGTTCGAGGGCAACACCTTCGTGAACCTCGGCTCGATGGCCCTCGGCATCGGCAATGATGCCAACGCTCACTCCACCGGCGTCGGACTCGGCGCGCACGACGTCTCCGTCGTCGGCAACACCTTCACCGAGAGCGCCGGCGGCGGCATCACGGTCGGCGGGGTGCGCCCCGACGCGCACCACCCTTCGGATCAGCGCATGGTCAACCGCGACATCCGGATCGGGAACAACAGCATCTACAGCACGGCGCTCGAATACCTCGACAACGACGCCATCCTGGCCACCTACGCCACCCGGCTCACGATCGACCACAACTACATCGCCGACATGCCATACAGCGGCATCGGCATCGGATATGGCTGGGGCGCCAACGATCCCGGCGGCAGCCAGGAGTACGTCGATCGCGGTCTCTACGACTTCCAGCCGATCTACAGCACGCCCACGACCCACACCGACGTCCATGTCGTCGGCAACCACCTGGTCGACACCGTGAACACGCTGTGGGACGCGGGCTGCATCTACGCGCTCTCGGCGCATCCCAACAGTTCGATCGAGGGGAACTTCTGCGACGGCACGGGCCAGCTCGGCATGTACTTCGACGAAGGCTCCCGCTACTTCAGCGTGACGCGCAACGTCATGATGAGCACCGCCGGGCAGTGGGCCCACGGGAACATCAACGGGGGCCACAACACCGGGAACCTGACCCTGACCGGGAACTACTCGACCAGTTCCGACATCACCGGCATCCCCAACGGGCAGCGCGGCAATGTCGTGCAGAACAACACCGTCTTCTCGGCGAACAACATTCCGTCCGGGGCCGCCGAGATCATCGACGCCGCCGGTCCCGAGGGCGACGCCTCGGGCCCGGCCTCGGGCTCGGTGCGCGGCACGGGCTCGAACCGGTGCCTGGATGTTCCGAACCAGTCGACCGCGAATGGAACGCAGCTCCAGATCTACGACTGCTGGAGCGGCATGAACCAGCAGTGGAGCCGTACCGCCGCAGGCGAATTGACCGTCTACTCGGGTTCTTCGCGCAAGTGCCTGGACGCCTCGGGCGGTGGGACGTCGAACGGGACTGCGGCGATCATCTGGTCGTGTCATGGCGGGACGAACCAGAAATGGGATCTGCGCTCGGACGGTTCGGTCGTGAACCGGCAGTCCGGGTTGTGCCTGGACGTGGCCGAGGCCTCGACCGCCAATGGCGCGCTGGTCTACCTCTGGTCCTGCCACGGCGGATCCAACCAGAAATGGAACCTCGCCTGAGTCTCACTCGAGACCGGTGGCGCGGGCCGCAGGGCCCGCGCCACCGGTCTCGGTACCGCCCTCACGGCTCCGCTTCCGGTCCGCCGCGGTCGTCAGTCCGACTGCCGCAGGGACATCACGGCCCAGGGCGCGAGGTCGACGTCGAGGTCGAGCACGCCGGACTCGGGGACGGTCAGCGTGTACCTCAGGAGCGCGTCCGCCACGGTGCCCAGGTACCGGTTCTCGGCCCGGGACGGATTGATCGGACTTCCCATCCGGTACCAGGCCTCGGCGACGTTCCCGTGCTCCCAGTCGACGATCTCGACGAGGAACCTGCTGCCCGGTTCGAGTCCTGCGATCGAGTGCCGGATCGTCCTGTTCGGACCCTTCGCGGCGAGGTGGCGCGTCTCCTGGTAGGAGTTCGCCGAGCCGATGGACTTCAGCCCCATGTCCTCGGGGTAGTTGAAGAAGACGGCCGACACCGCCGAGGTGCGGCTGTCGCGGGTGATCGCCCCGTGGGGAGTGGAGCGGAGCAGCCGGTCGCCGAGCCGGCCCAGCATCTCGAAGGCGTGGAAGGTGGGCTTGTGGATGCCGTTCTCGTTCACCAGTCCGAAGCCGCCGTGGAACGGTCCGATGCCGGCGCCTCCCTCTTCGAATACGTCGGTGAAGGCCCAGTAGGAGATCGAGTCGGCGAGCGTGGCGCACTGAAGGTACGAGCGGGTGATCGAGGCGGCCGCGAACACGGTGTCGTGCATCAGGTCCCGGGAGGACGGGGACGTCGACCACTCCGTTATGTGGATCTCCGCGTCGGGGTAGGCGCTGTCGGCGATGAGCTTCCGCAGAAGTGCGAGGTCGTCGTGGGTGGCGTCGGCGTACCGGGAGAGCGGCACGCCCACGCCGTCGGCGCCGAACGCGTAGTCGGTCGGGTACGTGTGGGTCGAGACGAAGTCGATCGGGACCTGCCGCTCCTGGCACCAGGCCAGGAACTCCTCGATCCACACCGGACGCCAGTCGAGCGCGTCCAGGTCGTCCGCGGCGGCGGTCCCGTGTTCCTTGGAGCGGTCCTGGACCTCGCCCTTGTACCGGTCGTCGGGCACGAAGACGCTCGTGGAGGGCCCACCGACCCGCAGCTCGGGGTCGATCCGCTTGATCGCCCTCGCGGTCTGCTCGTAGAGCTCGAAGTACTGCGTCCTCGTCCCGGTCCAGAAGTGCGGCACCAGGTTCGGCTCGTTCCACACCTCGAACCGCCACCTGCGGACCTCGGCGAGGCCGTAGCGGTCGATCCAGTGCTCCACCGTCTTCGTCACCAGCTCGACCCAGCGTGACATGTCCTTGGGCGGGCTGCCGTGCGCGCGCCACCAGAACAGCGTCTCGGTCTCGGTCGCGAGCTCTCGGGGCATGAAGCCGAGCTCCACGAACGGTCGGGCGCCGCTGTCCAGGATGAAGTCGAACACCTTGTCCACATAGCTGAACGTGTGGACCGGTGCCTCCAGGGGCGAGTTCGGGCCGAAGCCGCCGCCGTAGCTCTCCCGGTAGACGAACATGTCGTCGTGGAAGAGGCCGTGGAAGCGGAGGTACTTGAATCCGAGGGTGTCGACGGCCTCGGCGAACTGCCCTTGCCAGTCCGCCCGCAGCGCCTCGTTCGCCCTTCCGGCGCCGACGCACTCGCTCCAGACGTGCGGCAGAGTCGTCTCCTCGCACGGCTGGCCGTCGATGCGAATTCGGGGTTGGGGTGTGCGGTTGCTTGTCATGGCCTCACTTCGCTTGGTGGACGGCACGGTGGAGATATTTTCGAAATTTTTTCGAACAATATTCGAGTACGTCTTACGCTACCTCGCGTGTCGATGTCGGTCAATAAGCATCTTGAGGTGGGAATTCTGCCGGTTATTGGCCGAGTTCAGGTGATGCTAGTATCGAAATGTTTTCGAATCAGCGAAAGGAATTGTGGTGAGTCGGCAACCCCGAACTGAGAGAGTCACCCTGATGGACGTCGCGCGGCAGGCCGGCGTCTCGCCGGCGACCGTCTCGAAGGCCCTCAATGGACGCAGCGACGTTTCGGCCCGCACCCGCGAACTCGTCCTCGGCGTCGTCGCCGAGACCGGCTACCGGCCGACGACGCCGCGGCACGACCGGCGCCGGGGGCGGGCGCTCGTGGTCGTGCTCGACTTCGTGGCCTCCCCCTACGCGGGAACCGTGCTTCAGGAAATCCTCGCCGCCGCCACCGCAACGGAAACCGAGCTACTGCTCCGACTGCCACCGGACCCGTCGATCAGCGTGAACCCCGAGGCCGCGCACGACTGGGTCGCGCAGCAGCAGGAGTCGGGCGCCGTCGGCGTCATCGAACTCGCCGTCGCCGTGCCCGATGCAATGCTCACCGCCGCAGACGATCTCGAACTGCCCGTCGTGACGATCGATCCGATCGGCACGGCCGGCTCCCGTGCCGTCAGCATCGGCTCCACCAACTGGGAGGGCGGGCGCTCCGCGACCGACCATGTCATCCGCTTCGGCCACCGCAGGATCGCCTGGATCGGCGGCCCCCGGAACTCGGCCCCCTCGGCCGAACGCTTTCACGGGTACCAAGCCGCACTCGACGGCGCCGGCCTCACGGCGGAACCGGAGCTGATCCACCACGACACGTTCTCAGTCGAGGCGGGACTCATGCACGGCCACGACCTGCTCTCGCTCGCAACGCCTCCGACCGCCGTCGTCGCGGGCAACGACGAGATCGCCATCGGCGTCCTCGCCGCGGCGAAAGAGCTGGGCGTCGACGTCCCCGGCCGGCTCTCCGTCACCGGATTCGACGACACCCCGCAGACCGAATGGACCACGCCCGGCCTCACCTCGGTGCGGCAGCCGCTCGCGGGCATGGGCCGGATGGCCGTCGAGACCGTCCTGGGCATGGCGAAGGGCGCCCGGCCCGCGTCCCGGCACCTCCAGCTCTCGACGGCCCTCACCGTCCGCGACTCGACGGGCCCCGCCCCGGCGGCCTGAACTAGGAAGAAGCCGTTGCCGGACGCCGAATTGTCGGTGTCCGGCAACGGCTCGGATTGATGATCCGGTCGCCTATTCGAGCTTCTCGAACCAGAACTCGTGCTTGAGGAACGAGGTGTCGTACTCGTGGCCGGGGTAGGGCGGAATGAGCTGGGAGGCCTGGAAGAGCCGCCAGCCGTCCTTGAGCGCGTCCACCCCTGTCTTGTAGGGCGGTTCGTCGCTGTCGCCGGTGGTGGGGTCAGTCTTGCCGGTCCCGTCGTAGTTGGACCAGGCCAGCACCTCTGCGTCGAGGGCGGAGGTGTTCAAGTAGAGGACGAGAACCCGCTGTTTGACGTCGTGCTGCTTCATCAGGCCCTCCCGGGGCGGTTGGCGACGCGGGTCGCCCAGTAGTCGATGTCGAACGAGGTGTCGCCGGTGAGTGCGCGCCACATCTTGATGCGGTTGTAGATCTCCAGGCGGCTGGTGGCGTGCTCGCTCCAGGGGTGGAAGACGGAGAGCTCCCGGGCGACGGCGGGGTCGTCGAGGTCGCTCACATCCCAGGTCCGCACCTGCGGGGCGGTCGGGTTGAAACGGATCTTGAACATGTAGCGGCGGATGTCGGAGTCGTTGCGCCGCCCGCCATGCCAGATGCCGTGGTGCAGAAGCACGACGGTCCCGGGCGGGCAGGTCAGGCGGGTCTGCCCGCGCAGGTTCTGGTAGCGGCCGGTGTCGGACTCGTTGGTGCGGCGCAGGTGCGACCCGGGTACGGAGAGGGTGCCGCCCATGTCGACGGTGACCTTCTGCGGGTAGTACATGAGCTGGATGTCGAAGGCGTCGATGCGGGTGTCGATGATGGCGTCGCCGTGGAGGGGTTGCGCGCCGCCCTCGTGCGGCTCGCGCACGTGGGTGTGGTGGTGGTCGACCGTGGGGTCGGATCCGACGAGGCTCCGCAGCGCCCCGGCGACCGCCGGGAGATCCAGTAGCGCCCGCGGGATCGAGCCCTCGGGGAAGGCCCGCTTCAGGGGGGTCCCGTAGGCGACGCCCGGCTGCTGCCCGGCGTCGAATTCCGGGATGGCCCGCTCGTTGAGCTCGGCCGGCACGATCGCGTCCAAACGGTGGAACCCGTTGGCGACGAACCGTGCCATCTCTACGGATGACAGTAGTTGTTCAGTGGTTGTCATACGACGAGCTTATGAACACCTGGCCGGGTTGTAATGGGTCGTATTCACCGACTAGTGGTCTATTTTCACTACTCAATCCCAAGCGGTACTGAGGCGCTCGTACTCTTCGGCGGTCACGGGCAGCACGACGCCGTGGCAGGGGTCCTCCGGTAGCCGGAAGTCCTCGGAGGGAGTCCATTGGCCGCCGGCGAGGTCGTCCGTCTCGAATGGAACGTACCTGCGTTCGGCCTTGAACTCGTCGATCCAGAGGTACCACTTGTCCTCAGTGTTCGACTTGTACACCAGCGGGCCCTCGCCTTGGCTGATCGCGTCGAGGCCGATGCCCTCGGCCAGCGGCTCCCAATCGGCGGCGGTCAGGGAGCGGGAGGTCTCGGAGAAGACCGTCTTGCCCTTGGGCACTCCGTGGGTGCGGCTGCGCTCGTCCTTGAGGAAGCGATAGTAGACGCCCTCGTGGTCGATGACCGTGGTGTCGATCGTGTGCCAGCCCCGGTCGATCCACACGTGCGGCTCGGAGAACTCGCGGAAGTCGCGAGTGGTGGCGTACATGATCCGGTTGTAGCTCTGGCCTTCGTGTTCGGCGTCGTCATAGAGGGTCGAAGACCAGTGGACGAGGAAGGCCTCCTGCTCCGAATCCCAGACCGACTCCGGCGCCCAGGTGTTGCCGGCTTCGGGCGGTGCGACCTCGACGAGCCGGCCTTCGCCCCAGTCCACAAGGTCCTGGGATTCCCAGACCATGATCGAACGACTGCCCCGGCGCTGGTGGCGATCCCAGTCGAGGCTCTTGTAGAGGCACAGGTCGGTGGCGACCATGTAGAACCGGTCGCCGTCCGGGGCGCGAACGATGTGCGGGTCGCGGACGCCGTGTTCGCCCAAGGTGGCGTAGAGGACCGGCTTGCCGCCATTGAGGTCGTCGAAGTGCAGCGGGTCATTGCCCTCGCTCAAGGCGAAATAGATCTGCTCGCCGTCTTCCGCCTCGCGTTTGAAGTGCACGTAGAGGTACCCCGCGTATTCAGGCCGCGGGTCTCGGTTGGCGTTCATCGTTGTTTCCCCGTTCTGATCTTCGTGAAGGTTCACGGTACTGATCAGAATGCTCGATCGCAAGTCTGCTTCCCCATCCCGGTCGTTCGCCGTCGCGACGTCAGTCGTGGCTCGTGAACCTTTCGGTGATGTCAGCGATGACCGGCCGCACGGCCAGCCACAGCGAGACGGCGAAGGCCCATCCCAGAATGAGCAGCAGTGCCTCGGAGCTCAGGGCCACGGTGGCCGTCGCGACGACGAGGATCGAGAGGATGCCGAGGGACGACTTCCAGGAGATGAAGAACTCCGCCGCCGCCACGCGGAGCACGTCCCGGAATCGGAACGAGAAGAAGGAGCTCACCACGAGCAGGTGCCCCGACCACACGGCGAGCACCGCCAGGAGCACGACGCACACCGGTCGCAGGAACTCGCCCCCGGCGACCCCCTCGGCGAAGATGACGTTCACGGCGAGCACCGTCGCGAACGCGAGCACGGGAACCCACCAGGAAAGCGTGTCCCGCAGATTCAGTCGGAGCCCGCGGAGCAGCGGTCGCGTCGGACTCAGGTCCGGCTCCTTCGACCAAGCCCGCTGCGCGTACAGCGCCGCCGAGAGCGCCGGCGCGACGGGCAGGAGCGCACCGACGAAGAGTGCGACGTCAATGAACGCGACGTTCGAAGGTTCTGGGGACAATAGGCCCCAGAACAGCACGGTCGGCAGACCGGAGATCGCCAGGAACAATCCGAGGACGAGGTACCGGTAGATCGCGGCGGTCATCCGGGAGAGCGCCCCGGGACCGATCTCGTCGGCGTGAGTCATGTTCATAATTATGGCGCCTCCGTCGCGCGCACCTCGACCTCGGCGACGAGCTCCCGATCGGCTCCAAGGCGGCGCACGCTTCCCACGATCCGTCGACGCACCGCGGCGTGCACGTCGGTGCTCGAACGTGCGACGCGCAATTCGACCGCTCCCGGCTCCACGATTCGATCCCCGAACATCCCCACGAAGGAGGTCAGGTCGGCGTGGAGCCGGAATAGGACCTCGATGGTCTCCCCCGCTGCGAGCGACACCCGCCGGTAGGCGACCAGGCGCTGGTCCGGCCGAGTCACCTGCGCGAACGGATCGTGGAGGTAGACCTGGACGACGTCGTCGACTCGCACGGCGGTCTCGTTCGAGAGGACGACCGAGACTGAGGTGGTCCCGTCGTTCTCCCAGTCTTCCTCCTCCGTCACCGTCGGATGCCAGGTGAGGTCCTCGTACGAGAGCCCGTGCCCGAAGGGATAGAGCGCCGTCGGGTCGATGTTGGACGCGCCGTTGGCCCGGCCGAGCGGCGGCGCCAGGTACGTCGAGGGCTGACCGCCCGCCTCGCGCGGGATTCCGACGGAAAGGTGCCCGCTCGGATTCACCTCGCCCGTCAGCACTTCAGCAATGGCCTGCGCGCCCTGCTGTCCCGGGAAGAAGGTCTGCACGATCGCCGCGCACCGGGCGGCCACGGCACCGAGTGCGTAGGGGCGCCCCGTGAGCAGGACGAGCACGACGGGGGTTCCGGTATCGAGGAGTGCCTCCAGGAGTGCCTGCTGTTCTCCGGGAAGGCGCAGGTCGGCGGCGTCGCAGCCCTCCCCTGAGGTGCCTCGTCCGAAGAGCCCGGCCCGGTCGCCGAGGGCGACGACGACCACGTCGGCGTCGCGTGCCGCGTCCTGGGCGGCGTCGAAGCCGTCGCGCCCCGGCTCCGACACGTCGCATCCGGCCTCGTTCCGGATCACCTCGCGGCGTGCGCTCAGTTCATCAAGGACGGTCGGGATGTCGATCCCGAGGCCCGATTCCGGGTGGTGCACGCCCACGTGCGCGGGGAAGGAGTAGCAGCCGAGCATCGCGAACGGGTCGTCGGCGAGCGGGCCGACGACCGCGACGCGGACGTCCGCCGAGAGGGGAAGCGTCCCATCGTTGTCGACGAGTACGACGGCCTCGCGGGCCAGGCGGAGCGCGATCTCGCGAGAGTCGGCACCGTCCAGGGCCGCGTCGAGCGGCGCGTCGTGCGCGGGTGTCGGGTCGTAGTCGGCTTCGATGAGGCCGAGGTCGATCTTCTGCTCGAGCACGCGCTGCAGTGCGCGATCGACAAGCGCCTCTTCGAGGTCGCCCGACCGAACCGCGTCGATGAGCGGCGCCCCGTAGGCCGCGACCGACGGGAGCTCGACATCGATGCCGGCCCAGAGGGCGCGGGCGGCGGCCTCTCCGTCGGTCTCCGCCACCCGTTGCAGCGTGCGGAGGAAGGCGACGGCGAAGTAGTCCGCCACGACGACCCCGTCGAAGCCCCATTTGTCGCGGAGCAGGTCGGTGAGCAGTCGCCGGTCACCGGCCGCCGGCATCCCGTCGACCTCCGCGTACGAGTTCATCACCGAGCGGGCTCCCCCGTGCCGCAGTGCGGTCTCGAAGGGCGGCAGGAAGATCTCGGCCATCTCGCGCGGGCCGGCGGAGACCGGGGCGTGGTTGCGCCCGGCGCGCGAGCCCGAGTATCCGGCGAAGTGCTTGAGCGTGGAGACGACGCCCGCGCTCTCGAGCCCCTTCACGTACGCGGCGCCGATCGTGCCCACGAGGTACGGGTCCTCGCCGATCGATTCCTCCACGCGTCCCCAGCGGTAGTCGCGCACCACGTCGAGGACGGGCGCGAGACCTTGGTGCACGCCGACTGCGCGCATCGACCGGCCGATGCGCTCGGACATCGCATGGACGAGCTCCGGATCGAAACTCGCGCCCCACGAGAGCGGCACCGGGTAGGCGGTCGCACCCCACGCGGCGAAGCCGGCCAGGCATTCCTCGTGCACCTGGGCCGGGATGCCGAAGCGATTGGCCGCGACGATCTGCTGCTGCGCCCGGGCCAGCGACTTCGCCCCGAGCTCGGCCTGGACCGGCTTCGTGCCGAAGGGGCGCGTCAGCTGGCCCAGTCCGTCGGCGATCACGTCGGCGAACGAGGGCGCGTCCTTGCTCATGTCGCTCTGATGTGGAGCGACGTCGCCCCCGGAGGCGTCCGCTCCGACCCAGAGCCCGACGAGCTGCCCCGCCTTCTCCTCGATCGTCATCTCGGCCACGAGCGCCGCCGCGCGCTCCGATCGGCTGAGCCGGTGGTCGTGCCAGGGCGCCAGGCCCGCCTCGGCGACCGCCGTCTCGGCAGACGCGGCGTCGGTGTCAGTGGTCATGGAGAGACGTCTTCCTTCGGGTGGAGGCGTGGAGGTGTCCGTTGGGCGGGTGTTGCGGAGCGTCATCCCTTGACCGAGCCCAGCATGATGCCCGATACGAAGTACCGCTGCACGAAGGGATAGATGCAGAGGATGGGGATGACGGTGAGGATCATCGTCACCGCCTGGATGTTGGTGGAGACCAGCGCGGTCGTCGACCCGGTGGCCGCCGCTCCTTCGGACGTCGTGGTGGAGGCTCCCGCGATCAGGTTCCGCACGAACAGCGTGACGGGGAACAGCTCGCTCTTGTCGAGGTAGAGAAACGCGGCGAACCAGTCGTTCCAGAACTGGACCGAGTAGAAGAGCACCATCGTGGCGATGACCGCCTTCGACAGGGGGAGCACGATCCGCCCGAAGATCCCGTACCAGCCGAGTCCGTCGATCTGCGCGGCCTCTTCGAGGTCCTTCGGCAGGTTCTCGAAGAACGATTTCATGACAAGGAGGTTGAATATCGAGATCGCACCGGGGAGCACGAGCGCCCACATGGTGTTCTTCATTCCGAGCGAGGAGATCAGCACGTAGTTCGGCACGAGGCCGCCGTTGAAGAACATGGTGAACACTGCGATGCCGATGAGTGCCTTGCGCCCCTTGAGATGTTTCTTCGACAGCACATATGCGTAGGTCGTGGTGAGGACCATGGCGATCGTCGTCCCGACCACGGTGTACAGCACCGTGTTGCCGTAGTTGCGCCAGAACGTGTCGTTCTGCATCACGGCACTGTAGGTGTCGAGGTTGAAGCCGACGGGCCAGAAGCTCACCTGGCCGGCGTTGATCGCACCCGCCGAGCTGAACGACTGGGCGAGCACCGTGATGAACGGGTACAGCATGCCCACGCACAAGAGGACGAGGAAGGTCGTGTTGACGACGCCGAAGACGCGAGTCCCGGTCGACTCCTTCGTCTTCCGCTGGCCTCCGTTCGCCGGCTTGGTCGGGTTCTTTGACATCACGTCGATTACCACAGGCTCGTCCCCACCATCCGCCGCGAGATCAGGTTCGCGGAAAGCACCATCACCAGGCCGATCACCGCCTGGAACAGGCCGATCGCCGCCGCATAACTGAGATTGTTCGACACCAGACCGACCCGGTAGAGATACGTCGAGATGACGTCGGCCGTCTCGTAGGTCAGCGGGTTGTACAGCAGCAGCACCTTCTCGAAGCCGACGTTGAGGAACGTCCCGATGTTGAGGACCAGGAGGGTCATCATCATCGGACGGATGCCGGGAATCGTGACGTGCCACGTCTGCCGCCACCGGCCCGCCCCGTCGATTCTCGCCGCCTCGTACAGGGAGTCGTCGACCGTGGTGAGCGCCGCCAGATAGAGGATCGTCCCCCAGCCGACGGTCTGCCACACTTCGGACCCGACGTAGACGGCGCGGAACCATTCGGGTCGCTGGAGGAACGGGATGCTCTCCCCGCCGAACGCCCCGATGATCTGGTTGACCGTGCCATTCAATGACAAGAGCTGCATGAGCATGCCGACGACGATGACGATGGAGAGGAAGTGCGGCAGGTAGGAGATCGACTGCACGATCTTCTTGAAATGCTTCTTCCTCACCTCGTTCAGCAGGAGCGCGAGCACGATCGGGAGTGGGAAGCAGACCACGAGGGTCAGTCCGCCCAGGATCGCCGTGTTCGCGAAGACCTTCCAGAATGTCGGGTCGTTGATGAACATCTCGATGTAGCGGAAGCCGACCCACTCGTCGCCGTAGATGTTCCCGCCTGGGCGGAACCTCCGGAACGCGATGACGTTCCCGATCATGGGACCGTACTTGAAGATCGCGAGGTAGATCAGGGGTAGCAGGGCGAGGCTGTACAGCTGCCAGTCACGTTCGAAGGCTTTGCGCCAGGTCTGGCGCTGCGGTCCTCGGCTCGGTGCCGTCGGCTGCTTGTCGATGGTGAGTGTCGGGGGCCCGTCGGGCGCGGCGACCCTGGTCGACCCGCGCTCGGCCGACCGCGGGGACTTCTCGTCTGAGGTAAGGGGCATGTGCACTCCCTCCCGTCCGCGTCGGGGCGGAAAGCCCGCCCCGACCGCGGATCAGGAGTTCTCCTCCTCGAAGCGGTCACGCGCACCATTGATGAGGCTGATGTAGTCCGCCAGGCCCTGGGATTCGAGCTCGGCCACGTAGTCGTCCCATTCGGCGATATCGCGCTCGCCCATGATGAACCGCAACGTGTTCGTGTCGACCGTGTCCTTGATCGGTGTGGAGAGGAGCGCCGCCTGTTCGAGCTCCAACTCGTCGAGCGGGGCGGGCGGGTTCGGGTCGCGCGGGGTTCGCGTGGCGAGCACGGAGTCGATGTACTCCACGAAGGTGGGAGTGTTGTACGACTCCTTGAGCGCGCGCGATTCGGTCGAGTCGGCGAACACGGAGTTCGACCAGCCGAGATCCTTTTGGATGTCCGTCTCCCCGTCCGGATTGATATTGAAGGCGTCGAGGCGGAACTCCGGATTGAGAGTGATCTTGCCGTCGGCGTCCTTCGTGTACGTCTCGTCGAGCACGCCCCAGCGGAGCAGCTCGCGGGCTTCGGGGTTGTAGTAGATCCAGTCGAGGAACTGCAGCGTGGCGAGGAAGTTCTCGGACTCGGTGATCTCGGAGTTCAGCATGAAGCCGTTCCAGAAGTTGCGCGGTTCGCACACCATGCCCGCCGGGCCTCCGGGCGGGGCGATCTGGAGGACCTCGTAGTTGCCCTCGCCGACCGTCTCGTTCAGGGCCACTGCGAAGTCGCTCGCCGTCCCGTTCGATCCGGATGCCGCGAACACGAGCTCGTTGGCGAACTTCTCCGTCACGCTCCCGCCACCGCTGCCGTCGTCCGCCGCCGTGAGTGAATCCGTGTCGACGAGGCCGTCTGCGACGAGTCCGCGGAAGAACTCGACCATCTCCTTGTATTCGGCGGACACGGCGGTGTACTGGAGCTTGCCGGAGCCGTCGTCCATCATGCCGGTGCCGAAGCCCCACCCGGCCTGCGCCCCGAACGCGTGCGCGGCGTAGTTCAGCATCGACATCGCCTCGAACCCGTCCGCGAGGGGATAGGAGTCGGGGTACTCCGCCTTGATCTTGACGAGGGCTTCGCGCATCTCGTCCCAGGTCTCGGGAATGCCTCCGCCGACGGTCTCGAAGACGTCCTTGCGGATGATGAGCGTGAAGACGGGGACCGACACCTCCTGCAGGCCGGGCAGCATGTAGTACTTGCCGTCGGCCTGCTTCAGGTTGTCGATCATGTCTCCGAGGTCCCACTCCTCCACGTACTTCTGGAAGTGCGGCATGTGCTCGACATAGTCGCTGATCGGAAGGATCGCACCCGAAGAGACGAACGAGTTCTCGTCGCCGGTGTAGATAATCGGAATGACCATGGGTGCGTCGCCCGCACTGATCAGGAGACTGCGCTTCTCCACCGCGTCACTGAACGGGATGATCGTGGTTTCGAGCTTCACATTCGTGCGCTTCTCGATCTCGGTGAAGAACTGCCACGAGTCGGTGATCGGGAGTTCGGGCCACTCCGTCCACAGGAGGGACAGGCTGAACGGTTCGGTCGCCTTGAACTGCGAGTCGGCGGCGAAATCGTCCATCGCGCCCTTCGACAGCTCGTCGACATCCACCTCTTCGCCGCCGTCATCGCTGCACGACGCGAGCGCGAGCACGCTGGACGCGGCGATCGAGGCACCGAAGATCCCGCGCCGACTGACTCTGACGGGCGTCTGCCCGAAGACTTCTGACATGACTCTCCTCATTGAGATTGTTCCTTTTTCGCCCAGCGGTCGACGCGCGTCCGTTCTGACACGCGTGATCTCAATGCCGCGGGGACCGAAAGTTTCGGAGTAATTCCCGATACTTTCCAGAGCTTAGTTTCATCGGGGCAGGTATGTCAATGAGTCGCTTGGGTCGACTCATGCGGCACTTTGAGTGGTGAGATGACTACAAAGTCCTATATGGAGTTATATGAGGCAGGCCCGGGCGATGTCGCCGATCCGCCGGGGCGGCGAGACTTTCCGCAGGCAGCGGTACCCGGCCTTGGGGTCGGCACGGACTGCCCGGCGAGAGTACGGAGCGGCGGCGGCGCCCCGCCCGAAGCGCCTCTCGGGAACGCCGTTCGCCGTCGGACCCGACGACTCCCAAAGGTCTAATCTTTGTAACGATAGATCCGATGTTTGACGATCGAATCGTCGGATTTTGAGCGAATTAGCCTGGAAGATGTTGGCTAGAACCGCATCTCATTACCAAATCATTACTCAATCATCGAACTTTTAGCGGCTTCGAGCCTTGCCAGCGCCGCTGACATTGACTATCTTCGTTTGAAGACATGTCTAAATTTATAGATTTCCTCCTGCCGGAGTCCCCTCACGGCAGCACGATCGAAAGGACGAACATGTCCACTCCATCCCCTCGCCAGCCGCTGCGACGCCGCTCGCTGTTCAAGGTCGCCGGTCTCGGCGCGGCCGGAGCCGCGGGACTCCCGGTGATCTCCGCTTGCAGCGACATCGAATCCAACAGCGGCAGCACTCAGGCGACCGAGGGCTTCGACTTCCTGCCCACTTACAAGGAGTTCCCGCTGCCGGTCGAGCCCAACCTCGTGGGCGAGCCGCCGAACCACCCCTCCGGCTTCACCTCCTACCCGGAACCGGTCCAGGCCGTGGCCGAAGTGCCTTCGGGCAGTGGCACTTACGAGCTGACCGTGCCGATCTGGGGCGACACGCCGGACGGGGACGACCCGTACTACGGGACGGTCACCGAAACCTGGGGCGGCACCACCATCAACCTCCGCCACGCCGACGGCAACACCTTCGCCGACACCTCCGTGCAGTGGCTCAAGGCCAACGAGTACGGCGACGCCATCGCGATCTTCGGCTGGATGCTCGGCTCCCACAGCAATTTCACCGAGACCGTCGTCAACAACTTCTACAACCTGACCGAGATTCTCAAGGGCGACATCGCCGAGCGCTGGCCACTGCTGGCCAGGCTTCCGTCCTCATCCTGGGGCCAGTCGGTCTGGTCGACGGACATTGAGGACCCCGACACCGCCGGCATCTACGGCATCCCCATGGGCTTCACGGGCGGCCCGGGCAACGCCGTCATGTACCGCACCGACCTGCTGGCAGGGGCGAACCTTACGGTCCCCACCACGATCGAAGAGCTCCTGGAGGTCTGCCGCGCCTGGTCCGACGACGCGAACGGCAAATGGGCCTTCGCCCAGCTCGACTGGTTCGTCGGGCAGTGGTTCGGCCTGGGCGGCACCGACGGCTGGAACTGGGACGCGGACCAGAAGAAGATGGTCAACAACGTCGAGCGGCCCGAGTTCACCGAGATGCTGGAATTCCGTCGCACGCTGTGGGACGAGAAGCTCATCCACCCCGACGCCCCCACCGGGACCCTCGACGCCGCCGCCATGCAGAAGGCCGGTACCGTCCTGTTCACTCAGGACAACATGGCCAGGTGGAACGATTACGCGCTCCAGGTCAAGCGGGGCGAGGCCGAAGGCGAGATCAACCCGCTCCCGCCGCTCGGCGCGAAGGGCCGCGAGCCGTTGGTCTACATGAACATCTCCATCGACGGCTGGACCTTCCTCAACAAGGACCTCAGCAAGGAGCAGGTCGAAGAGATCCTCGACGTCGCGAACTGGTGCGCGTCCCCGTACGGCACCACCGAGTACGAGCTGCTGCAGTACGGCGTCGAAGGCGAGCACTTCACCCTCGGCGAAGACGGCTCTCCCGTCTACACCGAACTCGGGTCCAAGCTCGTCCAGGCCCCGATGAACTACAAGAACGTCGTCGGCCAGGTCCAGACCTTCCTCACCGGCGACCCCGATGTGGTCCAGAAGCGGTTCGATTTCCACGCCTCCGTTCAGGAGTTCGGCGCGGAGAACCCGTTCGCGGGCATGCGGATCGAGGCCCCGGCCGACGCCAAGGCCGCCGGCCAGACGCTCTGGGACCAGCAGAACGACATCGCGTACGGGCGCGCCGAGCTCTCGTCGATCCCCGACATTCTCGAGACGTACATGAACAACGGCGGCGAGGCCGCCCGCGAGTACTACACGGAAGCGTACAAGAGCGTTCACGGCGAGTAGTGCCTTCGGCCGGGCGGCCCTTCGAGCAGGGCCGCCCGGCCGCCTCCTCCCCGCCTCACCGGATCTACGACGACTGGAATCTCAAGCGATGGCAACACTCCAGAGCACGGCACCACCGGACGCGGACCGAACACCGGACCGCGTGATCGTCAGGCGCAAACGCACCGTGGGCCAGCGGCTTCGACATGACTGGCCCCTGCTGCTGCTGGCACTCCCGGTGGTCGCGCACCTGTCGGTGTTCCACTACTGGCCCACGGCCTGGAACATCATCGCGTTCATGGACTACAGCCCCTACCGCCCGTTCTGGGAGAACCCGTTCGTGGGCTTCGCGTGGTTCGAGCGGCTCTTCAACGACCCGTACTTCACGCCGGCGCTGCTCAACACCCTGAAGTTCGCGACCCTGAACCTGGTCTTCATGTTCCCGCTGTCCATTGTGCTGGCGCTCGCCATGAACAGCATAATCTCCATCAAGGCCCGCAGCGCCTTCCAGTCGATCGTGTACCTGCCCCACTTCTTCTCCTGGGTCCTGGTCGTCACCGTCTTCGTCCAGGTCCTCGGCGCCGACGGCCTGATCAGCAACTGGATCATGGACGGCGGCGGCGAGCGGCTCAACTTCACCTCCAATCCGGACACCTTCCTCCTGCTGGTCTGGATGCAGTGGGCCTGGAAGGACGCCGGCTGGGGCATGATCATCTTCCTGGCGGCCCTCGCCTCGATCAACCCGAGCCTCTACGAGGCCGCCGCTTCCGACGGCGCGAACCGCTGGCGGCGGATGTGGCACATCACCCTGCCTGGCATCCGGCCGGTCATCATCCTGCTCCTGATCCTGCAGATCGGCGGCATCCTCTCCGTCGGCTTCGAGCAGTACCAGTTGCAGCGCCAGTCCATCGGGTACCAGTCGACCGAAGTGCTCGACACCTTCGTCTACTACCAGAGCATCATCGGCAACCAGGGCGAATCGTTCGGCACCGCGGCGGGCCTGTTCAAGGGCGTGATCGGACTGATCCTGATCCTCGTTGCCAACAAGATCGCGCACCGCCTCGGAGAGCAAGGGATCTACCAGAAGTCATGACCGCCACCAGCATCCGCGCCACCGACACCAGGCCGCGACGCAAGAGCAACCGGCCCATCTGGGACGAGGAACCCTCCATCGCGGGCAAGGTCGTCAAAGCCCTGTTCATGCTCTGCTACGCGGCCGCCATCGTCCTCCCGATCTGGGCGGTCGTCGCCACCAGCTTCGCCAGCGAGGAGGCGCTGACCCGCGCCGGGGGCAACCTCCTGATCCTGCCCACCGAGGTGAGCTGGCAGGCCTACCGCGAGATCTTCTCCGGCGGCGCGCTCACCGACTCGCTCGTGCTGACGCTGATCCTCACCTTCGGCGGCACCGCCATCTCGATGGTCCTCACCATCTGCGGCGCCTACGCGCTCTCGCGCACCGGCTCACTCCTGCACCGCCCGATCCTGTGGCTCATCCTGCTCACCTTCCTATTCGGACCGGGCATGTACCCCAGCTTCCTGGTGGTGCAGAAACTCGGGCTGTTCAACAGTTACTGGTCGCTCATCCTGCCCGGAGCCGTGGGCACCTTCAACATCATCATCCTGCGCGCGTTCTTCATGAACTCGATCCCCGGCGAGCTCATCGACGCCGCCAAGATGGACGGCGCCGGCGAGTTCCGGACCCTGTTCAGGATCGTGCTGCCCATGTCGAAGGCGATCCTCGCCGTCATCGCCCTGTTCTACGCCGTCGGCTACTGGAATCTCTATTTCCAGGCGGTTCTGTACACGCCAGGCCTGGACACCCAGCCGATCCAGGTCGTACTCCAGCGGATGCTCATGTCCAGCCAGGGCCTACCGGACGGCGCGCAGGCCGCCGCCCAGTACCAGTCCCAAGGCGAGGCCGCACCGACCGCCGCGCTGAAGATGGCCGTCGTGGTCTGCACGATCATTCCGATCGTGATCATGTACCCGTTCATCCAGAAGCACTTCACGAAGGCCGTCATCACCGGCGCCGTGAAGGGATAAGCCTGCGGTCTGTGAGGGGCCGTTGAGAGGAGGGCGTCCGGACCCGATCGGGTCCGGACGCCCGCTGCTTTCTATAGGCGCAATAACGAACGCGGCTCACCGGCCGGTGCCGGTGAGCCGCGACTCCGTTCAACCCTGCTCGGTGCCGAAGCCGAGCATGAAGGTGGTCGGCTCGGGCAGCAGGCGGTACTCGGGCAGTACGCCGGGGCCACAGGACGCCGAACCCATGCCGTGGAGGCCCGCGTCGAGATTGACGTAGAGCCGATCGCTCTCGACCAGGTCTGTCGGATGCATCGCCGCGTCGAGGTCCTCACTCGTCCAGGGCCGCACCGTGAATGCGAAGCGGGGCGCACCCCAGAAGGTCAACGCGGTGCCGTTCCGGTCCGCCAGGCGGGCCCAGCGCACGTCGATGCGCGAACCGTTCTCCTGGGGGAACGCGTACGGGGTCTGCATCTCGGCGACAGTGGCGTCGTAGCGGCCGACGCGCGCGGCGGCTCGAGTGTCGGCATAAGCCTCCCCCGGCCCGCCGCCGAACCAGGTGACGGCGTCGAGATCCCGCGGCACGGCGAGGCGCACGCCCAAGCGCGGCAGCGGAATGTCCCACTTGCCATAGGGCGCGACCGACACGGTCAGCCACAGCTTCGCCGTCTGCGGATCGTAGGACCAGTCGTATCGGGCGTTCATGCCGATCGCGGCCCCGGCGGCGCCGACCCGGGTGGCCACCGTGAGCCCGCCGTCGCCGGCCTCGACATCGATGAGCTTGTGCTCCAGTCGATCGAGAGCCGCATTCCGCTCCCGCCAGTGAGCGGCCGTCGAGAGGGTGCCCCAGGCGACGCGGTCATTGTCGACCGGGGCCCGCCACAGGTCCAGTTGCGGCCCTTCCAGCTCGATGCCTTCGAACGAGGTCAAGCGCCCGAACGCGTCGAACTCGGCCCCGCCGAGGCGGTATCCGCCGGCGATCGGCGCCGGGGACACGACCGCGCCGATCTGCGGCGGGGTCTCGGGGCGCGGAATGGGCGCTTGGCCCCAGGCGATCTCATGGCCCGCCTCGGCCCATGCCCGGTCCTCATCCAGGAAGGCGCGCACGGTCACCCAACGCTCTCCCTCCCCTGTGGATGTGAGCTCGTGGAGCTCCTCGGGCCACGGCACCTGTGATGCGCTGCCCGCCGCCACGGTGGGCACTTCCAGCTCTCCGTCGGCGACGGGCACGCCGTCGTCCTCGACCTGCCAGGTGAATCGCAGGTGCGCCGTGTCGATGAAGTCGTGGCCATTGGCGACCGAGACCGTCCGCTCCTGAGGGTCGATCCCTATCCTGACCGGCTCGATGACCTTCTTGTACTCGATCAGGCCCGGGGACGGGGAACGGTCGGAGAAGACCAGTCCGTCGGTGATGAAGTTGGCGTCGTGGAGGGTTTCGCCGAAGTCGCCGCCGTAGGCGAACCACTCGCGGCCGTCCTCAGTGCGGCGGCGCACGCCCTGGTCGATCCACTCCCACACGAATCCGCCCGCGCAGCGCTCATGGCGTTCGAACAGGCGCTGGTACTCGGAGAGCCCTCCGGGGCCGTTGCCCATGGCATGCGCGTACTCGCACAGGAGGAAGGGCAGGCTCCGCCGGTGCTCGTCGTTCGCGGAGTCGCGGGTCGGCTCCTCCTCCCGGCTGCCGAGGCGGTCGAGTTCCTCGTGCGGGGTGTACATGCGGGAGTAGATGTCGACGTACGGGGAGTCGTAATCGCCCTCGTAGTGGACCAGGCGGCCGGCGTCGCGCCGTTTGGTCCACGCGGCCATGGCCTTCAGGTTCTCGCCCTCGTTGCATTCGTTGCCCAAGGACCACATGATCACGGAGGGATGGTTCTTGTCGCGTTCGACCATGCGCCGCATGCGGTCGAGACACGCCTCCTGCCAGCGCGGGTCCGCCGCGGGGTTGCCCTGCCACCCGGAATGGTAGAAGCCGTGGGTCTCGAGGTCGCACTCGTCGATGACCCACATGCCGAGCTCGTCGCACAGGTCGAGGAAGCGGCGGTCCGGCGCGTAGTGGCTGGTGCGGACGGCATTGACGTTGTGCCGCTTCATGATCTCGATGTCGCGGCGCATCGTCTCGGCCGAGAGTGTCCGGCCGGTGTCGGGGTCCCATTCGTGGCGGTTGACGCCGCGCAGCAGGATCGGCCGACCGTTGGCCTTGAGGACGCCATCCTCGACGGAGACGGTGCGGAAGCCGATGCGCAGGGAGACTCGCTCGGTCGCGGTCGAGACGACGGCGTCGTACAGGCGCGGCGTCTCGGCCGTCCACGGTTCGACCGGGACGCTGGCGGACTCGCCCGTGGCGATGTCGATCCCCAGCTCGGGCACGCTCACCCTGCCAGCGCCGGTGGCCTCTACGAGCAGCGTTCCCAGGCCGGTGGCGTGGTCGTAGTCGGCGTGGGCGAAGACGTCGTCGAGCCCGCCTTCTGGGCGGTGCAGCAGTGACACGGGCCGGAAGATCCCCGAGAGCCACCACGTGTCCTGGTCCTCCAGATAGGACCCGGAGGACCATTGATGGACCCGCACCGCCACGGTGTTCTCGCCCGGAGTCAGGTGCGCGGTGGCGTCGAACTCGGTGGGCAGGCGCGAACCCTTGCCGTCGCCGAGCCGTACCCCGTTGACCCATACGGCGAAACAGGAGTCGACGCCCTCGAAGCGCAGCAGCGTGCGCCCGTCCGCGGGCCAGTCGGCGGGAAGGGTGAAGGTGCGCCGGTACTCCCCCGTCGGGTTCGCGTCGGGCACTCGGGGCGGGTCGACCGGGAAGGGGTAGTGGATGTTCGTGTACTGCGGCTTCCCATAGGGCGCTTCGCCGTCGAGGTCGTGCATCTGCCACATCGAGGGGACGGCGAGCGTGTCCCAGGCGCCGGTGTCGTGGTGATCGGGGTCGAAGGCGGGATCTTCGAAGCCGTCGGTGGTGTCGTGGAGGCCGGCCGCGAGCCGGAACCGCCAGTCGCCGTCGAGTGAGAGTGCGGCGGCGTCCGTTCGCGGGGCAGCGCGCGGTACGGACCGTCCGGTCCCCGGACCGAGATCCTCCACATAGCGGTATTCATTTCGGATGTCAGCTTCGATGCGGACGGGCCGCGAAGGGTGCCGGAGTTCAGCCATATGCCGAGATTAGGGACCGATCCGGCTGTGTTGCTTGTCGATAATCACTGACTTGTGGTCGGTTTTCAAGATTTGCGGCGGCCCAGGAACCTGTTCTGAGGTCACATACAGGTGGACAATTTCGAACGGTTGTGGTTGATTTTCTGTATGCATGAAGTGATGATCTGTCTCGACGAGCCGCCGGAGGTGGTGAACGCGGGCTTCGCAATCCACGGCCTGAACAGGCTCGACGACCATTTCCGCCTGCCCGACCTGTGGCAGTTCCATCTCTACCAGTACGAGGCCGATCTGGAGGTCGACGGAACCGCCCACCGCATCAAGCCAGGCCGCGTCAGCCTCATTCCCGCCGACACCGAGGTGCACTACCGCTACCGGGGCCGCTCGGAGCACCTCTACGTGCACCTTCGGCCCTCGCCGCGGGGAGTCCCGCACACGGTCCCGCTCATCCAGGATGCCGGCCCCGCCGGCCCGGCGCTCGCCGAGATGCTGCGCCAGGCGGTAACCGCCGTCGCCGACTCCCCCGCCCGGGCCTCGGCCGAAGTGTGGGCCGCATTGTGGCGAACGGTGCGGTTGCAGCCGAACGAACCCGGAGACGGGGACCACCCCGCGGTGACCGCGGCCTTCGCCTATATCGAGCAGCGGCTACCGCGGCCGATCACGGTCCCCGACGTCGCCGGTGCCGTGGGCGTCTCCCATAACCACCTCACCAGGCTGGTCAAGGAGACCACCGGATCCACATTGGTCGCATACATGCGGCATCGCCGGATGGTGCGGGCCGGGCACCTGCTGCGCGAGTCGACGCTCTCGATCCCGGCGGTCGCCGCGTCGGTCGGCATCCCCGACCTCCAGGCGTTCAACAAGGCCTGCCATCGCGAGTTCGGCGCATCGCCCCGCGCCGTCCGCGACGCGGCCGGACACTGACCGCGGCCTTCGCACGGTCGTCATTCACCTGATGAAATCTGCCGCAGACGGGTTGAATCCGGCGGGCACCGCAGTGTCGGCCTGCCAAGGAGGTTGGCGCCGCAACGGCGTTCAGTCGATGGGACCGGTGAGCGGCTTGTCGCTTTCGAGCGGGTGGTCGAGCAGTGAGTCCTCCACGCCGAGCAGGTGATTCGTCATGCGGATTCGGGCCGATTCGGGGTCGTGGGCGCGCAGCGCGCGCAGGATCGCGATGTGCTCGCCGTGGGTGCGCCGGTCCACGCCGTCCTCTCTCAGGCTGCGCCACAGGCGTTCCCGGACGGTGCGGCTGGCCAGCGCCTCGACCATGCCCGCCAGCACGGGGTTGCCGGTGTGGGCGGCGATGATGCGGTGGAACGCGATGTCGATCTCGATGATCCGCTCGTGTTCCTGGGGCGTCTTGTCGAGGATTCGCTCGGCCTCGTCGAGCAGCGTCTTGGCCTCGCCCAGGGCCTCGTCGGTGATCCGCGAGGCGGCGAGGCGGGCCGACTCGCCTTCGAGCATCCGCCGGATGGCGTGGACGTGCTGGAACTGTCCGTCGCCTTGGAGGTCGACCACGAAGCCCATCGGCGCGAGCAGCCGGGAGAGGTCGAGACTGGTGACGTAGGTGCCGTCGCCCTGGCGGGTGTCGAGGATCCCCAGAATGGTCAGCGCGCGGACGCCTTCGCGGAGCGATCCGCGTGAGACGCCGAGGGTCTCGGCGAGGTCTTTCTCGATGGGGAGCCGTTCGCCGGGGCGGAGCTCGCCTTCGAGGATCATGCGCTTGACGCCGTTTACGACATCGTCGGTGCGGGACATGCGGCAAGTATGGCCGAACCGCTGCCCGAGTCGCAAGAAACATCGGACGTCTTGCCGCTGCTCCCCCCTTCGCCTCTGCTGTCCGGGTTCAACGCTGTTTGAGCCCGTAATGCCGCTCTGCGGTCGCCGAGAGCACCCGCTCCGCGTCGTCGGGCGCCAGCCTCAGCACGTCACTGACCAGCTCGAACCACTCGCCGAAGCCGGTCTGGTGCGGCGTTGCCGCCGAGACCGGCCAGTCGCTGCCGACCATCAGCCGGTCGGGGCCGAACACCACCAATGCGTTGGAGAGGAAGGGCGCGACCTGCTCGCGCAACGGGCGGCCCGGGTCCGCTTCGGGGGCGAGCCCGGAGAGCTTCGCGAGGGTCCCCGGCACCGCCGCGAAATCCCGCAGCATCCGAACCCATTCGCGCCCTTCCGGACTGGCGATTCCCGCCGCAACCGGGGGCTTGCCGAGGTGGTCGAGGACGACCCGGAGCCCCGGCACGGCGGCGACCGCCCGGGTGAGTTCCGGGAGCTGCCCGTAGCGGATGCAGGCGTCGAACGGGAGGCCGCGGCGGGCGAGCTCGGCGAGGCCGCCCAGGACGGCTTCCGACTCGATGAATCCGGGCGGCTCGTCCTGGAGCAGTCGGCGCACGCCGACGTGCAGCGGCAGTGCGGACAGCTCGTCGAGTCGGGGAACGAGCGCGTCGGCGTCCTCGATGGGGGCATGGGCGACGATGCCGGACAGCTGCGGCCACGACGCGGCGAGGCCCTGCACCCATGCCGCCTCGGCAGCTCCGTCGGCGGCGTCGGCCTGCACGAACACCGCGCCCGTGACCTTCGCGTCGGCGGCGTCGGCCGGCAGGTGCGTGCGCGGGAGCGAGGGTTCGGAGTCCAGCCACGGGTACCGCAGGACTCGGGTGTCCCACACGTGGCGGTGCGCGTCGATGATCATGCGGCGTCAACAGTCCAATACTCCCCCAAGGGGTAGGAGTATTCGGCGATCGAGGCCGGGTGCATCTCGGCGGAGTAGCCGGGCCTGGACGGGAGGATGTAGTTGCCGTTCTCCACGATGCACGGGTCGGTGAAGTGCTCGTGGAGGTGGTCGACGTACTCGGTCACGCGGTCCTCCAGGGTCGCTGAGACGGCGACGTAGTCGAAGATCGACAGGTGCTGGACCAGCTCGCACAGGCCCACGCCGCCGGCGTGCGGGCAGACGGGGACGCCGAACTTCGCGGCCAGCAGGTAGACGGCGATGATCTCGTTGACGCTCGCCAGCCGCGCCGAGTCCAGTTGCAGGAAGTCGATGGCTTCGGCCTGGAGGAACTGCTTGAACAGGACCCGGTTCATGCCGTGCTCGCCGGTCGCGACCCTGATCGGGGCGACCGCGCGGCGGACGGCGGCGTGTCCCAGGACGTCGTCGGGGCTGGTGGGCTCCTCGATCCAGTGCGGCTTGAATTCGGCGAGCGCGTTCACCCAATCGATCGCCTCGGGGACGTCCCACACCTGGTTGGCGTCGATCATGAGCTTCGCGTCCCAGCCGATGACCTCGCGGGCGATGCGCAGTCGCCGACGGTCCTCTTCCAGGTCGGCGCCGACCTTCAACTTGACGTGCTGGTAGCCGGAGTCGACCGCCTCCTGGAGGAGTCGGCGGAGTTTGTCGTCGCTGTAGCCGAGCCAGCCGGCGCTCGTGGTGTAGCAGGGGTAGCCGCCGCGGGCTTCGAGGTCGGCGATGCGTTCGGCGCGGGACGGCTCCTGGGCCCGCAGGATCGCGAGGGCCTCGTCGCGGGTGAGCGCGTCGGAGAGGTAGCGCAGGTCCGCGGCGTCCACGAGCTGCTCGGGCGTCATGTCGCACAGCAGTCGCCACAGGGGCTTTCGCGCGACGCGGGCGGCGAGGTCCCAGACGGCGTTCATGACCGCGGCGAGCGCGATGTGGACGACGCCCTTCTCCGGGCCGAGCCAGCGCAGTTGCGAATCGGACTTGAGCTCGCGGTAGAGGGCCCCCGGGTCGTTCACCATGGTGTCGAGGTCGCGGCCGATCAGCTTGACGGCCCAATGGAGGGCGGCCGCGGTGACGATGTCGTTGCCGCGCCCGATGGTGAAGGTGAAGCCGAACCCGGACAGCTCCGGGTCGTCGGTCCGGATGATGACGTAGGCGGCGGAGTAGTCACCGTCCTTGTTCATCGCGTCCGAGCCGTCCTGGCTGAGGGAGGTGGGGAAGCGGATGTCGTGGGTCTCGACGGCTTCGATGGTCGTCATAGGGGCTCCTTGGTCGGACGCGAGCGTTCGGGTGCGATGGCGAAGCACTCGCGCCGCTCAATTTGCGCAAACGATTGATCATCGTTGACGATAGCGGCCGATCGGCGGGTACGCAAACCCCTGACGAGCTCTTTTCCGGAGATCGCCAGGTACGGGTCGCGGTGGAGGACCGACTCCTGGCGACGCCCGGGAAGTCCGCTGCCACGACCGGTTGGGAACGTGCCGAGCTCCGCTCCGGCATGGCTTTTTAGTCCGATGTATAGCCGTTGCCAGCGCATCAATCCGGGGCCTCAATCCCTTGTCACGGTGGATATCAGTATGAAATGATGACATTCACACATGTAAACGTCTGATCTTTGAGAGGTGCATGTGGAGATCCGAGGCCAGGAGGAGGCAGCGTTGCCCGTGAGTCGTCTCCCCGCTCCGACCTGCCGCAGCCGATCATGACCGGCGTCGAGACGACCACCGGGCCGCGCGACCGGTTGAGCGAGTGGCTTCGGGAGCGCATCTCCTACGCCGTCTCCGAGTTCACGGCGGCGACCGCACTCGTCGTGCTGTTCATCGCCCTCAGCCTCGCCAGCCCGTACTTCCTCACCGCCGACAATCTGTTCAATATCGGCTCCCAGACGGCGGTCATCGCGATCATCGCGGTGGCCCAGACGATGATCATCATTACGAAGGGCATCGACCTGTCGGTCGGCTCCGTCGCCGCGCTGGCCGGGGTCGTCGGCGCCATCGTCGTCCGCGATCTCGGGTTCTCCGTGTGGGAGGCCACCGTCGTCGCCATCGGAGTCGGCGCGGCTGCCGGTCTGGTCAACGGCCTGCTCGTGGCGATGGCGCACCTCCCGCCCTTCATTGCCACCCTGGGAATGATGTCGGCGGGACGCGGGCTGGTCTTCATCATCACCGGCGCCGTGGGCGTCTACAGCCTGCCGAAATCGTTCCAGCTGCTCGGAAACGGCGAGATCGCCGGCATCCCGTTCGCCATCGTGATCACGGCGGTCGTCGCCCTCGGGGTGGCCTTCCTGCTGTCGCAGTCCCGATTCGGTCAGTACGTCTACGCCATGGGATCCAATATGGAGGCGGCCCGCCGCTCGGGCATCGCCGTGCGCCGCAACCTCACCGCGGTCTACGTGCTGGCGGGAGCGCTGGTCGGCCTGGGCGGCATGGTCGCGACTTCGCGCGTGGCCTCCGGCCAGCCGAACTACGGGATCGGCCTCGAACTGGACGTCATCGCCGCGGCGGTCATCGGCGGCGCCAGCCTGTTCGGCGGCCAGGGCCGCATCGCCGGCACGCTCATCGGGGCGTTCCTCATCGCCGTGGTGCGCAACGGTTCCGTGCTACTGGGCATCAGCATTCACTACCAGCAGGTCATCGTCGGCCTGATCATCTGGGCCGCCGTCTACTTCGACCAGTTCCGGCGGCGCCGCCTCGAAGCCCGCGGGTGAGGCCCGACCGCCGACCACTTCTCCAGATGGAAGGACCAGGCTATGGCAATCAATTCGAGGACTCGCAGAGGTCTCGCCGCACTCACGGCCTTGGCGGCCATGTCCCTCAGCGCCTGCGGAGGCGTGGAGGTCCGCGACGAATCCGGCGGCGGCCAGGACACTCCCCACGACGGTCCGCTGGACCTCGCCGTCGTCCCCAAGGCGGTCGGCCACGAGTTCTGGAGCACCGTGCAGGCCGGGGCCGAATGCGCCGCCGAGCTCGACGGCGACGTCACCGTCAACTGGGACGGCGTGAACGCCGAGACGGATGTGGAAGGTCAGGTCAATCTCCTACAGAACTTCGTCACCCAGGACGTCGACGGCATCGTATACGCCGCGACCGATTCCGCGGCCCTGGCTCCGGCGACACAGAACGCGCTCGACTCCGGCATCCCGGTCGCCATGATCGACTCGGGCACCGATCCGCAGCCCGATGAAGTTCCTTTGTACGCCACGGACAACCGCGCCGGGGCGGCCGAGGCCGCGAACCTGCTGGCCGACGCGCTGGGCGAAGGCGACCACGACGTGGCGCTCATCGAGTTCCAGCCCGGCTCGCAGACGAACACCGAACGGGTCGAGGGCTTCACCGAAGGCCTTGCCGCGCACGAGAACCTGAACCTGGTCGGGCAGCAGCCCAGCCACAGCGACGTCAACGAGGCCCGAAAGGTCACCGAGGACATCCTCACCGCCAACCCGGACCTGTCGGGCATCTTCGCCGCCAACGAACCCAGTGTCCTCGGTGCCGCGCAGGCCGTCGAGGCCGCCGGAAGGTCCGGCGAGGTCGTCATCATCGGGTGGGACGCCGCTCCGGACGAGATCGCCGGCCTGCGCGACGGCCAGATCGCCGCGCTGGTGGTGCAGAACCCGTTCCGGATGGGCTTCTTCGGCGTCCAGAACATGGTGGAGCATCTCCGAGAGGGCACCGCGATGGAGTCCGCCGACACCGGCGTCACCTTCGTGACCCCGGACAATATCGACTCGGAGGAAGTCCAGGCCGTGCTCGAGCCCAGCTGCGACAACCCGCCGGTGGACCAGTGAGCGCCGCCGGCGTAAGCGGCGGCGGCACGGGGCGGGACGAGGAGGACCGCCCGGTGCTGGAGGCGCACGGCATCGTCAAGCGCTTCGGCCACGTCGAAGCGCTGCGCGGCGCCGACTTCGCCGTCCATCGAGGCGAGGTGGTCGCGCTGATCGGCGACAACGGCGCCGGGAAGAGCACCCTGATCAAGGTGCTCTCCGGTGCCCAGCCGCAGGACGAGGGCGAGATCCTGATCGATGGGCGCCCTGAGCGTTTCGGATCCCCTGTGGACGCCCGACGGGCGGGCCTCGAGACGGTGTATCAGGACCTCGCCGTCGCCGACGACCTCAGCGTCGCCGCCAACCTCTACCTCGGCCGCGAGATCAAGCGCCGCGGTCTCCCGGGGCTGCTCGGCCTGCTCGACAAGCATGCGATGCGGCGCGGCGCCGCTGAAGCGCTGGAACAGCTCGGCGTCCAGGTACCGCGAGTCACCACCCCGATCGCCATGCTGTCGGGCGGGCAGCGACAGAGCGTCGCCGTCGCCCGGGCCGTCGTCTGGGCGACCAGCGTGGTGATCCTCGACGAGCCCACTGCGGCGCTCGGCGTGGTCCAGACTCAGCGGGTGCTGGAGGTCATCGACCGCGCCCGCGACGCCGACATGTCGGTCGTGCTGGTCAGCCACAATATGCCGCAGGTTCTGGAGATCGCCGACCGCGTCGAGGTCATGCGGCTGGGTCGGCGCACCGCCCGCTTTCGGGCGGCCGAGGCCACCACCGACGACCTGGTCGCGGCCATGACCGGGGCGCTCGTCACCGAACCGGAGGATTCGAACCTGCGCTGAGTGCGGCGGATGCCGCCCGGGCGGCACTGTCGTGACCCGGGCGGCATCCGTGTGGGAGGGCTGGTTTACAGGTTCCAGCGTTGGTTGGTGCCGCCGTGGCAGGTCCAGAGTTGGACCAGGGCGCCGTTGGCGGTGGAGGCGCCCGCGACGTCCAGGCATAGCCCTGACTGGGCGTTGGTGACCGAGCCGTTGGAGTTCAGGTTCCAGCGTTGGTTCGCCCCGCCGTGGCACGACCAGATGATCGCGGTCGTCCCGTTGGCGGTGCCGCCTCCGTTGGCGTCCAGGCACTTGCGTGTCCCGCCGGAGTAGACGGACAGTTCACCGGCGTCGGTGTGGGTCCACTGCTGGTTCGCTCCGGTCCAGCAGTCGTAGATCTGCACCTGGGTGCCGTTCGTCGTCGACTGGTTCGGCACGTCCAAACACCGGTTCGACGCCGCAGACGTCACATGACCGCCCCCACCACCACCGGTATTGCCGTTGTTCAGCGCCTCGAGCACGGCGTAGTAGGCCTCCTTCTTCTGGTAGTTGGAGTCCCACAGCAGCGGGGTGTCGTTCGGGCGCCAGGTGTGCCGGTCGGTGATGCCCCAGGTGGTGATGCCGGTGCAGCGGGCGACGGCCATGCACGCCTGGGTCACCTGCCGGTACACGTTGGCCTGGCCCGAGCCGGAGCCGCCGACGTCGAGCTCGGTGATCTCCACGTCCACGCCCAGATCGGCGAAGCGCTGCAGGTTGGCCTGATAAGTGCTCAGGTCGGAGTTCCAGCTGAGGTGGCTCTGGAAGCCGACGCAGTCGATCGGGACGCCGCGGGCCTTGAAGTCGCGCACCATGTTGTAGATTCCGGTGCTCTTGGCGTTGATCCCGTCGGTGCTGTAGTCGTTGTAGCAGAGGGTCGCGCCCGGGTCGGCCGCGTCGGCGGCGCGGAAGGCCTCCTCGATCCAGCCGTTGCCCAGCTGCTGTTGGAGGTTCGACTGGCGGCGGCTGCCGTCCCACTCGAACGCCTCGTTCACCACGTCCCACGAGGAGATGTCGCCCTCGAAGTGGTCGGCGACGTTGGTGATGTGGTTGAGCATGGCATTCCGCAGGTTGTTCCCGGTCAGGCCCTGGACCCATCCGGGCTGCTGGGCGTGCCAGACCAGGGTGTGGCCGCGCACCTCCATGCCGCGGGCCTGCGCCCAGTTGACGATCTGGTCGCCACCGCTGTAGTTGAACTGGCCCGGGTTCGGTTCCGTGGCGTCCCACTTCATCACGTTCTCGGCCACGACGCTGTTGAAGTCGCCGCTCAGCGCGGCCGAGTAGCTCGCGTCGTTGAGGAGGTTCGGGACGACGGCGGCGCCGAAGTACCTGCCGCTCTCGGCTGCCGAGGCGCCGAGCGTTTCGGCGGCCTGGGCGGTCCCGGAGGACATCACGAGCGAGGTTGTGGCGACCAGGCCCGCGGTCGCGACTGCGGCGATCGCCGACCAGACGCGGTGCCGTCGCCTTGGTGAACTGTTGATCATGGTGCTTCCTTTGTTCTCGGGGGGGAGAGTGGGTTATCGAAGGGTCCATTGCTGATTGGAGCCGCCGTTGCAGGTCCAGAGGATCACCTGGGTGCCGTTGGCGGTCCCGGCGCCTTCACGGTCAAGGCACAGTCCGGACTGGACTCCCGTGACGGTGCCGTCGGCGTTGTGGCGCCATTGCTGATTGGTCCCGCCGTGGCAGCTCCAGACGACGACCGGGGTACCGGGGCTCGTCTGGTTCTCATAGGCGTCCAGGCACATTCGCGAAACTCCGCTGTAGACGGACAGTTCGCCTGCCCCGGTGTGGGTCCAGGTCTGGTTCGATCCGCCCCAGCAGTCCCAGATCTGCGCCTGCGTGCCGTTCTCGGTCGACTGATTCGGGACGTCCAGGCACCGGTTCGACCCGGCCGCGGCCAGTTCACCGGTCTGGTCGCCGGATTGGCCGCCGGGTGTCAGGTAGACGGCGTAGGCGTCATTCGCCTGCTGGAAGTTCAACGGGACCGTGATGGAGCCGCTGGAGACGCTCATGTCCTGCTCGAAGACGACCTGCGGCGAACCGAGCGGCGCCTGCTCCGGCATGCGCTGGACGGTGACGCGGACGTTCCCGTCGGCGGCGAGCCAAGGCGTCGACGCGAGTCCGTCGAAGGTGACCGATGCCGAGCCGGTGTACCCGTTGATATCGCCGATGATGGCGACGGCCCGCTGGTTGTCGGCGTCCTTGGAAGCGGAGATCGCGGTGCCGCCCACCTGCTCGGAGGTGGAGACCAGCGTGCCGGTCATGTCCGCGTAGGCGCGCATGGCCCACCACAGCCCGGTCGGCTGCCATCCACTGGAGGTCTGGGTCAGGAGGCCGGTCAGGTTGGGCGTCAGGCAGCAGACCCAGTTGCCGCGCAGCGCATTGGCGTAGTCGGACTGCGCGAAGCGGGCCAGGTACCAGGCCAGCACGTTGGCCTCCTGCATGTCGGCGGGCTGGTACTCGTTGGCGGACATCGGGAGCGGCGGAATACCGTTGGCCGCGAGGGCGTCGAGCGTGGACTGGCCGACCTCGACCGGGTCGTCGACCACGCCCAGGGTGTGGTTGGCGATCCAGTCGGGCAGGGTGTCGGCGTTCTTGGTGTGCGCCAGCCAGGTCTGCCATTGCTCGGGGCGGCGCTCCGGGGTGTAGGCGAACGACGGGCCGAGGATGACCGCGCCGGGGTCGACGCGCCGGATCTCCCGGACCGCGGTGTCCCACATCTGGAAGTACTGCTCGCTGTTGACACCCCGCGTCCAGAAGATCTCGATGTCGGGTTCGTTCCAGATGTCGTACGACATCGGCATCCCGGTGTCCCTGAGGGTTCCGGCGATGGCGGCGACGAAGTCGGCCCAGTTCGAGCAGTCGCCGTTGTCGCACGGGTACATCGTGTCGGACCCCTGTCCCCCGTATGCGCCGTATACGTCGCTCAGGATGACCTGGTACTGGGCCTCATAGGGCGGGGCGGTGAAGCGCTCGGCTTGGGCGACGAGCGAATCGACGATGGTCTGGGTGGCGGAGCCGTATCGGTAGCCGTCCTCGATCCAGCCGCGTGTCATGTGCCCGCCGGCCCGGAAGGCGTTCATGCGGAGCGGTTCGAGGAGTTCGTCCGTCGGCTGGGTTCCGTCGCCGGTGACGCCGTACAGAAATCCCAGGCCGACGCCGTTCGACGGCCCGACTTCAGCGGCTAGGTCCACATTCAGTGAGACCTGCGCCCGACTCTCGCCGGGGGTCACGACGAGGACTGCCAGCACCAGTGCGAGGGCGGCACCGATCGTCAGCGCGGCACGGCCACGCCATGTTATCGTTCTCATTTTTCTTCGTCTCCGTGTGAGTTCCAATGCTCGGCAGACGGCGCGGCCAGCGGTACCGGGGATGTCGCCCGCGCCTGAGTCGAAGTGCCGCGAAACTTTCCGAGTTCATCCGGAAACTTCCGCACTTCGAACTATAGATACAGTTCGATGTGTCGTCAAGTGTGGACTCAGACCCGGGCCGTCGCTCGGCACTACGTTCGGGCATTGAAACGTTAAGATCCCTCAATGAGCTCGACCGACGAAAACGCTTCCCCCGACGCCGACCGGGAGGACCGGCCGCTGACCCTCGCGCAGCTCGCCGATCATGCGGGCGTCTCGATCGCGACGGTCTCCAAGGTGGTCAACGGGAGGGACAGCGTCGCCCCGGAGACCCGGAAGCTGGTCGAGGGCCTTATCCGACGCTACGGCTACCGGCGCCAGAAACGCCCGGTCAAGGCGGCGCCGCTGGTGGACGTCGTCTTCCATGAGCTGCGGGGCCTGTACGGGATCGAGATCATCAACGGCGTCGAAGCGGTGGCGCGGCGCCACCATCTCAGGGTGGTCGTCTCAGAGCTCGGGGGTCGCCGCACCCCCGGACGAGGCTGGGTCGAGGACGTGCTCACCACCCGTCCCATCGGTGTCATCGCGGTGTTCGCCGAACTCACCGCCGACCAGCACCAGCAATTCCGCAGCCGCGGCATCCCGCTCGTGTTCGTCGATCCGGCCGACGACCCGGAGCCCGAGTCGGCGTCGGTGGGCGCCAACAACTGGAGCGGCGGACTCGCGGCCACGCGCCACTTGCTGGGGCTCGGCCATCGCCGCATCGCGGTGATCACCGGACCCGAACACGTCCTCTCGGCCCGGGCACGGCTCGACGGCTACCGGGCCGCCCTGGACCTGGCCGGAGTTCCGGTCGATCCGGCATTGGTGCGCATCGGCGACTACCAGATCGCCGACGGGCTGCACCACACCCGTGAGCTGCTGCGATTGAGCGACCCGCCGACCGCGATCGTCGCCGGCAATGACGGCGAGGCCCTGGGTGCGTACCAGGCCGCGGCAGAGGCCGGCCTGCGCATCCCGGACGACCTGAGCGTGGTCGGCTACGACGACCTGCCCATGGCCGAGTGGACCATCCCCCCGCTGACCACCATCCGCCAGCCGCTGCGCGAGATGGCGTCGTCCGCCGCCGAAATGCTCCTCACCCTCGCCCACGGCGAACCACTCCCCCACCAGCGCGTCGAACTCGCCACCGAGCTGATCGTGCGCGGCAGCACCGCCCCTCCGTCCCACCTGTAGGCGCGCTCCGGAGATTTCCGGACATCCAGATCACATCGATCTATTTACATGTCACGAATCAGGTGGCTATCCTGTGTGTACTTCAATAAGTTTCGGCAGAATGATCGAAACTTTCGGGAGCCCTGGTGCTGTGAGCGATAACAGCACAGTGGACATGTTAAGAGAGGCAACCCCCATGAAGCAACCAACTCGATTGCGATCACGGATCATGATGCTGGCGGCAACGCTGGTGGCGTCCCTGGTCGCAGCCACCGTGAGCGTCACCGCCGACCCTTCGCCCGCCCCGGCACAGGCGGCCCCGCTGCCCTCCACGTTCCAGTGGAGTTCGACGGGCGCCTTGGTCGCCCCGCAACAGACCGCTCCAGGTCGGACCCTGGTGTCGGTCAAGGACCCGTCGGTGGTCCAGGTCGACGGCCAGTACCACGTGTACGCCACCACCGCCGACACGAACGGCGGCTGGTCCATGACCTACTTCGGCGGGTTCACCGACTGGTCCCAGGCCGGTTCCGCCCAGCAGTACCACCTGACCCGGACCGCGATCGGCGGCGGCTACCGCGCCGCCCCGCAGGTGTTCTACTTCGAACCCGACGACCAGTGGTACCTGGTCTACCAGACCGGCCTGCCCTCCTTCTCCACCCTCGATCACCCCGGCGCCCCCCAGTCCGCCTCGGCGGCGCAGAACTTCATGTCCAATCACGGGATCGCCGACGGAACCTCCTCCTACGTCGTCGATTACTGGGTCGCCTGCGACGACGTGAACTGCTTCCTGTACTTCAACAACGACAAGCAGGAGTTCTACCGGGCCCAGACGACCGTGGCGGAGTTCCCGAACGGCTTCGGCGACGTCGAGCTGTTCATGGAGGCCCCGAACAACAGCCTGTTCGAGGCCACCAACGTCTACAAGGTCGGCGACACCGACCAGTACCTGCTCATCATCGAGGCCATCGGCTCTAACGGCGCCCGCTACTTCCGGTCCTGGACCTCCAACCGGCTGGACGCGAACTTCTCCGAGTGGACGCCGCTGGCCGACACCGAGTCCAACCCCTTCGCGGGCACCGCCAACGTCTCATTCCCCGGCGGGACCTGGACATCCGACATCAGCCACGGCGAAATGGTCCGCACCGACGGCAACCAGACCATGGAGATCGACTCGTGCAATATGGAGTACCTCTACCAGGGCAGGAATCCCAGCTCCGGCGGCGACTACTCCCAGCTGCCCTACCGCCTCGGACTCCTCACCAACACCAACCCCACCCCCGACTGCGGCGATTCCGGTGGTGGTGGTGAGGGTGGCAATGTGGCGTCGGTAGCGTCGAGTCGGTGTTTGGACGTGCCGAATCAGTCGACCACGAATGGCACGCAGGTGCAGATCTATGACTGCTGGTCGGGGGTGAACCAGCAGTGGACCCACACCGCGGCCGGTGAGCTGTCGGTCTACTCGGGCGGTTCACGTAAATGCTTGGACGCCAACGGAGGCGGCACCTCCAACGGGACGACGGCGATCATCTGGTCGTGCCATGGCGGGGCGAACCAGCGCTGGAATGTGAACTCGAACGGCTCGATCACGAACGCGCAGTCGGGGTTGTGCCTGGACGTGTCGGGTGCCTCCACCGCCAACGGCGCCCTGGTCCAACTCTGGACCTGCCACGGCGGCACCAACCAACGCTGGACCCTCTAAGCCGGCCTCACGGCATATTCCATGAGGTAGAGGGAAACGACCGGGCGGCCCGTTCGGGCCGCCCGGTCGTCACGTCCTGGTCCGCCTATTCAGGAGCAGGCGGCTCGGAGCCGTCGAGCCCGGTGAAGAAGTTCCACACCTCGCCCTTGACCCAGCTGTCGGCGCCGCTCTCACAGCCGGTGCATCCGTCCACCGGTCCCTGCTGGTGTCCGCCGTCGAACGCCGCCCAGACCACCGGATACCCGTCCTGGCAGCCCTCGTAGGCCGTGGTGATGTGGGTGCCGCTGCCCGCGGCGGGCTCCGCCGGGTTCTGCGAGGCGCAGCCGTTGTTGGCGACGAACCTGTCGCGCATCTCCCGTGCCTGGGGCATGCTGTCGTTGACGCCCTGGATGCCCATGTACGCGACGGACTGGGTACCGCCGTTGCATCCGCTGACCGGTCCGGGGACCGCGATGGCCGCGACCGCGCGGAACTGGTCCGGCCGCGCGCACGCCAGCGCGTAGCTCATGGCCCCGCCGTAGCTGAAGCCCAGCGAGAAGCGCTGCGTCTCGTCGACGCACAGGTCGCCCTCGATCAGCCCGATCATGTCGTCCACGAAGGTCACGTCGCTGCCGCCATTGTCCGGCCAGGCATTGTCGATGCCTTGGGGGGCAACGAAGATCGCGGTGCCCTCCGCTTGCGCTTCGAGCCCGTAGTAGGCGTACGGGGCGCCGTCGCTGCCGCCCGAGGCGACGTCTTCGGCGGTGCCGCCCCACCAGTGGAGCCCGAAGATCAACTTGTGCTCGTAGCTGTTGTCGTAGTTCTCGGGGATCTTCAGGATGAAGCTGCGATCGGTGCCGCTGCTCTGGATCGTGTGGGTGCCGCTCGTCAGCGTCGGAGCGCTCCCGCATCCGGCGCTGGCGTTGGCGCTCGCCTCCTCTGTGCTCGCCTCCTCCGCGGAGGCGCCGTTCACGGTCACCCCGGCGGCTACCGCGGTGAGAACGATCGCCACCAGGGCGAGGATTCTGACCCGCAGGAGTCGGCTCCAGTGCGGACCGGCTCGGTGTGTCGGGGGCCGAGCGGCCTGCGGAGCTTCGTCTATGGACATTGGGTACTCCTTTTCATTCGGTCGGCACGCCAAGGGGCGCTATCGATCCTCCGAAGGGGTGGCCGCGAACGCGGCCTCGGCCCTAAATATCGAAGACAGTCTATGGATATAGGATCTATCAAGTCAAGTATGTAACTATTTTTCCGTATAGTTCAGGTATGGCAGGCGAAACCGAGAGGATTCATCCGACCAATGCTCCGGCGCCGTCGCAACGCTGAGCCGCACCGTCCGCCGAGCCACGTAGCGATCGGGGCGTGAGGGAACCAGCCCTCACGCCCCGATACGTCCGATGCGGCGGTATCGCAGACTCGCCCTCAGCGACCGGTCACCGTCGTCAGCAGCACGACGGCGTCGTCGAGCGCGGTGAGACCGTGCCGTTCGTCGGGTACGGCTTCGAGGGTTCCTTCGGACAGGTCGGTGTCGCCGTCGGAGGAGGTCAGCCGGACCCTCCCCCGCAGCACGAGGAGCGAAGCCGCGCCTGGGGTCTCGTGGTCGGACAGGCTCTCGCCGCCCACCAGCGCGATCAGGGTCTGGCGCAAGGGCCCGTCGTGAAGCAGCAGGTGGGCGCTCCGGCCGTGCGCGGCGGCGCGCGCGAGTCCAAGGTGCTCGTCGGCGAGGTCGGTCAGTACGTTCATGGTCGCTCCAAGGCCGGTCGATCGGCGGACTGGATGGTGTCGCGCCCGGGTCCTGCGGGCACACGCACCAAGTGATCGTGCCACCGCGAACGCCCAGGGACCGCGAGAATCGGCGGTTCGACCGCTTATTGGGAGCAGTACAGGTCGACGCCTTCGACGCCGCCTTCTCGGTCGCGGACATAGACACGCGGCGGTAGGGTGGGCGGGCCGACCGCGGGACTCGGGTGCGAATTCCGGATCCGTTTTGTAAGCGTCAGTTCGCCTTCGTGCCTCTCATTCCCCGGTCGGCGCCCCTTCCCCTCGAATTTGAAGGCTCGCAACGACTCCATGGAAACCGTCGCCGATCTCGCCGCCGCCGAGGATGTGCTGCTGTTCGTCAATGCCGCCATCGCCTCGACCGGGCAGCGCGAGTTCCACTCCGATGTCGACGCGCAGCGGTGGTCGCTGGAGTTCCTGCACGAGTACATGCTGGTCAACTACCGGGACCTGTACGCGGCAACACTCACGCTCAGCGTCAACGACCGCAATGCCGCGACGATCATCCTGCGCCTCTTGCAGACCGGCCGCGACGTGAGTCCTGCTCAGCGCGCGCTCGAAGGCCGTTTGATCGCCAAGGCGCTTCGCGCCCTGCCGACGAACCGGGTGTACCGCCTGTTCACGGCCTTGCGCCGGGAACGGGTCAACAACCGGCGGACGCGCGCGATCATGCGCGAATGGCTGAGCGAGCGCCCGGATCTGACCTTCGACGCGATCAAGTACCGCTCCGCGTTCCGCGACGCGGTTCGCCATGCGCACCTGCGAGTCGACGACCTGCCCCACACTTCAGGTGACGCGGCCGGCGAACTCGCCGCGGTCCTGTTCAACTGGCGTTCCACGGGCCGCTTCCGCACCCCTCAGTTCGAGACCTGGCGGCGAGCGCACTTCGACCGCCGGGCCGTCTTCGAACTGCCGTACACGGTCGCCGAGGGCTTTGCCGCGAAGCACCGCATCACTCGCGTGGAGTTCCTGGAGAAGATCGCGCCGCAGATGACCCGGGGCGAGCGACTGAGGCTGCAGCGGTCGGCCGCGCGCGTCGGGGCGACCGGGGTCGCCTCGGACTTCACCGACCTGTCGCGGATGCCGCTGACCAGGCTCGCCGCCTTCGTTCTGGCGCTGCCGGTCGTCGTACGGGAATCCCGCCGTGCGGAGTTGGCTGGGGCGCTGCGGGCGGCAGCCCTGCGGGTTGTCGGTCCGCGGGCCGGGACCTGGGGTTCGGTCGCGGCGGTGCTGGACGACAGCTACTCGTCGAGCGGGTCGAGCGAGAAGCGGCGGCGGCCGCTCGTCGTCGCGCTCGCCTCCCATTTCCTGCTCGAAGCGCTCGCCACCGAGTACCGTCCGCTGTGGCTTTCCGGCGACGTGGATCCGCTCATGGCCCGGGCCCGGGGCGTCACCGCGCTCGGGGACCGCATTCTGGACGGGCTCGAATCCCGCCCTGAACTCCTGATCGTGGTCTCCGACGGCTGGGACAACGCACCCGTCGGCATGGCCGCCGCGGTACTGCGGGTGTGGGAGGAACGGATCGACCCCGCTCGATCGACCACGGTGGCCCACCTGAACCCGGTGTTCGACGCCGCGGGTCTCCAGGTCCGGCGCCTCTCCCCCTCCACTCCCACGGTCGGCATTCGCGACGCCGAGAATCTGCCCGAGCTCGTCGCGTTCGCCCGCTTCGCCACCGGCCGCACCGGCATCGCCGAACTGCGCGCCCACATCACGGCACAAGTCGACCGCTGGCTCGCCGAGGAGGCGCCATGCGCCGCTTGACCTTCGACGGACTCCAGGCCCAACCCGGCCAGGTCTGGGGCGGGGTGCGCCTGGTGCCGCTCGTCCGCGACGAGCCGATCGAGTCGTTGCGGCTGCACCCGAACGGTTTCCCCGACCCGACGCTCGACGACGGCTACCGCGCCAGCTGCTGCTATACGCCGCACGGCCTCGTCGCGGAGTGGACCGACGACGGCGCCGCCGTGCCCGCGCTCGGCACCGCGCTGCAAATGGCCGCCACCACCGTGCGCAAGTCCCGGAAGCCGCCGACCCGCCTCGAACGCCGCACCCGCGTGCGCTTCGTCCCGCACCACACCGCGATCGACGCGTTCCTGCCGCTCAGTTACAGAGGACCGGCGACCGCCTGGAGCGAATGGTCGACGCGGGCCTTCAACCGCGGCCTTCCGCAGATCGGCGACAAGCAGTTTCCCGGACACGCTGTGGAGGGCCTGGCAGACGCCCTGCGCATCTTCGAAATCCATCCTGGACAGTGTGGGGTGCTGGTGTACGTCGCCGACGCCCTCGCCGCGGCCGTCGTCACCCCGCACCCGGACGATTACCGAGCCCTGCACCCGACCCTCGTCGAGGACGGCTTCGGCGAGCTCATCTGGCGATACGCCAACCTGTACCGCGAGGTCCCCGACTTCGAAGTGCACCTCGACGAGAGCGCGATCGACACGGTCGGCGACCTGCGCGCCGCCATGGCCGCGGCCCGGCGGGAATGGGCCGGGTCCCACCTGGGGATCATGGCCGCCGGACTCCTCGACACGGAGTACCACTTCACCTCGGATTACTGGATGGCGCCGTACACCCTGTGGCGCTTCCGGCCCCGATTCAACGCCCGCCGAGAAGATGGTGCGGCCCGGGCCCATGAGCCCCATGTCGGCGAGGCCATCACCGACGACGACGGGCGACTGGCGTTCCTGTACACGTTCCGGCTCTCGGAGACCCAGTCACGGCGCGCCCGGCTACTGGAGCACCTGGCCGACCACGACTGGAACCTGGAAGACACGGCCGCCGCAATGGGTCTCGCCGTCCCGGCGCTGGCGGCGCGCATCGATGCGACGGGATACGGAGACCTGCTCCGGCAGGACGTCATGGACCGATTCCGAGCCATGAACGTCCGCTTCGGACGATAAGCCGGACGGCCATTCCGGGGCTCGCCCATCCCACCCCTGCCCGGAAAGGTCAGGTCTTCGACACCATCGAGATTCCGCCTAGCGCCAGCGAAAACATGCGAGCGAACGCGTCACGGGTCGGCGAGTCGCACGCCAGTGGCGTCAGCGACGCGAACCGGGCCGGTGACAGGTCGATCGTGACCATCGAGCCAGAGGACTCGCCTTCTGGGGACTCGAACACAATGAGACACCGGTAGGTCCGAACTGTCTCGCCCCGGCACTCCCGCAACAGCGGCGCCAGGACGATGGAACCCGGTTTGACCTGATCGCGCAGTGCTGCCTCAGATGACCACCGGGTCGACCAGCCGTTGGCTTCAGCTTCCCGCTGAATCTCCAGGAGCATGTCGAAACTGATCTGGCTGATCAAGAAGTCGGGGTCGGTAGTTCGAAAGCGGCTCATGAAAACCTGATTCTATGAGCCCTTCGCCCCGCATTCGCGACGCGAACTCCTCGACCGACAGGAGAAGGCCCGCGGCCGTGCCCCGAATTCGGCCCGCATCATGCGGGCCGCGCGTCCGCAACGGGCGAACGGGGTCGCCGTGCTGTGCGATGCTGGCGAGGTGCCCGACCCGTTGCACCCCGAACCCGTCACGCCTGATCCGCCGCGGCCGATCAGCCGCCCGCTGCTCACCCAGTCCTGGCTCGACCTGGCCTTCCTCCACTGGGCGGTGGACCCTGAGGCGGTCGCCGGGCTGCTGCCCACCGGGACAGTGCCCGACACCTTCGACGGCGCCACGTTCGTCGGACTCATCGCCTTCCGCATGCACCGGGTCGGATGGCTCCGCCTTCCCGGAATCCCGTACTTCGGTTCCTTCCCCGAGACCAACGTCCGCCTCTACTCGGTGGACCGGCACGGCCGCCGCGGCGTGGTCTTCCGGTCGCTCGACGCCTCGCGCCTCGCGGCCGTGCTGACGGCGCGGGCCGGCTTCGGGCTGCCGTACCTGTGGTCGCGCATGGACGTTCGCGCCGAGGGCGACTCGGTCACCTACACCGGTTCGCGGCGCTGGCCCGGCCCTCGCGGCGCGCACAGCCGCATCACCGGCGCTCCGATGAGCGTGCTGTACTCCCCCGGCGTGAAGGTGCGCTTCGGCCCGCCCCAGTGATCTCCGGGCATTGCGGCACCGACGGCCGAGGCGAGCCGATCCGCTCAGACCCACCATTTGCCCGACTCTGTGCCCGGCAGATTGCCTCCGAGTGTCGGCAATCTGCCGGGACTTCGATACCGGTGGCGTCTTAGAGACCGTCGCGCACCATTGCCTCGACGATTTCGACGTGTCGGTCGGCGTTCGTCTGCGAGAACTCGCTGTCCTGGTTCAGCCCGTACGGCCAGAAGTGCTGGCCGTCGCAGTTGATGACCGCATCCTGACCGTCGTACTCCCTGACGAGCGCGGTGGCCTGGGCGCCGTTGTAGGTGCCGCCGCAGCCGAGCGAGCCCCAGCTGCCGCTGGTGCCGACGCCGATGGTGTGCGAGATCTCGTGCAGCGACGTGCGTTCGTTCATGTAGGCCCTGCCGCCGAATCGGATGGTGCCGTTGATATTGCCGTCGGCGGTGGGGACGTTCGGATCATAGTGGACGGTGATGTTCTTGCTGAGATCACCGAGGTTGTTGTAGCGGGCCACGGCGGCATCCATTGCCGGGGTGATCAGGTCGTAGGCCTCTTGCTGGTCGGCCGTGGGATTCGACGCCCGCACCAACGTCCAGGTGATGGTGCCTTGGCGAACGTCGCCGGAGTCGACCTGAGCCGTCTGGGATTGCAGGTCTTGACCGCCGGTAGGGGCGGCTTGCGCCGAGGAGGCGAACGGATTGAGGAGGAACAGGCTCGCGATCGCCAAAGCGACCGCCGCAACAGCGAGAAGGTTGCGGTTCCTGTTGCGCCCGCGGGGAAATGTCGGACTCATGGTGTGTCCCATCGAGGTGTCGGGAAGGCGACCTGAGATCGATCACCATTAATATAATGATCAGATTAAGGCAGAGTCAGCCCGGACGCAAGGGGCATTTCACTGCCGATCGGGCATACCATGATGTTCAGTCCATAAGGCGCAGTTGACGAACGATCCCGGCCCGCGGAGCGAAGCCTGGTCAGGTGAGCTTCGGAGCGTCCGCGGTCGTCCCGCCAGAACCTCCGGTTGGGAATACTCCTATGAACGAAGTAGGATTACGAGCCCGCCCACTATCTGCCCCGATGGAGCGATCCGCCCGATGCGCCAGCTGTTCAGCTTTCCCAATCCGGTCAACGAGGTCTCCGCCCGTCTCGTGGCCGGCGGCGTCGTGCTGATGAGTGTTGCCGCGCTGGCCTTCCAGCTCGAATGGCTCGTGCCCGTCATCGCCCTCGGCTTCATCGCGCGCGTGGCGACCGGGCCGACCCTCAGCATTCTCGGGCAGCTGGTCACCAGGGTGATCACACCCCGGCTGCCCGCCGCGGCCAAGCCCGTCCCCGGCCCGCCCAAGCGCTTCGCCCAGGGCATCGGCGCGGTCTTCTCCCTCACCTCGGCCGCACTCCTGCTGGTATTCGACGCCGACCTGGCCGGCTGGCTCGTGCTCGCCGTGCTCGTCCTCGCCGCAACCTTGGAGGCGGTCTTCGCGTTCTGCCTGGGCTGCCAGATCTTCGCTCTGCTGACCCGCGCAGGTCTCATCCCCGACTCGGTCTGCGAGGCCTGCAACGACATCCGGGCGCGAACCGAAGCCAATCTCCGCAACGCCGGCCCCGCCTAAAGCCCGATCATCGGTCGTAAAGTCGACAGCCCTCGAGGATGTCCAGCATTCCTGCCGTTGAGGCGCTGCGTTCGGCGGGCCTGTGGGTTGGGAATCGAGTTGCGAGTGCGTTCGGGGCCAGTGAGACTGGCTGGCGATGATGCCATTGACTGAGATCGATCGTCTGAAGCGGACCGTGACCCCTGCGTGGGAGAGCCCGATCGCCGACCAGGTCGCCGCCGCCTGGGGATACCCGGCCGGGACCGCGAAGTGGTGGCGCTCCAGCGCTTCACACGTGTTCGTCCTCCCCGACCCGTCGGGGAAGCGGTACCTGCGGTTCGTGCCGGATGCCTACCGGGGCGCCGGACCGATCGAGGCGGTGAGCGCCCTAATGGACCGGCTCGCCGCGGACGGCACGGCAGTGGTCCGCCCGGTCCCGGACCAGACCGGGGCCCTGACCGCGACGGTGACGACGACGCTGGGACCGATGCACGCCATGGTGGTCGAAGCCGCCCCCGGCGAAGCGCTCGACGCCGACGACCTCACCGCAGACCGCGCCCGGGCCTGGGGCGCCGCGCTCGCCTCGGTCCACGAGGGCGCCGCCGAACTCGATACCGACCTGCCCGAAGCCTTCACCGAGTTGGCCGAGATTCCCGATCGGTTCGCCGACGACCCGGTGCTGGTCAAAGCCGCGGCGAGCTTGTCCAAACGGCTCGCCGGCCTGCCCCGCGACCGTACCCGGTTCGGAATCGTCCACGGCGACTTCGAGCTCGACAACCTGGCCTGGGACGCAGGCCGGACGACCGCCTTCGACTTCGACGAGGCCGCCCGCTCCTGGTATGCCGCCGACATCGCCTACGCCCTGCGCGACCTGACCGGTCCGGACGGCAACCCCGAAGCGGCACACCGGGAACACTTCCAGGCCTTTATCACCGGATACCGCAGCGTGCGGCCGTTCGATGAGGGCGACCTGGCGAACCTGCGCCTGTTCGCCGGCCTGCACGCCGCCTGCTCACTGGCCCGCATTACCCGCGCCCTCGGCGCTCCCGGCGACGGCGACCCCGAATGGATGGCCGAGCTCCGGGCCACCCTGATCGACATGGCCCGGTCCCACCGGGAACTCACGGTCACCGTCGCCGAAGCCTAGGGGTGTTTAAGAACCCCCTAGGAGGCCGGCTCGCGGGGACGGCGGAGGTGCGGCTAGTCGTCCGTTTTGCGGTGGCGGCGTTCCGCATCGGCGCCCACCCGGCGGAAGGCGTCCAGGACCCGCTTGACCGCGAGTCGTTCGGCCCGGTCGGGTCGCAGCATCGCGGTGACGTGGCGCCTCGTGGGAATGTCGGCTATCTCGCGTAGGACCAGCCCGGCGCCGGTCGGGGTCGTGAACCGGGGCAGGATGCCGATCCGACGGCTCCCGACCACCAGTGACTCGACCAGCCGGTTATCGCGCAACCGTTGGGACACCTGCAACGCGGCGCCGGTCGCCCGTTCGATGGATTCGAGCACGGAGTCGAAGGGGTAGCCCTTGGGTACGCCGATCCACTCCCAGTCGACCAGGTCGTCGGTGCGGACGGTGACCTGTGCGGCGAGCGGGTGGTCCGCGGCCATCGCCACATCGAGCGGTTCGCGCGCCAGCGGGACGACGGTCAGCGAGGCCGCGCCCGCCGGGCGCACCGCAGTGAAGCTGTGCGCGATCACGATGTCATTGTCGGCCGCGAGCGCGGCGTACTCCGCCTCGGCTATGTCGATATCGCTGCACCGCAGCTCGATCGAGCTCCCCTCGAGCTCCCGCAGCACCTCCGCGAGCAGAAAGGTCGCGGCGCTCGGCAGGGCCGCGACGGTGACGGTGCCGGACAGTTCACCGCGGAACGAGTCCCAGCTCGCCCGCACCTGTTCGAGCGCGGTGGCGACCGCCGCGCCGCCGTCGGCCAGCACTCGGCCGGCCTCGGTCAGGCTCAGGCCGCGGCCCGAAGGCTCCACCAGCGCCATGCCGAACTCGCGCTGAGCGGCCTTGAGCTGCTGGGAAACCGCGGACGGGGTCCGGTGCGTGGCGCGGGCGACCTCGGTGACGCTGCCGCGCAGCGCCAACTCGCGGAGCAGGTCCAGATGGCGAACATCCATGTAGCAATACTACATAATACCTTTAGCATCTTTCATTTGTGCTTCACATTCATGCCGTTCATGATGTACACATGCCTGTTCGTCACGTACTGCTCGCGGTGGCCGTCGCCGTCATGTGGGGTTTCAACTTCATCGCCATCGACGCCTCGCTCCAGCACTTTCCCCCGATGTTCCTGGTCGCATTGCGATTCGCACTGATCGCCATTCCGACGCTGCTCCTGGTCAAGCGGCCCGATGTGCCGCTGCGCTGGCTGATCGGCTACGGACTCGGCTTCGGCACCCTGCAGTTCCTGTTCCTGTACTGGGGCATGGCCGCCGGCATGCCCGCCGGTCTGGCATCGCTGGTCCTCCAGGCGTCCGGACCGTTCACCATGCTGCTGGGCGCCACGTTCCTGCGCGAGCGCGTCACCGGCCCGCAGATGCTCGGCATCCTGGTCGCGGTCGGCGGCCTCGCGGTGGTCGGCTGGCAGCGCGCCGAACACGCCAGCGCCATCCCATTCCTCCTGACGCTGGCGGGCGCACTCGGGTGGGCGATGGGCAATATCTGCAACCGGCAGGCGAAGGCGGCCAATCCGCTGCACCTGACACTGTGGATGTCCGTGGTCCCGCCGCTGCCGATGCTGGCGTTGGCACTGGCGGTGGAGGGACCCACTCGCATCGTCGATTCTCTGGCCGGATTCGGCGATCCGAGCGCGGTCGGCGCCGTCCTCGGTCTGCTCTACACCGTGCTGATCGGCACCATCCTCGGTTCGGGGCTGTGGACCTGGCTCATGTCGCGACACCCCGCGGGCGTGGTGGCGCCGTTCTCGATGCTGGTGCCGGTCACCGGCATGACGGCGGCCTGGCTCATCCTGGGCGAGACCGTGACGCTCCCCGAAGCGCTGGGCGGAGTCCTGGTGGTCGGCGGGGTGCTGCTCGGCAGTCTCCGCAGGCGGGCAGGGACCCGGCCGCCCCTGGCGATCCCGCCGGACCCCGACCGCCACCCGGTCGAGGTCAGGGCGTCGAGCTGACCCGAGCGGGTTAGGCGCTGTCCATCTCGATCCATAAGCGGCGCAGGGAACTCAATTATCTTTGATTCCCCGGCAGGGGGTCAGGCCGCCCGGTGAACGGGGTACGAAGCAGGATGAAGCCGATGGTCAGTGCCGTCCAGACCGCTGTCGCAAGGCCCGCGATCCCGGTTCGTGCCGCGGCCGCTTCCACCTCGACCGCCGCGCGGGCGCCTACGAGACGGTCGGGGTCGTACACCACGGTGATGCGATCGCCGCGAACGGGCATGTGGGTCGTCATCGCTTGCGGCGCATCGACTTCGGCACAGTCCATTCGGTAGTCGTAATACTGGGGTGCCTGGCCGCCGCCACCTGCGGTCTCCACGCCTTCTCGCGGTCGCACTTCGAGCACCGTGCACGCGGTCGCGGTGCCCCGCCACTCCAGGAGCCAAAGCTCGAGGGCCCCGAAGGCGAGGTGCGCGCCGACGAGGATCGCCGCGCAGGCGAGCCCCATCGCGACGTACCCGGTGACCGTGTCGACGACCATGAACCACAGCACGACGCAGATCAAGAGCACTGCCGCGCTGATGAAAACGTTCAGCAGGGTCAGCGTGAACTGCACCGCCGAGTGCCAGTCGTCGTCCAGCCACATCGCACTCGCAGCCACCGCCAGCCACAGCACCGGAACCAGCAACGCGGCCACGAGGCGCAGGGTCCCTCGCCTCCAGGGTGTCATGAGGGCCTCGATCGGATCCGGAGCTCCATGCCGCGAAACCTAGCGGACCCTGGCAGGGAGGGGTCCCGGGTCAGGGGTGGTCGAGGCCGGTGACGCGCAGGGTGAGGTTGAGCCGCCCGGTCAGGTCGAGTCGGTCGGGGGCGGTGCCGGGCAGGACTCGGGGCACGCCGTGGTAGGCCAGCCGGGAGGGGCCGCCGAACACGAACAGGTCGCCGCTGCGCAGCTCCAGGTCGGTGTAGGGCCGGGAACGGGAGTCGGGGTTGCCGAAACGGAAGACGCAGGTGTCGCCGAGGCTGAGTGAGACCACCGGGGCCGTCGAGCGCTCCTCCTTGTCCTGGTGCATGCCCATGCGGGCGTCGCCGTCATAGAAGTTGATCAGCGCCACGTCGTATTCGGCCGCGGCGGGCTCGCCATACGCCGCCGCCACCGCCTCGCGGGCGAGCTCGCCGAGCTCGGGCGGGAAGGGCTTGACCGGCGCGCCGTCGCCGTCGTCCACTGTCGCCGAATAGCGGTACGGGAGCCAGTGCCAGCCCAGGCACACCTGCCTGGCCGTCATCACTCCCCCGCCGGGCGTGCGCACCGTGCGCATCCCCGCCGGAGGCCGGGCCCACTCCCTGCACGCGGCCACCAATTCCCGCTGCCGCTCGACATCGAGCCAGTCCGGCACGAGCACCGCGCCCGGACCGACCTCCGACCGGGACCGGGGAAACAACTCACCGCTCATGACTTCACCGTAGTCAGACACCGCGGCGTCGGCAGACTGCCACTGATCGAACCGAGACTGCCCGCGTCCGATCACCGCGTTCTTGAGGCGCGTGCCATCGCGGCCGCGGCCATCACCTGCCTCCTCATTGAGCGCGGCGGGTCGCGGCCCCGGCGAGGTCGGCCAGGCGGGCGGTGAGCACCGGCACGTAGAATTCGGTGATGCCGGCGATGTTGGGGTGCGTACCGCTGCCGCCGGTGCCCGGGTAGCCGTTCACGAGGTTGTCGAACGTGTAAGCGACCCGGTGATCCTCGATGCGAGTGTCGAGCGTCGTGTCGGCGAAGACGTCGGCGACGGCCACGTCCCACTTCTCGGCGGCCTCCAGGGCCACCGCTCGCAGGGCGAGCTGGGTGTCCCAGTCGCGCGAGCCCAGTTTGTGGGCGGGGACGTACACCAGTTGGGCGGTCGGCCACTTCTGCTTCATGGCGTGGATGGTCGCTTCGAGCGATCCGGCGAAGGTGCCGGTGTCGAAGTGGCCGGGGTCGTGCGAGCCGCTGACGGCGCCGATCTCGTACCCGTCCTGTTCGTGGAGCGGGATCGCGTCGTTGGTGCCGCCGTCGAAGACCACGAAGTCGGGCGCCTGCGGGCTCGCCGACTGGATCTGGGTGAGGATCTTCCCTTCGGGAGGGCCCGACACGGGTCCCACGGTCGCGCCGTTCACCGCGTACTTGGTCAGCTCCATGCCTTCGCGTTCGGCGACGAAGTCCATGAAGCCGCGCGGATAGCGGTGCCCGTAGACGATGCTGTCGCCGAAGGCGTAGACCGATGCGCCGTCGAGGACTCCGTCGGCGGCGGAGCCGGGCCGGACGAGGCGGAAGTTGTCGATCGACTGCACGCCGGTGCCGTAGTAGTTGCAGGCCACGAACTTCGCGAGGTGCTCGCCAGTGATGTCCCCCGTGCCGGAGGCCATGACTTGTGGTGCGTCCTCTTTGGTGGCGATCGAGTACTGGACTCGGCCGAGGGTGAAGTCCAGGTGCAGGTCCACGGTGTACCACTTGCTCCGGTCGAAGCCGGTCTTGATCCAGGTCGGGTTGAGGGAATCGGGCGACGAGGTGGAATCCGAGTCGGGACCGGTGACGGCGTAGCGGAGTTCGGAGCCGGTCGCCGCGATCGCGAAGACGAGGCGTCCATTGTCGTCGCGGAACTCCAGGCCGGTCTTCATCCCGTCGCTGGCGATCGAGGTCTTCCAGTCGAAGCGCAGGTCGAGCGTCTTCTCGCTCTTGATCGACGAGTCGAACCGGTTGACCGATGTCGTGTAGTTGCGCATGTTCTCCGTGACCTTCAGGACGCCGTCGCCGATACTGGCTCCGGTCGGGAAGCCGAAGTTCGCAGGGTCGGTCTGAGCGTCGAAGCTCTCATCTATCAGGACTGTGTCCGGGGTTTCGGCGGCGGTGGCCGTGTGAGGAATGAACAGGGCCGTCAGGAGCAGGGCCCCGGCGGCGAACAGGCCGAGCAGTTTTCGCGGCGGGGAGTCCGCACTGCGCTTAGCGGTGGGCATTTTGATCTCCATTGATCTCGTGAGGGGGTGCGCCTCCGGTCGCGCCGGCCGTGTCGGGCCCGGTTCGACCGGTGGCGGCGATGACGATCGATCCGGCTATTTGAAGACGACGCGCACCGCCTCGCCTTCACCGAGGGTGATGCTGATGTTCCCGTCGGCCACGCGGTACGACTTGGAGCCCTGGCTGACCCAGTTGTCGTTGTCGTCGTAGAACCCCGACTGGACCGAGCTCACCTCGCCGTAGCTCGCCGGGAACGAGTAGGTCCCGCCGTTGTCGATGCTGATCAGCGCGTACTCCGTGCGGCTCCGCTCGACCGCGATGCCCTGGCCGCCGGTCGTCGTGGTGTAGCGCAGGTCCACGTCGGCCAGCGTCTTCGCGACGTCGAACGAGGCGGCGGCGGCGCGGTTGTAGGTCTGGAGGAAGGATCCCCCGGCTTCCACCGGCGCCCTGGTCGCCAGGTCAGTGCTGATCTTATTGATCGTGTGGTTGAAGTCGCGGATCTCGTTGGAGACGTGTTTGCGGGTGACCACGTGAGTGGCCGGGTCGAAGTCGTAGAGCCCGAAGTTGGAGCTGCCCGACTCGGCGTAGCCGTCGGTGGCCGCGTACAGGTTGTGCGCCGCGTTGCCGGCGATCGAGTTGAACTTCATGACGTGCGCGTTGCCGGCGCCGGCGAAGGTCTCCATGACCATCGGGAAGTTGCGCCCCTGCGACCACATCGACTTCCTGCCGTAGTCGTAGAAGGTGTTGATGTTCGTCGTGTACGGGTCGTAGCCGAAGAAGTCGATGGTGTTCTTGCCCTGCGAGCGCAGCTTCTCGTTCTCTGCCACGGGACGGGCGTCGCCGACGGTGTTGACGCGGGTGTAGATCGGGTAGTCGGACTCCTTGACGACCCGGCCCAGCTCGGTCACGTAGTGCAGCAGCACGTCGCGCCGGAACTGCGCGGCGTCGGTGTACCCGCCCTCGTCCCACAGCGCGTTGCTGTAGTCGCTGTAGCTGCGGTCCGAGGAGACGCCCCACTGGATCTGGGCGACGTTGGGCTCGTTCGTGATCTGGACGCCGATGGTGGTGTGCCGGGTGTCGTAGGCGGCGAGGTGCTCCATCACCTTCGCGAGCACGTGCCGCTCCCGCTTCAGCAGGTTCGGGTCGGTCTTGTCGAACAGGAAGTGGCCCCCGCTCTGGAGGGGCGTGCCTTCGGCGTCGACGACCAGCTGGTAGTCGTCCCAGACGTAGTCGGGGACGCGCATCGGGATCGAGTGGCCGGTCGACTCGTGGCTGAACCACAGGAATTCCAGCTTCAGCCCGTACTCCTCGCACCAGTCGATGTACTTCTCCAGGTCGGTCCAGTCGAAGGTGTCCTTCTCGGGCTCGGCCTGCGACCACCACAGCGGGATGTTGACGACGTTGAACCCGTCCTCGGCGATCATCTTCAGGATCGGCTTGAGCTCGGCGTCGGTCCATCCCTTCTGGTAGCGCTGGTGCTCGTAGCGGTACTGGACCCCGCTGTGGTAGAACGGCTTGCCGTCCACCATCAGGACGAGCTTGTCGTAAGTGGACTTGGCCGTGTCGACCGTCGAGATCGGCGTGGTCTGAGCGATCGCGGGTTGCCCGGCGAGGACGGTCCCGACCAGGGACACGGCCGGGAGGGTGAGCACCGCGCGTCGTGCGATGCCGCCACTCGGTCGTCGGTTGCGTGCGGACATCGTCTCGCACTCCTTTCGTCGTTTGACGATCGTTGAAACTGAATTTGTGGATATATAGACGGATGAGTCCCGGTCGGAGCTTCAAATTATGATGACAACGGTTTCAGAGCCTGTCAACCGGGTCTGATACGAACGCTTGATAACGGTTTCATTACGCGAAATCGGACACTTCTCGCGTAACTCGGTCGAACGTCCCGACTAGACCTCGTCCGAGAGGGTGCTGGCCCGGACGATGAGGCGCCCCGACAGCACCACGTCCCGCGGGGGCTCGGTCGCGAGCGCCATCTCCAAAGCCGCCCTTCCGGCCTCGGCGAAGGGAAGCGCCACGGTGGTCAGCGCCGGAGTGACATCGCGCGCGAGCGGTATGTCGTCCACCCCGGACACGGCGATGTCGGTCGGCACGTCGATTCCCAAGCGCCTGAACTCGTTCAGGGCACCGATCGCGAGAACGTCGTTGCCCGCCAGCACGAGGTCCGGCCGCGCGCGCGCCCGCGAGATCCGGCGGGCCGCGTCCCTGCCGCCGTCCCGGCTGATCTCGCAATGCTCGATCACCACCGAGCCCGGGTCGAGGCCCCGCTCGGACAGGCCCCGTAGGAAACCCTCGGTGCGACTGTCGAGCGCCGGATGGCCCGGAGTGGTCAAGACGGCGGCGCGGCGACGGCCCAGCCCACCCATGTAGCGGCCGATGGTCCTCCCCAGCTCCAAGTCGCCGAAGCGGACTGCCGGAAACGGGGTGTCGTGCTCACCGATGAAGACGACGCCGCACCCGTCCGCGCGGAAGCGCTCGAGCTCGGGGAGGACCTGTTCACTCGGGACATCGGCGAAACTCGCGCTCGTCACGACCAGCGCACGGGGACGCAACCCGCGCAGCACCTCGAGCGCCGTCCGGTGCGCGGCCGCGCCGCTTCCGACACCGGTGATGCTGACCAGGGCACCGCGGTCGCGCCCCGCCGCCTCCATTCCGGCGGCGATCGCGGCAAGGGACGCGGTTCTCGGATCGCTCGCGAGCAGCATGACCGCCGTCCGCCGCCCTCGCAGTGCCTGGGCCGCCTGGTTCGAGACATAACCGAGGGACTCCGCCACCGCGAGGACGCGCGCCGAGAGCCGCTCGCTCACCTGCGGGCCACCGCCGTTGAGCACCCGGGACGCGGTCGAGGGCGATACGCCGGCCGCCTGAGCGACGTCACGCAGTGTCGCCTTCTGATACGCTCGCCGCACAAGACCTCCAATGTCGAACGCGCCCTCGAATACACACCCTCGAATGAGCGCAACCGAGCGATCAAGGAGTGGGGCGCACCCCGAGATGCGCCCGATGCCAGGATGCCATTGTGACCACCGAGCCTGCCACCGACGACCAGTCCCCGGACGACCGGATCCGACCGTCGACGGTCACCCTCCGCGATGTCGCCGGCGCGGCCGGCGTCTCCAAGGCCTCGGCCTCCCGGGCCCTCGACCCGACCTCCCAGTACGTGTCACCGGAAATGCGCGCGCGCGTCTTGGAGACCGCCAGGCGCCTGGGCTACCGCCCGAACGCGTCGGCGCGGGCCACGACCACCGGCGCGACCGCGATGGTGGCCGTGCTCGTCTCCGACATCCGCGACCCTTACAACGCCGAGATCGTGCACGGCGTGATCGAACAGGCGGGCAGTTCGGGGCTCGTGGCCACCTTCGCCGGGACGGACCACGCGATCGACGACGAGATCCGAGTCGTCCGCATGATGCGCAGTCTCAGGCCGCACGCCATGATTCTGACCGGCGCGCGCAGCGGCTCCACCGTCTCACGGGCGTCCCTTGAGGAGGAACTCGCGCGCTACACACAGGAGGGAGGCCGGGTGGTGATCGCCGGAGACGACGAGCTGCCCTTCGACACCGCCGTCGTCCCCCGCCGTCGCGGCGCGTCGGAACTCGTCGCCGAACTGTTCCGCCTCGGCTACCGGTCGCCCGCCGTGCTCCGGCCCGACCACGACTCGGCGGCCGCGCGCCAGTGGGAAGACGGCATCGTCGAAGGCGCCCACCGCCTGGGGATGCGGATCGAGTACGACGCCGTCGTGCGCACGCCGATGACCAGGGACGGTGGATACGACGCGGCCAGGAACCTGATGGAACGGAGACCCGAGGGCCTGGACGTGGTCCTCGCCGCCACCGATGCGATGGCCATCGGCGCGATGAGCGCGATGCGCGACGCGGGCCTGAACCCCGGCACCGAGATCGGCGTCGCCGGGTTCGACGACGTCGTGGGGACCGAGGACGTCACACCGGCTTTGACCAGCGTGAACCTCGCTCTTGCGAGAGTGGGCGCCGCCGCGGTGAAGCTCGCGTTGGCCGAATCGGCCGCCGATCACCGGCGGGTCGAGTTCGAGCCTCGGGTCATCCTTCGGGGCACCACTCCCGCCCGGCACGGCTGACTCCGCGCCGACGGCCCCTATCCCTCCGGGAGTTCAACGAACTCGACCTTCCTGACCAGGACCGAGCCGGCCTCGGCCCACAATCCGAGCGTGCGGCCGGTGAAGCCGCCCGCGACTTCGGTCGAGACGTAGCGTCCGTCGAGGCGGGCGAGAGCGGAGAAGCCCGAGTCGTCGACGATGCCGAGCTCGATGTCGTCCGGGCCCTCCTTGGTCGCTTCGACCGACCGGATGCGGAAGGTGACCTCCGCAGCGGAGAGCGGTCGCGCGCCTACGACGGCTTCGACCTCTCCGACACGCGAGACCGCTTCGGCCGCATGGTCTTTCATGCGAAGCCCGTACCAGTGCCGACGGTCGATGCGTACCGCCGCGGTGAAGGCGGACTCGCCGGGTTCGACGGTGATGTCGGCTTCCCAGCGGTTCCCGGCGGTGCGGAAGAACAGTCCGGACGGCTCGCCCGAGGTGCCGGCGGCGGGCTCGACCCGGACACCGCCGGGAACGAGACTGGCGCACTGCTCGGGCCGAACGCCGGGCGAGACCCACCTGGGGTCGAGCCGGGGCGCGGTGAATTCGTCCTTGAAGGACCACCGTGACTCGGGCAGGGCCGCCTCGGACGGCGTGAACTGCGGCCAGTCGTCGATCCAGGCGATCTCGGCGAGGAAGGTCTCGCGGCCATTGACGTGGTAGCGCGGGGTGCGCCCCCGCGGCCGGACGCCCAGATGCACTGTGGCCCAGGTGCCGTCGGGACGCTCGACGAGGTCGGCATGACCCACGTTCTGCACCGGATGGCGGGTGCTGCGGTGGGTGAAGACCGGATTGTGCGGCGCGGACTCGAACGGTCCGCGCGGCGAGCGCGAGCGGGCCACCGAGACCACGTGCCCGCGATCGGTGCCGCCCTCCGCGATGACGAGATGCCACCACTCGCCGCGCCGGTACAGATGCGGCCCTTCGGGATTGCCCAGGCCGGTACCGTGCCAGATCCAGCGCGGCTCCTCCAGTACCTTGCCGGTGTCGGGGTCGATCGCGACCTGCCTGATACCGATCTGCTTGTCGTTCCAGGAGCAGTAGGTGAGCAGGCAGGTACCTTCGTCGTCCCACGTCAGGTCCGGGTCGATGCCGTCGATCCCGGCCAGGTGGACCGGGTCGGACCACGGTCCGGCGGCGTCGGTCGCGCTGAAGAGCAGGTGCCCGCCGCGCGGGTCGTCGATATCGGTGGTGACCAACCAGAACCGGCCCTCGTGATGGCGCAGCGTCGGGGCGTAGACACCGCGACTGGCGGTCGAACGCCCCGCCGGGAACTGCACGTCCCGGTCCAGGGCGTTGCCGATCTGCCGCCACGAGACCAGGTCGCGCGAATGCCAGATCGGCACGGCCGGGGCGTACTCCATTGAGGAGTTCGCCAGGTAGTAGTCCTCCCCGACCCGGCACACCGACGGGTCGGGGAAGCATCCGGCGATCACGGGCGTCGTGGCCGCCGTCTCGATGGGACGCATCAGAGGGCCTTGCTCACAGCCTCCGCCAGGTCTGGGGCCGCGTCCGCGTCGGCATCGGCGATGCCCACGCCGTAGCGGAAGCGAACCGTCTCGCCGTCGGGGACGGTGAGCTCCTCGCTGAAGAACGGCGCCGGGTTGAGGCAGGCGAACTCCTCTGAGCGGGCGAACCACTGCGGCGGGTGGTGCGGATTCTCGGCATCGTCGACCATGAGCACCAACGAGGTGGCATCGGCGTCGTCGTGGCGTCCGGAGAAGCCCATCCACTCGTGGCGCTGGCCGCGGACGTCATTGCCGGAGCCGGAGCCCGCTTCGGTCACGAGGCGGCCGTTGGTGAAGGCCCGCGGGCCGCGCCAGAACAGGCCGCCGTAGCCGGCGTTCTCTCGGCCCTTGGTGGTCGGCGAGCCGATCGCGATGTCGTGTCCGGAGACATTGTGGAGCTCGGTCTCGAAGGTCAGCATCCACGCCTCGTCCGAGAGCAGGCGCGCGCTGAGCGCGCGCCGCTCGGTCAGATACGGGGTCCCGGCCTGGGTGTTCCAGTCCAGTTCGTGGGTCAATTCGGCGGCGCCGTCGACCTGCTCCAGGCGGGTGAAGTTCCGATGCAGCTGGGTGCCGTTGTTGTCCTTCTGGACGTAGAACCGGCCGTGAACGTAGGTGGGGCCGCCCCAGAAGTTCTCCTCCCCCACATGCGGCAGCGAGAGCGCGATGCCCTTGTGCCACACGTGGTCCCAAGGCCGGTAGAGACTCACCAGATGCCCGGCGCGGGTGCGGATCGGGTGCAGGTACGGCTTGGGCGACTCCAGCTGCGGGGAGTCGGGCCGGTAGACGTAGCGGAAGAGCTCGGTCTCGCCGTCGCGGACGGTCACCGCGCTGCCGAGGTCGTGTCGGATGTCGAGGTTGCTCATGCGGTCGTCTCCTTGAGGGGCGCCCACGGGACGGCGCCGCCGTCCATGCTGCGATTGAACGGGTCGTTGCGGGTGATCTGTCCGGCCCCGATGGGGCGGCCCTGGAAGGCGGACGCATAGGTGGCCGCGGCGAACTCCATCGTTCGGCGGGCCTCGGCGAGGGAGACGCCGGGCTCGGTCCCGGCCGCGAGGGCGTCGACGACCGCCTCGATCTGGAGGCGGTGGCCGCTCTCGAGATCAGGCTCGTCTCCGGCGAGCCAGAGCTCGGAGAGGTCCTCGTGTCCGGGCGCGGGAGTGAAGCGCCAGTCGGCCTCCCGGTACCCGTAGAGGTGCTCCAGCTCCACAGTGGCGTGCTCGAAGTCGAAGCGGAGCCGGGAGGTCTCGCGCGGGGACACGACCGAGTTGATCACGGTGGCCATCGCACCGTTCTCGAAGCGGGCCAAGGCCATCGAGACGTCCTCGGTGTCGGTCGGGCGCGATAGGCGCCCGGCGAGAGCCGTGAGCTCGGTCCAGGGGCCGAGGACCGACAGCAGCAGGTCGAACTGGTGGATGCCGTGGCCCATGGTCGGCCCGCCGCCTTCGACCTCCCAGCGTCCCCGCCAGGGCACGTCGAAGTAGGCGTCGTCGCGGAACCAGAGCGTCTCGCAGGTCGCCACCAACGGCCGCCCCAGCACACCCGAGGAGACCAGCCGCCGGAGCCGGACCGCGGCCGGACCGAAGCGGTGCTGGAACACCGTCAGCACCGGCACCCCGGTCTCGGCCTCGACCTCGACCAGCTCGTCCATCTCGGCCAGACTCAGCGCGGTCGGCTTCTCGACCAGCGCCGGGACACCCGCCCGCATCGCCGCGATCGCGAGCGGCACGTGCGTCTTCGGCGGGGTGCAGATGTGCACCAGATCGAGCCGCTCCTTCTCCAGCATGACTTCGGCGTCGCCGTACACCGCGGGCACCGGGAAGCGGCCGGTGAAATCCGCGGCGCGGGCCGGGTCGATCTCGGCCACGGCCGTCAGCTCGGCGCGGCCGCCCAGCTCGGTCAGAGCGTGGGCATGCGCGTTTGCGATGCCGCCGGTGCCGATGATGCCGCAGCGGATCGGGGGTCTGGGAACAGGCATGGTGCTCTTCTCTATTCGGGCCGCCGGCTAGGCGGCGGCGTCGATTTCGGACTGAAGTTCTTCGATGAAGGCTTCGGCCGCGTCCTGCGGCGTGCGCTCCCCGAACAGGACTTCCTGGGTGTAGCGCTGGATCATCGGGTCGAAGCCGCTGCCGCCGTTCGGGGTGACCACCACGGCGGGCCCGGCGGCGGCCGACTCGATGTAGTCCACGGCCAGCTGCTCGCCCTCGTCGAGGTCGGCCGCGACGTGCTCGCGCATGGCCTCGTTGGCCGGGATACCGCGCTCGGTGCCGAGGATGTCGGCGGCCGCCTCGTGGTTGACCAGGAAGTCGACGAGGGTCGCGGCCTCGGCCGGGTGCTCGCTCTTGGAGGAGATCGACCAGTACATCGACGGCTTGACGAAGTTCGCGGCCGCTTCGGCGTTGCCGGGCAGTTGCAGTAGCCGGAAGTCGGCGCCGCTCGCCGCGAGCACCGGCGTGATCTGGGTGTTGTAGAAGAAGCCCATGGCGACCTTGCCGGTGGTCAGGCTGCCGCCCTCGATGCCGCCGTTGAGGCTCTCGACGGTCTGGGCGGCGCTCTCGACGCCGCCGGACTCAATCAGGTCCAGGTTGTAGTTCCACAGATCGACCAGCAGTGCGGGGTCGAGGGTGACCTGGCCGTCATCGCTGTAGAGCTCGTTGCCGTGCAGTCGGGACCAGTAACGGATGCTGCCCTGGTCGATGCCGCCGGTGACGCTGGAGCCGTTGATCTCGCCGCCGCTCTTCTCGGTCAGCTCATTCGCGATGGCCGCGTAGTCGTCCCAGGTCCAGGTGTCGCCATCGGGCAGGTCGACGCCGTATTGGGCGAACAGGTCGGCGTTGATGTAGCTGGCGATCATGCCCGCGCCGATGGGGATCGCGTACAGCGTGCCGCCGACCTCTCCGGTCGCGAGGGTCGACTCGTCGAATTGGGAGGTGTCGAGGAACTCGTCCGCGCCGGACAGGTCGAGCAGGCTGCCGCGGTCGCCGTAGGAGGCGAGGTAGAGCTCGTCCATTTGGATCACGTCGGGTGAGTCGTTCGCGGCGGTGGTGGTGGCGAGGGCGTCCCAGTAGCCCTCCCACGGCTTGTACTCGGCCTTGACGGTGATGTTCGGGTATTCCTCTTCGAACTCGGCGATCGCCTGGTCGGTCAGGTCGGCGCGGGTGTCCGCGCCCCACCAGGTCAGGCGGAGGGTCACCGGTTCATCGCTCAGTTCCATGTCGCCGCCGCCGCCGGTGCCGCAAGAGGCCAGTCCGGCCGCGGTGGGCAGTGCCACGGCTCCGGCGCCGAGGCCTCTGAGCATGAGTCTGCGTTTCATTGTGTCGCTCCTTTGCGAAGGGTTGGAAGGGTTGTCGGTTACTTGCCGCCGGTCGTGGCGATGCCCCTGAGCAGGAATCGCTGCCCGAACAGGAACACCAGGAAGATCGGGACCAGTGAGACCACGCTCATGGCGAGCGCGGCGCCCCAGTTCGTTCCCGCCTGGGCGTCGACGAAGGCGCGCAGTGCCACCGGGACGGTGTACAGGTCCGGGTCGGTCAGGTAGATGAGCTGGGAGAAGAAGTCGTTCCAGGTCCAGATGAAGGTGAAGATCGCGGTGGTCGCGAGCGCGGGCACCATGAGCGGCAGGATCACCTGGGCGAAGATGCGCGGGTGGCCGGAAAAAAGAGCGGCAGGATCACCTGGGCGAAGATGCGCGGGTGGCCGGCGCCGTCGATGCGGGCGGCCTCGTCGAGTTCGATGGGGATGCCGCGGATGAACTGGACCATCAGGAACACGAAGAACGCGTCGGTGGCCAGCAGTTTGGGCACGATGAGCGGCAGGAAGGTGTTGACCCAGCCGAGCTGGGAGAACAGCACGTACTGCGGCACGATGATGACGTGGATCGGCAGCATGATCGTGAGCAGCATGATGGCGAACCACAGCCGCTTGCCGGTGAACTCGAGCCGGGCGAAGGCGTAGGCCGCCATCGAGCACGAGACGAGATTGCCCACGATCGCGCCGAGGACCACGATCGAGGAGTTGATCAGGTAGACGCTGAACGGGTCGGCGAAGGCGTTCCAGCCTTCGGCGTAGTTCCCGGTCTGCAGGTCGTTGAGCAACAGACTGGGGTCGCGGAAGATGACGTCGTTCGGCCGTAGCGAGCTGACGACCATCCACAGCACCGGATAGAGCATCACCAGCGCGCACAGGATCAGCATGGCGTGCTTGACGATCGAGCGGACCGACCGGAGACCGGTCCAGGCCCGTCGACCTGGGGCCCGGTTCGACCCGCGTGGCGTGGCGGCGGTCGGGGTGGTCTTGGCGAGGGTGTCAGTCATTGTAGAAGACCCAATACTTCGAAGCCCAGAAGTTGATGGCGGTGAAGGCGCCGACGATGAGCAGCAGCAGCCAGGCCAGGGCCGAGGCGTAGCCCATGTCGAAGTTCCCGAATCCGCGCTGGTACAGGTACAGCGAGTAGAACAATGTGGAGTCGGCCGGGCCGCCCGTGCCACCCGAGACGATGAACGCCTGGGTGAACGACTGGAACGCGTGGATGATCTGCAGGACCAGGTTGAAGAAGATGATCGGCGTCAGCAGCGGCAGGGTCACCGATCGGAACTGGCGCCACTTGCTCGCCCCGTCGACGGAGGCCGCCTCGTAGTACATGCGCGGGATCTGCCGCAGCCCGGCCAGGAAGATCACCATCGGCGAGCCGAACGTCCACACGTTCAGCGTGATCAGTGTTCCCAGGGCGGTCTCGGGCTCGGAGATCCATCCGCGACCCTCGATCCCGAACAGGCCCAGACCCTCGTTGAACAGTCCGTCGGCGCCGAACACCATCCGCCACAGGACCGCGATGGCGACGCTGGCGCCCAGGAGCGAAGGCAGGTAGAACATCGAGCGGTAGAACGCCAGGCCCCGCACTCCCCGGTCCAGCACAATGGCCAGTGCCAGGGCTAGGGCCAACTGGAGCGGGACGGACACCAGGACGTAGGTGAAGGTGACGCCGAGGGAGGAGTGCAGGCGCTCGTCCGTCAGCATCCGGGTGAAGTTGTCCAGCCCGGAGAACTCGGCCGGCTGCAGCAGGTTGTAGTCGGTGAAGCTCAGGAACAGCGACGCGAGCATCGGCCCGAGCGTGACGACGAACAGACCCAGGAACCACGGCAGCAGAAAGAGGAACGCGGTCTTGTTCTGCCGCTTGGCGGTCGCGCCATGCTTGCCCAGATTGCGCAGTTCCGTGGTCGCGCTCATGAGCCCGCCTCTGGCAGGCGCGCGGCGCCCCGGCCGCGGGCGGTGTCGGGACCCGGCATTGGCGCTCCTTCGCGTCGAAAAATAGTGATCGTTCACTATTTGCGGTTCGACCTAAGATAGTGAACGATCACTCTCGTGTCAAGATGGCCACTGGATCAGTGAGAGGAAAATCAGGCGGATGACCGAACGTTCCACCGAATCGAGACGACCGACGATCAAGGAGGTCGCGCGCCTGGCCGGTGTCTCTCACCAGACGGTGTCCCGCTACCTGCGCTCGAGGAACGGCTTGAAACCGGCCACGCTCTCTCGCATCGACGCGGCCGTCAGCGAGCTGAACTACCGCCCGAACCTGGTCGCGAGGTCGATGCGAACCCGCCGGACCGGCCGACTGGCGATCCTCCTCCCGACGGTGGCCTTCAACCCGGCGCGAATGCTGCACGGCGCGACCGAGGCCGCCCATGAGGCCGGCTTCTCGGTCGAGGTGGTCAGCGTCATCGGCGGCGCCGAGGACAGGACCGAGCGGATGCTCGAGATCGCTGGCACCGGACAGGTCGAGGGCATCGTGGCGCTGGCACCGCTATCCCCCGGGGCCGAGGATCAGGCGCCGCAAGGAGAGACGATCGTCGTCGCGGCCGACTTCGACGACCAGATGCGCGGCATCGGCGAGCTGGCGGACGCCTCGCCGCTGGTATCGATCATGGAGGGACTGGTCGACCTCGGGCACCGCCGTTTCTTCCACGTGGCCGGGGATCTCCGATTCGCCTCGGCGCGGGCCAGGAAGGCCGCGTACCTCGAGACGGTCGAACGGCTCGGCCTCGAGTCCGTCAGGGTCGTCGACGGCGACTGGTCGGGCAAGTCCGGATACGATGCGGTGCACTCGCTTTCCGACGAGGCGATGCCGACGGCCGTCGTCGCGGCCAACGACATCGTGGCCGCGGGGGCGATCCGCGCCCTCATCGACCGCGGCCTGGACGTTCCCGGAGACGTCAGCGTCACCGGCTGGGACAACAACGAAGCGTGCCAGTACCTGCCGCCGGCCCTGACCAGCGTCGAAGTCAACCTGGAAGGCCTGGGCCGCAACGCCATACTGAGCCTGGTCAAGTCGATCTCCGGCCGTGAGCTCGAACCCTCGCCGCGCCCCCTGCAACACGCGATCTGGCGCGAATCGACCGGGCCGGCGCGCCGCTAGGAACCGCCGGGCTTCTTTCGGCCCTCCGGGGAATCCGCCGGGGCCATGCGTGTCGGGGCGGTCCCGATTCACGTTCGAGTGCCCAGGCGGGCACACGAGGACGGATGACCGAAACGATCCATTGTGCGTTATGAAAACGTTACATTGATATTGATACATGTAAATTGACAGATACTGGAACCGTTGTCATCATGAAGTTCCACAGTGTTCCCTGCCACATGGACGGCCGCCCAGCCCGACGTCGGCAGCACGTGCCCTATAGCCCCCTGCCCGCCATCCACACGATCCATCAGCAGGACGTTCCTCAAAGGAGACTCCCATGGCATTCGGTCCGGAAGACGTCAAGTTCGGCCGCCGCGGACTACTCGTGGGCGGCGGCGCCCTCGCCTTGTCGGCGCTCGTGGCGGCACCCGCTTCCGCCGCGGAAATGCCCCCGAATCCGCTCGAGAAGCCCGGTTGGATCCTCGATCGACACGACGAGTTCAACGGCAGCCTGGACCAGGATCTGTGGATCCCGAAGTACCTGGAGTCCCGGACCACCGTCGAACGGGCCACGGCACGATACGGGTTCCGCAACAACGCCCTCGTGCTCCGCATCGACGACGACCAGCCCACCTACTACAGCGACAACCCCATGAAGGTCTCGAGCATTCAGACGGGGCAGCGGACGAACCTGCACAAGGACAATGCATTCGACCACTCGATCCCCACGGACATGAAGTACACGCCCCACTACGGCTACTTCGAGATCCGCGCGAAGAGCTCCGCGAAGAGCGGGATTCACACCGCGTTCTGGCTGACAGGCAGGCAGGACACGTGGGAGCAGCGCGGGGAGGTCGACATCATGGAACACGCGGGCATCCATGGGAAGAGCCGCTTCAACTACAACCTGTTCAGGTGGTCGGATCCGAACCTCTCGACTGACACCAGAAGCGTCGGCGTCGGATTCGACATGACCACGGAGATGCACATCTATGCGCTCGAGTGGACTCCGACCCAACTCAAGCTGTACATCGACAACGTCCTGACGAACACCATCAACCAGTCGCTCAAGTACCCGGCGGTGTTCTACCTGGGCATCTACGAGCGCGCCGATTGGACCGGTCCGCTCGACCCCAACGACCCCCGGCCGAAGGAGTTCGTCGTCGACTACTTCCGCGCCTACAAGCCCGCCGGCACTGCCGCCGATCCGCAGAGCGGTCAGACCTACCGGCTCCGCAACGTCTCGACCGGGCAGTATCTCGACTCGGGCAACGGCAGCGCGGTCGCACTGGAATCGGGAAGCATCTACGACGATCAACTGTGGACGCTCACCGAGCGGCAGACCGGCTATTGGACGATCGACAACGTCCGCGAAGGCCGGGGGTATCTCGACTCCGACCCGGACGGCAAGGTCATCTGGAGCACCGAACGGATCGGCGATGACACCCTCTGGGCGATCACCCCCGTGTCCGGCGGCTTCCGGATCGACAACAAGCAAAGCGGACGCGGCTACCTCTACGGATCGGGCACCTCGGTCGGGTGGAACGCCGGGGCAACGGACGCGAACACCGTCTGGACGCTCGAACGACGGTAACGACTTCTCCCTCAACAGCGGAATATCGCGCAGCGGCCCGCAACGGGCACGCGAGCATGGCGCGCCACTTGTCCGATTCCGCTCCCCTCTGAAAGGAACTCCAATATGAAACGCCAACGCGCGCTTGCGGTTACCGCCGCATGCACCATAGCCACCGCTACCGCCCTCGTCGCCGGCTCGGCGCCGGCCTCGGCCGACCCGCTCCAACTGAAGACCGAAGAAGCCCGGGCCGACCTGCTCGGCAACGTCGGCCCCGAGCTGGTCCAGGAGATGTCCGAGACGTTCGATCTCAGCTCCTCCGAGGTCTACGACCGCCTCGCGGTCGAGGCCGTCGCCTCCGACCTGCTCGAACAGGTGCCCGCCGAATTCGAGGACACCTACGCCGGCCTGTGGGTCTCCGACGAAGCCGACGAGATCCTCGTCGCCACCACCTCCAGGGCCGACGCCGACGACCTGGCCGCCGAGGGCGCGACCCCGATCCTGGCCGAGTACAGCATGGACGATCTCGAGGCGGCCGTCGCCGACCTCGACGCCGTGGACGCCGACGTCCACGGCTACTACATCGATGTCGAGTCCAACGACCTCGTGATCGAGGCCTCGGACGAGGCCGCCGCGACCGACCTGGCAACGGCCGCGGGCGTCGACCCGGACATGGTCAGGGTCGACATCTCCGCCGAAGCGCCCCAGACCTTCGCCGTTCGCGGCGGCGACCGCTACTCCATGGACAACGGGTTCGCTTGTTCGGTCGGCTTCGCGGTCACCCAAGGATCCACCAAGGGATTCGTCACCGCCGGCCACTGCGGCAAGGCGGGCGTCAGGGTCATCAGCGGCTCCGCCGCGCCCGGCACCTTCCGCGCCTCGGTCTTCCCCGATTCGGACCGCGCCTGGGTCGAGGTGGGATCCAATCAGACGCTGCAGAACGTCGTCAACATGTACTCCGGTTCCCGCTACGTCTACAACTCCGACGTGGCCGCCGTCGGCTCATCGGTCTGCCGCTCCGGAGCGACCACCGGGTGGCACTGCGGCACCGTCCAGGCGTTCAACCAGACCGTCCGCTACGAGGCGGGCCCGGTCTACGGCATGACCCGCACCAGCGTGTGCGCCGAGGCCGGCGACTCGGGCGGTGCGTACATCACCGGGAACAGCGCGCAAGGCATCACCTCGGGCGGCTCGGGCAACTGCCGCACCGGTGGCACGACATTCTTCCAGCCCGTGAACGAGGCGCTCAGCGCCTGGGGCCTGACCCTGTACACGGGTGACAGCACGCCGCCGCCCGGCGACGGCGACACGATCGTCGCGCGCCACTCGGGGAAGTGTCTCGACGTGGCCTCCGCGTCGACCGCCAACGGCGCGACCGTCCAGCAGTACGACTGCTGGAACGGCGCGAACCAGCAATTCGAGGTGCGCGACTCCGGAAGCGGCTACGCCCAGATCATCGCGCGCCACTCCGGGAAGTGTCTCGACGTCGCCTCCGCGTCGACCGCCAACGGCGCGACCGTCCAGCAGTACGACTGCTGGAACGGCGCGAACCAGCAATGGGACCTGCGCGACGCCGGTGGCGGCTACGTCCAGATCGTCGCGCGCCACTCCGGGAAGTGTCTCGACGTCGCTTCGGCATCGACCGCCAACGGCGCGACCGTCCAGCAGTACGACTGCTGGAACGGCGCGAACCAGCAATTCGAGGTGCGCGACTCCGGAAGCGGCTACGCCCAGATCATCGCGCGCCACTCCGGGAAATGCCTCGACGTGACCAGCGCTTCAACCACGAACAGCGCCTTGGTCAAGCAGTACGACTGCCACGGCGGCACCAACCAGCAGTGGAGCCTTTAGATCGGCGCAGATGCCCGCGGCCGGACCTGGTCCGGCCGCGGGCCCGGTCCGGTCCGGACGACGCCTTTGAAACGTTTCAGCAGCTCCCTCGGAGGAAGACATGACTCTCCATCAGTCCCCCGGTGTCCGAAGAAGATCGGTGTTCGTCGGCGCCGCGGTCGGTGCGGGCGCGCTCGCCACCGGAACCACGACCCTTCTGGAGGCGTCGCCCGCGCACGCGGCGACCCCCAGCGGCCGCACGGTCTACAGTCTCAACCCCGACTGGAGGTTCATCCAGGACAACGTGTCCGGCGCGCAGTCGTTCGGATTCGACGACTCCGGCTGGGACGACGTGAGCGTGCCGCACACCTACAACGACGTCGACTCCTTCGACGACTACATCACCTCCTCCGGCGAGTCGGCGGTGGCGATGCAGGTGACCTGGTACCGCAAGCACTTCACCATGCCCGAAGAGCACCGGGGCCAGAAGGTGCTCCTCGAATTCGAGGGCGTCCGCCAGGCCGCCACCGTGTACGTCAACGGCGCCGACGTCGGCCTGTACGAGAACGGCGTCGCACCGTTCGGCTTCGACATCACCGATCAGATCCGCTTCGGCGCCGAGAACGTCATCGCGGTGAAGGCCGACAACACCAAGTGGCGCCCCGAAGAGTCCAGCAACATGCCGTTCCAGTGGGACAGCCGCGACTTCAATCCGGAGTACGGCGGCCTGACCCGCAACGTGCGCATGTACGTGGTGCCCGCCACCTACTTCACGCTGCCGCTCTACAATGGCTTGCGAACGGTCGGCACCTACGTCTACGCGAACGCGTTCAACATCTCCGGCGCGACCGCCACGATCAACGTCGAGCCGCAGATCCGCAACGAGCTCAATTCCAGCCGCACGCTTTCGCTGTCGGCCAAGGTGATCGAACCCGACGGCACCGTCCGGGCCACCATCGCCGGCCCCTCCGTGACTCTCGCCGGCGGCGAGACCCGGATCGTCCCCTTTGCGACGAGCGTCGGCGATCTGCGGTTCTGGTCCCCCGGTGACCCACACCTGTACACCGTCGAAGTGCTGATCAGCGAAGGCGACACCGTGGTCGACGCGCACTCGATCAACACCGGGTTCCGCAAGACCACGTACCGCGGCGGCACCAGCAACGGCGGCGTCTACATCAACGACAAGTACGTCTTCCTGACCGGCTACGCCATCCGCTCCACCAACGAATGGGCCGCCATCGGCGGCGCGGTGCCCGAATGGATGACCGAGATCGACGGGAAGATGATCCGGGACTCCAAGGCCAACCTCATCCGCTGGATGCACATTGCCGCGAACCCGGCCAATATCCGCGCCACCGACAAGTACGGCATCGTCAGCATCCAACCCGCCGGCGACAAGGAGAAGGACGTCACCGGCCGCCAGTGGGATCAGCGGGTCGAGCTCATGCGCGACGTGCTCATCTACTTTCGCAACAATCCGAGCATCCTGTTCTGGGAGGCCGGCAACAACGCCATCACCGCCGCCCACATGCGGCAGATGGTGGAGCTGCGCAAGACCTGGGACCCGAACGGCGGACGCGGCATGGGATGCCGGGCGATCTCCGACGACCCCTACTGGGGCGGCAAGGAGTGCGTCGACGCCGCCGAGTGGGTCGGCACCATGCTCAACCGCCACTACTCGGTCTACGCCCGCGACCGCAAGGTCATCATCGAAAGCGAGTACACCCGCGACGAGGCGCCGCGGCGCGTCTGGGACAACGCCTCCCCGCCCGACTACGGCTACAAGACCGGCCCGGACGTGACCTACCACTTGACCTCTGAGCAGTTCGCCGGGACGCACGCCGCCTCCACCCGCTGGGAGTTCTGGGGCCAGCGGATCCAGGGGCCGGGCGACCGGCGCTACTCCGGGGCCGCCGCCCTGATCTGGGCCGATTCGAATCAGCACGGCCGCCAGTACAACTGGGAGTGCTGCCGCATGTCGGGCCGGGTCGACGCCGTCCGCATCCCCAAGGAGTCCATGTTCACCTACCGGGTCATGCAGAACCCGGATCCCGACCTCCACATCATCGGCCACTGGACGTACCCCTCCGGCACCCGCAAGACGATGTACGTCATGGCCTCCGCCCCGGTGCGCCGAGTCCGCCTGCTGGTCAACGGCACCCAGGTGGGCGACAGCAGCTCGCGCCAGCAGGACTTCCTGTACACCTTCTCCAACATCACCTGGCAGTCCGGCACCATCACCGCGGTCGGCTACGACGCGAACGGAGCCGAGATCGTCCGCACCTCCAAGGCCACGACCGGAGCTGCCGCCGCGCTCCGCCTGACCGCCCACACCTCGCCGGAGGGACTCGTCGCGGACGGAACCGACATCGCCTTCTTCGACGTCGAAGCCGTCGACTCGCAGGGCAGGCGCATGCCGACCCACCAGTCGCGCGTGGACTTCCAACTGACCGGTCCCGGCACGTTCCTCGGCGGATTCAACCCCCGCATCCAGAGAAGCGTCCACAAGTCCTACGTCCAGACCGAGGCGGGGATCAACCGCGTGTTCGTCCGCGCCGGCCGCACCCCGGGCGCCATCACCCTGCGCGCCAACGCCACCGGATTGACCTCGGCCACCGCCGCGGTCGAGTCCTCCGAGTTCGCCACCACCGACGGGCTGGTCACCCTGATCGCCGGCGAGAGCGGCGGGCCGGACGTGCCGCCGCCCACGACGTACTACACCCTCGTGGCCCAGCACAGCGGTAAGCACGCGGACATCGACGGGATCTCCACCGCGGCCGGGGCGCGGTTGCACCAGTGGTCGTCCACTGGCCGCAGCAACCAGCAGTTCGAGTTCGTCGACGCGGGCGAGGGCCATTTCAAGATCAAGGCCCGGCACTCGGGCCTGGTCTTGCAGGTCGCGAGCAACGACAGCGGCGCGGACATCACCCAGCGGGCCGACACCGGCGCCGCGAGCCAGCACTGGCGCCTCACGGAGCACGGTGGCGGCGTCGTGAGCCTCATCAACCGCCAGTCCGGCCTGGCCATGGACGTCTGGGAGCGTTCCACTGCGGACGGCGCCCGCATCTCCCAGTGGAGCTACTCCGGCAACACCAACCAGCGCTTCGCCCGCCAGCGCGTCTAGGGCCTGACCCGAATCCCGACCTCAATGAAGTGGGGCCCTGCCGCCTTTGCGGCAGGGCCCCGACCATTCGACATCGATCTCCGCTCCAAATAGCTCAGCGGAACAGGCTGGCGGGGAACACTTCCTGGGTCCGCAGTTCGCCGAGTACCAGCCGCGAAAACTCCGTGGCGCCGTGCTCGGACATGTGCGTGTTGTCGCCGGCCTCGTTGGTGAGGAACAGGGCCTTGGATCCCTCCGGGCCGAGCTGCTCCACCAGCCGCTTGCTGAGCGCGGTCAGGTCGATGAGGTCCACACCCTGCTGCTGGGCGAGCCGGCGCATCTCCGCGGGCAGATCGACGCCGACGCCGTTGACGTGCAACGCGGTGCCGTTGTTGAGCGTGCCGTCGGAGTTGAACGAGCGGCGGACGACCGGCGTGACGAGCACCGGCGTCCCGCCCTCGGCCCGCACGCCGTCGATCAGCCGGGTGAGGTTGGAGCGGAAGGTCGAGGCGTTCGTCTGCTTGTCGTTGTGCCCGAACTGGATGAGCACCACGTCCCCCTCATTGATGAGCGGGCGCATCGTCGGGAAGAGCCGCGAGTTGGCCAGGAACGAGCCGGAGCTTTCTCCGGAGTCGGCGTAGTTCGCGACCGACAGGCCCTGGGTGAAGAACTGCGGCAGCTCCTGGCCCCAGCCGGTGTACGGGCGCACATGCTGGTCGCAGACGGTGGAGTCGCCGGCGAGGAAGAGCCGCTGCGACTGGCTGGGGGTCACCGTGAGATCGCTCAGCCGCGGTGCCGAACCGCCGAAGTACAGGTCGAGACCGGGGCTGCCGGTGCTTCCGGTCGGCTGGCCCTCCGGGTTGCGCACGTTGACGGTGAAGCTCTCGGTGACCTGCTCCCCGGCGGCGGTCGCCGTCGCCCCGAGCATGGTGCGCCGGGCCTCGGCGGTGACGGTGGTGGACCCGGCCGTGCTGCCGCCGAGGACGGCGGTGACGTCGTAATTGCCGGGGGCGAGGTCGAAGCGGCAGACGATGGGCGCGGTGCCGGTGCAGTCCTCAAGTCCCCCGCCGGGCTCCCCGCCGCCCTCGACGGGGATCAGCTGGAACTGCTGGTTCGTACCGCCGTTGGCCGTGTACTGGCTGATCCGGGAGCCCGGGGTGGTCGACTTCTCCCAGACGTCGAGTGCCTTGCCCGAGAAGCGGTTCACGAAGGTCGCGTAGCCGCCGCTCTCCTGCACCTGCCACTGCTGGTTGGTGCCGTTCTGGTCGGTGTACTGCGCGACGGTCGCGCCGTTGTCGGCGCTGCGCCCCCACACGTCCAGCACCTGGTTCGAGTGGCGGGCCTGGATGCGGTAGTAGCCGCTCCCGGAGTCGACGAACCGGAACTGCTGGTTCTGCGCGTCCGTGCGGTTCGCTTGCACGAGCCCGGCACCGGTCGCAGTCGAGGCGCCCTCGATCTCGAAGACCAGGCCTGAAGACCGCGACTGGATGACGTACCAGGCCGATGTGTCCGGCGCCGCCGAGGCGCCGGCGGGGCTGAGGACAAGGAAGGAAACGACCGCCACTGCGGCCGCGACGACGGTCGACTGCAGTCGGCGTCGGATCGGGGAAGTTCGCATGCTTGCTCCATACGTGCTGGGTGGAGTCCGGTGATCCCGCCGGGACGGCGGGCACGCTGAGCCGGTTTCGTGACCGTGCCGGGCTGCCCGATCCGATTCCATCGATATATCGAATTAGATCGATATAATGCTCACTTCAGCTTAGCCGCAATCACTTTCGAAAACAACGATCTTCCAACGAGAATCGACGTATTGCCACACGGCCCCGGTCGGCTCGAGGTTCGGCCTCGCCGGCATCGCCGGCATCGGCTAGCGCGC
>NZ_STGY01000072.1:155601-159242 GCF_004912275.1 Glycomyces buryatensis
GGGCGGTCCCGGTCGGGACCGCCCCGCGCCCAGCGCGAACGGAACGTCCTAATAGGCGTTCTGCAGCGCCTCGTACTGCGCCGCGGTCAGCGGCAGGACCATGCCGTGGCGCGGTCTCCCCGGCAGGCTGTAGTTCGAGGAGGGCGTCCACTGGCCCCCGGCGAGGTTCGTCGTCTCGAACGGGATGTAGCCGCGGCCCCCGTACTCGTCGATGAACATGTACCACTTGTTCTCGGTGTTCGACTTGAACACGAGCGGGCCCTCGCCCTGGCTGATGGTGCCACTGCCGATGCACTCGCGCTGGAAGGCCCAGTTGGTGTTCGTCAACGTCGTCGAGGTCTCGGAGACGATGAACTTGCCGCACGAGGTGCCGCTGCGCTCGTCCTTGGTGTAGCGGTAGTACGTGCCGTTGTGCTGCATCACCGTCGAGTCGATGGTGGAGTATCCCTTGTCGACCCATACCTGCGGCGTGCTGAAGGTGCGGAAGTCGGTCGTGGTCGCGTACATCATCCGGTGGTAGCTGCTGCCCGAGTGGTCCGAGTTCGAGTACAGCTTCGAGGCCCAGTAGACGACGAAGGCGTTCCGCGCCGGGTCCCAGTACGCCTCGGGCGCCCAGGTGTTGCCCGCCGCGGGCGGCGAGACCTGCGCCAGGCGCGAGGAGGTCCAGGTGATCAGGTCGCTCGACTCCCATACGACCAGGGAACGGCTCCCATGCCGCTGGGCCCGGTCCCAGTCGCCGTTGCCGTAGATCCGCAGATCGGTGGCGATCATGTAGTACCGGCCGGTGTTCGGATGCTGCACGATGAACGGGTCGCGGGCGCCGCGCTCCCCCACCGTCGAGGTCGCGACGGGCCGGCCGCCGTTGAGCGCGTCGTACGCGAGCGGATTGTTGCCGCGGCTCAGTGCGAAGTAGACCTGCTCGCCGGCGGAGCTGCCTTCGCCGAGCATGTAGGAGAACAGGTAGCCGTAGGGCTCGGTGCCGCCGGAACTGCCGGCCGGCACCAGGCGCCACTGCTGGTTCGTCCCGCCGTTCGCCGTGTACTGGGAGACCCGTGCGCCCGAGGCGGTCGAGCGCTCCCAGACGTCGAGCGCCTTGCCCGAGAAGCGGCTGACGATCGAGTAGTAGCCGTCGGCGTTCTCCGTCAGCTTCCACTGCTGGTTCGTGCCGTTCAGGTCGTTCCACTGGACGATGTCGGCGCCGTTGGCCGTGCTCCATCCGGACACGTCGAGGACGTGTCCGGAGTGGCGGACCTGGATGCGGTAGTAGCCGCTGCCGGCGTCGATGAAGCGGAACTGCTGGCTCGCGCCGTTGTTGCCGGTGTTCTGGATCAACGCCGCGCCGGGCTGCGTCGAGGCGTTCGCGATGTCCAGGACGAGCCCGGAGTGCCGCGATTCGATGGTGTACCAGGTGGTCGTGTCGAAGGCGGCCTGAACGGGCGGGGCGGCGAAGAAGACGGCGGTCAGCGCGAGCGCCGCCGCAGCGGCCAGGCCCGAGAGGCGCCGACGGATGCGAAATGACATGGGGGAACTCCGAATCGTGCGGTGAGGGACGCGCGATTGCGGGCGGCAGACCGCCCCAAAAGCGTTCATAAATCTACATATATAAAACTATGAGCCTCCATAGTGTAAGCCTTGATGCGGGGCGAGTACAGGCTCTCCGGGAGGTGGTTTGCGGCCATGGCCGAGCACGATCGCGAGATCACACCCGGCCACGGCCGTACACCTCTACTCAGAACCGGTCACAGGCGGTCACAAGTCAGGCCTGGAGCAGGCGAACACCGAGCTGGATCCCCCCGGCCCGGTGTTCGCCTGAATCCGCCTACTTCGGGTCGGCCGAGCGGGCGGTCTTCTCCCAGGCCCGCCAGGTCTCCATGCGCCCTTCGTGGGCGGCGAGCACCAGGTCGTATCCCTGCGACGCGAGGATCAAGCGGGTAGGCGGCTCGGCCGCGTCGACGGCTTCGAACATGGCCTCGACGCTGTCCTCCGCGGTCGGCGTCGGACCGTTGCCCCAGTTCGCCATCGCATCGCGCAGCGGCTGGTACAGCGGGTTCGGCCGCGAGCGATTGGCGGAGGCGCCGGCCCAGTCGGTCGCGAAGCCGGACGGCTCGATCAACGTGGTCTTGATGCCGAATCCGGCGACCTCCCCGGCCAGCGCCTCGGTGAAGCCCTCCAGGGCCCACTTGGAGGCGTTGTAGACGCCCAGGCCCGGGAACGCGGTCACGCCGCCGATGCTGGAGACCTGCACGATGTGCCCGCCGCCCTGCTCGCGCAGCAGCGGGATCGCGGCCTGAGTGATCCACAGTGCACCGAAGAAGTTGGTCTCCATCTGCGCGCGGACCTCGTCCTCGGTCACCTCCTCGGTGGTTCCGAAGTGGCCGTAGCCCGCGTTGTTGACCACCACGTCGAGGCGGCCGAAGTGCCGGTGCGCGGCCTGGACGGCGGCGATGTCCGCGCTGCGGTCGTTGACGTCGAGCCGGATCGGCAGCACGGCGTCGCCGAAGCGGTCGCGCAGATCTTCCAGCGTGGCGGTGTCGCGGGCGGTGGCGGCGACCCGGTCGCCGCGCTCGAGTGCGGCGATGGTCCAGGAGCGGCCGAAGCCGCGGGAGGCGCCCGTGATGAGCCATGTCTTCGACATTTGGAAATCCCTTCAATGCTCCGGCGGAAGCCGGGAACGGTGTGGCGTCGGGACTCGCGTCAAGACGCCGTCGATGAGTTCACTATACGCCAAACATGTCTCACTGTGTCAAGTACGGCTTGGTGTGCTCAAGACGACTCTTCGTGTCGGGCGGTGTACGCTGGTGCCATGGAGGAGCCGAAGGTGGGGTTGCGTGAACGCACTCGCAACATGGTGCGAACCGAGTTGGCGCAGGCGGCCCTGAAGCTGTTTGTAGAGCAGGGCTTCGAAGCGACGACGATCGAACAGATCGCGGCGGCGACCGGTCTGTCCCGTCGCAGCTTCCACCGCTACTTCTCCAGCAAGGAGGACGTGTTCGGGCAGTGGTTCGTGGAGACGGGCCGGCAGCTCGCCGCGGCCCTGGAATCACGCCCGGCCGAAGAGCGCCCCTGGTTCGCGCTGCGCCGGTCCTTCGACGATCTCGTGCAGGGGTTGAGCGCCCGGCCCGAGTCGCTCCAGATCACCCGCATGATCCTGAATACCCCTGCACTGCATGCCACTCACCTGCATAAGCACGCACTCTGGCGGGACGCACTGGCCGACGTGCTCCAGCTCCGCCGGTCCGAGGACGGCCAGGAGCTGGGGCGGATCGCCGCGGTCGCGCTCGTCGGCGCCGCCCTGGCCGGTCTCGACTCCGCCCAGACCGAATGGGTCGCCGAAGACAACGAGCAGCCGCTCGGCGACCTGTTTGACCAGGCCATGAACGCCATCGCCCCGCTCACGGGCCCGGCCGAGCGGCACCCAAACGTTTGAACCGTGCTGTTTCGAGTCAGACGGCTTGGCGGGTGAAGCGCTGGTTGGCATTGCCGGTGTACGCCCACTGCGAGATGCGGGCACCGTCGGCGCTGGAGTATTCCCAGACGTCCATGGCCAGGCCGGACTGGCGGTTGATGAGGCTCACGACGCCACCGCCGTGCTCCGTGATCCGCCAGTGCTGGCTCGCGGCGCCGGTGTCGGCCCGCTGGGT
>NZ_STGY01000072.1:159322-219538 GCF_004912275.1 Glycomyces buryatensis
ACGGTGGAGATCCCGTCGATATCCGCGTGCTTACCGCTGTGCTGGGCCACGAGCCGGTAGAAACCCGGTTCGCTGGGTGTGTCACCCAGCGCGGACTCCCATCGGGTGTCGGATCCGGCCGCGTCGGCGGGGAGGCGGTCGCGGGCGGCGGTGTCGCCGTACATGGTCCAGCGCGCCCAATCGACGACGGTCTTCCTGAAGCGCTGGTCGTCCCAGAAGCTCGAGTGGCCGCCGCCGAGGAAGGTGAGGAACGCCTTGGGCCAGGTGATCTCGTTGTACGCCTGCCGGCCCGAGGAGTACGGCGTGGTCGGGTCCTGGTCTCCGTGGACGAACAGGACCTTGGCCTCGACCGTGCTGGACGGGGTCCCCATGTCGAGGCACGACTGCGGGTTGGCGGAGATGATGCGGCTGTCGGGCCAGGCGGTGAGCAGGCCGTGGGTGGTCATGCCGCCCATGGAGTGCCCGCAGACGCCGACACCGATGTCGGTGCGGATGCGCCCGGTGAACGGCCCGCTGGTGTTGAGGGCGAGGGTGTTGGAGAGGAGCTGGGAGACGTCACGTGAGGTGTTGCCGCTGTTGACGTCATCAAAGCTGTGCTGGAAGTGCGGGGCGGGAACGATGAAACCCGCCGAGGCCAGGGCCGGGGCGAACGTGGAGTTCTGCGGGTTGCCGCCCAGGCCATGGGTGTAGTTGTACACGGGGAAGACCCCGTCGGCGACCGGAGCGTCCGTGACGGGGGTACCGCCGGGCGTGCCGGTGGCCGGATAGAAGACGTACGTGGTGACCGGGCGGCTGCCCCGGTACCAGTCGTACCGGCGCACGCCCACGGCGAACGGATTCGCGGGAGCGGGATCGGCGAGCGCCTGCCCGGAGCCGAGCAGGGACACGCCCGCGCCGAGGACTCCGGCCGCGCCCAGATTCAGGAAAGTGCGTCGTTGCATTGACATGAGGAATCCTTCTTGGAGGGAGATGGACGGTGAGGGTTTGCATGGAGGGGGTGCGGCCGGTAATGAGTTCTGCCGATTATCGGCAGGTGAGCGGCCATCATGGCGATGACCGCTCCCCTGCTTAACGACGTATCTCGAGTCCAGATCCAGTCGAGCATCAGCGCGCAACAATCACAGGCGGCTGATCGCTTGCGACCCAAGGCGACCGGGACCCGACCGCCCTCCGCTACCGGACGTCGACCCAGTAGCTGTTGGTGTTCAACTGGCCGCTGCCGGTGAAGACTTCGGTGCCGGCCTGGACGCTGGTGAGGTACTTGCTGTTGCTCATCCACCCTCGGTTCACCAGGTTGTTGGTGAAGTCCCGCAGGTCGAAGTTCACCGAGGTGGTGTTCGAGGTGCGGATGAACGAGAACACGTTCCAACCGACGCCGTTCCCCGCGTCGATCCAGCCGCGGTACAGGTCCCAGGTGCCGCCGCCGAGATTGACGGTGGTCTGGTAGGTGCCGGCCGGTCCGGCTCCGCCGATTCGGTAGGGCCAGATCATGATCTCGTCGGTGGGGTTGTTCGACCAGTCGGGATTCGACTGGGGGTGCAACCACAGGTCATAGGCGACGTTCATCGTGCCCGACGCGTTCACGCTGTAGTTCCAGGTGGTCGGGACGCTGCGGTTGTCGCTGAGCCGCACGGGAAGTTCCGTGCCGGGGCGCTGCCAGCCCCAGTGCCAGCCGAGGACGGAGCTGGAGAAGCTCTTGACCGAGTACGCCTGCCCGCTCCACTCCCAGGAGGTTCCCCAGCCAATGGTGTCGCCGGACTGCCAGTTATTCCACGTGCACTGCCATCCCGTGCCGGAGCCGTTGCCCCAGAGGTTGTTGGTGACGTAGTACTTGCCCATTGCGATGGTGGCACCCTTGTCGCAGGTGCTTGCGGCCTGGGCGGGCGAGGCCACGACCAGGGTCGAGGCCAGGGCGATGCAGAACGCGGCGACGATTCCGGTGATCAGGCGTCTGAAGGGCGCCTTTCGTCTCTTGAGGGGCATCTCAGTTCCTTCCGTTGAAGTTCAATCGGGCCGAGGCGAACTCAAGCGAGTTGTTTGTTGGGTCAACTCACAAAACTACGTTATATCGCTAAATTGAGAACTGTCAATGGTTTCGTTGAATTTCGGGGAGTTGTGCCCCATGGCGTCGAGCCCGTCGCGCCAGAGGCACTGCGGCGGCGACCCGCTTCAGGGCCTCGAGGCGGAATTGCGGAGCGACTTGACCGAATATAGACGATTATCTATAGTTTTAAGTGGCTGTATTCGTTACAGTCCCAATTGGAACTGTTGATGCGAAGGCGGCGAACGCGCTGAAGTTCGACGCGCGAGCACGTCACGATCGGTCGGATCGAACCCGGCACACGGCCGACCCGTACGTGGTTCTGCTCGAACCGCTTTCGCGCGACACCAAGCGAAAGGAAGACCATGACACGTGCAACACGTGCGAAACCGAAACGACGGAGGGCGCTGGCCGCCGGAGCATTGTTCGCGCTCGCGGCGGGGTCGCTCGCTGCGATCGGACCAGTCGCCGAGGCACAGGACTCGGGCAGCGGATCCGCCTCGGCCGATCCCCTAGTCGATTTGTCCGCACAGGTGGATCAGTACTCCCCCGCGGACTACACCACCGAATCCTGGGAGTCCTTCGCACCGGCAATGGACGACGCCGCGCAGCTGATCGAAGAGGGAGACGCATCCGATGCGGAACTCTCCGATGCGCGTGACGCGCTCCAGGACGCCGCGGACGAACTAGTGATGGTTCGCGGACTCGACACCCTGGTCGCCGACTACGAAACGCGTGTCCCCACGGAGTACACCGCCGCATCCTGGGAGCCCTTCGCCGAAGCCCTGACCACCGCGGCCGACATCTCCAAGGACGATGCGGCGACCGAGTCCGAGGTTGCGGACGCGAAGACGGAACTGCAGACCGCCGCCTCCGAGTTGGAGCCGCTCCAGGACTCGTTCGAGACGATCACGAACAACACGTTCTGGAACGACACCGACGGCAACCCCATCTACTCTCAGGGCGGCGGGGTCTTCAAGTTCGGCGACACCTACTACTGGTACGGCGTGCACTACCAGGGCGCCGAGTCCTACCGGGAAAACCCGACGCAGAAGTACGACAATGAGGTCAGCTTCGTGTCGATCCCGGTGTACTCGTCGCAGGACCTGGTGAACTGGACGTTCGAGAACGATGTCGCCACGACATCGACCGCCATCGGCGACATGGGCACCATGGGCAACCTCGGCTGGGTCGGACGCCTGGGAGTCTCCTACAACGAGAACACCGGCAAGTACGTGCTGCTCACACAGGCGTGGCACCCCTCGCAGGACCACAGCGTGCTGTTCCTCCAAGGCGACTCGCCGACCGGCGACTTCACCTACGGCAACCACCAGGTGCAGGTGGAGAACTCGCCCACGACGGGCACCGGCGACCAGACCGTGTTCACCGACGAGGACGGGCAGGACTACCTGATCATGTCCAACCGCGAGGGACGCTCGCGGTCCTTCGTCGCCAAGATCAGCGAAGAGGATTCGCTCAGCTTGGAACCGGCCGTGGAGATCGGCCGCCACGGCGACGGCCGCGAGGGCAACGCCATGTTCAAGCTCGACGGCACCTACTACATGTGCGCCTCGGACCTGCACGGGTGGAACACCTCGGTCAACTATTGCATCGACGGCGGCGACGTCCAAGGCGGTTACTCGGACTGGTACACGATGCCGGGCACGGAGATGGACTACAGCCACGTGACCCAGACCGGGTTCTTCGTGACCGTCCAGGGCACCGAGCAGACCACCGTGCTCTATGCCGGGGACCGTTGGGCCGACTTCGCGTGGAACGGCATCGGCTACAACCAGTGGGTGCCGATCACCGACGAGGGCGACGGGCCGCAGTTCCACTCGCTGAGTCAGTGGGAGTTCAACGCCACCACCGGGGAATGGAGGGTCGGGCCGGAGAACAACTACATTCTCAACCCCGACTTCCAGGCCGACCGGGTCGAAGTCTCCGAGTTGCGGGGGTGGACCAACACCGGCGGCTCGGTGAGCAATGTCGAGGGCGGTGCCAACGGCAGCCGCTTCGCGTTGCAGGTCAGCGGCGGTGGCACGCAGCAGGAGATCGAGGTGCCCGAAGGCTCCTACACCCTGGCCCTATCGGCCAGGGGCGATGGGGGCCAGCTGGTGGTCACCGACGCCGACGGCAACGAGAACGTCCTGGAGGTCCCCTCCTCCGGCGACTGGTCCGAGCACGAGCTGACCGACATCGCCCTGCCCGCAGGGGCCGTCACCGTGACGGTCGAGTCCTCGGGCAGCTTCGCCGTCGACCAGCTCTCGCTCGCCCAGCCGGGCGAGTAACCGATTGAGAGCCGCTGCCCGCCGCCTGATCCGCGCGGCGGGCAGCGCGGCCCTCGGGGTGCCCGCCGCGGCCGGCACCCCCACGGCCCCAAGCCAATCCCGAACCACTCTAGAGATCGGAGTGCATGATGAGACCTACCCAGATCGTGGCGCGCGCCCTCCTCGTCACGGCCGTCGTGGCGAGCCCCATCGCCATCGTCGCCGGTTCAACGGGCGTGAGCAACGCACAGGACGGGGACGCCTACTACGTCGCCCCGGACGGCAGCGACAGCGCTGCGGGGACGGAAGCCGAGCCCTGGGCGTCGATCGCCCATGCCCAGTCGGTCGCCGAGGCAGGGGACACGGTGTACTTCCGTGACGGCACCTACGCCTATACCGAGGCAGAGGGGAACTGCGGCAGCCAGACCGACCGGGTCAACGCGATCACGCTCGACAAGAGCGGCAGTGAAGACGAGCCCATCAACTACTGGGCCTATCCGGAGGAGACACCGGTCTTCGACTTCTCCGGCATGACCGACGACTGCCGGATCAAGGGCATCAGCGTCACCGGGGACTCGATCCACCTCAAGGGGCTGGAGGTCACCGGTGTGCCGCAGAACAACGACCAGAACGCCGAGTCCTGGGGCATCTGGGTCTCAGGCAGCGGCAACACCTTCGAGCAGCTCGACATCCACCACATCATGGGGACCGGCCTGTTCATCGACAGCGGGGGCGGCAACCTCGTCCTCAACACGGATTCGCACGAGAATTTCGACGAGCGCAGCACCGACGGTCCCGGGGAGAACGCCGACGGGTTCGGTTCGCACTACACCCCGGCCGGGAGCGGGGAGAACGTGTTCAGCGGCTGCCGCGCGTGGTGGAACGGCGATGACGGGTTCGACCTCATCAGCACCTATTCGCCGGTGACCATTGAGAACTCGTGGGCGTGGCTGAACGGGTACGAGCCGGGAACGACCAACAGCGCCGGCAACGGCGCCGGCTTCAAGATCGGCGGATTCGGCGCCGATTGGGAGGACGGCGCCCCCGCGCACACCGTCACGGGCTCGGTGGCGTTCGACAACAAGGCTCAGGGCTTCTACGCCAACCACCACCCGGTCGCCAGCGAGTTCTTCAACAACACCGGTTATAACAACGGCACCAACTTCAGCATGCGGGGCATCGACGAAGGCGGCAATGCCGTCGGCCGGGGCACGTTGCGCAACAACATCGCCTACACCGGCACCGCGACCGATTACATGGACGGCACGGACTCCGAGTACAACTCGTGGGACCTGGGCGTCGAGATTTCGGACGCCGACTTCCAGAGCGTGTCGACCGAAGGCTGGGACGCGCCCCGCGGCGAGGACGGCAACCTTCCCGAACTGCCGCACCTCCGCCTGGCCGAGGACAGCGCCCTCATCGATGCGGGCACCGACGTGGGACTGCCCTACGAGGGGGCGGCGCCGGACCTCGGCGCCTTCGAATCCCCCTAGCGGCGACAGCATTCAGCGGGAGCCCGCTTCGTTCGCGAAGCGGGCTCCCGCCGCATCCGGGCGATCAACCTCGATATCGGGGATGGACCCGGATGGTGAGGGGCGCAGCCGCCCGGCACTCTCGACTGCGCCCCGGGCTGTCGGAACGGTCGGATGAGCGGGCCCCTTGTCGCCCGCCGGGCCGGTCCGGCGGGCGACAAGGGGCGGGCCCGCCCTATTCCTCGACGAACTCCCAGTTGGTGTCGTCGCCGGCCGCGTCCTCTTCGAGGCGGTCCTTGGCTTCGGTGTCGTCGTAGAGGCCCCACAGTGCCCAGTCCACCACCGTGTTGGGGAACCGGTCGTCGCTCCAGAAGCTGGTGTGGTTCCCGCCTTCGAAGGTGAGGAACGCCTTCGGGGCGGACATCTCCTCATAGGCCTGCCGGGCCGAGGAGTACTCGGTGGTGGGGTCCTGGTCGCCGTGGACGAACAGGACCTTGGCCGAGACCGAGTCGGAGGGGTCGCCCATGTCCACGCAGGACTGCGGGTTCGCGGACGTGACCCGCTCATCCGGCCAGGCGGTCAGCAGCCCGTGGGTGGTCATGCCGCCCAGGGAGTGGCCCGAGACCCCGACGCCGGGGGTGTCGTCGATGTGGCCGGCCAGCGGATCGTCGGCCTCGTTCAGGGCGAGGGTCTGGGTGATGATCTCCGAGACGTCCATCGACATGTCGCCGCTGTAGACGTCGTCGAAGTTGTATTCGAAGTGCGGGCCGGGGACGATGAAGCCCGCCGCGGCCAGCGGCCGGATGATGAACTCCGAGCCCTGCGGGCTGGCGCCATAGCCGTGGGTGAAGTTGTAGACCGGGAAGGCACCGTCGGCGACGGGGGCGTCCTCGACCGGATCGCCGCCGGCGTCGCCGGTGGCCGGGTAGTAGACGAAGGTGGTGCACGGGCGCCCGTCCCGTTCCCAGTCGTACCGGCGCACGCCCACGGCGTGCTGCTGCTGGGTGGTCGCGGGGTCCGCGAGCGCATTTCCGCCGCCGAGCAGGTACCCGCCCGCGCCCAGCGCTGCGGCGGTACTCAGACCCAGGAATGTACGTCGTTGAATTGCCATGATGGCTCCTTGTCGTGAGAGTGGATTCGAGTGACCGCACAGCTGCGGGACCGGGGGTCCGCCGCCGGTGCGGCCTGTCCTGCGCGTCGCAGGTGGGGTGTATTGAGAAGAGATGCCTTCGGGGTCGGCCGGGTCCGTGCCCTGCTCGTGCGGGCTGCACTGGCCGAAGTCGACTGCGCCCCTGAGATGCCGGGAGATCAGTGGCGCGTCCTCGCTCCGTCAGGTGTTGCCTCCGTTTCAGGTCGGACTGTGCACGTTCATCGAGCACCTAATATAGGTATATATCGATACAATGTCAATAGATTCATTTCGAACCATTTTGCGGGTGTTCAGGCGTCCACGCGGGGGCGGCCGAACCCCCGCACTCCTCTAGGTTCCCGAGGGTCGAATTCGGTACATGGTCGGGGTCATGCCGTGGATTCGGGTGAACTGGCGCGAGAAGTACATCGGATCGCCGTAGCAGGTTTCGCGTGCGACGGCGGCGACCGACAGGTCGGTGCCGTCGAGCAACTCACGGGCACGCGTCATGCGCAGCTGCACCTGGAACTGGAGCGGGGTGACGCCGAGGCGTTCGCGGAAGAGCGCATTGAGCTGCGAAGGGCTCAGTCCGACCATCGAGGCCAGCGCGGTGACGGAGGTGCGGTGCGGCGAGGTGGCCCGCAGGTGCTCGGCGGCGCGTTCGAGCGGGCTCATGTCCGACCCGGGCCCGCGCCGCCCGGTGGCGATCACCTGCGTGAGCGCGTGCCAGGCGGCGCCGGTGGCCTGGATCGACGCCGACGTGGTGATGCCGGAGTCGAGCGCGTCAATGACCTGCGAGACCAGGCTCGCCACCGGCGCCGGGTCCCTGAGGTGCGTCACCGGGCCGCCTGTCGCGGCGTGCGCGGTCCGGACCAGGTCGGCGGCATCGACGCCCGTGAAGTGGAACCACCACAGCGTCCACGGGTCGTCCTCGGTCGCACCGTAGGCGTGCGGTCGGTCTGCCGGGAGCACCACCGTGCCGCCCCGGGACACGGCGAACCGGGTGTCGCCGATCCGGCACCACCCCGTGCCGTCAGTGCAGACCAGGAGGAGGTGCTCGCGCGCGCCGCGGGGGCGCTCGCGGCCGTGGCGGGCGGCGTGCGGGAAATAGCCGGCGTCGGTGACCGTCAGCTTCGCGGTCACCGGGTGCCTCAGTGCGTTCGCGACCGCCTCGCGCGGGACCACGAGCATCCGCTGCCCGGTGAAACCGTCCCGGATCATGCCAAGGCCGTCCATGACCGTGCTTTCGTCCATACCCACCAGTGAAATGACCATCGACAGGCATGTCAAGTGCTCGTAGGGTCGATTGCAAGTCATTCGAGCCGTTTGGGAACGCCTTGTCCGAACCCTCCGGCCCCGACTGACGATGCGACCGCCTCACGATCTCACCCGGCACTGCGATCGTGAACGACTGGCGCGCCCCCGGTGCCCGGGACTCCCCTCACGAGTCCCGGACGCCGAGTGGCCGCCCGTGTTCATGTACCGGCGTCGGTGACAGTGCTGTCTCAGCCTGTCCCGCTGCCGGGCGATATCGAGTGAGAGGCAAGACCATGACCCTCATTGCCCGCAGATCTCCACGCCGATGGGGACCCCTCGTCGCCGCGGCGTTGTTCGCCTTGGCCTTGGCCGGGCCCGCGGCTTCCGGATCCGCCGCCGAGGACGAAAGCCCGGCGCAGACTGAGGTCCAAGCCGCTGCCGCCGACTTGACCACCGCCGATGGCCTCGAGACGATGGTCTCGGACTACGAGACGCGTGTCCCCACGGAGTACACGACCGAATCCTGGGAGCCCTTCGCCGAAGCCCTGACCACCGCGGCCGACATCTCCGAGGACGATGCGGCGACCGAGTCCGAGGTCGCGGACGCGAAGACGGAACTGCAGACCGCCGCCTCGGAGCTGGAAGTCCTCCAGTCGACGTTCGAGACCATCACCAACAACACCTTCTGGAGGGACACCGCCGGCAACCCCATCTACTCCCAGGGCGGCGGGGTCTTCAAGTTCGGCGACACCTACTACTGGTACGGCGTGCACTACCGCGGCGCCGAGTCCTACCTGGCCAACCCGACGCAGAAGTACGACAACCAGGTCAGCTTCAGGTCGATCCCGGTGTACTCCTCGCAGGACCTGGTGAACTGGAAGTTCGAGAACAACGTCGCCACGACCTCGACGGGACTCGGCAACCTGGGCGGCACCATGGGCAACGCCGGCTGGATCGGGCGCCTGGGTGTCTCCTACAACGAGAACACCGGCAAGTACGTCCTCCCGGTGCAGATGTGGCGCCCCTCGCACGACCACGGCGTGCTGTTCCTGCAGGGCAACTCGCCCACCGGCAATTTCACTTTCGGCAACTTCCAGAGGCAGGTCACGAACTCGCCGACGACCGGTACCGGCGACCAGACCGTCTTCACCGACGAGGACGGGCAGGACTACCTGATCTTCTCCAACCGCGAGGGCCGCTCCCGAGCGTTCGTCTCCAAGCTCCGTGCGTCCGACTCGCTCTATGCGGAGCCGGCGGTCGAGATCGGCCGCAATGGCGACGGCCGCGAGGGCAACGCGATGTTCAAGCTCGACGGCAAGTACCACATGTGCGCCTCGGACCTGCACGGCTGGAACACCTCGGTCAACTACTGCCTCGACTCCACTCAGGGCAGGGTCCAGGGCGACTACACGGGCTACTACACGATGCCGGGCACCCAGATGGACTACAGCCACGTGACCCAGACCGGGTTCTTCGTGACCGTCAAAGGGACGCAGCAGGAAACGGTGCTCTACGCGGGCGACCGCTGGGCCGATTTCGCGTGGAACGGGATCGGCTACAACCAGTGGGTGCCGATCACGAAGGAGGGCACCGGGATCCGCTTCCACTCGATGAGCCAGTGGCAGTTCAACGCGACGACCGGTGAATTCCGCGTCGCACCCGGCAACAACTACATCCTCAACCCCGACATCCAGGCCGACCGGATCATCGTCTCGAACGTGGTCGGGTGGACCAGGACCGGTTCCGGCGGCGTTACCAACGTCAACGGCGGGGCGAACGGGAGCCGCTTCGCGCTGCAGGTGAGCAACGGGTCCGGCGTCCGGCAGCAGATGCAGGTGCCCTCGGGCACCTACACGCTCGGCCTGTACACCAAGGGCTCCGGCCGGGTGACCGTCACCGGCGCCGACGGCCAGGTGCACACCCTCAACGTCCCGTCGTCGAGCGGCTGGTCCAAGCGCGAGCTCACCGGCATCACGCTGCCGGCCGGGACCGCCACGGTAACCGTCAATGGCGGGAGCGGCAACCTCACCGCCGACCAGTTCTCGCTCGTCAGGCAGGGCGGGGACGATCCCGGTCCGGGGGACGCGACGCGCTATGAGGCCGAGGGCTCCGGGGCAACCTGCACCGGCACCATCGACTCCAACCACTCGGGCTATTCCGGGACCGGATTCTGCAACGGCGACAACACCGACAGCGCCTATGCCGAGTTCACCGTGCAGGCGTCGGCCGCCGGGACGGCGACCCTGGACCTCCGGTTCGCCAACGGCAGCAGCGCCGGACGCCCGGCCGACCTGATCGTGAACGGAACCAGGGTCGAGACGGCCTCGTTCGCGTCCACCGGTTCGTGGACGGGCTGGTCCACGCAGACCGTCACCGTCCAACTGGTCGCGGGCGCCAACACCATCCGATTGGACCCGACCACCGCGAACGGTCTGCCCAACATCGATTACCTCGACGTCGCGCAGGCGAGCGGCTAGGGGTTCGTAACCACCCCCTAACCACTGCCGGAGGCTGCGGGGAGGCGGATTCGACTCCGTCTCCCTCGCGGTCTCCCGGATCAACCGGTCGAATCCTCCCCCATTTCTCCAACATCACGGGTCTGCCGCTGTTTCGTCCATGTCCTTCAGAGAAATGACCATCGACAGGCACGTCAGGCGTTCGTAAGGTCGAGTGCATGTCATCCGAGCCGACGAGAATCGTCCTACCCGAAGCCCCGGCCCCGCTCACCGGCACGCCGGTGAAGGCTTGGCGCGAGGCGGTCTCGATCGATACCTACGCGCCGGACGACCCCGACCGCTACCCGGCCTATCTCGACCAGCGCGTCTACCAGGGCTCCTCCGGCGCGGTCTATCCGCTGCCGTTCATCGACGCGGTCGCCCGCGAGAAGGCGTCGCGTCATTGGGATCCGATCCACCTCGAGAACGAGTACGTGCGGCTGATGATCCTCCCCGAACTCGGCGGCAGAATCCACATCGGACTCGACAAGACGCGCGGCTACGACTTCTTCTACCGCAACGACGTCATCAAGCCCGCGCTCGTGGGTCTGGCGGGCCCCTGGGTCTCCGGCGGCGTCGAGTTCAACTGGCCCCAGCACCACCGCCCTGCCACCCATCTGCCCGTCGAGACCGCGATCGAGCATGGGGACGACGGCGCGGTCACCGTCTGGTGCTCCGACCACGATCCGTTCGCCCGCATGCAGGGCATGCACGGCATCCGCCTGCGTCCGAAAAGCGCGCTGGTGGAGCTGCGCGGCCACCTGGTGAACCGGTCGGCGGAGGTCCAGACCTTCCTGTGGTGGGCGAACGCGGCGGCCGAATCCCACGACGACTACCAGTCGTTCTTCCCCACGGATGTGCATGTGGTCGCCGACCACGCCAAGCGCGCCACCGCGACCTTCCCCGCGGCCGACGGCCGCTACTACGGGGTGGACTATCCGGCCCGCCGCACTCCTGAGCGCCCCGACGGCGACCGGCTCGACTGGTACCGCAACATCCCCGTCCCGACCTCTTACATGTGTCTGGGCACTGAGGACGACTTCTTCGGCGGCTACGACCATGCCGCGCGTGCCGGGTTCGTCTACTGGGCCGACCACCGCACCGCCCCCGGCAAGAAGCAGTGGACCTGGGGCAACGCCCCCTTCGGCCGGGCCTGGGACGCCCACCTCACCGACGACAACGGGCCCTATGTGGAACTGATGGCCGGAGTGTTCACCGACAACCAGCCCGACTTCGCGTTCCTTGCACCCGGCGAGACGAAGACGTTCTCGCAGTACTGGTACCCGATCCAGGACACCGGCCCCGTCCACCAGGCCACACTCGACGCCGCCGTCCGCCTCGACGTCGGCACCACCGTAGGCGGCACGCACGCCCGGATCGCCGCAGCAGTCACCGCCCCGCGCCCAGGTGCTCGCGTGGTGCTGCGCGTCGGCGGCAGAGTGATGCACGAAGCGGTCGTCGATCTGGCTCCCGGTGATCCGTATGTCCGCGAGGTCCGCTTGCACGAGGTCGCCGATCCCCACGAATGTGAACTCGTTGTCGTGCACCGCAATGCGGTGCTGGTCTCCTGGCGTCCCCGCCCCGAACCCGCGAAGCCGCCTGCCGCTGAGTCCGCGACCGAGCCGCCCGCGCCGGCCGATATCGATTCGGTCGACGAGCTGTACCTCACCGGCCTGCACCTCGATCAGTACCGGCACGCCACCCGCAGGCCCGAGCCGTACTGGGAGGAGGCCCTGCGCCGCGATCCCGGTGACGCCCGGTGCAACACGGCGCTGGCCGGGCGGCTGGCCCGCGCGGGACGACTTGCCGAGGCCGAGGAGCACCTGCGCACGGCCATCGCCCGGCTGACGCGCCGCAACCCGAATCCCCGCGACGGCGAGTCGCACTACCTGCTCGGCCTCGTCCTCGCTCGCCAGGGCCGCCACGCCGACGCCAAGGCGGCGTTCGGAAAGGCCCTGTGGGATCGGGCTTGGGCCGACGCCGCCACGGTCGCCTCGGCGCGCGTCGCTCTCGCAGCCGGGCGCGATGCGGACGCTGAGGCCGATCTCGCCGTGCTGCTCGAGCGCTGCCCGGGTCACACGCAGGCCCGCAATCTCATGGCGGTGGCGGTCCTGCGGCGCGGAGACCGGGTTCGTGCGGCCGCGATCGTGCGGGAGACCCTGCGGGGCAACCCACTCGACGCCTGGGCCCGCGATCTGGCCCACCGGCTCGGCTCCGACGCCCAGCCCACCACCGACCCGACGATCGCCATGGATGTCGCCCTCGAATACCGCTCGATCCGCGAGGATGCGTTCGCGCTCGGCCTCTTCGACACCGCCGCGCAGCTCGTATCCGCTTCCGGCCAGGTCAATGTCGCCCCGCTCGCCTGGCTCCACCGCGCCGACCTCGAGTTCGAACGCGGGGACGAGACCGCCGCCGACCTTGCACTGCAACAGATCCACGACCTCGACCGCACCTGGTGCTTCCCCTCGGCCGCCGACAATGACGCCCTGGCGCGCCTGCGCGAGCGCCGCCCCGACGACGCCATCCTCGCCGGCCTCGCCGGGCACTGGCTCTACGCCGCCAACCGCCGCCACGAAGCGATCGCCGCCTGGGAGGCGGCCGCCACCACCGGCGACCCGGTCGTCCTGCGCAACCTCGGCGTCGCCGCCCACAACGTCCAAGGCGATCCCGAGCGCGCCGCCCACTGGTACGGGCGCGCCCGCGCCGCCGCACCCGACGACGCCAGGCTCCTCTACGAGTCCGACCAGCTCGACGCCCGCCGCGGCATCTCCCCCGAACGCCGCCTCGCGGTCCTGGAGGGACGCCGCGACCTGGTCGGGCTCCGCGACGACCTGTCGGTGCAGCTCGCCGAACTCCTCACCGCCGCAAGACGTCCGAGCGAGGCGATCGACGTGCTGGCGGGCCGCGACTTCCAGCCCTGGGAAGGCGGCGAAGGCCGCGTCCTCGCCGCCTGGGAAGCGGCCCACCTCGCCCTCGCCCGCGACGCCCTCACCGCAGGCGATGCCCACCGCGCCGTGGTCCACGCCCGGGCCGCGCTCGACCCCGCCCCGAATCTCGGGGAGGCCCGCCACCTGCTGGCCAACACCGCCGACCTCCACCTGTTGCTCGGCGACGCGTTGGCGGCCATGGAGGATCCCGTCGCCGCCCGGGACGCATGGGAGCAGGCCGCCGCCCAGCAGGGCGACTTCCAGACCATGCAAGTCCAGGCCCACTCCGAGCACACCGCCGCCGCCGTCACCGCGCTGCGGCGCCTGGGCAAGACCGACGCCGCGCAGGCGCTGCGCGACGACCTCGCCCGCTACATCGAGGAACAGGACCGGACCGAGGCCCGGATCGACTACTTCGCCACCTCACTGCCGACCATGCTGCTGTTCACCGTCGACATCCAGGCCGCCCACGACACCCGGGTCCGGGTGCTGCGGGCGCAGCTCGCGCACCTGGACGGCGCCTTCGACCGCGCTGCGGCCCTTGCCGATGCCGTGCTCGAGCGCGACCCGCTCAACGGCGCCGCCCGCGCCATCGCCGCACCGACCCCGACCCGTTGACCACCTCACGTTCGCAAAGGAGCGACATGAAGGATCCGTCCCCTGCCCGCGCACTGCGCGTCGGCGCACCTCCACCGCCGCCCCGCGGCCACCTGCCCCTCGGCGAGCCCGCGGGAGCACCCGACCGGATCGAGGTCACCGGCCGCTGGATCGAGCGCGCCGGACGCCCATGGTTCCCGGTCACCGGCGAGATCCACTACTCCCGGCTCCCGCGCGACCGCTGGAACGAGGTCCTCGGCCACGCCCGCGCCGGCGGCCTCGACTCCGTCGCCACCTATGTGTTCTGGGCCGCCCACGAGTCCGAACCGGGACGCTTCGACTGGAGGGGGAACCTCGACCTGCGCGCCTTCGTCGAACTCGCCGCCGACCACGGACTCGACGTCATCGTGCGCCTCGGCCCCTGGGGCCACGGCGAGTACCGCAACGGCGGCTTCCCCGACTGGGTCCTGGAGCGCGGCCTGCGGAACCGCACGAACGACCCGGACTACCTCACGCTGATGCGCCCGCTCTACGCCCAGACCATCGCCCGACTGCGGGGCTTGACCCACGCCGAGGGCGGACCGGTCATCGGCGCGCAGGTCGAAAACGAGCTGTACGACCAGCCCGAACACCTCGCGACCTTGCGCGACATCGCCGAGGAGCGCGGGCTGCGCGTGCCGATCTGGACGGCGACCGGCTGGGGCGGGGCGCAGGTGCCCCAGACGCTCCTGCCGGTCTACAGTGCCTACGCCGACGGGTTCTGGGAGGACGAGACCACCGAATGGCCCGCGTTCGCCCCGGTCCACTTCCGCTACAGCGAGTTCCGCGACGACCTCACCGTCGGGGCCGACCTCCGCGAAGCCCTCGACGGCACCACCGCCGCCGATCCTGCGAAGGCCGACGAGCGGCTGCCGTTCGCCACGTGCGAACTCGGCGGCGGCATGCACGTGGCCTACCACCGCCGGCCCCTCGTCTCGGGCGAGGACGTCGCCGCGCTGGCCCTCGCCAAGATCGGGTCCGGTTCGGCCTGGCAGGGCTACTACATGTACGCCGGCGGCACCCAGCGCATCGGACCGCTAGGGAGCGAACAGGAGTCGCAGGCCACCGGCTACCCCAACGACGTCCCGGCCCTGAGCTACGACTTCCACGCCCCGATCGGCGAGCACGGCCAGATCCGGCCCCACCATCACTACCTGCGCCGCCAGCACCTGTGGCTCCGCGAGGAGGGGCACCGCCTCGCCACCATGACCGCCACTGTGGGCGGCGGCAGCGACGACCCGAACGACCTGCGCTGGGCGGTCCGCTCGGACGGCGCGAGCGGCTACCTGTTCCTCACCACCTACCAGCCTCCCAAGCGGCCCTTGGCATCGCAGCCCGGCGTGCAGTTCGCCGTCGCCTTCGACGACGCCGAGATCACGGTCCCGACCACTGCCGTGGACGTCCCGGCCGGGCAGTCGCTGGTGTGGCCGCTGCGCTATCCGCTCACCTCCGATCTGGAGCTGCGCAGCGCCACCGCGCAGCTGCTGACGCGCATCAGCGACGACGAGGGCGACCTCGTGGTCCTCGCCGCCACTCCCGGCATCCCGGTCGAGATCGTCCTGGGCGACGGAACCGCCGTCGACCTGCCCGCCCCGCCGGGCCCGGACTGCCTCATCGGCCTGCCCGGTGTGCGGCTGCTGGTCCTGGACGAGGCGAGCGCGAACCGCCTCTACCGGCTCGATCTCGCCGGGCGCGACCGCCTCGTCCTGGCCGACGCTCCTGTGTGGGCCGACGGGGAAGACCTCGTCATCCAATCCGAGAGCGCACACGTCGACGTCGCCGTCCTGCCCGCACCCGACGGATTCGGCGCCGACAGTGCCGCCAGCGCCGACCTCGACGGCCCTCGCGCCCAAGGACTCTGGCGGTCCTGGACCGTCGCCGCTCACAGCGCCGGCCCGGTCCCGCTGCCCGTCGAGCACCGACCCCGGCACGGGCCCCCACCCGAACCCGGACGCGGCGGCCCCCTGCGGCGCCTCAGCGCCCCGAGCGATTACTCGAACGCGGCGACCGTCCACATCGAAGTCCCGTCCGAAGCATTCGAAACCGACCGGACACTGCTCCGGCTGGAGTGGACCGGCGACACCGGCCGCGCCTTCATCGGCGACCGCCTCGTCTCCGACCACTTCTGGCACGGCCGCGCCTGGGACATCGACCTCACCCCGTACCGCGAGGCGGTCGCCGAGCACGGCGTCCGGCTCGAGCTCCTGCCCTGGCGGCGCGCGACTGGCGTGTGGGTCGACCCGTCCGTGCGCGACGCCGCCGACGGGATCACGATCGACGCCGCCACCGCCGTCCGGGTCACCAAGATCCGACTCAGCGCCAGAAAGGAGCCGTCATGACCATCGACCGCAGACAACTGCTGCGCCTGACCGCAGCCGCCGGTCTCGGCACCGGAGCCCTCGCCTCGTGCGCCTCGCCCACGGCAGGCCCACCGCTCCGCTCCGGCCAAGCCGACCTGACGATGTGGACACACGACCCGGGATACGCGTCGTTCTTCACCGAAGCCGCGACCGACGCCGAAATCGTCGGCGGCAGCGCGTGGACCTACTCGGTCGAAGTCGCCTCGGTCGCCGCGGACGCCCTCGTCACACGAATGATCACCCAGGCGGTCGCGCAGCGGCCCCTGCCGACCCTCGCCGGGCTCGAACTCGGCCAGTTCCCGCGCATGATGCGGGCCGACATCGCCGAGAACCTCCTGGTCGACCTCACGCCCCTGACCGAATCCCTCGGAGACCGACTGCTCAAGACCCAGCCGTACACCGTGGACGGCAAGGTCTACGCCCTCGAGTCCGACAACTCGGTCTCGGTCATGTACTACCGGGCCGACGAGTTCGAGCGGCTCGGCATCCCCGACGACGTCGAGACCTGGGAAGAGCTGCTCGACATCGGCGCCCAGGTCGCCGCCGACACCGGCCAGTCGATCGGCATGGTCTCCGACGGAGACAACACCGCGATCGTCCAGGGCTTCATGCAGTTCCTCCTCCAACGCGGCGGCGGACTGTTCGACGCCGACGGCGAGCTCACAGTGGAATCCGAGGAGTCCGTCGAAGTTCTCGAGCTCATGGCCGAGGGCGTCCGCACCGGCGCGTTCGTGTCGCTCACCGACCCGTACGGCAGCGCCACCGGCGCCGCGCTCAAGGACGGCAGACTCATCGCCACCGTCATGCCGAACTGGTACAAGGTCTACGGCCTCGAAGCCAACGTCCCCGACCAGGCCGGCCTGTGGCGGGCGCGCAACATCCCGCGCTTCTCCAGCGGCGGCTCCATCTCCTCCACCATGGGCGGCACCGCCTTCGGTGTAGTCAAAGACCAGGTCCTCACCGACGCGGCCGTCGACTTCCTCGAACGCAGCTACCTGACCCCCGAGGGCCAGCTCGCCCGCTACTGGGCCGGGGCCTACCTGCCCACCCTCGCCGACCTCTACGAGACCCCCGAATTCCAGGACATCACCGATCCCTACCTCGGCGACCAGCGCATCTTCGAAACCTACGGCGCGGCCGTCGAGGAGCTGCCCGGCTTCTACCAGGGCGCCGGCCTCCCTGTCCTGCGCGACAGCCTCGGCGGGCCCATCCTGCGGGCCCAGCGCGGCGAGATCGACGCCGAGGCCGCCCTGGAAGAGGGCGTGCGCGCATACGAAAGGCAGGCACCCCGATGACCGCCACCGACACCCGCCCCGCCGCCCGCCCGGCGCCGCCTCCCGCGCGCCGGACGCGCGCCCGTGCCCGCCGGCAGTGGGCGCCCTACCTCTTCATCTCACCGTTCTTCATACTGTTCACCCTGTTCATGCTCGTGCCCATCGGCGCCGGGATCTACCTGAGCTTCACCGACTGGGCCGGACTCGGCACCCCCGAGTTCATCGGAACGGCCAACTACACCAGGCTCTTCCAGGACGAGAGCTTCGGCGCGTCCCTGGCCAACACCGGCTTCTACACCGTGTGCGCCCTGATCGTCGTGCTCCCCGCGTCGCTCATGATCGCCCAGGCGCTCAACGCCCGCGGCCTGAAGCTGCGCGACTTCTTCCGCCTGGTCTACTTCATGCCGGTCGTCCTGTCGCCGATCATCATCGCCCTGATCTTCGGGCTTATCTTCGACGGCGAGTACGGCCTGTTCAACGCCGTCCTCGAGGCCCTGTTCGGCTTCGGCGGCGTCTCATGGCTCACCGATCCGCTGTGGGCCCGGATCGTGGTCGTGGTACTGGTCCTGTGGCGCTGGACCGGCTTCCTGACGATCTTCTTCCTGGCCGGTCTCCAGAACATCCCCCAGGAGCTGAACGAGGCCGCACTGGTCGACGGCGCCGGACCGGTCCGCCGCTTCTTCTCCATCACCATCCCGATCCTGCACCCGGTCACCGCGTTCATCGCGGTCACCATGCTCGTCAACACCGCCCAGATCTTCGAGGAGCCGTTCCTGCTCACCAACGGCGGGCCCGGCGAATCCACCCTGTCGATCTCGATGTTCGTCTACCGGGCCGCCTTCCTGCGCCAAGAACTCGGATACGCCGCGGCCGCGGGCGTGGTCATGTTCGTCATCGTCTTCGCGCTCGGCCGACTCAGTATCAGCGCCTTCGGCGTGGGGAGGAACCGATGAGCACCGCCGTCGAAACCCCGGGGGGCCGCCGTCCCCGCATCCGGCCCGCCCGCATCGGGCTATACGCGGTCCTGACCGCCCTGGCCCTGATCGCCTTCACCCCCCTGGTGTGGGCGCTGTCCTCGTCGTTCAAGGACCGCAGCGACATCTTCTCGTTCCCGCCGCGGCTGTGGCCCGACCCTGCCACGCTGGAGAACTACTCCAACCTGCTGGCCGACCAGCCGTTCTGGCGGTGGATGTTGGTCAGCACCGGCGTCGCGCTCGTCAGCATGATCGCGACCGTCTTCTTCTGCTCCCTGGCCGGATACGGATTCGCCAAGTACGAGTTCCGCGGCAAACGGATCCTGTTCGACATCATGTTCTCCTCGCTGGCGATCCCCTTCGCCGTCATCGTCGTCCCGCTGTTCATCCTGGTCGCCAAGCTCGGCCTGGCCCACCCGCTGTTCGCGCTGATCGTCCCGTGGGTGGCGCCGGCCTTCGGGATTTTCATGATGCGCCAGTACACCGAGCAGGCCATCCCCGACGAACTGATCCACGCCGCCCGCATCGACGGCTGCTCGGAGTTCCGGATCTTCTGGAGCGTGGTGCTGCCGCTGCTGCGCCCCGCCGTCGGCGCGCTAGGGGTGTGGAGCTTCCTCAACGCCTACAACACACTGCTGTGGCCGCTGGTGATCGTCTCCGAACCCGAGTACTACACCGTCCCTCTCGGACTCCAGGCGCTGTTCGGCGCCGAGGGACGCCAGTACGACCTGGTGCTGGCCGGCTCCATCCTGGCGGCGATCCCCGCGATCGTCGTGTTCATCCTGCTGCGCAAGCAGCTCGTCTCCGGCCTGACCGCCGGAGCGGTGAAGTCATGACCGCCGATCAACAGGGAGCGACCGTGATACCCGACCATCTGCCCGAGCGCCTGGCGATCTCCCTCTGGGACTTCTCCTGGTACGTGCGCACCGGGCCCGGCGAACCGTTCGCCGACCTCGACGCCGCCCTCGCCCGCGCGGTCGATCTCGGCTACAACGCCGTCCGGATCTGCGCGATGCCGTTCCTGCTCTTCAAATCCGGCCTCGACACCACCGCGCTTCGGCTGGAGCCCCTGGGCGGCGGCTACGGGTCCCGCGTGCGCTGGTATGACGTCGAGCAGCCCACCGTCATCGACGCCAAAGCCCGTCTGCTCGATCTATTCCGCGCCGCCGACCGGCACGGTATCAGCGTGATCGCCTCTTCCTGGGAGTATCAGCAGAGCCCGGCCTTCGCCGACGACCCCGCCTGGTATCGGGCACTCCACGCCGTCGACCCCGACGCGCGCCTCACCGTCCTCGGCGAGGCCATGGCCGACCTCGTGGACTTCGTCGCCGAACACGGCCTCGCACACGTCATCGCGTACACGGAACTCCACAATGAAGTCCAGATCGGACACCTCACCGAGGGGCTGCGCGGCGCGGAGGACGCCGTGGTCGAACTCCAAGGCCGCCTTGAGAATGGGATAGCGGCCTTCCAGGCCCGGCACCCTGAAGTCCTCTGTGCCCCCAACTACGGCGGGGTGCCGGTCGGGGCGATGCGCGGCCTGCCGAGGAACGCCACCGCCTTGGCCGTTCACCCCTATGTATACGGCGTCCTGAACGACCTCGTGGAGGAGTTCGGCCTGCGCCGCCCCATCGCCGACTTCCCGCAGGAGCGTGCCGACGCCGAACTGCTCCGCCCGGGCGCGCCGCGCATCGCCGACTGGGTGCTGCCCGCCGGGAACGAGTGGAAGCTCCGGGCCTCGATCATGCAGCCCGCCGAGATCTACGTGCACGACTGGTGCGACCCGGCTAAGTTCGACCGCTGGCTCTACGACCGCTACGGCGCGCACCGCCTCGCCATGGCCGTTCAGCTGCGCGACTGGATCGACGTGGCCGCCGACTACGCCGCCCGCCTCGGCATCCCGCTGGTCTTCGGCGAGGGCTGGGTCGGCTACACGCCGCGCGACGCCCGCTTCGAAGAGGGCCCGGTCGGCACCCAGATCTGCCGCGACGCCATCGCCCACTCCGTCCGCGTCGGCGCCTGGGGCTCCCTGGTGTGCTCCAACGCCGCCCCGCAGCACGCCATGTGGGCCGACGAAGCCCTCCAGCGCGAATGCAACGCGTTGCTGCGCAAGGGATGACACAGTCCAGGAGCGCCTATCCAGCCGCCCCACCGCTGGAGGCCGATGCGCGGGTCGACCAGGTCGTCGCCGCATCGAAGAGCACCGGTCTACCGCACCGTTCACCCGGCGGGCGTCGCCGCTGCCGCGGTCAGCAGGGCGCTGATCGTGAAGAGGACGACGAAGCTCAGCTGCGAGACCTGTCCCGCCAGGACCCACTTCGCCATGAGGTTGTTGCCGTGGCGAAGGGAGGCGATCTCCGCGACCCGCAGTTTCGCCACCAGGTTCCGGGCGTCGACGTGGTCGTCTCCCCAATGCTCGCCGAGCATGAGCGACAGAGTGGAGCCGTCGGCGACGCGGTACCGGTAGGCGCGTCCGGCCCAAATCCCGGCGGCCACCGCGGCGACCAGTGCCGCCAGCGCGATGACGTACCCGGCCTGGAGCCACCCGGGGACCGCGACCGGTTGCGAGAACTGCGTGAAGACGGCGATGCCGGTCATCAGCGTCAGGAGCACGGCCGAGGAGCTGACCAGCCATTGCGACCGGCCCTGCAGGTTGTCCCGTCGGCGGTGTTCCTCGCCGAGTTCGGACGCGATGTAGTCGGCGTACGCTTCGCCTTGCTGCGGGTCGCTCACTCCGGTCGTCCCGTATCCGGTGACCTTCTGCGCCTTCGCGGCTCCAATGGGATGGCGGGCTGCTCGCTGCCAGTGCCTCGGACCTCCTCGGTCTTCAGCCAGGACGAGTCGGGCGGCGGCTTCGGCGCAGGTTCGGGTTCGGGCGCATCCGGGGCGGTCTGCGCCTCGGGCGGCGGACCCTCAGCGTTGCTGGGCATCCACCAATCGTAGCCCCGGCACTCTAGTCTGGAACGGAACTCCCTTACTCCCCAAGGACTTCCCATGGCGTCAGTGCCCGAGTTGATCGAGTGGTTGGAAAGCCGGCTCGACGACTTCCCCGGCGGCGACCCGCGACAGGTGCTCGATGAGCGGGTCCTGGCGGTCGCCGACGAGTTGCGCGCGCGGCGCATCACCGACATCGAACTGGCGGGTTCGGCCTGCACTGCGATCGCGACGCTGCACATGTACAGGGCTTCGAAGTTGGAGGAGAATGAGAGTCTCGCGGAGATGACTCGGTCCGCCGGGCTCTGGGCGACGATCGCGCAGATCCGCCCGGACCTGGTACCACCGGACATTCGGAGGTTTATCGAGCTGGAGAGCGACCCGCAAGCGCCAGCGGAGTCACGCGTGCGCGACTTGCGCGACTATGCGATCGACTCCCGCGACGCGGCCGCGCTGAGCCTCGCCGCCGCGCTGTTCCGGGGGCTCGTCACGCACCCGAACGGCGCCCGCCTCGAAGACCTGGCCTCAATGGCCGAGATCCTTTGGGCGCGTGTCGAACTCGTGCGAGACATCGAGGACCTGGACGAGGCCGTCGCCATCGGCCGGGTCTGGCTCGACAACACCCCCGAGTTGCACGTCGAGCGCGCCTTCCGCCTGTGGCGGCTCGGTCTGGCAGAGTTCGTCGGCTCGCTCATGCTCGGTGATCCGGGCCGTCTCGACGAGGCGATCGCCTGTCACCGTGCCGCCGTCGCAACCGCATCCGGCGATGACCCGCAGCGCCAGTCGTACTTCTCCGACCTTGCTCTGGCCCTGAACCAGCGCGCCACCATCACGAACCGCATCGAGCACGTCGATGCCGCCGTCAACGGCTGGATGACTGCGCTGGAAAACGCCCCGTCCGGCCACAGCGATTGCGGCCCTTACCAGTACAACCTCGGCACGATGCTCTGGCGGCGATTCGAGGCAGCAGGGGAACCGACCGACCTCGATGCCGCCCTCGCGTCGTGGAGCGCGGCGCTCGACCACTTCCCGGTGGGGCACCGGTCCCACGGCACGGTGGCCTCGCTGTTGGCAGTGACGCTTCGGGTCCGGGCGGATCGCAACGGCACCGTCGGCGACGCCGACGAAGCCATCCGCATACTGCGGACGCTCATCGACGGCGGCGGCTCCGGCGAGGACCCGGCGAAGCTCCTTTCCAGCCTGGGCAATGCGCAGTCGACCCGGTACGACCTCGCCGGGGATGAGAACGACCTGGAACAGGCCGTCGCGGCCGGCAGGAGCGCGGTCGACCAGACGCCTCCGGACTCGCCGTTCCTGTGCCATCGGACCTCCAATCTCTCCGCGTCCCTGAGGACAAAATACCGACGCACTTCGCGACTCCGCGACATCGCCGAGGCCGCCGATCTGGCCCGCATCTCGGTGCGCTCCATGCCGGCCGACATGCAGGCTCCCGGACCGATACTGTCGAACGCGGGGAACGCACTGCGCGAACTGGCCGAGCGAGCCGGCGACCCCGCCGACCTCGAAACGGCGACGGCCCTGCTCCGGAAAGCGGTCGACTCGTTCCACCCCACCGACTACCAACGAGCGGCGGCGCTCTTCAACCTGACGATCACCCTCGAATACCGGGCCGAACGGACCGGTGACCTGGAGATCCTCGACGAAGCCGTGGCGATCGGGCGGCAGGCCGTCCGAGAGACGCACGATGGCGGCCCCTACCTGGCAGGCCATTTCGCCAACCTGGCCTCCGCGTTCCGGAGGAGATACCAGCTCACCGGTGATGCGAGTGATCTGGACGAGGCCGTCGACGCCGCCGACGAGGCGCTGAACCGAACTCCCGTGACACACCGGGCCCGGGCCACTCGTGCGCATACCCTCTCCTCCGTACTCGTCACGAGATATCAACGGTTCGGGGAGCGCGACGCGCTCGATGAGGCCATCCTCCTGGGTTGCGAGGCGATCGACCTGACCCATGCCGGGCACGTTGGTTACTCGGTGATACACACCAACCTCGCCAGCGCGTACCTCGAGCGATACCTGAGCGTCGGGGACGCCGAACGCGACCTCGCCGATCTGGAGGCGGCCGTGTCCCTGGCACACGAAGCGGTGTCCGCGACCCCTGAGGATGATCCGCTCCGCGCGGTCCCGCTCATGAACCTCGGAGTAATGATCTATCAGCGGTTCACGACACTATCCGATGAGGATGATTTGGAACGGGCTACCGCGCTGGCGCGTGAGGCCCTCGACAGTGCCCCGGAGGACGGCCCGGAACGCGCGAATATTTTCTTGCTGCTCGGCAAGGTCCTGGGCGATCGGTTCTACTCGAACGGCGACGAGGCTTCCGGTTCGGAGGCCGCCGCGAGTTTTGCCGCGGCGGCGGCGATCCCGACCGGGCCGGTCGCGCTTCGCGTCAGTGCGGCCTTCGTCGCGGCCACACTCCTGATGCTCCAAGACCGATCGCGCTCGGCGCAAGCGCTACCGCTGCTTCGGGAGGCGGTGGAGCTCCTGCCGAGGATGGCACGGCACAGCCTTGATCGCGGCGACCGCCGGCACCTGCTCGAAAACGACGCCGCGACCGTTGCCGTGGACGCAGCCGCATGTGCGCTGAACGCCGGCGACCCGGCCGAAGCGGTGCGGTTGCTGGAGCAGGGCCGGGGCATCGTGTGGGGACAGCTGCTCGATCTGCGCTCGGATCGGGACCTACTGCTTACGGCACATCCGAAGCTCGCCGCCGAGCTCGAACGCTGCCTCGCGGTCCTCGATCCCGCCGGTGCCGACGCTCCATTGAGCCCCATCCCTGAATCGTTGGGGCGCTTCCACATCGATCAGTCCGAAGCCGTTCGCCGCCTTGACGACCTGGTGGCTCGCGTCCGCGCCCTGCCGCCGACCGAGCGATTCCCGGACCCGGAGGAGTTCATGGGCCCGCCGAGGCTCGCGCACCTCATGCCGCCCCAAGACGCCGGCCCGGTCGTGATCCTCAATGCGAGCCGCTGGCGCTGCGACGCCCTGGTGGTGTCCCCGTCCGGTATCGCCGTCGTGCCAATGCCGTTCAACCAGCCCGAGCTCGCGGAGGAGACGAATCGGTACTTGAACGCGTTGCGCCGCAATACGGGCCCGGTCCGCGACCCGGAACTGGAGACCGAGGCCAATCGGGTTCTGGAGTGGCTGTGGGACCACGTCGCCGAACCGGTGCTCGACCACCTCGGCTTCGTGCCCAAGCGATCCGATCTCCCGCGGATCTGGTGGTGCCCCACCGGACCGCTGACCCTCCTGCCCGTCCACGCCGCCGGATACCACGACCGCGACGACGGCAGCACGGTGCTCGACCGCGCCGTCTCCTCCTACACCCCGACGCTTCGCGCGCTGGCGCACGCGCGCTCGATAACCGTCCCCGACCGGATTCCCACTCCGCTGCTGGTGTCGATCGCCGACACCCCGGGTCCGTTCGCGAAACTGCCGGGCGTCGCGAAGGAGCAGCGCATGTTCACCGAGCACTTCGGGTCCGAAGCGGTCACCTCGCTGTCCGAGTCCGAAGCGACCCGTGACGCGATCATCGCGGGCCTCGGCGCCCACTCGATGGTGCACATCGCCTCGCATGGCATCCAGGATTTGAGCCGTCCCGCCGACGGAGGGCTCGTGCCCTTCGACTGGGAAACGGCCGGGCTGGTCCGCGTCGACGACCTCGCGCAGATCACTCCGGGGCCTCGGAGCCTCGCCTTCCTGTCGGCCTGCCAGACCGCCACCGGCGGTGCGGTGAACCTCGACGAGGCGATGAATATCGCGGCCGCCATGCAGTACGTCGGATGGCCGCACGTGGTCGGAACACTGTGGACGATTTTCGACGGAGCCGCCTCGCTCGTGGCCGGGCGCTTCTACGGGCAGGTGATCCGCGACGGACAGGTCGACCTGTCGGCCAGTGCCTTCGCCCTGCACGAGGCCGTCCGCGCGCTTCGGGCGGAGGCGCCTCGCGACGCCGCATACTGGGCCCGGTTCGTACACCTCGGACCTTGAGGGGGTCCGGTACGGGACGGAAGCGGTGCAATCGAAAGGAGCAGCGGTGTCGGACGAATTCATGGCCTGGTTCCTGCGCGGACCGGTCCATGCGCAGCTTGTCAGGTGGCTGACCGGGACAGGCGCGGTCCTGTCCATGCCGGGTTCCCACGACGAGGTAAGCATCCTCGACTTTGAAGGCACCCAGGAGTTCGTCACGCGGGAGGCGTTCATGTCCTGGTTGGAGGGCGTCGAGCCTTCGCTGACCTTTCAGATGTGGTTCACCCGCTCGGATGACCTGACCGTCACCCTCCGGCGCCGTCTCGGCCACGGCTCGCCGTCCGGCGAGTTCTACGGTGTCTACTGCTACCTGGACGGACTCACGACCGAGCAGATGGACTCGGCGGTAGCCGGTACGGATCGGCTCCTGGAAGAGCGACCGGAAGACGTCGTTGGAATCGTCGTCGACAGGCGAGGTGTCACGGCCGATTTCGACTGGGACGCGTTCATGAGCGGGAGCGGCGAGACTCCGCCGCTCCCGGACCTACTGGTCGTGTCGAGGCAGCATGTCGAGACGGCGTTCGAGGACTGGGGCGACTGGTCTCTCGGCGAACCAGCGCCCGCCCTCGCGACGCTTCGTGGCATCGGCCGCTCATGACCAACGCGATGCCACCACCGACACCGGAGGATCTCGGCGCCGCTCCCCTGTGGGAGAACTACATCATCGCGCAGGCGACGCAAGCGTCACTCGGGCTCATTCCGCGCAATGCCCTGGCACTGGGAGTCACAGTGGATGGTCTCGACGTGACCGTGACATGCCAGTTGCAAGCGATCACCCGCGCAGACAAGGAAGATCTACGCGAGATCGCTCAGGAACTGACCCTGTTGCTGGGAGCGCACGTCAATGTCACCTCCGCCCATCACATCCTCGAGTCGCCGGTCATAACCCCTCACGACGCAGCGAGCTGGATCTTTGTCGCGCGAGCTGATGCCGCATGACCATCGCCGGATTCCTCGCGGCGTCGGACCGGTACACCGGCCCCGAGCTCACCTCGGACATGGTGTCGACGGCGGAGAGCTCGCTCGGCTATACCTTGCCGCAGTCACTGGTCGCTCTCCTGGACGATTGCAACGGGGGCGTCCCGGCGCGGCGCTGCTATCCGATCTCCTCCCCCACCTCGTGGGCCGACGACCACATCGAGATCAAGGCGATCCTCGGCATCGGCGGCGGACACGGCCTCCACAGCGACTCAGGGTTCGACAGCGAGTACATGATCAGTGAGTGGGAGTATCCGGCGATCGGCATCGTGCTATGCGCCATGCCGTCGGGCGGCCATGACGCGGTCATGCTGGACTACAGCGAAGCCGGTCGGCACAGCGAGCCGTCGGTGGCGTATATCGACGAGAATCGCGTTCCTCAGCGGATCGCGTCGTCGTTCTCCGAATTCATCACGGGTCTCCGGGATAGCGATGAATTCGGCAGCTGAACCATCACGAGACGCCGAGATGCTCGCTCAGGCCGGGCTCGCACTGCTCGGCGAGGCAGGCACACCCGCAGACGTTCAGTCGGCATGGAAGGTGTTCGCCTCGGCAGACGCCAAGCCCTCCGTGCGGGTCTCGGACTCGCTGGGTGAGACCTCACTGACCATTCTGGACCAGGCCTGGAATGCGATGGCGAATCAGTTGAACATCATCTCGGGCGACGGGGAATTCCTGCTCACCGTGGAAGGAGAGGGAACGTTCGGCAAGCCGTGGCTGCATGTCCGGACGGACGGGAGGCCGACGATCCGTGATCTCGGGCCCTACCCGGGCGAGCCAGGGTTCATCGCGTCCAGTCTGGACCGCTCCGCAATGGTGGCGGTGAGCACCGAGGAGTACGAGTTCTGGGTTCTCGTGGCCGACAACGGAGAATAGCGCACATGCCAACCGCCACGCTGATCGACGGCCCCGCGCTCGGAGCGCTCCTCAACCGGCACGACTTCGCGCCTGAGCGCCTGCCGCCCGCATTGTGGCTCCCTGCTGATCATCCGGACGACGAGCGGAGCTTGCTCGCCGCCCTCCGTTCCTCGTGGGAGAACTGCCAGTGGTACGGGATGGGGACGTGGTTCGCGCCGGGTACCGCGGCAGAGCCACCGCCGGGTATGGCCGATCGCTACGCCGACCTACAGCGCGACCTCATCGCCGAAGGGTCATTGACGACGCCCCAAGGGCTTCGGGTGCGTTCGGAGTGGAGCACGCTCGACCCCCGCTCGAGCGCCGTCCACGAGTTCCTCAGGGCGACCCGGGCGGCCGGATCGTGTCTCTCGCTCGCCGCGCAGGGCACCTCGCCGCGAGCCTGGTACGCCGCGTCGACCGCCTTGCTGCACCGAGCTCTGACCGTTTTTGGAGGGCTGGGCGACCTGGACCGCAGGGAGGTCGACGACTCGGCAACGCTCACCTATCTGGCCTCGGGGCCCGCCGCCGGATACGCGAGCCTGATCCCGCTGGATCTCCATCCCTGGGGAGGCTGCGTCGTTGCCGGCGACGCGACGTTCCTATCCGTCCTCAGGGAGTCGTTGCCCGACCCTCTGCCGGGTCTGGCGGAGGTCTCCTGGGAGCACGTCGTGGGCCGCGCGGGTGGACTGGCACTTTGACGATCGCTTCCGCCCGAACCGCAGCCGGAGCGTCCCGGCTGCGGCCCCGTCTCCGTCGCGATTGCCGATATCATTCGTCAGGATCCCGCCCTCACCCGTTTCGAGCCGAATGCGTTCGACGGTGTCGCGATGCATGGCTTTGACTGGAGCCATCGACGCGAGAGCATCGACCACAGTGGACCAATGAGGTGACGACCTTGGCATGGAGCACCCGCGAGATCGCCGAGCTCGCCGGTACCAGCCTCCGGGCGGTACGGCACTACCACGAGGTGGGCCTGCTCGATGAGCCCGAACGGCTCCCCAACGGCTACAAGCAGTACGGCGTCGCCCATCTCGTCCGGTTGCTGCGGATCAAGCGTCTGGTCGACCTCGGTTTCTCCCTGCCCCAGATCGCCGATGTGGGCGATGACGACCACCATCCCGAGGAGGCCCTGCGCAACCTCGATGCCGAGCTCGCGGCCACCATCGAACGCCTGCAACGCATCCGCGTCGAGCTCGGCGTGATCCTGCGCCAGTCCGCCCCGACCGACCTGCCCCCCGAACTCGCGCCCGCGGCAGCCGCCGGACTGTCCGAAACCGACCGCTCCTTTGTGGTCGTCATGAGCCGGATCCTCGGTCCACGGTCCGTCCAGGCGTACGGTGACCTGCTGCGGGACCCGCCCGACGATCCCGTCGGCCGCGAATTCGACGACCTGCCCGCCGACGCCGACGAGCCGACCCGCATCGCCCTGGCCGAACGCCTCGCGCCGTTCGCACGCGATCTCAATGAGCGGCACCCGGAGCTGAACGACTTCACCGACGCCCCGCACAGCGAGGGCTTCATCAAGCGGTCGATCGGCAAGACCCTCAGGGACCTGTACAACCCCGCGCAACTGGACGTCATGCAGCGCATCCATGCGCTCATATACGAACCGCCGCAAGCCGATTGATCCGCCGGCCGCGCGCCGCTCCATGTGATCTCGTTCATGAAACCGCGCCGAGCGCTTGACCATGCCGCTACGGCATGGCCTGAACTGTGCCCCATAGCCCCCAAAAGGGGGCGACAGGGCAGGAGGAAACGAGATGCAACGACGACGAATCGTCGGGATCGGCGTGACACTGGCGGCCGCGGCAGGACTCACCGCGACGCTGGTGACCTTGCCGGCGATCGCCGACGACGGCGACGCGAGCAAAGTGGACTGGGGAGCGTGTCCGGAGGACGTGACGGGAGCGGAGCGCCTGGAATGCGCCACGGTTCCCGTGCCGCTCGACTACGACGAACCCGACGGCACCCGCATCGATGTCATGATCTCCCGGCTGGCCAGCCAGAACGAGGCCGACCGACGGGGCGTGCTGATGCTCAACCCGGGCGGGCCGGGTGGTGCGGGACTGTCGCAGCCGACCGACCTGGTGGACCTGGGGCTGCCGAACGGCGTCTCGGACGCCTACGACCTGATCGGCATGGACCCGCGAGGCGTCGGCCATTCCTCGCCGGTGAGCTGCGGCTTCACCACCGATCAGGACTACGGGGCCAATGTTCCGCCGTTCGCGGTCGACGAGGCCGCGGTCGCCGAGCGAGCCGCGATCGCCGAGGGTGTCGCCGAGCAGTGCGCCGCGAACGATCCCGACGGGCTCATGCAGCACATGACCACGGCCAACACCGCCCGCGACATGGACTGGATCCGCCAAGCGCTCGGCGAGGAGAAGATCAACTTCTACGGCTCCTCGTACGGCTCCTCGCTGGGCTCGGCCTACGCCTCGCTGTTCCCCGAGCACAGCGACCGGATCGTGATCGACAGCAACGGCGGCGACACCGCGCTCGACTTCGCGATGCAGCGCCGGTGGGGCCCCGGAGTGGAGGAGAGTTTCCCGACCTTCGCGGCCTGGGCTGCCGAGCGGCACGACAGCTACGGTCTGGGACAGACCCCGGAGGAGGTGCGGGAAGGCTACTTCGCGCTGGCCCAGCAGCTCGACGAGCAGCCCGTGGACATCTTCGACGGCCCGATGTTCCGGTTCTACGTGTTCTTCACGCTCTATAAAGAGTCGTCCTACGGGCCGATGGCCCGGCTGTGGGAGTCGCTGGCCGCCTCCGACGAGGACGAGGTCCGCCGCCAGGCCGACCAGCTCGATCTTCCGGTGCCGGCTTCGCGGGCCGACGGCACCGAAGGGGCGGCTGAACCGTCGCCCTTCGACAATGCCCTGTCCGCGTACCTGGCCGTCACGTGCAACGACACCGACTGGCCTGAGGACGTCGCGACCTACCAGGACGCGGTCGCCGCCGACCGCGAGGAGTACCCGATGTTCGGCGGGGCCGGCGGGAACATCACTCCCTGCGCCTTCTGGCACAACGACCCGCTCGAGCCGCAGGTGGCGATCACCGATGAGGGTCCGGCGAACGTCCTGGTGCTCCAGAACGAGCGAGACGTGGCCACCCCGCTGGAGGGCGGGCACCTGGTCAGCGAGGCGTTCGGCGACCGGGCCCGCCTGGTCACCGTCGACGACGACGGCCATGGCGTCTATGTGTACGGCGACAACCCGTGCGCGCTGAACATCACCACGGACTACCTTGTGGACGGCGAGTTCCCGGAGTCGGACGTGCGCTGCGAGGCTTCAGACGAGTCGGGCCTGGACCTGGACGACACCGGCCAACAGCAACGAGCCGAAGCACTCGACCGATTGGGGCTGTAGCGACCCGAACCAAGATCGAATAGTCGATGGCCGCGCCTCACGTTCAATGTGAGGCGCGGCTATCGACTACTCGGGCGGTCTACTGGCCGACGTCCGAGGTCGAAGCGTTCGCAAGCTTCATCAAGCCGGGTCCGACTGGTGCAGGCCGAAGAACTCGATGGCGAGCTGCGCCATGCCGGTCTGCGGCAGGTCGTGCCCGGAGCCCTCGGCAGTGATGGACTCGACGCCGACGGTTCCGCTCGCGTCCGCGTAGCGTTCGCGTTCCCAGTTCGACTGCGGCCGATCGGTGGACGTCGGATTCTGGCTCAGCCCGAACACGTCCGTCCACTGGTCGACCTCTTCCTGGAGGAGCTACGGGACGAGGGAGTCCTGATCGCCGTGCCAGAGCTGCACCCGGGGTCTCGGACCGCTGTATTCGGGGTAGGCCTGCCGGACCGCGTCGCCCCACGCCTGCGGGGCCTGGTCCATGCTCCCGTTGACGCACTTGCTGGTCTGGGGCGGGAAGTCGGCCTCGTTCTTGAAACAGGTGAAGGGCACGCCCATGAACACCGTTCCGGCCGCGAACACGTCCGGGTAGAGCGCGAGGAGGGCGTTGGTCTCCATGCCGCCGGAGGAGCTGCCGGTGACGTAGATCCGCTCCGGATCGCCGTCGTACTCCCGCTCCGCGTATTCGACCATCGAGACGACGGATGCCGGGTCACTGCCGCCGCCTCGGGTCTTGGACGCCTCCGACCACACGTCGAAGCAGTTGCCCATCGACGTCTGCTTCGTGGCGGTGGGGTAGATGACGATGAAGCCGTACTGGTCGGCCAGCGAGGCGAACTCGGAGCCCGAGTAGAACCCGGTCCCTGATCCGCCGCAGCCGTGCATGGCCACAAGGATCGCGGGCTCGGCCGGGCGGGTGTCCGGCACGTAGATGTGCATTCGCAGGTTGCCGGGGTTCTCGCCGAAGTCGGTCACCTCGGTCAAGGAGGCCGCGGCGGCCGCGGGCGCGAATGCGATCCCGGCGGCGATGAGCAGCAGTCCGCTGAGGACGGCCGCGAAGACGGTTCTCGTTCGTTTCATGATGGATTCTTTCCCTCCTTCACGCCGAGGTCGCTGCAGAAAACTCGGCTGGGTCATTCGTCGAGTACACGACGATCGATACAGATATGAATGAGAGTTCAAGGAGTCGGCCGGGTCAGGTCGCTCCGGTGGGTCTCCTTGACCGCCCAGATGCACAGGACCGTGATCAGGCAGCACGCGGCGATGACCGCGGAGAGCATCACCGGGCTCGCACCCGCGGCGAGCAGCGCGGCGAACGCGAGGGGCGTCGCGCCCGCGCCCGTCGAGGAAATCTGGTATCCGAGCGAGGCGCCCGTATAGCGGGTGCGGGTGCCGAACATTTCGCTGTACAGGGCGGCCAACGGCCCGTACATCATCGGGTGGACGACGGCCTGCCCGAGGACCACGGCGAGGACGAGCAGTACCCAGGAGCCGGTGTCGATCAGCGGGAACAGCACGAACGCGACCGCGGCCATGCCGAGCGCCCCGACCATCACGACCGGGCGCCTGCCGATCCGATCCGACAGGGCCGAGTATCCGAGTATGCCGGCCACCGCAAGCGTCGAGGAGATGACGAGCGCGTTCAGGACCGCGCCGCGCGCGAATCCGCTCTGGACCGCGTACGAGACGACGAACACCGTGATCGCCGACTGGGCGACAAATGCGCCGAAGCCGATGCCGATCGCCAGCAGCAGGTTCTTCGGGTGCCGCTTGATCACCTCGAGCAGCGGCCACGACTCCGACGCCGCTGGAGCGGCGTTCGTGAAGACCGGGGTCTCCACGACCTTCATCCGCACGAACAGGCCGAGGGCGAGGAGGGCGATGCTGCCCAGGAACGGAATCCGCCAGCCCCACGCGAGGAACTGCGCTTCGGTGGTGCCGGCGGCGACCAGGGCGAGCATTCCCGTGGAAACGACCATGCCGCTCGGGGCGCCCGCGTTGGTGAACGAGGCCCACAGGCCGCGCCGCGAGGTGGCGTGCTCGGCCGAGAGCAGTACCGCTCCGCCCCACTCGCCGCCGAGCGCGATCCCCTGCACGATGCGCAGGGCGACCAAGAGGATCGGCGCCAGTGCGCCGACCTGCTCGTACGTCGGCAGCAACCCGACGAGGGTGCTGGCGATGCCCATAGTGGCCATGGTGATGATGAGCATCTTCTTGCGGCCCAGCCGGTCGCCGAAGTGACCGAACACGATGCCGCCGAGCGGCCGCGCGAGGTAGCCGGCGAAGAGGGTGCCGAAGCTGGCCACCGTACCGACGAGCGGGTCCAGGTCGGAGAAGAAGACCTGGTTGAACACGAGGGCGGCGGCGGTGGCGTACAGAAGGAAGTCGTAGAACTCGATCAGACTGCCGAGATAGCTGGAGAAGACTGCTCGGCGGAGCTGCGTGCTCGACGCCGCGTCGGTCCGAGACATTGCGCGCCTCCGGTCGGGGTAGCGGTGGCGGGCCGGTCGGGCGGCCGGCCCGTTCCCAAATAAACTTAGGCAGATACGTGACGACAGTCAATACATTGACTATTATGAATTCATGGCAAGTGACATAGCCGAGGTGCGCCCACAGGCGCTCCTCCTCACGTTCTTCGGCGGCCACGTGCTCGGACGCGGCGTGCGCGTGTCGACCGGCAGCGTCTTGAAGGTGCTCGACCGCGTCGGGGTCGCCCAGCACGCCGCCCGGTCCGCGCTGGGCCGGATGGCCGACCACGGCCTCCTGCAACGGCATCGGCGCGGGCGCCAGGTCTACCTGGGGCTCACGTCCCGCTCGCGCGAGATCCTCAACGACGGCGAGATTCGCATCTGGAGGACCGGCGTCGTCAACGACCGCTGGGACGGCACCTGGACGCTGCTCGGCTTCACCGTCCCCGAATCGCAGCGGCAGCAGCGCCACCTGCTGCGCTCCCGGTTGCTGTGGGCCGGGTTCGGCTCCCTCCAGGGCGGACTGTGGATCGCCCCCTCCCCTGTGGAGGTGAACGCCGTGCTCGAGGACATCGAAGCGGCCGAGCACGTGAAAGTGTTCCAGGCCCGGGCGATCGCCCCCACCGACGTCGACGACCTGGTCGGCGGCGCCTGGGACCTCCAAGGACTCGCGAAGACGTACCAGCGGTTCATCGAACGATGGTCGCCGGACCCGCCCGAATCCGAGGCGATGGACGCGCTGGCGCGGCAACTGCAACTGACCGCCGAGTGGCTGCAAATCCTCCGCCAGGACCCGCGCCTGCCGATCCGGCACTTGCCGGACGATTGGCCAGCCGAGCAGGCCCAGCGGCTCTTCCGGCGGCTCCACGCCGCCCTCGAACCCGAGGCGCGGGCCATCGCCGTCGAACTGCTGGAGACCATTCCCGACACTGACGAAGGAGCGAGCTGATGGACCTGACCGGCAAGATCGTCATCGTCACCGGCGCCGGCCGCGGATTGGGGCGGGCGTACGCCCTCGCACTCGCCAGGGCCGGCGCCGCGCTCGTCGTCAACGACGTCGACAGCGCCGCCGCGGAAGCAGTGGTGGGCGAAGCCGCCGCCGTCGGCGGTCGGGCCGTCGCCGTGACCGGGGCCGTCGGCAGCACGGAAGTGGCCGAGTCGCTCGTCGAACTGGCGTTCAAGGAGTTCGGCCGCTTGGACGGCCTGATCACGAACGCCGGCGTGCTGCGCGATCGGATCCTGTGGAAGATGTCCGACGACGACTTCGACACGGTCGTCAACGTCCACCTGCGCGGCACCTTCACGTGCGTGCGCGCGGCCGTCCAGCGAATGCGCGCGCAAGGCGAAGGCGGCCGGATCGTCGTGGTGGGCTCGCCGGCCGGCCAGCGCGGCAACGTCGGCCAGACCAACTACTCGGCCGCCAAGGCGGCGATCGTCGGCATGGTCCGCACCTGGGCCATGGAGTGCGCGCGGGACGGGATCGCGGTCAACGCGGTGATTCCGGTGGCGGCCACGGCTATGACCGAGAGCATCCCGATGTTCGAGCCGTACGTGCGCGAGTCGCGGGAGCACGGCCGACCGCTGCCGCAGTGGCTTCGCGCCGGGGCGGGTTTCGGGACGCCGGAGGACGCCGCGGAGTTGCCGGTGTTCCTGCTGTCGGACGCCGCCGCCTCGATCACGGGTCAGGCCATCGGCATCGGCGGCGACCGATTGGCATTGTGGTCGCATCCCCACGAAGCGGTCCTGGCCCATCGCGACGGCGGATGGGACGCCGACGCGATCGCGGCAGCATGGCCCGCCGTGTTCGACGCCAGGATCGAGTCGTACGGGATCCCAGACGTCGAGAATCCGGGGGCCTGACGATGGACGTCGACCGGCTCACCGCGATCGACATGCACGTCCACGCGGAGATCTCGGATGAGGGGCACACCTCGTTGCCGGATCATCTGCTGGCCGCGTCCGGCGCGCACTTCTCAGCGAGGGACCGCAGCCCCACGGTCGACGAGACCGCCGCCTACTACCGCGAGCGCGACATGGCCGCGGTGGTCTTCACCGTCGACGCCGAACACGCGACGGGCCGAGCGCCGATCGCGAATGAGGCGGTGGCCGAGTCGTGCGCACGCAACGCGGACGTGCTGATCCCGTTCGGCAGCGTGGACCCGTGGCGCGGCGCCGCCGCGGTGGCGGCGATCCGCCGCCTCGCCGCCGACCACGGCGTCCGCGGGTTCAAGTTCCACCCGAGCCTCCAGGCGTTCGACCCGTCCGACCGCATGGCCTACCCGCTGTATGAGGCGCTCGAGGAACTCCGGCTCCCGGTGGTGTTCCACACCGGACAGACCGGCATCGGGGCGGGGGTTCCCGGCGGGGGCGGCATCCGGCTGAAGCACTCGAATCCGATGCTGCTCGACGACCTGGCGGCCGACTTCCCCGGCCTGACCATCGTGATGGCCCATCCCTCGTTTCCTTGGCAGGAGGAGGCGCTCGCCGTGGCCGTCCACAAACCGTCGGTCTACATCGACCTGTCGGGCTGGTCACCGAAGTACTTCCCGCCGTTGCTCGTGAAGTACGCGGGCTCGCTGCTGAAGCACAAGGTCCTGTTCGGCTCGGACTACCCGCTGATCACCCCCGACCGGTGGTTGGCCGACTTCGCCGACCTCGACCTCAAACCCGAGGTCAGGCCGCTGATCCTCAAGGAGAACGCCGCCCGGCTCCTGGGCCTGCTCAGATCCGAAGGAGGATGAGCCATGCGCGACTCGGGCATCGGGTCCTGGGCGGCGCGCAGGGCGCGCAAGACGCCGCACAAGACCGCCGTCCTCGATCCCGGCGGCCGCTTCACATACGCCGAATTCAATGAGCGCGTGCACCGCCTCGCCCACGGCCTGCGCGACCTCGGCGTCCGACGCGGCGACCGCGTGGCGTACCTGGGTCCGAACCACCACACGTTCCTCGAGGCGCTCTTCGCCAGTGGCGTACTCGGCGCGGTCTTCGTCCCCTTGAACACCCGGCTGGCCGCGCCCGAACTCGGGTACTGCCTGGAGGATTCCGGCAGCACGGTGCTGATCCACAGCCCCGCCCTGCCCGCCCCCGCGGGCGCCGTGCGCCACACCATCGCGTTCGGATCCGGCGATCCGGGCTCCCTCGACTACGAGGACCTGCTGGCGGACGCGGCGGCGACGCCGATCGACGAGACGATCGCGCTCGACGACCCGTTCATGATCATGTACACCTCGGGCACGACGGGTCGTCCCAAGGGCGCGCTGCTCACGCATGGCAACCTCACCTGGAACGCGGTCAACGTCCTCGTCGACATCGACCTCGCCTCGGACGAGACCACGCTCTGCGTCGCGCCGCTGTTCCATACCGCGGGTCTGAACATGACCTGCCTGCCCACACTGCTCAAAGGCGGCACGGTGGTCCTGGAGGCATCGTTCGATGCCGAGCGCGCCCTGAAGCTGATCGAGACGCAAGGGGTGACCTACATGTTCGGCGTCCCCGTCATGTTCGATGCGATCGCGGGGTCCCGGGCCTGGGCCACCGCCGACCTGTCGAGTCTCCGGCTGGTCAGCTGCGGTGGTGCCCCGGTCCCGCCCGCCACGATCGCCGCCTTCCTCGACAGGGGGGTCGTGTTCAGTCAGGGGTACGGCCTGACGGAGGCGGCCCCCGGCGTGCTGTTCCTGGCCGGCGAGGACTCGGTGCGCAAGGCCGGGACGGCGGGCGTGCCGCACTTCTTCACCGACGCCCGCGTCGTCGACGCCGAGTCGTGTCCGGTCGCCGCTGGACAGAAAGGCGAGGTGATGGTGTCCGGGCCCAACGTGATACCCGGATACTGGGCGCGCCCCGAGGCCACCGAACGCTCCTTCGAAGGCGGCTGGCTCCGCACCGGCGACATCGCCACCGTCGACGACGAGGGCTACATATCCATCGTCGACCGGGCCAAGGACATGTTCATCTCCGGCGGCGAGAACGTGTATCCCGCCGAGGTCGAACGGGCGCTGGGCGAACATCCCGACGTCGCCGACTGCGCGGTGATCGGCGTCCCCGATCCGACCTGGGGCGAGGCGGGCAAGGCCATCGTCGTGCCGACGTCCGCCGAGCACGCGAACGAGACCGAGTTGCTGAGCTTCCTGCGCCGCGGGCTCGCCGGCTACAAGGTCCCGAAGTCTCTGGAGTTCGCCGGAGAGCTCCCCCGCTCCCCCAGCGGAAAGATCCTCAGAAGAGTGCTACGAGAGGAATACCCATGAGCCGACGAGTCAACGGTATTGCGGAGGTCAACGCTCTGGCCGGCACCGATCTCGGCCGGACCGGCTGGAGGTCGATCGACCAGGAGAGGGTGAACCTGTTCGCCGACGCGGCAGACGACCACCAGTGGATACACACCGACCCGGTACGCGCCGCCGAGGGCCCCTTCGGCCAAGCCATCGCGCACGGCTACCTCACGCTGGCCCTGGTCATCCCGATGTTCGGCGAACTGCTCGAAATCGGCGGCGTCACCACGAGCGTCAACTACGGGCTGAATCGGGTGCGCTTCCCCGCGCCGGTGCGGGTCGGCGACAAGATCCGCCTCCATGCGGTGGTGGTCGAGGCGGAGGAGGTCAAGGGCGGCGCCCAGCTGACCCTGGACTTCACCGTGGAGCTGGAGAACGGTGCCAAACCGGCGTGCGCCGCCCAGGCCGTCTACCGCTACTACACCTGATCGGTCGTGTTCCAGGAGAAGGGATGAGCGATGCGCACTCAGGTCGCGATCATCGGCGCCGGGCCCGCGGGGCTCCTTCTGGCCTGGCTCCTCCGGCGCCAGGGCATCGCGGCAGTCGTACTCGAGCGACGCAGCCGCGAGTACTGCGAGCGCCGGGTGAGGGCGGGCGTCCTCGAACAGGGCACCGTCGACACCCTCGCCGAGGCCGGGGTCGGCGCGCGTCTCAAGGCCGAAGGGCAAGTCCACCATGGCATCGAGCTGCGTTTCGGGGGCGCGGGCCACCGCATCGCCTTCGAAGAACTCGTCCCCGGGCGGGGCATCACCGTCTACGGCCAGCAGGAGATCGTCAAGGACCTCATCAAGGCGAACCTCGAAGCGGGCGTGGACCTGCGCTTCGAGATCGACGACGTCGCCATCGGCGACATGGCCGACCACCCGCACCTCACCTTCGGCGGCGAGCGCCTCGACTGTGACTTCATCGCCGGCTGCGACGGTTTCCACGGGGTCTCCCGCCCGGCGATCCCTCCCGGTGCGATCCGCGTCTTCGAGAAGACCTACCCGTTCGCGTGGCTCGGAATCCTTGCCAACGTCCGGCCCTCCACTCGCGAACTCATCTATTCGGCCTCGGAGCGAGGCTTCGCTCTGCACAGCATGCGCAGCGACGAGGTCAGCCGCTTCTACCTGCAAGTCCCGCCTCAGACCAGGCCCGAGGACTGGGCGGAGGACGAGATCTGGGCCGAGCTCAAGGCCCGCCACGAAACCGTCCCCGACTTCGAGCTCAACACCCAGGGCGAGATCACCTCGGTCGACGTCGCCGCGATGCGCTCGTTCGTCGCCGAACCCATGCGCCACGGCCGTCTCCTCCTCGCCGGCGACGCCGCCCACATCGTCCCGCCGACAGGAGCCAAGGGCCTCAATCTGGCCGTGGCCGACATTCGCGTCCTGGCCAGGTCCCTGACCGACTACTACCGCCACGGCCGCGAGGACCTGCTCGACCGCTACAGCGAGATCTGCCTGCGCCGAGTCTGGCGTGCTCAGCATTTCTCCTGGTGGATGACATCGCTCCTCCACACGTCCGACCATGCCACCCTTTACGATCGCCGCCTCCAGCGCGCCGACCTCGACTACGTCGTCTCCTCCCGGGCCCAGGCGACGACCTTGGCCGAGAACTACGTGGGTCTACCCTTCAGCGCCGATGAATCCGGCTGATCACTCCACAGTGGATATATGATCGATCGCGGGCGGGTGGGCGGCCGTCCCCACCCGACGGCCGTCGGAACCGGCATACCCGTCGACGGTCAACGGCCCGGCCCGGCCCGGCCGCCCTATCATTGCGGCATGGCCGACCGAGCGTTCGATACCCGCAACAGTCTCCGGCCGCACCGGTTGCGGGCGATGATGACGCAGGAAGAACTCGCCCTCAAATCCGGTGTCGGGACCCGCACCATCAGAGACATCGAGTCGGGAAAGGTGCGGCCGCAACCGAAGACATTGAGGCTGCTCGCCAGGGCGCTGGGCCTGGAAGCGGATGACCGGGCACGGCTGGCCGGGGCGTCGGATCTGATTGCGGTGGTGCCCCGTGAACTGCCGATGGCCCTGGCCGCGTTCACCGGACGAGAGGGCCAGCTGGACGCGCTCTTCGCCGCGGTCGACGACGGCGCCGCCGTCATCACGGTTCACGGCATGGCCGGAGTGGGGAAGACCTCCCTGGCGGTGCGGGTCGCCCACGCCCTCGCCCCTCGATACCCCGACGGGCAGCTGTTCGTGGACCTTCACGGCTTCACGCACTCGACCGGGCCACGCCCCAGCATCGAGTCGGTGCTGACGCGGGTGCTGCGGAGCCTCGGCCTTTCCGATCGGCCCCTACCCGCGGACATCGACGAACTCACCGCCCGCTACCGCAGCGCCATCGCCGATCGTCGCATCCTCCTGGTGCTCGACAACGCAGCGAGCGCGGAGCAGGTGGATGCGCTTCTGCCGGGCACGCCGGGCAGCCTCATTCTGGCGACGAGTCGGCGCGACCTCTCTTCGCTGACGGGCGCGTATTCGGTGCCGCTGGAACCGCCGCCGGTACGGGAAGCCGCCGCCATGCTCAGTGCCGCCGTCGCCGGTCGGGTCACCGAAGCAGAGGCGGTCGCGGTCGCCGAGCGATGCGGGCGGCTTCCGCTGGCGCTGGGGCTGGCGGCGGCGCGTCTGCGCAGCCGACCGCTCTGGCGGGTAGAGGACCTGTTGAAGCGCCTCGTCGACGAGGGTCGGCTCTTCGAAGAGTTCGACTTGGGGCACCGAGGCGTCGCCGGGGCGCTGCACGCCTCGTACCTGGAGCTCGACACCGACCACCGTCGGATGTTGCGACGCCTGGGCCTGGTCCCCGGAGACGACCTGGACGTCCACGCGGCCGCCGCATTGTGCGAGGTGAGCGAAGAGCGGGCGGCTCCAATGCTGGAATCCCTTGTAGATGTTCACCTCGCCGAGACCCGGTCGCCCGGACGGTACCGGCTGCACGACCTGGTGCGGCTGTTCGCGGCCAAGGTCGCGGCCGTGGAAGAGACGGAGAGCGACCTCGACGACGCCGTTCTGCGGTTGAACCGCGTCTACCTGCACTTCGCCTACCGGGCGGCGGCGCGGGCGACGCCGAACGTACCGCGTTTCATAGCGGGCGAAACGGCGTACGACTCCGGCCTTCCGGGGTTCGCCGACCGGGACAGCGCGCTGTCATGGTTCCGGACCGAACGCGGCAACCTGGAGTCCGCCGTGGCGGCGGCCGAGCGCACCGGGCGACTCGAGCTTGCCTGGCATCTGGCCACGGCCTTCAGCGGGTTCTTCATGTACGACCTCGACCTCGGCGCGCAGGCCACCGTCAACGAGATCGCACTCACCAGCGCCCGCCGGCTCGGGGACGCCTGGAAGGAGGCGTACGCCCTGGGAGACGCGGGACGACAGCTGGGGCTCGAGGGCAGGCACCGGGACGGGATCCGGTACCTCGAGCAGGCCGTCGCGCTCAAGCGCGACCTCGGTGAAACCGGTGACGCGGCCCTGACGTTCGCCAATATCGGTGTCCTGCACCGGCGGTCCGGCCGGTTCGCCGAGGCGCTGACGGTGTATGAAACGGCTCTCACGCTGGTGGAGGAGACCGCTGCCGCCCCGGCCGTGTCGGCGATCGTCAGCATCAACATGGTCGCCCCATTGGTCCGCCTCGGACGGCTCGATGACGCCGAACTGCGGCTCGCGGAGGCCGAAGCGCTGCTGAGGCCCGACGACGACCACGACCGCACTCGGATCGAGGTCTTCCGCGGGGTCCTGCTGCGCGAACGCGGCGACCTGGCCGGAGCCGAATCGATGCATACCACCTGCCTTGCGGCCTGCCTGCGGGAGAGCGTTCCGGCCGGGATTACCGCGACGCTCTGCGAACTCGGCGAGGATCTCCTGCGCCTGGACCGCCGGGCCGAAGCGGTCGAGCGATTCGGCCAGGCCGTGGGGTGGGCGGAGGAGCGCGCGGACCGCTCACTGGAGCGCGCCGCCCGAAACGGGCTCGGCCGAGCGCTCACCGCCTCGGGCCGCCCGGAGGAGGCGATCGGCCACCTCGAGCAGGCGGCGGCCCTTGCCGAATCCCATGAAGACACCTACGAGCTCGCGCGGGCCCACCACGGCCTGGCCGACGCCCACCGGCTCCGGGGCGACACGGACGCCGAGCGGCGGTACCTGCGCCGTGCCGCCCGAGGCTACGCGGCCTGCGACGTGCCCGAAGCGGCAGCGGTCACCGAGCGGCTGGACCGGTTTTAGGGGGCGTTCAAGACCCCCAAGTATCCGAACGGTGCCCGTGATTCGCCGGTGGGCGACGACCACTTCACGAATGCCGTTTCCTGCCACGAAACCAGCATCAAGGCCGAAGCTCAATCGCGCCACCGCCATCCCCGCAGGTCCGCGCTAAGCGGCTCGGGCAATGGTGATGATCGACCCCGGCCGGTCCTCTTCACCAGATCAGGCGACTGGCGCTGCCAAATGGCGGCCCTGGAGATCTCTCCCCAGGGTCCCAGGTGATCCGCGGGTAGCCCGCTAGCTGAACGCAGTAGGAAGACGCGGAGTGTAGAACTCCTCCATCGCCGCGATCTCGTCGTCGGCGAGCTCGATTTCGACAGCTGCGGCGGCGTCGGGGAGGTGGTGCGGTCTCGTAGGTCCCACGATCGGGGCGGTCACCACCGGTTTGCCCAGCACCCAGGCGAGCGCGATCTGCGCCATCGGCACCCCGCGCGACTCGGCGATTCGCGCCACGGACTCCACGATCGGACGGTCGCGGTCGACGTCGTAGCGGGCGCCCATCGGATCGTTCTCGGACCGGGCCGTCCGCTCCCCCCAAGGGCGCGCCAGGCGCCCCTTGGCGAGCGGGCTCCACGGAAGGCTTCCGACGCCCTGGTCCGCGAGCAGGCCGAACATCTCGCGCTCTTCCTCGCGCTGCATCAGGTTGTACTGGTCCTGCATGGAGATGAACCTGGTCCAGCCGTTCGCTTCGGCGACGTGCTGCATCTTGGCGAACTGCCAGGCCCACATCGACGACGCCCCGATATAGCGGGCCTTGCCCGCCCTCACCACATCGTGCAGCGCCTCCATGGTCTCCTCGACCGGCGTCTCGGGGTCGAACCGGTGGATCTGGTACAGGTCCACATAGTCGGTTCCCAACCGTGCCAGGGACGCGTCGATCTGCTCGAAGATCGCCTTCCGCGACAGGCCCGATCCGCCGGGCCCGTCATGCATCTTGAAGAACACCTTCGTAGCGAGTACCACGTCTTCTCGACGCGTGTACTTCCTGATCGCCTTGCCGACCAATGCTTCTGAACTCCCGGCCCAGTACATGTTCGCGGTGTCCCAGAAGGTGATCCCCAACTCGACCGCCTGACGGAACAGCGGCTCCGCCGCCGCCTCGTCGAGGGCCCATGCGTCGGGCTCTCCGGCCATATGACCGAAGCTCATGCATCCCAGGGCGATCCGGCTGACCTTGAGGCCGGACGATCCCAACCGTGCGTAGTCCATGAACGGTCTCCTCTCCTCGCACCACCGTAGGCGAACCGAACGCCCTAGGCCAGGGCGTCACTCGTTCGCTATTTGACGTCTGGCCAGTCGGACACGATGATCAGCGGGACAGACAGCGGGGAGCGGTACTCGTCGTCCGGTGGTAGGTACTCGATGTGCTGATGCCGCTTGACTTCGCGATCCGCAGCGTCTTCTGCTTGCTCGGCCACCCCGTCGAGAGCGTCCCAAACGATGTCGAGATACCGATGACCACCGGCGAGATGCAGCCTGTCCGCGCCTCGAAGGCTGACGGTCAGCGGCCCAGCTGTCCGTTCCTGAACGACAGCGCCGCCCGAAACCTGCGCTTCCACCCGCCCCTGCGTCTCACGGAGCAGCAGGGCAAGGGCACGAAGAGCAGCCGGAGGTCCGGCAAGCTCCAGCTCGCCGCCAGAAGTCGACAGGCGACAAAGCCGATAAAGGTTCACCGGTTCATCCTGCCTCATGTCCGGGAGCGCTCCTTCACCTGCGTGCGTCCCTCATCGGTGACTGGGAAACTGTCGGTGCCAGGTGACAACATGAAGGCTATGACGACGACATCCGCGGCCCCGGCCGTTGCCATCGCTGAAGAGAACACCTACCGGGAAGCGGTCGCGCAGGCACGCGAAGCCGCCGATGCCTACTACGGCACGGGCGAATCCGGTATGGACGACGACACCTATGACCGGCTGCTGCGCGGCATCATCGCCTGGGAGGCCGAACATCCCGACCAGGTCGCCGCAGACTCGCCGACACAGCAGGTCGCGGCCGGAGTGACCACCGGCGATGTTGAGCATTCGGTGCGGATGCTCAGCCTCGGAAACGTGTTCTCCGACGAGCAGGTGCACGACTGGGCCGCGTCTCTGGAACGGCGCTTGGACGGGCGTGCCGTCACCGCATGGGCGGTGGAGCCGAAACTTGACGGTGTCGCGCTCGCTGCCCGCTATCTGGACGGCAAGCTCGTGCGGCTGGTGACGCGCGGCGATGGGTCCACCGGTGAGGACGTGTCCCACACGATCGGACACATCGTCGGCCTGCCCCGAACGCTGGCTGAGCCGATCACGGTCGAAGTCCGCGGCGAAGTCCTCATGACCTCAGGCCAGTTCGCCGCCGCGAACGAGCTCCGGACCGCGCACGGCGGCCAGCCGTTCGCCAATCGCCGCAACGCCTCCTCTGGGTCGCTGCGGGCGAAAGACCGTGCCTACCAGGTGGAACAGACGTTCCTCGCCTACGACGCTCTCACCGATCCCGAGTACACCAGCGACTTGACTCTGGCGGACCTGTCGCACACGCAGCTCATCGCCCGCCTTGCCACGCTCGGGATCGGCACCACCGCGGGTACGAAAGTTGCCACCCTCGCCTGCGCCGACCTTGACGAGGTTCTGGCCCGCATCCACGAGATCGGTGCCCTCAGAGCCGGACTCGACTTCGAACTCGACGGTGCCGTCATCAAAGCCGACACCAGAGCCGACCAGGTCGAAGCCGGTACGGGTTCGCGCACCCCGCACTGGGCGACCGCCTACAAGTTCCCTGCGGCGCAAAAGATCACGAAGCTGAAGGCCGTGGAATGGAACGTCGGCCGCACCGGCGTCATCGCCCCGCGCGCGATCCTCGAACCCGTTGAAGTCGGCGGCACCACCATCACCTACGCGAGCCTGCACAACGTTGCCGACATCGGACGTAAGGACCTGATGCTGGGCGACAAAGTCTTCGTCCTCCGCGCCGGCGAAGTCATCCCCCGGGTTGAAGGTGCCGTCGCCGGCCAGCGCACCGGCGACGAACAGCCCATCGTGTTCCCCGAAGTGTGCCCGCGGTGCGGTGCGGACATCGACAAGTCCGGGGAGCGGTGGCGGTGCGATCGCGGCCGTGCCTGCGGCCAGGTCGAAGCGATTCGGTACGCGGTCGCCCGCGACGCGCTCGACATTGACGGCCTCGGCGAGAAAATCGTCATCCAGCTGGTCGAGAAACAGATGATCGAGGACTTCGCCGACCTGTTCACCCTCACCCGCGAGCAGCTGCTAACGCTCGACCGTATGGGAGAGAAAAGTGCCGACAATCTCCTGGTTGCGATCGCAAACGCCAAAGCCAAACCGTTGAACCGGGTCTTCTGCGCCCTCGGTGTCCTCGGCACGGGACGGTCCATGTCGCTGCGCATCGCCACCCACTTCGGATCGATGCAGGCGATCCAGGCCGCCGACACTGTCGCCCTGGAGCTGGTGGACGGCATCGGCGGAGAGAAGGCCCCCGTCATCGTCGCCGAACTCGCCGAGCTTGCTCCGGTGATTGACAAGCTCAAGGCCGCTGAGGTGAACCTGGACCAGCCGAACTTCGTCATGCCCGCTGCCTTGGACGCCACGGAAACGGAAGCCGAGTCCGAGGAAGCGGGAACCGGCCTGCCGCTGGCGGGAATGACGGTGGTGGTGACCGGAGGAATGACCGGGCCCCTGGCGGCTTACTCCCGCACCGAAATGACTGAACTCATTGCGACAGCGGGGGGCCGCGCGTCTTCCAGCGTCTCCGCGCGGACCAGTCTCGTCGTCGCCGGGGAGAAGGCCGGCAGCAAGTTGGACAAGGCCCAGACTCTCGGGCTTGAAGTAATCACGCCCGAGGTGTTCGCCGAACGGCTCTCTGCCGTGCTCGACTAACCTCTTGACCGCCGACGGTCCTAGAACGCGGCACCGGCGGAACCCGTCACCGGACAAGGGCCACAATCGCGTCCGTGACGGGAGCATGTCGATCCGCCAGCGACGAGTCCCACACCTTGAGCAGGTGAAGGGTCGCCATGCGGAAGGCGAAGGCACGCACCAACAGCTGCTCCCACTCGGGGATGCCCTGCCCTACCGCGGGCAGCAGCTCGATCGGAGAGCCATACCAGCACACCGCGTCCACTACCGCGATCGCGGCACCGAGACCGGCCGGTCGCCAATACGGCGCCCAGTCGATGATCGTCGGCGGCTCGCCTTCGGCGAAGAGGACATTGCCGAGCAAGTCGCCATGGATGACCTGCGATGGCGACTCCACGGGATGGAACTGTGCCGCAAGGCGTTCGAGCATCGCATCGGCAGGCAGTGGCGCCTCTCCCCAGGCGATGCGGTCAGCGCGGGCCCAGGGGTCGTCGGAGGTGTCGATGAACGACGGGCGAGGCAGAGCCGAGATCGCGTGATGGAACGCCTTTCCTGCCTTGACGACGTCGAGGACGCGTGACTCGTCCGCGGCGCCGGGCACCCACTGCCACGCTTCCCATCCGGCTTCGATCCACTGGCCCGATGCGGCTCTGATGGGACGCGGCGTCCGGAACTCCCCCGTGTGCGCGAGACGCTCGAGCACGCCTGCTCGCCAATTCGCTTCGTCCCCACCACCGGTCGGGCGCACCACCACGGGCCCTGCTCTCCACGTCAACCCGCGACCACCGTCGAGCTTCTCCGGTCTCGTCCCTCCGCTGCCGAACGCGGAGAAGACTTCATCCGATGGCCTGCTTTGCGCTGTCACGCCCGTAGGCTATCGAGCGGGCCGAGACTGGAGACGCCGACCGCCGCGATCACCGCTGACGCGGCGGGAAGCTCGACTACCAGGTCTCGGTGGCGCAGTGGAAGTCAGAGCGAGCGGGGCCGCGGGACCCGGGCGATGTCCTTGTCCATGGCCTTCCACTTCGGATAGCCCTTGAGTACCTGCTCGGTCTTGTGCTCCAGGTACGGCACGGCTTCGAGCGGGACGTCGGTGACATTGGCGGCCCAGGTGACGAAGTCCGGCATGAGCTCCCTAACCGCGCGGATGACCGGGTCGCGCGGCTCGTACTTCCCGGGGAGGTAGCGCTCCAGGAAGACGAACGAGCTGACGGGGCTCACCGAGAAGCCGTTGAAGCCGTGGAACCAGCACATCTCATCGATCGCCTTCAGCTGCGGGTCGCCGAGCTCGCGGCGGCCGGTCAGGAGGAACGTGAGGAACGCGCCGTTGCGCAGTCCCTGCTCCTCATCGGTCGGCGCGACCATCTCGCCGGGGTCCACTTCCACCTGCGGGAGCAGTCGCATCCGGGCCTTCCACATCGCGCGAACCGCCACATAGCTGAAATCGAGCTTCGCCGAATCACCGCCGACGCAGAAGATGTCCCAATCCTCGAGGGACCTGAATGTGCCCTTGTAGACCTCGACCGGTTCGCACCTGCGCGGCACGTAGAGCCGGTCGGAGAAGAAGGCGTTCCGCTCCCGGTGCGGACGGAGCAGTTCCTCGATGTCGGGATGGTGCCCGCAGGCGGTGACCATGTCGAAGTGGTAATCGGAGTAGTCCACCGTGTACGACAGGGCGAAATCGCTGCTGGGAGCGCGGAAGGACATGAAGTAGGTGCGGCAGTCGCCGTAGACGTCGCCGCCCTCCCAGCACTCATCCAGGACCAGTTCCTCGCCGTACCAGCGGGGTGCGGGGACGCCGATCCGCTCCAGGCGGTCGAGGGCCTTGACGGCGGCGCGCCGCCCGCCCGGCGTCTCCGCCAACTCCGTCATCGCCGCGAGGCTCGCCGCCGCGTACGGGTCGGCGCGATTGAGGAAGTACTGCACGGCGACCAACTGCAGCTCGGCCGCCGAGACGCCCTGGACCTCAGGGATGGTGGAGTGCAGCCACATGTTGCCGAAGAAGCCTGACATGTTGGCTTCGACGGCGACGCGGTTCTCGGGATCGGGGGTCTGATCGGCAGGCAGGCCGTCGAGGACGGCGATCCACCGCTCGCGGTCTTTCTCGGTCATCGGCATAGGGCGTCCCCTTCCAGAAGTCCTGGAGTGCAGTATCCCCCGCGGCGGCTTGCGCGCACACCCGGCGTGACGGTCGCCCCACCGGAGGAGGCCGACCGCCCTCCCCGTCGGATCGACCGCTCCTCATCGACGCGCGGAGCCGTCGCCAGTGGATTACTCCGTGGGTCGGCCCCGGATCAGCGGTTTCAGCGCACCGCCCCGCCCGCCATGGCACGATCCGACCTAGACAGGAAACCGGACGTTCCCGAACGGGGAGCCGGCCGCGGAACAGAAGAAGGAATGGGAGATCCATGAAGGCGAACACCAAGGCACTGGCAGTGGGAACCGCGGCGACGGCGGTCGCCGCCGGGGCGGCGATCCTCATCCGCATCAAGTTCAAGCAGAGCGCGAACGTCGGCAGGGTCCGCCTGAACAAGTTCGACCGCTGGTTCGACACGCTCGACACCGCCGGGAACGACTACATCACCGAGGCGAACCTGATCGAGGCCGCCACCCGCGTCCTCGGCGCCCGCGGCGTCCCCGTCGACAGTCCCATGGGCCTCGAGCTCCGCGAGGCCACCCAGCGACTTTGGACCGAGTTCATAGCCCCGAACGCCGTCGGCCGCGAAGGCCGCGTCGGCCGCAGGGAACTGCATTCCGCGCTCGCCGAGAACATGCTCGCCGACCAGATCGCCGCGGCCGCCAAGCTCGCCTCGATCGCGGACGCCTATTTCGCGATCGCCGACGAGGACGGCGACGGCCTCATCAGCTCCGGCGAGTTCGTGCAGCTACTGCGCAACTGGAACGGCGTCGACTACCAGGAGAGCCACCGGGTGTTCGAGTATCTCGACGCCGACCACGACAACCGGATCTCGCCCGACGAATGGCGGAGCGCCATCTTCGGCTTCTTCCTCGGCAGTGAGCGCAACCATCCGGCGAACGACCTCATGGGCAAGGTCGGCAGTCCGATCCTGGCCCCGGTCGAGTTCTGACCGGAACGCAAGCGGGCCTCGGGTGCGGTGTCGAGCGGCGCCGCCCCGGGGCGTCACCGGCCCTCGTAGGGCGCCCACCCGAGCCGGAAACCGTCCACGGTCGCGCCGATGGCGGCAATCCGGCGACCGTAGGCGAACGCGGCTCGGGTTGACAATCGGCCGTATTGCCATAAGGTCTTGATCGGTAAATACATGGTACCGATCTAAGGAAGTACGCCTCGTGAGCCGGAAGATCATCCGCCACGCGCCCATCGTCAAGGGCGTCCCCCACCTCCTCCACGGCGGTGACTACAACCCCGACCAATGGCTGCGGTCCAAGGACGCCATCTGGAAAGAGGACATGCGTCTCGCCCGGCTCGCCGGGGTGAACACGCTGTCGGTCGGCATCTTCGCCTGGGCCGCACTCGAACCCGAAGAGGGCCGATACGAGTTCGGCTGGCTCGACGAGATCCTCGACCTCATGGCCGAGAATGACATCACCGCCGTGCTCGCCACCCCCTCCGGTGCCCGACCCGGCTGGATGAGCCACCGGTATCCCGAGGTCCTGCGAGTGAACGGCGACCGCACCAGGAACCGTCACGGCGGCCGCCACAATCACTGCCTCACCTCCCCGGTGTACCGGGAGAAGACCCTCGCGATCAACACGGCGCTGGCCGAGCGCTACGGCGAGCACCCCGCGCTCGGCGTCTGGCACCTCTCCAACGAGTACGGCGGCGAATGCCACTGCGACCTGTGCCAGGAGCGGTTCCGCGGGTTCCTGCGCGACAAGTACGGTTCGCTTGACGAGCTGAACCAGGCGTGGTGGTCGGCGTTCTGGGCCAAGACCTACTCCGACTGGTCCCACGTCGAGTCCCCGAGCACGCACTGGCGCGGCGAGCAGGACATCCACGGCCTGCACCTGGACTGGATGCGGTTCACCACCGAGCAGTTCGTCGACTTCTACCTCCACGAGGCCGCGCCGCTCAAGGCGATCACGCCCGAGATCCCGTGCACCACCAACCTCATGGGCACCTACCCGGGCATCGACTACTTCCGGCTCGCCCAGGTGCTCGACGTGGTCTCGTGGGACTCGTACCCGCAATGGAGCGGCACGGACCGGGACGTGCGCACCGGCGTCGAGGCCTCCTTCCACCACGACCTGACGCGCAGCCTCAAGGGGAAGCCGTTCATGCTCATGGAGTCCTCTCCGTCGGCCACCAACTGGCGGCCGGTCGCCAAGCTCCACCGGCCCGGCGTCCACATGCTCCAGTCGATGCAGGCCGTCGCCCACGGCTCGGACACGGTGCAGTACTTCCAGTTCCGCAAGGGCCGCGGCGGCTCCGAGAAGTTCCACGGCGCGATCGTCGACCACGAGGGCACCGAGAACACCCGCGTGTTCCGCGACGTCGCCGAGGTCGGCGAGCGCCTCGCCGGGCTCGACGCGGTCGTGGGCACCGCGACGCCCGCCGACGTCGCGCTCGTCTACGACTGGCACAACCGGTGGGCCCTGGACGACATGAAGGGCCTGCTCCAGAACAAGACCGGATACGCGAGCACGGTGGTCGACCACTACCAGGCGTTCTGGCAGCAGGGTGTGCCCGTGGACGTCGTCGACGGCTCGCTCATCGCCGCGCCCGGCGGGCTGGACCAGTACCGCGTGCTCGTCGCGCCGATGCTCTACATGCTCCGGCCCGGGGTGGCCGAGGCCGTGAACGCGTTCGTCGAGCGAGGCGGCACCTTCGTCGCCACGTACGCCACCGGCTATGTCGACGAGAACGACAAGACCTTCCTCGGCGGCTTCCCCGGCCCGCTCCGGGACACGCTCGGCGTCTGGGCCGAGGAAATCGACGCCCTCTACCCCGACGACCGGAACGCGATCGCCTGGAACGGGAGGGAATACGAGGCGTTCGACCTGTGCGAGCTGATCCATGCCGAGGAAGCCGAGGTCCTGGGCGCCTATGGCGCGGACTTCTACGCGGGCCGACCGGCGCTCACCGTGAACCGCCGCGGCGAGGGCAAGGCGTACTTCATCGCGGCACGGACCGGTGCGGACTTCCTCGACGACTTCTATCGCACGGTGATCGCGGAGACCGGCGTCGAACGCGTCCTCGACGCGGACCTTCCGGCGGGAGTCACGGCGCAGGTCCGCAGCGACGGCGACACCGACCACGTGTTCGTCCTCAACTGCAACCCGACCCCGGTGACCGTTGAACTCGACGGCGAACTCCTGCCGCTCGAGCCGCATGGCAACACCGTTCTCGAACGGCCCCGCAAGGGCGGCAACGCCTCCTGAATGCCAAGACTGGGCAGGGACGAGCGTTCGACTCGGCCTTGCCCGGTCGCCGGTGCGTCCCCCAGCGGTCGACCCAGCGCAGGAATCGCTCGACGGCGCGGCCGATCAGTACTTCAGTTGCCGGAGACGTCAGCAGGTGGAGTTGGTCTGCGTCAGCAGGCCGAGCCGCCAGGGCAAGAGGTTGTACGGGCCGGAGGCGTCCGGGTCCTTACCCTGGTAGAGGAACCGAAGGTCGCAGGGGCTGACCGTCAGCGTCTGATCGATGCCGCTGCGGATCAGCTCCCCATGGCTGATGTCGCGCGTCCAGGCCGTGCCGTCGAACGTGACGTTGCTGTAGCGGGCGAACGGGTTCTCCTTGGTGTCGGCCAGAGGAGTCCAGGGTCCGGTGATGGACTGGGAGGTCCAGGAGCGGAACATGCGGCCCTCTTGGGCGATGGCCTCGACCATCAGCAGGTATTCGCCCGTGCCGTCGAGTTTGTACACGTTGGCGCCCTCGAACAGCCAGTGGTGGTTGGGGTCGTGCATCGCGATCACCGGTGCGGAGAAGCCGTTCGGGAAGTTCGCCACCGAGGTCTGCGCCCGGTACAGGTTCCCGTTGTCGTCCGAGGAGTACATGTGGCAGTTCGCGCTGTCGCAGACGGTCCAGAAGTCGAGCCACTGCCCGCTGCCCATGTTGTCGAGCACGATCTGCGGAGTCTTGGAGTAGAACGGCTTCGGGGCACTCCACGAGCTCGGGTTGCCGATGTCCGTGGTCGTCGAATAGGCGACGTTGTCACCGATCTGGTACGTCAGGTACCACTTCTGTTGGGGCGCGAAGTAGAACACCTGCGGCGCCGCCTTGTACCCCGCGCCCATCGCCGACCGGTCCAGGAAGTGGAGCTGCGCGGACCCGGCCTGCGACCAGTCCGTGAAGCTCAGGTACGCCAGGCTGTATCCCTGGTTGACGCTCACGACGCTGACGAACACGTGGTACCTGCCGTTGTGGTACACGACCGACGGGTCCTTCACGGACACGATGTTGTGGGTCGAGTCCGACTTCGGCGCGACCAGGATGCCGCTTGAGTCCCACGTGAAGCTCGACGGCAGGCTGGTGCCGCCCTTCGCGACGTCGAGGAGGTCGATGTTCGCCAGTCCAGCGCTCGTGGTGCCCGCGAGCCTGATGGTGTTGGCGCCCGCCTTCAGGGACACGGTCACGTTCTTGACCGTCCAATTGCTCCAGGCGGCGTTCGACTCGAACGGCACATTGGTCTGGACCACGGTCCCGTTGACGCTGAGCGATGCAGGGCGACTGGTGCTGCTCCCGTTCGCGTACTTGAAGCCGAGCGCCACGGTGCCCGCGCTGGCGGCGTTCACTGTGAACTGGACGCCCGTACCACTCTGGTTCGGCGGATTGCAGAAGCCGGTACCGGAGAACCCGGAGTGGTTGGAGTCCACGGTGCCGTCGCACACGGCACTCTCGGCCTCGTACCGGCTCGCCTGCGCGCTGGCGGTCGGCGCGTGCACCGCGCTCACCACGAACAGCGCCGCTGCCAAAACGACCGGCATGACGGCAAACTTCAGCAGCCGACCCATCGGAACTCCTCACTGACTAATCGAAATATATCGATACACACAGTGTGGCAGAAACATTCGTCGACTACAAGGATCGTTTCAATGACTCAGTCTTTCGGAGGCGCGGTGCTGGCGCGGGCGACCAAGGTGGTCGCCAGTTCAATGCGGGTCTGCGTCACGGTCCGACCGGCAACCTGCTCCAGCAGCAGCTTCGCGGCGGTGGCGCCCATCTCGGCAAACGGCTGGCGCACAGTCGACATCGGCGGGCCGCACCACCGGGTGTACGTGACATCGTCGAAGCCCACCACGCTCAGATCGCCGGGGATACCGACGCCGGCATGGCGTGCGGCCTCGTAGACCCCGAGCGCCTGCAGGTCGTTGCCGCACAGCAGGGCGGTCGGAGGGTCGGCGAGTCCCAGCAGCTCCTTGCCGAGTGCCACTCCCTCCTCGAACGAGAACCACATGCCCGTGCGGACCAAGCGTCGGTCCAACGGCGCACCAGCGGCCTCCATGGCGGCACGCGCGCCTTCGAACCGGTCCCGGGCGCACAGCCGCTCGAGCGGCCCGGTGATCACGCCGATGCGGGTATGGCCGAGGTCGAGCAGGTGCTGTGCGGCGGCGACGCCACCGTGCCGGTTCGCCGCAGCCACCGAGGGGACCGGACGCAGCGGTTCACTGATCGGATCGAGCACCACCATCGGGATGCCGCTGGCCGCCAGAAGGCCGTGCTGCTCGGACGTGAAGCCGATATGGGCGACGATCACACCGGTCGGGCGGCGCGCCAGCAGTTCCCGCGCCCAACCGCGGCCGGACGACTCCTCCTGTCGCGCATCGGTGAAGGCCACTGCCAGCCCATGCTCGGCGACGACCCCCTGCACGCCCCGCATGACCTCCACGGCGATTTGGCCGTTCATGCCGTAGAAGGTCACCTCGACGCTCGCCGCCCGAGTCACCTTCTCCGGGCGGCGATACCCCTCTTCCCGCAGCAGCCGCTCCACGCGCCTCCGCGTCTCGGCGGCCACTCCCGGACGCCCGTTGAGCACCTTCGACACGGTCGGCGCCGACACTCCGGCCATCTGCGCGACCGCCGCGACCGTCAATTGACGCCCCTCCCGCTCTTTGGGTCGCTCGGAGACGGTGCCCTCTGGGGCTGCGGCGCCGCCGTTCTTCTGCCCTTTCGCGGACTCTCCACCCCGCCCTCGGGCTGCACGAGTCTTCGAACGCTCGGCGGCCTCGTCGAGCAGGCGAGCGCGCACCCGCTCGGCCTCGGCCTCGGCGTCCGGGCCGGCGGGCACCGTCTCCGTCAAGTAGCGGCGCTTCCCGGACACCGGGTCGAGGCCGTCGTAGACCCGCACCCGCAGCGACCCACTCGGGAGCCGTTCGATCTCACCGCGGGACCGCCGCGGACCGGAAGGAGTCCTCATGGAGCCATCCTAGCGACGAGGATCGTGCCAGTGGGACTCGATGTAGCTCCATGAACGGCTCCACGAGCGGTGGAAATCGGCGATCTCCGAACGCCTTCAACGCCGTCCGGCCGGAGGGGCGCCGCGAGAGTCGCTTCTCATGGTTTCGAGCTGTTTCATTCATGCGTTTCGACAAGAAAGTCGTTCCACAGTGACCATGCACAATGTATTGACGTATTCCTATCTTCGAATTAATCTCTGTGAATGGCGATGACAGGACGCCAGTTCAGTTGTTCGCCGAAACCGACCAATGCGGCGCGTGTCGATTCCGCGTCGCAGGAGGAGGAACCATGACACCCCGTCGAGGCCGATCAGAGTCCGCAAGGCCGCAGTCGCTGCGTCGACGGTCGCTACTGGCGGCGGGCACCGCGCTACCGATCCTCGCGAGCGCGAAGCCCGCCGCGGCGCAATCCGGGGTGGTCGTCGAGCCGTCGATCGTGCAGCAGACGATCCTGGGTTTCGGCGGCATGAACCACACGGTCTGGATCAACGATCTGACCCCCGGCCAGCGCGAGACGGCGTTCGGCAATGGACAGGGGCAGTTGGGCTTCACCGTGCTGCGGATCCCGGTCTACGAGGACCGGTCGAGGTGGAGCGGCGAAGTCGCGACCGCCCGGCGCGCCAGCGAGCTCGGGGCCAAGGTCATCGCCTCGCCGTGGAATCCGCCGGCGTCGATGACCGAGACCTTCTCCGGTGGCAAGCGCCTGCGCCACGACGAATACGCCGCCTACGCGCAGCACCTCAACGACTTCGTTTCGTTCATGAGCGACAACGGGGTCAACCTGTACGGCATCTCGGTGCAGAACGAACCGGACTACGCGCACGACTGGACGGCGTGGACCCCGAGCGAGATCGTCAGATTCCTGCGCTACAACGCCGGATCGCTCAACGCCAGGGTCATCGCACCGGAGTCGTTCCAGTACCGCAAGAACCTCTCCGACCCCATCCTCAACGACCCTCAGGCCCTGGCCAATCTCGACATCCTCGGCGCCCACCTCTACGGCACCCAGTCCGCGGACCTCCCCTACCCGAACTTCCGGGAGAAGGGCTCCGGCAAGGAGCTGTGGATGACCGAGGTCTACCACCCCAACAGCAGCGACTCGGCCGATCTCTGGCCCCAAGCGCTCGACGTCGGCGAGCACATCCACCGGTCGCTGTTGTACGGCCGGTTCCAGACCTACGTGTGGTGGTACATCCGCCGCTCCTACGGCCCCATGCGCGAAGACGGCCGGATCAGCAAGCGCGGAGCGAACATGGCGCACTTCTCGAAGTGGGTCCGCCCGGGCTACTCGCGGATCACCGCGACCGCGAACCCTCAGTCGAACGTCTACATCACGGCGTTCAAGAGCGGCTCCAAGACCGTCATCGTCGCCGTCAACAAGAACAGTTCACCGGCGTACCACCCGTACACCATCAAGGACACCGGGTCCGCGAGCGTCTCGACCTGGCTGACGGATGCGAACCGGACCCTCGAGCACTACAACACCTTCAACATCTCGAACGGCTCCTTCAACGCCCAACTCCCGGCCCGCAGCATCAGGACCTTCGTCGTGGAGTAGCTCCAATCGCGAACGAACCTCACCGAGGTTCGACCGGAGTCGCCTGCCCGGGGGCCCGTTCGTCCACGACCACCAGATCCGGTGCGAAGTGGGCCACGCCCGCGGCCAACTCGGGAGCGCACCGGTAGGAGAGCCGGACACTGTGCTTCTGCACCCCGCCGGGCAGCCATTCCGGAACGCCGTTGGGCCGCAAGTCACTCGCGGCCCAATCGCGCCCGCTCGCAACCTGCTGGAAGCCCTTGGTCCGGGCGGTGTCCGGCACGATGCCTACCTGCGGTTCCCAGCCGGGAATGAACCCGAGCCGTCTGACCCTCCGGCGCCAGATCACGATCCGATCGATCTCGCCCCACCGCACGGAGACCTTGGCCTTGCCGCGGAGCCGGACTCGGTCGGCGTCCAAGCGCACCACCGGGGCACGGAAGAACAAACTGATCACCAGCGCCAGCGGGTAACCGAGCGCTCCGACGACGAGCATCAGCATCCCGGCCCAGGCGAACGTCGGCACGTCGTACTCACCCGTGATCGGGTCGCGGGCCATCGCCTCACCGGTGCCGGCGGCGGCCAAGAGCCACGGGGAGGCGAGCAGCACAAGGAGGCCGAACGACAGCCAAAGCCAGGTCGACGGTTCGATACGGTCCTTGACGGTGATTTCGGTGAGACGATCGTTCCCGGACATGTGCAGACCTCACGTTCGAGTGGAGTCTCATTATGCCGACACGGAGCCAGCCGGAGGTCCCCGGTGATCCGTCCAGGACAAAGGGCTGTCCGTACACTCGCGGCAATGAGTGAACCCATCGGGCCGTGCCGTATCGCCTCCTGAAGCGGGACCTCACCACGCGGCATCAGGCCCATCAGCTCGAGGAACTCACCCATGGCCAGCAGTGACATGCTCCCCTACGTCTACCGGATCACCAAGTACGATCCCGCCGACCGCGACGACTCAGGCCACTACATCGGCGCCGAGGAGATAACCAGTGACCACGGCCCGATCGAAGCGGCGTATCTCCGAGCGGTGGCCGCCTTCGCTGAGGACGCCGGCATCGAGCGACTGGCCATTCGGGAGCCAGAGGCCGCAAGTTTCGTCCACTTCGGTGTCGAGCCGGCCCTGCCGGGTCATGGCCTGGCCGGCATCTTCCCGCCGGACCTGACCGGCTACCACGACGGCGCAAAGGTCACTGTCGATGTCGGGCTGGAACTGGTCCGGGCGATGCTCCGCGACAACGGCGCGTGGTGCCGGTTGGAGGTGGAGGGCGCGTTCGCCGTGCATGTCGGATGGGACCAGTACGTCTATGTAGGCACCAGCACGCCGAGCGCCAACGCCTTGGCCCGTACCCGCGCACTCGGACTCTTCCCTGAACGCCTGGACACCTCCCCCTACGACGTGACGTTCGATGAGCACGACGGCGAGCAACGCCCCGCCGACGACGAATTCTGGGCCCGACTGGAGTGGCTCGTCGCCATGGGCAAGGCCGCGATCCTGGAAGAGTGCTTCGTCCGCAACGCCTCCCGCTGGCACCGCCTCACCAAAGACACATTGGACACCGTGCGTGCCCGACTCAATCCACGCGCGCAGTTGACCGTCTGGCCGGATCTGTCCACGGACGTCGAGGCGGTCATCGCAGGCCTCCCCGACGAGGGCCTGGTCGAAGTCGTCTGGGAGGACGAGGACGGGCGGATCACCGGCACCGTCGCTGACGAGACCCAGTTCCGTGAACTGGCCGAAGAAGTCAGCCGCGCCCGAGCCGCGACCGCATTGTCCTTGTACACCGATGAACGCCATCCCCTCTTCACCGCGGTCCTGCCCGACAGCGATGGCGTGTTGCGGGCTCGATGGCGGACCGAACCGACGCCGAGCGACCGGCACTGGGCCATCCTGAAGACGCTTCACAGAGGACAACTGTGCACGGGGACGGTGACCGAGATCGCTAGCTTCGGCGTCACGTTCGTCGACATCGGCGGCTTCACCGCGATGATCAACATTCCCGAATTGTCCTGGCGGCGGATCGACCACCCCACTGACGTCATATCGGTCGGCCAGGAGATCACCGCCAAGATCCTCGACGTCGACATGGTGCGGGAGCGTGTGACGCTCTCACTGAAGGCACTGCAGGACAATCCAATGCTCGAAGACGACAGCGACGGAACCGACCCCCGCTGAATCAGCGGGTCCGGTAGCGCGCGAGCGACAGCGGGCTCGTGATCGCTGGGGGTCGACCAGGCCCGACGTTCAGCACTCGTCGTTGCCGACAAACACATAGGACACAGTGATCTGGTCGTCGAACGACCGACGCGTTCCAGCCTCCGGGTTCTGTTCGATGGCCTCGCAATCCTCGTATGCGGGTCCCTGGTCGGTTCGCCGAGTGCCCTCGGCCACCACGTTGGTGAATCCGGCCTCGGCAAGCTCCTGCTTTGCCGCGGCGATCGAATCGCCGACGACGTCAGGTACGGTGCCGGTGGAGGCCACCGCTTCCTCCTCCTCTTCTTCTTCCTCCTCCCCCGTAGTGGTAACGGGGCCGGGGGGCGTCGGTTCCGCGGAGGTGGCGGAATCGTCGCCGTCCTCTTCCCGCGGCTCGGACGTCGGTGGGGTGCTGGTCTCCTCGCTTTCGGGACCGTCGGCGTCCGTCTCGCTGGAGCTCGCATCGCCGGTCGCGTCGAAATAGGTCGGAAATGCCGCGTCGTCCGAGTCGGTGTCGACGCGGGGGTCATCGGTGTCCTGCGGGGCGCGGTTGGCCAGGGAGACTCCAATGACGGCGGTGACCGCGATGAAGAGCACCAGGATCGCCACCAGGACACCGGGGCTGGGCTGCAACCGAGTCGGGGGCGGGACCTCGGGATGGGACGCGTCGCTCTGCGGCCGGGCGAGCGCGGCGAGCGCCGATCCCTCGGCGATCACGAGTTCCGGTATCTCGGGCAGGATCGGCTCGACTCTGAGGTGCAGGCGAAGGATGCTCGCGACCAGCGGCGTCCGGCTCGCCCCGCCCACCAGGAGCAGACCCGCGAGCTGATCCGCGCCGACCCCCGCCTCTAGCATGACGTCCCTGATCAGGGCCACCGTCTGGAGGATCGCGGGAGTGAGACTCTCGTCCGCCTCGTCGCGCATCAAGCGCAGCTCACGGCCGAATCCAGGCAGGGAGACCGTTGCGGTCGGGTGGTCGGTCAGATGCTCGCGGGCGCGCCTGACCTCCTCGAGAAGGGTCTCTCGCAGCGTGGTCTCGGCCGGGTCGGCCTCCCGTTTCCAGAACTCGGGATTGTCGGTGCGATACCGGCTCGCGAGGTAGTCGAGTAGGAGCCGGTCGAATTCGCGCCCGCCGACGCCGTCGTCGCTTCCCGCGGCCACCACGTGGTACTGGTCGCCTTCGCGGCGGACGACGCCGACATTGCACGATCCCGCTCCGAGACCGTAGACGAGGAGCGGCGTACCGGGATCCGGTTCGCAGTCTCGCATTTCGGCGAAAAATCGGGCGGCGGCCTCGGGCTCGGACACGAGTACGACCCCCTCGAACCCCGCGTTCGCCGCGGCTTCGGCATGCGCTCGGCGCCGGGTCGAATCCCAGGTGGCGGGGACTGCGAGGGCGACCGACGCAAGCTCGTCCGGGCGCCCCTGCCGGGCGGTGCGGATCGCCGCGGAAAGGGCGTCGGACACCGGATCCTCGATCGCGGTTCGGTCGACGTGCCGGGTCTCAGATCGATCGTCGCTGCGGCGAGTCGACACTGTAGTGGACGACGACCCCAGATCGACACCTACGCCAACGGCTCGCGGCACAGAATACATAAATATGAGCCTATATGTTGGAAACGGTACGGTTCCAGGGGTCCGACGTGCTTTTCGTTCGCCCGCTTGAAGAAACCACCCCGGACAACGCGGAACCGGTGGAACCTCCAGGCCGGTGCCCACCGCAACCTCACCGACCACACGGCATCGGGATAGAACACGTTCCTCGAAATTCAACGAAACCATTGACATTTGTCAATATTCTGATGGATCATAGTTTCACTAGTCGATCCAACAAAAAATCCCATCCGGAAGCCCCCTTCGGACTGAGATGCACCTCGAGAGACGGAGGCCCGAGCCGGGACCCGCATCAGGAGGGATCAGCGGCTCCGCCGCTCCGGATCCAACGGCGAGGGAGAGACATGCGATCCGCGCGGAAACGGTGGTCCCGTCGTCAGCTCTTCGCGACGGTCGCGACCGCGACGAGCGTGGCAGCCGGCGCCTTCGGCTTCCGCGGGACGCCGGTGCGGCCACCGTGATCTCGAGCCGCTCGGATCGCGAAACCTGTACGGCACCTCCGGTGGCCAGGTTCGCTGGAACACCGGCGTCGACAGGTTCTTCAAACGTCACTATCAACAGGGAAGATTAGAAAGGGGAAGTACACGTGGGTTCAAGAAAGGGAAGGTTCAGGGCCGCGT
>NZ_STGY01000080.1 GCF_004912275.1 Glycomyces buryatensis
TCATTAACACTTACGGCGGCGGCTCATTCGACGACGACATATTGATCCGAAACTTGATGGTTGAGCATTTAGGTGCTTCGTGTGGGTGGTGATCGAACCGGGGCCGGGTATTCGGTCAGACGAGCCGCTCGGCGACGTCGAGATGTTCCTGGCCCCATGCTGCTCCGAATTCGAGCACGTAGAGTCCGGTCGCCACGCGTTCCAGGAAACCCCATTCCCAGATGGCGTCACCGTCGAGGCCGCTGTGTTCGGCAAGCAGGCCGCATCGGTGTCGGACCAGCGATCGTGTCGGGCCGTTGAGGAACTCCTCGGTCCAGTCGCGCAGCACGATACCGAGGTCGTAGGCCGGTTCGGCGACGAACGCTTCGGGGTCGACGTAGACGAAACCCGACTCGGCGCCGGATCGGGGCGAGAGCACCTGCATCGCGTTGCCGGAGTGGGGGTCGCCGTGGACGGCCACGCATCGGTCCTCGTTGTAGGCGGCAGCGCGGCGCTCGGCATAGCGCAGCGCCGTCTCGATGACCTCCTTGGAACAGGGCTGGTCCAGCCCTCTCCAGGCTCGGTTGATCAGTTTGGCCAGGTCCTGCGCCTTGGAGCTTCCGGTCTGCGCCGGCACTGTTTCGGGCAACTCGACTTGCCATGCCTGCTGGAGGGTCGCGCAAACGGTCTTGATGACTTGCTCTGGCGGCCAGCCGAGCTGGCTCATCGACGGCCCCAAAGCTTCCATCAGCATGACGTTGCGATCCGGGTCGGAGGCGAGCAGCCGGGCATAGCCGCGACCCGCGGCCTGATCGAGTCGCTGGATCTCATGAGGAGCCCAGAAGTGGGGCAAAGCCAGCTTCAGAACAGCACCCTGACCGTCGATTGTTCGCGCGTGTGCGACATAGGACGAGGTGCCGCCCCTGATCGGTTGGCCGACCGTGATCGACCACTGTTGCTCCATCTCGGCGATGAGGTCATCCAATCCGTCCAACCAGGCCAGGCCAGGCTCCCCGAATGACTCCGCTTTGGCGCGGACGAACGGTGACACAGTCGCGGAAGTGTGATGCATCGGGTTGATGCTGGCCCAACGCATGCCGTCGGTCAAGCTCATTGTTGAACAGCGGCACCGGGACCCCATGATCGCCAACACGTTCGAACCGAGATTCGCAGCGAGCTGGTTGGTGACCGATCACCCGCTGCCCGCCCACCCGAGTCGATGTCATCCGGCTGCATGCGTGTATTTCGTATGCGGCGCTTGAAAGTAGCCCAGGAATCGGGCAGGGAGTTTCTGGGCGCGATGGAAGAAAACGCGAACCAATCGCTCCATCTGGGCCCGGTCGGTGATGACCTGATCAGCGAGCGTGGGCTTCAGATCGGCGTTCACTAGTTCGTCGGGATTGAGATGCGGGGCGTGGGCGGGCAGGAAGTGCAGCTCGATCCGGTCAGGCCGCTCCGCGACCCATTCCCGCACCTTCTTGGCCCGATGCGCGGAATGCCCGTCGACGATCAGGTGGATCTTCTCCTCGAACTGACCCAGCAGCCGGTCGAGAAGAGCGATGAATACTTCGGCGTTGAACTTGTCCTTCAAGACCTTGAAGTGCAGGTCGCCCCTGGTGGAGATGGTCGACATCGCCGAGAGCCCGAACCGATTCCCGGTACGGGCAAGGACCGGCGTCTGGCCTTTACGGCCCCAGGTGCGTCCGGACAACTGGTCGGAGCGGACCCCGACCTGGTCGCCGAACAAGACCACCGCACCCTCGGATCGAGCCCTCTCCCGCAGCGCGGGACAGGTGTCCTCGACCCACTCACACATCGCTTCGGGGTCTGCCTCGATGGCGCGCTTGTCAGGTCGCTGGAAGCTATTGATCCGAAACTTATTGGTTGAGCACCGCGTCTGGTTGATGTGTGCGCGCGGGAGTACATACTCGCCGCGGCCACCGGCGGTGTCGTGCTCGACCTGCCGCCACGGGAACGTGCGCCGGGCATCGGCCGGGCTCCTCTCTGCCGGGATTGGAATCGGGGCGGACTGGGTATTCCTGGTGGCAGCGGCGTGACCTGGTAGGGGCCACGCCTGTGAGCGAGGAGGTGCCTCATGGCTACCGTCACTATCGAGACCCCTATCGATCCCCATGTCAGGAACACCGCTGACGTTCGGAGTCCCGCGTCCGAGGTGTCGGCGGTGAGTACAGCCGCCCACCAGGTGTTCTGGCTGCTGCGCATTGGCTTCACCATCGCGCCGATCCTGGCCGGGGTCGATAAGTTCTTCAACTGGTCGGTCCAGTGGCCGGACTACCTGGCAGGCTGGATCAGGGACTTGTTGCCCGGCACCGGCCAAGACTTCATGTACGTCGTCGGCGGAATCGAGATCCTCGCCGGGCTGTTGGTGCTGTTCGCCCCGAGAGTCGGGGCGCTCATCGTCGCCGCTTGGCTGGGCGGCATCATCGTCAACCTGTTGACGGCCAATCCGCCGCAGTTCTACGACATCGCGCTGCGCGACGTCGGGCTGATGCTCGGCGCGCTGGCGCTGTGGCGCCTGGCCTTGGCAGTGGTGCCGGCCCGCAGGGACCGGACGCTCCCGGCTCGACCCTGGTAGCGAGGCACCCTGCATGCGGCGATCGGACGCATCGGCGAGCCGTCTCGACGGCTATGCGCCCCTTCGCGACTACGCGGCGATCGGCGACGGGCGCACCGTCGCGCTGGTGGCCCGGGACGGATCGATCGACTGGTTGCCCATACCCGACCTCGATTCGCCGACGGTGTTCGCCGCGGTCCTCGATGCCGAGCGGGGTGGGAGGTTCGTACTCGAACCGGAGGTCCCGTACCGGGTCGAGCGCCGCTATCTGCCTGGAACGAACGTCCTTGAAACCACGTTTCACACCGCTTCGGGCAGCGCACGGGTCACAGATGCCCTTACGCTGCCCGGGGACGGACTCGAACCGTTCCGCGAGCTTCAGCGGCGCATCAAGGGCCTGGCGGGGACTGTGCGGTTCCGCTGGCTTGTGGAGCCGCGCTTCGGCTACGGGGGCTCGAACCCGCGCTTCGGCAGCAGGTTCGGGCTGCCGGTTGCGAGCTCCGGCGCTGAGGCGGTCGGGCTGATCCCCTTCGACGCAGGCGCGTCGACGGCAGGATGGTCGGGCACCTTCGAGACCGCGCACGGGTCCTCGCACCTGCTGGTGCTCCCGATAGCCCACCAGGAGCCGCTGGTGTTCCCCAGCCGGCGAGAGCTCGATGCGCGTTTCGAACGCACCGGTGAGATCTGGCGGCGCTGGACCGCCGAGCGGACGTACGAAGGACCCTGGCGAGAGGCCGTCATCCGTAGCGCACTGGCGCTGAAACTGCTGGTCTTTGCCCCTTCGGGAGCGGTCGCGGCGGCCGCGACGACATCGCTGCCGGAGCAGGTCGGCGGCGAGCGGAACTGGGATTACCGCTATTCCTGGATCCGCGACAGTGCCTTCACCCTGCAGGCGTTTCTGCGCCTGGGCTGCCCCGCGGAGGCGCGGGCCTACTTCTGGTGGCTCATGCACACGACGCAGCTGGACGCCCCGAGACTGGGCGTGCTGTACCGCTTCGACGGTCGCCACCCTGCGACGGAACACGAACTGCCCCTCCACGGCTACCGCGGTTCACGTCCCGTCAGGATCGGAAACGCCGCCGCCGACCAGTTCCAACTGGACGCCTACGGCGAGCTGATGCAAACGGCCTGGCTCTACGCCGAGGCAGGGAACATGATCGATCCGGATGTGGGTCGCAGACTCGGCGAATTCGCGGACTTCGTGGCCGCGAACTGGCGGACCGCTGATTCGGGCATCTGGGAGGTGCGGAGCGAGCCCCACCAGTTCACGCAATCGAAGATGATGTGCGCGGTGGCACTGGACAGGGCGGCGCAGCTCGCCGAGCGAGGCTCGCTGCCGCGGCGACATCTCGACCGCTGGCTGCGGCAAGCGGCGGCGATTCGCCAGTTCGTGGGCTCCCGGTGCTTCTCCGAGCGGCGCCGGTCCTACGTCCGCTTCGCGGGCGGTGAGGAACTGGACGCCAGCGTGCTGCTCGGCCTCCTGCACGGCTATGACGACGCCGCCGGCCCGCGGCTGAGCTCGACGGTCGAGGCGATCGATACCGGGCTCGCCGAAGGTGCACTCGTTCGCCGCTACACCGGTGAAGACGGGGTGCCCGGTTCGGAGGGAGCGTTCTTGGCGTGCTCGTTCTGGCTCGTCGAGGCGCTCGCCCGTGTCGGGCGCGTCGATGAGGCCGCTGATCGGATGGACGAGCTGATCGGCCTGGCCAACGACGTCGGTCTCTATAGCGAGGAGATCGGTCCAGCCGGCGAGTTCCTGGGAAACCTGCCGCAGGGACTCTCCCACCTGGCGCTGATCAGTGCCGCGGCGGCCATTGCGGAGGCGAGTTCATGACCATCGGAGGCGCGCTGGCCGGCGGTCTGGTCGGGACGCTGGTTCTCACGAGCCTGATGAGGGCCGCGAACGAGCTGAAACTCACCCGGATGGACCTGCCGTTCCTGCTCGGCACGGCGATGAGCGGAAACCGCGCCCGCGCGAAGGCAATCGGCTACCTGCTGCACTTCTGCTTCGGACTGGTGTTCGCCCTCGGCTACTACGCGGTCTTCACCGCGATCGGGATCGCCGGCTGGGGACTCGGCGCCGTGTTCGGCCTGCTGCACGGCGTGTTCGCGGCAACCGCGCTCGTCAACGTGCTGCTGCCGCTGGTACATCCGCGAATGGGGTCGCCGATGACCGGTGCGGGCGATACGCCGCTCCTGGAGCCACCCGGCTTCATGCTCAGGAACTACGGGGTGCAGACGCCACTGGTCGCGATCGCGGCGCACGTAGCCTATGGCTCGATCGTGGGCGGGCTCTCCTCGCTCAGCGGTTGACCCTGACAGGCCGGGCGACGCCATCGGGGAGGTGGCGGCGGAAGTCGCCGGCCGCCCGCGGAGCCGGCATGCCCAGCGATGCTTGCGAACTTGGAATCAGATCGCCGACGAGGTCACGTCAGTCTGAAGTACCGTCTTGGTTTCGTATCACCGGAGCGATGACTCGGTGCTACTGCTGCTGGATTCGGTTCAGGATGGCCGATAGGTCGAGGTCGTCCCCGAGCATCTCCTGGGCCATGCGGGTCATCCGCTCGGCGTGCCGGGCCTTTGCGGTGTCGATGAGTTCGATGATGGCGGGGCCGAGGGTCTGGCGGCGGCGCATGGCACGTTCGTCGATGCCGAGCTCGGTCACCTTGCCGTCGGCGTTGAGCTTGACGCGGAGCAGGCCGTCCTCGGAGGTGACCTCCACGGCCTCGGCCTCCGCTTGGGCGCGCAGGTTCTCGTACTTCTCGAGCGTCGCCTTGGCGTCGCGCTCCATCTGCTCCAGGCGGGCCATCATGGCCTCGGGGTCGGGTCGCGACTGGTTGCGGTCCGTCACGCCTGCTCCTCTTCGGCTCGTTCGACCGGGCGGAGGCCGCCTCCGAATGAGCCCGGCTGCACCTCGACCCCGGTCTGGGCGGCGATGGCGGCGCTCAGTTCGCGGTCCAGGTTCGCCTCGGCCGCTTGAATGGTCTCCACGATGAGCTCCCCCAGCTCGACGCCGCTGAGCGCGAATGCGGTGTGGTGCAAGTCGAGTTCGGTGATCTTGCCACCGGCCTTGGTGACCACTCGGACGGCGCCGTCTTCCGAGGAGGCCGCCGCCTCGGCCGTTTCCACCAGTCGCTGAATGGCCCCGCAGTCGGGGACTTGGTGCTGGTCCATGCCGTTCAAGGTAACTGACGCACGCGCGGGCGCGGAACTGCCATTCCTACCCGAAGGCACCGAATGCGTCCCCCAGCCCGGAAAGGCCGTCCTTGATGAGGTCGACTACCCCGGGGATCATGCCGAAGATGCTGATCGCCAACTTGATCAGGCTGATCGCGGTCATGATGTAGCCGGCGACGGTGGCGACGGCGAGTGCGACGGTCGCGGCAGTGGAGGCGCCGAAGGTGGCCAGTCCGCTCGCCATGCCCGGCAGCCAGGTCGTGATGGCCCGCTCGGCGAGCTCGCCCAGGAACTCCTTGACCTTGTCGGTGAGCTTCTTGGCCAGGATCGCGAAGGCGCGCAGTGCGACCGCGAGCCCGGCACCGAAGGCGCCCATGATCTGGAGTCCGCGGCCGATCTCGCCGATGCGGTGACGGGCGGCGTCGGCGGCCTCGCCCTCCCAACCCTCCAGGGCGGCAGTGCCGTTGTCGGCGATATAGGCGCCGTTCTGACGAGCGCCCTCGATCACGGTCAGCCACATTTCGGCGGAGGTCTTCATCCGACCCTCGTTGCCGGTGACCATGCCGAGGAGGTCTTCCAGCGGCTGGCAGAGGTTGATCACGAAGTCGACCAGGGTGCCGGTGAGCCAGCCGAGGGGGTTCTCCATCCGGATCCGGTCGGACTCCTCGAAGTTCTCCGCCGCGTTCATGATGTCGCCCGCGCTGGTGACGATCTGGTCGACCAGCGTGATCAGGGCGGGCCAGTCGGCGAGATCCTTGATCTTCGCGGCCTGGTCGGCCGCGGCGCCGATGGGCGCGGCGGCGGAGTTATTGCTCAGCCCCTTCACGGCGTTCTCGACGTTGAAGGGGTTGTCCCCGAACGGGGATTGGGTGGAAGCGTCTGCGCGCCAGCCGGGTTCGGCCACGTCGGTCATCTCAGGCCCCTCCCAGTTCGCCGCCGAGCGCCGCGAGGTCGGCGGCGGCTTCGTCGTCGGCCGCCCGGTAGGCCTCGGCGGACTCGACGACCAGGTCGGCGTATCCCTCGATGGCCGTTCGTACCTCGGCGAGCCGGCCGTGCAGGATCTCGGCGATCGCGAAGTAGAACGGCGCGGCCAGCATGACCCCGGGATATCCCCAGGTCCACAGGTCCGGATCGGCCTCGCGTGCGTATTCGGCGACCTCGGCGGCCTGGTCGGCGGACGAGCGGACGGCCTGGGCGGCTTCGGTCAGCGCATCGGTGTCGACGCTGTAATCGCTCATGGGGAGCGGGTCTCCTTCTTGGAGTGGGCATGGGCGTAGAAACCCGGCCATTTCCTCCCCAAGACGACTGGTACACAAAGGGTAGCGGAGTCGTTCGGCTACCGAATCAGCCATGCGGCGTCTGAGGGCAAAGGCGCATTTGCGACACGGCGGTAAGGTGTTCTGCAAGGCGGATCGCTGCCCAGTGCCGCCGCGACGATTTGAGAGCACCGGCCCGGTTCATACCGTGCTCCCCATTCCCCGGAGAATTCCCTGATGACATGGATTGACGTCGACGCCGAAAAGGTGCGGCAGGCCGCCTCGACGCTGCGCGAGACCAAGACCGAAGTGCAAGCGGTGGCCGACTACGCCCATGAGGCCGATCCCGACTGGTGGATGTGGGGACTCGCCGGCATCCCCTTCGCCGCCCTCTACTTCGCGGCGACCGAGATGGTCTTCCACCCCGCCCTGGAGGACGCCCAGGAAGCCATCGAAGGGCTGTGCGTCCGGCTCGAGGACTGCGCCGACGACCACGAGGCCAGCGACGCCGAAGTCGCCCAAGAACTCGAAAAGCTCGGCGAAGAACTCACGGGAGGCAACTGATGTCCGACGCAGTGGAAGAACCCACCTGGAACGACGGCGCGCTCCCCGAGCAGGCACCCGATGGAACCGAAGCCGCAGGCTGGTCATCTGACCTGCAGAACGCCTACGACGCCGTGCGCGGCAAGGACTCCCGGAGCAACACCTACGACGACGGCCACTCCCGCCTGCACGATGCGGCCCAGTCCCGCCTCAACAACGAGGACCACCAGACCGGGGTGCGCATCAGCGGCACCGACACCAGGGGCAACACGCAGTACAACGCCCGCCCCACCGACTCCAACACCGGCATGAACGCCCTGCAGAGCGCCGCGGCTCCGATCACCGCGGGGCTGAACACGTACAACAACGTCTCCAAGGCCATCGAGAACGGCAAGAACGACTGGGGGCTCATCTCGACCGCGGTGACCGGCCTGGCCACCGACGTGCTCGCCGTGCAGGACATGGTGAAGCAGTACGAGGCGTTCGTGGAGAAGATCACCGACCCCAAGTTCGACCCCATCCAGTGGCTCGCCGGCACCATCATCGACTTCCTCATGCAGCTGTTCCAACCGCTGGAGGACCTGGTCGGCCTGGTCTCGGGCAACGAGACGAGGATGCGCAAGTCGGCCGAGATGTGGGTCAAGGTCTCCGAGGGCTGCCGGCAGACCGGCGACTACATCAGCCAGACCGGCACCGCCGCGCTCGAAGACTGGGTCGGCACCGACGGCGACGCGGCCCGCCTCAGCGTCGATGAAGCGGGCCGAGCGGTCTCGACGATGGGCTTCCTCGCCGTCGGCGCGAACGGACTCCTCCTCCAGATGGCCGATGTCGCCAAGCTGCTGCGCCAGGACATCGTGGACCTGATCGCCAAGGGCGTCTCGTGGATGATCACGCGGCTGCTGCCGCAGGTCGCCGCCGGCATCGCCAGCTTCGGCGCCACCGTCGCCACCGCGATCGCCAGCGGCATCGCCAAGATCGCCCAGCTGGTCATGAAGGCGGTCAACTCGATCACCAGGGTGCTGGGGATCTCCGAGAAGGCCGCGAAGACGTTCGAGGCCATCAGCAAGGCCATCAAAGTCATCGAACCGATCCTGAAGTTCCTGCGAGACCACAAGAACGCGATCGCCACTACCACCCGCATGACCCAACAGGCCGTCCAGTGAACTGGCGGTGGATCAGGGCGCTCGGCGAGGGCGCCGCGCCCTATGAGATCGCCGCGCACCCGCTCACCGACCGCACGGTATTCGCGCACGAGCTGTACACGGTGTGGATTCGCAGCACCGCCGCCGAGCGCGGACTTCCACCGCCCGGCAAAGGCGTCCTGATCCTCGAATCCGACCTGCTCGGTCGCATCGCCGAATCCGATGCGACGCGACCGTTCACCCCGGTCGTCCTGATCGACGGCGAGCCGATTGCGACCGGCTTCGGCCGGGCTGACATCACCCTCGACCCGGGCCGGCACCTCCTCGAGATCCAGTCCGGGGCATCCGCCGCATACGCCCCCATCGATATCGAGGGCGGGAAGTTCACGCGGATGTCGTCATTCGTGCCGCAGCGGCTGGACGGTGCGGACACCGGCGACGCGCGTGCGCTCCTGCGCCGTTTCACGCTGACGCCGACCATCGCCGTCCCGCCCCGTCCCAGCCGCTGGTTCACGCCCGCGGTGTGTTTCGCGGGCACCGCGGCTTCGGCGCTGGCCACCCTCGCGGTGCTCGACCGCACGGATGTCGAAGGCCTGGCATGGCTGCTGCTCGTCGTCGTGGTCGCAACGCTCGGCGGAATCGGGTTCTATTGGGCCGCAAGGCTCATCGAGGCCGCCGCCGTCGCTGCGGCGGAGCTGCGGCTCAAGGCGCGACTGCCGGTGGCCGGGCATCACGAAGCCGCGATCGGGGACGGGACGTGGCGTCCGGTCGATGTGCGCGACACCGCCGCTCCCCAGCCGCCGCCGGGTCAGGCGGTCCTGCGTCTGGCGGTCGCCTACACGCAATCGCCGAACGATCCGCAGGCGCTCCCCGGGACCATCCTGGACGAGAAGGCCGCCGAGCAGGCGGCGCGGCGGCGCAGGGTCATCGGCGAGGAGTACCCGCCCGAGGCCAGGCCCTGGGTGGAACGGCCCGTGGTCCGCATCGACGATGCGCCCGTCCCGGCGATCTGGGGTGTCAACGAATACCACCTCACCCCGGGCGGCCACCGCGTCGACGTCGGCGTCCCGGGCCCGGCGGAGGTCCTGCGCGACGACCAGACGACCGTGGTCCTCCCCGCGGACGCCGAGGTCCGCATCGATGTCGTGCTGCGTGGGGCCGAACCGACCGTGGTCGAGGCGACGGCCGCTATCGAGATGGTTCCCGGGTTCGAGGGTTGGGAACTGGAGCGCTACGCGGGGACCATCGAGGCCCGAACCGTCTCCGAACGGATCTGACCCGCTACCGGTTCCGGTGCTGTTCGATGATCGCCGCCAGGTCGACCTTGTCGCCGATCATGGCCTGGGCCATTTCGGCCATCTTCTCGGCGTGCTCGGTCTGGGCCCGCTCGATCAGCTCGACGATGGTGTACGACAGCGTCTGTCGTTGACGCATCGCGTACTCGTCGATATTGATTTCCGCGACCTGGCCGTCGCCGTCGAGTTTGACGCGAACCAGGCCGTCGTCGGAGGAGGTCTCCACGGCGTTGGCTCCGGCCTGTTCCTGGAGCTCCTCGTACTTCCGCAGCGTCTCCTCGGCGTCGAGGCGCATCTGCTCCAACTTGGCCATCGCCGCTTCGGGGCTCGGACGATCGTTCATCGGCCCTCCTCCTCGTTTCGCTCCTCGCCCGCGAGCGACGGCAGGCCGGCACCGAGGTCGTCCGAGGACACCGCCATGCCCGTCTCGGCGGCGATCGCGGCGCTCAAGTCCTGCTGCAACCGCGAATTCGCCGTACGGATCGTCTCGACGATCAGCTCGCCCAACTCCAAGCCGCTCAGTTGGAAGGCGCTCGATCGCAGGTCGAGTTCCTTGATCCGGCCGGCGGACCGGGCGACGACGCGGACCTCGCCGGTCTGGGCGACCGCCTCCGCCTCGGCCTCCTCCACCAACCGCAACATTGCCGCGGGGTCGGGCCTGCGCATCTGGTATTCCATCCTGAGTACGGTACACAAGCCGTGCACAGCTGCGGTCCTGTCGATGCCGCGTCCACGCCCCCGACCGACCGGTCGGGGGGCGTTCGAAGCACCCGAGAGTCCGCTTCGGTCAGGGATACCGGGCATTCGGGGGGACCTCGGGAATCCAGATCCGGCCCGAATATTCGCCCAAGGTCATACCGTCCGGGTTCAATCTCGACTTGACCAGCGCGTACACATCGATCTCGGTGACCGTCCCGCCCCGGAGATCGAGTTCGAGGGGGACGCTTCCACGGAGCAGCAGATCGACCTTCGTCCCCCGGTCGAGCGCGTGCGGCGGGCCCGGAATCGCGATCTCGACCCGGTACCGGCCGGGTGGCAGGCGGTACTCGTTCCGCCCCCAGATGGCCAGGAGGCCCCGGTCTCCGAGGGTGATTCGCGGCGGTTCGATCCACGGTGCGACCTCCCCCTTGGCCGACTCCTGCTTCCTGGCGTCGGCCAGGCGTTCCCGGTATTCGCGGTCCCAGCCCATGTCCCGGACCAGCATCCCCCATTCGCCCTTCGCCCAGCGGCCCATGCCTTCGAGCTCTTGGCCCAGCACCTCGACCAACGGCGCGTCCGGGTTCTCGTGCGGGTGCTCGAGCGGACGGGCGCCCATGGGGACCTCCGGCGGGCGGGTGCGCGGGACCCGGACGGGTTCGCGATCCGAGTCGCCGTCGTGGAGGAACACCGGGTTGAGCCGTAGTACGGCCTCGCCGCCGGGTTCGGGTGCGAGGCGGTCTCCGGGGTCGACCGGCCTCCAGGTGATCCCCTCGCCGCCCGTCTCGTATCCGGCCACCGGGGTGCCGCGCAGCCGGTGCCAGGCCCACTTCGCCCAGGGCGTGAGGGCGAGTAGGAACCAGGTGGCCACGGCGGCGATCGGCCCGGACGCCGCTTCGGGGCCGGATACGAACAGGAACAGGAGGCAGTACACCGCCACAGCCGCCGCGGTTGGACCCACCATTGACTGCCAGCGTTTGAGAAATGCCCTCGGGCCCAAGGAGAAGCATCCGAAGAAGCGCCGCATTCGCTCGGCGGTGTCGCCGCTGAAATAGGGTTCGGCGACGACCGAGGCCAGCCTGACCTCCTTGCCCGATACGACGTCCACCGGCCAATAGCGGCCCGAGGCGAGGGACTGGACCTGCACCAGGTGCCGTCCGGCCGGGAGGACGATTCGACCGGTGCCCAGCCCCGTCGCGGTCGGGATGCCGTTTACGAGCACCACCGGGTAGAACTTGGCGCGCCGGCGCAACCGGTGCTCCTGGCCTTTCGGCGGGAGGGCGCGGCCGGGTTCGGGCTCCGTCGGTCGGGGCTCGGAGGCCCGCACGATCATCTTGGAGGTGAACCGGATCGTGCCGCACCCGTCGGGCACTTCGACGCGTCCGGTGACGACGGGGAACGGCGAGAGCGCGTGCGGTCCGAAGCGGTGCGCGGGGCTGAACCGTTCGAGGATGAGGCTCAGGCGTCGTTCGAGATAGTCCAGCAAGACCGGCGCTCCTCACTGCTGGCGGGGCCGAAAACCGGGGGCGGCCTTACGCTACTCCTGCTGCGGCAGGGCAAAGGTAGATTGTCCACGCCCTGACAAACGACCCCATTCAAAGCGAGCCTCGCATGTACCAGACCACAACCGGTTCCGCGTCGCCGTCCACCGTCACGGCCCATCCGGAATCGCGGTTCCACGTCTCAACGGAACCGCCGCACCTGACCAGCGGATACGGACTCCTGGAGGTCACCCTGCACGACGGGGCGCGGCGCTGGACGGCACCGCATCGATACCCCGGGCAGGTCGGGCCGGTGTCGAGCCCGGAGTACCCGCTGCCCGGGATCCCGTTGCTGCTCATCGACTCCCGGCCGGTGCTCCAGGGCACCGGCAAGGCCTGGGTGCAGCTGCCGCCGGGCGAGTACCGCTGCTCGGTGCAGGCGGGCGGGTTCGCGGGCTGGTGGCCGCTCACGATCGAGGCCGGGGAGGCCATCGACCTCCAGGCCCGCCCGAGTCCGACCGGCGAGCTGCAGCTGGCTCCCGGCCGATTCGCCGGGAAGATCCGGTACCTGCGGCCGCTCGCGTCCTTCGGCGGCCTCGCGCTCGGCCTGATGTTCCTGCTGCTGTGCTCGTTCGTGCTGCTCATCAAGTGGGGGCTCCCCGAGGTGCGGCTCGGGACGCTGGCCACGGCGATCCTCTACGGCGCCAGTGCCGCCGCGGCGATCACATTGTGGCTGTTCATGACCGGCAAGCACGTCCACACCATGCAGCGTTCCGCGCAGCACCACGAGCAGCTGCGACGGCGATCGGACGAGCCGCTGTACGGCGGCGTCCTGGACGTGTACGAGCTGCCGCCGACCGCCTCGGTCGTGCCCGAGCCGGGCCCGTACCGCAGCGGCATCGTCCTCGACCTGGCCTGGGAGACGGTGTGGCAGCGCATCGACACCGAAGTCGAGATCGACTGGGAGGCAATGCAGCGCGACGGCGAGCCCGGCCCGGTCGACCGCCGCCCCTGGATCGGCGACCCGACGGTGCTCATTGACGACGTCGAGATCGCGGTGACCTGGGGCCGCTGGTGGATCCCGCTGCCGACCGGGGAGCACCTGGTCGACGTGGCCATCCCGCACCAGGACGAGCGGGCGCAGTCAGAGGACGACGACGATCACTACACCACCTGGACCGACACCGTGGCAACCGAACCGGACCACCTGACGCACCTCCAGCTCGACGGACTGGTCGTCCAGTACTACCTCGACGAGGACGAGCCCGTGCTCCAACTGAGCGAGTTCGACGCCGATACCGACACCATCCGCGTGGACGGCGAGGTCGGGCCCTTCCGCGCACCCCGCAGGGAGACCGTCCCCGTCGACGGCCAGACCGACCCCAGCTACTGCCACAGCATCCTCGACATGACCGAATAGCCACTGGCGCAACGAATCGGGCCGCCGGCGCGATGCCGGCGGCCCGATTTGTCACTGCGTCCTACGCGTAGGGGTCGTCTTCTTCCTTGCCGATGCCCCAGACGTCGTCTTCTTCCACGAGCCAGGTGGCGTCGCCTTCTTCGCCTTCACCTTGGCCGCCCATACCGCGGCCTCCGCCGCCGCCCATCATGCCGCCGCCCATGCCGCGGCCTCCGGCGCCTGCGCCGCCCTTGCCCATGCCCTTCATGCCGCCGCCTCTGCCTGCACCGGCTCCTCCGGCACCACGACCGGCGCCTGCGCCGCCCATCATGCCGCCGCCCATGCCTGCGCCCATGCCGGCGCCTGCGCCGCCACCGGGCATACCGCCGCCGCCGGCGCCTGAGCCGCCGCCGGGAAGACCGCTGCCACCGGGCATACCGCCGCCACCGCCGCCGGACGCCAGACCACCGCCGAGGTCGTCGGGGTCGGTCGTGGAGGGTTTCCAGGCGTCGTCGCCGGTACCGGGTAGCTCGCCGGGCTTATTGGGATTGGGAGACCAAGAGTCTTCGTCGCCGAGACCGCCGGTGTCGATTTCGCCGGTCGTGGGTTTGTCCATCCCGGGGTAACCACCCCCGCCGCCACCGCTGGGCATGCCGCCGCCACCGCTGGGCATGCCGCCGCCGCCTCCGCCGCCACCTGGCGGTTGGAGGTTGCCTTCCTCGTTGGCGGCGCCGGTGGGCTGCTTCGGGGTGGTCGGGTCCTCGTGCCCTGAGTACGTCGTGTTCGCGTTGTACTCACGGTCGATGATGTCGTTGTTGATGTTCTCGGAGGCCTCGACGTAGTCCGTGTTGGCCTTGGCCAAGGCGTCTTCGTTCTCGGTCAGGTACTGTTCCCGGACCTCGAGGTAGATGTCCTCACGGTCAGTAGGCTTGAGTTGGTATGTGAATGCGTCACCGGTCTCTTGGACGTACCGCCGGACCTCGTCGTTCCACTCCTGGTTCGACTGCAGACGGCTGTCGGTCTCGGTGTCGATTTTGTTGTTGTAGTCCTCCATCGTCCCCTGGGGGAATCCGGTCATCTGCAGAGCGTATTCAGGAGTGATGTGGTTGCACTCCTTTTCGCTCCACCACGGGGGACGGCAGTGAACGTAGTCGTCCTTGAAGATGCCGACGAACCAGTTCTGCTCCTTGGTCCACATCTGCGGCGCAGGAAAGGGAATGAAGCCCTCGGCGCCACCTTGGGCTTCCCAGATGCCCTCGGACTCGTCCTTGAGCATGTCCCGGATCTCAGTGGAGCTGTCGACGACCTCTTGAGCGATCTTGACCATGTCTTCGATGTTCTTTTCGAACGTGTCGAAGTCATCGCCGGTCCATTCTTCGGCAAGCTGGGACGTGTAGCTGCCGAGCAGCCCAGGAAGTTCAGACAGCTGCTTGACGACTGAGTCATCCCAGGCGATCGCGATGCTGTCCAGGGCATGATCTCTGGCACCATCTGGCCGGACGGACCTAATGAGTCGATTGAGATCCGTCTGACTGGGCAATGCATGGGAGAGGTCATTCTCGGGATACAGGTTGGAGCCATCCGCACCTTCCGCTCGTGGAACCGCGGACATCAAGTTCTGCCATTTGGTCTCGACCTCGATGTTATTGCTCAGCGTGCATCCGTCGCCATCGCAGGACTGACCCTGCGATGCGCTATTGAGGCCCTCCAGCGTCTGCGTATCCCCTGAATGGCCAAGGGTCTCGAGTTCGGCGGGCTTGGTCTCCGCTTCGAACTCGTCTTCGAATGTCGGTCCTCTGTCACTCACCGGAGCTCACTCCCGCTTCTTCCAGACGTTCAGATACAGCACTCTGCACGCCTGGCAGAGTCGTATCGATCAGGTGGTCCCTGGCCTCCTCGACCGTGAAATCGGCCTGGTTGCCGCTGCCTCCGGAGACGAGATCGCTTCCCGTCTCGAGGGTGATCACGATCAGGTATGAGCCATCACGGACAAGTACCTTGAAGGCATCCCTGACCCCATAGTCACCCAAGAAAAGGATGCCTTCATCCCAGCCGGTGACCTCATTTTCCGCGAAGTCCTCGCCGTAGAGATCCCTGGCATCGGCTTCCAACTCGGCGTAGCGTTCGGAGGCTTCTTCCTCAGATGGCTTCGGCACGAGTGAGATGTCCACGAATCCTTCGGCAAGGCCGACGTTGTCCTCGGTTTCCTCGGACCAGATCACCTTGTTGGAGCACATGGCGTGGTCGTCCGGAGTGCCTACCCCAGCCGGAGAACTGAGGAATTCGCCGCTGACCTCGAATGCCCGGAGAGATTCGGTCAGATCGTTGTAGGCATCGCCAAGGACCTCGCAGGGGTCCCAGCTGCTGATCTCCGCATCGATTGCGGCGGCGCCGGAGTCGCCCTCCCCCGAGGTCGATTGGGGCTCTTCAGGCGCCCCGCCGTCCGGGGAACTGCCTTCGCCGTCGCCGCCGACCATGCCGCAGGAACCCAATAGCAGCAAGGCCGCCAGTGAGGCCGCAGCGGTGCCGGTTGCTTTGCGGATCTTCATTCAGCGCTCCTTGAAGTGATTCGATTCTGGCGAGAAGTTTCAACGGTCATGGTGTGCCTACCCCAGCGCGTTCTCGTAGTCATCCGAGGTGGCGTCGCCTCCGCCGCTGGCGCCACCGCCGGCCGTGGCGGCATTGCCCGCTGCGCCGGCCGCGGCGTCTCCGCCGGTCGCGGTGGTCCCGTCGACCTCGTCGTACTGGGTCTTGAAGTCGTCGACGTTGTATTCCTCGGAGGTCTCGTGGCCTTCGAGAGCCGCATTCAATGCCTGAATGGTGCCGAACAGCGATTGACGTAGCGCCTGCAGGTTCCCCCACGCCGTCGCGTGCGAGGTCGCGTACGTCTCTCCGGCGGTCTGGCCCTCGCCGGTGGTGCCAAATGCCGGGGCCTTCTTCAGCGCCCCTTCCTTCATGGAAGAGATCGGGCCGCCGTCGGCCTCCAGTACGTCTTCGAGCCAATACAACAGGAAGTCCCGGTACCGCGCTACGGCGTCGGGATCGAACTTGCGCTCTGCCACGGGGGTCCTCCGGGGAATGGCGGGTCTAGGGTGGTCGTGCATCTCAGATTAGCAGGGCTCCGCAAGCCTCACAGGACAGCTGAACTGGGCGGCAACTCCATTGCGGGCTTCGGTTTCCCTGCTCAATGCGGGGCGGCGGGCAGCGAGCGGTGGAAGCGGGCGAGCAGGTCTACGAGTGCGTCCAGGGCCTCCGGGTCGAGTCGGCCCTCGCGCGCGACGTGGCAGTGGCCGCCGTTCAGGACCAGGTAGGACCTCTTGAAGCCCTCTGCCTGGTGAAGCTCCGCCAGGATCTGCTCGTTGAACACCCGCTGGGCCGCTTCCGGGTCCTCGGCGCAGATGGCCAGGCGGTGGGTCAGGCCTCCGCCCGGCAGTTTGACGAGATCCAGCCTCGACGCCGTGGCCCACCCCGTCACCAGCCGCTTCGGGCCGCAGGCCATATAGGACGAATTCCACCCGATCGCGACCTTGACCGAATACAGCTGGCCGGTGTCCCACATCGGCGGGAACCGCTGCTCACCGTCGTTCCTGACCGCCAGCGCGGGTATGCCCGCGGTGGCGCCGTACTGCTCGACGGTCGCCTTGAGGCCGCCGATCTGGCCGGACATCACGTGGAACGCATTGATGTCCGAGGTCAGATCCGCCTTGACCGATTCGACCATCTCTTGGTTCCGGCTGGGCCACTTCAGCTCTCCGACGCTGGTCATTTCCGCCACGAGGGCATCGGAGGGCGGGAACGGCGTCGTACCCCGCTCGAGTCGCATGGTCGCGATGAATCCCATCCCGCGCCGCCGCGCCCAGTCGCGGGCGCCCTCGACGACCTTCCGCTCTGAGCTGGAGTACTTCATAGACACCACGCTACTGCGGAAGTGCGCCGCGACCTTCCGCGACAAACTCCTCCAAAATTCGCGCTAGCTGCGATTCTTCCAGATGGGCGGGGCGGTTATAGACTCCGCGAAACCCCTGTCAGTCGTTCAAGTGGAGTCAAGATGGTCGATGGCCTCAAGGGCCACGCCGACCGGCGCAAGGCCCGCCGCGAGGACTGGTCGAACACCGAAGGGCTCGCAGGCTAAGTGGCACAAAGCAAGAGCAACCAGCCCAAGCAGGAGACGACGCAGCGCGGCTTCACCTCGCACGACGACACCGACGCGTATCCGAAGGCGGCCTATTGCGACCGCGACGGCCGCCGCTACACCACGCCGGCGTTCACGGGACGGTTCGACGAGCCCGACGTCTGCCGCAAGGGCCACTCGCCGGACCTGGAGCCGGCCGGGAATCGGGCGCTGCTCGACGTCTTCATCTGCACCAATGCACGTGCCGACGGCGCAGGCGTCCTGCTGCTCGACGGTGAGGTCCTCGCCGCCGGGGACGGCCGCTACCAGCTCGAGATCGATCCAGGCCCGCACCGGCTCGAGGTGCAGGGCTACGACGCCTCTTCTACGAATTTCGAGGCCGCGGCCGGCGAGCGCGTCTGCTATTCGACCGGGCACAGCGTCGCGGTGCGCCGCCAGGTCGACTTCCGCACCGAGTTGTACCGGGTCCGCGGCCCCGAGGGCTTCCTGCCGGTGCTGTCGGTGAAGTCGGCGAACGTCTCGGGCGTCGGCTGCCTGATGGCGGTGGCGGGGTTGCCGCTGCTGTTCATCGGGGGGATCGTGGGCGGCTTCGTCCCGAACCCCTGGCAATCGATCCTGTTCGTCATGGCATTCGTCGGGGCGGTCATCCTGGTCACCGGCTCCACCATGGGAATCACCACGACCCGCAGGCTCCATAAGCGCGCCAATGAGATGCGTCTGGAGATCGAGCGCATTCCGGCGCCGGTTCCGGGCGGGTACACGGGCACTGCGGTCGCCTTCCCGTCGGCGGCCGATGCCCGGGAATGGGCGAAGGGGCGTCGGGTCGGGGGCGTGCTGCTCGTGTTCGACCTGTTCCTCTACCGGCTGTCGCGCGCCCCGCGCCAGCCCGCCGAGTACACCGGCATCGGTGAGACCCTCGCGCTCTCCCACGCCGGCTCACTGAAGCTGTGGATCGACGGCGCCGAGGCGCCGTGCGACTGGGCCTCCTGGTACTACCCGCTGGCGCCCGGCGAGCACCGGTTCGCTGTGGACTACGGCGATGGCGATGCCAGCCACGAGTTCACCGTCAAGGTCACCGATCACAACGACATGACGGTGGTGCAGGTGCCGGTGCAGGTGTTCCGCCTCTGGAACACGTACGCCAATGCCGGGGAGGCGCTTGAGCCCCGCGTCACGCATGCGGTGACCCGGAAGGCCCAATCCACCCTCGGCAAGCTGAACCAGAACCCGAGCACGAACGACGAGTGGGTGCCGGGCCGCTACTGGCCGATGAACGCCAAGTAGTCCCTGACTTTCCGACGCGACCTCAGAAGTCGAGGTCCACAGGCCCTTCGATGACGACCCGCCCTTCGCGGATGTCTTTGATGCGCTGCATTTCCTCCGGGGTCAGCGGCACCTGCGGATTACCTTCATCATCACGGCCGAGCGGCTGTGTGTAGCGCCAGGCGCGTGACATATCAAGGCCGTTGGGCGGTTCCTCTTCAGCGGCTTTCTGAAGGACCTCCTTCAGCCACTCCGGACGATCACTGTCGGGGGTGTTCCCCTGGTTGTCAGTCATTCGCGACTTCTTCCACTCTGATATATGTACGTCCATCGTCTGGGTTCACGCGCCGCTCGGTCACCAGGAAGCTGGTGCCCCGGTCAAATACCACTTCGGATTCCTCCGGAGCATCGGAGTACTCCCGAATATATCGTCCGGAGCGTCCGTCAACCGTGATGATCGGGCCTCCAGACGCAAACTGCTCGGCAACCGAGTACTCCGTCGAGCTGCTGGTGAACGAACGCTCTGGGACCACTGCGCCAACCTGGTAGTCGTCGAGAAACGACTCATCCTTCACACCACGGTAGGTTCGCTCTCGATGCGGCGGCAAGTGCTGGAGCCCTTGGGAAACGGCCTCCGCGGCACGCTTGAGCTTCGCCTCCTGGACCGGATCAGTCACTGACCCAGGCCGCCGGAGATACTTGTTCAAAGGGTCGTACTCATCTGTGGTGTAGAACTTCACCATCGCTTCGTCGAGCTCGGTGAACTGCGAGAGTTCCGATCCCGGTTCGATCCGGGGCAGTTGCGGGACCGCTCTGATGCCGTCCGGCAGGCCCATTCCCGGGCCGTTCACCGGGCGCAGGTTCATCGTTATGCCCTGAAGCGTCGCCAGCGCGGTGACGTCTTGGCCGATGAGTTGCGCGAAGATCGCCTGCAACGAGATAGTGAAACCTGCCGCGACCGCCTGGTAGCCGGCCAATACGGCCGGTGCGGCCGGGCCCGCCGAGGCGACCTGCTGCCAGTGCGTCGGGCCCATGATCACCAGCGGCAGCGGCAGGACCTTGAATCCGGCGCTCTTGGCGGCCCGTTCGATCTGCTGGAGCAACTCGACCGAGATCTTCATGGTCGCCCCGAGCGTCTGGAGGAGTCCGGACGCCATGTTCACTGTGGCTTCGGTGTTCGCGGCGTTCAGGGAGACCTTGTTCGCCTCGGTCACGAAGGCGTCGTAGTCGTCTCCCTGCCAGTGCTCGCGGAGGTTCTCGAAGGCCTGGTTGTACTCGTTCTTGTAGTAGTCGATCCTGTCCGAGGCGTCCCGGAACTTGCCCGCAGCGCTATTGAGATTGGTGGGGTCGGCGTCGACCGCCTGCTGAAACGTGGGTGGCACCGGTCAGTGTCCTCACAGTTCCTGGTCGAACGCGTTGAATTCCTCGCCCGCGGCGTTGTCCGCCGCGGCCCAGTCGTCGGCGCAGTAGCCGAGCCGTTTCGCCTGGCTCTCCGTCATGTCCTGGTGCGAGTCGACGACGGTCTCGAACCGATCCTTGAAGGACTCGCAGGCCTCGCTCAGCATGAAGCCCTTCATGCCCCTGTCGACCCCGTCGACGCCTTGCTTCAAGGGCGTCTTCGCGTTGCCGAGGAACTTGCCTTCCGCCTTTATCTTCTGGCCTCCGTCGGCGATCTTCTCGGGGTCTGCCAGCTTTGCGGGCATCTGCATGCTCCTGGGGAGGATGGGAAAGGGGTCGTGCTGAAGGTACTACACGCTGTCATGCCTTGGGGGACAACACCTTCAGGTGTCGCGCGGCACTCGCCGGATCAATCGGGGCGGTGCGCCGACTCCAGGCCTTCCAGGTGAGAGATCGCAGCGATCTGCTTGACCCTCAGGCCGTCCAGGGTGGTGATCGCTCCTGATGGAATGCCTTCCCTCAGCAGCCTTCCGGGTACCGCTTCGTCGCCCAGCAGGGTGCGAAGCAGGTCTACGGTCACTCCTCCGTGTGCCGCCACCGCGATCGCCGCGTCGCCGTTCTCTTGTTCCACCAGGAAGTCTCGGAACCGTCCACCTGCCGCTCTTGACGAGTCGCCCACTGCTGGAACGAAATCGCGGTCTGCCGTCGTGGCCGTCCAGTCCTCGAAGAACTGCGCTATCGGGGTGCTTCCGTCCCAGTTCATTCGCTCGGTCGCTCGGGCGTCCACCTGGATTTCCAGGCCGCAGGCCGCTGCCAGCGGTTCGGCCGTTTCGATTGCTCGGCGCAGCGGGCTCGCATAGATCATTGTCAAGTCTTTGTTCTGCAAGGCTTTTGCCGCCAGCGCGGCCTGTTCGCGGCCCCTCGCCGTCAGGCCCGGGTCTCCTGGGAGACGTTCTTTTTCGCCGTGCTGCACCACGTACACCGTCGTCATGGCCGGAGCCTAGCCGTCCGGCGCGGGTTCGCGCTCAGGCGTAAGGGTCCTTCTGGGAATTAGTTGATGTCTGGTGGCTATC
>NZ_STGY01000054.1:0-34058 GCF_004912275.1 Glycomyces buryatensis
TTGGTCACCCTGCCGTCCACGGCATCCGCCGAGGCCATCGTGACGTCGGAGATCGTTCCGGGGACCTCGCTGCGCTCGCCGAAGACGTGGAACTCGCCTATCGACCAGATGCCCGGGTAGGCCGGGTCGATCGGGGGGCCGGGGTTGTCGAGCTGGAGCTTGAAGTAGCGGTACTGCTCTCCCTGGTGCTCGTCGACCACCGGGATGGTCTCGAAATCGTTGGTGTCGCTGGTCTCTCGCGAGCTCAGCAGATCCCAGGTGATCCCGTCGTTCGAGCCGTACACGTTGGTGCCCTGCGAGCGCATCGGGAAGGCGAAGTTCGCCTGGAGGCCGATCTCCTCGGCCGCGACCCGGTATCCGGGGCCGAAGTCGAGGTAGAACGAGCCCGCCCGCACGTCGCCGTTCTTGTTGTACTTGCTGCCGTCGGCCATCGCCGCGACGGCGCCCTCGTTGAGGACGGTCGCGGTGACGAGCTCCGGGTAGTCCAGCGAGCCGTCGTCGAGCTGCGGGTTGAGCAGACTCAGGGCGGCGATCGTCTCCTGGAGCGCGGTGAAGGCCTCGCGGAACTCGGCGTCGGTCCCGGTGTCGGTGAGCGCTTCGGCGTCGGCCAGGGCGGCCTGGAAGGGCTCGTAGGTCGCGGCGGTGTAGACGGCGTCAGGGTCGACGGTGTCGTCGAGGAGCTTGTCGATCATCTCGGCGCGGTCCTCGGCCACGACCAGTTCGAAGGTCCGCGCGGCGACGGTCTCGCCGTCGTCGGCGACGACCTGCACCTCGTGCCGGCCGGCGTCGGCCTCGGTCGGGGTCCAGGACAGGGTCCCGGCGTCGAACGAGGCGCCTTCGGGCAGGCCCTGAGCCGTGTAGGAGACGTTCCCTCCGGTGTCGTCCGCGGCGAGGTCGAGCTTGGTCTCGGTGCCGGCGGTGAGGTAGAAGGGGTTGTCGGCCTGCTTGAACTCGGGCGCGGTCAGGTCGGTCTGCCCGGAGAGGATCACGCTGTGGAGGTCCACTGTGATTCCATCGGCGCCGGTGAGCCGGAAGAAGTTGAGGGTGTTGCCGCCCGCCGGATAGGCGATGTAGCGCCACTCGCCCCCGGTGTCGGGGAGTTCGCGCTCCGCGATCGTGTGCGCCGGTTCCTCGTTCGGATTGAGCCCGGTCGGCTCCTCGTTGGCGAGCACCTCCAGGTCCGCCGGGCCGTTGCTGCGGTACTTCAGACCGATCACGGTGTCCTGGCCGCGTTCCATGCGGGGCATGGCGCTGGTCGTGCCGGTTTCGCTGAGGCTCGCGCGGGCGAAGGTCTCATCGTCCTCGGTGACGTACTCGGTGCCGTCGTCGAGCAGGAGGGAGTTGTCGTCGAAGTGCAGCGTCGGGTTCTCGGGCTGAGCGGGCGGGGCGTTCCCGGCCAGCTCCTCGGGGAAGGCGACCCAGTACTCGGGGTTCTTGTCCCCCTGGGCCCAGAAGTTCGACACGCCCGTGCCGCGGTAGAAGATCGGGCCGTCCATTCGCGACGCCAGCAGCGACAGGTGCGGGGCCTCGGCCTCGAGGTCGACGCCGCGTTCGATCGAGTACTCGTAATAGAGCTCGGCGACGGAGATCATGTTGTACATGCGGCCGCGGTAGGCCTGCGAGATCGTGCCGTTCCAGCCGCGCTCGTCGATCCACGGGACCTGCCCGCCCATCATGAACTTGTACAGCTGTTCGGCGCCGTCGAGGAGGCGCCGGTCGAAGAAGTCGTAGGCGCTCACCGCATTGTCAGCGCTGGAGACGGTCCCATCCACGGGATCGACCTTGGTGCTCTGGACTTCCAGCATCCTGGCCAGGCCGGCGAAGTTGTCGACATTGGCCTCGCTGTGGGCGTTGTCGCGGCCCATCTCGCGGACCTGCACGAAGTCCTCGCCATAGGGGTTGTCCGGGTCGTCGGCCTCGATGAGCGGCATCTGCGGGACCATGGCGCCGTTGATGTAGTCGTCGAACGAGGTGTTCACCGTGTACCACTCGACGCCCGTGGCGTAGCCCTCGGTGTCGTCGGCATAGATCGCGGTCGCGATGCGCCCGAACAGCCCGAAGTTGTGCTGGTTCATCCACCTCTCGTTGGAGAAGTTGAAGACGTCAACGATCGGGTTCGCATAGTTGCCAAGCAGATTCGCGTCGTCGGTCTCGCTCCACACGACGTCGTAGCCGTCGTACTCGCCGGGGCTGTCGTCATCGAGGGGCTCGGTGGCGCGGATGATCTCGGCGGCCATGAGGTGCTGGTACAGCGGGTGTCCGGTGTGGATGTGCGCGTCGGGGAAGTACTTGTAGCCGTCGGGGTTCATGCTCGCCCAGGTGCGCAGGACCTGGATCGCGTTCTTGCGGTAGACCTCGTCACCGGTCATCGTCCACATGAGGGACTGGGTGAGGGCGCCGAAGGAGTCCCTGGTCTGACGGCCGCGCAGGCTCCCGTGGTTGTAGTTCGGATCGAGCGCCACGTCCGGCTCGGAGGCGGACTTCGAGTTCGACGCCCGGAAGGTCTTGGACGCGTGGCCAGTGGCCGCCATGGCGTCGAAGTAGGAGGCCCAAGGCTCCTGGCCGGTGCGGACCATCTCCTGGGCGTTGCGCAGGTCGTCGGCAGACAGGCCCACGCCGGGGTGGACGAACCCGGCGTCGCTGACCGTCTCGTTGATCTCCACGACATTGTCGGTGATGAGATCGGCGGCGCCCGCACCCTGGGCGGGCGCCGCCGTCGCGGTCAACGTCCCTGCCGCCACCGCTACCGCGGCGACTATCGAGCGCAGCCACCGGGGCCTGCGCTTCTCGACTTGCCTCATTGCAGAGTCCTCTCATGGGGGCGACGATGGATTGGGATATCGTTATCCATCTATCGGCACGATAGTCCGTGCGATCGTGCTTAGCAAGAGATCGTCTCGCCTTTTAGGCGAGGATATGGTTTTCCTGGTTTTTCCTGTCAGGTCCGTTCGGTGTCGAAGCGGAAGAGGCGGGCCGTGTGGCCGGGGACGGTGCGCAGCGTCAGGCCCCGTCTGTCGTGGTCGATCGCCCAGGGCGCCAGGGACTGCGGGAACACTTCGGTGACGGTGCCGCTCACGCCGGGGAGGTGGATGTCGGACGCGGCGTCGGCGCGGTCCCAGACGGCGAGCAGGGTTTCTCCGTCGCTGCAGTCCAGACCCAGGCAGACGACTTGGGCGTCCCAGGCCGGGAGTCCGAGCGGCCAGAACGGCACGGCGCGCGGGAGCCGGTCCCGCAGGCGCTTGTGGACGGCGACGGCGTCGGCCACGAGCGCCGACTGCTCGACTCGCAGCCGGTGCAGGAACCCCGAGAGGTACAGCCGCCCTGACAGGCCCGTGACCAGGGTGAACGCGGTCTCTTCGGCGGTCATGTCGGCATGGGGGTAGGCCCAGTTGCCGCACTGCTCGGGCAGGATCGTGGCCGGGGCGGCCGCGGCGATGGGCGGGTAGCGGCGGTAGTCCTGCTGGTCGGTGGTCGACTGGAGGTGGCTCACGGCGAGGAGCGCGGCGTCGGCGCGCATGGCGCCGGAGGAGCAGTTCTCGATGAGCAGGTCCGGGTGCCGGTGCTGGACGGCGGCGAGCCAGTCACGGAAGGCGCGGGTGTGCCCCAGGAGTCCGGCGCCCGGTGCGGCCCCGCGCCAGTCGGTTCCGACGCCAGGGTTGATGTTGTAGTCGAGTTTGAGGTAGGAGATCCCGTAGTCGGCGACGAGGTGGTCGACGGTGTCGTCGAGGTGGGCGCGGGCCGCCCGGTGGCGGAAGTCGAGGTGGTAGCGCTCGTGCTCCTGGACGCGGGCGCCGAAGCGGTGGAAGAACGCCTCGGCGGGAAGCGTCTGGGCCGCAGGGCTTTTGACGCCGACGACCTCGGGTTCGAGCCACAGGCCGCTGCGCATGCCGCGGGAGTGGATGCGGTCGATGACCTGCTTGAGTCCGCCCGTGAACCGGACGGGGGCTTCGCGCCACTCGCCGACGGTGGCCCACCAGTCGCCGATGGCGGGGTCGGCGAACCAGCCGGCGTCGATGCAGAAGTATTCGGCGCCGGCGGCCGCGGCCGAGTCGATGAGCGGGTTCAGCGCCTCGGTGGAGGGCTGGCCCATGAGGGTGTTCATGAAGTCGTTGTAGACGATCGGGAGCGCCGTGTCGGCCTCTCGCGGCTCGCGGGCCCAGCGGCGGTAGCGGGTCATCTCGGCCAGGGCGCCGTCGCGTCCGGCGTCCGAGAGGGCAAGGGCCACCGGGATGGTGGTGAAAGAGTCCCCGGGCTGGAGTTCGTGGGCGAAGTGGTGTTCGAGGTCGGTCGGGCCGAGCAGGCTGAGGACGGCGCCGGTGCGGGCCTGCGCGAGGTCGCACAGCCAGGTGGCGCTGGTCTCCAGCTGCCAGGCGAGGGCTTCGCCGCTGGCGGCGTCGGTCAGCAGGCCCGCGGCGAGGTGTTCGCCGGTGGACCAGGCGCCATGGCTGCCGTAGGAGAAGTGGCCGCGCCCGTCCTGGCCGTGGAAGGCCAGGTCGATGGAGGGAAGCAGGTCCCTCACGGGGGTGGTCCGCCAGCGGTTCTCGGCGAGCCATTCGCTGTGGGCGTATGCGAGTGCGAATCCGTCGAGCGCGGTTTCGCTGGTGCCGAGGCCGAAGGTCGCGGTGGAGGCGGCGGTGAGGACGACGGGGCCCGTGCCGGTGTTCTCGATGGTGCTCTGGATGCGGAGCGCGCGGGTGCCGTGGGGCCTGGTGAGGGTGGTGCGCACTTCGATGCCGGTGGTCTCGTCGCGCTGGGCGACGACGGCCGAGTCGGCGTCCGGGCTCTTGGCCGCCTCGTATCCGGTGCACCGCAGCCGGGTTCCGACGGCGGACCGGAAGTAGGCCTGGCTGGTTCGCTCCCGCTGCTCGTCGGCGGTGAAGATCTCCACCAGCGGCACGTCTGACCGTCCGAGCAGCGCCGACCGGTCGAGCCCGACCAGGGCGACGGGGCGGTCGGCGTCCCAGTCCAGTTCCACGAATGCCGGGCTCCCCAAGGGAGACAACGCTTGCCGAGAATCGCGCCCGGCTTCAAGTCCGATGGTGATGACTGGCTCCTCGATAGGGGTGGCATTCCGAAACAGCGGGCCCGCCAGACAATGGGGGCGGACCCGTTCCGAAGGATATCGTTATCCCAACGATACAGCCATCCCCCGCCCGCCGCATCCGCATATCAAGCCTGTTCAGCCGTGGGCGAAACGTATGGAACCGGCCCGTTCGTTCCGCCTACGGTGGGGTATGACCGATACCACGTCACTGTCCGAGACCTCCCCCGAGCCGGCCTCGAAGCAGCCATCGGCACCGCGGGGCCCGGCCGCACCGGCGCCGGGCGCACCGATGGACACACCGTCGGGAGTGCCGACGGGTGCACCGACTGGTGCGCCCGCCCGTGACGAGCCATTGTGGCGCGACGCGCTCGGTGAGCGGCTGCGCTGCGCGAGGCGCGAGCGCGGCGAGAAGTTGTCCGAGACCGCCGGCCGCGCCGGGATCTCGCCGCAGTACCTGTCCGAGATGGAGCGCGGCGTCAAGGAGCCTTCGAGCGAGATGATCGCGGCGGTCGCCGGGGCGCTCGACCTGTCGCTGGCCGAGCTGACCCTCGCGGTCGCCGAGCGCCTGCTCTCGACGCAGATCACCGCGTGCGTCGGGGCGAGCGCCCGGGCGGCATACGCCTTGGCGGCGTAGCCGACCCGAGCCCCAGCAGAATGAACGGACTCACCGGTCCCGGCGGGCCAAGGCCTGCCGGGACCGGCTACTTCTCTTCCATCATGTGGTCGATGAGCCCGTAGGCCTTCGCCGTCTCCGCGGTGAAGACGCGGTCCCGATCGGTGTCGGCCCGCAGCGTCTCGGGCGTCTGTCCGGTGTGCCGCGACAGGATGTTCTCGATGGCGGCGCGGACGCGGACGACCTCGTCGGCCTGCAGGATCAGGTCCGGGATCGTGCCGCGGCCCTGCGCCGCGGGCTGGTCCAGGATGACCCGCGCGTGCGGCAGCGCGGCCCGCTTCCCCGGCGCCCCGGCCGCGAGGAGCACGGCGCCGACCGCCACGGCCTGGCCCACGCACGTCGTCGCCACCTTGGAACGGATGTAGCGCATGGTGTCGTAGATCCCGAGCATCGCGTTCGGGTCGCCGCCTTCGCAGTTGATGTAGAGCTGGATGTCACGGTCGGGATTGGTGGCCTCGAGGTGGAGCAGCTGCGCGATGAGCGCATTGGCGACGCCGGCGTCGATCGCGGTGCCGAGGTAGACGATCCGCTCGCTGAGCAGGTGCGAGTAGACGTCCATGATCCGTTCGCCGCGCGGGTGGTTGGCGATGACGTTGGGGATGGCGTAGGTGCTCATCAGACGGCTCCTTCCACGGCCAGGCCCAGGCCGATGTTCCGGTGGATGCGCGGCGCGATCTCGTCGAAGGACGTCACCACCGCGTCGATGAACCCGTACTCCAGCGCCTCGCGGGCCGTGTACCAGCGGTCGTGCAGCGAGTCCTCGAAGACCTGGTCCATGCTCTGGCCGGTGTCCTCGGCGATGAGGCCCAGGACGGTGTCGCGGGTGTGCCGTAGATCGTTGGCCTGCAACTCGATGTCGACGGCGGTGCCTCCGATGCCGGCCGAGCCCTGGTGCATCAGCACCCGCGCGTGCGGCAGGGCGCGGCGTTTCCCGGGTGTTCCGGCGGAGAGCAGGAACTGGCCCGCGCTGCACGCGATGCCCACCGCCAGTGTGGACACCGGGCAGGGGACGATCCGCATGATGTCGCGGATGGCCAGCATCGACGGGACCGAACCGCCCGGGGAGTGGATCCACAGCGCGATGTCCGCCGACGAGTTCTCCGCGGCGAGCGCCATCATCTGCGTCGCCAGCAGGGTCCCGTTGTCGTCGTCCAGTACGCCGTCGAGGACGAGCACCCGCTGCTGGTACAGCTCGCGGCGCGCCCGTTCATTGAACATCGGTGGTCTCGATTCTTCGCTCATGACTCCACGGTGCGCCGCGTTCCCCCAGTGCGCCACCGAATCCGCCCTGAGCGGATCCGCTGTGAGCAGCGTGGCGGCACAGAACAGGCCCGAGCCCCCGCCGGGCGGTCCGGTGGGGGCTCGGCCGGGAGGCGGTCAGAGGCGGGGAATCCAGAATCCGCAGTGGTGTCCCTCAGAGATTCGGATCGGTTCGATCGTGTCCACGGCGAACGAGGTCGCATTGTCGCGCCGGTATTCGTCCCAGCCGCCGCCCGGGTCGCCGGTCCAGGCGAATGTTCCAAAGTGTCCGGTCAGCGTGTCGGCCAGGGCCAGCTGGTCGCCGGTGGGCGGCACGGGGTCGGACCGGTTGTCGAAGTAGTACCGGTCGTCGGCGCCGTGCCTGGCGCCCTGCGGGAATTCGGTCTCGGGCTCCTCGAGCGGCTGGGCGAACTCGTAGGCGTACACCGGGGCGCCGTCCTCGGCCGCTTCGAGCGCCGGCAGCTGCGAGCAGGTGCCGACCAGGCCGCCGTAGTCGGTCAGCAGCGTCGCCAGTGCGAGGCTCGGTGTCGGGAACTCGTCCAGCGGGTACTTGCCGAGGATCCTCTGAGTGTCCCTTGCGCCGAACAGGTCTTCGATGATGTCCGGGTACTGCGCTGCGGTGACCGGGTTTCCCGGCCAGACGTACGTCTTGGCGACGGCCAGGCGCGCTTCATCCTTGGTGGATCCGTGAATGAGCGGTACGTCCGCGGCCGCGCCGCTGCGCAGTGCTTCGAGCGGTTGGGTCGGCAGGGCCTCGGTGCCGGCGACCGGGAACCACGGATAGTCGGATCGGTAGCGGGTGACGTGGCCGATCTCGTCGGCCCGGTAGGGAACGAAGTCGGCCAGGTCGGCCTCGTACAGACACTCGAGGGCCTGCGCGGCGTCGGTGCAGCCGAGTTCGTTGGCCATGGCCGTGCCCCGCGATTCGGCCTCTTCGACCGTCAGGGCCGTATTGGCGCAGCTCGCGCTCTGGACGATGGCCTTGTCGAACAGCGCTGCTGCGCCGGGTGCGGCGAGCTGGGCACAGACGGCGTTCGCGCCACCGGACTGGCCCCAGAGGGTGACATTGCCCGGGTCGCCCCCGAAGTCGGCGATGTTCTCCTCGACCCAGCGCAGCGCCTCCTGTTGGTCGGCGAGCCCGAAGTTGCCCGCGTAGGGGTCGTCCAGGTCGGGATGGGCGAGGAATCCGAGCGCCCCGAGCCGGTAATTGGCCGTGACGACGATGACGTCGGAGCCCTCGACGATCCGGGTCGGGTCATAGGTCGCGCCTTGGCCGCTGATGAGGCCGCCGCCGTGGAGGTACACCATGACCGGCACGGGCCCTTGAGGATCGAGTGGTGCGTCGACATTGAGGTAGAGGCAGTCTTCGCTGCCCGCGACGGGGTTGCCGGTCTGCCAGTCCGCTTGCGGGCACATCGATCCGGGCTCGGTCGCGTCGCGGATGCCGGTCCACGGCTCGACCGGTTCGGTTGCCCGCCAGCGCAGGTCGCCGACGGGTGGGGTGGCGTATGGGATGCCGAGGAACGTGCGGTGGCCTTCGGTGACGGTGCCGCGCAACGATCCCGACGAGGTTTCGACGAGTGACGGGTCCCCGGTTTCGGCGTATGAGACGCCGGCCGTCGCCAGGACGACGGCGCCGACCAGTGCGGCCGCAAGGATTTTGAGAGATGTGGTGAACATGGAGTCCACGCTGCCGAAGCGCGGCCGGATCCGCGTCGACTTTGGAGCGTATTCGCGCTACGTCGTTTCACGTATCGCGGACCCGGCCGCCTTGTACCGTTGCGCCAGTTCCGCGCAGGCGTCGATGAGTTCGGGCGGGCCGATCACCTCGAAGTCCGCTTCGAAGGTGCCGAAGAGGGCCGCCAGGCCGATCCATGACCACGCCCCGAGGGTGAGCCGGCACCGCTTGGGGCCGAGCTCTTCGACGATCGCCCCGCCGGGCGCCCAGCGGGCGACCAGTGACGCCGACGTCTCCAGGACGGCCTCACCGTAGCATTCCCATGCGTCCGCCGTGTCGCCGCGATCGGCCTGGCTCCGCACGTATTCGGCGAGGTCGGCCGCGGGCGGGGTGCGGGGCGAGAAGCGAAGGCCCGTCCGCATTCTGGGGGTGATGCGGTCGACGCGGAAGGTCCGCCATTCGTCGGCGTCGAGGTCCCAGGCGACGAGGTACCAGCGGCCGCTCCAGACGAGCAGGTGGTGCGGTTCGACTCGCAGCGGGGGCGCCCATGCGTCCCCTGCGGCTGCTTCGGCTGCGGCGTAGTCGAATTGGAGGACCTCCTTGCGGCGCACCGCGTCGCTGACCGCGTCGAGCGCCGTCGCGTCGACGGGCGGCGCGAGGAACTCCCAGGAGTTGGTGACGGAGGTGACCTGCATGGTGTCGATCTTGTGGCGCAGCCCGGCGGGCATGACCTGCCGGATCGTGGTCAGCGCTCTCGCGGCGGCCTCCCGGCTGCCGGTGACGGTCTGCGGGGCGAGCTGGAGTGCCAGCGCGACGGCGACCGCTTGGTCGCCGTCGAACAGCAGCGGCGGGAGGTCGGCCCCGGCGCCGAGGCGGTACGCCGCTCCGGGGCCCTTGGTGGCGTCGACGGGATAGCCGAGCTCGCGCAGCCGGTCGATGTCCCGGCGGACGGTCCGCACGTTGACCCCGAGCCGTTCGGCCAGGTCCGGCCCGGCCCATTCGGGGCGGGACTGGAGCAGGGAGAGCAGCAGGAGCAGTCGTGCCGCGGTGTCCGTCATCCGGCAATTCTTCCAGCAATGGCGGGCGGTACCTGTCCTCTTCACCGGGCACGGTGTCGGCATGACAGTTACCACCGAATCGGGCCCCCGCCCGAGCAAGCCTCCATCGCCCGCCACCGTGATCGGCGGCCGCGCGGCCGTGATCGCCGTCGTCGTCGTGCTCGTCGCGGATTTCATGGACCTGCTCGACGCCACCATCGTCAGCGTCGCCGCCCCCGATGTCATGCGCGATCTCGGGGCGGGCGAGTCCGCGCTCCAGTGGACCGTCGCTGGATACACCCTCGCCATGGGCGCCACCCTCATCACCGGTGGCCGGGTGGGCGACCAGTTCGGGAGGCGGCGGGCGTTCCTGGTCGGCCTGGCGGGCTTCGCGATCGCGTCGGCCCTATGCGCCCTTGCGCCGAATCCCGGGTTCCTGATCGCCACCCGCGTCCTCCAGGGCCTGGCCGGGGGCCTGATGGTCCCGCAGGTGTTCGGCGTCATCCGCTCCTCGCTCGCCCCGGGCGCTCGGGCGAAGGCGTTGGGCGCCTATGGGGCCGTGCTGAGCCTCGCGTCCGTGGCGGGGCCGCTGCTCGGCGGTTTCCTCGTCGACGCCGACCTGTTCGGTCTCGGCTGGCGCGCCATTTTCTGGGTGAACGTGCCCATCGCGGCCATCGGCATCGTCCTCGGCGCGAGGTTCCTCCCGGACTCCCGGTCGGGTGAGCGGACGCGGCTCGACCTGCTCGGTGCCGCGCTGGGCGCCGTGGCCGCGGTGCTCATCCTGCTGCCCCTGATCCAAGGGCCCGAATGGGACTGGCCCTGGTGGAGCTTCGCGATGATCACCGCGGGCATCGCCTGCGGGGCGGCGTTCCTGGGGTGGGAGCGTCGGGTCGCCGCGCATGGACGGCGGCCGGTCTTCGATCCAGCGCTGCTGCGGGTGCGGGCGTTCTCCGGCGGCCTGGCCGCCTCGGCGCTGTTCTTCGGCGCGATCGCGGCGTTCTTTCTCCTGTTCGCCATGTACCTCCAGATCGGCACGGGCAGAACGGCTCTGGAGACCGGGCTGGTCATCCTCCCCTACGCGATCGGCGCGCTGGTGACCTCCGGCATCGGTGTCCAGTTCGCGACGAAGGCCGGTCGCGCCCTGCTGATCGGCGGTTCGCTGGTGCTCGCCGCGTCCCAGCTGCTGCTCATGTTCATCGTCCGCGCCGATCCGGACCCCGGCTACTGGCTGCTGGCGCTGCCGCTGTTCATCGGGGGCCTCGGGCTCGGTCTGACCTCGCCGTCGCTGATCAATGTCATCCTGGCCGGTGTCCCCGGCCGGGACGCCGGTTCGGCGGGGGCGGTGCTCACCACCGTCAGCCAGATCGGCAGCGCGACCGGCGTCGCTCTGCTCGGCGCGATCTTCTTCGAAACGCTCGACGACGCCTTCGCTTTGGGCGCAGCGGGTCTCGACGGATACGGGGACGCGTTCCTGGCGATCATGCCGTGGCAGATCGGGTTCTATGTGGCCGCGGCGGCGCTCATGCTGCTGCTTCCGAAACGCGCCGCGTCCGGGGCCTGACTCGATGTGTGCCCCGCACCTACGGCGCGAGCCGCAGGGTCTTCGGGTTGATGCAGCAGTGCGGGCGCGGCCGCTCGGTGTCCTCAGAGGATTTCAAGGTTGGCCATCATGCCCATGTCCTCGTGTTCGGCATTGTGGCAGTGGAAGAGGAAGCGGCCGCGGTAGGCGTCGAAGCGGGTGATGATCTCGGCGGACTCCCCCGGACGCAGGGAGACAGTGTCCTTCAGGCCCGCGTCGTGCGGCAGCGGTTCGCCGCCGCCGCGCGTCAGGACGCGGAACCCGACCAGATGCAGATGGATCGGGTGGTGGACGTCGGCGACGAGCCGCCAGATCTCGATATCGCCGTGGCGGGCGGTGACATCGGTGCGGCCGGGGTCGAACGGCAGGCCGTCGATGAGCCAGCCGTGGCGCCCGTCCATGCGGCCCGCGCGGAACGCGAAGTCGCGCACCACGGCCGCCTCGGATCGATCCCATTCAGGGAGGTCATCGGCGAGCATCTCGGGGATCGGCGCGCCGGATCCCTCGCGCACCACCTTGAACTGCATGACGTCGGCGCAGCGGCCGGTGCCGAGCCGGTTGGCCAGCCGCACCTTGGCGCCGACCGGCAGGTCCCCGAAGTCGATCAGGAGGTCGTACCGTTCGGCGGGGCCGATAGGCAGGCTCTCGTGCCGCACCGGGGCCGCGAGCAGGCCCTGGTCGGCGCCGATCTGGACGAGCAGCAGCCTCCGGCCGTCGTCGGCGATGGCCTCGAGTTCGTAGTGCCTCGCGTTGGAGCCGTTGAGGACCCGCAGCCGGTAGAGCCCGGTGTCCACTTCATACTCGGGCCACGGCGCGCCATTAACGAGGATGACGTCGCCGAGGACGCCCGCGAGGTACGGCTCCTCGACGCCGATCTCGCCGGTCAGCGTGGAGTCGAGCGAGGGGTAGGCCAGCTGCCCGTCGGCGTCGAAGGCGCGGTCGGCGATCATCAGCGGCACCTCGTGGTCGCCGCCGGGCAGGTCGAGGGCGTCCTCGACGTCGTCGCGCACGAAGTGCAGCCCGGCCAGCCCCCGCCAGATCGCCGGAGCGGTGAAGTCCATCCGGTGGTCGTGGTACCAGAGCATCGTCGCGCGCTGGTCGAGCGGGAACCCGTACTCGCGCTCCACATCGGAGACCACCGCCCGCTCGTCCGACATGCCGTGCCCGCCATGGCCACCGGAACGCTCCGGCTCGGTCCATCCGGCGGGGAGCACCAGGTCGGTCGGGTACCCGTCGGAGTCGGCCGGGGTGCGCCCGCCGTGGAGGTGGACGACGGTGGGCACCGGCAGTTCGTTGCGGTGCGCCACGGTGACGTGGCGGCCGCGCTGGGACTCGATCGTGGGTCCGGGGAACGACCCGTCGTATGTCCATAGTCGAGTTGAGATGCCGGGCAGGATCTCGGCGTCGACCTCGCGCTGCACGATCTCGTACCGTTCCTCATCGGCCCCGGACTCCACGGGCGCGAGGACCGACGGGATCGGCAGCGGCACCGAGAACGCCTGGGGCAGCGGCACTTCGCTGCGCAGCTGCGCCCCGGTCTCGGCGGGGCGCCGCGCCCATCCGGCCGACAGGGCGAGACCTGAGGCGGCTACGAGTCCGAGTCCCGCGCCGATACCCAGCATCCGCCGCCGCGAGACCGGCGTCCTCCGCTCAGCCATCGGTGCGCACCGCCTTGCGGCGGCGCGGCAGGGGCCGCATCCACACCGCCGCGAACACCGCGGCGATCCCCGCGACCAGTGCCACGCCCAACGGGAAGTGCAGCCACAGCGCGCCGTCCAGGCCCGCGAAATACTGCGCGGTCGCCCCAATGGTCAGTGCGACCGAGGCCCAGAACGGCCACGCCCGGCGCGCCCGGATCCAGACCGCGACGGCGGCACCGATCTGCGCGATGCCGATGAAGGACACCAGGTCCGCGCCGATCACGTGCCACGAGAGCCCGTCGAAGTCGCCGCTGAGGTACACCCCGGCGAACACCGGTTGGGCGAATCCCGCGACCAGGTGCGCGGTCGCGACCGCACGTAGCACCCAGCCGCTGACCGCCGTGCGCTCACGCTCGGGAGGGGCCTGATCCGCCGCCACGGGTTCGGCAGCCGTCGATTGCAGTTCCATGGAACCCAGATTATGACTGTGGAGTTAAGTCAGCAAAGACCAATATCGCTATGCTGTTATAACCGTTTCGGCATGAGAGGAACCCATGGAGCTCAATGGACTACGCCAGTTCCTCGCGGTCGCCCGCGCCGGGCACCTCAGCCGCGCCGCCGCCGAACTGCGCGTCGCCCAGCCCTCGCTGAGCCGCACCATCGCCCGCCTCGAAACCGAGCTCGGCACTCCCCTGTTCGATCGGGCGGGCCGGTTGCAGCTCAACGACACCGGCAAGATCTTCGCCGACCACGTCGAACGCGCCCTCGGGGAACTGGAGGCGGGCCGCCGCGCGGTCGCCCAGGCCCTGGACAGCGGCCCGGGCGGCGTCCGGCTCGCCTCGGAGACCTTCCTGCCCCTCACCGGTCCGCTCGCCGCGTTCAAGGCCGCGCACCCGGACATCGACATCCAGCTCCACCAGATGTCGACGAGCGAGATGGAGCAGGCCCTGCGCGCCCAGGAGGTCGACCTCTGCCTGGCCTCGCAGGCGGTCAACGCGCCGCGGATCACCTCGGAAGTCGTCCACGTCGAACGGGTCTGGCTCGCGACGCCGCCGGGACACCGCCTCGCCGGCGCGGCCGAGGTGCGGATCGAAGACCTCGCCGACGAACCGTTCGTCACCACCAGGCCCGGCCAATGGCAGCGACGCCACCTCGAATGGCTGTTCTCGGACCGCAACCTCGAGCCGCGCATCATCTGCGAGACCGACGAGCCCGCCGCCACCTACGCGCTCGTCCGAGCCGGGCTCGGGCTGTGCCTGTTCCCAACGATCGCCCGCCAGGGCGGTTTCGAGGAGGGCGTCTCCTGGGTCGGCATCGACCACCCGCACTGCAACCGGACCCTGAGTCTCCATTGGACGAGCGACGACAACCTGTCCGCGGCCGCGCGCCTCATGCGGTCGCAGATCACCGAGTGGGACTGGGACATCGCTTAGGGAGTGCTCGAACCCGCGAAACCGCCGTGTCGCAAGGACCTTCGCGGTTCCTTGCGACACGGCGGCGCGCCGTCGCATGCCGATCAGGCGGCGTCGAGGGCGGCGGTGATCTTGCGGGTCATCTCGGCCATGGTCGGGCTGGGCGCGCCCTTGTGGGCCCGGGTGGCCGCCTCGATCGCGACCAGGACGGTGGAGCGGAAGTTGTCGACCTCCGCCGCGTCCTGCTCCTTGAGGATGGCGACCGACGCGGTCAGCGCCGGCAGCACCTGGTCGGCCAGGGCCGCACTGGACTTGTGGTCGAGCTTGAAGTCCTTCTGCTTCTCGGCCAGGACATGCCCGGTCAATCCCGTGGCCGAGGCCAGCGCGAGCGAGCCGTCGGTGGCGACCTTGTGGGCCGAACCGGCGATCCCGGCGTAGGACATGAGCGTCACGGCGCCGAAGGCGGCGGTGCGGAGGGTGGACTTGTTCTCGGCGGTGAGAGTAACGATCGACATGATGTGTTCCTTTGCGGTTGTGCGGTTTTCGTTGATGAGGCAACTATGGGCACCGCCCCTGACACCGCACTGACGTCGCCCTGACAGGGCCGCTGTCACGGCGTTCTACCTGTTCACCGCCCGACGAGGCGGGCGCTCTCGTCCCAGAGTCGGTCGCACCGCGCCGGGTCGGTGGTGTGCGGCGCGGTGGCGACGGCCTTGCGTTTGACGAAGAACTGCCCGGTGACCCCGTCGAGTTCCGGTGCGGTCGCCAGCCAGGTCGGCGTGTCGGCGCCCGCCTCGGGGCCGCCCGGCGAGAACAGCAGCTGCGAGATCGCCCCGAATGCCCGCAGCAGGCCACGGTTGTGTTTGAGGCCCAACCTGGTTCCCCGGATGATGCCGGGGTGCGCGCCATTGACCGTGATCGCGGTGCCGCGGAGCCGACTGGCCAGGGCGTAGACGAACATGGCGTTCATGTTCTTGGTGCGCGCGTAAGCGGTGAACGGCTGGAAACTGCGCACCGCGCCGAGGCCCCGGCTGGTGTTCCGTTCCAGGTCGTCGACGTCGATCGGCACTCGTGCCAGCGCCCGCGGCGAGCCGCCGACCACCACGAATCGCGCGCGCCGGGCGCCGATGGGCTCGACCAGTGAGTTCAGCAGCACGTAGGGCGCGAGGTGGTTGGTGGCCAGGGTCCGTTGCAGCCCTTCGGGGGTGTGGTCGGCGATATCGGCGATGACCGCGGCATTGCAGACCACGACGTCCGGGGGCGGGTCGGCCAGGCGCTCGGCGAGGCCGCGGACCTCGCTGAGCAGCGACAGGTCGGCGTGTTCGGGCCGCACGTCGGCGTCCGGGACGTCGGCGAGGATGCGCCGCCGTGACTGGTCGAGCCGTTCCTCACTGCGGCCGACGAGGACGACCCGCATCCCCGCTGCCGCGAGATCGCGGGCGATCGCCTCGCCGATGCCGGAGGTGGCTCCGGTGACCACGGCATTCTTTACCGAAGGCATTGGGTCACTTCCCTTCCAATTCGCTGAAGATCGAATGTTAGGTTGATGTCGTCAACCTAATCCAGCAGGTTGACGTTGTCAACCATGGAAGAAACAATGACCAGCACACGCGAGGCAATGGTGGGGGCGGCCGCCCAGCTCCTGGACGAAGGCGGGGTCGAAGCGGTGACCCTGCGCGATGTCGGTCGACTGGTGGGGCTGTCGCACAACGCGCCCTACAAGCACTTCGCCGGCAAGGAGGCCCTGCTCGCCGCAGTGGCGGCCCGGGAACTCCAAGGGCTGCACTCGGCATTGAGCGAATCGCCCAGGGCCCCACTGCGAACCGTGCTCCACGACTACATCGACTGGGCGCTGCGCTATCCGGCCCGGTTCAAGCTCGTGTTCGGGCCGTGGACCATCGACTCCGACGAGCTAGCCGAGGCCGCGACGCTGACACAGTCCAGCTTCCTCGACCTCGTCGCGACCGCCCAAGCGGACGGCGCACTCCCGCCCGGCGACACCGTCCGCCTGGCCTCGCTGCTCCGCGCGCTCACCCACGGCGCCGCCGACCTCGCGCTGGCGGGCCACATGAATGGAGAGGGCAAGGGCAATGCCTCCCCGGCCGAGCTGGTAGACGACCTGCTCGGATACCTGCGGGACGCCACAGCCGGAAAATGAGCGCTTCCCGTCCGCCAGAGACCCGGTAAACGGGGAGCCATCCCAGCTCGATCAAGCGGCCGGGCTCGAGCACGGCGGCTTCGTGATTCCCAGGAAGAACACGGCGGCCACGAGCAGTCCGAGGCCCCACACCGTATATCCGGGGATGACCATCAGCGTCCACCAAAGTGGGAACTCCGCGCTGAAGTCACCGAGGATCGTGTAGGTGCCGCCAACAAGTCCGAAGTAGGCACTCAGTCCGCCTCCCACCAGGAAGGCGGGCACCAGGACGATCCACCGGGGCACGTCGCGTCCGGCGAACGGGAGGACCCATCGGGGCCAGATCCGACCCCATCGGTGCACGAGGGCGAGGGGGAGGAGTGACCCTGCGGCCGTGTAGAGGACGAGGAAGACGAGGCCCGACGGTTCCGTCGGCGGCCAGGGCAGCCCCGTGATCAGTTCGGCGGCGAGCCGGACCACGGCTCCGGTCAGTGCGCCGTACGCACCGGCGTACGCCCACCACGGGGCGGGGCCGGTCCGGAGGGTGCCGGGATGTGCGGCCGGCAGCCTCCCGCACCGCGAGCAGGCACCGCGGGCACGACGCTGGGCCGCAATGGTGCCGAGGACGGTGAGCACCCCGCAGGCGACACCGAGCCCGCGGATGAGGAATCCGGTCCAGTCGGAGGCGGCGAACTCGCCGAACAGCATCGACGCGAGGTCCAGTGCGAACATGAACGAGTAGAGGATCATGCCGATCCCGGCTGCCCAGCCGAGAGCGACGATGGCCCACGGATGGCGGTTCTCCCGAAGGAAGAGCAGGCTCGCGGCCAGGGCTGCCACTGCGATGGCGACGGGCGTCCAGATTCCTGGGATGAACGATTCACCGAACGAGTCGAAGTGTGGCGCTCCCGCGATCGCCCACCAAACGTGAACGGCCGCATATACGGCGAGAAGGAACGGCGTCAAGCGTCTCGGTGACATGGAGCAAGTCTCCAGAGAGGTGTGCGGGCAGCGCCTCCCCCGGGACGGGGAACCGTCTCCCCCATGCAGGTGATCGATTCTCCTGCCGCCGAAGGGCATGCCCACCGCTTTCTGGGCGCATCAGACTAAGCACCTGAACCGGACCTGCACCCGAACCGTTGCGGCGCAACGACTCCGCATTGGAATGGGCCGGGCCGGTCGATTCCCACCGATCGATCGGCCCGGCATTCGGGTGAAGTCAGGTTGAAGGTGCTGTCCTCCTGGGTGGGGTCAGGCGGGCGGGTCGGTCCACCTTGGGGTGAAGCGGCGGAGCCATTGGACCGCTCGGCCCTTAGAGCGGGACTCGCGGATCACGTGGTGATCGAGGCAGTTCCAGTAGCAGGCGACGGCGAGTTGGACGATGCGGTCGGCTCGGTCGTGCTTGGCGGCCCAGGCCTCCTCGTCCAGGAGGGTCGCGTAGGACGGCTGGATGCGCTCCAGTCGGATGACCGCGCCGATCGGCTGGTACTTCCGCTCGACGGCGGCCACATAGACCTTGTCCTCGTTCCCCTCTGGGAGGAAGAACTCCAAGGTCCGGCCGTCGACAATGATCTCGGCGATCTTGCTCCCGGTCGGCCCGTTGGGCAGGTCGTCGGGGTGGTCTTTGACCCGGTCTTGGGCACTGTTCTTTCTGCGGTTCATGATGTTTCGGCTCGTTTCATGGTTCAGCCCTCGCACTGCCGGAAGACCGGGGCGGAGGTGGGGCTTTGCGGGGTTTGACGGTTCGATTCGAAGATGCGGGGCAAGTGGCCGCCATCGGTGGCGCGGGCGGCAATGCGGGCCGCATTGCGGTCGGGTTCGGCGGCGGCCCAGATGCGGACCGCTTGCGCGACGATCGCGTCCAGGTTGGCCGTAGCCCACTCGACGTGGAGCGGGGCGGACACGCGCAGGCCGGGTTCGGCGGTGTTCAGGCCGATCACCGACCCCAGGGCCTCACCGGGCACGGGCTCGGTGGTGTCCTCGGGCAGGGCCTCGGTGCTGTCTTCGAAGGGCTTGCCGCAGAACGTGATCCGTAGCCGGGTCTGGTGCGGCAGGGATTCGTAGCGGAGGAAGCGGCCGTCGATGGCGGCGATGGCGGTCAGGTACGGATCGGTCATCGGGCCACCGCCTGGCCGAGGCCGGGTCCGGCGTCGAAGGCCCGTTCCCACGCGGCGATGAAAAGCGACCCTGGAGCGGGAAGCCGGGGCGCGGTCGGCTTGGAAGTGGTGGTCGGAGTGGTTGTGGAGGTGGTGGTGGCGGTGGTGACTTCTGGGGAATGAGGAGACCAGGCTGCGAAGGAGCGGTTCCGTCGGTCGGCTTGCCGGTGTTCGGGTTCGCTCCTGGCGAGCCGTGCCCCGCCCAGCGCGCGGGCGAACCGGGCGGTGCGGACCTGGTGGGAGGCGACGCGGTAACGCCAGGACGGGTTCGGGCGCGGTCGGTCATTCCCGGTGCGCTGCTGCGGGACTTGCGGTACGGGCTGCGGTGTGGGTTGCGGTGTGGGTTGCGGTGCGGGCTGTTTCCGGTGGGCCGCAGGCGCTTCGGGGGCGCGGCTGCGGATCGCCGGACGGATCAGGCCCTTGCACCAGCCGGTGACTTTCGTCCAGGTCCGTTCCCAGCGGCCTGGTGTCATCTCGGTGTCGTGGGCGCGCGCGAACACCTCCGAGCCGGTCATGAAGCGGTCGAATGCCGCCTCGCGCAGCTGTGAGAAGCGGTGCGGCACATCGAATCCGCGGGCCGGGGTGCTGGGACGCGAGGCGCCTGCGGCGGGGCGCGGCGCGCTGACTGGGGGCCAGGCTGGTTCGGGGTTGGCCTGGTGCGGGGGACCTGCCGAGGGACGAGACGGTTCGGGGGTCTCCTCGTTCGAAGGCGGAAGCGGGTCGGGAAGCTCGCCCCGGCGGTGACGGCCGGTGCGGGGGTCAGGTCGCCAGCCGGGCGTGCCGAACACGCCAGGGTCGTCCGGGTCGTGGGGGCGGACCGTCCGAGAGCGGAACTCGACCCCGAATTGCAGCGGGGGGACATCGTAGGAGTCGGCCGACTTGCCCAGGACGGAGTCGGTGAGTTCGTTCGGGGCGACCTGGGAGAAGTCGCTCGAGGCGGGATGCGCGGAGTCACCCGAATCGGGCGGGTTGGACGAGTGCGGCGCCGAGCCGTTTCGCCCTGGCCCGAAGGTCGGATTTTGGCGTACGCTGACAGAGGCCATGGGAGGTTTCCTTCCATTGCTGTGAAGGTGGGCCGCCAGTCGGATTGGCGTTTGAAGGGCGGCCCACCGGACCATATTGAGTTGTGGCTTATGGATCGCGCACTGCGCGCCTTCGAACTATCGCACACGGGATCGCAAGCGACCACCCGCGACTCGCGTGTTTTTCGCTTCTTGTCCTTACGTGTCTAGAAGATCGTGTTACGACAATCAGGGCCGAGCGCTTCGCGCTCGGCCCTGATTGCTTGTGCTGCAATGGGTTACTAGTCTCCAGCCAGCCAAGAGTCGGCAAGGGTAACCCCATCATTGAGATACGCTTCAAGGTTGCGGCTCACTTCGGGGTCGGTGGCTACGACCTTCGTGATCGTCAAGAGCGAAAGCTGGATCTGATCCTTGCCGCTGATCTCGTCGAGGAAGTGGTCCTCGCCGAACATGACGCGGATAAGCCCTTCGAGCGTAAGCACCTTCAACGGCGGGTCGAGGTGGCGGTATTGCGTCTGCATCTCGTCCACGAAACGGTGAATGGCATCGTGGCTTTGATCGTCCTTGAAGACCTTCTCCAGCACGCCTGCGAACATCGCGGACACGTAGGCGGTCCATTCATCGCCGTCAGGAACCTTGGCCACGAGCTCTTTGCTGGGCTCCTGAAGGGCAATCGCCCTCATGGCCGCTTTGGCTTCCTCGCTACCCTTCATGGCTTGCCCTTCTCACCCAAGAATCGGCTGAGGCCGAAACTCCCGGCCCCAGCCGCTATGCGTTACAAGCTTTACGCACCCTCATCGGTCAGCGTGAGGACTTCATTGATGAACTCCTGCTTCTCGGCATCGCCGAGTTCCTGCTCGGCCAGGAGGGCGTGCGGCAGCATCAGCAGGAGCTGTTGGACCAGTGCCATGTCGAGTCCATCAAGCAAGCCCTCTTCACCGCGACCGGTGCGAAGCATCGCCTCGACGATCGCGGGCTTCAGGAGCTCTGAGCCGCCGGGGAATCGGTCGGCGAGGCCTTTGCTGTAAGCCACGATCTCCCCATAGGTCGACCCATCAGGGAACCGCCGCGCTGCCGCCACCGCAAGCGCGGAGGAAGCCAGCGCATAAGCCCTTCCGGGTCCGAGCCGATCGGCAGGGAGCTTCGGCGATTCAGAGTCCTTGGTGATCATGACGGTCAACAATGCGATTTCGTCAGGGTTTGCAGTCATCGCGGTCTCGCCCCTTCTCGCCCATGAGTCTGCTGGGGCCGAGCGCTATGCGCTCGGTCCTGACCCGTTGTCCCCCGACAAGTGAGATCAGTTTTCGTCTGCCTGCCAGATCCGTACCATCTTCTCGGCATCATCGAGATACCTGTCGAGCTGAGCCTTGAACTGTTCAGACTGGCCGATGACCTTGTAGATCACCGGCATCGCCGCACGATACTGATCCTGAGATGACACGTCTTCGAGCAGGTGGTCTTCGCCGTAGAGGCCACGGATGAGCGCTTCGACGTGAAGGAAATTAACTTCGTCCTTAACCCCACGGAAGTCATAGCGCATCTCGGCGAGAACCCGGTCGATCTCTTCACGGGCTGGTCGTTCGCCAAGCCTGTGGCCGATCGCGCCCATAAAGAGCGCCATTGCGAGCAGGTAGTAGTGCTCAAGCTGCTCGGGTGGGAGTTTGGCGAGGATGCTATTCGCCTGCTCGTGTTCATTGAGTGCCTGCGCCCGAAGGGCTTCACGAGGTGTCGCCATCTCTGCTCTCTCTCTTGCCTGCGAACCGATCGAATATCCTCGCTCCGGCCTCCGTGAAGACCGCCGCCATCAGAATGGTATTGCCTACCAGATCATTCGGAGCCGGACCGGGAGGCGGCGGGGGTTGCTGCATGACGGGGATCTCTGGAGCGAGTGTAGCCGCGTCATAGCCACTTGGATCTGGAAGGTCCATGCCCTTATGGATTCCGGCGGTGGAGGATGCCAGGTCACTTCCGAAGCTCTTCAAGTCGTCTCCGCCGCGGATAAAACCGCGTCCGAATCGACGAGCCTTGCCAAAGCTTGAATCGTCAGAAGGGTCGATCTCCCCCGGCGGTTGAAGCGGGTCGCCGAGGTCATTCCGCAACGACTCGTAGGCTTCATCGCCTGGCAGCCAGATTCGCATGCCGTCATGAGCGGAGGAATCAGGAGCGGCGCCCGATGGTTGCCCGGCACCTTCGGCGGTCGAGTCGGGCTGCGTCGGCTCCGGAACTGGCTTGCCGATCATCCCGGTGGGGTCGTCTGGCAAGTCGGGGGCCTTGATGCGGGCGGAGGTTGCGATGGAACTGGTGAGGCCACCGCCTCCGCTCCCACCACCTCCGGCGATGGACGCTGCATATTGGTCCATCACCTCGTTCCCGCTCGCGAAGGCCGTCAGGGCCTCCTCGATAGCCCTTCCTGCATCATCCCACTGAGCAAAACCGTCGCTGACCAGCTGATTAGACGAACCCTCCAGACTCGCCCTGAGCTGAGCAACTTCATTGCCCATGCCGCTCTCGGCCGCCCTAGTCGAGCTGGCCGCCTCCTCAATGAGCTGCATCGCGCCCCGCAGGATCGCGGCCACGTCACCGATCGAGGTCATGCACGAATCCACACGGTCAGAGTGGCGCCGCGAAGTCCTTGTGGCTCAGGGGTGCCCGGGGGTTCGAGACTTATGGAGTGACACATGGGTGAGTTCCAGGGCTTTCTCGATGCGGTTGAGGGACATCCGATTCGGCACCAACCTAACAGAGCGAAGCCGCCCGCGCTGTCCCCGTAGCGACAGCCCTCCAACCTCAAACGTCTCCGACCGAACGGGTCCCCTGCGCAACTTTCCTTTGCCGGTACTGTCCGAGCGGAGTTGCGACGGCGATGAACTTTGACAGCTTCCCGAACAACTCCCGCTGATGCGCCTCGTGGAGCTCGATCTCGAACAACCCACCGTCGATCCCGAACTGCACCGTGGCGTCCGCTTCGGTGCCGTCGAGATCATCGATCAGGGTGACCTGCTTCCGTTGTGCCAACTCAAGCTCCTCGATAACCGTCGGTAGGGGCGACGAGCCATCGTACGGAGGCCCCGAGCCCGAGCACCGCATCGGGCAGGGAGAACGAACTGTCCAACACCTTCACCGACACCATGCCGGACCACTATTCCGGCTGAAGGACGCATCCAGTCCGCACCACGAAGCTCGCGGAACCGTAGCCCACGTCGTAAACGGCGGCGACTCCGTCGTCTCTGACGGCCGTCAACCTGCGGTTCTGCATCACTCCACTGTCGTTCTCCCGAACATAGAGCGTGACCTCATACCCCTGCTCGGTCCAGCGGGTCCGAATGCTCTCCAAGTAGGCCAAGCTGAGCTCCGAATCAGGTTCGAATTCGCCCAGGTCGTACTCGATGCTCAGGTCGACCCATTCCTCGCCCGGCGCGGCGCCGTCTTCGCAGCCGCTCGCGTTCTCCATGCGGCGCTCCTCCCCGAGCCCCTCGAAGCCGTCGACTTCCTGGAATGCCGGAAGGGTCTCATCCACGACTTCCTCAAGGCGCTGCCGGCCTTCCGAGGCGTCGAATTCGCGGGTGGGATTCGGCGTCTCGGGCATCGCGGGGGTGGCGTCGTTGACGTTGCCGTTCCAGGCCATCAGGCCCGCGAACACCGCGATCGCCAGCGGAAGCACGATCAACTCCGGTAGCCCCGCGAACTTCGGCGCGGAACCGGATTCGATCCGCCGCCGCGTGTCCTGGTTCGCCAACGAGACCAGTTCGATGATCAGCGCAACGATGAACGGCACCGCGGGCAAGACGAAGTACGGCAGCAGCATCAGGATCTGGACGACCGTGGCCAGGACCGAGACGACCAAGAGCGCTCCGCCCCAGCTGGAGCGTCCGACCTGAATGGCCGCCCATAGGTGGAGTGCCGTGGGAATGACGACGAATGCGATGAAGCCGGAAGCCAGTCCGTGGATATCGGCGGCATCGGAGCCGGACAAGGCCGAAAGCCCGAGGAGCACCTGATAGGCGATGGGCGCGAAGGCCAGCGCGACGGCCGCCTGGAAGTACAGCGCACCCCGGATGCCGGCGACTGAACCGCGATCGACGACCGAAATGGACGATGCTCGTTCAGGTGCGGCGCTGGGCGGCACTGGAGGGTTGTGAGTTGGAGATGGACCGTCGGCCCGCGGCTCGTCCTGGTTCTCGTCCGGAAGCCGCTCCCCTGACCGTTCAACCTCGGGCATCAGTGCTGTCCGCCGGACGTGCCCGGAGCGCTGGACGGTTCATCGCGGTGCGAGCGGGCGTTGGCGGCGACGAGGCGGACGCAGAGGCTGATCACGAGAAGGAGTACAACGAGTCCCTGCATTTCCCTGGTATCGGGGCCGGGATCGCCGGTGCGGCGGGCTTCGAGGAGGCCGCGCGGGTCGTACTCGACCTCGATGGACTCCGGCTCGAACGGGTCGCCGTCGAACGGATCCGTGCCGTCGCGGTCGATGCCGCCTTCGATCGAGTCGTAGGGGTCGTCGGCCGGTTTACTGTCGATCCGCTCGTCCACGGTGACCGTGTCGTGCTCGCATTCGAGGGTGTAGGTCCGCACCCAGTAGGTGCCGCCGCCTCTCGTTTCCTTTTCCTCGTCGTACGTACCGACGATCGGGCACTCTTCCACAATGCCGCGTTCGTCCATCGTGTAGTCGTACACGGCGAACCATGCGGCCCAGACCGCCCCGGCCATCGGCAGGACCAGGAGCCACGCGGCCCGATGCCGGTAGCGGGAAAGGTCGATGATGATGAAGAGGAATCCCCAGAGGACACCGAGGACGATCGCCGGGATGCCGTACTCATCGTCGGAGTCGCCGGCGATCGCGCTCGCCCACAAGGCGCCGAGTACGGTCGCCAGCGCGAACGGGACGAGGAAGAACTCGATCCACCCATCCGAGGCCCGAATCCAGCGGCGCTTCCGCCTCATGTCAGTCATCGAGGACGGCTTGCCTGCGGACCACTCTGCGGCGCACCGGCTTCGGTCGGTGGTGTGTCACCTCGGGGTGGCCTTTCGGTCAGGGGTCGGTCACAGTAATGCGATTGGGACCCAACCATATCGAAGCCCGGCAACCCGTGCAGGGCTGGACCGTTCCGGGTCGGGGCCTTCGCTCCCGGCACCGGTACGGGCGGAGTACGGGTTTCGGTGTCAGATCGGCTCCACCCGTCGGACTTAGCCTGAGTGGACAAGAGGACGCAGCGGCGCCGATCAGGTGCCGGAGCGTCGTCCGACAGTTCTGATTCACCTTCCCCCCAAGGAGATTCGCATGGCCGATCAAGAAGAACGCCCGAACGTCTCGCGGCGCCGAATGCTGCAGGCGGCGCTCATCGTGCCCGCCGCGACGATCCCCGCGATCGTCGTCGCCAGCCCCGCCGAGGCCGCCTACAACGGCGAGATCACGCGCTCTCGCGTGCTCACGCGCGCCCGGAACTGGTACAACCGCGACATCCCCTACAACGGCCAAGGCACGGCCACGGACTGGGAAGGGGACCACAGGTATCGCCGGGACTGCTCCGGGTTCGTTTCGCAGTGCTGGCACAGCCCCACACCCGGCCACAGCACGCGCACCCTCCCCAACATCTCCCGAGTTATCGATTGGGACGACCTCCACCCCGGCGACATCATGAACAAGGCCGCCGCCTACCCCAACGGGCACACCATGCTGTTCGAGAAATGGACCACGCCGTCCGGGTCGATGCGGGCCTACGAGCTGACGACCGCCGTCATGGGCATGCGGTGCAAGACCTACACCATCGACTGGTACCGGGCCCGGGGCTACGTTCCCCGCCGGTACCACAAGATCGTCCGCGGCTGATCGACTCGCCGTGACCGCCGGTGCATCCGCTGGATGCACCGGCTCAATGGCGCGGCTGCGAATGCTCCGCTTCGACCCGTTCGGCCAGGACCTCCGCACCCGCGGCCCGGTAGACGCCCGCGGCCACCGTGGCGAGCCGCGCGGCCGCCGCCGGGTCCTCGCCCGCGACGCAGCTGGCCTGGACCTCCAGGGCGCCCGCTTCGAGCATGCCGAACCCATGGGCGCGAGCCGCCTCGCCCGCGCTCTCGGCACGGCGGCGGGCTTCGACGCCGTCCCCGTCGCGCAGCAGCGCCGCGGCCAACCCGACTTGGGCGCGCACCGCGAAGAACGGGTATTCGGCGCCGACCTCCAGCGCCCGCCCGAACGTGTCCAGGGCCGCCGGGACGTCGCCGCCGCCCAGCTCTGCCTCGCCCAATGTGGTCAGCAGCGCCGCCTGCGCGCGCCGGTTCTGGCCGATCAGCGTGAGGTCGTAGCCCTGCCGGGCGGCGCTGACCGCGTCGTCGGCCTGGCCGCGTTGCGTGTACAACTGACTCAGTTCATCCAGTGTGGACAATTCTCCGTGCAGGTTGCCGAGGCTCCGGTAGCCGTCCAGGGACGCGTGCAGGTGCGCCTCGGCCTCCGGCTCCCGGCCGAGCTGACGGAGCACCATCCCGAGGTTGCCGAGGTTGGCCGGGATGGAGGTCTCCCGTCCGGTCGCCCGATTGATCCGCAGCGCGGCGGTGAAGTACTCCGCCGCCGCCGCAAGGCGTCCCTGGTCGGCGCACATGGCGCCGAGTCCATTGAGGGTCACCGCGCGCACGTGCCCGAATTCGTCGTCGGCGCTGAGCTCCAGTGCGAGCTGGTACGACGCCTCCGCCTCGTCGAGTCGGCCCTGTTCGGACTGCACGAGCCCGATATTGTGCCGCAGGTACGCGACGGCGGATCGCCACCCGGCGGTCTCGGCCAGGGCGGCGCCCTCCTCGTAGGCGTCGAGCGCGTCCTGATGCCGGCCCGTCGCCCACATCGCCTGGCCGCGGCTGGTGAGCATCGCCGCCCGCGCGGCCGGGTCGCCCTCCGCGGTGGCCGCGCGGAGGCCCGCGTCGGCGGTCCGCAGCCACCGGTCGGCGTGGCGCCGGATGAAGAAGTAGCCGCGCAGCTGGTCGGCGATCTGCCAGGCGAGGTGCCGGTGCCCGGTGTCGGCGGTGCGCTCGACGAGCGAGACCAGCGCCGGGGCCTCGGCGTCGAGCCATGCCAGCGCGGTCTCGGACGACTCGAACACGGCGTCTCGGTCGTCGCACGCCGCGAGCCTGACCATTTGGGGGTACACCCATTCCAGTGCGGCGGTCGCGCCGCGCAGGTACCAGGCGTGGAGGCGATCGCGAGCCGGTTCGCGTTCGGCGGGCTCGTCCTCGGTGAGCAGCCGGGTCGCGTAGAGGCCCAGCAGGTCGTGGAAGCGGAATCGGTCGGCGGTGTATTGGAGGAGCATGTTGGCGTCCAGGAGCTCGCCGAGGATCGGGTCGGCCCCGGCGGGTTCGGTGTCGAGCAGCGCGGCCGCGGCGTCGAGGCCGAAGTCGTCGCCGGGGTGCAGGGCGCAGAGCCGGAACGCGCGCCTCGCTGGGGCGCGCAGGGCGTCGTAGCTGAGTTGGAAACTGGCGAGCACGTCGAGTTCGCCGACGCTCAGTTCGGCGAGGCGGCGGCCGGTGTCGCGCAAGCGCAGGGCGAGGTCGGTCGTGGTCCACGCGGGCCTGCTGGCGAGCCGCGCGCCCGCGATGCGCAGCGCCAGCGGGAGCTGTCCGCAGGCTTCGGCGAGCTGCCGGGCGGAATGCGGTTCGGCGAGGATGCGCTGGGGTCCGGCGGCTGCGGCGAGGAGGTCGAGCGCGTCGGTGTACGGCAGGGTCCGCAGGTCAATGCCGTGGGCGCCGGCGAGGTCCGGGAGGCGGCGTCGGCTGGTGACGAGTACGGCGCATTCGCCGGTGCCGGGCAGCAGCGGCGTGACCTGTTTTGCGTCCCTGGCATTGTCGAGGATCATGAGCATTCGGCGGCCCGCGAGTTCGCTGCGCAGGAGCGCCGCGGCTTCGGCCTCGTCGGTGCCGACGCGCTGCGCGGGGATGCCGAGGGCCCGCAGGAACCTGCCGAGGACTTCGAGTGGCGCGATCGGGTCGCGGGAGACGCCGCGCAGGTCCGCGTACAGCTGCCCGTCCGGTAGGTCCTCGCGCAGGTGCCGGGCCGCTTGCAGGGCGAGGGCGGTCTTGCCGACGCCGGCGGGGCCGTTGACGGCGATGATCCGCGCCGTCGGCGCTTCCGGTGCGGTGTCGCCCGCAGTGCCGGTCGCGGCTTGGCCGAGCGTTTCGGTGATGATGGCGAGTTCGCGGTCGCGGCCGACGAAGTCGGGCGGTGCGGCCGGCGCCTGCCGGATCGGGCCGCTCCGCGGTGCCTGCGGCGATGAGCGCCAGCGTTGCTGGAGGGCGCCCTGGTGGGCGTCGCGCAGTTGCGGTCCCGGGTCGATGCCGAGTTGGTCGCCCAGGATGGCGCGCACGCGTTCGTAGGCCGCGAGTGCCTCGGTCTGGCGGCCGGCGGCGGAGAGGGTGATGACCAGTTCGGCGTGCAGCGGCTCGTGCAGTTCGAGCCGGTCGGCCAGGTCCCGCAGTCGCGGCAGGACCTGCTCGGATTCGCCGAGTTCCCTTGCGGCCGTGGCGTAGGCGCGCAGCAGGGCGGCGTACTCGTCGGTCACGGCGGTCACGAGCGGGCTGCCGCGAAGGACGTCCACGTCGGTGTCGCCGCGCCACAGCCGGGCCGCCTCCGCGTAGTGGCCGAGTGCCCGTTCGGGGTCGCCTTCGGCGGCGGCGTGGGCGGCCAGTTCCCTGAACCGCACCAGGTCCAGTTGCTCGGGGCCCGCGGTGAGGCGGTAGCCGCCCGGGGCGGACGCGAGCATGTCCGCTGCCGCGGGTCCGTGGCGCAGCAGGCGCCGCAGCCGTCCGATGTAGGTATAGAGGAGATTGGTGGCCGATTCCGGTCGCCGCCGTCCCCAGATCAGGTCCATCAGCTCTTCGCGCCCGACGACGTCGCCATTGCTCAGTGCGAGCCGCAGCAGGAGGGTCCGCTGCTTGTCGGCGGTCAGCGGCACTCGGGCGCCGCCGCGCCAGACGGTGAGCGGTCCCAGGATGGCCAGGGTGGTCGCCGTGCCGGGCGGGGCCGGTGGTGGTTCGGGACGCGACATGACCTTGGACATCGTCGGGGTGGGCAGCGCGAAGGCGGCGGCGAGGAAGTGGGCCTCGTCCGGACCGGCCAGGCCCAGGGCGCGGGCGAGGGCGCGGACCGAGTCGCGCCGGGGGCGGCGGCTGCGTCCCTGCTCCATGTCGCGGATCGCGGCCAGGCTGACGCCCGAGCGTTCGGCGAGTTCGCGCTGGGTCAGGCCGTCGCGCTCGCGGCGCGACTTCAGGAGGGCGCCGAACCGGGCGTCCGGGTGCGCGCCGGGGGCAAGGGGAGTGCCGTGGCCGATCGTCTCTGGCTTCCTGGCTGCCATGACCGGGACACTAACGCTCGGGGTCCACCCGCGACCGCCTGCGACAACCCCGTTGACCTGCGACCGGACCCCGGTGAGATTCCGCCGCGAAAATTCCTGCCGCTGTCCCGCCGGTCTCCCGCCTCGCCGCCGCCCGAGTAGGCCGATCGCTAGCCGGGCATGCCGCCGCGTCCGCTTCTCTCGGCGAGGCGCTGGACTTGCCCGACGGAGATGTCGCCGACCCACTCCCAGCCGGGCTTGGCCGTCGGGCCAACCCGCGGGTCACTGGGCACACGGCCCTCGCGCAAGGTGAGCACGTACGCCCGATCCAGCTCGATCCGTGCGCGTACCTCATCGGCTCCGCCGACCGACCCGTGGCCGGGGACGACGACATCGACGTCGCCTGCCACGTCCTCGAGCAGCCGCAGCCCGACGAGGTATTCCTCGATCGGGTCGTTGGTGTCGTTCAGGTCGTCGAGGTTCGGAACCAGGACATCAGAGAGCATGTCGCCGGCGACGAGAACCCCGCGTTCTTCGATGAACAGCGCCGCATGGCCCGGTGCGTGCGCCGGATGCTCGATGATCCGGACGCCGGGGCCCTCCCAGGGGATCTGCGCGGTTCCGGCGGGCAGGCCCGTGATGAGGCCGAACAGATCCAGCGGTGTCTCGTCCGCGATTTCCGGCGGCAACCCCTCGGCGACGCGGGCCTTCCAGTCCGGGTTCGACCGCAGATCCCGCATGGAGGCTGCGCAGCGGGCCGTACCGTAGCGGGGCGCTTCACCGAGCTCCGGGTGCCAGAGCACGTGATCCCAATCAGGATGCGTCGAGAAGCCTGCCACAACGGGCTGACCCAACTCGCGAAGGTCGCTCGCGAGGCGGGTCATCTCGGATCCCGTCAACCCGGGGTCGACCAGCAACACACCGGCCCGGCCTTGCACCACGACGGCGTTGTTCTCGAGCAACTCGCTCCGGTGGACCAGCACGCCCTCCGCTACCTGGCTCAGCACGGTGGCCCCTTCCGCTTGCGGTCTGCGATCCGTTGTCTGGACGGTAGTACCTGGCGGAGGTGGATCGCAATCACCACGGGCGCAGCGAATGAGCCTCGAGCGTGGTGCCCGATCCGCGGTCGCTTCCGCTCCCTGACCGGAAGGCAGACGAGGTAGGGCCGGTGGCGCCCGGCCCCGACGATCTAATCTCATCTCCATGGGAGTGACGATGCGCGAGGTCGCCGGACGCGCGGGCGTTTCGGTGAAGACGGTCTCGCGCGTGGTCAATGACGAACCGCATATTCGTCCGGCGACTCGGGCTCTGGTTCGCGCGGCGATCGCCGAACTCGGTTGGACGCCGAACGCTTCGGCACGAACCCTGCGCACCGGCCGCACCGGAGTCATCGGCATCGCGGTGGCGGACCTGCGTCGACCCCTGCTCGCCGCCGTGGTGGAGCGGCTGGTGACGGAGTTGGACCGTCACGGCCTGCACGCCAGTGTGGAGCCGACGCACGACGACCCCGCACGTCTCGCCTCGGTGCTGGCACAGCGCGGACACACCTTCGACGCGCTGCTCGTGGTCGACGCGCCCGAGCTTCCCGCCACGACGGCCGCCGACGAAGGCGGGCCCGTGATCCGCGTCGAGGTCACGCGGCGGCCTCCCGCCGCCCAGGTCGCCGGTACGGACGCGGTGTCCGCGGATCTCGACCAGGCCGTCGACCTGGCGCTGCGGCACCTGCAGGTGATGGGCCGCGGCCGCGCCGTGAGGCTCGGGCCCGGACCGCTGGCCGAACGCGAGCAGGTCCGGCTGGTCGCGCGCGTCGACCCCGAGCCGGGCCGGGTGGGGCGCGCCGCCGGTTACCGGGCGGCGCAGCGGGCCCTGGTCGATCAGCCGGGGGTCGACGCCCTCATCTGCGGCACCGATGAAATCGCCCTCGGGGCGCTCGCGGGCCTGCACGCCGCCGGGGTCGAGGTGCCGGGACGGGTGGCGCTGATCGGCTACGGCAATCTGGACGACGGCCGGTTCAGCACGCCGTCATTGAGCACCATCGACCCGGACCCGCCCTCCCTGGCGCGGGGCGCCGTCGATCTCCTGGCGGCGCGCCTGGCCGGGGATGACCAGGCGCCCCGGGCGATCACCGTCCCGGTCGCGCTGGTGCAGCGCGAATCCACGTCGGGACCGGGCGCGCGATGAAGCGACCCACGTTGGCGGACGTCGCCGCCATGGCAGGGGTATCGCCGAAGACGGTCTCCAATGTGCTCCGCGACCGCCCGTACGCGGCGACGGCGACCCGGGAACGGGTATGGGAGGCGGTCGCCGCCGTCGGCTACCGGGTGAACCGGGCCGGCCGGGCATTGGCGGGCGGCGGCAGTGGACGGATCGCGGTGGTCGTGCCGAACCTCCACCAGCCCTACTACGCCGAGAACGCCGAACGGTTGATCCTGGCGCTCGCGGCACAGAACCTCACCAGCACCCTGCGCATCGCCTCGAACGCCGACGCCGAGCGCGAGGCGATCCTCGGCGCTACCACCGCGGATGCGGACGGGATGATCGTCTTCGCGCCCCACATCAATGCCGAACTGCTGGACGGCAAGGCGCCGAACCGACCGGTGGTGCAGTTCGGCAGCACGCCCACCGGACTGCTGGACACGGTGGTGATGGGGGAATACGAGGGCTTCAAGGCCGTCACCCGCCACCTGCTGGACACCGGCCGGCGGCGTCTCGCCCTGGTGTGGAACGCGACCAGGAACGGCCGACCTGCCGGGCGCCGCTTCGAGGGTTTTCTCGCCGCGCACGAAGAGTTCGGACTCGAGGCGGATCCGGCGCTGGCGGTGGCCGGCTCGGACTGGGACCGGCGCGCCCCCGGGTTCGAGGCGATGACGGGTCTGCTCGCCTCGGGCGGCGACTTCGACGCGGTGATGGGCATCAACGACGCCGTGGCGGTCGGCGCGCTGCGCGCCCTCCGCACCCATGGCGTGCGCGTTCCCGACGATGTGGCCCTGACCGGCTTCGACGACACCGACGAGGCCGAGTTCACCGTGCCGCCGCTGACGACGGTGAGCCCGGAGCACGAGGCGATGGTGGGCGCGGCCGTGCGGATGCTGACCGAGCGCTTGGGCGGCAGCGCGGGCCCGCCGCGGGAGTACCACGCCGCCGCGCATGTGATTCCCCGAGCGTCCTCGGGCGTGCCCCGCTGACGACGGTTCGCGGCGACGTCCATCGAACCGCAGAGATCGAACTGCGTCGATCCTGAAAATCCCACGGAGCCTTGTGGACGCACGATCACACCTGATCCTGTCCCTCTATTGACAACGCTGAACTACGTGCATAAGGTCGTGTGGCGTTCACGACACTTACGAGGAGACGACGCGACCCGGCCCCAGGTACCGCCCACCCCTGATCGATCCGAACCGCGGTGACGCGAGGCCTGAACGTCCGCCGACCCTCTGATCGGAACCATGCCCGAACCCCCCGGCTCAAGGAGGAGTCTTGAATCCGATTTTGAAACGCAGAGGGGCCGCCGCCCTCGCCGGCCTCGCGTCCACCGCGATGCTGCTGAGCGCATGCGGCGGAGGAGGCGAGGACAGCAACTCGCTCAAGATCCTCGTCGTCAAGCACGCCCTCACCGGGCCCATGGAGGACATGGGTTGGGTGGAAGAACTCGAGAAGGCCGCGGGCATCCCGGTCGAATGGGAGGAGGTCTCGGCCGACTGGGCGGAGAAGAAGTCCACCATGCTCGCCGCCGGCGACATTCCGGACCTGGTGATCGGCACGAACGCCATCAACGACTCGGACATGGTCACCTTCACCGGCCTGTTCGAGGACCTCGGCGACGACATGGAGGCGCTGCCGAACGTGGCGGCGATGTTCGAGGCACTGCCCGAGACCGAGGCAATGGCGACCCGCCCCGACGGGGAGATCTACTCGATCCCCTCCTACCGTCGCTTCTGGCCGGAGACCTCCACCCGCCAGTACGTGAACCAGCAGTGGCTCGACAATCTGGGCCTGGAGCAGCCCACCACCTTCGATGAGCTGCACGAAGTCCTGCTCGCCTTCAAGAACGAGGACGCCAACGGCAACGGCGACACGGACGACGAGATCCCGATCGACTGGTCTCCGGCCGGCGAGGGCGGCTTCGGGTTCTTCCAGCCCTCGGTGCTGCTCGGCAGCTTCGGACTCCCGATCACGGGCGGCGGCGGCTCCGGATACATCGTGGAGGACGGAACGGTGGGCAACTTCCTCACCGACACCCGCTACCGCGACCTGGTGTCCTTCCTGCACGAGCTCTACGCCGACGGCCTGGTCAGCCAGGACGTCATGACCCAGGACTACTCCGCCTACCAATCGGTGGGACGCGGCGACGGCGACGTGGCCAAGGTCGGCTTCTCCTGGGGCTGGACGGCCTCGGACCGGTTCGGCCCGGAACTGGCCGAGCAGTACGCCTCCACGGCCCCGCTGCTGGCCGACGCCTCCGTGAACCCCGACGACCTGGCCTGGACGTACGACTCCTACGGCCTCAACTACGGGCTCAACACCATCACCATGTCCGCCCAGAGCAGCAAGAAGGACGCCGCGCTGAAGGTGATCGACGCCTTCTACGACCAGGACCTCTCCATTCAGGCGCTCTGGGGCGAGTTCGGGGAGAACGTCGAAGAGCTCGGCGACGGCTCGTACGAGGTGCTGCCCCCGGCCGACGAGGCGACCGACCCGTCCACCTGGAAATGGACCACCACGCTCGCCGACAACAGCCCCGGATGGATCCGCGACGACATCGAGGTCACGCTGCCGACCGACCTGGCAGAGTCGGCGGAACAAGGCGAACCGCTCACGGACGTCCTCGCGAACATCGACCCGGCCACCGAGATCTGGCCCGGGGAACTGATCAAGATGAACGCGGAGGACTCCAGCAGGCTCTCGCTGCTCCACACCGACCTGCTCGGACCCGCGATGCAGCGGTGGGCCACCTGGATCACCGAAGGCGGCGTCGAGTCCGAATGGGACGCTTACACGGCGGAGCTGGAGGGACTCGGACTGACCGAGGCCGTCGAGATCCACCAGCGCTACTACGACGACTACCAGGCGAACCTGGGATGACGGCCGCAACCACCATCGGGCCCGCCGGGG
>NZ_STGY01000054.1:34134-34199 GCF_004912275.1 Glycomyces buryatensis
CGCGCGATGCGCGGTCCCCGGCGGGCCGGGGCCGGGCCGGCCCGGCGCCTCCAGAGGCACCTTCG
>NZ_STGY01000054.1:34310-59358 GCF_004912275.1 Glycomyces buryatensis
GGCAGCTGTGGGTGATGGCCGCCCCCGCGATCGCGTTCGTCGCGGTGTTCGCCTACGTGCCGATGTACGGCCTGCAGCTGGCATTCCGCGAGTTCGACTTCACCGCCGGCATCACCGGCGGCGACTGGGTCGGACTGAAGTACTTCCGGCAGTTCTTCGAGAGCCCGCAGTTCTGGACCCTGATCCGCAATACCGTGGTGATCAGCGTGAGCACGCTCGTGGTCGGCTTCATCGCGCCGATCGTGCTCGCGCTCATGGTCAACCAGGTGCTCGGACGGCGCAGGAAGAAGTTCCTGCAGACCGCGACCTACCTGCCGCACTTCATCTCGATCGTGGTGATCGTGGGCATGCTGCAGGTGTTCCTCTCCCCGAGTTCGGGCCTGATCACCCGCTTCGTGGGCCTGTTCGGGGTCGAAGGGGCCAACTTCCTCGGCAGCGCGAGCGCGTTCGTACCCGTCTATGTGATCTCCGAGGTGTGGCAGCACGCCGGATGGAACAGCATCATCTACCTGGCCGCATTGGCGAGCGTGGACACGCAGCTGTACGAGGCCGCACGGATCGACGGCGCGGGCCGGCTCAGCATCATCCGGCACGTCGACGTCCCCGCACTGATCCCCACGATGATCGTGCTGCTGATCCTGAACATGGGGAACGTGCTGAACACCGGGTTCGAGAAGATCTTCCTCATGCAGAACCCCCTCAACCTGGAAGTCTCCGAAGTGATCGCGACCTACGTCTACAAGATCGGCATCCTCTCGAGCCAGTTCAGTTACGCCACCGCGATCGGGCTGTTCAACACCCTGATCAGCTTCACCTTCCTGGTGATCACCAACCAGATCGCCAAGCGCGTCTCCAACACGAGTCTGTGGTGAGCACGATGACCAGACCCATCACGGCCCTGCGCCGCCACACACCCGGCGACATCGCGTTCAAGATCGTCCTGGGGCTCGCCTGCGTCCTGGTGCTGTTCGTGACGCTGTACCCGATCTACTTCGTCGTCATCGCCTCGATCTCAGACCCCACCATGGTGGCCACCGGACGAGTCTGGCTCGTGCCGCGCGACCTCTCCTGGTTCGGCTACGAGCAGATCTTCGCCGACGAGCGAATCTGGAACGGGTACCGGAACACGCTCCTCTACGCGATCGTCGGCACCGCACTGAACCTGCTGGTGACCATGCCCGCCGCCTTCGCCCTCTCGCGCCGGGAATTCCGCCCTCGCAGGGTGCTGATGTTCTTCTTCGCGTTCACCATGTTCTTCAACGGCGGACTCATCCCGATGTACCTGCTGCTGCGGGATTTGAACCTGCTGGACAACTGGCTGGTGTTCGTACTGCCCTCGGCGGTGAACGTGTTCAACCTGATCATCGCCCGTGCGTTCTTCGAGCATTCGCTCCCGCAGGAACTGCACGAGGCCGCCTCCATCGACGGCGCGAACTACTTCCAGTTCTTCATCAAGATCGCGCTGCCGCTGTCCATGCCCATCCTCTCGGTGATCGGGCTGTACTACCTGGTGCAGCACTGGAACGACTTCTTCACCGGCCTGGTGTTCGTCCGCGACTACAGCATTCAACCGCTGCAGATCGTGCTGCGCGACATCCTCATCTCCAACCAGGCCTTCTCCGGGGGAGCGGGCGGCGCGGGCGGCGCCGGGGCCAGCTACGCCCAGCAGTACGCCGACCAGATCAAGTACGGCGTCATCGTCGTCTCCACACTGCCGGTGATCGTGCTCTATCCCTTCCTGCAACGCTATTTCGAGAAGGGCGTGATGATCGGGGCGGTGAAGGGATGAGGACCACCTTCCTGGACTGGTACCAGCGGATGGGCCGGCTCGGTCTGCGACTGCTGTGCCTGCACCTGCTGTGGCTGGCCTGGACGCTGCGCGGCGGCATCCTGCTCGGGACCTTCCCGGCGACGGCCGCCCTGTACGGGGTGCTGCGCGATGACGCCCGGCACGCGGCCAGGCACCCGGAGGAGCCTCCGGCGCTGACCGGGCTGCGCGCCAGGTTCGGCGAGCTGTGGCGTCGGGAATTCGGCGCCGCCAACCGGCTCGGCGCGGCGCTCGCGTGCTGCTGGGCGATCCTCGTGCTGGACCGGCAGGTCGTGGAGCGCCTCGACCTCGGCGCGCTCGGACCGGTGATGGCCGGGGGCCTCACCGTCGCCGGCGTCTGGCTCGGGCTGCTCACCGCACTCGCCTGGCCGCTGCAATCGCACTTCGACGAGGGCGCCCGGGCGCTGCTGCGCCGAGCGCTGATCCTGACGGTCGCGCGCCCCGCCACGGCGGCGCTGGCGGGCGTGGGCGTCGGCGTCCTGCTGTGCGTCTACTACCTGGTGCCGGGCTTGGTGCCGGTGTTCGGCCTGGCCGCACCGGCGGCCTTGACGACGGCGGTGCTGTGGCGATCGGGGGTGCTCGCCGCCCGCGATGCACCTGTCGCCCTTGCGGCTGCGGAGACACCGCGACTCCGCCGTCAAGCCGTCTCCGACTGAGGACCGGAGGTCTATGCGATCGGGCCCCGGCGAGGGTCCGCTGCGGAAACTCCCGCCGCTTTCCCGCCGGTTCCCCGCCTCGCAAAGGTGCCATGCTGGATGCAAGGTGGACGTGGCGGACCAGCGGAACACCGTTCTACCGACGGCGGCGTGAGGAGCAGCGATGGGCTACAGGTATTCGTCAGCGTTCATCAAGAAGTGGGAGGGGCGGCTCGTCGGGATCCTGTGCGGCGGCGTTGCCGCGGCCTTCGTGCTGGCGGGCGGCGGTCTCATGGTGGCCGAGGCCCTGGAACTGGAGGAGTTCGGCTCCACGGCCTCGTGGATCGTCGCGGGGGTGATGGTTCTCGGTCTGGCGATCGGTGTCCTCTCCGTCGTCGGCGTGATCGTCGCGGGCGCCGTCCTGGGCGGGCTGTCGCTGCACCGGCGCGGCTGGATTCCCGGCCTGCTCCTCGCCCTGTGGTTGTTCGGGGGCTTCGCCCTGTACCCGGTGATGGAGGTCGGGTGGGCCTTCGCCCTCCACCTGCTCGGCTTCGCTCCGATGATCGCGGCGTTCTTCTGGATGGGGAGCAAGGCCAAAGTTCCGATGTACCTGGCTTCTGGCACTCCCGGCTCGCCACGGCTGTACCTCTCCGAGGGCGAGGGCGACTTCTCCGGCACCGGCAAGGAAATGGACCGCGACCGCGGTGACACCAGCATCTAGGACATCGAGTCCCCGTAGTTCCCGCTGACGTGCAGTCGTCGCCGGACGAAAAGAAACCCCGCCTTCCAGCATTGCGAAGGCGCAGCAAAGCGGGCACGGCGCCTTCGTGCAGGGTACGCAGTCCCAATGCCGGGAGGGGTCCCGAAGCAGCTGCGGGAGTATCACAACGAGAGGCCGACAAGGAGAGGGAGTCGCGATGCGATATCGAACTCGAGTCGTCGGTGCGGCGCTGGCTGTGCTGTCGGGCGTCGCCGCAACAGGCTGCGCTGAGACCGAAGACGAAGCGGAAGCCTCGCCTTCGACGAGCGCAGCATCGGCCTCGACACCGGAGCCAAGCGCCCCCTTACTGAACAATGGTCACTACCAGGCGCAACCCCGATGACGACCATGCCCTTCCGCGGGGGCCCCGCTAAGCCCGACCTACGGCCGCAGACGGGAGGGGTCCCGCGTTTCGCCTCCTAGCATCGGCCCATGATGCAGACCCTACGTCTCAGCGGTCCAGCCCTGGCGACTTTCTCACTGACAGCGGCGCTCCTCCTGTCCGGCTGCGGGACCGACTCCGCTTCCTCCCCAGACGAGTCTCCCGCAACCGAGACCGCCTCCACACCGGCAACTTCCGAGCCGGCGATCTCGGAGTCCGCGAGTGATCCCGCACCGCTCGACCCCGCTGACGGCACCGACTACACCGCCTGCGCCGACGGCAACTGCGAGGTGGCCATATCCGAGCCGACGGACATCGAGTTCGACGGCTCTACCGGGCCGGGCACACTCGCCGTCATTGACATCCTCGACGACGGGCTCGCCTTGCAAGTCACCCTGCCCGGAGGCGGTGGCGATAGCGAGCTCAAAGGCCGCTGCACCTTGCACTTCTCCGCCGGCGGCGGATCCATGGACTGCCCAGCGGACCTGGAAGCAACTCCTGAACCCCCCGAACCCGCGGCGGGCGTGCTCTCAGTCCAGTTGGCGGGCATGACCGACGGCACTGCGATACTCCGCCTCGCTCTCGGATAAGGCCAGAGTCCCGTCCTGTTCGTGGGGGTTGTGGAAGGTGCGTGTGCTGCTCGGCGACTTGGTTCAGCATCGTCGTCGCCTCAGGTAGCGCCCTACGGTAGTTGGAAGTTTCATGCAGATGCGGAGGCATCGAAAAGACATTGGACGGCCCCGGCGACACCGGCTCGGCCGCGCTAAGAACACCACCGACGGCTTCGGGCGCTGCGCCGACTGCGGTCCCTGACCGGACCGGAGCACTCCGAACGTCGGGGTCCACTGCCCGGTCGAACTTCCGGCACCGCATTGCGAGCGCTCCGGCCGGGCCGGTGTCCGTGCGAATCGAGACTGGAACTCCAGTTCCAGGCCCGATTCCGGATACCGGCCCGGCCGTCTGCGCCGCATCACTGCGTCTTCACGGAAAGCCCCACGTAGGAGAAGTAGGCGACGGGCATGAAGATGCTGTCGTTGTTGCAGTGTCCGACGTGCGACCCGTAGGCCCGGTTCCCGTGCGACCAGCCGCCGCCGGAATCCCCGCCGGTGGTCACGTGCGCGTTCATGCGGATCTGCCCGGTGAGGAGGACGCCGTCGATGACGCAGGATGTCCACGTGCTCGCCACCTCTGCGGAGCAGATCCGCCGGTTGGTGCTCCGGCCGTAGACGCAGATCGTCTCGCCCACCGAGATCGCGCCGAGGGCTTCGGTCGAGCGGGTGGCACGCAGGTTGCCCGCGCTGGAATAGAACCTGGCCGGCTCGCTGTGGCCGTCGACCGAGTGCCATTCGAGATCGACCCCTCCGCTCTGCCTCTGGCTCCTGAACGTCATGTCGTGGATAGCGACTCCGTCTTCGCGAATCCTGGCGATGCCGTTGCAGTGACCGGCGGTCGTGACTCCGCTTCCACCGTTGTCGTGCCGGACGGTCCATCCGCTGGTGCACACCGAGTCTCCGTAGACGCGGGCTCCGCCGAAGCCGTGTTCGGCCCCGCTGGTGAGCTGGTCGACGAACCGCAGTTCGACGCCTTCGGAGAACTCCGACGACAGCTGGGACTCGACCGAGGCGGTGCCGTACGTTGCAGCGGAGGTGTTCTGGACGTCGGCTTCGATGACGCCGCGCGTGATGTCGACCGAGGTGATGAGATTCCCGTATCCCATGTCCGCGAGTTCGCCGATGAGGTTCTCGTTGCGCCGGCCCAGTTCGTCGAACGAGTAGGGCTGCTTGTCGACGATGTCGATCGACACCTCGGACGCGGTGGCGAGGCTCGTGATCTCCCGGTCGGCCGCGCCCTTGATGTACAGGGTGGGAGCGCCGCCGGGTTCGGCCGACAGGGCCGACCCGACGAAGACCTCCGAGTGTTCGGCCGCGACCTGTTCGGCGACCTTACCGATCGCCTCGGCCGCTTCGTACTGCGCGCGTGCTTCCTGGTAGGTCCAGCCGTTCGCCTCCGCCGTCAAGGTGAGGTCCTCAGCGAGGGCTTCGGCTTCGGTCTGGAAGTTGGCGGGGAGGTTCGTCTCGTAGTCGGGGGCCGGTTGGGCGAACGCGGGCGCGGCCGGAATCGCCGCCAGCATTCCGATCGTCATCGCCAGCGCTGCGGGCGTGAATAGTCGATTTCGCATGGATGTGCTCTCCTGTGGTTCGCGGGTACAGGACACTCTCGACAGAGTCTTGAGGAATTCGAGAAGTGATCGATATGGCGTCGGGTGAATTCGACGGGCGCGAGTGCGGCAGCCTCACTTGGGGATCTGTGGGTGGCCGAACGTATTCGGGGGAATCGTTCACGCGGATGTCGAATTAGTGGGGTGATGCCTGATGTCTCCTGATGCAACTGACGCGTACCGAGGTTGTCGGCGATGCCGTCATTTGCCTTTGCCAAGTCCATTTTGACTGCGGTAGGCGTGATTTCCAAGGCGGGACACCGGCAGGATGGCGGCAGGAATCCCCGAACGCAATATCATGAACCAGTACATTCTCGACTTGCGTGTTAATGCGGGACCGCGCTTGATCGGAGTTACGACTTTCGATTGCAGCGGTATTCTCCGATCTGCCATGATGATGGAAATCCGCCGCTGCGAATCCACGGGAGCATTCTCGTCGGCTCGGCATCGTGCCGCAGAACGCAATGTGCGCCGTAGCGCGTCACGGTCGGGTCGTGGCCTGTTGCTCCACGGGCCCTGAGCGCCCGCAATCCGTCGGCGCTCACGCTCTGAACGGAACTCCCCGGTGCACGCACGTGAGGATGCGACGGGAAGGCGGCGGCAAGCGAGAGCGAGCGCGAAGCGGCAGAGCCGGCCTCAATCCGAACCAAGCTGTACTCGGTCGAGGCCGACTGGTTCGCCACGCCCACAAGCGATACCTCTGTCTGACCACCACCACGACGACACTGTGAACCGGCATATCCTCCGGCGCAATATGTGGACCATATCCGTTGCGTTGCGGCACAACTCCAAATGCGCACGGCGGCGAAGCGGGCACACGGTCTCACTGCATCCTTGGCGCGTTGTGCGAATTCGCGGTCAGAGAAGGGCTTCTCGAGGCCAATCAAGTGAGGAGGCAATCGCACTGCACGTGAAGGACCTCGACATCTCAAAGGAAGGGGGATGGGGCTGGTTGCACCTGCACAAGTCCGCCTCACACGTCGGCCGCGAGTGGACCAACACCGGCGAAGTACGCAGCGACCGCGGGCTCAAACAGCGCGACCGCGAGTTCATCCGGACAGCTCCATGCCCACCCCAACTCGCCGCGATCCTGCTCGACTACCAGAAAGAACCGGACTTCAAACCCGGCCCAGACGGACAGCTGTTCACCCGCTCCGATGAGAACCTGCTTGCCGAATGCACCATTCGGCGTGTCTTCCACGACGCTCGCTCCGAGACCTTCAGCTCGAACGATCTGAAGACACCCTGACAGATGGTCCGACGGCCAACTGAAAACCCGTCCGCCATACGTCCGCTGAGAACCGGATTCCATCCGACATGAAGAAGACCCTCCTTCCAGCATTGATGCTGGAAGGAGGGTCTTTTCTCTGTGGCCAGGGCCGGGGTCGAACCGGCGACCTTCCGCTTTTCAGGCGGACGCTCGTACCAACTGAGCTACCTGGCCGTGCACACGTGAATCCACATGAACACGCATCGGACACTTTACAGCACCGTGGGCCCGCCCATCAATGCGGCATTGGCGCGAACGTGACGCCCGACAAGCCCGGGCGATGCTCCTGCACAAGCGGCCAGCGCACATCCAGGCATGGAGCGATTCCAAACCGGCGCAGAGCGGCCTCAGACGGCGCGGGTACCGTACATGGCACCCGACCCCCGAGGAGGATCCCGTGTCCCGACTCGCCGCTGTGCCCCCGATGGGCTGGAACTCATGGGACGTGTTCGGCACCACGGTCACTGAGGCCGAGACCCGGGCGAACGCCGAGTTCATGGCCGAGCACATGGCCGAGTACGGCTGGGAGTACGTCGTGGTCGACGTCCAGTGGTACGACCCGGGCGCCAAATCCGGTGGCTACAACACCGGCTCGAAGCTGACCCTGGACCAGTACGGTCTGCCGCAGCCGGCACCGAACCGGTTCCCTTCGGCCGCAGGCGGAGCGGGCTTCAAGCCGCTGGCCGACTACGTGCACGCGTTGGGCCTGAAGTTCGGCGTCCACGTCCTGCGGGGCGTGCCGCGCCAGGCCGTGGCGGCCGACTGCCCGATCCAGGGCAGCGAGTACTCGGCGGCGCAGATCCCCGACCGCGAGCGGACCTCGTCGTGGATCGACGACAACTGGGGCATCGACCACTCGCACCCGGGCGGCCAGGCCTACTACGACGCGCTGGTGCGGCAGTTCGCCGACTGGGGCGTGGACTACATCAAGGCCGACGACATGATCGCGCCCTATTACGAGGACGAGGTCGAGGCGTTCTGGGGCGCGGTGCAGCGCTCAGGCCGGGACATCGTGCTGAGCCTGTCGCCGGGCATGAACCTCTCGCTGGGCCACGCCGACCATCTGAAGGCGCACTCGCACCTGTGGCGGATCTCGGCGGACCTGTGGGACCGCTGGCGCGACATCGACACGCAGTTCGAGCTCCTGCGCGACTGGGCCCCGCACGCGGGCCCGGGGCACTGGCCGGACGCGGACATGCTGCCGTTGGGGCGCACCGGGGTCCGCGCCGAGGTCGGCGAACCGCGCGAGACCCTGCTGACGCCGGATGAGCAGCGGACCATGCTGACCCTGTGGAGCATCGCGCGGTCCCCGCTGATGGTGGGCGCCGACCTGCCCGCGTCGAGCACTGAAACGATCGAATTGCTGACCAACCCGGAAGTGCTCGCGGCCCAGCGCGGCCAGGCCTCCTCCAAGGAGGTCTGGAGGGACGGGAAGCGCACCGCCTGGGCAACGGCCGACGGCACCTGGGTGGCGATCTTCAACCGGGGCAGTGAAGCCTCGGAATTCGACCTGACCTGGGCCGATCTCGGAGTCCCGGGGCCGACCAAGGTGCGGGACTGCTGGAACCGGGCGGACGTCGAGGTCGGCTCTGCGCTGCGGACGAAGCTCCAATCGCACGCCGCGGCCCTCTACCGGTTGAGCTGACCGATAACAGCCCTCAGCGCTCGATGATCACGGCCGGGCCGAACTAACGCTCGATGATCACGGCCAAGCCGTCGAGCGTGCGGGCCAGGCCGAATTCGAAGGCGTGGGCCGGGTCGAACGCGGACCCGTGGGCCTCGCCGGCCGCCTGGCCGACCCGGACCGCCGTCGGGAACCGCTCGGTGTCGAGCACTCGTGCGAGCAAGGGGCCGTTGGCCTCCCACCACTCCTGGTCGCTCATGGCGCTGGCCTCGCGCTCGGCGTCGGCCCCGGCCGCGTCCGCGGCGGCGGTGCGCACGAAGCCGAGCAGGTAGGCGAGGGCGTCGTCCATCTCGACGTCGCTCAGCCCGAGTCCGTCGAGGGCGCGCAGCTCGTGCTCGTACTTTGTGGACTGGCCGGGCCCCAGGGGCGGGCGGGTCTGCGACGCGGCGGCGGCCCACGCGTGGGCGCGGTACATCCGGTAGTCGTCGCGGGCGAGGGCCGACAGACGCTCGCGCCAGGGCCGACCGGCGGTGTCCTCGAAGTCCATGCGGCCGTATAGCGCATCGAGCATCAGGACGATGAGCTCGGTCTTCCCCGGGACGTAGGTGTAGAGCGTCATGGTCGCCTTCCCGAGGGACTGGGCGACGCGGCGCATGGTGACCGCCTCGAGGCCTTCGGCGTCGGCGATCTCGATCGCGGCGTCGACCACCGCGTCGACGGTGAGGCCCTTGCGGGGACCGCGGGCGCCGTCGGGCGCGGCGCGCCAGAGCAGCTCGAGGAGGGTCGGCTTCGGAGTTTCGGCTGTAGCGGAAGGCACAGGAAGATCCTAGCCGATTTTATTTGTACGTCGTACAGTGTTATGATTATAATGTACAACGTACAGAGAAAAGGGAGACGCACTTGCACATCACCTCATCCGCCATTTCGCTCAACGTCGCCGACCCGACCGCCTCGGCCGAGTTCCTGGGGCGCCACTACGGCTTCAACGAAGACATGGCCGCCGAGGGCTTCGTCTCGCTGTCGCGGCCGGACGCGGGCTTCAATGTCATCTTCTTGAAGACGGGCCTGCCGACCTTCAAGCCCGCGAGCGCCGCGGGAGCGGCGGACGGCCTGCTCGTGGTGTTCGTGGTCGATGACATCGACGCCGAATACGAACGTCTGCAAGCCGAGGGCGTGGAGATCACGACCGAGATCGAGACCGAGGAGTGGGGCGAGCGCTACTTCCAGGTGACCGATCCGAACGGTGTGGTCCTGCAACTCGTGCAGTGGATGACCACGGGCGGAACGGACGCGGCGGCCGACTAGCGCCGGGCGCGAAGAACACGGCCACGCCCGACTCCCGGTCACGTGAACCAATTCGGCCCGGCCTTGCCCCCTCGGGCAGGCCGGGCCGAAACCGCCTCCGCCCCTAGAGCTTCAGTGGCAGGTTCAGGCTGTCCATCTTCCACTTGCGGCGCATCGCCACCACGACCGTGGCCAGTACCAGCGACACCACCAGATACACCACGAGCACGATCACCGCCCGCACCAGATGCGGCGAGTAGCCGCCGCTCAGCGTCACCCGCAGGCCGTCGACCGCGTACGACATCGGCAGCACCTGATGGAGCGCCTGGAAGAACTGCGGCGTCGTCTCCACCGGATACAGACCGCCCGCGCTCGTCAACTGCAACATCAGCAGCACCACGATCAAGAGGCTCCCGGCCGACCCGAACGCGAGCTTCAGCAGGTGCGTCATGGCCGAGAACGTCAGGATCACCAACAGGCACAATCCGATCGTCCCCAACACGTACTTCGGATCGAGCCCGAGACCGATGTCCAGCACCACGTACAGCAACAGCGCCGACAACAGCCCCAGCAGCGCGCCGGGCAGCCAGCCGCCCAACGCGACCGTCGGCGAACGCAGCGGGCCCGCCACCGCGCGCGGGTTCGCCGGGCGCAGCAGCAGGTACGCGATGAGCCCGAAGACCCACAGCGCCACCGCTATGAAGAACGGCGCCAGGCCGCGCCCATAAGTCTCGGCCGGGTTCAGATTCGTCTCCTTGACTTGGACCGGGCTGCCGTACGCCTCGGCGCTCTCCGCGTCGTCGGCCGGGTTCTCGGTCGGGACCTCGGCGGCGGCGCTCGACAGGGACGAGGCGAGGTTGTCCGCGCCGTCCTGCAAGTCCCCCAGACCATCCTGGAGGTCGGAGGCGCCCAGCTCGGCGCCGGCGGCGCCGGTGGCGACCTGGCCCGCGCCGGTCGCGACGTCGGCCGCGCCGGTCTTCAGGTCCGACAGGTCCGAGGAGGCCGTCGCGAGCGACGCGGCGGTCGTGCTCTGGACCGCCCCGTTCGCCTGCTGCACTTCCGTATTGACCTGCCCGGCCTCATCGATATGCGCTTGGAGCGTCGCGCAGGCGTCCGTGCTCGCCGCGTCTCCCGTGCACAGCGCGTCGTAGACCGACTGGAGGTCCGTGGCCGCGTCGTTGACGAGGTTCGAGCCCGCCGCCGAACCGGACTGGATCTGGCTCCAGTTCGTGGACAACCCGTCCACCACCGGCTGCGCGACGTTCACGACCTCGTCGACGCCGTCGGAGACCTGCCCGGCACCGGTGGCGACCTCCTGGGCGCCGGACTCGAGATCCGTCAGGCCCGATTCGAGATCGGAGGCGCCGGTCTCGGCGCTGCCGATGCCGTCGGAGAGCGTGCCCGCGCCCTCGCTCGCCTCCGTCAGCCCCGCGCCCAGCTCGGTCAGGTCGCCGAAGATGGTCTTGGCGAAGGTGACGTAGACGGCGGTGTTGATCTGGTTGCGCAGCTCCGCCTCGGCGGTCGAGGCCATGATGCCCGCGACGTAGCCGTTGGCGTCGTTCAGGTCGAACTCGACCGTGGCCTGCTCGGGGCTGTCACCGGCGAGGCTGGCCAGGTTGGTCGAGAAGTCCTGCGGGACGGTGATGACCATGTAGTAGTCGCCGTCCTCGAGCCCCTGCGCGGCGGTGCCGGCGTCGACGAACTTCCAGTCGAAGATGCGGTCGGACCCCAGCTGGTCGACCAGCTGCCGGCCGCCGTTGACGTCGGTGGTCTCGCCGTCCTGGGCGATGGTCGCCCCGGTGTCCTCATTGACGACCGCGACCGGCATCTGGTCGAGCTTTCCGTAAGGGTCCCAGGCGAACCAGAGATAGAGGCCGCCGTAGACGAGCGGGATGAGGATGATCGCGATGAGGGCGGCGACGCGGATCGGGTGTCCGCGGAATCGGCGCAGTTCTGACCAGGCGAGTTTGAACGGGCTCACTTCCGGCCTCCGTTCTCGAGTCGGTTGCCTCTGAGGTCGACCACGGTGTCGGCGGGCGGGTCGTGGCGGGTGCAGGCGGCGAGGACGAGCTGCCCGGCGTCGGCGACGGTTCGCAGGGACTCGAAGACGAGCTCGCCGCCGGCGCCGTTGAGCCCGGTGTCGATGTCGTCCACGACGATCGCGGGCGTGCGGGCGGCGGCCGCGCAGGCGATCGCGAAGCGCAGCTGTTCGATGCGCGGAAGGAATCCGAAGGTGTCGCCGGAGTCCAGGTGCAGGGCGAGCCGGTCGAGCCAGGCGGCGATATTGGCGCGCGTCGCGGCCCCCTTGGAGACGGTGATCGTCTCCTTGATGCAGGTCGCGACGGTGTGGTACTCGTCGAAGCCGATCGCGGGCCCGGCCAGGGCGACGGTGAAACGGCGCCGGATCTGCCCGGGTTCGGTGCGGCCGTCGACCTTGAGCGTCCCGCCGGACAGCGTGAACCGGCCCGACAGCGCCAGCAGGAGCGCCGAGCGCCCGTCGCCGGCGTCGCCCGAGACGGCGACGAGCTGGCCGAGTTCGGCGCTCACGTCGATGCCGGTGAACACCGCGCCCTGGTGTCCTTTGGCAGAGAGCCCTTGGGCGACGAGGAAAGGCTCGCCGGTGACGTCGCTGCGATCGAATATCGCGGTCTTGTCGGACACGGCGGCGCCCTCGGACGGCGCGCCCCCGATGCCCGGCAAAGCGGTCATCTCCTTCGTCTCGTCCCTGCTGTCACTCATGCGGACCATCCTCACAGGCCAGTGCGTCCTCAAATGGGGGATTTCAGGGTTTTGAACCCGCACGGATATTACTCACGAGTAACTTATGGTGAAATAGGGTCCAGCGAGCGGTGACCGGCGCGGCGGGGCGAAGCCGCTTACAGTTGAGGCATGTCAGATGCGCATACCACGAAACCCGTCGCCCCCCGCCGCGAACACCCGCGAACCCACCACGGCGACACCGTGAACGACGCCTACGCCTGGCTCAAGGATTCCGAAGATCCCGCCGTCCGCGACTACCTCGAGGCCGAGAACGCCCATACCGAAACGCAGACCGCGCACCTGGCCGGTCTGCGCAAGACGATCTTCGGGGAGATCAAGGACCGCACCCAGGAGACCGACCTGTCGGTGCCCACCCGCGAGCACGGCTGGTGGTATTACGGCCGCACCGAGGAGGGCAAGCAGTACTCGCAGTACTGCCGCGTCGCGGTCGAGGGGGACACGCCCCCCGAGATCGAGCCGGGCACCGAAGTCGACGGCGAGCAGGTCATCCTCGACGGCAATGTCCTGGCCGAGGGCCACGACTTCTTCTCGATCGGCGCCGCCGCCGTCTCCCCCGACGGGAACCTGCTGGCCTTCTCCGTCAACTTCTCCGGCGATGAGCGCTTCACCTTGCGCTTCAAGGACCTCCGCACCGGCGAGGTCCGCGGCGACGAGGTCGTCGACACCTTCTACGGCGGCACGTGGGCGGCCGACGGCGAGCACTACTTCTATACGAAGGTGGACGACGCCTGGCGTCCCCACCAGGTCTGGCGCCACCGCCTCGGCCAGTCCGAGGACGTCCTGGTGTACCAGGAGGACGACCAGAAGTTCCGCGTCGGCATCGACCTGACCCGCTCCGAGGAGTACCTGGTCCTCTATGCCGCCTCGACGCTGACCACCGAGATCCGCTTCCTCTCCGCCGCCGACCCGACCGGGGAGTTCCAGGTCTTCGGCGAGGGCCGCGTCGAGGGCGTCGAGTTCGAGATCGACCACCAGGGCGACCGCTTCCTGGTGCTGCACAACCGCGGCGCCGAGAACTTCACCCTCGGCTGGGTGCCGGTGGCCGACACCCGCGACTGGCACGAGCTCATCGCCCACCACCCCGAGCGCCGCATCACCAGCGCGGACGCCTTCCGGGACTTCGCGGTCGTCTCGATGCGCGAGGGCGGGCTGACCAAACTCTCGCTGCTGAGGTCCGACGGCGAGCTGGAGGCGATCGAGTTCGACGAGCCGATCTACACCGTCCGGCTCGGCGACACTCCGGAGTTCGACGCCCGCCAGATCCGGCTCAGCTACACCTCGCTGGTCACGCCGGGCAGCGTCTTCGACTACGACGTGCCCACCGGTGAGCTGCTGCTGCGCAAGCAGACGCCGGTGCTGGGCGACTTCGATCCGGCGGACTACCGGCAGTATCGCGAGTGGGCGACCGCCGAGGACGGGACCCGCATCCCGATCTCGATCGTGGCCCGCAAGGACGCGAAGGCCGACGGGACGAACCCGGCGTTGCTGTACGGGTACGGCTCCTATGAGATCTCCGTCGACCCGTACTTCTCGATCGCGCGACTGAGCCTGCTCGACCGGGGCGTCGTGTTCGCCGTGGCCCACATCCGCGGCGGCGGCGAGATGGGCCGCGCCTGGTACGACAGCGGCAAGATGCTCCACAAGATGAACACGTTCACCGACTTCGTGGCGTGCGCCGACCACCTGGTCTCGTCCGGCTGGGCCGCGCCCGACCGGATCGTGGCCCGCGGCGGCAGCGCCGGCGGCCTGCTCATGGGGGCCATCGCGAACCTCGCGCCCGATCGCTTCGCGGGCGTGCTCGCCGAGGTCCCGTTCGTGGACGCGTTGAACACGATCCTCGACCCGTCCATGCCGCTGACCGTCGGCGAGTGGGAGGAGTGGGGCAACCCGCTGGATTCGCCGGACGTGTACGCGTACATGAAGACGTACTCGCCCTACGAGAACATCGCGGACGTGCCCTACCCGCCGATCCTGGCCGTGACCAGCCTCAACGACACTCGCGTCGGCTTCCACGAGCCGGCCAAGTGGATTGCGCAGCTGCGGTACGCCAGCCCCGAGTCGGACGTGATGCTCAAGACCGAGATGGAGGCCGGCCACGGGGGCCGCTCGGGCCGTTACGACGCCTGGGAGGAAGAGGCGTTCAACCTCGCTTGGGTGCTTGACCGACTGGGCGAAGCCCAGACGGCCTGAGCACAGTGGCTGGGCGAAGCCAAGGGCGCCTGAATACGGCGTCCGGGCCGTACTGACTAGTTATCCCTGCGTTCGGCCTCGCCGTCGTCGAGGACCTCTTGGGTCTGTTCCACGACGTCGGCGGGGTCGGCCTCTTCCGGCAACTCCGCGATCTTCTCCTCGCCCTCGGGGAGGGTCTCCGGGTCCTCGTCGGCGGTGTCATCGGCGGAGTCCGCCCGGTCGAACTCCGAGATCTCGTCCTGTTCTCCGGCCCATTCGGGAAGATTGTCCATGTCTTCCACGCTAGACGCGACCGAGCCCTCCCGGCACATGAACCACCAGGTAGCCTGGTGATGGCTTCACATTCTCGTGGGCAATACTTCACATCGACGCAACACTTCGAGGAAGTATTCAGACAGCGGCGTCTGAGTCCCGCCCCCGGTCGGGGAGAAATCAACGACTCTTCAAAGGAGCAGGCAGCATGCCTATCGCAACACCCGAGGTTTACAACGAGATGCTCGACCGGGCGAAGGCAGGCTCCTTCGCCTACCCGGCCATCAACGTCACCTCGACCCAGACGCTCAACGCCACGCTGGCCGCGTTCGCCGAGGCCGAGTCCGACGGCATCGTCCAGATCTCGACCGGGGGCGCCCAGTACCTCTCCGGACCGACCGTGAAGAACATGGTGACCGGCTCCGTCGCCCTCGCCGCCGCCGCTCACGAGATCGCCAAGAACTACCCGGTCAACGTTGCGCTGCACACCGACCACTGCCCCAAGGACAACCTCGACAAGTTCGTCCGCCCGCTGCTGGCCATCTCGGAAGAGCGCGTCGCCCGCGGCGAGAACCCGCTGTTCCAGTCCCACATGTGGGACGGCTCGGCCGTGCCGATGAAGGAGAACCTGGAGATCGCCCAGGAGCTCCTGGAGCGCACCGCCAAGGCCCACATCGTGCTCGAGATCGAGATCGGTGTCGTCGGCGGCGAAGAGGACGGCGTCACCGCCGCCTCCGACGCCAAGCTCTACACCACCGTCGAGGACGGCCTTGCCACCGTCGAGGCCCTCGGCTCCGGCGAGAAGGGCCGCTACATGACGGCCCTGACCTTCGGCAACGTGCACGGCGTCTACAAGCCGGGCAACGTCCACCTGCGCCCCGAGCTCCTCAAGGAGATCCAGGACGCGGTCGGCGCCAAGATCGGCAAGGACAAGCCCTTCGACCTGGTCTTCCACGGCGGGTCCGGCTCCACCGCGCAGGAGATCTCCGACGCGGTCGACCACGGCGTCATCAAGATGAACATCGACACCGACGCCCAGTACGCCTTCACGCGTCCGATCGTCGACCACATCTTCAAGAACTACGACGGCGTGCTCAAGGTCGAGGGCGAGGTCGGCAACAAGAAGGCCTACGACCCGCGCGCCTACGGCAAGCTCGCCGAGCAGGGCATGGCCAACCGCATCATCGAGGCCTGCGAGCAGCTCCGCAGCGCCGGCACCAAGATCAAGTAACACGAGTCATAACGCTGCACGAGCCCGGACCGTTACTCGGCCCGGGCTCGTTCGTTTTCTAGGTATCCTCGTATATGTCCCTCGGTTTCGGCAAAGCCAGCGAAGGAGACCCTATGACTGACATCCTGCTGCCGCGCCCACCCCGCGACTCCGGTTGGGAGTCCGACGATCTGGACATGTACGACCTCCCAGATCACGTCGAACTCATATACGGAGCGCTCCAACTCATGATGAGCCCCCAACGCACCTGGCACGATGAGATCATGTACCGGCTGCGGATCATCCTCGACCGCGCGGCACCGAGCGACCTCCGCGTCCGCCAGGAGATGACGGTCCGCATCAACAGGAAGAATCGACCCGAGCCGGACCTGCTGATCCTCGTCGATCAGCCTGAATACAACCGCAGCACCAAGTGGTTCCGCCCCGAGGACGTCAAGCTGGTGGTCGAGGTCGAATCCCCCGAATCGGAGGAGCGAGATCGCTTTCTCAAGCCCGCGATCTACGCGATCGGCCGCATCCCCAACTACCTTCGCATCTCAGAGACCGACGAGGGCGTGCCCGCGCTGCACCTCTATCGCCTCGAGGGGAACGAATACCAGCTCGTGAGCGAGGAATACGGGCGCATCTGTCTCGATGAGCCCTTCAAGGTCGACGCGAAACTTAAGGGCCACTGGTAAATACGGGAAGCGGGGCGGCGGGCCTTTCGGCCCGCCGCCCCGCTTTCTGTTGTCGCGCTGGGGTTACTTCTTGAACCAGACCGTCGAGCCGGCGGGGAGGTTGCCGTCTACCAGCGGGGCGCTGGCGAGGAGGACTTCGGTGCCGTAGCCGGTTACGGGGACCGGGGCGTCGGAGAAGTTGACCACGCTGACCAGGGCGCCGTTGTCGAAGGCGAAGGCGTTGTCGCCCGGGTCTTCGAGCCAGGTGAGGCCGGTCGCCCGGTGGGCCTTGCGAACCGCGATGGCCTGGCGGTAGAACTCCAGAGTGGAACCACCGACGCCGTCCTCGGCCTCGACCGACTTGGCGGGCCAGTCGCCCGGCTGCGGAAGCCAGGATCCGTTCGAGCCGAAGCCAAGCGACGGGCCCTCCTTCGCCCACGGCAGCGGGACGCGGCAGCCGTCGCGGCCGATCTGCTCGCCATTGGTGCGGAAGAACGTCGGGTCCTCGCGGACCTCGGCGGGCAGGTCCAGGACCTCGTTCAGCCCCAGCTCCTCGCCCTGGTAGACGTACACGACGCCGGGCAGGCTCAGCAGCAGCTGCGTCGCGGCCTTGGCGCGGGCCAGGCCCTGGACGCCGCCGCCGTAGCGGGTCACGTGGCGCTGGACGTCGTGGTTGGACAGCACCCAGGTGCAGGGCGCGCCGACGCCGGCGTTGTTCGCGACCTCGGAGTCGATGGCCTTGCGGAAGTCCGCGGACTGGAACGGGGCCAGCACCAGATCGAAGTTGAAGGCCTGGTGGAGCTCGTCGGGGCGCAGGTAGAGCGCGCGCCGCTCGGCCGAGTCGGTCCACGCCTCGGCCACGAAGATTCGGTCCCCCTCGTACTCCTCGATGACGGGGCGCCAGGTGCGGTAGATGTCGTGGACCCCGTCCTGGTCGAAGAACGGGGCCTGGGTCGTGCCGATCATCTCGATCGAGCCGTCGCCGCCGGTGTCGGGCAGGCCCTCGGCCTTGACCATGCCGTGCGCGACGTCGATGCGGAAGCCGTCGACGCCCCGGTCCAGCCAGAACCGCAGGACCGACTTGAACTCCTCGTGGACCTCCGGGTTGTCCCAGTTCAGGTCCGGCTGGCTCGGGTCGAACAGGTGCAGGTACCACTGCCGGCCGTCCGGGGTCTTGGTCCATGCCGCGCCGCCGAAGACCGACTGCCAGTTGTTCGGCGGGGTGTCCGGGGCGGCCGGGTCCACGTCGCGGAAGTGGTAGCGCTCTCGTTCCGGTGAACCGGGAGCCGATGCGAGGGCGGCCTTGAACCACACGTGCTCGGACGAGGAATGGTTGGGAACCAGGTCGACGATGAGGCGGATCCCGGCCTCATGTGCGTCGGCCAGCATCCGGTCGAAGTCGTCAAGGTCGCCGAAGCGCGGGTCGATCGCCCGGTAGTCGGACACGTCGTAGCCGGCGTCGTTCTGCGGCGAGGCGTAAAACGGCGAGAGCCAGATCGCGTCGACGCCGAGCTTCGACAGGTACGGGATCCGCGAACGGATGCCCTCCAGGTCGCCCATGCCGTCGCCGTTCGCGTCGGCGAAGGAGCGCGGATAGACCTGGTAGATGACCGCGTCACGCCACCATTGTTGACTCATCGATGAGTTCCCTTCTCAAGTCGCTTGGCCGCACCGGTGGAACCGCGTACGACGAGTTCGGGCCGGAACAGGTATTCCGACGACGGAGTGGTTTGCCCGGCGATCTCGTCGAGCAGCGCCCGGCTGGCGGCGGTGGCGATGTCTCGCACCGGCTGCCGCACGGTCGTGAGCGGGGGGTTGGTGTGTGCGATGAGAGGCGAGTCGTCGTAGCCGACCACCGAAAAATCCCCGGGGACGTGCAGCCCGCGCTCCTCGGCGGCCTGGATCGCGCCCAGCGCCATGAGGTCCGAGCCGCAGACCGCGGCGGTCGCGCCCCGGTCGATGAGGCGCGAGGCGGCGGCGTAACCGCCCTGCTCGCCGAACAGGGTCAGCTCGATCAACTCGGAGCCGACGTTCTGCATCGCGGCGCGGTAGCCGCGGATCTTGCGCTGGACCGGCCAGTACCGGTCGGGCCCGGAGACCAGGCCGATCTTCTCGTGGCCGAGGCCCGCGAGGTGTTCGACGGCCATGCGCGCCGCCAGCGCGTCGTCGCAGGAGAACGAGGCCGCGTCGACGCCCTCGGGGTGTCCGGTGATGAAGGCGATCGGCAGCCGCTTGTCCTTCAGCTCCTGGTAGCGCGCGGTGCTGGCGGCCGTGTCGGCGTGCAGGCCGGAGACGAAGATGATCCCCGCCACCGACCGTTCGCGCAGCATCTCGACGAACTCGTCCTCCGAGACCCCGCCGGGGGTCTGCGTGCACAGCACCGGGGTGTAGCCCGAGCCCGCCAGGACGTTCGAGATCGTCTGCGCGTAGAGCGGGAAGATGGGGTTTTCCAGTTCAGGGACGACGAGGCCGATCAGGCCTATGGCGTGTTTGCGAAGAGCCTGGGGCCGTTCGTATCCCAGCACGTCGAGGGCAGTGAGGACGGACTGTCGGGTCGTCAGACCCACCCCGGGCTTGTCATTCAGCACCCGGGACACCGTCGCCTCGCTGACCCCGGCCTGCCGGGCGATGTCGGAGAGTCGAAGCCGCATGATGACAGCGTAGCCTACTTGAAATTTGGCAACAGTTTGATTGCAAGGGTTTCCTGTTTCTGAAACATCTTGCTAACCTTCCATGAGTCGGGGCGTAGGACATGACCCCGGTCACCGGTCCGGTTCGCCGGGCCCCCTCAATGAGGAGAGGTAATAACAATGCGTAGAAGGACCCTCGGAACTGCCGCCGTTTCCGCCGCCGCCCTCGGCTCTCTCGCCGCCTGCGGCTCCGACGACTCGGGCTCGGACTCTGACTCCGAAGAGCAGTCGTTCTCCGGCGAGCTGGTGATCTGGGCCGACGAGACCCGCACCCCCGTGCTCAAGGAGTTCGTCGCCGACTTCGAAGCCCAGGTCGGCGTCAAGGTCACCGTGGAAGAGCACGTCGAGACCCTGCGCGAAGACTTCCTGACCGCCGCCCAGCAGGGCCAGGGCCCCGACATCGTCGTGGGCGCGCACGACTGGTCCGGCCAGTACGCCTCCGCCGGTCTGATCAGCCCGGTCGTCCTCACCGCCGACCAGCAGGCCACGCTGGGCGAGGCCTCCGTCAAGGCGTTCACCGTGGACGGCAACCTCTACGGCGTGCCTTACGCGCTGGAGAACATCGGCCTGATCCGCAATACCGACCTGGCCCCCGATGCCCCGGCGACCTTCGAAGAGCTCGTCCAGGCGGGCAAGGACGCGGGGACCGACGAGATCCTCACCATGGAGGTGAGCGTCGACGGCAACGCCTACAACGCCTACCCCCTGTTCGCCTCGATGGGCGGCTACCTCTTCAAGGACGACGGCGCCGGCAACCTCGACCCGAACGACGTCGGCGTGGACTCCCCCGGCGGCATCGCGGCGTTCGAGAAGTTCGCCGAGCTCGGCGCGGAGGGCGTCCTCAAGACCACCTTCGACGCCTCGAACACGATCCCGTTCTTCGTGGACGGCAAGACCGCGTTCATGATCTCCGGTCCCTGGGCCCTCACCGACGTCCAGGGCGCGGAGATGAACTACGAGGTCACCGCCATCCCCGGCTTCGAGGGCGAAGGCCCGGCCTCCCCGTTCCTCGGCGTCCAGGGCTTCTACGTCTCGGCGACCGCAAAGAACGCCCTGTTCGCGCAGGAGTTCGTGACCAACTACGTGCTCACCGAGGACCTCCAGCTCCAGCTGGCCGAGGCCGGCGGCCGCCTGCCCGCGCTGACCACCGCCGCGGAGGCCTACTCGGCCGACAACCCCGACGTGCAGGGCTTCGCCGCCGCCGGCGAGGACGCCGTGCCGATGCCGAACATCTCGGCGATGGACTCGGTCTGGGAGCCCTTCGGCCGCGCGGAGGCCGACGCCATCGACGGCGCCGACGGCGCCGAGGCCGCGACGACGGCCGCCGACACCATCCGCGACGCGATCGCCGCCTCCTAGTACCCCCCACGAGCGAAGGAACTTTACCCGTGCTCGAACAGCGTTCCCGGACGGCCGGCTCGGCCACCGCCGCGGGCCTGATCATCAAGATCTCCGTGCTCGCCCTGGTGGCCGGCCTGGCCGTCTGGGCGGCGTTGCCGCTCATCGCCGCCGGGGCCTGGTGGGGCCTGGCGCTGGAAGCCGCCGCCTGCGGCATCGTCTTCTACGTCTACGTGCAGCGCCGCAATATTCCGCTGAAGTACCTGATTCCCGGGACGCTGCTGTTGATCGCGTTCCAGATCCTGCCGGTCGCCATGACGATCGGCACCTCCTTCTCCAACTACGGCGACGGCCACCGGGTCGACAAGGACGCAGCGACTGAGGCGATCATCGCCGCGGGCGTCCAGCAGACCCCCGGCGGCAAGACCTACCTCGTGGCGGTCGGCGACTCGGCGGCGGGCGATCTGACGCTGCTGCTCACCGACACCGCCGACGGGTCGACCTGGGCGGGCGATGCAGAGGGCCTGACCGAGATCGACGCCGAGATCGACGCCACCGGCCGCATCACCGCGGCCGACGGCTACACGGTCTGGGGCCTCGAAGAGCTCAACGAGCGGCAGGACGAACTGGCCACCCTCGCCGTGCCCACGGGCGAGGAGTCCGGCATCAAGGTCCAGGGCCTGTCCGCCTTCGAGGGCACCTCGACCCGGTCGTACGACGAGGGCTGCGACTGCATCACCGACACCGCCACCGGCCTGGTCTGGACCGCCGACAACGAGAACGGCACCTTCGTCACCGAAGACGGCGAGGTCGCCCTGGTCGGCTGGCGCGTCAATATCGGCGTCGACAACTACACCGCGATCCTGACCGACCCCGACATTCGCGGCCCGTTCCTGGGGATCTTCACCTGGAACCTCGCGTTCGCCGCCGGAAGCGTCCTGTTCACCTTCGCGATCGGCCTGGGCACCGCCATGGCGCTCAACAAACCGGGCATGCGGGGCACGCGGTTCTACCGGACGTTCATGATCCTGCCGTACGCCATGCCATCGTTCGCGATGCTGCTGGTGTGGGCACAGATGTTCAACCGCGACTACGGCCTCATCAACGACCTGTTCGGGCTGAGCGTCAACTGGTACGGCAACGACTGGGCCGCCAAGGCCATGGTCCTCATCGCCAACACCTGGCTGGGCTGGCCGTACATGTTCCTGATCTGCCTCGGCGCGCTCCAGGCCCTGCCCTCGGATTCGCTGGAGGCGGCCAAGATCGACGGGGCGACCGGGGTGACGGCATTCCGCAAGATCACGCTGCCGCTGCTGCTGATCGCCCTGACGCCGCTCCTGATCTCGTCGTTCGCGTTCAACTTCAACAACTTCAACGCGATCGAGCTGCTCTCGGGCGGCGCCCCGTTCCGCGCCGGCGACGCCGTCGGCGGCACCGACCTGCTGATCACGTACGCGTTCAGGCAGGCCTTCGGGTCCTCCACATCGGACTACGGCTTCGCGAGCGCCATCAGCGTGTTCATCTTCCTCATCGTCGCGACCATCTCGGCGGTCATGTTCCGGACCACCCGCAACCAGGAGGACGTGTACTCATGACCAAGCCTGCTGCAACCTCCGTCCGCCCGAAGCGGCGCACGTTCGCGAAGTGGGCGGGCGAGCTCGGCTGGCGTCACCTGGTCGCGATCGCGGTGCTCGTCTTCGGCCTGGTCCCGATCCTGTACGTCGTCTCGGCGGCGTTCAACCCGAAGGGGACGCTCTCGACCACGGGCCTGCTCCCCACGAGCTTCGGCCTGGACTCGTTCGAGCGGCTGTTCACCGACGACAACATCCCCTTCGGCCGGTGGTTCCTGAACTCGCTGGTGATCGCGGTTCCGGCGGCGTTCATCTCGATCTTCATCTCGTCGCTGGCGGCATACGCCTTCAGCCGCTTCCGTTTCCGCGGCCGGCGCCCGATGCTGCTGTTCCTGCTGCTGATCCAGATGTTCCCGGCGTTCCTGGCCGTGGTCGCGCTGTACCTGATCTTCGGCACCATCGGCGACTACTACCCGGTCGCGGGGCTCAACTCGAAGCTCGGCCTGATGCTCGTCTACATGGGCGGGGCGCTCGGCGTCTCGACCTGGCTGATGAAGGGGTTCTTCGACACGATCCCCAAGGAGCTGGACGAGGCGGCCACGATCGACGGGGCCAGCCACGCGCAGATCTTCTTCGGCATGATTTTGCCGCTTGCGGCACCGATCATCGCGATCTCGGGAATCCTGGCGTTCGTGGGCACCATGAACGACTTCATCCTGGCGAGCCTGTTCCTGACCGACCGCCCGGAGATGACCCTCGCGGTGGGCCTGAAGACCCTCACGGCGGACAACTCGCCGGCCAGCTACTTCGGCGTCTTCGCCGCGGGCACTCTCATCACCTCGGTGGTGACGGTGACGGTCTTCATGAGCCTCCAGCGCTACATCGTCTCCGGCCTGACCGGCGGAGCGGTGAAGGGTTAGTCAGCACTTCTGCTCGACACGAAAATCCTGTCCCAGCAGGTAAAAGCAAGGCCCGGCCGAAGCGAGCCTCCCTCGCGTCGGCCGGGTCTTCCCTTTTGCATCGTGGCTTTACGGTGGGGCGCGTGGATTCTGAGTATTCCGAGCGGCTGAACGAATGCATCGCCGACCACCGCGGTCCGGGCCTTGGGACGTTCCTGTGGGACCTCGGGCGGTACACGTACCGGTGCCTCATCGTGCTCGACCAGATCGGGCGCATCTCGCACGGACGATCGGAGCTGGAGCACACGGGCAGCGATATGGGCCTCCATATCAGGATCACCGCCGACTCCGCCGACATCGAGGACTACCTGGGCGGCTCCCGGGACAACAGCGTCCCATTCGCGGAGTTCAGGTCCGCCGTAGAGCGGCTCTGGGTAGGGGTCTACCGCGGCATCGAGGCCGATCCCCCGGAGCGGGCCTTCCGGCCGGATCTTCCCGTGGGGCAGGCCGATCTGCTGCGATGGGAGGAGGCCACCGGGCGGCGGCACCCGTACCGGGGCCGGATCGAGGGAATTCCGGCTGCCGGGCCGGAGTAAGTCCGGCTTCAACCGATCAGCGACGGCGGACGTTCGCCCGGCCCCGGCGACGGCCGACCGACCATGGAGTGCGTTGTGGTTGGGCCTCAGGCGAATCAGCGACAGGAGCGGCCTGCTCGGACTGGCGGCGGTTTGCTGGCGATCGGAGTGCGGAGTGGTTGGGGCTCAGGCGAATCAGCGATCGAATGGTGGGCCCCTCCCCGTGGTTCGTTGCCTGGGCGGGGTCATCGGTGGGTCCGTGCCGGCGATGGGAGGGCCGGACCTAGCCTGCGAGGTGCGGGTTTCCTTGGTGGGCATGGGGAGGGGCCCGATCCCGTCCGGTTTCCCTTGGGAGTCGGGCTGCGGTGCCTATGGGGCCCGCTTCCCCCGCCGCCATCACTGCCTGGCGGCGGGGCGGGGTAACCGCGCTGGCTCGACCAGCACCCGAGGCTCCGGGGACACCTCCGGGGGTGGGGGGGCTGGGGTTGGGGTCTGCGTGTCGGTGAACCGTTCTCGGGTCTTGGCTTTGGCGCGCTTGATGGCCCGGTCGGTTTGGGCCATGGCGTAGGCGTCGAGGTCGTGCTTAAGGTCGGGGTTGGCGATGGCGGTGTGCTCTTCGGGGTAGAGCCCGGTGGGGTAGTCGTCATCGACGCCGCCGGTGAAGTCCTCGTCAAGGTCCGCATCGGTGCGGTGGTCTTCGCATCCGTGCCCGCATCCGGTGCCGCCACTCCCGTTGCCGGTGGCGTATTCGCCCATGTCGGCGGGAGCATCCTCGTGGCCGTGGTGGTGGACGATCAGCGCCTGGCCGGGGCCGGTCTTCGACACGCTCCAGCCGGGGGTGTGGAGGCGGCCGTGGTGGAAGCG
>NZ_STGY01000054.1:59685-118048 GCF_004912275.1 Glycomyces buryatensis
CTTGCGGCGCAGGGCGGTGTTGGGGAGGCGTTCGGACCGTCCGAGTTCGACCACTTCACCGGTCGCGTAGTCGTAGACCATGGGGATGATGGCGGCTTCGCAGGCGAGGAGGCGGGCCCGGGCGAGGGAGATCGGCCGGCCTTCGAGGGTGGGGACCCGGCCGGTGTCGTTGCCTTGCAGGGTTTCCAGGTCGCACAGGAGCGAGAGGGTCGCGGTGTGCCCGTGCCGGGTGGGTGCGTCGGTGCTGGCCCCGTATGCGGCGAGCATCTGGTGGAGGGCTTCGGCGTTCCGGTTCGCGGCGGCGGGCAGGTCGCCGTCGGCATCCGCTTCGTCCTGGCGGGGCGGGGGGACGGCGGTGGCGAGCAGCTTCGCGAACAGCGCACCGGTGTCGGCACTGAGCTGTCCGCCCAGGCCCCACATGCCGTTGTCCTGCTCCCACACTTCCAGGTATTGCAGGGACTGCTCACCGAGGCCTTCGAACAGTTCGGCCGAGTCGGCCAACGACGCCTCGATCTCGGCCAGGTGCGCCTTCAGCTCGGTGAAGGGCGCATGCGCGCAGTACTGGGCCACCAGGGCCTCGGGGGTCGTGCAGGACACCGAAGCGTCCCAAGGGGAAGGGACGGCCTCGCGGTAGGGAGTGCGGGCATAGAGGCGCATCGCGGGGGTCTTGTCGAGCTGCCGGACCGCGTAGGCGACCGGGTCGATCCTGGCAGCCTGGGTGGTGGCCGCCTCTGCGAGCAGGGCGAACTTCCTGGCGCGGCGGGCGATCGCGGCCAGGTCCGAGGCGATCTGGCGGTGGAAGTCGAACGTCGAGACCAGCCACTCCCGCACCGCGGAGAACCCGTCGAAGTCGCGGTGGATGTTCGCGGCCTTCGCATCGATCACATGCGCCAGCACCGAGGCATGAGCGGCATTGATCAATGCCGCCGATTCATCGAGTGCGGAGTGGATGGTCGCCGACTTCGCTCGGCGGTCAGGGCCGGTGCTGGTGGGGTTCGGGGCCATCGGTGTCACCTCCTCGACTGGTCTGGGTATCAAACAGGGTTCCTATCTTGGTGTTCCTGTTCTATGCCTCAATGGTGACACATGACTGGTCCACTGACATCACTCGAACGGGTGAATGAATGGGTGTTTTCCCAGCTCAAGTGCCTCGTACCCTGCGGTCGGGCGTGTCGCGGGGCCCGCCCTTCCCGCTCCACCGTCGCTGCCCGCTTGAAGCTCAAGTGGCACGGGAAAGGATGCCGGGAACGCCCTCGGGAAAGACCCCACTCCTCCATCGCTGATGCTCGAAGCTCAAGCCGCACGGCGCGTGGCGCTGCCGGTCTACGTTTGGGGCGGTACCGATCCCGCGGCGGCATCTACGACTACTGGGGCTGCCCCATCGACATGCTCGACCAGGCCATCGCGGTCGTCAAGACGCTGCGAGCAGGCTGACCGCAACCGGATGGCGCTCCATCCAGGATCGGCGCCGGTGCCGCGCCGTCGTCCGGCCGCGCTACCAGTGCGGCGGTCGGTCTTCGAGGAGTTCCAGGTCGCGCGGAGAAAGGGCGCGGCCCTTCGCGCGCGGCGTGCGCGCGGGCGGGGCTTCGCCCCAACCCGAGTCGGACTCGTCGGAGGTCTGGTCCGGGAGCACCGAGAAGTCGTCTTCGGCCAGCTCTACGGAGCGGTCATCATCGGAGACTGCCATGCGCTCCATATTACTTCAGCCACGCCGCCACCTGACGGCTTGAAAGTTCGAAGGGCGCGAGGCGTCCGGACACTCAGGGGACGCCCCGCGCGGTTCTCGGGGGTCATTACTACGGACCCGGCCTAATTCCGCGACGCCGACCAACTCGTAGCCGGCCTCGTCCACGGCCTCGCCGACCTTCTCGGTCGCGAGCTCGTCGGCGCTGGTCACGGTGACCTTGCCGGTCTCCAGTGCCACGTCGACCTTCTCGACGCCGGGCAGGGCCGACACTTCCTCGGTCACCGAACTGGCGCAGTGTCCGCAGGTCATGCCCTTGACAACGTAGGTGGTCTGCATGGTTCGCTCCTTAGTGGGAAATGATCCGTCAGGTCCTGAGCAGTCTCGCGACCGCGTCAGTGGCCTCCTTGACCTTCGCTTCGGCCTCGGCAGGGTCGCCCTTGGCCGACGCCTCGGCGACGCAGTGCGCGATGTGACCTTCCAGGAGGTTGACCGCCACGGCCTGCAGACCCTTGGTGGAAGCCGAGATCTGCGTCAGGATGTCAATGCAGTACTCGTCGTCCTCGACCATCCTCTGCAACCCTCGGATCTGGCCCTCGATGCGCTTGAGCCGACGCTGGAGCGCCGCCTTGTCGCCGTGGTACCAGTAGGTCTTGGGGTCGTGCTCGGCCCCGCAGCCATTGTCGTCGCTTGCCATGTCGATTACCTCCAAGGAGAATTCTATACCCCTCAGGGGTATATTGGCAACTGCTCGTCATTCCCGGCGAGCGCGCCGTAGTATTCCGTGCCATTGTGCGAGAAATTCTCCACCCGCCCTTGTCACCATGCCCGAAGACCTCTAACGTGAAGCCGTCGCGTCGGAAACTCGGTTGCACCCCGCAACCACCGCGTGACACCGCCGAGTCGACTGCGCCCCAAGCAATGTCGAACCGGGGAACCAGGGTTGAGGCGCGAGCGCCTCCAACTGGGGTGAATCGCGCCTTCGGGCGAGTAGGGCGATCCTTCTTCCCGCCCGAACCCGACAGCTAACCCGGTAGGCGGCACGAGGAAGGAGCGCATCCCTGGTGCGTACCCGGCGAATCGCAGCCGCAATGGCGGCCGCCGTCCTGCTCCCCGCCACGGCGGGCCTGCTCACGGCGTCGCAAGCGTCCGCGCAGTCCAGCGACGAGATCCAAGAGGACCTCGACGAGCGCAACGCTGACCTGGAAAAGGTCATCGAGGACTACAACGCGAAGAAGGAAGAGCTCGAGGACGCCAACGAGCTCATCGCGGACATCGAGAAGGAACTCCCCGATCTCGAAGAGGCCGTGGCGGAACGTACCGACGCGATGGCCGAACTGGCCGCCGCCGCGTACACCGGCGGCGAGTTCGCGATGATGAACTCGATCCTCGCGGGCGACCCCGAGGACTTCACCGACCGCCTCACGCTCCTGCAGAACCTCAACGAGACCGAGAGCGCGCAGATCGCGGAGTACAGCGCCCAGGTCGAGGCTCTTGAGACCCGCAAGGCCGAGCTGGAGACCCTCCAGTCCGACGCCGACGAGATCCTCCAGGAGATCGACGCGAAGCAGTCCGAGATCGAGGCCGAGATCGACGACCTCGAGGCGGACTACGAGGACGCCTACGCCGATGAGCATCCCGAACCGGAACCCTCCAGCGGCGGCTCCGACTACTCCGGCGACTCAGCGGTGGTGAGCTTCGCCTACGACCAGCTCGGCGAGTCCTATGAGTACGGCGCCGACGGCCCCGGCACGTGGGACTGCTCCGGTTTGACCCAGGGCGCCTGGGGGAATGCCGGATACTCGCTCTCGCACAACGTCGAGATGCAGTGGAACGAGACCGCGCGCGTCTCGCGCTCGGAGCTCCAGCCCGGAGACATCGTGTTCTACGACGGCTTGGGGCACAACGGCATCTACATCGGCAACGATGAAATCATCCACGCCCCGCGCACCGGTGACGTGGTGAAGATCGCCGCCATCGACATCATGGCCATTGAAGGATACGGCAGGCCGTAAGGCCCGCAAAGGAAAAGACTCCCCGGCGTCGGCGTACTGCTGACCCTGCTGCTGACCCGCTTGCAAGGCGCCGCCGCCGGGGGCCATCTCATCGTAGAGACTCGTCAAGCTGAAGGCGAGTCGGCCCAAGGCGAACGGTAGTGAAGTCCGGCTTCCCCGGAAACCGGTTGCCCCAAGGCGAACGGTGATTGACAGCGGATGCGGGGCGTACCCCGAGCCAACCGGGCGAGGGTCCTGCCAAGCGCCTCGCATCCGCTTTAAACCCCAAAGGGTACGCGTCGCGAATCGGGCCAATTCACCGAGTCCGAGGCATTTTCATTTGATAACGGTGCCCCGCCTATTCGGCGGGGTGCTCGATGAACTTCCAGGTGAAGCGCGCGCGGCGGCCGGTGCCGCCCCGCTGCCACGGCTTCGGACCCTCGAGCGGCCGGTAGTTGATCCCCAAGGCGTCCAGGCGTTCCAGGTGCCCTTCCAGGCGCTCGGTCACCGGCTCCGCCTCGCGCACGCCCTGCCCCGACCAGGCCACGTCCGCGAAGACCGCCAGGCGCGGGAACGCCCCGTACTCCACGTCGCGTGCGGTCGGCATGTACTCGGACCACAACTGGCACTGCGCCCCCAGGACCCGCTCGGGGTCGACGCCGGCCGGGACCGGGTCCCAGGCCGCGACCTTCGCGATCGTCGTCTGCCCGTGGATCCGCAGCGGCTCTTCCTCGCCGTCGCCCTCGTAGTGGTCGAAGTAGACGTACGGCTCGGGCGAGACGATCACGTCGTGGCCCGCCGCCACCGCCTGCTTGACGTAGGCCTCGTTGCGCCACACCTGGACCACGGCCTCCGGTGGCGCTCCCCCGTCAAGGCTGTTCCCGTCCTGGTCCTCTCCTCCGTCGAGGATCTCGTCCCAGCCGATGACCCGCTTGCCCAGGCTCGTCAGATGCGCGACGCAGGCCTTCGTGAACCAGCCCTGGACGCCGCGATAGCTCGTGATGCCCTCGCGCTCCATGAGGTCCTTCACCGTCTGCGACGACTCCCACTGCGTCGTCGGGACCTCGTCGCCGCCGATGTGGACGAACGGGGAGTCGAACACCTCGGCCACCACGTCGAACACGTCGCGGGCGAACGCCAGCGCCGCCTCGGTCGGCTCCAGGACCTCCTCGAAGACCCCGAATGTCCCTGACACCGGCCGGTTCTGGCCGGCGCCGAGCTCGGGGTAGGCCGCCAGGATCGCGCGGGCGTGGCCGGGGAAGTTCACTTCCGGGACCACCAGGATGTGGCGGGCGGCGGCGTACGCGACGATCTCGCGCAGGTCGGCGGCGGAGTAGAAGCCGCCGTGCGGGGTGCCGTCGTAGCCGTCGCCTGCGCGGGCGTGGCCGATGACGGTCTCGGGCCGCCAGGAGGCCACCTCGGTCAGGGCGGGGCGGGAGGGGACCTCGAAGCGCCAGCCCTGGTCGTCGGTGAGGTGCAGGTGGAGGACGTTGAGCCGGTGGAGGTGGGCCCGGTCGATCATGCGCAGGACGAAGTCCTTGGCCTGGAAGTTGCGGACGATGTCGAGCATGACGCCGCGCCAGCGCAGGCGGGGGGCGTCCTCGATGTGGACGCGGGGGATGATCGCGGCGGCGCTGGGGGCGTCGCGGAGGGCGTCGGCGGGGAGCAGCTGTCGGAGGGTGGCGATGGCGCGCGAGATGCCGGCGGGGTGGGCGGCGACGAGTTCGACGCCGTGGACGTCGGCGGTGAGGCGGTAGGCCTCGGAGTCGATGGTCAGGTCCGCGGGCCTCTCGCCCTCCAGCTTCAAGCAAAGTGCTGGGGTGTCCCAGGCGTCTGCCACGGCGAGTCTCGTTCCGGTGCCGCGCGCGAGCAGGTCGGAGAGCAGCCAGGCGAGGTCTTCCAGGCCGGGGTCGGCGGCGATGCCGGCCAGGGAGGCGAGGTCGACGTCGCCGCCGGGTGCGGTGATGTGCTGCGGCTGCGGGATCAGCGATAGGCGCTGCATGCGGGGGCTCCTGTTGGGTCGGCGTGGCGGACCGCGGCCCCGGGAGGAGTGAAGAGCCGCGTGGCGGTTGCCGCCTTCAATTAGTTCAGTTTATTTATAGTATCGGCGTATGCCAAGGGCGGCCAGCCCCCGAAGGGATCTGGCCGCCCTGGAATCTGCTTGCCCCCGGCGCTACCTGATGACCGGCAGTTGCTGCGTGGAGTCGATGTCGGAAGGCTCCCGCTGCTTATTGATCGGGATCGGCGAGACGGGCGAGTCGAACGACGCAGAAGACACCTTCGGCTCTTCCTCCCCGCCCGAGACCAAGCCCAGCTGGCGGCGCAGGTCCCCCAGGTTCGAGCCGGCGGAGTCACGCTGGCGTTGCATCGTCTGGACCTCTTCCGCCAAGGGCTGCACGCGTTCCGCGGCCCGCTCCTCGGCGGCCTTCTTGAGCCGGGCGGCCTCCCGCTCGGAATCGGACTTGACCGTGCCCGCCTGGTCGTGTGCCCGCTGGAGGGCGTCCTTGGCCTGCTGCTCGGCCTCTTCCTTGCGCTCCAGTGCCCGGTTCTCCGCGCTGCGGGCGCGCTCCTCTGCGAGCGCCAGGCGCTCCTCGGATTCGGACACTATCCGCTGCGCGGTCGCCATGGCCTGCTGGTGGCGGTCGGCCTCCTCCTTCTGGGCGCGCTCGCGCCGGTCGGCCTCGGTGAGCGTGAGCTCCTGGGTCTTGCGCTTGCGGTGCTCGATCGCCTCGGTGATGAGCCGCTGGGCCGCGGCCCGCTGCTCGTCGGACTCGCGCGCGGCCATCGACTTGAGCTCGGTGACCTCGCGCTCGGCCGTGGCCCGCAGGACCGCGATCTCGCGTTCGGCGACCGATCGCTCCTTCTCGGCCACGCTCCGCGACTGGCTTTGGAACGTCTGCGCCTCCCGGCGGGCATCGGTGACCGCCAGCTCGTGGTTGCGGCGGGCGTTCTCGCGCAGCTCGGTGGTCTCGTTGATCGCCCGGGCCCGGATCTCGGACACGTCCTGCTCGGTGGTGGCGGTGGTCTCGGCGGCCTCGGAGTGGGCCTCGCGCATCATCGCGTCGGCCTCGGCGTGGGCCTCGGTCATGATGGAGGCCGCCATCCGCTTGGCCTCCTCGCGCTGGACGCCGGCGTCCTGCTCGGCGGCGCGCAGGATCTTCTCGACGCGGGCGCCGAGTCCGGCCAGGGTCGGCTGCTCGGCCTCGGCGATCTGGGCGGCCCGATCGGTCACGCGGCGTTCGAGTGCGGCGATGCGCTCCTCGGCGCGGCGCAGCTGGGACTCCGTTTGGTCCAATATGGTTTTGGCATCGTTGAACTGCTGTTCGCTCGACTTGATGTTCCGGTACAGCCGGCCGGCGAACTCGTCCACCTGCTGGCGGTCGTACCCGCGCATGCTGACGGCGAATTCGGGCTCGGTTTCCTCGAAGAATTTCGACATGGTCTTCCAGAGTTGACGTAATCACACGAATCGGTTGATGAATCATGGTCACGCCGGAAGACCGCGAAATCGGCGATGAACACACCTTGGGGGCGTGTCATCGCCGATTTCGTCTAGATGCCGCCGGGAACGGAGCCCCTCTCGCATTCGAGCCGGTCGTTGCGGTTATCGCGGAACGATGCTCGTTACACGGTCTTGTCGGTCTCGTCGTAGAAGTCGCCCATGATCTCCTCCAGGAGGTCCTCCATCGCGACCAGTCCGGTCACGTCGGGCCCGGGGCCGGTGACGATCGCGAGCTGGGACCGCTGGCGCCGCATGAGGGCGACGGCGGCGGACACGGTGGTGGCGGCGTCGACCAACAGCGGGGCCGCGGCCAGGCCCGCGATCGGCTCGGCCGGTTCGGCCTGCACGGCCTCGCGGACGTGCACCAGGCCGACCGGGCGGTCACCCGAGTCGACCACGACGAGCCGGGAGCGGCCGCTCGCGCGGGAGCGGGCCTCGACGCCCGCGGCGGTCGCGTCGGAGGAGATGGTGACGACCTCCCCCCACGGAATGGCGACCTCGCCGACGCTGCGGCGCTGCACTTCGATTGCGTGCGTGAGCATCTGGTGCTCGCCCTCGCCGAGCATCCCGGCCTCGGCCGAGGACCGCAGCAGGTAGCGCAGCTCCTCCGGCGAGTGGGCCTGGGCCTTCTCGTCGGCGGGTTCGACCTTGAACATCCGCAGGATCACGTTGGCGCCGTGGTTGAGCCCCAGCAGCAGCGGCTTGGTGATGACGACCCAGCCCGTGAAGGGCCAGATGAGCGCCATCGCCGAGGACTCGGGGTGGCTGATGGCCCACGACTTGGGCATCATCTCACCCACGACCATGTGGAGGAACACGACGATGACCAGCGCGACCGTGAACGCGATCGGGTGGGCGGCGGCCTCGAGTCCGATGGCGTGCAACGGGACCTCGAAGAAGTGCGCCAGGGCCGGTTCGGCGAGCGCGCCGAGTCCGACGGTGCAGACGGTGATGCCGAGCTGGGCGCCCGCCAGCATGATCGACAGGCGCTTGGTGGCGCGCAGGGCCGCGTTCGCGGCCCCCGATCCGTCCTGTTCGAGCCGGTGCTGCCGGGAGGCGACGAGCGCGAACTCGGCGGCGACGAAGAAGGCGTTGGCGAGCAAGAGCACCAACGAGATCAGCAATGCGGGTCCGGTGCTCACTTGGCCTCCAGCGGCTGGAGCTCGATCGCCTCGGGCACGTGGCGGGAGCAGGAGACGACGACCATGCGGACGCCGTGCTCCTCCCCGTCCTCGGCCGTGGCCTGGACCTCGACGATGTCGCCGGGGCGGGCGACGCGGCCGAGTTCGGCCATGACGAGGCCGGCGATGGTCTCGTAGTGCTCGCCTTCGGGGAGCGTCAGCCCGGTGGCGTCGGCGACTTCGTCGACGCGCCAGCGGCCGGGGATGAGCCAGGCGCCGCCGGCGAGGGAGACGGGGTCGGCCTCGAAGCGGTCCTGCTCGTCGCGGATCTCGCCGACCAGCTCTTCGGCCAGGTCTTCGAGGCTGACGATGCCGGCGAAGCCGCCGAACTCGTCGACCACGCAGGCGAGCTGGCGGTGCGCGGAGCGCATCTGCTCCAACAGGTTCGGCAGCGGCAGTGAGGCGGGCACGAGCATCGCGGCGTCGGCCACCTCGGACAGGGAGACGGTCGCCCGGGCTTCGCGCGGGACCCTGATGATCTCGCCGATGCCGACCACGCCGCGCAGGTCGTCGACGTCATCGCCGACGACCGGGAAGCGGGAATGGCCCCCGGCGAGCGCGGCGACCGCGTCCGCGACGGTGGCACCGGCGTTCAGCGTGTGGACGTTGACGCGCGGAGTCATGGCCTGCTCGGCGACGGTCTCGGAGAAGTCCAGGCCGCGGTCGAGCAGTTCGGACAGTCCCGCCTCGAGGACCCCCTCGTCGCGGGAGACGTCGATGATGCGGTGCAGGTCTTCGGGAGTGGCATTGTGGTCCAGCTCCTCGACCGCGTGGATGCCGAGCAGCTTGAGCAGCCTGGTCGAGGCGGTGTCGAAGAAGCGGATGATCGGCCCGAACACCGTCAGGTAGACGGTGGTGGGGGCAGAGAGCGCGAGCGAGAGCGCCTCGGTGCGGGCGATCGCCAGGTTCTTGGGGCCGAGCTCACCGAGGATCATCTGGACCGCGTTGGCCACGATCATGGCGAGCGTGACGCCGATCGAGACCGAGACGGTGGTGGGGACGCCCGCGGTGCCGAGCAGGTTCGCCAGTCCCTGGCCCAGGTACGGCTCGGCGAAGAAGCCGACGAACAGGGCGGTGACGGTGATCCCGAGCTGGGCGCCGGAGAGGGCGAAGGAGAGGTTGGAGCTGATGTGCAGCGACCGCTGGGCTCGGATCTTGCGGCGGCCGTTCGCCTTGGAGGCCAGGTCTTCGAGACGGGACCGGTCGACGGCGGTGTAGGCGAATTCGAGTGCCACGAAGAAGCCCGTGGCGGCGGTGACGGCGAAGATGATGAGGAGGCCGATGGCTATGAGCACGGCTCATGCCTCCCGGCGGGAGCCGCGAGGCGGCGTCCTATGGTGCGGCTGAGCCGCCCCGTACTTCGATACTTTCGTTTTCGTCCTTCTCGTGACATGCGAAGATCCTAGCCGCTTCTCACACAGGGACAAAGTGACATTGCCGTTCGCCCTGACACACCGAGAAACCGTCGGACCCGGGGCGCAGCCTTGAAAACGGGGGGTCTTGAAATCGAAACTGTCGGACCCCACGCGCATCCTTGAATCGGGGGACGACGGAACGAAACTGTCGGACCCTGCGCGCATTGTTGATACGGGGGTGCCTCCGAGCGCCCGATTTGCCCGGACCCGCCGAAACACTCCGAACTCCACCCGACCTGTCGCACCCCTCGGGCACTGTTGAAGTGGGGGGCCACCCCACGCCCGTTTTGTAGGCAAGCGCCGGGAATGTAACTGCCGCTTGCCTTGCCACAGCACGATATCGGTGCTGGTGCGCTGGAACGGCCCGGCCATCGCGCGCAGCTCGGCGAGTTGAGCGCGGGCCCGGTGCAGTTCCTCCACGACGGCGGACATGTCGCTGCGCATCGCGGCGACCTCGCGCTCGAGATCCATGATCCGCTTGACCCCGGCGAGGTTGACGCCCTCGTCCTGACTGAGCCGCTGGATCTCGCGCAGGCGGGTGACATCACGGGCCGAGTAGCGGCGACCGCCGCCGGGCGTGCGGCCGGGCTCGACCAGGCCGATCCGGTCGTACTGGCGCAGCGTCTGCGGGTGCATCCCGGCCAGTTCGGCGGCGGCGGAGATGGCGAAGATCTTCGCGTCGAAGTCGATGTCCTCGCCTCGGCGTCCGCTCTGCCGCCGGTAGGCGACCTCGATGCGCAGGTACGTGGGACTGGACATGTCGGCCGATCCGGCCTGCTCGCGGCGGCCGGCGGAGTTCTCTGGCTCGGTCACGGTTCCTCCCTCGACTCGGGTCAGATGCTCGCGATGGTTCTAACGTTCTCGGCGGCCGGGTTCTTCCGGCCGGCCGTCGTCGGTGCCTGGATGGCACCCGCCCGAGTGAGCTTCGATGTCATTGCCCCGTCAGCTCCTCGAGTCGCGCCCGGTCGGCGGCCGGGGCGGCGGCGGCGTACTTCTCCAGCGCCTCCTTGGCCTCCTCGGACAGTTCGGTGGGGACCTCGACCTCGACGGTCACCAGCAGGTCGCCCTTGCCGGGGACGCCGCGGCCCTTGACGCGCAGCACGCGTCCGCTCGGGGTCCCGGCCGCGACCTTCAGCGTCACCGGGCCCTCCAGGGTCGGGACCTTGACCTTGGCGCCGGTGGCCGCCTCGGGGAAGGACACCGGAAGTCTGAGCGTCACATTGTCGCCGTCGCGGGCGAACAGCGGATGGGTGCGCACCCCGACGCGGACCAGGAGGTCGCCGGCGGGGCCGCCGCGCTCGCCGGGGGCGCCGCGCCCGGCCAGGCGGATGGTCTGGCCGTCGGCGATCCCGGTGGGAACGCGGACGGTGATGACGCGGTCCTCGGTCACCGCGCCGGTGCCGCCGCAGTCGATGCACGGGTCGGTGACGACCGAGCCGGTGCCCTCGCATTCGGTGCAGGGCTGGGCGAAGGAGAACGCGCCCTGGTTCTCGGTGACCAGCCCCGTGCCGCCGCAGCGGGGGCATTGGGTCGGGGAGGTGCCGGGGCGGGCGCCGGAACCGTGGCAGGTGTGGCACTCGCCCGGAGAACGCATGTGCAACTCGGTGGTGGTGCCGCGGACGGCGTCGGCGAAGTCGAGCGTGATGTGGGTGCGCAGGTCGGCGCCGCGAACGGCCGCGCCGCGGCGGCGGTGGGAACCGCCCCCGGTGCGGGAGAACAGGTCCCCGAACAGGTCGGTGAAACCGCCGGTCGGGCTGGAGCCGCCGAACAGGTCCTCGAAGTTGACGTTCGCGCCGCCGTGGCCCATGCCGCCGAAGCCGCCGCGGCCGGACTTCATGAGCTGGATCTGGTCGTACTCCGCCCGCGACTTGTCGTCGTGGAGGACCGAGTAGGCCTCCGAGAGGCCCTTGAAGCGATCTTCGGCGTCGGCGTCGGCATTGTGGTCGGGGTGCAGCTCGCGGGCGAGCTTGCGGTAGGCCTTCTCTATCTCTTTCTTGGAGGCGTCCTGCGGCACGCCGAGCACGGCGTAGAAGTCTTTCTCAAGCCATTCCTGCGATGCCACCGGACGCCTCCTTCGCTACTCATTGCCGTATGGGCCCGACCGAAATCAGGATTTCCGGTCGCCCTTCGAGTCCTGCTCGGACCCGTCGTTGTCGTCGTCGGGACCGGTCTCGTCGCCTTGGGCCACTTCAGCCTCTGCCTCGTCGGCCGCTTCCGGGGCCTCCTCGGCGTTCGCTTCGTCGCCCGGATCCTCCGCGGTCTCGACCGCGCCCTCGGGCTCGGCCTCGATCAGGGTCTCCTCGACGTCCGCGTCCGACGACTCGACCGGTTCGGTCTCGGCGGGCTCGGGTTCATCGAGCGGCTCGGCGACGGCCACCAGCGCCGGGCGCAGCAGGCGGTCGCCCAACCGGTAGCCGCGGCGCATGACGTCGATGCAGGTCGGCCCGTCGACGTCGCCCATCTGCAGGTGGGCGACCGCCTCGTGGACGTTCGGGTCGAACGCGTCGCCCTTCTCGCCGAAGGACTCCAGGCCGTGCTTGCCCAGCGCGGCGCTCAGCTGCTCGGACACGGCCCCGAAGGGCCCGTTCAAATCGCCGTGCTCGCGAGCCCGGTCGAGGTCGTCCAGGATCGGGAGCAGGCTCGCAAGCACCGCGCCCGTGGCGATCTCGCTGGCGCGGGACTTGTCCCGCTCCACGCGCTTGCGGTAGTTCTGGAACTCCGCGTTCAGGCGCTGGAGGTCGCGGGTGCGCTCCTCCAGCGTGGACTGAAGCACCGCGGTGGTGTCGTCGGCGGCCTGACCGTCGTCGGAGGCGGCGGCCAGGATGTCGTCCACCGTCAATTCGTCGCCGGAGTCGTCCGGCGACCGGTCGGACTCCGGTGGCTCCTCGGAGCGGTTCTTGTCCTCGTCGGTCACTTCTGGTCCTTGTCGTCGTCGACGATCTCGGCGTCGACCACGTCGTCTTCAGGACCGGCGGCACCCGGGGCCTCCGCGCCGGGGGCACCGGCCGCGGTCTGGTCGGCCTGCGCCGCCGCGTACATGGCGGAACCGGCCTCCTGGCTGACCTTCGAGAGCTCCTCGGTGGCCGTCTTGATGGCCTCCAGGTCGGAGCCGCCGAGCGCGCCCTTGAGCGTCGCGGTGGCCTCGTTGAGCTTGGTCCGGGTCTCCTCTGGGATCTTGTCCCCGTTGTCGGCCAGCAGCTTCTCGGTCTGGTAGACCAGGGACTCGCCCATATTGCGGGTCTCGGCCTCCTCCTTGCGCCGCTTGTCGTCCTCGGCGTGCTCCTCGGCCTCCTGCATCATCCGCTGGATGTCGTCCTTGGCGAGCGAGGAGCCGCCCGAGATGGTCATGGACTGGGCCTTGCCGGTGGCGGTGTCCTTCGCGGAGACGTTCACGATGCCGTTGGCGTCGATGTCGAAGGTGACCTCGACCTGCGGGACCCCGCGCGGGGCCGGCGGCAGGCCGGTCAGCTCGAACGTGCCGAGCTTCTTGTTGTAGGCCGCGATCTCCCGCTCGCCCTGGAACACCTGGATGAGCACCGACGGCTGGTTGTCGTCGGCGGTCGTGAAGACCTCCGAGCGCTTGGTCGGGATCGTGGTGTTGCGCTCGATGAGCTTGGTGAAGATGCCGCCCTTGGTCTCGATGCCCAGGCTCAGCGGCGTGACGTCGAGGAGCAGCACGTCCTTGACCTCGCCCTTGAGCACACCGGCCTGGAGGGTCGCGCCGATGGCGACGACCTCGTCCGGGTTGACGCCCTTGTGGGCGTCGCGGCCGATGAGGCGCTTGACGACCTCGGAGACGGCGGGCATGCGGGTCGAGCCGCCCACGAGAATCACGTGGTTGACCTCGGAGACGTTGATCCCGGCGTCCTTGACGGCCTGCTCGAACGGCTTCTTGCAGCGGTCGAGGAGGTCGGAGGTCATCTGCTCGAACTCGGCGCGCGAAAGCGACACGTCGAGGTGCAGCGGGCCGTCGGGGCCGGCGGTGATGTACGGCAAGTTGATCGAGGTCTGCGTCGCGCTGGACAGCTCGATCTTGGCCTTCTCGGCGGCCTCCTTGAGGCGCTGCATGGCCATCTTGTCCTTGGACAGGTCCACGCCGTACTGGCCGTTGAAGGTCTTGACCAGGTGCTGGATGACCCGGTCGTCCCAGTCGTCGCCGCCGAGGTGGTTGTCACCCGAGGTGGCCTTGACCTGGATGACGCCGTCGGCGATCTCCAGCAGCGATACGTCGAAGGTGCCGCCGCCGAGGTCGAAGACCAGGATGGTCTGCTCTTCCTCGCCCTTGTCGAGGCCGTAGGAGAGCGCCGCGGAGGTCGGCTCGTTGATGATGCGCAGGACGTTGAGCCCGGCGATCTCGCCCGCCTCCTTGGTGGCGGTGCGCTGGGCGTCGGAGAAGTACGCCGGCACGGTGACGACCGCATCTGTGACGTTCTCGCCCAGGTACGCCTCGGCGTCGCGCTTGAGCTTCATGAGAATGCGCGCGCTGATCTCCTGGGCGGTGTACGACTTGCCGTCGATGTCGACGGCCCAGTCGGTGCCCATGTGGCGCTTGACCGACCGGATCGTCCGGTCGGGGTTGGTGACTGCCTGGCGCTTGGCGACCTCACCGACCAGGACTTCACCGTTCTTGGCGAAGGCGACGATGGACGGGGTGGTCCTCGCCCCCTCGGCGTTGGTGATGACCGTGGCCTCCCCGCCTTCGAGGACGCTGACCACGGAGTTCGTAGTGCCGAGGTCGATGCCGACCGCACGTGCCATGTTGATCTCCCGTAATAATCGAACAGATGTCTTGGATCTCAAGCGGCCGGGCGGGCCCCCGAACCAAGTTGAGTCGGATACGCTCAATGTTCGACCTGGAGTGATCCACTGTCAAGGCGATCACAGTAAATGTGGGGAATCGCACAAAAGTTGAGTCGGGTCGACTCAAGTTTGAGGCGGGATATTTCGGATGGGGTCGCAGGGGCGCCACGGCCGGTTCCCCGACCTCATGGGCAAGGCATTGGCGCGGACGTGGGCCGCGGGTCCCTTCGCGAAGCTCGGGCGCCGCACGGGCGGCCCCGGCGTGAACGCAGGCGTCGACTCAGACGCGGGCTCTCGTGGCCGTCGCTCCGGCCGCCTCGCAGCACTCCGTCAGCAGGTCGTCGGCGATCTGCCAGCCGTCGCAGGGCCAGGACTGCTTGCACGAGGCGCAGTCGAATCCGAGCAGTTGTTCGGGGCGGTGGTCGCGCCACATGGAGGCGGCCAGTTCCCAGCCGGTGATCTCGGTGATGCCCGGCGGCGCGTCGATCGGCGGGGGCTCCTCCAGCGAGAACAGGCTGTCGATCTCCTGACGGCGCGAGCGCCTGCCGCGCCCGGGCCCCTGGAAGGCGGCCGCGGCCGCCTCGACGGCGCGTGCGACGGGACCGGCCTCGGAGTCGGCCCCGGCGCCGGGAGCCTCCAGGTCCGCGGTCGCGGGCGTAGCCTGCTCCGCGGCGGCGGCCGGCGTCTGGTTCGGGACGTCGGCGGGGCCGGCGGCCTCGGGGGCGGTGTGGCGCGAGGAGCGGCGGAGCGGCACGCTGCGGTCCTGGCGCCCGAACGCGCGAGCGGCCCCCTGGGCGTCGGGGGTCAGCGGCGGTGTCGACCTCGCTGAATGCTGCATACTCACGCTATCTCCTCATTCGCCGTCTCTTCCGTGCCCCAGTACCCCTTACATTACGAATAACGGTTGAGGCCCCTCGAAGGACACGGGCGTGAGCGGTATTCGACACTCTGGTCATTTCCAGTCCCGCCCAGTCCGCAAGAACACACCCCGGGGGCCGGCGGCGAATCGGCGCGGCCCGGCCGCGCCTTCGCGGGGCGCGATTCCACCGTCCGCCCCGAACGCCTCACGGTGGGCGCGGACGCTATTCCGTGCGTCACAGGACCACACCGAGACGATCGCTCCGGCGCCATTTCGCACCACTCGCACCAGGCGAATCACGCGAGCCGGAATGGGTCTCGGATCTCCGATTTGCACATATGCCGCAAGATCATCGCCATCGACCGTTGCCCATGCGGCACAAGCACGTTAGGATGCACATGCAAGCGAAGTGTGCAGACGAACAGGTGCCGTGCGAACTTGGATCGGCGTTCTCCAAGTCTTGTAACCGAAGCCGCACCGAGTGCATCAGATGATCATTTACCAGGGATTTCAGACGTGTGAAAGACCCGAACGGCGGATTAACTTTGCGTTACGCCGTCCGTTTTGCCCGAATGCGTCACCTTCGCGTGTGGCATGATTGGTTCATGCAATCTCCTTCAGAAGAAGTACAATGGACTGTTGATGGTGGATTGATCAGTCCCTACTTCGAAATCAAAACCACACTCCGGCGTCGCGCCGGGGATGAACATCAGCGCGACCACGTCTACATCTACGGGCTCGAAATGCAAGGCGACGGCGAAGTCGCCATGCGCTTCCGCCCCGAGCACCGGCACCAGCATTCCGAAGCGTCCCTTACGATTCGGGTCGACGACTCCAACTGGGTCAAGTCCGGTGCCGAGTACCTCGGGGGCCAGCACCTCGTCTCGACCATCACCACCCGCGGCCACACCGACTGGTCGCTCTCGCCGGTCGAATCCGAATCCGACGAGATCTGGCTGCGCCTGATCCGCAGCGGCGGCACCGTGACCGTGGCTCACGCCGACGACGGCGTCGACTACACCACGATCGCCTCGACCTACCTGCCCGGCGGCGCGACCGCCATGGCCGGCATCGCCAGCTCCCACGCCGTCAGCGAAAGCTTCTGGGACGCAGCGCAAGACCTCGATATCGAGATCTACTAGGCCGTCCGGCCCCTCAGAGCAATGAGGCTCTGAGCATAGAGGTCGGGCCCGGTGGCCAACCGTCCGCGCCGGATTCGACCTGTGTGCTCAGCCCGATCCCCAGCCAGAGGACCCCGAATGTGACGAACCGGGCGGGAGTGGGACCAACGTCCCGCTCCCGCCCGGCCCGCATTCAAGCCAAGCCGTCTTGAAGGCTCCGCTCCTTAAGCGGGGCTGCACTTCGGGGTGATCCCGAACTTGTACCCCTGCTCGGCCAGCTGCGGCAGCGCGATCTCCAGCGCCTCCACGGTCTGCGAGCGGTCGCCGCCGCCGTCGTGCATCAGCACCACGTCCCCGGGGGTGGCCCCGAGCAGATCGTCGACGATCGCGTCCACACCCGGCCTGGACCAGTCCTCGGTGTCGACGTTCCACATCTGCCGCTGGAGACCGGCGGCGGCGATCGCGTTGTTGACCTCGGTGTTGTAGGCCCCATAGGGCGGGCGGAAGCAGTTCACTTCAGCGCCATAGCCTTCCAGCAGGGTCTGGGCGGTGCCGATCTGCGAGTCCATCTCCGCGCGGGTCAGCGTGGTCATGTTGGGGTGGTCCCAGGTGTGGTTGCCGATCGCGTGGCCGGCCTCCAGGACCGCCTGGGACCGGGCGGGATCGCGCTGGGCGTTCTCGCCGAGCAGGAAGAACGTGGCCTGGGCGTCGTTCTCCGCCAGGACGGCGAGGATCTCGTCGGTGTACGACCCTCCGGGGCCGTCGTCGAAGGTCAGGAAGATGGTGTCGTCCCAGGGGTCATCGACCGGATCGGTGTCCTGGGCGTTCGCCGGAGCGGCGATGAAGAGGGATCCGATGATCGCCGCTGCGGCGGCGGTCACCAAAAGGCGAAAGTGGTTCATATGCACATCCTGGCGTGACTTACCTTGGGGCGCAACGAGGGATCTCTCACGAAATCGACCGCGACCCCCGTGCAACCAAGCACGGGGGTCGATGCGTCTCAGCTACAGGCGGGCGTACCGGTCTCTTTCGTGCGCCCCGAGAGTGAGGCGCCCGGCTTGGTCACCGGGCGCCTCACTGCCCTAAGCGGCTTCGAACAACATGGCGTACGTCTGGAAGCCGGTCGCGGCCTCCACCTGGTGCCAGTACCGGTGGTAGGTGAACTCGGGCGCGTCGCCCGAGCACCCGCCGTCGATGTAGGCCTGGACCTGGTCGTAGCCCTCGAAGTCCTTCATGAAGGAGCGGATGTCGATGAAGCTGACACCCGGCTCGATCACGTCGCCGTTGGGCATGGTGCCGGACCAGCCCGACGGGATGTAGACCTCGTCCTCGAAGCGGCAGTAGTCGGCCCGGCTCTCAGGCTGGGCCACACCGATACCGTCGTTGGTCGCCCACAGCGCGTCCAGCAGATCGGAAGCGGTCTGCTGAATCTCGGCGTCGTCCGTGGCGGCGGCGTAGTAGGACAGGATCTTCGCGAACGTTCCGGCCACACCCGGGTCCTTCGACTGGGTGGCAACGGAAGCGGTCAGACCGGATCCGGGTTCGCCGCTCCACTCGAGGTCGCCCGGGAGCGAGTAGTCGGTCGCCGAGATCGTGCTCTCCGACAGGGCCCACTCGACCCAGTTGCCGAGGAGTGCTCCGGCGCGCTCGTCACCCGTGTTGTAGAAGTAGGTGGCGATGTCGTCCATGCCCCACGCCTGGAAGCCGAACCAGCGGTTCGACGGCGGGTCGTGCCAGACCGGCTTCTCGTCGTAGTACAGGCCGTTGAACTCCGCGGAGGTCGACGGCTCGCCGTAGTTGCCCTCCCAGTTGTTGGTGGCACCACCGGCGATGGCGCCGGCGCCGGTCGAGCCTTCGGGAACCTGGAGCCATTCCAGGAAGTCCATCTGCGCCTCGAGGCTGGTGGCCCAGTCGTCCCCGGCGGTCGGGGAGTCGGGGGTCAGCTCGTTGGACAGGGCGTAGGCCGCCATGACGTTCTGGTAGCCCTGGTGGACACCGGAACCGCCGATGCGGTACGACCAGTCGCCGTTCATGCCGGCGCCCCACGAGTAGTACCAGCTCAGCAGGTAGTGGAACGAGTCCTTACCCGTTGCGGCCGGGCAGGTGGAGGCCCCGATGCAGTCGCCTTCGATCTCCTTGAAGTACTTGTCGGCGAAGGCGTAGCGCAGGTAGTCGCCCATCTTGGACGCGTTGTCCAGGGAACCCGAGATCTCGCCCTCGGTGCCCTGCGCGGTCGCCCACTGGTCGGCCATCCACGCGACCTGGACGGCGCGGGCGTCGGCGTCCGGCGCGGCCGTGTAGCGCTCCTGCTGGGAGTACTGCGCGTCCCCGGTGAACAGGTCGAGGTAGCCGTTGGGCCCGCCGAAGTCGAAGGTCTCGCACGACGGGTGCGTGACGGTCTCCCACGTGGATTCCGACTGGCCGCGCTGGAAGGTGTTGATGTAGTTCGGCTCGGTGGTGCCGTCGCCGCATTCGCCGAAGCCGTATGCGTTGTCGACGTCGAGCAGCCAGTGCATGCCGTAGATCTGGTTGGTGCCGTAGGTCGAGGCCAGTTCCTGCGCGAGCGGGTCCTGTCCGACCGGGACACTCGAGTCCAGCTGCGACGGGTAGTCGCTGGCGTCGCCGCCCTCTGGGGCGTAGGTCGCCGGCGAGTCCGGGTTGTAGCTGCTCGGGTTCAGGTCCGGGATCGCGTACGTCTCGGTGGTGTTCCACGAGTTGTTGTACCCGCTCCAGTCACCGGTCACCTGGCCGTATGCGGCCTCCAGCCACATCTGGTAGCTGAGTGCCTCGGAGGTCGTCTGGTGCCCGTAGTCGGGCGCTTCGACGATGAGTTCCTCGACCGAGTGGTACGGGACGCCGCTGGAGTGCAGATACGGCGAGTCGGCCCCGGCGAGCTGGTCGTACAGCTCCAGGAAGCGGTCCTCATTCTGCGTGACCTCGCCGACGTCGCCCGAGACCGTGACGGTCACCGGGATCGGGTCGAAGCCCTCGGCCGCGACCTCGAACGTCGCCGATCCCTCGGCGCCTTCGGCCGCGTCGATCACGACTTCCTGGTCGGCCTCCCAGTTGTCCGCACCGAACTGGAGCGACTCGCCGGCTGTGACGTCGATGCCCTCGGCACCATCGGTCTTGGTGGTGGTCACCGCGACGTCCGCTTCAAGCGCGGCACTGAAACCGACATCGAAGCTCACCGACGAGCCGGGCGCCGCCACGAGGGTCGACTTGGAGACGGTGAGTTCGGGTTCGGTCGGCACGACTTCGCCGCCGCATTCTTCGCCGTTGACGGTGATGCCGGTCGGCACGGTCGCGTCGCCCGCGCCGATGAAGCCGAATACCTCGGAGGTATCGCCGGACGAGATGGTGCCGTTCCAGCCGACGTCGGCGCCGGTGAAGTGGGCGCCGTCCTGGGCCCAGTCGACGTTCCAGGCCGAGCTCACGGTGGTGCCGGACGGGAAGTCCCACTCGACATCCCAGCCGGCGAGCCCTTCGCTGCCCCCGGTGATGGACACGGCGGCCTGGAAACCGCCGTTCCAGCTGGAGACGACTCGGTAATCGATTCCGCCGCACTGCTCGGCGGCGAAGGCCTGCGGGGCCGCGATCGCGGCGAAAGAGCCGACCAGGACGACCGGCAGGGCGACGCCCGCCGTTCGCCGGAATCGTCTGCGGCGCTTGGGGGGTGGTGCCAGGTTGTCGAGTTCCATTATGGCTACTCCTGAGAGTGAGAACTGTGTCCGTTTCTGGGTGGGAGCGCTTGTGCCAGGCCGAGGGTCCGCAAAATGCGCGAGTGGAACGAAACGGACCCCGATAAGGAAGCGCTCCCAAGCCATCCTCGCAAGCCTTTAGGTGGGATGTCAATACATAGACATTCCTAAATTTCTATAGGACTCAATACGATACTCCCCGTAATTGCACTGTTTACGCAGGTAAGCGCGAAATGTAAGCACTACCAACGAGACGGATCCGTGACCTTCGATTTCTTGGCGCAGATCAACGAGGTAACAACCAGGTAACGACTCCGAGACCCTGGCTTGCGTCATGAGTCACGCTCCCGTACAGTTCTGGTATCGCTCCCAAGCCGGTTGCGATCCCTTCGACCCGGCGCGGGCCTTGTGTCCGCGTCCCCGGCCGAGCACTGGCCACACCCTGAATACGGCTCTCCTGCAGCCCCTCTCATAAATACGCGGCACCCCCTCGGTGCCCGGAAGGAACCAAAGATGCAAATTCTTAGTAGGCACCGCATGAAGGTGGCCCTCGCCGCCGCGGCGGCCGGGTCCATCGCGCTGACGTCGGCCTGTTCCGGCGGCGGCGACGATGACGGCATGACCGAGGACGGCAAGATCCAGCTCACCGTCTCCCTGTTCGGCACGTTCGGTTACACGGAGGCCGAGCTGGAGTCCGCGTACGAGGCCGAGCACGAGAATGTGGACGTCGTCTTCGAAGGCGACGGCGCCAACTGGGACACCGAGGTTCGCCCCGCCCTCGACACCGCCCTCGACACCGGTTCGGGCGCCGGCGACGTCGTCGGCGTCGAGGAGCAGGCCGCGGTCGAGCTGTTCTCCAACTCCGCGGTCTGGACCGACCTGAGCGCCCTCGGCCACGACGACAAGGCCGAGAACTACGTGGACTGGAAGTGGGACATCGGGCACAACCCCGATGGCAACCTGGTCGGGTTCGGCACCGACGTCGGCGGCATGGGCATGTGCTACCGCACCGACCTGTTCGAAGAGGCCGGCCTCCCGACCGACCGCGCGGAGGTCGCGGCGGCCTGGGCCGACTGGGACGGCTTCCAGGACGTCGCCCAGACCTTTGTGGACTCCGGCATCGAGGCGAGCTTCCTCGACGGCCCCACCCAGCTGCAGAACATGATCCTCGGCCAGACGGCCGGCGCCGGCGACGGCGAGCTGTACGTCGACGCCGAGGGCAACCTGACCCTCGACTCGGCCGCGACCACCACCGCGGTCCAGACCGTGCTCGACCTCCACGAGATCGGCGCCATCGGCCCCTACGTCTCCTGGAGCGAGGAGTGGATCGCGGCGCAGGCCCAGGGCGGCTACGCCGTCATGCCCTGCCCCGGCTGGATGACCGGCGTCATCGAGACCAACTCCGGTGAGGAGAACGCCGGCAAGTGGGACATGGCCGCCGCGCCCGGAGTGGCCGGCAACTGGGGCGGCGCCTGGCTGGGCGTCCCCGCCTCGTCCCCGCACCCGGAGGAGGCCGCCGAGCTCGCCGCCTGGCTGACCGCCCCCGAGCAGCAGGTCAAGGTCTTCGAGGCCGTCGGTAACTTCCCGTCCTCGCCTGCCGCGCAGGCGGACCCGGCCGTGGCCGACGCGACCAACCCGTACTTCTCCGACGCCCCCACCGGCCAGATCATCGGTGCTTCGGTCCAGGACTTCCCGGCCCTGGAATACGGCACCCTGCACACCCCGGTGAAGGGCGCGGTCGAGGGCGTCCTCAACGGCCTGATCGACGGGACCTACTCCGCCGATGACGTCTGGGACGCCATGCAATCCGAGGCCGAGAACGCAGTCGAGCTCTCGGGCGGAGGACTGTAAGCCGGACCTGCCCCGGCTTACACCCCGTGCCGCCGCAACGGGACCGCGCGTCCGCGGGAGAGGAGCCTCCCACCTCCCCGCGGACGCACCGCCCCAGGACCGGTTCCGCTCCTCTAACGGAGAGGAGCAGCGGCGGCACCGTGTCGGCCCGCTGCGCCCCAACCCGCAGCGGGCCGGCTCCCTCCACACACGCTTCCCAGGAAGGCCCCATGAGCACCACCACCACGACCGAGAGCGCTAAGGGCAGCGCCGCCGGTCCACCCCAGACGAAGTCGGGCAAGTCCGTTCCGCCGGACCAGCGCTCCTGGCGCCTCCGCTTGAACCGGGCGGACATCAAAGGCACCCCATACGCCCTCGTCGCTCCTTATTTCCTGCTCTTCATGGTCTTCGGGCTCTTCCCGATGGCCTACACGATGTACGCCTCGCTCCACACCTGGAAGATCGGCGTCCCCGGACGCGAGTTCGTCGGCCTCCAGAACTACTCGTTCCTCCTCTTCGAGTACGAGCGCTTCGGCTGGTCGATCGTCAACACGCTGGGCATGTTCGCCATGGCGACGGTGCCGCAGCTGATCTGCGCGCTCATGGTCGCCAACGCCCTGAACAAGCGCCTCAAGCGGCAGATGTTCTGGCGGATGCTGGTGCTGGCCCCCATCGTGACCAGCGTGGTCGCGGTCGGCGTCATCTTCGCCCGCATCTGGGGCCAGGAGTACGGCATGATCAACGGCTTCCTGGAGCTCATCGGGCTCGACGCCGTCAACTGGCAGGCCGGGCGCTTCTCCTCGTGGTTCGCCATCTCCTCGATGGTCGACTGGCGGTGGATGGGCTACAACTCCCTGATCTTCCTGGCCGCCATGCAGACCATCCCCAGGCAGCTCTACGAAGCGGCCACAGTGGATGGTGCGTCGCAGCGCCAGCAGTTCTGGTCCATCACCATCCCCCAGCTCAAGCCCGTCATCATCTTCACCGCGTTCATCTCCTCCGTGGGCGGCATGATGCTCTTCGTCGAGCCGATGATGTTCGACGCCGGTCGCCTCTCGGGCGGCTCGGACGGCCAGTTCCAGACCACCTCGATGGTCCTGGTCGACATCCTTCGCACCCATGGAAACTACGGGGTCTCCGCCGCCGCGGGCTGGCTGCTGTTCCTGGTGATCGGGCTCGTCGCCGCCGTGAACTTCCTCATCGTCAACCGGATCTCGGGAAGCAAATGACCGCCACACTCAATCCCGCACCCGCTCCCGCCGCGGGCTCCAAGCCCCCGAAGCGGAAGAAGCCGAAGCAGCACCAGGAAGTCGAGTCGGGCGCGGGGCTGTTCGCGCCCTCGATGATGACCCGCGTCGGCCTGCTGGCCGTCGGCGTCCTGTCGGTCTTCCCGCTGTACTGGATGGTCGTCATCGCCTCGACGACGACCTCCAACGCCTCCGGCTTCCCGCCGGCCCTGCTCCCCGGCGGCAACCTCGGCCGCAACCTGGAGCAGGCGCTGACCGACCCGAACGCGGACCTGCTGCTGGGCCTTCGCAACTCGATCATCATCACCGGCACCGTCACCATCTCGGTGGTGCTCATCTCGACCCTCGGCGGCTTCGCCTTCGCGAAGCTCAAGTTCAAGGGCTCCAAGGTGCTCATGGGCACCGTGCTGTTCACGATGATGGTCCCGCTCCAGCACCTTGGGCTGGTCCCGCTGTACATGGTCATGATCGAACTCGGATGGCTCGACACCCTCCAGGCGGCGATCCTGCCGTTCCTGGTCAACGGGTTCGGCATCTTCATGATGCGGCAGTACTGCATCCAGTCCGTTCCCGACGAGATCATCGAGGCGGCCCGCATCGACGGCGCCTCGACCCTCGGGATCTGGTGGCGGATCGTGCTCCCGGCGCTGCGCCCGGGCATGGTCGTGCTCGCCCTGCTCACCTTCATGCTCAACTGGAACGAATTCCTGTGGCCCTTCATGGTGCTCAGCGGCGAGAACCCCACGGTTCAGCTCGCCATCCGCCAGTTGTCAACCGCGACTTGGTCAGCGGACCTTTCCATGGTCTTCACCGGCACGCTGATCTCTATCGTCCCCATCGCAGTTCTGTTCGTCATCTTCGGACGGCAGATCGTCGGCGGCATCATGGAAGGTTCCACTAAGTCATGAACACCAACGGATTTGAGAATGACTCTTTGGCGGCGCGCTTTCCAGCGGGCTTCTCCTGGGGCGCGGCGACCTCCTCGTACCAGGTGGAGGGCTCGCCCTCCGCCGACGGACGCGGGAAGTCCATTTGGGACACATTCGTGGCCACCCCGGGCCGGGTCCTCGACGGCTCCGACGGCGAGGTCGCCATCGATTCGTACAACAACATCAACGGCGACGTCGCCCTCATCAAACAGCTCGGCCTCAACAGCTACCGCTTCTCGCTGTCGTGGCCCCGCGTCTGCCCCGAGGGCACCACCGAGGTCAACCGCGCCGGCCTCGACTACTACTCGCGACTGGTCGACGCGCTCATCAAGGCCGACATCACGCCCTGGATCACCCTCTACCACTGGGATCTGCCGCAAGCACTCGAAGACGCGGGCGGCTGGCCGAAGCGCGAGACCGCGCTGCGCTTCGCCGAGTTCGCGAAGATCGCGCACGCCGAGCTCGGCGACCGCGTCAAGCATTGGATCACCGTCAACGAGCCGTGGTGCTCGGCCTTCCTCGGCTACTCCTCGGGCGAGCACGCCCCGGGCCGGCGCGACGCGGGCGCCTCCATCGCGGCGGCGCACCACCTCATGCTCGGGCACGGGCTGGCGGCACGGGCGATCAAGGAGGCCGATCCCGAGGCCACCGTGAGCGTCGGGCTCAACTTCTACCCCGTGCACGCCGCCTCGGACAACCCCGTGGACGTCGACGCCGCCCGTCGCGTCGACGGCGTCCAGAACCGGTTCTTCACCGACGCCGCGATCAAGGGCAAATACCCCGACGATGTGGTGGACGACTTCTCGGCCGTCACGGACTTCAAGTTCGTCAAGCCGGGCGACATGGAGCTCATCAACGCGCCCATCGACTGCCTGTCGGTCAACTTCTACAGCCTGTTCACGGTCACCGGCGCGGGCGACGGGGCCTCCTCGGCCTCCGCCGCACCGACCGGCGCGGGCTCGGCCTGGCCCGCCAACGAGCACATCGGCTTCGTCACCACCGGTCTCCCGCAAACCGACATGGGCTGGGAAATCGCGCCGGCGGGGCTTACTGAAACGTTGCAACGACTCCACGCCAACTATCCCGACGTGACCCTCGCGGTCACCGAGAACGGGGCGGCCTTCCCCGACAAGCTCGAAGGCGAACGGGTGATCGACAATGAGCGGCGCGAGTACTTCCGCGACCACTTGGACGCCTGCGCCGACGCGATTGACGCGGGGGTGCCGCTCATCGGATACTTCGCGTGGTCCCTGGCCGACAACTTCGAGTGGGCGTGGGGCTATACCAAACGGTTCGGCCTGGTTTACGTCGATTTCGAAACCGGTCAAAGGGTAGTGAAGGACTCGGGGAAGTGGTACGGCGACCTGGTGCGCAAGGCTCGTTCGAACCGTGAGGCAGAATGAGTTCACGCAACGGAGCCCGAGGTGATGCACGATGACCGAGACCGCCCGAGGAAGCATGGCTGACGACGACGCCGCCCCAGAGTCGTTTCCCGCCCCTCCCCTGGGGAACGGGCGGTCGGTGCGCAGGCGCGGTGCCGGGCGGCCGACGCTCGACACCGTGGCGCGCCACGCCGGCGTCGGCCGGGGCACGGTCTCGCGCGTCATCAACGGCTCCCCCAAGGTCGCCGAGGACACCCGGGCCGCGGTGCTCGCCGCGATCGCCGAGCTCGGATACGTCCCCAACCAGGCGGCGCGCACACTGGTCACGCAGCGCACCGACACGGTGGCGCTGGTCGTCACCGAGTCCCAGGAGTGGCTGTGGAGCGAGCCGTTCTTCGCGGGCGTGCTGCGCGGGATCACCGAGCAGCTGGCCGAGGAGAACATGCGGCTCATGCTGACGTTCGCACCGCGGGACGGCAACCGCTCCGACCTGGAGGCCTACCTGATGGGCCACCACGTCGACGGGGTCATGATGGTCTCCAGCCACGGCGGCGACCCGCTGCCGGAACGCCTGGAGGACGCGGGCGTCCCGATCGTGCTGTGCGGGCTCCCCGTCGGGCTGCGTCCGGTCGCCTACGTCGACTGCGACAACCGCTCGGGGGCCCGGCAGGCCGTGGAGTACCTGGCCGAGAAGGGCCACCAGCGGATCGGCATCATCTCCGGCCCGCAGGACATGGCCGTGGGCGTGGACCGCCTCAACGGCTACCGCGACGGCCTTCGCGGCCACCGGCTCCCGGTCGAGGAGAACCTGGTGTCCTACGCCGAGGGCTTCGACGAGGCCAGCGGCATCAAGGCCGCCCGGCAGCTGTTCGACACCGCGGGCGAACTGGACGCGGTCTTCGCGGCCTCCGACCCGCTGGCCATCGCGACGCTGCGGGTCGCCCGGGAACGGGGCATCACGGTCCCCGACGACCTGGCGCTCATCGGCTTCGACGACTCCCCCCTCGCGGAGGTCTCCGAGCCGCCGCTGACGACGGTCCACCAGCCCACCGAGACGATGGGCCGCGAGATGGCAAGGCTGCTGTGCGGCCGGGTCCGCGGCGAGGAGGACGGCCCGCTCGTGACCATCCTCGGCACCCGCATCATCGTCCGCGAGTCGGCGTAACGGCCGTGAGCCCGGCCGCCTGACCGCGAAGGGTGCGCCGAAAGACGCGCCCGGCCGTCATCGCCGTTGTCGGCCACGATCTCCGCGCCGGCCGTATCGCCCCGGTCCTCGGGCACAGCGCGCTGCGGCGCGGCACCGAAACCCGGTGCCACGCCGAAACCGCTTGAGTCGCTGCGGGTCTCTCCAGGAGGTCCCTAGTGGACCGCTACCAGACCTTCCTGGTGACCCGGCGGGCCAGGACGATGCCGATCACCGCCAGCGCGAGCCCAGTCAGGGCGGCAATGGGGATCCAGCCATTGCCGGTCTGCGGCAGTTCCCCGCCGTCGGCTCCCGCCGGATCGCCGTCATAGCCACCGCCTCCGTCGCCCGGGTCGACGGGTTCGGGGCCGGTATTGGTGACGTCGCATTCGACGAGGTCGCCGGTATTGACGGTCAGCTCCACGGATTCGGAGGTCGGGTCCCCGGTGATCTCGGCTGGATCGACCTCGGTGCCATTGCGGGTGCAGGTCCAGGACCGGTCGTAGACGTCGGGACCGGAGTCCCCCGTCATGGTTTCGGAGAAGACGACCTGGTTCCCGGCGACGCTGGTGAGGATCGGCTGGGGCCCGGATTCGGCCGAGTCCGCGGATCCGGTCTCGGCCGAGGCGACCACCGAGCCGTCGGAGTCGTCCACGGCCTGGACCCTGAAGTTGTCGGAGTCGGAGGCCCGGTTCTCGACGGTCTTGCCGACGTCGACCATCGCGATCATGACGCCGAACATGACGCCTTGGCGGGACCCGGCGATCCCGTTGCGGTTCAACAGTTCGACACCGACCTCTGTCGGATCCTCGGTGGTCACCACGAGCACTCCCGCACCGCCGCGGGGTTCGGAGCCGCGGCAGGTCACCGAGGTGGTGCCGAGCCCGGTGAGTTCCTGGTTGCAAGCCTCGTGGAAGCCGTCGGGGGTGATCTGGGCGAGGCTCACGAGCGGGTCGGAGGAGGTGTAGGTGAATCCCTCGCCGCCGTTGGTGGATTCGGCGTCGGCCATGACGAAGGAGTAGCCGCTGGTGGTCGTCACCCCGTTTCGGCTGACCGTGATGTTGTCCATGGTGAACCGATTCAGGGAGAAACCGGAGGAAGTGGCGTCGCCCGTCTGCTGGTAGAACGCGGGCGAGCCGGGGGTGTCGAGGTAGGCGTGGTTGCCGATGACGGCGCCGGACCAGGTCGGGACCGGGGTGGCATCGACCGGGCGGAGTCCGTCGTCGCCGGGCGCCAGGTTGAGGGTGAATTCGATGGTGATGCCGCCGCCGAGGTCGATCTCCATGTCCTGGCCGGTGGTGGTCGCCTGGGTGAAGTCGAAGCTGCTCATGTCGATCCAGCAGATGGTCTCGGCATTCGGTCCGCCGGTTCCGAAGCCGCACCCGTTGGCGTCGGCCTGTTCTGACGGCTGAGCGGACGCCGGCGGATTCGCCGCCTGCGCCACCGCTACGGCGGACGCCGCGAGCAGCCCTGCGAGCATCGCAGCGCGCCTCTTTCCTGGTCGCATTCGATGCTTCCCCTTTTATCGGCAGTTGGACACGGTTCGGCGCATCGTACAAATCAGAACATTGAGGACGCCGCCGAAACGCCGTTCGCCTTAGCGGGGGTTTTCCAGCCAGCTCATGAGGGAAGCGGTGGCGGCGGTGAGGTCGGGGGAGTCGCCGACGACTTTGCGCAGATCGTCCGGGGAGCAGGCCACCTCGTCCGACAGCTTGGCGATGTCCAGGCAGTGTGCGGGGCGATGCCGGTCGCCTGGTACGCCTTTAGCTTGTGGTGGCCGTCGATGACGAAGGCGACGGCGTCCTCCTCGTCGTCGGCCCGGGAGGCGCGCAGGGTCAGCACGAGCGGGCGGGCACCGGCCCGGATCATGCGCGCGTATTCATTGACCGTTTTGCCGTCCGGCGGCGGCCACTGGTCGGTCACGACCAGCGACGCCCCGAAGTCCGGGGTGGTGATGCCGTAGTGCCAGCTCGCGTAGCGGGACTCCGCGCCCAGTTCGACGTAGTACCGCTCAGGGACCCAGCGCCGGAATCCGTACCGGCCGGGTGCGAGGAGCCGCCAGACGGCCGAGAGGGGGTCGGCGGCCGAGCGGGGATCGGGTGCCCGCAGCCAGTCGCTGAGGCGCCGCAGCTTCTTGCGGAAGCGCGGGTCGCCCGAGCGGACCGCCAGCCGGTCGCACGTCCTGGTCGAGGCCCAGCCCTCGACCAGGTACGGCTTGCCGCCGATCAGCAGGGCGCTCGCCCCGTCGCGGCCGAACACCGAAACCAGGCCATTGCCTCTGCGGTGCTCCACGACCCGGTAGTCGTCCTTCGGCTCATTGAGGTGGTCGAAGTATTGGGCGGGGCCGGGCGTGTCCACTTCGATGACGACGCACAGGGGTTCGCGGCTCGCCTTCATATAGGCGGCGAGTTTGTGGTGTCCGTCCAGGAGGTAGTAGACCTCCGAGTCGGAATGGGTCAGGACCACCGAGGCCGGGTTCCGGCCCTCGAGGGAGATCAGCCTCCGGTATTCGGCGACGACGCCTGCCCGGGGCGCCCAGCGGTTGACGGGGACGATCGCGCTCCGGTCGCTCCTGTCGTCCATGCCCGCGTACCAGGTCCGGGGCTTGTCCCGTTCGGTTCCGACGATGAACGGCTTCGGCAGCGTCGCGAGCCCGATCGCATACCGATCGGGGGCAAGCAGATCGAGCAGCGGCCGCAGGGGAACGGTCGGGTCGTCGCCCGGCTCGACGTGGCGCAGCCACTGGCGCAGCGTGTCCCATTCCGGCGGCTCGACCCACGCCTCCACCTGGTGCAGCGGTTCGGGATCGCGCGCATACGCCAGCCGCTTCGCCATCCACACCAGCGAGCCCGAAGGCACCTCGCCGTCCTCGGCGATGACGTCGCCCGCCAGCTTCAACCGGAAGTTGTACGGGCCGCCCTCGATGCCGATGGCGCCGAGGCCGTCCGGCACGTCGACCGTGCGGAAGGTTGGGGGATCGCCGAAGCGCATTGCGATGCCGTCCGTTCAGATCCGGTGCGGGCTCCGCAGCCAGCGCATGAGGTTGGCGGCATTGGCGGTCAGGACCTCATCGCCACCGAGGACGTCGCGCAGGTCCCTTGGAGCGCAGGCCACCTCGTCCGACAGCTTTGCGATGTCCAGGCAGTGCGGCGCAATCCCGGCCTCGCGGTACGCCGCCAGCTTGTGGTGGCCGTCGATGACGAAGGCGACGCAGTCCTCCTCGAGCTCGTTCTCCGCCTCGGGCGGGGAGGCCCGCAGCGTCAGCACGAGCGGCCGGGCGCCGTCCCGGATCATGCGCCGGTACTCGCTCACCGTCTCGCCGTTGGCTGGCGGCCACTGGTCGGTCGGGATCAGGGCCGTTCCGCTGCAAGGGGTCGAGATCCCGTCGTACCAGCGGGCGTACCGGTTCCCATGGAACGGCTCGACGTAGTACTGCCTCGGGACCCAGCGCCGCAGCCCGTAGCGGCCGGGCGCGAGCAGCTTCCAGACCGTGCGGGTCATCTCGGCCGCCGAGCCGGGGTCGGGTTCGCGCAGCCATTGGCTGAGGCGGCGCATCCGCTTGCGGAAGCGCGGGTCGCCCGAGCGCACCGCCAGCCGGTCGCAGGACCCGGAGTCGGTGTAGCCCTCGACCACGTACGCCTCACCGGCGATGCGCAGCGCGCTGGCTCCGTCCTTGCCGACCACGGAGAGCAGGCCGTCCCCGCGGGTCTTGATCTCCACCCGGTACTCGGTGCTCGGCTCATTGAGGTGGTCGGGGTAGCCGAAATCGGAGTCGGGGTTCAGTTCGATGACGACGCACAGGGGGTCGCGACCGGCCTCCATATAGGCGGCGAGCTTGTGGTGGCCGTCCAGGAGGTAGTAGACCTCCGAGTCGGGATGGGTGAGCACGACCGAGGCGGGGTTGGCGCGCTGGGTAGAGCACCGGTCTTTGTATTCGGCGACGACGTCCGGCCGGGGCGACCAGTGGTGGACGGGGACGATCGCGCTCTGGTCGCGCTTGTCCTCCATGCCCGCGTACCAGGTCCGGAGCTTGTCCGGTTCGGTCCCGACGATGAACGGCTTCGGCAGCGTCGCGATTCCCACCTCGTACAGGCCGGGGGCGAGCAGGTTCAGCAGGGGCCGGAGCGGGACGGTCGGGTCGTCGCCCGGCTCGACGTGGCGCAGCCACTGGCGAAGTGCGTCCCATTCGGGCGGCTCCAGCCACTCCTCGATCCCGTACACCGGGTCGTGCGGGCCCGACAGCCGCTTCGCCATCCATTCGATGGAGCCCGACTCGACGGCCGCGTCCTGGGCGATGGGGTCGCCCGCGAGCTTCAGCGTGAACTCGTGGCCGCTGCCTTCGATGGCGATGGCGCCGAGGCCGTCCGGCACGTCGACTGTGCGAAAGGCGGCGGGGTCACCGAAGGGCATGGGGGCTCCAGACGTAGGTACAAGAAAGTCCGGGGTTCAATGTACGAACCCCGGACCTCCCTATGCGACTTGCTGTTTGATCCTCAGCGGTCGCACCACTGCTTCATCTCGTTGCTGACCAGGATGCCGATGACGATGAGGGACAGCACCAGTCCGATGCCGCTGCCGATGTAGGTGCCGGTGAAGTCGGCGCCGTGTTCGGCAAGGTTCGAGTAGGTGCCCTGCATGAGGGCGTAGCTGAGGCCGGTCAGCGCCAGGCCGACGATTTCCAGGACGAGCGTGCCGGTTCGGGCCGAGCTGCTGCGCTGGGTCAGCTTGACGGCGAAGACGGCGTAGAGGATGACCCAGATGATCGTCTGGATGACGCTGAAGGCGACGAAGGTGCCGAACCAGTCGGGCAGCAGTTCCTGGGCGCCGGGGTTGTCGCTGAGGGCGCTATTGGTGGCGCCGAGGCCGATGGCGGCGCAGATGCCGATTCCGAAGCGGATCCAGAGCAGGACGACGACGAACTTGCCGCCGCCGGGCATGTTCGAGAACCCGGGCGGGATCTCGGGGGTGGCGTGGTTGGACATGGTTCGGCACTCCAGGGGGTCTGAGGTACTTGGGGCAACACTGATCGTAACGATCCCTCGCTTGACGTGGGGTACGAGCGGATCGCGCGAACAAGGGGAGCGTAGAGCCTGTCTGCGGGGACCGGTCCCGCCGTCTCAGTGGGACCTTAAGCGTCTACCCGTACTGAGTTGACTTTGACTAATCCGTGGCCGTTCGTCTCAAGTGGCCAAACCCGTCCTTGACAGGGCTTGGCTCCACACTCCAGCCATCGGGCAGGAAATGGCCGTTAGCGAAGGTTAGGAGGACATCCTGGCCTTCAATCCGATCCACCAAGTCTGTGTGCTCTCCGAGGAAGCGTCCGCGGAACTCTGTTTTGGCGAAGAGCGGTATGCCAGAGAAGGTCGCGAACCCAATTTCCGCCCCGCCGGAGAAGGTCGCGCCCTTGAAGTCCACGAAGCCGAGGAAGGCCACGTCCTCAAAGTTCGCGTAGTCGGGGAAGTTCGCGCCCAAGAAGTCCGTGCTGCTGGAGAAGGTCGCGCCCTTGAATACTGCGAAGCCGGGGAAGTTCGCGCCCCTGAATGCCGTGGCGCCGAAAGAGGTCGCACCCAAGAAGTCCGCGCAGGTTATGTGACACCCGCTGAAGTCGACGGCATCGAGGTAGGCGTTTCGCAAATTCAGGCGGGAGTGCTCCCAGAACAGACCTTCCTCGGCTAGGGGGTTGAGGTGGCGTTCCAGTATCTCCTGGGCAATCAGGCGCACCTCGTGTTCGGCCTCATTGCTCTGGGAAGCGGGCGGCGGTGGGCCGATCGGTTCGAACTGCCTGGCGGAGAGCGAATCATTGGTCTCCGGTTCTGTCGGCGTGTAGGGAAGGCAGCTCCTCCGGCTTCAATGAGGACATGCCGGCGCCGGTCCAGAACGCGGACGGTTCATGGACCATCCACATGCGCTCGCAGAGCGACTGGAACGGGCAGGATTTCCAGACGAAGGCCGACCACCTCCAACAGCTCGGCAAGGACGGGAAACTGGAAATGACGGTCGGCGAGAAGGTCAGTCGCAGCAGCCACCACACCAGGGACTGGCGCACGAACGCCGAAGAGGAGATCCTGAATACCTCCGCAGACCAAGCCGAAGTCAATCGGCGTATCGCGACACTGGACTCGCAGCAGATCGACCACTTGCATGAGCTGCAGCTTGGCGGGAAGGACGGCGCATCGAACCTCTGGGCGCTGGACGCCGCCACCAACCACGGGATGGGCGGTCAGATCAACGGCCAGCTTCAGCAGATCCAAACCATTGCGAAGAACGATCCCAATTTCAAGGATGGCGACAAGATCCCCATCAAGATAGAGATCTTGCCTCCGAAGCCGTAGCATGACCGCCGGAAGTTTCGAATCAGGCTAATGCCGTCCCCGGCCACATGAAGGAGACCCAGATGAACGACGATGACTTCGATTCGCTCCAAGACAAGGTCGCCGAATTGCGGTCGTCGCTCCCCGGGATGCGGACGCGATGGGATGCGAGTCCCGACGAATATGAATTCGTCGAAATCGGCGACGGCGCCGCGCTCTCCGAACCCGACCAGTATCCGCAGGATCTCAATCGACTGAACTCGCTCTTCGGATCCGCCACGTTCGGAGCGATCGACTTCGACGGCGAGGAATACTTCGAGGCTGAGACACCCGTGGACTTCAACGGCGACCGGATCGATGACATCGATTGGATCAGGATCGGCACCGTCAACCACGAGGATTCGATTCTCGTGGACAAGGCCACCGGGCGCACCATGGTCTACTTCCTCAACTACGGGAAATACGGCTGGGACAACGGTGTCATGATCGATTGCCCCTCCCCGACAATGTTCGTCGACACCGTCTGCTTCGGTCCCCGATATCGCGAGATAGAGGGGCCTGTCGAACTCCAAGCAGAATCATGGTGGGAAGACGACCCCTGGTACAATTACCTCCGCGAACGCGGCTATCACCAATAGCATTCCGGCGTATATCGAGCAACGATTGGAGAATGATGGCAAGCCGAGATGAATTTATCCAGGCCTGGGGCACGGACAATATCGTGACCTATCCGCGAAGCGAGTGGATGGCCGACTTCGACGCCCCCGCCGAATCGTACCCGGATATAGACTTCCTGCCCGCCGACATGTCGGTGGTCTACACCAGTGAGATCAAAGGGCAATTCTCGCGCTATGACCGAGTCAACCTCGAGATGGGCCCTGACGGCACACTCCAGTTGCTGATCATCGGCGCCGTGCCGGCGGACGCTGCCGCCACCTTCTTCGGTTTCGATGCCGGTTCAGGGCGGATCTACCTGCTCGGCCTCGAAGGGCCATCCCTGGAAATCGTGAACTCGAGCCTTCGAACACTCGCCGAGTTCCTGTACCACTTCGCGCACTTCATCGACGAGGATGCTGGCCTGGGCGGCCGGGCCGCGCGAGCCAAGGTGTTGCGCGAGAAGCTGACCACGATCGACGCCAGGGCGTTCGCCGACTCCGAATCCTGGTGGTCGATCGCTTTCGCCCAGCTTGAAGGAAGATTGCGAGCTTAGCTGACCATGGTTACGTTCCCCCGTGAACAGTGGATCGCCGACGGCATCGCCCCCGACTCCCTGCCGCCTGGCACCGACGTTCCCTCCGCGCTCGACCAGCTGTTCACCACGACCCTCCCCGACAGTGTTCCGCTGTTCGCGACCATCGAGCTCTCGGCCGACGGCACCGACCTGGCCGTGCGGCTGATCGTGCTCGGCGCGGTCGCAGACAGTCCCGGAATCCTGTACGTGCTCGACCCGGTTCGCAGCGAGGTGCTGCAGTTCGCCCCGGCGGTGAACAGTGTTCGAGGGGTCAACACGACGTACCGCGATTTCGTGGACTTCCTGCAGCGCATCAACACCGAGCTCGACCGTTGCGACGGCGACTTCGCCAAGGCCCTCGGTGACGACCTACGCCAGACCCTGAAGTCGATCGACCCGCAGGCTTTCGAACCGGGAAACTGGTGGCCTATGGTCTTCGAGCGCCTCTCGAACTGAATACGGTCCAGCAATCCCGCCCCAATACTCACCTTCGCTGCGCAGCAGCGCGAACGCGCTCGGGAACTCCTCGCCCACATCGGCGCGTCCACGAAAGCCGGTCTCTCCGACCAGGAGGCCTCCGCATGGTTCGCCGGGTACCAAGCCCACCGCCACGCGTCCCAGGCACCGTTCCCCGACGCCGAGCCAACGCTCAAGAAACTCGCGCCCGACTTTCGCCTGGGCGTCGTCTCCAACTCCTCCGCCGACCATCAACGCCACAAACTCGACACCATCGGACTCCTCTCCTACTTCGGCGACCGGCTCATATGTTCGGATCAGCACGGCGCACCCAAACCCGCCGCGAGCATCTTCCTCGCCGGCTGCACCACGCTCGGCCTCCAACCACACGAGGTGGCCTACATCGGAGATAAGTACGACACCGACGCGATCGGGGCGCACCAAGCGGGCCTCCACGGCTTCTGGCTCGACCGAGCGAACGACAATGCCACCACTACGGTCAACGCCGACATCCGCGTCATCCACTCGCTCAACGAACTCCAGGACATCCTCACCGCACGAAACTCAGAATTGCGACTGGAGTGCTAATCGTTGTCCCGCCGGTTGATCCCCGTAGGTGTGCGGCAACAGGTCGCAAAGCGGTTGAAGTTCCAGCGGCACCGTCGCTAGAGTCGGCCGGTGCGAATGCCCCCATCCGAAAGCGTGCTCGAAGCATTTGGCGCGGCCGCTGATCCGGAGCTGCTCGACGGCGGCCAGGGCCATACCTGGCGTGCCAGCAGCATCGTGCTCAAACCTGCAGGTCTTGCCGTCGAATCAAGATGGCGGGCTTCGGTCCTCGAGACGTTGCCTGATACGGACCGGTTGCGGATCGCTCGCCCGGTGCGCGCCGCCTCCGGCGACTGGCTGCACGAAGGTTGGGAAGCCTGGCACCATACCCCCGGCCGCACCGACCCGAAACGGTGGGACGAGGCCATTAAGGCAGGTACGGCTTTCCACGAAGCTATCGCCACAGTGGCCCGTCCTGATTTCCTCGAGGGCCGCGACAACTGGTGGACCCGCGCTGATCAGGCCGCATGGAGCTCGGAGGTGGTCGAGGAAGTCCCGAGTTTGCGGCGTCTGATGGAGGCCCGCGTCCCGGTTCAGGTCCGGTCCCAACTCGTCCACGGTGACGTGCTCGGCAATGTCATCTATACACCGGGCCAACCGCCGACGCTGATCGACTGGGCACCGTACTGGCGCCCGACCTCATGGGCTGCGGCCGTGGCAGTGGTCGATGCGCTCTGCTGGCATGGCGCCGACGAGGCACTCATTCAGGCTTGGTCGTCGTTGGAGCATTGGGCGCAGATGCTGCTGCGGGCCTTGCTGTTCCGCATGATCACCGATCTGGAGAGCAGTCGGGCGAGAGGAAAGGTCTGGCAGCCCCATCCGGCCTACACGCCGGTCGTGAAACTCGTGTTGGTCTGCGCCGACTCGGCTTCGTAGCAGCAGTCCGAAAGTCATTGGGGTGCACGGGATCATCCTTGGGCGACGGGATCTGGCAGGCTGTCGGCTCGAGCGCGCTCGGCGGCAGTTTCATGATCGCCGTCCTTGAGGCCTGTGGCTATGGCGGTGAGTTCCAGTCCCACCTTCGTCATCCGCCTGGCCCATCGGCGATTTTCCCCAACGCCGCCAAGGATCGGGGCCAAGACGTCACGATCATCTGGCCAGACGGCGCCCGACGCGGTTAAACTTCGCGAGCTGGCATCGAGATACGAGCGCCCGTACGGATCAGCATCACCGGACACATGAACCTGACGGTCCACACCGTCAATCTCGCATCAGTCTTGCCAGTAGAAGAGCAGGGTGCGAAGGTCGAGTGGTGTGCGATCACCGAAATAGTAGACGCAGAGCCCGGTGACGGTGATCGAGCCGAGAGCCTGGTCAATCCAGCGGAAGCCGGCCGCCTCGAGCGCGTCCCGCGCGACAGTATTCGCGTCGTCGCCGGTAACGAATCGACCGAGGGTGCTGACGCAGACGCTGCCGCCCCGATGCTCGATCACGTGATACGTACCGTCGCCTTGACTGTGCTCCTCACCGCACGAGACGGGGGGCTTCGGTGCGAGGTTCACTGACGCAAGCGCGGTTGTCGCGCCTCGGAGTTGGTCGTGCTCGTCTGGCGGCAGCACTGAGTCAACACAGATCGCTTCGAGGCGCCAACGCGGATCAGTCCGTGCTTTGCAGCCGGGTACGTACTCACCCACGATCGCGCTGCGAATCTCGTTGTCGAGGCCGCTGACCTCGACCCGAGGCCGCCCAATCGAGTCGTAGATCGCCCGAATCTCGGGGAGGCCGCCACCGAGGCGATACAGCGCGCACGCGGCCCACAGCGTCGCATCGGTCGTCGGCGCTCGTTCAACATACGCACGGACCCCCTCCGCATCGTCGACGAGGGAATGGGCGAGATGCGCAACGCCGACATCGGGATCCGCGAACGCTTCGGTCACATCGCCCCCAGCACGATGCCGCACGCGCACGCGAAATGCGCGATCTTCGGGCCGTTCGTCACCGAGATCAGCGACGATTGCCGCGACCCCGTATCGCGCCACGAGCGCGTTCAGCCCAACCTCTGCGACCTCGCGGCGATGCGGCCACGGATCGTTCGCCAGCGTCGACAACTCTCGCGCGGCCGTACGATCGCCGAGCACCCCGCGGCCTTTCAGGATCGCCTCAGGCATCCGGTATGACTTCTCGGCCTGTCGATCCTGGTGCCGCAGCCACGGCAACAGCTCCTCTCGATTCCCGAGCAGGTCGAGGAGAGCGATGCGCACCTCGGTCACATCATCGGGATCTCGAATGCGCTCCATCAACTCGGCTACGAGCACAGACGGAACGCGTCCTGCGAGCGCGAGCACGCAAGGCCTGCGACGCCACCACGGGTGCGTCGTATCGATCACGTATCGAGCGAGCTCCTCGGCATCGACCTCGAGCAGGCCAACGCCGTCGGCCTGTCCTGCGGTCGGGATCAGTACATCGATGGTTCCCACACCCACTCATGCTAGTGGTCGTGCGGACGGAGGGACATTCCCTCGGTATCGAAGCAGCCCAGTGGAAGGCAGGAGGGGCACACCCACTGAGACGGCAGGCAAATTTACAGACCCGCTGGACCCGAGCATGTCAGGGTCTCTCAGGCGGCGCTGGCAGCGGAGTTCCCGACTGCTTGACCCACGAGTTCTCGTGTCAGCGGCTCGGTTTCGTCTTAACCGGGCCACTGACGTCTGCGACGACCGCAGGCACACTGAAGCCATGGATTCCTTCTACGCCCAAGCTGCCCCATGGGGTCGCCCTGTCGTCGACGACATCCCCATGCCGCCGTTCACGACCGCAGCCGGACACGACCGCTTCACACGGCTCCTGCAACTCCACGTCGCCCTCATTGACAACCTTGGGCAAGCGCTGTCATCCAAAATGCTCAGCAACGCACTTGAACCAACTGGTCCGCGGTCGATGAAGCTCACCCGGCTCGAACTCGAGGTCGCCATGGCGACGTTCTTCCCCGCACCGTGGACACCCGGTGCGCTCTCCGACGCCCTCCACGTGTTCAACCGGTCCGCACCGAACACTTACGGGGGAGGCAAATGGATCTGGGAGAGCGACCCGCACTTCATCGCTGAGCCGCGCAGCCCGCAAGGCTGGGAGGTCGAACGCGGCGAAAGGGGCCGATCCTCACCCGAGCTGACCCTGGAAACCGACAGTGACCTGGTGCTGCTGTGGATGACCCATTTCACGAGCCAGCGTCCGTACCCGTACGGCTGGAGCGTCAAGGAAACCGACGTCGCCATGCTCGCCGAGGCAGCCCAGGCCACCCGCGACATTCACGGCAGCAACACCAGCCGACTCCACATCGTCAAAAGCGTTGAATGAACGGGGGCCGGAGACCCGCAGTGTAAAGCCGCCCACTCCAGATCCCCATCGGAACAGCACCACGTTCGAGTGCGGTCTCGGGAAGCACCGGCGCGAGGTCGCGAGCGCGACACTCGCGGCCGTACCGAGCGTCAACGCGGCCAGGGTGAGCACGGCAGGGTGCAGTCCGGCGCGTGCGACGAAGTGCGCAAGGACGGCTCCCCCGTACTGGTTCAGCTGCGCCGAGTGGCGGCCGCCGCCGCAGTGGACCTGGTAGAGCTTGCCAGCTAGGGGTGCCACCAGTCGCTGCCGCATTAGACGGTGGGCCTGGAACTCGTCGGAACCTTCAACGACGCTCCAGCCCAGGTGGACCTGGAAGTGGTCCTGAGACTCACGCGAGAAGCCAGGGCCCTCTGGCCGCTGGCGGGTGTGAAGCGCTGCGGAGCCTGGACTCAGGTTGTCGGAGGGAGCGAGTGATAGGACATGAGGACCGGTGCGAGGTCGGCGACGCAATTCCGTAGCGCGTCCTGCACCTGGCGCTCATCCTCCTTCGTCGGTGTTCCCCGCTGCGCGACGGCGAGAGCGAACCGTTCTCTGTACAGAATCCCGTTGCGAACGAGTACGGCGGAGCAGTGGATATCCGGGATGGTCTCGCCGTGCTCAGTGAAGATCCGCCTGCTGCTGCCCTCCGACAGGATGCGCGCCGTGGTGGCCAAACCGCCGCTGCGCTTGAACGCGCTGGCGCTGTCGATCCCGACCGGCCTGAAGCCTGGGAACTACTAGCCGCACACCACCGCGACCAAGGCGACACCGCCAGAGCCGACGAAGTCGAAGCCCGCACCAGGCACCGTCGTGAAACCGCCCGCCTCGCAGGCCACCGATCACCGGGACCACACCGGTAGTCGGGGGAGCCTGTCAATGGGCAGTGGGGATGCTTTCGATTACGGTCCGGTGACTGATTCTGTCTCCGATTCCCTGCAGTCCGCGGGCACTGAGGCAACTTGTCCGTCACTAACGAGCATGACCTGTCCGCTGTCAATCCAGCGGTCCATAGTTGACGCCGACGCGGCGCGTGACGTCACGCAAGCCCCAGACACAGGCTGCCCGTCCGGAATCCCTAGAACACCTCACGCTTCACTTCAGGCGCATAACTTCAGCGAGAACCTCCACGGACGTGAGTCGTTGGCAGTCTTTCGGGGCCAGTCACTTCCGCAGCGGGCGGGGTTCCGTCCGAACAGAAGTTTTCGGACCGGTAGTGCTTATCTGGCCTTTCGTGTCGGGTTTCGCATGGTTTGGCAAGTCGGATCGCAGGGCATTGATTTGGGGAATCTAGTTCGAATAATTCTTCAGTACCTCCGGGCCGCGAACCAGAGGTGACCACCCATCCGTTCCCCGACCATCCGGCCGAGTGCCACCGCGCCCGCCAAACCGGAAGTACCGGCGGTAGCGGCAGCACTCCCACAGCGATCGGCATCGCCCAGGTCCGGGCTCCCGCTCGGCCGGTTCCGCCTCCCGATCCGACTCCGGATCCGGCCCTCTGTCCGGCTCTTGCCGATCCCGATCCCGATCCCGATCCCGGGCACGGGCACGGCGTGCGCCGTCCGCACACGGTCCTGCGTCCGCGATCCTCTCCCCCGCTCAGTCGCGGCCGCGCGTCCAAGCGCCGCGAAGTCGTGATCCGCTACGGGATGGCCCACGATGCCGCACACCGCGTCACCATGTGGCCCAAAGCGAACTGGCAGGGCATGACCCCGTCCGACCTGGAACCGCCCTCCCGTTGCGACCGCTCTGAACCGCGCGCAGTTCCGCTCACCGTGGCACTGCCGTTCCGTCGGGCAATCCAGTCCCGGCTGCGGACCAACGCAAGCCTGGTGATCGGGGGTGCGGTGGCATGAGCGCCCGTCGAACTTCCCCGCAGACCATCCGGCACTCCTATCACCGGGCGCTCGCCGCGCTGCCGCTCCGGTCCACGATCGCGCAATTGCCGGACCCCTTGAGGCTCAAGACGGTCGGCGCGGCGATCGTGGACGACCGAACCGTGGTGTTCGGCGTCCACAACAATCGGCCCAGCCTGTGGATGACCGCCGAACACCAGCCGGGATCGGCCGAGGCCACCGTCTATCCGAGCCCGCACCTGCGGAGACCGCGAGTTGTGGGCTACGTGACCGGGCTCGTCCTCGGCAAACCGGACCTGTGGGTCTGCGACCCCGAGTCCTGGAACTGGGTGCTCGGCGGCGACGTCAGCGCGCGGACCGAATCAAACACGGCGATCACCTGGCTGACCCAGTCCTGACCGGGCGCCCGCACGGGCACGGGCACGGGCACGGGCTCGGCTACGTCACTCCCGGGGCCGGGTGGGGACGCGCCCGGCCCCGCGCCTCATCGCGGCCGGGTTCCGGCACCCGGGGGACGGGGCCGTTCGACAGGGTGTCTACCGACCAGTAACATGTATCGTGATCGGGAACACCGCATCGTCGAGAGGTCGTCATGGGCGCCGTCCAAATCGTCACCGCCTCGATTGCGATCGCCTATACGGCGGTCGCGATCGGGCTGTTCGTCCGCACCGGTATGGCCATGCTGGCCACCCTCCGGCTCGGCCGCGCCGACCACACCCTGCAGGGCGATCGCGGTATACGCATTCGCACCATGCTCCGGGAGACCTTGGGGCACACCAGAATGCTCCAGTGGACGTGGGTCGGGGCCGCGCACTGGCTGGTGTTCGTCGGGTTCTTCTCCCTGTTCCCGATCCTGGCGCAGGCCTACCTGGAGACCCTGAACCCGGAGTGGACGTTGCCGATCGTCGGGCACTGGGGCCCGTGGATGTTGTTCTCCGAACTCATCGCCGCCCTGACCGGCCTCGGCATGCTGACCCTCATCGGGATCCGCCTGTTCAGCCAGCCCCGGGCCCACCGGGTGCCGCCGGAGGGCACCCCCTCACAGGACGGGCAGCGGTCCTCCTCGTCGCGGTTCGAGAACTCGAAGCAGTGGCAGGCCGTCTACATCGAGGCCACCATCATGGCGATCGTGTTGTGCTACTTCGCCATCCGCTCCTCTGAGGTGGCGCTCGGCGGGATCGAGACGTGGACCTCCCCGATCTCGGTGCAGATCGCGAACCTGTGGAGCGGGGCCTCGGAGGCCGCGCTGCACAGCGCCATCACCATCACCGCCGGGGTCAAGATCCTGGTGTCCTGGACGTTCTTCCTGATGCTGGCGCTGATCCCGTCGATGGGCATCGGCTGGCACCGCGTCACGGCGTTCTTCAACATCTACTTCAAGCGCAATGCGGACGGCGCGGTCTCCCTGGGCGCGCTCAAGCCGATGCTCATCGACGGGAAGCCGGCCGACTTCGAGACGGCCGACCCCGAGACCGAGCCCTTCGGCGTCAACACCATCACCGACTTCTCCTGGAAGGGCCTGCTGGACTTCTCGACGTGCACCGAGTGCGGGCGCTGCCAGTCGCAGTGCCCGGCGTGGAACACCGGCAAGCCCCTGTCCCCCAAGAAGCTCGTGACGGACCTGCGCGACCACCTCTACGAGCAGGCGCCGTATCTGAAGGCCGCGAACCTCGCCAAGGCGCGGGGCGGCGACGGGGCCGAGATCGAGCCGATCTCGATCATCGGATCGGTCATCGACCCGGACGTGCTGTGGGCGTGCACCTCCTGCGGCGCCTGCGTCGAGCAGTGCCCGGTCGACATCGAGCACGTCGACACGATCATGGACCTGCGCCGGCACCAGACCATGATCGAGTCGGCCTTCCCGACCGAGGCGCAGACGATGCTGCGGAACCTGGAGAACAAGGGCAACCCCTGGGGCGAGAACCCCGCCCACCGCCTGAAGTGGGCCGAGGGCCTCGACTTCGAGGTCCCGATCGCCGAGTCCGGCGGCGACTTCGAGTACCTGTACTGGGTCGGCTGCGCGGGGGCCTACGACCCCAAGGCGCAGAAGACCTCCCGGGCGGTGGCGACGCTGCTGCACGACGCCGGCGTCAAGTTCGGCGTGCTCGGCGATGCCGAGACCTGCACCGGCGACCCGGCCCGCCGCATCGGGCACGAGTTCATGTACCAGATGCTCGCCGAGCAGAACGTGGAGACGCTGAACGAGGTCGGCGCGGTCAAGATCGTCGCGACCTGCCCGCACTGCCTCAACACCATCGGCAACGAGTACGGCGAGCTCGACGGCAAGTACGAGGTGGTCCACCACACCGAGCTGCTGGCCGACCTGGTCGAGTCCGGGCGCATCGAGCCGGTCGAGCAGCACGAGGGCAAGCTCACCTACCACGACCCGTGCTACCTGGGCCGCCACAATCGGATCTTCACGCCGCCAAGGGAACTGCTCGGATCGTTCTCGGAGGTCACCGAGATGCCGCGCAACGCCGAGAAGTCGTTCTGCTGCGGCGCCGGCGGCGCGAGGATGTGGCTGGAGGAGCCGATCGGCAAGCGCGTCAACCGCGAGCGGGCCGACGAGGCGGTGGCGACCGGCGCGAACACGGTAGCGGTCGGCTGCCCGTTCTGCTCCACCATGCTCCGCGACGGCGTCGCCGACGCGGGCAAGGAGGACGACGTCGAAGTCATCGACATCGCCCAGCTCCTGGCGAGGAGCCGGGAAAGGCGAGCCGAGGCCGCGACCGAATAACTGAGGACGAGCAAGGGCGGCAAGGGATTGCCATGCCGCCCTTCGTCTCAGCTGACGAAACGAGCGACGCTTCGGATGTAGTCGCGGTAACCGGTGATCGCCATTGGCACCGCGGCCGCCAGCATTCCGGTGTCAGTCTCCAGATACTCGTGGATCAGGACATTGCGCATTCCGGTACTCGGGCCGAGGTTCGCGGCCATGTCACTGGAAATCGCTCCGGTCTCGACAACGAGTTCGAACGATTCGCGGTAGTTCTGAGCCGCTCGACCGAGGTGCTCCGCCGCCAGATGCTGATTGATTGAGACTGCAATGTCGACCACCTGCGTCACGATCCGCTCCACCGCCAGCCGGACGATGTCGTCCGGATCGCGGTGTTCCAGGTCGTCTGGGGCGATGCTCTCGAGCCGGTCGAGCAGTTTCCCCATGAGCTGCAAGCGTTTCGCGATAATCGCCTGAGTCCCTTGCGTTTCACTCACCGAGTCATCATCTCCAGGCTGAGCGCGCGCATAGGGGCGGTCTCGGCGTATTGGTTGAGTGCTGCCATGCGGACCTCCGCGAACCTTCCCGGCGTGTGCTCATAGATCGGAATTGTTCCGAGCAGTGCCTCCCGGCGGGCCACCGGGTCGGCCCGGTCGAGCACCATGACATCAATGTCGCAGGGCCCGGTCACCGCCGTCAGGGCCTCGTACAAATCGAGGAGCGCCAAACGGGAACGGCCTCGCCGGGTCGAAACGGCGATATCGAGATCGCGAGGCTCGGCCTTCCCTTTCGCGGTGGAGCCGAATACGACCAGCAAGTCCAAACCGTACCGCTCGCACAGCGCCGCGAGCTCACCGCTCGCGGCGGCTCGGCGTAGACGGTGCAGGCCCTCGATCGGCGTAGTCATGGGCATACCTTAGCTGCTCCCGGCCGTACCGGCATCGGGCTTTACCTCCCGAAGTAGGCCCTCAGAAGCTCCGCCGACTCCGCTTCGAGGACTCCGGCGTAGACGTCGGGGTTGTGGTTGAGGCGGGGGTCTCTCACTACGTCCCATAGGGAACCGACCGCTCCGGTCTTGGGTTCCCATGCGCCGAAGACGATCTCGCCCACCCGGGCCGCCACCGCCGCTCCCGCGCACATCGTGCACGGCTCCAGCGTCACCACCAGGGTGCAGCCGCCCAACCTCCAGCCGTCCCCATGAAGGGCCGCGGCCTGCCGCAGGGCCAGGATCTCGGCGTGGGCGGTGGGGTCGGCGAGGGCTTCGCGCTGGTTCGCCGCGGCCGCGAGTTCGCGGCCCTCGGCGTCGTAGACGACCGCGCCCACCGGGAGGTCCGCGCCGGAGGCGGCCGCGACCTGGAGGGCGCGGCGCATGCGGCGTTCGTGGACCTCGCGGCGGGCGGTCACGAGTCTGGGGGCTCTGCTTAGGCGCCGGTGGCCGATTCGAGGACCTCGGCGAAACCGAGGGCCTGGGCGACCTCTGAGACGACGTCGGAGGGCATCATGCCCTCCTTTGCGCACAACGCCAGCAGCGTCGCGCCATTGACACCGAGGTCACCGAGCACGTCGGCCTCGCCGACCGGCTCGGCGTCGAGTTCGGTGGGCCGAGCGGAGATCGACTCCTCGTCCTCGGTATCGATCTCATCGGTGTCCTCGGGCTCGAGGTCACCGAGAAGCGCCTCGCCCAGGCGCGACTGCGACGCGTATTCGGCGTCGGACCCGAAGGTGCGCAAGCCGTCACCCTCGTCCAGACGCATTACCGTCAGGTACTCGTCATCGGCGTCGACGAATAGCAGCGTGAGGTCGGCGTCCGGGAATGCCTCACGCATCACCTCGGCGGCGTCCTCGACATCGCTCACGCCGTCGAGGTCGACCTCGACGGCGTCCCATTCGTCGCCCTCCCGGCCTGCGGCCACAGCGAAATACGACACGATCCGTCCCCGTTTTCTTTTCAATGGACCAGCTTCTCGAAGGAGTCAGCTGTTCGAACGACCAATTGAAGGATGCGGCAACCTGTAGGTCGATGTAACCACAGGATCCAATCGCCGGTCAGCAGAAGATACAGCTCGACGGAAAGCCCGGTGACCCCGGCGGCCGTCCCTGCGACAGCCGCTACGCCGACTGCCGCTCCGCGATCACCGTAGCGCGCCAGCACGGCTGCTGCGACAGTTGCGATCGTACTCGCGGTCAAAGTCACCCAGGCGAAGCCCGCCCCCGTCATGGCCTGGCCTTCTCCGTCTCGCGCGAAGGCGAGCAGCCCCAGCAGGATCCACAGCGCGCACAGCGTCGCTCCGGCCGCTACGGGGCCGACCCGGACCGGGTGCGGCTCCCTCCAGTGCGGCCGCCCGCAGTAGCGGGGGACGCCGTGCGGATCGGCGGGCCACAGGCCCCCCGCGAACTCGTCACGCATGGGGCCCAGGGTACGCAGTCGACGGCGGAGCCATGGGCGGTTGCGGGGCCCAGTACGGGACGGGCATGACCGGCGCTGCGGGGGGCGCGACCGCTCGGACCTTCCCGTCGGGGAACGTCACGTGGTACTGCCGGCCATCCCACAGCGCGGGCGGCATGGCGCCGTCGCGGCCGGTGTAGCCGGCCCGGTCCTGGCCCATCCGGTGGAGGCCGGCGCCGATCTTCTGCTGGTCGTAGGGGGCACCGATCGACGCGAGGTCGAGCTGCTCGGACACGTCCGAGGCCGAGCGCTGGAAGTCCTTCATTGCCGCCTCGCCGCCCTTGCCGGCCACGCGCCGCGCCCACGCGCGGGCGGAGGAGCGACGGGAGAAGCTGGCGAGGGAGGCGAGCTCGGGCGGCGAGATGAGGCCGCCGGCGACGTAGGGGGCGAGGGTGGTCTGAGTGGCGCGCGCCTCGGCGGCCCGCAGCCACAGGGCGGCGCCGACCATGGTGAAGAACAGCGGGGCCAGGAACGCCGGGTACAGGGCGAACCAGAGCCCCGGCATGTCGATGGCGACGCCGAGGACCGAGGAGCCGTTCCACAGGGCGTGGAGCGCCATGCCGCACAGCAGCATGCCCACGATCCACGACGCTTGCACGCCCTTGCGTCCGGGGCGCCGCGCGGCCTTGCCCAGGCCGATGGCGGACAGGCCGGTCATGAGGGGGTGGGCGAACATGGTCACGAGCCCGCGGATGACGACCAGCTGGGTGACCAGGGCGATCCCGGCGGCCTCGTCGAGGGCGTCGGTGCCGGACAGGTAGGTGCCCGAGGCGTACAGGACGTTCTCCGCGATGGCGAAGCCCGCGCCGGAGAGTCCGCAGTAGACGAGGGCGTCGAGCGTGCCGGTGAAGTAGCGGCGCGCGGCCCAGAAGACGATGAGCGGCCCGGCGAGCTTGGTGATCTCCTCGATCACCGGGGCGCTGATGACGGCCGCGAGGCTCTCCGACAGGTCGTTCTCGACCAGCAGGTAGGCCACGCCGGTGTTGACGCCCAAGGAGATCGCGGTCGAGACGCACGCGCCCCAGCCGAGGCAGAACGCCAGGACGAGCCAGGGCCGGCGGCGGTAGCGACCGAGCCACAGGAACGCGCCGATGAGGATCGGGGCGGGGACGAGCGCGGCGATCAGACCGACGCCGGCCGCCTCGGCACCGGTGCCGCCGATGATCGCCCAGCCGAGGATCGCGGCCCCGGCGGCGAACAGCAGCAGCGCGCCGGAGACCGCCAGCGCCCGCCGCTTCTGCCTGAGTCCGATGGCGCCCAAGGTGATCCCGGCAGCGGCGAGCACGCCGGCGCTCGCCAGAACGGCGAGGGTGGTCTGATTCACGATGCGTTCTCTTCGCTGTCGGGGGCGCTCCCTGAGCCGGGGCGGGGGTCGGTACCGGCACCTGAGCCGGCATCGGGGTCGGCAGGGGCGGAGCCGTCGGCGTCGCGGCCGCGAATGACGAAGTGCTCGCCGATCCCCGAGACCGACAACAGCCGGTTGAGGAAGTCGCCGAGATTGGCGAGGACGAGCACCGCCCGGCCCCGAGTCACGGTGCGGGACAGGACGACGAGCGTGCCGAGGCCCCGCGAGTCGCAGAAGGTCACCCCGCCCATGTCGAGCACGACCCGCGCCGGAGCATCGGCCAGCGCCGTCTCCACGGCGCCGTTGAGGCTCGGCGCCGTGTGCAGGTCGATTTCGCCGGTCAGCGCCACGATCGTCTCGTTCGATTCGCGGTAGACCGAAATGTCGAGCTTTTGGTGTACCACAGGGCCAACCCTAGCCGGTTTCTAGTCTTCGCCGGGTGCCAGGACGGAGAGGATGCGGTCGATCTCGGTATCTTCGCCGTGCTTGTTGCGCCAAGCGGAGAGCGCGGTGTGTGCCTGTTCGAGGCGGCGGGTGAGGTCGTGCTCGCGCTCGCGCAGGTCGCGGGTGCGTTCGGTGCCGCGGCGCAGTTCCTGCCCCTGGCTCCACAGGTCGATGAAGACCTTCACCTTGGTGCGCAGCATCCACGGGTCGAAGGGCTTGGTGATGTAGTCGACGGCGCCGACGGAGTAGCCGCGCATGGCCAGGTGGGCGTCGCGGTCGGCGGCGGTGAGGAAGATGATCGGGGTGTGGCGGGTCTTCTCGCGCTGCTTGATGTGTCGGGCGGTCTCGAAGCCGTCCATGCCGGGCATCTGGGCGTCGAGGAGGATCGCCGCGAAGTCCTCCGAGAGCAGCCGCTTGAGGGCCTCTTCGCCGCTGGTGACGGCGATGGTGGCGACCGGGAGCCCCTGGAGGATCGCTTCGAGGGCGAGGAGGTTCTCGGATCTATCGTCCACGAGCAGGACGCGGGCGGTGCTCATGCGTGCTCTCCTTGGGTCGGGCCGCCATTGTCTCCTCCGGACGCTCGCGCCGGGGAGTCGGGTCCGATCCACTGTGCCATGGTGTCGAGCAGTAGGTCCAGGTCGACGGGCTTGGTGAGATACGCGCTGGCGCCGGCTTCGACGGACTTCTCGCGCTGCTCGGCCAGGGCCTGGGCGGTGAGGAAGATGATGGGCAGGTCCTCGAACTGGCTCATGCGGCGGATGACGCGGGTGGTCTCGTTGCCGTCCATGCCGGGCATCATCGAGTCCATGAGGACGATGTCGATGTCGGTGTGGTGCTGGAGGGCGTCGATGCCGTCGGCGCCGTTCTCGGCGTAGTGGACGTCGATGCCGTGCAGTTCGAGCGCGGCGGTGAGCGCGAAGACGTTGCGGATGTCGTCGTCGACGATGAGGACGGTGGCGCCGTCGAGGTCGGCGGCGGCGGCCGATGACGAGGGCGTCTCGGGGGCTCCGGTGAGGATGGTCGGTCCGGGCTCCTCGACCGGGAGCGGCAGTTCGGCCCGGATGCTCTGGAAGTCGCCATCGGTGTCGATCTCGGCGGGGATGACGAAGGAGAACTTGGAGCCGCCGGAGCCGGTGTGCTCGATGAAGACGTCGCCGCCGAGCATCTGGGACAGGGACTTGGAGATGGACAGCCCCAGTCCGGTGCCGCCGAAGTTGCGCCTCGTGGTGCCGTCGGCCTGCTGGAACGGCTCGAAGATGATCGTCTTCTTGTTCTCGGGGACGCCGATGCCGGTGTCGATGACGGAGAACGCGACCCGTTCGGCGGCCGAGTTGAGGTGCGGGGAGTCGAAGCGGAGGTCGGCGGGGACTCGTCGGGCGGCGAGGGTGACCGATCCGCTGCGGGTGAACTTGACGGCGTTGGAGAGCAGGTTCCGCAGCACCTGCTGGAACTTCTGGCCGTCGGTCTTGAGGGTCGCGGGCACGCCCGGTCCGACGTCGATCTTGAAATCGAGCTGCTTGTCATCGGCCTGGGGCCGGAAGGTCGACTCGATGTCGCCGAGGACCTCGCCGAGGTCGACCGAGTGGACGGCGACGTCCATGCGCCCGGCCTCGATCTTGGACAGGTCGAGGATGTCGTCGATGAGGGTGAGCAGGTCGGTGCCGGCGTTGTGGATGGTGCGGGCGAACTCGATCTGCCGGTCCGAGAGGTTGTTGTCGGCGTTCTCCGAGAGCAGCCGCGCGAGCAGCAGCAGCGAGTTCAGCGGCGTGCGCAGCTCGTGGGAGACGTTGGCGAGGAACTCGGACTTGTACTTGGAGGCCTGGGCGAGCTGCTCGGCCTTCTCCTCGATGTCCTGGCGGGCCGATTCGACTTCGAGGTTCTTGACCTCGATGGCCTTGTTCTGGGCGGACAGGAGCGCGGCCTTGTCCTCCAGCTCGATATTGGTCTCCTGCAACCGTTCGGACTGGGCCCGCAGCTCCCCGGCCATGCGCTGGGACTCGCGCAGCAGCACCTCGGTGCGGGCGTTGCCCTCGATGGTGGCGAGGGTGACGCCGACGTTGGGCGCCAGCGAATCCAGGAACTTCTTGTGGAGCCCGGAGTAGGTGTTGAACGAGGCGAACTCGATGACGCCGCGGACCTTGTCGCCGAACTGGACGGGCAGGATGATCAGGTCGGTCGGCGTGGCCTGGCCGAGGCCGGAGGAAATCTCCAGGTAGCCCTCGGGGATGTCGTGCAGGTGGATGGTGCGCTTCGAGGCGGCGGCCTGGCCGACCATGCCCTCGTTGTCGGCGATGACGACCTTCTCGCCGGGGCTGGGGTGGCCGTAGACGGCGTTGAGCCGGTAGCTGACGTTCCCGGTGATGTCCTCGTGACGGACGTAGAACGTGGAGGTCTGCGCGTCGATGAGGGTGGTGACCTCGTCGAGGACCATGCGGGTGACCTCTTCGACGCCGCGGCGGCCCTGCAGCAGCGAGGAGATGCGGGCGAGGTTCGAGTTGAGCCAGTCGACGTCGGTGTTCTGGCGGGTCTTGTCGCGCAGGGCGGTGATCATCTGGTTGATCGACTCGGTCAGGTCGGCGATCTCGCCGGCGGCCTCGAAGTCGACCGACTGGGTCAGGTCGCCCCGGGCGACGGCGTGCGCGACATTGGCTATCGCGCGCAACTGCAGCGTCAGCGTCGCGGCGAGCGAGTTCACGTTGCGGGTCAGGGCGAGCCAGGTGCCCTCGACGCCGGCGACCTCCGCCTGGCCGCCGAGGTTCCCCTCGACGCCGACCTCGCGGGCCACACGCGTGACCTCGCCGGCGAAGCTGGAGAGCTGGTTGACCATGGTGTTGACGGTGTTCTTCATCTCGAGGAACTCGCCCTGGGCGTCGACGGTGATCTGCCCGGTGAGGTCGCCGCGGGCGACCGCGGTCGTGACCTCGGCGATATTGCGGACCTGGAGGGTCAGGTTGGTGGCCATCGAGTTGACGTTGTCGGTGAGGTCCTTCCAGGTGCCGGAGACCCCCGGCACGCTGGCCTGGCCGCCCAGGATGCCCTCGGTGCCGACCTCGCGGGCGACGCGCGTGACCTCGTAGGAGAACTGGGAGAGCTGCTCGACCATGGAGTTCATGGTCGATTTGAGTTCGAGCATCTCGCCCTGGGCGTCGACCGTGATCTGGCGCGACAGGTCGCCTCGGGCGACGGCGGTCGCCACGGAGGAGATGTTCCGGACCTGCGCGGTCAGGTTCGAGGCCATGCCGTTCACGTTGTCGGTCAACGCCTCCCAGATACCGGAGACGCCCTGGACGTTGGCCTGCCCGCCGAGCTTGCCGTCGGTGCCGACCTCGCGGGCGACGCGGGTGACCTCGTCGGCGAACTGCGACAGCTGGTTCACCATCGAGTTCATCGTCGACTTGAGTTCGAGCATCTCGCCTTGAGCGTCGACCGTGATCTGGCGCCCCAGGTCCCCGGCGGCGACGGCCGTGGCGACGGAGGAGATGTTCCGGACCTGCGCGGTCAGGTTCGAGGCCATGAGATTGACGTTGTCGGTGAGGTCCTTCCAGGTGCCGGAGACGCCCTGGACGTTCGCCTGGCCGCCGAGGCGGCCCTGGCTGCCGACCTCGCGGGCGACCCGGGTGACCTCGTCGGCGAAGCTGGAGAGCTGGTCGACCATGGTGTTCACGGTGTTCTTGACCTCGGCGATCTCGCCGGAGGCCTTGACGGTGATCTTCTGGTTCAGGTCGCCGGCGGCGACGGCGCTGGTCACCTTCGCGATGTTCCGGACCTGCTCGGTCAGGTTGCCGGCCAGCTGGTTCACGTTCTGGGTGAGGTCGCGCCAGGTGCCGGAGACGCCGAACACCTGGGCCTGGCCGCCGAGGCGTCCGTCCGTGCCGACCTCCTTGGCCACGCGGGTGACCTCGTCGGCGAAGTTCGACAGCTGGTCGACCATGGTGTTGACGATGGTCTTCAGCTCCAGGATCTCGCCCTGCGCGGGCACGGCGATCTTCTGGTTCAGGTCGCCCCGGGCGACGGCGCTGGTGACCTTGGCGATGTCGCGGACCTGGTCGGTCAGGGACGAGGCCATGGAGTTGACATTGTCGGTGAGGTTCTTCCAGGTGCCGGAGACCCCCGGGACCTGGGCCTGGCCGCCGAGGCGCCCCTCGGTGCCGACCTCGCGGGCCACTCTTGTGACCTCCCCGGCGAAGATCTGGAGGGTCTCGGTGAGGGAGTTGATGGTGTCGGCGAGCTCGGCGACCTCGCCGGAGGCCTTGACGGTGATCTTCTGGTTCAGATCGCCCTCGGCGATCGCCTGCGTCACCGTCGAGATGGACCGCACCTGGTCGGTCAGGTTGGAGGCCATGGTGTTCACCGCGTCGGTCAGCGAGCGCCAGGTGCCGGAGACGCCCTGGACGTCGGCCTGGCCGCCGAGGATGCCGTCGGTGCCGACCTCCTTGGAGACGCGCGTGACCTCGCCGGCGAAGCTGCGCAGCAGGCCCACCATCTGGTTCACGGTCTCGCCGAGGCGCCGGAACTCGCCGCGGAGCTGCTTGCCCTCGATCTCCAGGGCGGCCTCCTGGGTGAGGTCGCCGGCGGCGACGGCCTCCAGGACGCGCCCGAGCTCGGTCGTGGGCCGCACCAGCTCCTCGACCAGGCGGTTGACGCTGGCGGCGCCGTCGGACCAGCCGCCGTCGAGGTGCTCGATGTCGAGCCGGTGGTTCCAGGAGCCCTCCTGGCCGACGACGCGGGCGATGAGCGCGAGGTCGCGGGTCTGGCGGTCGGCCTGCTCGACCACGGCGTTGAACCGGTCGACGACCTCCCCGGCCAGGCCCTCACCACGCGGCAGCCGCACCGAGAAGTCGCCGCGCTCGACGGCGCCGAGCGCATCGGCGAGCGAGCGCAGGACGTCGGACTCGTCGGCGGCGGGTCGGGCTGCTCCGGAAGCGGTGTCCGTCATGGCGATCTTCCTCAGCTCGGAATCAGGCTTGCCTAACAGGTTGTCACACCATCGCTCGAAACGCGAATGCAGGTTACGCAGAGCAAAGTGTCCGGTCACGCAAGGTAAATACGAGAGAACTTAAAAGAATTGTGCAACCGCTGGCCACTGTGGGACGTGTGAGTTGCGGTGTCGCCCCCGGGGTGAGTCAGCTCAGTGGAGCCCGGGGGCGGTGCCGAGAACTTCAAAATTCCATTTCCCTAGGAGCACAATGCATTCCCTCAATAGGACCGGTCTGCGCGTCGCCGCGGCCGGTGCCGCAGCGGCCCTTACCCTCGCCGCAGCGGCCCCCGCGTTCGCCCAGAACGACGACGACGAGATCGTCACGGACGACGAGACCACCACCGAGGAGATCGTCGACGACGAGATCACGGACGAGACCGGCACCGGAGACGACGCCCCGGCCGAGGACGACGAGATCGTCACGGACGACGAGACCACCACGGACGAAGAGACCGAGGGTGAGGACGTCGAGGACGAGGCCGACCCGATCGCCGAGGACGAGTTCGAGCTCGAGGACAGCTTCGAGTACGAGTTCGCGTTCCTCAACCACGTCCTCCTCGGCGCCAACCCCGGCGAGACCCTGACCGGCCACCCGGAGATCCGCGTCAACAGCGAATCCTCGATGGCCGACGAGCGCGCCGCGACCGTCCTGTGGTTCGAGGACTCCTCCGACGTCTACGCCTGGTTCGAAGAGGGCGAACTCGTCTGGACCGAGGCCGTCGCGGTCATCGCGGACTACGACAACTGCCAGAAGGACGACCACTTCGTCTACTGCGTGCTGCCGGAGTTCGACCCCGAGGTCGGCACGACCTACACCCCGAGCGAGGAGACCCCGGTCCTGTTCGAGGTCCTCCAGGCCGTGACCGAGGCCGACGGCGCCGCCTACGGCGGTTACGACATCGACCAGGCCGGCCTGGAAGAGGCCGAGGCCGCCGGCATGGTGTTCGAGGGCGACAACCAGCTCACCCTCGTCGAGTCCAACGAGGGCATCAGCGACGAGTACTTCTCGGAGTACTGGGGCTGGATCTTCTTCGAAGGCGACGAGCGCGGCTGGGGCAACGTCCCCCCGAGCGAGGGCGAACTGCCGAAGACCGGTACCTCCTCCACCATCATGATCTCGGCCGCGGCCGCGGCACTCGCCGCCGGCGCCGGCGTGTTCATGTACCTGCGTCGCCGCAAGACCGCGCAAAACTGGGAGTAGCCCCCGGGCGTACCCCCGCACCCCTCTGAAGACGACCGCCCCGGCACCTGCCGCCGGGGCGGTCCTTCGTCTCCGGGCGCCTTCGTGCCATGCCCCACACGTCCGGACGCTGCCCCAGCCCAATCGGCGACCACCCACCTAATGGTCCGGTACCTCGTCCCGGTGTCGGCCCGGCATAGACTGGCCCACGTGACGTACCCCGAGAGGGCCACCCGCCGGCTCCGCCTTCCGGCCGACGACCGCTCCCCGGCCGCCGCGCGGGCCGCCGTCCGGGCGGTCCTGACCGAAGCCGGACTGACCGAGCTGCTCGACGAGACCCTGCTGCTCACCACCGAGCTGGCCACGAACGGCGTCGTCCACGCCGGCACCGACATCTCCCTGGCCGTCGCCGCCGACCCGATCGGCGTGCGCGTCACCGTCACCGACTACCGCTCCGGCGGCATCGAACCGGCCGACATGGCCATGCCCGAGGTCACCGCCCAGGGCGGGCGCGGCCTGCTCCTGGTCGACCGCTTCGCCTCCTCGTGGGGCACCACCCACGACCAGACCGGCAAATCGATCTGGTTCCGCATCGACCGCGACCCCGACGCCGCCCCGCCGGTCCCGCGGCCCGCCGACTCCGATCCGGCCGAGCACACCGCCGCCGACCTGGACGGCCTCGCCTCACTGCTGACCGTCGCCACGTCCCTCCAGACGCGGTTGCCCGTCGACCAGCTCGTCACCGAACTCCTCGCCCGCCTCCACGACGCCACCGGCGCCGCGGGCGGCACCATCGAATACGACTCCGGCGACGGCACCGGCGCGGCCGTCCTCGCCAAGTTCGGCGACCCCAGCCCGGTCGTGGTCGAATGCGACCTGCCGCTGACCTCGCCCGCGTGCGGGCGCCTCACGCTGTCGGGGACCCCCGACCCGTCGTGGAAGCCCCTCGCCGAACTGGTCGCCGAGCGCATCGCCCTGGCCGTCCAGATCGACCGGATGCGCACCGAGGAACAGCGCCGCTCCGGCTGGCTCACCTACCTCGCCGAGGCCGGCGAGCTCCTCGCCCACTCCCTCGACGAGCACCTCACCGTAGCGCTCATCCCGCAGCTCATCGTCCCCCAGCTGGGCCGCTGGGCCACCGTCCACCTCGTCGGCGACACCGGCGTGCTGCGCCTGTCCGCCATCACGCACACCGCCGAGGACGAACTCGAAGTCCAGCGGGCCCGCCTGGACGCCGCGACCGTGGCGCTCCAGACCTCCCTCGCCTCCGACGGGTGGACCGGCATGGAACTGCCGGTCCCGCGCGGACTCGACGGCATCGCCGTGCCGCTGTCGGCGCGCGGCGCCACCATCGGGGTCCTCACGGTCGGGCGCCCCGACGGGCGCCAGCACTCCAGCGAGGAGCGCGCCGTCGTCGCCGACCTCGCCAAGCGCTCCGCGCTGGCCCTCGACAACGCCCGCATCCACGCCGAACGCCAGGCCGTGGCCCACGAGCTCCAGGCGGCGCTCATGCCCGGGAGCCTGCCCGACGTCTCAGGCGTCAGCTTCGCGGCCGAATACCTTCCGGCCGAAGCCTTCGGGACCGAGGTCGGCGGCGACTTCTACGACGCGACCGAGCTGCCCGAGGGGAAGCTGTGGGTCGCGATCGGCGACGTGTGCGGCAAGGGCGCGCAGGCCGCCGCCGTCACCGGCGTCGTCCGCGACGTCCTGCGCGTCATGGCCCGCGACGGCCGCCCGCTCCCGCGCGCCCTCGAACTGCTCAACGCGACCCTGCTCGAACAGCCCGGCGACCTGCGCTACGCCACGCTCGCCTCGGCGCTGCTGGAGCGGCGCCCCGGCGGCGGACTCGGCGCGATGCTGTGCCTGTCGGGCCACGAGAAGCCGCTGCTGCTCAAGGCGAGCGGCGAGACCGAATGGGTGGGCACCGAAGGCACCGCCGTCGGCCTGTTCCCGCATGTCAAGGTCAACCCGGCCCAGGTGCGACTCGACATCGGCGACGCCCTGGTGTTCTTCACCGACGGCGTCACCGAGCGGCGCGATGCGGCGGTCATGTTCGGACACGATCGCATCGTCAGGGCGGTCCGGGACGTCGCCGGCAAGCCCGCCCGCGCCATCGCCACGGCGCTGCTGGAGGCCGTCCAGCAGTTCTCGCCCGACGCGCCCCGCGACGACATCGCGATCCTGGTGGTCCGCTGCGAGCCCGGCTAGCCGAAACGGCCCGAGCCACGCGAAAGGCCCCGCGGCCCCTGGAAACCAGGGGCGAACGGGGCCGCAGGCGTCCTCGTACTAGTGCAGGATCGTGGTCGCGCCGACCCACGAGTTCCCGTGGTCGACCTCGACGATCTTGACCACCGTGGTGGAGTTCGGCGCGTGGACGATCAGGCCGTTGCCGATGTACATGCCCATGTGGCTCAAGTTGTTGTAGAAGACCAGGTCACCAGGCTGCAGCTGGTCCTTGCCGATCTGGGCGGTCTGGTTGTAGATCTGGGCGGCGTTGTGCGGCAGGGAGATGCCGATCTGCTCGTAGGCGCGCATGATCAGACCCGAGCAGTCCCAGGTGTCGGGGCCGGCCGAACCGAAGACGTACTGCTCGCCAAGCTGGTCGAGCGCGAACTCGACCACCGCGAGCTCGTCGTTGTTCATGTGCGGCAGGTTGTTCTCGTTGAAGCCGGGGATGTCCTCGCCCGCGACGACCTGCCACTCCGCTTCGAGGTCCGCGGTGCGCTCCTCGAGGTCTTCCTTCTGCTTCTCCAGCTCGTCCTTGTCGGCTTCCAGGTCGCTCTGGAGGTCTTCGAGGAGTTCGAGCTGGGAGGTGTACTCGTCACTGACCGTCTGGAGCTCTTCCATGAGGTCGAAGTTGTAGAGGTTCGCCGAGTTCAACCGCTCCAGGCGCTCCACGAAGGCCTGGGGGGAACCGGATTCGAGGATGAGCGCCGCGTCGCCCACGCCTTGGTCCACATAGGTCTCATTGATGAAGTCGGCCAGCTGGTCGCGCAGCTCGTTCAGCTCGGCCTCCGCCGTGTCGACTTCCGCCTGGGCCTCTTCGAGGAGCTCCTCGTTGTCGGCGATCTCCTGCGCCAGACCGTTGTACGCCTCTACCGCGGCGTTGAGGTCTTCGCTATTGGCCTCGATCTCGTCATTGATGTCAGAGACATCGCGATCGGCCCAGGCCGGGGTCGAACTGACTGCCGCGACGAGCAGGCCGCCGATAACGGCCAAAGACGTCCACTTGCGTCGGGGGGACAACTGGTACACGAGGAGGGAGCTCCTTCAGACTGTCGGGGTGCTCGGACGAACTGATGGGTTTTCGCCAAGAGGCCGAAGATGAGCCTAGCGCGCGTCGCTGCCCCCGGGTAGACCCCCTGTGCGACAAATTCGCTGCGTGACGCCCATTCCACACCCGGTGTGCCCGATCTGTAAGTCCGCTGGGAATTCCGGTACCATCGATCCCATGCCTTTCACGATGTGCCGCTGTCACCAGTGTCGATAGGCCCGCCGCCCCGGGCCCGCCTTCGCGACCACTCCTGACAACCACTGCGACACATCGAAAGCCGATCACCATGAGTCATTCGACGCTCACTGTCCTTGCGGCCGACCGCCTTGCCGCGCTCGCCGGTTTCTACGCCGAGCACCTGACGCTGCGCCCCCGCTTCACAGGGGCCGGCCGCTGGGCCCGCCGGGTGCTGTCGGGACCGGACCACGAGGCATGGCTGCTGGCGTGGCTGCCGGGCCAGGGCACCGAACTGCACGACCACGGCGGGACCCGGACGCCGGCCGCCGCGGCGCTGACGGTCGTCTCCGGTTCGCTGACCGAGTACCAAGTCGTACCGGGCGACTTCCCGGGCCTGCGCCGCAAGGAGTTCGAGACGGGCGAGGTATCGACGGTGGACGATCGCACGGTCCACGCGATGCGGAACGAATCGGACCGCCCGGCCGTGAGCCTCCATGTGTACTCGCCGGGACTGGAGGCCATGCGCGCCTACCAGTTCGACGAGACGGGCCTGGCCCCGGTGAGGATCATGCGGGCCGGCGAGGATTGGTGAACCGGGCCGGGCTCGACCCGGCCCGACTCGCTATCCCTCGCATTCTCAGGTGATGATCGCCCAGATGCGGGCGGCTTCGGCCAGGATCTGGTCTCGGTGCTCGGTGCTCGGTGCTTGGTGGCCCATTCGGTGCGAAGCGGGGCCTAGACGGTCAGTCGCGCTGCGCCCGAACCGAGTCCGGTGACCGACTCGAGGACTTTGGGTTCGTGTCCGATGATGGCGATGCGCAGCCGGGCCTGTCCGGGGACCGGTTCGAACCGGAGGCAGCGGGAGTCGATCCAAGCAGCAGCAGCAAGGAAATGCAACCGCAGGGCCTTCTTGACAGGGCTTTCAGAGCGAACTGCTCGGTTCATGCGGCCCCACCCCCGAAACCGCGCTGTTTTCAGGAGCTTCCCACTGGGAGCCCGTCAGGTTTCTCACGTGCCACCGGCAACCCGCCACATCGACGCACGGAACGTCTAGCCCAGACGACGGACCGCAGCATCTCGATTCTGAGAGTTTCCCTGGCGTGGCACGGTTGTGGGTGGCGGGTTCGCGTGGGGTGTGGTCGCGCTCGAGGAGGCCTGCATTGGGGTGGGGGCGCTGGCGGGGACCATCATGTACATGGTCGG
>NZ_STGY01000066.1 GCF_004912275.1 Glycomyces buryatensis
GTGGCTTCAAACGGTACGACCCCAGACTGACAGCAATGGCTGTGCCTTCTGCTGGCCGGGCAGGGTCGCGTCGAGGAGGGGTTGGCGGTCATCGACGACCTCGCAGAGCAATCCGGGGGCATGACGGACGAGTTGTTCGGCCAGCGCATCTCGCTCATGGCCGACGGTGGCCGCACTGACCAGGCGATCACCGAGTTGCGCGGCCACCCCTCGGTCGACACCAGGTGCGGGACGCGGCTCCTGGCGGTCATGTTGGAGCAGGCCGGCCGACTTGACGAAGCCATAGCGGTGCTGCGGCCGATGCACGTCGATGGAGCGAACGCCACCGATCTGGCGAGACTGCTCATCCTCCAAGACCGCGTCGGCGACGCGGTCACGGTCTTGGAGGATGCTCGAGAACGCAGATAGGCCAACGGTGTAGCCGGGGTTGAGGAGGCAATCGGGGCAAATGTGGAAATGTCCGGAACCCCATGGGGCCAAAGCTTTTCGTATTATTTGGTCTATCCCGAGTGGATATGAACCCTGGGCCGCGATCTGAGGCGCCCAGGTCCCTTCAACTGGAAGGCATTCCAGGATGCGAAGAAGCACCCGACACCTCGCCGCGGCCGCCGCCGCGGTCCTCGCCACCACCCTCCTGGCCGCGGCACCCGCGGCCGCGGCCGGTCCGACCCACCACGGCATCGACTGGCAGCCGTGCGCCGAAGTCGATCCCGTCGAAGAGGTCGACTGCGCCACCATCACCGTCCCGCTGGACTACTCCAAGCCGTGGGGCGAGAAGATCGAGATCGGTCTCGCCCGCAGGCAGGCCGCGAATCCGGACGAGAAGCTCGGCACGATCCTCATGGACCCGGGCGGGCCCGGCGGGTCGGGCGTCGAGGTCGTCAAGCAGGTGAACGTGCTGACCGGCGAGGCCGCCGAGCGATTCGACCTCGTCGGCTTCGATCCCCGCGGCGTCAACTCCAGCACGCAGGTCCTGTGCGGCGAGGACGCCATGGGCGCCGTCGCCTCGATCGGCGTACCGACCGACCAGGAGTCCTTCGAGTCCCTCGAGGCGGCCAACTCGGCCCTCACCGACGACTGCCGCGAGCGGACCGGGGAACTGTTCGACCATGTCAGCAATCTCGAAACCGTCGAGGACATGGAGCGAATCCGCCGCGCGCTGGGCGAAGGCAAGCTCAACTACCTCGGCTACTCGTACGGCACCATCATGGGTCAGCAGTACGCCGAGCGGTACCCCCGGCACATCCGCACGATGGTGCTGGACGGCAACATGGACCACAGCCTGGAGTCCACGTGGGACTTCATGAGTACCGAGACCGCCCCGGTCGAGGAGAACTTCGACGCCTTCGCCGACTGGTGCGAGTCCGAACCCGAGTGCGCGCTCCACGGCCAGGACGTCAGGGCCGGCTACGCCGATCTCAAGGCGTCGGCGCGGGCGGGCGAACTCGTCGACCCCTATACCGGTGAGCCACTGGACTTCTACGGCCTGACCGGCATCTACACCTTCGCGGCGAACTTCCCGCAGGACTGGCCGCTCCTGGCCGAGGACTACGCCGCGATGCTCGCCGGTGAGTCTCTCCCGGGCACTTCGCAGCTGCAGGAGCCCGAGGCGGTCGAGAACCTCTTCTACCCGGCCTGGTGCTCCGACTACGGGTTCGAGATCGCCGACTTCGCGGAGCTTGACGCGCTCCAGGGCAAGCTCGCCGCCGAGTACCCCGACGTGGAGTGGACGCCGTACGACGAGTTCGCGCTCGCCTGCGTCGGCTCGGGCATCGAGAACACCAACGAACGCGGGGAACTCGACATCGACCACGCCCCTGAGCTGCTGTTCATCGGCAACGAGCACGACTTCGCCACGGTCTACGAATGGTCCGAGACCGCCTCGGCCCAGGCCGACGGCAATCTGCTCACCTACGAGGGGTACCTGCACACCATCTACGGCGGGACGTCGGAATGCATCGACGACCTCACGAACGCCTACTTCGTCGAACGCGCGGTCCCGGACGAGGGCGCGAGCTGCCCGAACCTGGACTTCCCCGGCGCCACGGTGCTCTCGGAGCGGCGACTGCCGGGCGCGGTCAGTCCCTACTAGACAACTGGATTTGAAGTAATGCGCGACCGGGGGACCGGGAGACCGGTCCTCCGGTTCGCTCAGGAGCGCAGGTAGGCCAGGACGGCCTTGACCCGGCGGTGGTGGTCGCCGTCCTCGCTGCTGAGCGCGAGCTTGGTGAAGATATTGCGGATGTGCTTCTCGACCGCGCCGTCGGAGATGAAGAGCTTCTTGCCGATCGCGCGGTTCGAGTGGCCCTCGGCCATGAGCTCCAGGACCTCGCGCTCGCGCGGGGTGAGGCTCGCGACGGGATCGTCCTTGCGCCGGCGGACCATCAGCTGCGACACGACCTCGGGGTCGAACACCGTGCCGCCGGAGGCGACCCGGCGCAGGGAGTCCATGAAGTCCTCGACGTCGATGACCCGGTCCTTGAGGAGGTAGCCGACCGCGCCGCGCGCGTCGGCCAGGAGGTCGTCGGCGTAGGAGACCTCGACGTACTGCGAGAGGATGAGCATCGGCGAGCCCGGCACGAGGCCGCGGGCGCGGGTGGCGGCGCGAAGTCCTTCTTCGGTGAACGAGGGCGGCATTCGCACGTCCACCACGGACACATCGGGCCGGTGTTCGGCGACGGCCTCCACGAGAGCGTCGCCGTCGCCCACCTCGGCGACCACTTCGCAGTCGAACTCTTCCAAGAGCTTGACGAGCCCGGAACGAATCAGCACTGCGTCATCGGCCACCACTACGCGCACCCGTTAACCCCTTATGTGCACGGAACCTCGGCGAGGATCACTGTCGGCCCGCCCTCCGGAGAGTCGACGGTCCACTGTCCCTCGGCGGCTTTGATCCGGTCGGCCAGGCCCGAGAGCCCGTGCCCCTTCGAGACATGCGCGCCCCCGATCCCGTTGTCGCCGATCGAGACCACCAGCCTATCGTCCCAGTCCTCGACCGTCACCGACGCCTTGGTGGCCTGCGCGTGCTTGGCCACGTTGGTAAGAGCCTCCGCGACGACGAAGTACACCGTGCTCTCGACGCTCGTCCGGTAGCGGGCACGGGCCCGCACGTCCAGGTCGACCGGGACGGTGGAGCGCGCGGCCAGGGCCGCCAGGGCCGCCTCCAGGCCTCGGTCGGTCAGGATCGGCGGGGCGATGCCGCGAGAGAGGGCGCGCAGTTCGTCGATGGTCTCGCGGGTCTGGGAGATGGCCGCGTCCAGGGTCGCCTGGGCCGCTTCGGGATTGGCCTCCATTTGGCGGCGGACCCGGGACAGTTCCATGCCGAGGCTGACCAGCCGCTGCTGCGGTCCGTCGTGGATGTCCCGCTCGATGCGGCGCAACGCGTCGGCCTCGGCGGAGGTGGCGGCGTCGCGCGACTCCTCCAGGGTGTCGATGCGTTCGTACAGGCCGGCGAGCGAGGCGAGCAGTCCCTTGCCGGTCCAGGCCAGCGCCAGGGCCATGCCGCGGATGACCAGCGGCAGCAGCACGGCGACGATGAGGCCGGCGAGTACGGCGACGATCGATTGGGCCGTATAGGAGTCGCCCCAGCCGAGCCACACGGCGGCATAGTCGGGGCCGGCGTTGTAGTTCTCCTCGCCGACGGCGGCATTGATGATCCACCCGTACAGCGGGAACGCGAGCGTCCCGATGGTCGCGGCCCACCAGGCGATAGCGACGGCGAAACCGGCGACGGCGATCGGCAGGGCCGCGACGGCCCACAGCAGGTTGAGCCAGGACTGGCCGTCGGTGAGGGCGGTCAGGTACCGGCGCAGGGCAGAGGCGCCGGGCTTCGCCTTCTTGTAGTGCGGCCGGGGCACCTCGCGGCGGATCACGTGCGGAATCTGGGCCCGCCCGGCGGCCGCCATGCCGCGCATCGCGAACAGCGTGGCGGCCATGATCGGGACGCCGATCCAGATGACGGCGGTGCCGAGACCGAGGGCGAAGCCGACGACGCCGATGATGAAGGCGGGCAAGGCAATGAAGAACGAAGCGAGCAGGTAGCCCGAATCGATCCCCAGTTGCCGGAAGGTTTTACGCATGGGTCAAATGTAGAGAAGAGAGGCCGACCGCCGCGAGCCTGCGCACCGGCGTCTTGGAGGTAGGGACAGCCCTACCCCCGGTCAGGCGCCCGCGCCGGGCGGCTGGTTCGAGCGGGTCGCGATGCCGGCGACCGAGTTGAGCAGGCTCATGATGCAGATGCCGATGACCAGGTCGATCGCGGCGGTCGCGATCTGCGATTCGAGCAGCGCGTTCACGGTGAACGGGATGAGGACCGCGACGGCGATGGCCAGCAGCATGATCCAGTTGAAGAAGCTCATCGGCCGCGGCATGAGCAGCAGCAGCACGTGCAGGACCCCCGTGGCCAGGATCGCGATCGCGAACGACACGAACGCGTAGGCGGTGGTCGAGGCGTCGCCGTACATGCCGGCCTCGCTGGGGGACAGGATGGCGATGTCGAGGACCCCGCGCACCAGCAGGATGCCGACGAGCGCGACCAGCGCGGCCACCACCGCCGTCCCGAAACCGCCCGCCCACAGCTTGCCGGCGTCCACGGAGGGACGCTGCCCGGACTGCGGCTGCGGCACGGCCCCGTAGCGCCTGGTCGGGTCGTTTCCTTGCGGCTGGTCCCAGCCGCCCTGCGGTGCCGACATCGGGTCTCCTCTGCTCGCCTGCTTCCGCCATCGCGCCAGGCGTACGTGAGTCAAATCGCCATTCGCCTGATGGCGGTGGCTTGCACCTCGTCCTCCGCCACTGGCTGCGGCGTGGAGGATACATTGACGCTACCCATTTCGGGGAGCGTCGTTAGGACCTTTGACTAACAGCCCAAGCCATCCGTGAACGTGCACGCACGTTCACGGCGGCTATGACGTCGGCGGGTCCAGCGAGACCACACCCACGACACTCGAATTCATCCCTGGTTCTCCGGTTAGCGCGTTCGGTGTGGTGGCACAGAGGGCACTGCTGCGACGTATGCCGCGCGTCCACGACCACCACCGGCACCCCGGCCCGCTTCGCCTTGTAGGCGATGAACTGCGCGAGCTGGTGGAACGGCCAATTCGAGATCCTGCCCCGCTGGGACGCATGTAGCCGTACCCGGTCGCGGAGGCCCTCAAGGTCTTCCAGGCCGATCCCGCGTCCGGTGCGTTTCGCCGCCGACACGATCTCTTTTGATATTCGATGATTCTCATTCGCCGCATGCCGCGACTCGCGGCCCGAGCGCCGCTTGAGTTTCCGCTTCGCCGACTTCGTGGCCTTGGCCTGCAGCTCGGCCCGGACCCTGGCTTGGCTGCGCCGGTACCGCTCCAGGCCCTTCCCCTGGTAATTGATTTCATCTGAGGTCGTCGCGAGGTTCACGATGCCCCGATCGACACCGATGAAGTCGACCGGCTCGTATTCGGTTTCCTCAGGGATTTCAATCGTCGCGGCCAGATAGAGCGCGCCGTCGCGCTCCAGTAGATCCGACTCGCCCTGCCGGTGATCGACCAACACTTTCAGATCCGCGCGCGAACAAGCGAACGGGATGTTCTTCCGGCGACCTTCCAGGGTCCAGATGGAGTCTGTCCGTGCCTCCAGGTCCCAGGACAGGCACCGGTCGTCGAACGGCTGTGCCCCACCGGGACGGAACTCGACCGGCTTGCTCATCGCGGCGCGGGCGCGCTTGCCTCGCAGCATGCCGCACTCGACCTGGCCGTAAACGGCCGCATATGCGGCACGGGTCTTCTTGATGACGTGCAGGGCTGCCTGCGCACCGAACCCGGCGGCCTTCAAGTCTTGGTAGCAGCGCCGCTGCAAACCCTGGAACGACTCGACCCGACCGGATTTCCGGCTCCGGTTACGGTAGGCGATCCGCGAGACCTCGTTCGCGAAGGTGTTGGCCGCGTGCAGGGTGCGCCGCATGGCATCCCGGTCGGCATCGACCGGTTCAAGCTTCACCACCACGACCTGCTTCACACTCACGATCGTAGAAGCGGGGTCCGACACTTTCCGCCAAACTAAGGTTCGAACAGTCCCGCTTCGCGGGACCGATCGTCAGGTGATTCTGGTACTCCTCCAAACGGAAGATGCCCTGGACCTCTAGCCGGAAATCACGGTGTAAAGCGATTGGGGATGTCGGGAGCGGCGCGTAATCTAGAGCGGTGTTCACCGGATGTGTTGAATTTGACCTCCTCCTCCCCGAAGACTCCCGCTCGTTGAAGGCCAAGCGTTCCTACGTGCGCCCGATCATCGCCTCGCTTCGCAAGTACGAAGTGGCGGTGGCCGAGGTGAGCGATCAGGAAGTGCACGGACGCAGCACGATCGGCGTCGCCGCAGTGGCGGGGGACCACCGGCATGTACAAGAGATCCTCGACGCGTGCGAGCATCACGTCGCGGGACGCCCCGAAGCCGAGCTTCTGAGCGCCCGCAGGCGGGTGTTCGGACCCGAGGACGAATAACACAGCCGAATAGCAACAGTAGTTAGAGGCAGGGAGACGACATGGCAGACGCGGCTAAGCAGGCCCAGGTGGCCAGGCGGGTATTGGAGCTGACCGCGCAGGCGGTCCGCAAACTCAAGGACCCGCGCGTCGGCATGGTCACCATCACCGACGCCCGGATGACGCCCGACCTGCGCGAGGCGACCGTCTTCTACACCGTGATGGGCGACGAAGACCAGGTCAAGGACTCCGCGATCGGGCTTGAACGCGCCACCGGACACCTGCGCACCACCGTCGGGCGGGCACTGGGCATGCGGCACTCGCCGTCGCTGACCTTCGTGGCCGACACCGTTCCCGACCAGGCCAACCGGATCGAAGAGCTGCTCGCCAAGGCCCAGTACGCCGACGAGCAGGTCCACAAGATCGCCGAGGGCAAGACCTACGCCGGCGAAGCGAACCCGTATATCGAGCACGAGGACGAGGCGGAAAACACGAAATGACGGCGAGCGCCGATGCGGAGGTCGCCCCCGCCTCGTATCGGCGCATCGCCTCCCTCGCCCTCCCGGCCCTGGTGGTCCTCGCCGCCGAGCCGATCTACGTCCTCATCGACACGGCCGTCGTCGGCCACCTCGGCGCCGTCCCCCTGGCCGCCCTCGCGGCCGGGGCAACCATCATGGGCCTCGCCGCGTTCATCGGCGCGGTCCTCGCCTACGGCACCACAGCCCGAGCCGCCCGCCGCTACGGCGCCGGCGACTCGGACGGTGCCGTAGCCGAAGGCGTGCAAGGCACCTGGCTGGCGCTGGCCGTCGGCCTCGTCATGGTCCTCGTCGTCGAAATCCTCGCCGGGCCGCTGGCCACGGCCCTCGGCGACACCCCCGCCGTCGCCGACGCCGCCGCGCAGTGGCTGCGCATCGCCATCCTCGGCGCGCCGTTCCTCCTGGTCGCCGCCGCAGGCCAAGGCTGGATGCGGGCGATCCAGGACACGGTGCGGCCCATGTGGTTCGTGTGCGTCTCGTTCCTGATCTCGGCCGTACTCGCGCCGATCCTCGTCTACCCCGTCGGCCTCGGCCTGGTCGGCTCCGCGTGGGCCAACGCCCTCGCGCAGGCCATCACCGGGACGCTGTTCCTGCTCGCGCTGCGTCGCGAGGCGACGAGCCTGCGCCTGGACTGGCCGCTGCTGACCAAGCAGCTCATGGCCAACCGCGACCTCATCGTGCGCGGCGGGGCCATGCAGGCCTGCAACATCTCGGCCACCGCCGTCGCCGCCCGGGTCGGCGCGACCTCCCTCGCGGCCCACCAGATCGGCATGCAGCTGTGGTTCTTCGCGGCGCTGGCGCTCGATGCGGTCGCCATCGCGGCGCAGGCCCTCATCGGGGCCGACCTCGGCGCCGGAAAGGTCGCCACGGCGAAGGCCTCGGCGAAGCGCGTCACCTGGGTCGGGCTCGGCTACGGCGTGGTCTTCCTGATCGTCGTCCTCGCACTGGTGCCGGTGCTTCCGCGCGTCTTCACCTCGGACGCGACCGTGCGGGACCAGTTCGGCCTCATCTGGCCGTGGCTGGTGGCGGCGCTGCCCGTGGCGGGCGTGGTCTTCGCACTCGACGGGGTGCTGCTGGGGGCCGGGGACCTGGTTTTCACCCGCAATATGTCCGTGGCCGCGGCCGCGAGCTGGCTCCCGTTCATCTGGCTCACCCTCGTCTTCGACTGGGGTCTGGCCGGCATCTGGGGCGGCCTGGTCGTGTTCATGCTGGTCCGCCTCGCGATGATCTTGTGGCGCTTGCGATCCGGTGCCTGGGCCGTGACCGGCGCCGAGCGCGACTAACAGCTCTTGTCCCACTATGTGATTTCACCCATGAAATGATCTTGAACGTTCGTTAAGGTTTCGAGGATGAAGACCACTTCATCACCGAAGCGCAAGCGCCGCACTCGTCCCACTAAATGGGATGATGAGCAGGCGGAGGCCCGCCGCGCCCTCCAGGAATCGCTCGACCGCCACCAGTAGCGACCGACCCGGCGGCCACGGCTAGCCTGTACCGCTGTGACCACACCGCATCCGGGCCTCATCGTCGTCGACAAACCGCAGGGCATCACCTCGCACGGGGTGGTGGCCCGAATGCGTCGCATCTGCGGCACCCGCAAGATCGGACACGGCGGCACCCTGGACCCGATGGCCACCGGCGTCCTCATCCTCGCCATCGGCAAGGCCACCAAGCTGCTCACCTACGTCTCCGGGCTGGACAAGTCCTACGTCGCGACGATCCGACTGGGCCAGAACACGATCACCGACGACGCCGAAGGCGACGTGATCGCCGAGACCGACGCCTCCGGAGTCGAGGGGGCGGCGATCCGCTCCGCCCTGGTGTCCATGACCGGCGAGATCGACCAGGTCCCCAGCGCGGTCAGCGCCGTCAAGATCGACGGCAAGCGCGCCTATCAGCGCGTTCGCGAGGGCGAGACCGTCGCGCTCAGGGCCCGCCGAGTCACCATCGCTTCGATCGAGATCGGCCGGATCCGACGCAGCGAGACGTTCACCGATATCGACGTCGACGTCTCCTGCTCCTCGGGCACCTACATCCGCGCCATCGCCCGCGACCTCGGCGACACGCTGGGCGTCGGCGGGCACCTCACCGCCCTGCGCCGCACCAGGATCGGCAACTTCGGCATCGACGTCGCCGCGACCCTGGACGAGCTCGCGGAGCGCAGTGAGGCAGGAGAATCCTTGGGCGCGTTGACGATGGGCCAGGCGGCGGCCCGGCTCATGCCGACCCGCACCGCCACCGAGGCCGAGGCGAAGGCCCTCTCCTACGGCAAGTCGATCGACGCCGCCGGCATCGAGGGCCGCTACGCGGTGCTGGGCGAACAGGGCGAACTGCTGGCGGTCATGACCGAGGAAGGCGACCGCGCCAAGCCCGAGACGGTCTTCGCCGCCGCCTGACGTCGGTGAGTGCCCCAGCGGGCACGGTCAAGCTCGGCTCCCGACGAGCCGGCCGGGCCGCGTCGCGGGGCTCGCGATCACCCCGGCTGCGGCGAGGGCGAGTGCCCCGATGACGGGAATGGCCTGCGGGCCCAAGTGGTCGAGGGCGAGTCCGCCGAGGGCGCCTGCGATCGCGGTTCCCGCGTACAGGCCGGTGATGTTGAGCGAGACCGCGGTCATGGGGGCGTCCGGGGCCGCCGCGATGGTGCTGGCCTGCATGGGCGGATTGAGCGCCCACGCGAACAGCGACCAGACCGCGACGATCGCGGCGAAGGCCCAGATCGGCGCGCCGTATCCCGCGAGCAGTGCGAGGACGGCGAGCGCGGCGGCATGTCCGGTGATGACGATGACCCGGGAGCGCCGCGGCCCGAATCGGTCGCTGAGCCGTCCACCTCCGAGCGCGGCGCCGACGCCCACCAGCCCTGTCAGGAGCAGGAGCAGCGGAAGGTGTTCGTCGCTGCCGGTGGTCCGCTCGGTGATCGGCCCCAGGTAGGTGTAGAACATCAGTCCTCCCGTGCCGCACAGGAAGATCGCCGCGACCATGCGCAGGACGGAGGGATGGCGCAGCGGCGCGAGCCGTTCGGACAGGGGTGCGGGGGCGGCGCCGGGCAGGGGCGGCAGCGTGCTGAAGGCGGTGAGCGCCGCTGCGGCCGCGACGACGGCGATGAGGACGAAGGTCGCCCTCCAATTGAAGACGTCGGCGATCCACGCGCCGATCGGGACGCCGGTGAAGAGGGCCACGGTCAGGCCTGCGGTGACCACGGAGAGGTAGGTGCCCTGGCGGCCCCGGGGTGCGCCGGCGGCGGCGATGGCGAAGGCGCTGGTCGATACCGCCGCGGCCGACAATCCTGCCAGGATTCGGAGGGCGAGCAGGGCGGGGAAGTCGTCCACCGCGGCGCAACCCAGATTCGCGAGGGCGAAGATCGCGAGGCCGCCGCACAGTACCGGACGGCGCGGGTGGCGGTCCAACCACACCGCGAGCACCGGGGCGCCGAGGGCGAAGGCCAGCGCGAAGGCGGTGACGAGCTGTCCGGCCGCGCCGGTGCTGATTTCGAGGTCCGCGGCGACGGGGGTCAGGACTCCGGCGATGACGAACTCGTCGGTGCCGAGTGACAGGGTGGCGATGAAGAGGCTGGCGAGCCACAGGTGGTTACGAGTCATGTCCCATTCCATTGTTCGATGTTCGGCGAACATCGAACAAGTTATCATGGAGACATGCGCAATCCGGAACACCCCGATACCGGCGACATCGTCCTGACCAAAGTGCTGTCGGCGCTCGCCGACCCGTTGCGGCTGGGCCTGGTCTGCCTGCTCGCCGATGGGCGGGAGCGCCAGTGGGGAGAACTGGACGCCCCGGTGTCGAAGTCGACGCTGAGCCATCACCTCAAGACCTTGCGGGGCGCGGGCGTGACGCGGACGCGGGAGGAGGGCACCCGCTGCTATGTGCACCTTCGTGCCGATGACCTCGAGTCCCGTTTTCCCGGACTCCTGGGCGCATTGATGAGTGCCGCGCCGGACGACGCCACGCCCGTCACGCTCAAACGGCCGTGACGAGATCCCTTCCCTGAGCTGCCGAAGGGGGTCAGCGCTGCCTCGGCGGACCGAGCGGCTCCTGGTTCACGCTGGCGCGGAAGGCGATCGGCGTGGTTCCGGTGCGCTGGTGAAAGAACTTGTTAAAGTTCGTGGCGCTGGAGAACCCCAGCCGCGCCCCGATGCGGGCCGCCGCCAGGTCGGTGCAGGCGAGCATTCGCTTGGCCTCCAATACGACCCGCCGGTCGATGAACTCCTTGGCCGGCACTCCGGCGGCCGCGAGCGTCGCGCGCGAGAGCGTGCGCGGCGAATAGGCCAGCGCCCCCGCGTAGTCGCTCAGGCGCTTGGTGCCCGCGAAGTCGCGTTCGACGGCGTCGCGGAAGGCCAGGTAGACCTCGCTCGGCTCCGTCAGCAGGCCGCCGCGGGCCGGCAGGCCCGAGACGCGCAAGGCCAGCACGGCCAGCAGATGCCGCAGCACCTGGAGGTGGGTGTCGAGCGGCGTCCGCTCGGCGGCGGAGCACTCCCACTGGAGCTGGCTGGTGGCCACCCGCAGCAGCGCGTGGTCCTCGGTGCTCGGGACGCGCAGCACCGGCGCGTGCGGGTCGTCCGCGCACACCCCGATGGCGGTGTCAGGATCGAGGAAATCGCGCTCGAAACTCACCAGGGTCCCTTCGGCCCCTTGCAGATCGCCCCACTGCCGGACCTGGCCCGGGCGGACCCACAGCCACTGGCCGGGCGCCATCGCGTACTCGGCGAAGTCGACGGTCGGCCGCAGGGCACCCGAGGTGAGCGTCAGCAGGTGGTGCCGCTGTGAGCGCACCGGACCGGTCAGGACGGGGCCGGAGCGCAGCTGCGCCAGAGTGGACATCTCGACGCCGGACGCCGGTCCGGGCGAGGGGACGGGTATTTTGCCCGTTATGTCAGTGTGTCGTGTTTTCACCAGCATCAACAGCAAGCTTATTCCGTATGGCGGTTTCGCGGCGGGCACTCCAGCGATTCGGAGCATCGTCACATTGGCGACGTAACCTGGTTCCCATGGCTGAAACGAAGACTGTTGATTTCTGGTTCGATCCCGCCTGCCCGTGGGCGTGGATGACCTCCCGCTGGATCCTCGAGGCGGCGAAATATCGCGACCTTGACATTCGATGGAACGTGATGAGTCTCTACGTGCTCAACGAACCTCGGCTTGACGAGCTGCCGGAGCAGTACGCCGAGATGATGCCGAAGACGCGTGCGGCGGTCCGGGTCGCCGCGGCCGTGGCGGAGCAGTACGACAACGAAACCCTCGGGAGGCTCTACACCGCGCTGGGCAACCAGATCCACCTGGCGGGGGAGAAGGACTCCGCGGTGTACATCCCGGCCGCGCTCGAAAATGCCGGCCTCCCGGCCGAGCTCGCCGCGGTCGGCAAGACCGAGGAGTACGACGAGGCCGTGCGCGTCTCGCACGGCAGGGGCATCGGCCTGGTCGGCACCGACGTCGGCACCCCGGTGGTGGCGGTGGAGAACGACGAGGGCGAGAAGGTCGGGCTGTTCGGCCCGGTCGTCACCCCGGCCCCGCAGGGCGAGGCCGCGGCCAAGCTGTGGGACGGCGTCTACGCCGTGACCACCACCCCGGGCTTCTACGAGCTCAAGCGGACCCGGACCAAGGGCCCGGATTTCTCGAACCTGACCGCTGACTAAGGGAACTGTCGTACCTCGCGGGTAAACTTTCGCCTAGGGGTCCGCCTTGGACTACCTCTTTTGGCGTGCCCCGCAAACGGTGAAGACCCCGAGATCGACGCAGACCCCGCGATCGACATAAAGGAACCGGCCCCGCGTAATAGCGCGGGGCCGGTCTTCCTATTCGTCTAACCGACCTGCGAGAGCCAGGACTGCTCTTCGCCCCCGGCGGCCTGCCGGTAGGGCTCGATCTCGCGATCCCAGTCGAGGCCCAGCAGCTGGTCGAGGCCGCTTCGCAGGGCCTCGGCGCTGGTCGTGGTCGCCAGCAGCGCCCGGATGCGGTCCTCGGCGACCATCACGCCGCCGCCGGCGCTCATCGCCGCGCGGAAGACGCCCCGACCCGGGACGTGCATGATCCGCTCGCCGTCGCGCCCGACGCTGGCGTCCTCGGTCACCTCGAAGCGCAGCATCGGCCACTGCGCCAAGGCCTTCGCGACCTCGGCGCCGACGCCCGGCTCGGCCGTCCACGGCCGCTCCGCGCGCATCGTGCCGCGCTCGGCCGCCTGCGGCGCCCATCCGAGCTTGACCGTCGCCGAACCCAGGACACGTCCGATAGCCCACTCGACGTGCGGGCACACGGCCGACGGGCTGGAGTGGATGTAAATCACGCCGCGTGACTGCATCGCGCACCTCCTTGGGAATCGGCGTATCTGAGTACTGGCTCACTCCTTGTGGTCAATTGGTGACGATTAAAAATCGTCCAACGGCTATCGGCCGGGTCAGTTGAGGGATGAACTCGAACCCGGCACGCTATTCCGCTCACTTACATACTGACAGCTTCGAACACATCGCGCTAGGCTTAAACCGCTCCGGGCGCTCACTTTTTCGATGATTCGTTGCGTCACACCTGGTCTATGTGCTAGTTCGCACAGGCCGCACCTGAGCTACACTTGCGCATGACCGGCATACTGTCGGTTTTCTTTTGTGGCCCAACCCAGGTTCAGTGCCCGTCTTCCGGGCTGCTCTGCCTGTGTCAGGCCGAAGATTTCGTCTTACATGGTGAGGAGACCGGCGTGGCAGCCAACACTTCCAAGACAGCACGCGCTTCCGTCAAGGCCGGGCAGGCAAAGAACGGTGCTGGACTCAACGTTCTCGGTGAGTTCAAGTACCTGATCCCGCTCAACAACGGGAAGCACGTCTACCTGCGCAACCTGACCGACGGGCGCACCCTGCACCTGGCCACCGGCACCGACGCCTTCGCCGAGGCCATCAAGGCCCTCGCCGAGGCCGGTCACGGTGCGAAGATCAAGGTCGAGCTGGAGACCCTCGCGTCGACGCTCCCGGCCGAGCAGGGCTGGGACACCACGCTCAAGTCCCTCGAAGAGGCCGGTGCCTTCGGTGAGCTCGCCGACGCCGCCGCCTAAGGCCCAAACGTAAAAGGCTCCATGCACTCGCGATGCGAGGCATGGAGCTTTTTCATTGCCCGCTAGTCGTATCACCGTCTATCCCGCGCGCATTCGAACGGGACGCACCCACGCCTTACCGATGCCATTCGGTTGCGCGCTGCGACCCATTCCACAGGTCTTTCTCGTCCGTACGTATGAGAACCATTCAGTTCCTCGGGTACTGCGTCCCCATCTTGCATAAACGGACGGGCTAATCGCCGGTGCAGACCTCGTCGGACATCGGCACCCGGTCGACCTCCCACACCGCGCCCACCTGGAAGCAGTACTCGTCGGCCGGGCTCAGTCCCGCCGACGTAATCGTCGTCTCGGTCGTCGGCCCCTGGCCCAACAGCTCGGCCTGCTCGTCGCCGACGCGCTGCACGAACACCGTGTAGCTCAGCTGCGAGTCCTCGGCCGGGGCGCTCCAGCTCAGGGTGATCTGCCCGTCCGCCCACGACTCGATCGTCAGGTCCTGCGGCGCGCCGTCGCCCTCCAGCTGCGCCGGGTCCAGGTCCTCTTCGGTCTTGTTCGGCGCGATCAGCCACAGCCACCCGCCCATGACCGCCCCGAGCACCACCGTGATCACCAGGCCCAGAATCACGTACGGCCGCAGGCCGCCCTGCTGTCCGCGCTCCCTCGGACGCGGCGGCGCCTTCGGGGCCTTCATCGGCCGCGACTTGTGTTGCCTCTCGCCCTCGCGCCCGATCACCGGCGGCGCGAACGCCGGCTGCGGCGCCTGCTGGGGCGGCGCTCCCTGCTGCATGGCCTGCTGCGGCATCCACGGCGTGTTCGGCGGCTGCATGCTCACCGGTGCGTGCGGTGGCGCCGAATACGGCACGGTCGAGATCGGTGGCGCGCTGGCCTGCGGCGTGCCGCTCACCGGCATCGCCGAACCGTCAAGGGAGGCATAACGCGAGTCCACCGACTGGCCCAGCGTGTAGCGCCCGTCGGTCCTCCCACCGGTCACGCCCTGCCCGAGCGTCCCGCCGCCCTCAGGGCCCCTCTGGGACCCCACCGGCGCGAACGGGTCCAGCGGCACCCTGGTGCCCCGCGAGGCGACCTCGGGGCGGTACACCGTCTCCTCGTTGCTGACGTCGTCGATCCGCGAAGGCGCCGAGGCCGTGCCGACGCCATTGCCGTACATCCCGCGCTGGAGCTCGTCGGCGAAGGCCTGGCACGAGGCCGGGCGCCGGGCCGGGTCGCGCGCGAGCGCGCGCACCAGCAGCTCCTCGACCCACTCCGGGACGTCCTCGCGCGGCAGCTTCGGCGGCGGCTGGTCGGAGGTGACGCGGCCCCGGTGCGTGTCGGGGTCCGTCCCGCCCTCGGGGTTGGCGAACGGCGCGAAGCCCGCCAGCAGGTGCCACATGCTCGACGCCAGGCTGAACAGGTCGCTCGAAGCGGTCTGCGCCGTCCGCAGCAGCGCCTCGGGGGAGGCGTGGAGCGGGGTGAGCTTGTCGATCGCGGCCGTCGCCGACAGCGAGGCGCTGCTGCGGGCGATCCCGAAGTCCGCCAGCGCCGGTCCGTACTGGCCGCGCAGGATGTTCTGCGGCTTGACGTCGCGGTGGAGGATGTCGGCGTTGTGGGCGGCCTGGAGGGCCAGCCCGATCTTGATGCCGACGTCGATGACGTCGTCGATGCCGAGGGGCCCGTTCGCCTTCATGATCGCCGAGTACGAACCGCCCTCGCAGTACTCCATGACGATGTAGGGCCGGCCGTCCTCAGTGGAGCCGGTGTCGATGATCGAGACGATGTGGGGGTGGCCCGAGACCGCGACGGTCGCCTCCAGCTCCTTCTCGACGGAGTCGGCGGTGGTCATGTCGTCGTCCACGAGCAGGACCTTGACGGCCACGGCCCGGTCGAGTCGCTCCTGGACGGCGCGGTAGACGAACGCGGTCGAGCCGTGAGCGACCATCTCGAAGTCGCGGTAGCCGGGGATGGCCGGGGTGGGGGAGCTCAAGGCGGAGGCTTTCTGTTGGGGACGCGGTTCGCAGTGGCGGCGCGCAAGCTTCGCCGCGTGTGCGTCCCCAACAGATTAGCGTGTCGTTAGTGGTGCCCGCCCTAGATGGGTGGTCGCCGGTTGGGGAGGAGCATTGCCCGGTCTATTTTCCCGCTCCCGTCGTTATCGAACGTCCGCTTACCACTTTCGGTAGGCGGACATTCGGCCGTCTAGGGAGCGGAAAAATATCCTCGGGCACCGCGGACCTCCCCGATCAGCGACTACCCATCTGGCCGTTGAGGAGGTTCGCGACCCGGATCAGACCCAGGTGCGAGTAGGCCTGCGGGTGGTTGCCCAGCCCGCGTTCGGCGATCGGGTCCCACTGCTCGGGCAGCAGGCCGGTCGGTCCGGCGCAGGCGAGGATCTGCTCGAACAGTTCCTCGGCGTCGGCGCGGCGCCCCACCTGGAGGTAGGCCTCCGCGAGCCAGGCGGCGCAGATGATGAATCCGCCCTCGGTGCCCGGCAGGCCGTCGTCCCGGTGGTAGCGGTAAACGGTCGGCCCGCTGCGCAGTCCGGCCTCGATCTTGAGGACGGTCTTGAGGTAGCGCGGGTCGTCGGGCTTGAGCAGCCCCGACAGGCCCACCCACAGGGAGGCGGCGTCGAGGTCGTCGTGCCCGTAGGCGGCGGTGTAGGCGCCGACGTCGTCGTTCCAGCCCAGCTCCAGCACGTTCTTCGCGATCGCGTCGCGCAGTTCGGGCCAGGTGGGTGCGGCCTCCATGCCGAACTGCTCGGCGACCTTCAGGGCCCGGTCGACGGTCACCCAGCACATCACCTTGGAGTAGACGTGGTGCCGGGGGGCCTGGCGGGCCTCCCAGATGCCGTGGTCGGGTTCGTGCCAGCGCTTCTCGACCGCCTCGACCATCGATGACATGACCGACTGCTCGAAGTCGGACAGGTGGCCGCGCCGTTGGGCGACGTCCTCGATGAGCATGGCGACGGGACCGAAGACGTCGAGTTGGACCTGGCTGGACGCGGCGTTGTTGATGCGCACCGGCCTGGCCCCGGCGTAGCCGGGCAGGGTCTCGATGATGGCCTCGGGGCTGGGCGCCTGGCCTTCGATGTCGTAGAGCGGGGCGAGCCGCTCCGGGTGGCCGGCGGTGCGCTCCAGAATGCCGGAGACGTACTCGAAGTACGCCTCGGCCTCGTGGAGCGAGCCGAGGTCGACCAGGGCGTTCGCGGTCATCGCGGCGTCGCGGATCCAGCAGAACCGGTAGTCCCAGTTGCGGACCCCGCCGAGTTCCTCCGGCAGCGAGGTCGTCCCGGCGGCGAGGATCGCGCCGGTCGGCTGGTACTGGAGGGCCCGCAGCGTCAGCGCCGAGCGCGAGACCATTTCGGGCTCGATCAACGGCAGTTTCAGCGAGTCCGACCAGTTGCGCCAGCCCGCCTCGGTGGTGCGGCGGCGGACCTTGACCGGTGGCTTCCAGTCGTCCAGGTTGTCGATTCCGGCGCGCATCTCCAACGTCAGCGAGCCGCCCATCTGGGCGAGGTCGACGGTGGCGGTCGCGAAGGAGAACTGGCCGTCGTATTCGATGTGCCATTCCACGCCCGGCGAGCGGAGGCTGATGGGCTCCCTGCCGCCGAGGACCTTCAGGCCGTCGTCGCCGACCGGCTGGAGCTGCACGGGCAGCTGGCCGAATTCGGGGCGCGGCGCGAAGGTGATCTTGACGGGGATCTCCCCGGTGATCTCGCGGACCAGGATGGTGGCGTTGACGTCGCCCCGGCGCCGCAGCGTCGAGTCGAGCCAGTCGGTGACGGCCAGGCCCGGCCAGCGGGTCTCGACGGTCATGGTCCCGGAGATGTAGCGCTGGCCCAGCGGGATGCCCGCGTTGACCGGTTGCACCGTGAAGTGGCCGGCGTGTTCGCCGCCGAGCAGGTCGGCGAAGATCGAGCCGGAGTCGGGCCTGGGGTGGCACATCCAGGTCAGGCGGCCCTCTGGCGTGAGCAGCGCGTGGTTGGCGCCGTCGGCCAGGAGGGTGTGGCGCTCGATGAGCTGGGCCGATTCGCCCTGGAGCCATGAGCGCCGCGCGTCGACCAGGAGGGCCAGGAGCTTCGCGACGTCTTCGGGGTCGGCGATGCGGTGGCTGGCCCTGGTGGGGCCGGAGCCGACGCGGACGCCGATGTCGGGGCCATGGAGGTGCGCAAACGCATTCTCGTCGGTCACGTCGTCGCCCAGGAAGAGGACCGCGGACGCCCCCAGCTGGTGGCGGAGCTGGTCGAGGGCGTCACCCTTGTGGGTGGCCACCACCGACAGGTCGATGACGGCCTTGCCCTCCGTCGTCTGCACGCCATCCCAAGTGGACGGACCCTCGCGGACGTCCTCGGTGGCGCGCTCGGCGCCTGCGGCCGAGCACTCCCTGGTGTGCAGGGCGGCTCCCGCCGGTTTGGGCTCCACCCGGGCGCCCGGGTGGCGTTCGCCGATGGCCGTCAGCTCCGCGACGAGTTTGTCGCGCAGCCGCTGGTCCTCGCTGGAGAGCGCCCGGGTGAAGCCGATGTCGAACTCCGAGCCGTGCGAGCCCACCAGGTGGATCTCGGACGGCAGGCGCGAGAGCGTCGCCAGGTCGCGCAGGGCGCGACCGGAGATGACCGCGACCTTCGTCTGCGGCAGGTTCGCGAGTGTCCGCAGGGCCGAGACCGACTCAGGTATCGGCTTGGCCTGCGAGGGATCGGTCACTATCGGGGCGAGCGTGCCGTCGTAGTCGCACGCGATCAGCAATTGCGGAACGCGTGCGAGCAAAGTAAGGGCCGAGCGGAGCTCCTCGGAGGAACTCATGTCCTCGGGGGCGGACCCCTCTGAGGCGGATCCCTCTGGGCTTGGTGCGGTCATATGGCGTAACTCCAACACCGGTCAGTTGTGGAAAAGTGAGCCTACCGGCCTTCCGCCCCCGTATCAGTCGGCGGCGGGTGGGCTGCCCGGATTGTACGCCGCGCTGCGTTCCGGAACGCCTAGCGCCGTGAGGAAACTGCGCGCCCAACGACTCACGTCGTGCTTGCGCAGATAACGCCTCATCGCACGCATCCTCTTCATCTTATCGTCAAGCGGCGCGTTCGCGGCTGTCACAAATCCGTCTTTCAAACCGGTCAAATCATGCGGATTCACCAAGAACGCCTGCCGCAGATCGCCTGCGGCACCGGCGAACTCGCTCAAGACCAGCGCGCCGCGGTTATCGACCTGGCTCGCCACGTACTCCTTCGCGACCAGGTTCATGCCGTCGCGAAGCGGAGTGACCGCCATGACGTCGGCGGCCTGGTACAGCGCCGCCAGTTCGTACCGGTCGAAGGACTGGTGTAGATAGTGGACCGCCGGGAGTCCCACTTGACCATACTCGCCGTTGATGCGCCCCACCTCCCGCTCGACCTTGTCCCGCAGCCTGCGGTACTGCTCGACCCGTTCTCGACTGGGGGTGGCGACCTGGACCATGACGGTCCTGGGCACCTCGAATCGCCCGTCCTCGAGCAGTTCCCGGAACGCTTTGAGGCGCTGTTCGATGCCCTTGGTGTAGTCGAGGCGGTCGACGCCGAGGATGACCGTCTCCGGTTCACCCAGCTCGGTGCGGATCTCCTTGGCGCGCTGGCGGACCCGCTCGGTGCCGGCGACATCCTCGTTGGTGGCGGTGTCGATCGAAATGGGGAAGGCGTCGGCGCGCACCAAACGGTCGTCGACGGTGACATAGTGGCCCCGGGGCCGGTAGCCCAAGAGGTGCCGGGTCAGGGCCAGGAAGTTCTGCGCGGCCAGCGGCCGCTGGAATCCGACCAGGTCCGCCCCGAGGAGCCCCTTGAGGATCTCCATCCGGTGGGGCAGCTGCATGAACAGCTCCACCGGCGGGAACGGGATGTGCAGGAAGAACCCGATGCGCAGGTCCGGGCGCCGCTCGCGCAGCATCGCGGGCACCAGCTGGAGCTGGTAGTCCTGGATCCACACCACCGCGCCGGGCGCGGCCTCCGCGGCGCACACTTCGGCGAAGCGGGCGTTGACGTCGTGGTAGGACTTCCACCAGGAGCGCTTGAAAACCCGCGGTTCGACCGCGTCGTGGTATAGCGGCCACAGCGAGGCGTTCGAGAAGCCCTCGTAGTAGCGAGCGACTTCATCGGCGCTCAGTTCGACCGGCAGCAGTTTGATGCCGTCGGCCTCGAAGGGCTCGGGAGCGGCGCCGGGCCGGCCGGCCCATCCGATCCACGTGCCCTGATTGGCCTGCAGTACTGGTTCGAGGGCGGTGACGAGGCCGCCAGGGGATCGGCGCCAGGTTCGATTTCCCTCGTCGTCGACCACAGAGTCGACGGGGAGGCGGTTGGCTACGACAATGAAGGATGCGTTGCTCAATTCGTATTCCCTCCTTTACGCAAGCCTAACCTCGCAACATTGCCGACCGGTTGCGGTGACGTAGCCGGACCCGGGGTCGGCCCGCATTGGCGGGTTCGGCGCGGGCTTGACATCATTGACACCGGTCAGTTCCGAATCGTGCGAAGGATCAGCGTGGCGCAGTTCATCTACACCCTGGAAAAGGCGCGGAAGGCGCACGGCGACAAGGTCGTGCTCGACGACGTCACCCTGTACTTCCAGCCCGGTGCCAAGATCGGCGTGGTCGGGCCCAACGGCGCCGGCAAGTCGAGCCTGCTGCGGATCATGGCGGGTCAGGACCAGGTCTCCAACGGCGACGCCAATCTCGCGGTCGGTGCGACCGTCGGCATGCTGGCGCAGGAGCCGCCACTGAGCGAGTCCAAGACCGTCATGGAGAACGTCCAGGAGGCCATCGCGCCGATCCAGGCCAATCTCGACCGGTACAACGAGGTCGCCATGGAGATGGCCACCGACTACACCGACGAGCTGATGGAGGAGATGGGCCGACTCCAGGAGGAGCTCGACGCCGCCGGGGCCTGGGAGATCGACTCCAAGATCGAGCAGGCGATGGACGCCCTGCGCTGCCCGCCCGGCGACTGGCCGGTCACCAACCTGTCCGGTGGCGAGCGCCGCCGCGTGGCGCTGTGCAAGCTGCTGCTCGAAGCGCCCGACCTGCTGCTGCTGGACGAGCCCACCAACCACCTCGACGCCGAGTCGGTGCTGTGGCTGGAGCGCCACCTGGCCTCCTACGCCGGCGCCGTCATCGCCATCACGCACGACCGGTACTTCCTGGACAACGTCGCCGAGTGGATCCTCGAGCTCGACCGCGGCCGGACCTACCCCTACGAGGGCAACTACTCCACCTACCTGGAGAAGAAGGCCGAGCGCATGAAGGTGGAGGGCCGCAAGGACTCCAAGCTTCAGAAGCGCCTCAAGGACGAACTCGAATGGGTCCGCTCCAACGCCAAGGGCCGCCAGACCAAGTCCAAGGCCCGCCTCGGCCGCTACGAGGAGATGGCCGCCGAAGCCGAGAAGACCCGCAAACTCGACTTCGAAGAGATCCAGATCCCGCCGGGCCCGCGCCTGGGCTCGACCGTCATCGAGTCCAACGACCTCCACAAGGGCTTCGACGGCGTCACGCTCATCAACGGCCTCGACTTCTCCCTGCCGCGCAACGGCATCATCGGCATCATCGGCCCGAACGGCGTCGGCAAGACGACCCTGTTCAAGACCATCACCGGCCTGGAGAAGCCCGACATGGGCGAGGTCAAGGTCGGCCCGACCGTCGAGATCTCCTACGTCGACCAGAACCGCTCCGGCCTCGCCGGCGACAAGTCGGTCTGGGAGACCGTCTCGGACGGCCTCGACTACCTCATGGTCGGCAAGGTCGAGATGCCCTCGCGCGCCTACATCGCCGCGTTCGGCTTCAAGGGCCCCGACCAGCAGAAGCCCACCAAGGTCCTCTCCGGTGGCGAGCGCAACCGCCTGAACCTCGCGCTCACCCTCAAGCAGGGCGGCAACGTCCTCCTGCTCGACGAGCCCACCAACGACCTGGACGTCGAGACGCTCTCCTCGCTGGAGAACGCGCTGCTGGAGTTCCCCGGATGCGCCGTGGTCATCAGCCACGACCGGGCCTTCCTGGACAAGGTCGCCACCCACATCCTCGCCTGGGAGGGCGAGGACGAGAACGGCCAGCCCAAGTGGTTCTGGTTCGAGGGCAACTTCGACTCCTACGAGAAGAACAAGATCGAGCGCCTCGGCCCCGACGCCGCCAACCCGCACCGCGTGACGCACCGCAAGCTCACCCGGGACTAGCCATGGGCCGCTTCAACACCGACGTGGCACTGCGCTGGTCCGACATGGACGCGTTCGGCCACGTGAACAACAACAAGTTCATGGTGCTGCTCGAAGAGGCCCGCGTCGCGATGATGTTCACCCAGGCGACGGACGCCGGGATCCCCGGGTTCAGGGAGGGCATCGTGGTCGCGCGCCACGAGGTCGACTTCCTGCTGCCCGTCGTGGTCCCGGCCGACGCCCGGGTCGAACTCTGGGTCGACCGGATCGGGAACTCGTCCTTCACGTTCGCCTACGAGCTGTTCGCCGACGACAAGCTCGCCCTGCGGGCCAAGACCGTCATGGTCCCCTACGACGTCGCCGAGCAGCGGCCGAGACGCGTCACCGAGCAGGAACGGGCGTTCCTGGAGCAATGGACCGAGTGAACCTCGCCGGCGACGACGCCTCCTTCGCCTCCCGCGTCGCCCGGCTCGACCCCGACGCCCCCGTCCTGGTCAAGGACTCCCGGCTGTGGGCGACCCTGCCCATCGGCGTGCTCGCCGTCCGCGACCTCGACTCGGCGCTCGACGAGGGCGTCTACCGTGCCGCGGGCCTGGCACAGGGGACCGGCGAACCCGGCCCGGAGGCCGGCTGGCGCGGCAAACTGCCGCTGGGGGAGTGGGAGACCATCGAGACCATTCCGGCCGCCGAGATCGCCCGCCTGGACCGCCAGGCCGGCGAGGCGCTGGCCGAGCGGCGCGGCCAGGGCACCGGCGACCGGCGCCTGCGGGACGCCCTGCTCGACCACGTCGTGCTCCGCGTCGAGCACGACGGGAAGACCCATCACGTCGAGTTCCGGCTCATCGCCGCGCTCATGCGAATGGGCTTCCTCGGCGACGATCCCGTTCGGGTGGTTCGGGCCGGGCGACGCCTCGGACTCGCGGCGACGTTCGGGACCGTCTGGGAACGCGAGCGGGGCCTGCCGCTGCTGTGACGGGCCGGCCGTCCCAGAAACTGGACACCCGTTCACTCTGACGGAAATACGACTTCCGAGTGAATCTGTGACACCTTCCCGACCTCTACATATGAGACGGGTGACAGTCGCTCGTTCGGTACTGCGAACAGGCGCACGAGGGTTCATACTTTTGGTCAGGATTGGTTGACGGTTGTGCCATGTCGGTCCGAAGCCCTAGTCTGCTCACCACAACGCGACGTAACTTGGCACTGCCCGCGAAACACAATCAATTGCCCAGTCAAGCAGGTATGCCAACGTAAAGCCCAGTACTGCCAGTGATTCGCATTTTGGGTGGGAAGGCGGACAACACCATGACATGGTGGCGCAGCAGCAGAAAGCGCGATGCAGAGGAAGCGGCGATCGAACCGGTCGCCGAGGTCGACAGCGAGATCGGCGGCACGGCCGAGCGCGCCCACGCGCGCGGCAGCCAGCCGAGCGCGGTACCGAGTCCTCGCACCGACGGCCTCGAGGCCGCCGGTGTCGAGACCGAGACCGACGAGTTCGAGCACACCGCCGAGCAACTGGTCTACGGACCCGACGAGGAGCAGATCTCCGAGGTCGAACGGTGGCACCTGATCAAGCAGGACCTCGAAGAGATCGACCCTGACTTCATCACCGACCTCGAACAGATCGCCGCCGAGGCGCGCGACGAGTCCGCCCCGCTGGACTCCGACCGGATCGTCTCGGCGCTGAAGAACCTCGACATCCGCTACCTGATCGATGAGAACGGCGGCATCGTCGCCCTCTGGGAACGCCACATCGTGCAGGTGCGCGCCGAAGGACCCGACTCCGACATCCTGGTACTGCGCGCCCGCGCCTACCAGACGGTGCCCCGAGAGTGGGCCGAGCGCGGCTACGCGGCCATGAACGAGTGGAACCGCACCCGCCGCTTCCTCAAGGCCTACCTGGGCGAGCCGACAGAATCCGGCGCCATGCCGGTCTTCGGCGAGATCCAGGTCCCCGTCCGCCCGGGCATCACCACGGCCCTCCTCGAAGAACTCATCGACTGCGGCACCGCTATCTCGGGCACCTTCGTCGAATGGCTCGAAGGCGAACTGCTGTAGACCGCAACGAATTCGGGCCCGGAAGCACTGCTTCCGGGCCCGAATTCGTCGCGGTGAGAAAGGAGGGCGGGCCGCTTAGCGGCCCGCCCTTCCACCGATGCTTGTCTAAGAGTTCCGCATGAAATCTGCCGCGCGCTCCATGTACTCCCACATGACCTGGTCGTACTCGGGCGCGAGCTCCACGGTGTCCATCGCCGACCGCATGCAGCGCAGCCAGGCGTCGCGTTCGCGCTCGCCGATCGTGAAGGGGGCGTGGCGCATTCGCAGCCGCGGATGGCCCCGCTCCTCCGAGTAGGTGTGCGGGCCGCCCCAGTACTGCTCCAGGAACATCTGGAGGCGCCGGGCCGCGGGGGCCAGGTCCTCTTCCGGGTAGAGCGGGCGCATGATCTCGTCGCCCGCGACCTCTTCGTAGAAGGCGTCAGTGAGACGCTTGAACGTCGCCTCGCCGCCCACGGCCTCGTAGAAGGACTGCGTGGGCGCGGGCTGTCCGGTGGGCGTCAGCGGCACGACGCTGCGAGGGCTGTCAGTCGGCATCTCTCCATCGTGCCAACCGCAGGACCGCCTGGGAAGCCGATCCGGTACGCGTCACACCGATTGCGCCGCAGATCACCGTTACTGCGCGGGGCCGCCCGTGCCGCGCGGGATGTAGACCCGACTCGACGTGTTGACGATCTCCGCCTCGCGCAGCGACTCGCTGATGCGCAGCCGCAGCTCACGGCCGACCGCCCACTGCTGATCCGAGGAGGTCCGGACCCCGAGCCGCACCTTGATCTCGTCGATCGTCACCTCGACCACGCCGAGGTACTCCGGCGCCTCCAGAATGTGGCCGCGCCACTCGTCCTCCCCGACGAACGCCTCCGCGATCCCGGTGATGATCTCGCCGACCCGGTCCACATCCGCGCTCGGCGGCAGCGGCGTGTCCACCACGACGTACGCCCAGCTCTGACTGGAGTTGCCGACCCGAAGAATCTGGCCGTTGCGCACGTACCAGAGCGTCCCGTCGAGCGACCGCAGCGTTGTCACCCGCAAACCCATGTCCACCACTTCGCCCGTGGCGTCGCCCACGTCCACGAAGTCGCCGACCCCGTACTGGTCCTCCACCAGGATGAAGATCCCCGCCAGATAATCCTGCACCAGATTCTGCGCGCCGAAGCCGATCGCGATGCCCGCGATGCCGGCGCTGGCCAGGATCGGTGCCAGGTTCACGTTGAAGACGCTGAGCACCAGCATGAACGCGACGGACATGATGATGATGCTGGTCACATGCTGGAGCACCCCGGTGAGGGTGTCGGCGCGCTGCGAGGAGCGGTCGCCGACGATCCCCTCTCGGCGGGAGGCCGAGGAGGCCAACCTGTCGGCCAGGTCGGAGATCGAGGCGGGGCCCTTGGTGGTCGTGACCTGCTTGATGATCCGGTGGATCGATCGGTTCACGAGCCAGCGCAGCACGAGCGCGGCGGCGATGATCATCAGCACGTGGAAGATCGTGTCCAGGACCGCCCCGCCGTCGACGGCGAAGCTCTCGCTGTCGGTGATCTTCAAAAGCAGCGAGCAGGAGTTGAATCCCGCCTCGCAGGGCGAGGCGTCTCCGGTTGCGGCAAGCAGTTCCACGTTGGTCCTTTAGCGGTCAGCGGCGAAGGCGCCGGTCGGCAGCGGTAGGGCGCCAGAATCGGTGCACCGGGCCGGTCGTCGGCACCTGTTCGACCAGACGATATTCACCCGTCATCAAACATCCCATCGAACCGGGGTGCAATTTTCTGAGATTTAGGTCAAACTTGACGAGACCGATGGCTTGGAGGTATGTCACCGTGATAGGTCCTCGACATAGGAGCACGCTAGATAGCGATGGCTCTTCCCCAGGGGCGCATGGGAACCTGTTCTCAACCGCCGCAGCGCTCGGCTCCGCGCTGGTGCTGAACCAGAGTTATGAACCGCTGTGCGTGGTGCCAGTGAAGCGGGCGGCAGTCCTGCTACTGACTCGCAAGGCCGAGACCGTCACCCCAGGTGACGGTTTTCTCCGCAGTGAGACCATGAACATCCCTATCCCCGCTGTCGTCCGTCTCAACCGCTACGTCAAGATCCCTCGCCAGGTCGGAAGCAGCCCCTCGCGGCGCGGCGTCTTCGTCCGCGACGACTGGCACTGCGTGTACTGCGGCTCCACGGCCGAGACCATCGACCACGTCGTCCCTCGTTCGAAGGGTGGCACGCACACCTGGGACAACGTCGTCGCCGCCTGTGCTCCGTGCAACCACCGCAAGAGCGACAAGACCCTGGCCGAGATGGGCTGGCGGCTGCCGCGCGTCCCGCGGGCCCCCTCGGGTTGGCAGCTGCGCGGATTCCGCGGTCAGCGGCGCCCCGACCCGGCGTGGGAGGCCTGGCTGCCCCGCGGCCACCGCGAACGCTCCAGGGTCCACTGACCGGCACCGCTTCACCTATCGGACGCATGAGCCCGCCGACCGCCTGTTCAAGGCGATCGGCGGGCTCGTTCCGTCTGCGACCAACCGCACCTCATTGCCGCCTGCGAGGATGCCTGGGACGCATTTGGATTAGTCTGAGGGCCGAGGTCACCCTCAGTACCTGAATTAGGGGAGCAACATGACATTCCAGGAGCTGCTGATTATGTTCGGCGCCCCGATCCTGGTTGTGGTCGCGGTATTCGCCGTGATCTTCCTGCGGCATCCGCGCCCGCAGTCCCGTTACCGCCCCGGCGAGCCCTACAGCTTCAAGCCGGTCTGGTTCATCGCCCGGGACGGCGCCGTCGGCGCCCCCGCGAGCCACGCGTCCGGGGAATTGGAATCAGCCGAGAGCGGCGAGGCGTTCGCCGGTGGACCGAAGGGAGGCGCTCATGGCAAGTGGTAGCGAAGTGGTGCAAGCGAACCGCGCACCGGACAGCCCCGAGGGCCTCAGGCCCGCCGTCCTGGACGGTCCCTTCGACGTCCCGGAGCTGTTGCACCTGGACGAGGCCTTGTCCGCGGCCGAGCAGAACGGCGGCGGCCTGCACTTCAGCGTCTACGTCGGACCGCTCCACGACCCGGTTCGCGGCGCCGCCGAGACCCTGCACGACCGCCTGAGCGACCCGGACAGTTCCGTGCTCATCGCGGTCTCGCCCGAGCAGCGTCGCGTCGAGGTCGTCACCGGCAAGCTCGCCCAGGAGAAGATCCCGGACCGCTCCGCGGCCCTGGTGGTGTTCTCCATGGAGGCCGCCTTCGGCGCCGGTCAGCTGGCCGGCGGCATCATGACCGGCCTGCGGATGCTGGCCGAGACCGCCCAGAACGCGTAGGGCGCTAAGAACACCAAGACCAAGCACGCCGGTCCGGACTCAGTCCGGGCCGGCGTTTCGCTTGTCAGCGGTTACTTCTTCTTGCTCTCGGCGAGCGGCAGCCGGTGCCCCAGCATGGCCTCGGCGTCGGTCAACTCCAGCTTGTTCACGAACTCGACCCACGACAGCGAGTCGGCCACGGTCTCCCTGATGGACAGGATCGTGGTGCCGGGGATGCGCATCGTCAGCGTCGCCGGGAGCCCGATCTGCTTCTGCGCCAAGACCGCCTCGGTCGGCTGGCCGCTCGGGCCCCGCGAGAGCTCGAACACCGCCGCCTCGTTCTCCTTGGCCACCGGCACCCATTCCATGTCGCGCTTGAGCATCACGGCCGCGCCGACCTTCTTGCCGTCGGACTCGCCCTCGTACTGGAGCACGATCCGGTTGGCGTCACCGCGGGCGTTCGACAGATGCCAGGACTCGTCGGTCACGTCGACCAGCTGGCCGCCGAAACGCTCGACGGCGCTCCGGGCCTGCTTGAGCGCGCGCTTCTCGGCCAGCGGGCGGGCGATCCAGCGGAACGCCATCCCGAGCAGGGCCAGCACCAGCACACCGACCGCGACGGCCGCGACCTCGTGGAGACCGAGCTCGATCGCCGCCACGACCGAAAGCGACACCAGCACACCCGAGCTGAAGCCCAGCAGCGGCTTGAACCAGAACGGGGCATTGCCCCTCGGCAGCCGCAGCGGCGCCATCAGCCCGATGACGGTGGCGACCACCAGCGTGATCCCGACGAGCGTCGGCGCGGGCGAGCCGCTGCCCTCCAGCCACGAGACCGACCACCAGGAGAGGAAGATCGAACCGATGATGACGGTGGGGATGAGCAGCGCGACGGCGAACAGCAGCTGCTGCGGCTGCGGGCGGTTGCGCGAGGCCAGGACCGGTCCGAGCAGCAGTAGCGGCAGGACGATCCCGAACAACGCGACCAAGGTGGCACTGATGACGACCACCGGCAAAAGCGCAGACAAGACTGCTCTCCGTTCACATGACTGGTGAGCCTTAAGGCCTGTCAGGACAGGCCCGGGGGTGGATTCGCCCGAGCCTATCAATGCCCCGAATATGAGTCGGGGCTCCGGGACCGCCCTATAACGGCGGTCCCAGAGCCCCGATCGAATTCGCGGCCTCAGCGGTGCGCCAGGCGCGCCGCCGAGGCGACGGTCAGGACTGCGCGTCGAGCGCGCGCCCGGCCAGGGCCCGGGCGATGTCGGCCCGTCCCTCGGCCACGCCGCGCTTGACCGGCGCCGGCCGGTCCTCGGCCAGCCACCCGTCCAGCACGGCGAGCGTCTCGGTCTCGATCAGGCAGGACGGGAAGGCCAGCTTCGAGAACTCCACCGCCTGCTGCGCGCCCAGCTTCTCCCACAGCTCCGGGACCGCCTCCAGGTAGCGGCCCAGGTAGGGACGCACCAGGTCGGCCTGGTCGAGCGGCGCGAAACCGAGCATCGACGAACGGCGGATGTAGTTCTCCGTGTTCGGGTCGGTGATCCGCTCCCAGGCGCGCTCCTTGGCGGCCACGGTCGGCACCGCCGCGCGGGCGACGAACGACAGGCGCTTGCCGTCGGCGGTGTCGTCGCGCTCGAGCTCGTAGTCGATCGCGGCCTCGTCCACGGCGCCTCCGGCCACCAGCCCGGTCAGCAGGGCCCACCGCAGGTCGGCGTCGACCGCCAGCCCGTCGGGGATCCCCTGGCCGTCGAGCCAGCCGCGAATGCTCGCCTGGTCGGTCTTCGACCGCGCGGCCGAGGCGTACGCCTTGGCCCAGGAACGCTGCGCGTCGCCGCCGCTCGGGGCGGTGTCCATCGCCGTCTTCGCCGCCTGCGCCCAGGACTCGCGCAGGTCCGCGCGGGCCGCCGGGTCGGCGTAGGCGAGCGAGCCGGCGACCTGGCGCTGCGCGACGGTCACGATATTGATGTCGGTCTCGGTGGTCAGGCTCGATGCGCCCAGTGCGACGAAGCGGCGCGCCGGCAGCTCGGCGTCGCGCAGCATGTCCCAGGCCGCGGCCCAGATCAGCGCGCGCGGCAGCGAGTCCTCCAGCGCCGAGGTGTGCTCGACGGCGGTGCGCAGGCTTCGCTCGTCCAGGCGCAGCTTCGCGTACGTCAGGTCGTCGTCGTTGAGCAGCAGCAGGTCCGGCTGCTTGACGCCCGCCAGCGCGGCGACCTCGGTCTCCTCGCCGCTCACGTCCACCTCGAGGCGGTCGCGGCGCACCAGGGCGTCGCCCTCCAGGTCGTACAGGCCGATCGCGATGCGGTGCGTGCGGGTCGTCGGGTGGTCGGCCGGGACCTCCTGCTTGACCGTGACGCGCCGGTACTCGCCGTCGCTCACGGCGATCTGGGGACGCAGCGTCGAGACGCCGGCGGTGCGCAGCCACGTGTCGGCGAAGTCCGCCAGCGGCTTGCCGCTCGCGGTCTCCAGCTCGCCGAGCAGGTCCGAGAACACCGCGTTGCCGAACTTGTGCTTCTCGAAGTAGGCGCGCAGGCCCGCCAGGAACGGGTCGATGCCGACGTAGGCGACGAGCTGCTTGAGGATCGAGGCGCCCTTGGAGTAGGTGATGCCGTCGAAGTTGGCCTGGATCTCCTCGGTGTCGGCCGCGTCGGTGTACACCGGGTGGGTGGTCGGCTGCTGGTCGGCGCCGTAGCCCCAGTTCTTGCGGGCCGACAGGAAGGTCGTCCACGCCCCGTCGAAGCGGGTGGCCTCGACATTGGCCCAGTGGCTGGCCCACTCGGCGAAGGACTCGTTGAGCCACAGGTCGTCCCACCAGCGCATGGTGACGAGGTCGCCGAACCACATGTGCGCCATCTCGTGCAGGATCACATTGGCGCGCTGCTCCAGCTCGAAGTCGGTGACCTGGCTGCGGAACAGGAACGCCGCCTCGGCGATCGTGATGCAGCCGAAGTTCTCCATCGCGCCGAAGTTGTACTCGGGGGCGAAGATCTGGTCGTACTTCGGCAGCGGGTAGCGCACCCCGAACTTGGAGTGGAAGTGGTCGAAGCCCTGCCGCGTCACCTCGAAGACGCCGTCGGGGTCCAGGTGCTCCTTCATGGACTGGCGGCAGTACAGGCCCATGTCGATGCCGTCGTGCGTCTCGTGCACCCCGAAGTAGGGGCCCGCGCAGATCGCGGTGATGTAGGGGCTCATCCGCACTGACGTCTCGAACAGCGTCACCTTCAACTGGGCCGCCTCGACGACGGTCTCGGACACGGCGGGCATGTTCGAGATGACCGTCCACTGCTCGGGGGTGCGCACTTGGAAGGTGAAGGAGGCCTTGAGGTCCGGCTGGTCGAAGCAGGCGTACACGCGCTGCGCGTCGGCCACCTCGAACTGCGAGTAGAGGTAGGTCTCCTTGTCGACCGGGTCGGTCATGCGGTGCAGGCCCTGACCATCGGTCGAGTAGGCGCAGATCGCGTTCACGACCAAGGAGTTCTCAGCGGCCAGGCCGGTCAAACGCAGGCCGTCCTTGGGGTCGAACAGCGTGATGTCGACCTGCTCGCCATTGAGGTAGGCGTCCTCGATGCGCTCGGCGGCGATTTCGATGAAGGTCTCGGCACCCGGTTCGGTGCAAGAGAACTCCACCGCGGTACGCGAGGAGAAGGTGTCCCCCGCCGCGTGACCGGTCAGGTCGAGTTCCACCGTGTAGGAATCCACGTGGAGCAGCTCGGCGCGGCGCCGGGCCTCGTCCCGCGTGAGAATATGCGTTGCCGCCACAATGCCTCCAGTCTCGTAGTTTGCGATATGAAAGAAGTGTGTCATATCGCGGGGAGCGGCTCAGGGATCGAGTGGCCACGACTGGACGGGCTCATGGATCGTGACTGTTGGAACCGCAGGGTTACAGAAAGTGTCGTACCCCCTCGGCATGGTTAATCGCGTGACGCACCTGCGGTACAACTACCGGATCTACCCCGATGTCGACCAGCGAACGATGCTGGCTCGGACGTTCGGGTCGGCACGCGTGGTTTACAACGACGCGTTGCGGATCTTCCAGAACGCCTGGAAGGCGGGCTTGGATCGCCCGGGATTCGCGGCGGTCGCGCGAGCGGTGATTACTGAGGCGAAGCAGACGCTGGATCGGGTGTGGCTCGCTGAGGTGTCGGTAGTCCCGTTGCAGCAGTCTTTGCGGCATCTACAGGTCGCCTACAATGCGTTCTTCGCCTCTCTCAGGGGTGACCGGAAAGGCCCGAAGGTTGGGCCACCTCGATTCAAGCGGCGTTCGGCGCGGCAATCGGCGGAGTTCACTCGGCGCGGGTTCGTGCTGCGGGAGACCGGGAAGCTGTATCTGGCGAAGATCGGCGAGGTCAAGGTCGCCTGGTCGCGAGACTTGCCCTCGGAGCCGTCGTCAGTGACGGTGATCAAGGATGGGACGGGGAAGTATTTCGTCTCGTTCGTGGTGGCCGTCGACGGTGCGCCGTTGCCAGATCTCGGGGAAGATGCCGTGGTCGGGATCGATCTGGGATTGTCGGCGTTCGCGGTGACCAGTAGTGGGAAGCGGATCGAGTCGCCGAAGTTCCTGCGCCGGGCCGAAAGGAAGCTGAAGAAGTACCAGCGAGCCGTGTCCCGCAAGCAGAAAGGCTCGCAGAACGGCCGGAAGGCCCGTCTGAAGTTGGCGAAGGTCCATGCCAGGGTCGCGTCGCAGCGTCGTGACTTCATTGAACAGGAAACGACCCGCCTCGTGCGCGAGAGCCAAGTGCTCGCGGTGGAGACGTTGAACGTTCATGGTATGGCCGCCAAAGGCATGCGCCTCGGCAAGAGCGTGCACGACCAGGCCCTGGGCATGTTCCTTCGTGTCCTGACCGCGAAGGCCGCCCGTGCCGGGCGGACCCTCATCGCGGTCGACCGGTTCTACGCCTCGACGCAGATCTGCTCGGCGTGTGAGGCGAAGACCGGGCCGAAGGGCAAGGAAGAACTCCACGTCCGGGAGTGGCAGTGCACCGACTGTGGTGCGGTCCATGACCGTGATGTGAACGCTGCGATCAACATCCTGCGTGAAGGCCTGCGCCAGATCGCTGAACACGAACAGCTCGCCGCTGGACACCGAAAGGACCAGAGCAATCTGGGAGCGGAGAGCCTAAACGCCTGCGGAGGGGACACCAAGACCAGCGACACGCTGGCAGCCCCCGAAACCCCCAATACTGGGACAGAACCAGGAACCAGTGGGAACGCGAAACCCGAGAGGGATAAGTCACTACCACCTTCTTTGTGACGAAGCATCATTACAAGGCAAAGGAGATCCCTGGCCATCCGGTCAGGGAGGATGCCAAATCGCGGGAGTTCGCTCGGCGGCTGCGGGATGACCAGGGAAGTCCGGCTAGGCTGTCGGCGTGAGTGCTGCACACCCGATTTCGCAGGCCTGGCTTTCCACTGGATCGACCGGCGCCAAGAACTATGACGAGTTCCCCGACGAAACCGAGATCACTCGGATCATCGAGGCCAACCCCGCGAGCGTGCTCGGCGTCGAGATGCCCGCCCACACGCCTGAGGCGGTGGCGGCGGGACTGACGTTCGAGCAGGCCCTCCCGGCCGCCGCCGAGCGGCTCGCCGCCCTCAAGGAGGCCGGCCGCTTCGCGTCCTTCGGCGACGTCGCCGTCGCCTACCGGATCTCCGGCGGGCCCGAGCCAGTCGCCTACGGCGTGTTCTGCCTGGTCGACACCGCGGAGATCTCCTCCTCGGCCGACGAGCCCGGCAAGGTCATCCGCAATGAAGACGTCTTCATCGAGAAGGTGAAGCAGCGCAACGAACTCAATCAGCGCCTGCGCCACCTGCTCAGCCCCGTCCTGCTGCTCCAGTCCTCCAAGGGCGACGAGCTGCACGCGGCCATCGCCGCCGCGATCGAGGGCGCCGGTGAGCCGGTCGCCTCCGACGTGGACGAGGTCGGCCGGTCCCACGAGATCTGGGCGATCGGCGGCGAGGCCGGCGAGGCCCTGACCGCGCTGGCCGGGGACGGCGACCTGATCGTCGCCGACGGCAACCACCGTTCGCTGGCCGCGCAGGTGGGCAAGCTCGACCGCTTCCTGGCCGTGGTCACCACGCCGCAGTCGGTGGTGCTGCGTCCGTACAACCGGCTGGTCGCCGGGCTGCCCGGTTCCGCCGCGCAGCTGGTCGAGCAGATCGGTCAGATCGGCGCGAGCGTCACCGAGGTGGACGGCGCCCCCGAGGTGCCCGCCGAGGCCGGCAAGATCGTCGTCTACGGCCGGGGCCGCACCTGGGAGATCGCGTTCGGCGAGGTCGAGGGCACCGTGATCGACCGCCTGGAGCACACCCGCGTCGAGCAGGAGGTCTTCAACGGCCTCCTCGGCTGGGACGCCGGGGACAAGCGCATCACCTATGTCGGCGGGGACTACCCGGCTTCCTGGATGGCCGAGCAGGTCGACGCCGGGAAGGCCGACCTGGCGATCCTGATCGCGCCGGTCACGGTCGAGGACTTCATCGACGTCAACCTCAAGCGGCTCAAGATGCCGCGGAAGTCGACCTGGTTCGTGCCCAAGGCGCGGGCCGGTCTGACCATCGCCGAACTGCCGAAGGGTTAGGGGAGACTTTCGTGCGCATCTACATCGGTACCGACCACGCCGGTTTCGACCTCAAGCAGCACCTGGTGAAGCACCTGGGCGAGCGCGGCTTCGAAGTTGTCGACGTCGGCCCGCACGTGTACGACGCCGAGGACGACTACCCGCCGTTCTGCCTGAACGCGGCCGCCATGGTGGTCGCGGACCCGGGCAGCCTGGGCGTCGTCATCGGCGGCTCGGGCAACGGCGAGCAGATCGCCGCCAACAAGGTCCCCGGTTGCCGGGCGGCCCTGGCCTGGAGTGTCGAGACCGCCAAACTCGGCCGCCAGCACAATGACGCGAACGTCATCGCGGTCGGCGGCCGGATGCACTCGGTCGAGGAGTCCACGAGCTTCGTGGACGCCTTCGTGGACGAGGCCTTCTCGGGCGCGGAGCGCCACCAGCGGCGCATCGACATGCTCTCGGAGTACGAGCGGACCCGCGAGGTGCCCGAACTGCCCTAGGGGGTCCGCAACCACCCCCTAGGCGGCAAGCGAAGACACCGCTGATACGGCGGAAGGCCCGGGCGCGAGCCCGGGCCTTTTCGTCGGTGGAATTCCCTCGAATTCAGGTTCGTAAATCTGGAGTTAGTGGACACGTGTTGGTAGCGTCAATCTATGAATATAGGTCTTCGCGTTCTCCTCCACCTGTTCCAGGTGCTCCTCGTGTTGGCGGCTCTCGGACTGCTGGCCGCGGTGTTCGCCTCCGAGTTCGATATGTGGGACCTCAGCGAGCGGGAGGCGAACATCTTCCCGCTGTACGCCATCGGCACCGGTGTGCTGAGCATCGCCTTCTCCCCGTCGTTGTGGTCGCTCAGCCGCGGCGGCGGCTCGGCCCCGGCGCGCGCCTCGACCGGCAGTTTCGACCGTGTCTCGGAGGCCCCGGCGGGCCCAGTGCAGCAGCCGGGCCCTTTGCAGCAGCCGAGCGCCGGCGGCCCGAACTCGTTCGAGCCGCTGGGCGGCGGCGGTGCTCCGGCCCCGCCGGCCAGCTCGTACGGACAGCCGTCCGGTCCCGGTTTCGGTGCCCAGCCCTCGGCCGGCATGACTCCGGCCTCCCCGCCGCAGGGTGACAGCCCGTGGGGCGGCAGCCGTTGAGTCGGGCCCGGCGCGCCGCCTTCGAACCTTCGGCGCGTCCCGAAACTTCTTCGGAGCCGCCGGTTGCCCGTTGAGACGATGCGAACAGGGCGGCCGCTGTGGGCGGCGCAAGGGTGCGTGCGGGCGTTACGCTATGGGACAACCAACCATCCGCGAAGGAACCACGCCTCATGTCGAACGCCACCGTTGACCTCGTCTGCGGCCCGGCCGACCCCGTGCCGGGAGCGGAGCAGAGCTACCGGCTCACCGGTCTGCTCGGTTCCGGCGGCCAGGCCGACGTCTTCCAGGCCGTCCGCATGTCGGCGGGGATCTCCTCGACGCCCTTGACCGTCAAGGTCTTCCGGTTCAATCCCTCCGATCCGAAGGAACAGCAGTTCCGGTCGTGGGACAAGGGCGACGCGGTGCTGATGGATCTCCACAGCCGCAATGTCGGCGCGATCTGCCGCCGCATCGACGCCTTCTACGGCCGCGCGCCGCACTCGCCCGACGCCCCCGCCGTCGGCGACCCGGTCCCCTTTCAGGTCCTGGAGTACCTGCCGGGCCACGACCTGCGGCAGCTGCTGTCCCAGCGGCTCGCCCGCGTCAATGCCGCCCGCACCCTCCAGTCGGTCGTCAACGTCATGTTGGCGATGCACCACCCGCCGGCCGGCGCGCACCCGGTGCTGCACATGGACCTCAAGCCCGCCAACGTGATCATCGGTCCCGAAGGCTCGGCCAAGGTCATCGACTTCACCGGCGCCCGCTACTACACGCCGGCCCACCTGACGACGATCGCGTACACGCCCGAGTCGGCTGGGCCCGAGGCCCACCAGGGCACCGTCGGCCCGTCCTACGACGTGCACGGTTTCGGTTCGATCGCGTTCTACATGGTCACCGGCGCCAGCGCCCGCACCGACACTCCCGGGCAGGAGCAGTCGGTGCCGTGGTCGCGGCTGCGCACCCACCCGGTCCTCGAATCCAATCCGCGCCTGCGGGACATGCTGACGGCGACGTTGGACGACAAACCGTCGAACCGGCCTCGCACCGAGGAGCTCTCGCGCTGGATCACCGAGCTGGTCGATGAGGTCTCCCGTTCGAACCTGCCGGACCTGGGGGTCGACTGGGGAGCGTCCAATGGCGCTTTCGCGAGCTCGACCGAATCCACGCGACGCCTGGTCGGTCCGGTCAATTCGCCGATGGCCGCGCCCATGCCGTCCCCGCCCGCTCCCGCGGCCCCCGCAGCCCCGGCGAACAGCACCCGCATGATGGAGCCGGGCCTGGACGGCGTCGGCCCGGTGAATGGCGCGAAGCCGATCGTCGGCCACGTCCGCGTCCCCGAGCAGGGGAACTACGCGCCCGGCCAGTCCGACAATAACGAGCTGCCGCGCCTGCGCCTGGCGGGCGACCCGTCCCAGAGCCTGCGCCGGGACGACCACCCGGACCATGTCGACCGCGAGGAGCAGCCGCCGCTGCTCGGTCCGCCCGGCAGCCTCTCCAAGGGCCTCGAACTGTCCATTATCGGCGGGCTGTTCTCGCTGATCATGTGGCTGTTCTTCACGATCCAGCAGGGCATGGAGACGATCCGGAACCAGGCGCTGGGCTACCTGCTGGTCATCGGCGTCGCGATCGGGTTGTTCTTCCTGATCCGGCTGGCCGGCGGCCTGTTCTGGGGCCGGATCCTCCATGCCAAACGGCGCACCGCCCGGCTGGCGCACCTGGCGACGGGGATCTTCCTGTTCCTGGTCGGCATGAACTACCTCGACCAGCTGACGTGGTCCTGGCTGGACTTCGACTTCAACCCCATCGACTGGTTCACCGGTCTGTTCTCGTGGTTCTCCTTGGACGGCATCACCGCTGCGGTGACCGAGAAGGTCTCCGAGTGGTTCGAAAACCTGTTCGAGTAGGCGTGATCCGATCGGCATGAGCGCCGGTCTCCGCCAAGGTCCCGGGTGCTTCTGGCAGGGTGGAGCCATGAGCAATCACGCCGAGCTGGCCAGCGACATCTACCACCGATCCCACCTGACCGGCGAGTTCACCCTCCGGTCCGGGGTGGTGGCCAACGAATACTTCGACAAGTACCTGTTCGAGTCCGACCCGGTGCTGCTGCGGCGCATCGGCGAGGAGCTGGCGGCGCAGGTGCCGGCCCACGGGGTCGACATGCTGGCGGGCCTGGAGCTCGGCGGCATTCCCTTGGTGACCATGCTGTCCCAGCTGACGGGGGTGCCGGCGCTGTTCGTGCGCAAGGAGGCCAAGACCTACGGGACCTGCCGCCTGGCCGAGGGCGGCGACATCGACGGGCGCGAGCTGCTCATCGTGGAGGACGTCGTGACCTCGGGCGGGGCGATCCTGGACGGGGTCGCCGAGCTGCGCAAGCGGGGCGCGATCGTGAAGCGGGCCCTGTGCGTCATCGACCGCGAGACGGGCGGCGTGCAGAACCTGACCGACGTCGGGGTCGAACTCACGGCCCTGTTCACCATGACCGAGCTCAAGGCCGCCGGGGATAAGTAGCCCGGCCGCGGCCGCGCGCGGGTCAGCGGGCCCAAATCCAGATCTCGGAGCCCTTGTCGACCTCGTCGCCCTCGTCCAGCGACTGGTCGAACACCGTTCCGGTGAACCAGATCTGGCCCGTCTTGACCGTGAAGCCGAGTCCTTCGAGGAGTTCCTTCGCGTCGTCGACGTCCATGCCGACCACGTCGGGAACCTCGACCGGCTCCGGGCCCTCACTGATCACCAGGCCCACCTCGTCGCCCTCGGCGACCGGGCTGTCCGCCGCCGGCGAGGACTCGATGACCGAACCCTCGGGGATGGTGTCGCTGTAGCGTTCGCTCGTCTCGCCGACCTCGAGTCCGTTGGCCTCCAAGGCCTCCTCGGCGGAGTCCTCGTCCATGCCGACCAGGTCGGGCACCTGTAGCGGCGGCACCCCGTCGGAGACCGTGACGGTCACCGAGGCGCCGGCCTTGACCTCCTGGCCGGCCGGCGGATCGGTCGAGATGACCTGGCCCTTCGGGTACTCGGTGCTGTAGTCGTGCGCGACGGTGACCTCCGCGGAGAACTTCCCGAGCTCGGCGAGCGCCTCGTCCTCGGTCCTCCCCGCCAGCTCGGGCACCTCGTAGCGCTCCGGGCCCAGCGACAGCGTCACGGTGATGGTGCTGCCCAACCGGATCCGCTCGCCCGGTTCCGGGTTCTGCGCGAGGACCCCGTCCTTGGGCACGCCCTCGGAGTAGCCGCCCTCGTCGAACTCGACCTCGAAACCCTCGTCCTCGGCGTACGCGGCGACCGACGCCGCGTCCTGGCTCAGGAGCGAGGGCGCGTCGGTGTAGCGGCCGATGCCGATCCACCAACCGGCGGCCGCCACGGCCGCGATGATCGCAATGATGATGGCGAGCTTGATGAGCGCCTTCCAGGACCGGCCCGACCCCGCCTGCGGGACGACCATCGTGGTCCGCACCGCGCGCGTCGGGCGCGGGACCTGACCGGCCGCCTGCTCGCTGGGCTCGGTGTCGACGGCCTGGAGCCGACGCGCGAACGCCCCGGCGTCGACCGGACGCTCGCCCGGCCGGCGGCTCGCCGCGGCCGTCACCAGCTGCGCGAGCCCCTCGGGCACATCGGGGGCGGCCAGCCGCGGCGACGGAATGTCCTCGTCGCGGTGCCGGCGGGCCACCTCCCCGGCGTCGGGCCCGTCGAAGGGCACCTCGCCGGTCAGCAGCTCGTACAACAGGATCGCGGTCGAGTACACGTCGCTGGCCGGGGTCGCGCTCTGGCCGCTGACCAGCTCGGGCGCCACATACGCGGCCGTCGCCAGCAGCGGTCCGCCCCGCTGCGACTCCCCGTGCACGGCCTCGGCCAGACCGAAGTCCACGACCTTGACGCGGTCGCCGCGGCCGCCGTTCTTCAGCAGGATGTTCTCGGGCTTGATGTCGCGGTGGACCAGCCCGGCGTCGTGCGCGGCCTGGAGCCCGTCGAGGATCTGGGCGCACAGTTCGGCGGCCTCCTCGATGCGCAGGCGGCGCCGCCGGTTGAGCAGGTCGCGCAGCGTCGTCCCGGGGACGTACTCCATGACCACGTACGGCAGGCCGTCGTGAACGCCCTGGTCGAACACGGCCACGATATTGGGGTGGGAGAGCCGCGCGATATTGCGCGCCTCGTTCGTGAACGAGTCGAGGTCGAAACCGGTGATGCCGGACGCGGTGATGATCTTGACCGCGACCGTGCGGTCGAGCCGGTCGTCATGCGCCTCGTACACCGACGCCATGCCGCCGTGCGCGATGAGCCGCTGGAGCCGGTAGCGCCCGTCGACGTGCGCGCCCGTCAAGTCCCCGGTCGTCGTTGTCAACCCGCACCCCTTCCTGTGGACAACAGTCTAAAAGACTGGTGCGACGACTACAGGACCTCGGCACCGGGGAAGACGGGTTTGTCGGGCGCCACAATTCCGAGGCGCTTGGTGGCCCGGGTCAGTGCGACGTAGAGGTTCCGCAGGCTGGTGCCCGCGATCGCATCCGGGTCGACCACGATGACCGCGTCGAACTCGAGCCCCTTGGCCTGCTTCACGGTCAGGACCGAGGCCGAACTGATACCGGAGAGTCCCGCCGCGAGTTCGGGAGTGGTGATGATCGCCACCGATCCGCCGTCGACCTTCGCCGCCTCGGCGGCGACGAGGGCCTCCATGCGCTCCTCGAGGTTCTCCTGCACGACCTCCAGCCACGGCTCGTACCCGGACGAACGCACCGCCGTCGGACGCGGGGCCTCGACGTCGATCGCGTCCAGCACCCGGGTCGCGACGGCCATGATCTCGGCCGGGGTCCGGTAGGAGACCGTCAACTGCTCGGCCCGCCAGGCCAGCTCGGAGTCGCCGAAGACCTGGTCCCAGCTGCGTGGCGCCGAAGCGTGCCCGGCCTGGGCGAGGTCGCCGGCGACGGTGAATGACCTGGCGACGCAGCGGCGCAGCAGCGCCCGCCACTCCATCGGCGAGAGCTCTTGGGCCTCGTCCACGATGACGTGGCCGAAGATCCAGCGGCGGTCGGCGGCGGCCCGCTCGGCCACCGAGACGAACCGGTGGTCGACCTGCCGCTCGCCGAGGAGCGCGGCGTCGACCAGGTCGGACGCCATGAGGATCTCCGAATCGGCCTCGTCCTCGAAGTCGAAGGAGGCCGAACCGGACGCGATCGACAGGACGTCCTCGGCGTAGGCGACCTGTTCGGCGTCGATGGCCTGCGCCCGGTCGCGCTCGATGTCGCCCAGGTGCTCGGCGGCCTCGTCCAGCAAGGCGATGTCGGCCTCCGACCAGCCGCCGGGCTCCCGCCGGAGCAGCCGCCGTTCCTCCTTCTCGAGCACGGCCGCGGCCGAGGCGATGAGCGCGGGGGAGGAGAACAGGTCTTCGAGCAGATCGGTGGCCCGCAGCTGCGGCCACAGCGCCTCGATCTCGCCGCGGATGACCGCGTCGGTGGCGATCTCGGCGGCCAGCTTCGCCCGGTCCTCGAGCCCCAGCAGGTTCTCCCCGCCGAGGGGGTCCGCGCCGATGATGTCGGCGTACTGCATCGCCAGGTCGGCGATGACGCGCTTGTGGAAGGTCTCGCGGGCTTCGTTGTGCGGCAGGCCGGACTCGCGGGCGGCATCGCGCGCGGCAGTGATCTTCTCCGGACGCAGCAGCAGCTCGTGGCCCTCGAAGTCGACCGGCAGCGGCTCGCGGGGGACGACCTGGCGGTCGGCCACCGCGCTGGCGATGACCCCGGCCATGACGGCGCGGCCCTTGACGGCGGCGACGGCCTCGGACTCGGGCCGGTCGGCGACGATGCCGGGGTAGAGCTGGCTCGGGGTGCGCAGGAGGACGTCGGTCTCGGCCAGGCCCGGCAGCACGTCGGAGATGTAGCGCAGGAACTGCTTGCCGGGGCCGATGATGAGGACGCCGCGGCGCTGGAGGCGTTCGCGGTGCTCGTACAGCAGGTAGGCGGCGCGGTGGAGGGCGACGGCGGTCTTGCCGGTGCCCGGCGCGCCGTCGACGATCATTATGCCCTCCAAGGGGGCGCGGATGATCCGGTCCTGCTCGGCCTGGATGGTGGCGACGATGTCGCGCATCTTGTCGGTGCGGGCGGCGTCGAGCGCGGCCATGAGCGCGCCCTCGGAGCCGATCGTGGAATCGGAGCCGTCGGCCGCCGCAAGGTCCAGCACCTCGTCGTTGACCGAGGTCAAGCGCCGGCCCTTGGTGTGGAGGTGGCGGCGGCGCCGCACCCCTGAGGGGGCGGCGGCGGTGGCCAGGTAGAAGCGGCGACCGGCCTCGGAACGCCAGTCGACCTGCAGCTGTTCTCCGCCCTCGGCGTGGACGCCGATGCGTCCCAGGTACATCGGTTCGTCCTGCTCGATGTAGTCGAGCCGTCCGAAGCACAGGCCGTCCTCGACGGCGTCGAGCCCGGCAATGCGGAGGCGGTGGAAGTGGGCCTCGGCGTCGCGCTGCGAGAGCTCCTGCTCGTTCTCCACGTGCTTGCGCCGCGACTCAGCGAGGCGCGTGTGGGCCTGATCGCGAATCTGGTCGAGCCGGGCGTAGAGACTGTCGAGCCGTTTCTGCTCGGTTTCGATGGCAGGAGTGATGGCAGCGGACACGGGTCTCCTAGATGGTGATGCCGGAATTCGGCGCAGAGCGGCGCAACTGAAAAGAATACCGCGCTCCCGGCCGATCGTCTCCCTAGCGACAGAACCTTGATTACGCTGGTACAACGATCAAATCGGCGCAGAAGAGGACGAACGTCCGAAGTGCGAAATCGACAACAAGGTGATAACAGTGCCTTGACCTCGCATTCGCCCGGGGACTACGGTAACGCGCTATACGAGTGCCCTTTATTGGCGTGACTGGAGAGATTACTCATGACTAGAGAGAATTGGGGGACCAGGGTCGGGTTCATCCTCGCCGCCATCGGATCGGCGGTCGGACTCGGCAATATCTGGCGTTTCCCCGGTGTCGCCTACGAAAACGGTGGCGGTGCGTTCATGGTTCCGTACCTGGTGGCCCTCGTGACCGCCGGTATTCCATTGCTCATCATGGAATTCACGATCGGGCGGAAATACAAGGGATCCGCCCCGGTCGCCTTCCGCCGCTTGAACAAGAACGCCGAGGTGATCGGCTGGTGGCAGGTGGCGATCTCGATCGTCATCGCCGTCTACTACGCGGCGATCATCGCCTGGGCCGGCTGGTACGCCTTCTTCGCGCTGGACCAGCGCTGGGGCGACGACCCGGAGGCCTTCCTGTTCGTCGACTTCCTGCAAGCCGGCGACATGTACGACTTCGGCACCTGGCTGCCCGGCCTCGGCACCGTCATGATCGTCATCTGGGCGGCCACGCTCCTGGTGATCGGCCTGGGCGTCAAGAAGGGCATCGAGCTGACCGCGAAGATCGCGATCCCGCTGCTGGCGGTCATGTTCGGCGTCCTGGTCGTCCAGGCGCTGACCCTGGAAGGCGCCGAGGTCGGCCTCAACGCCTTCTTCAGGCCGGACTGGGAGCTGATCTGGAGCACGCCGAGCGTCTGGCTCGCCGCCTACGGCCAGATCTTCTTCTCGCTCTCCGTGGGCTTCGGCATCATGGTCACCTACGCGTCCTATCTGAAGAAGAAGTCGGACATCACCACTTCGGCTCTGACCGTCGGCTTCGCGAACTCCTCGTTCGAGCTGCTCGCGGGCATCGGCGTGTTCTCGGTGCTCGGCTTCATGGCGGTCCAATCCGGGACCGCGGTCGAGGACCAGGTCAGCGCCGGCATCGGACTGGCCTTCGTGGCCTTCCCGGCCATCATCAGCACGCTGCCGACCCTGCCGGGACTGTTCGGCGTCCTGTTCTTCGGCAGCCTCGTGATCGCCGGCTGGACTTCACTGATCTCGATCGTGCAGGTGCCGGTCGCGGCGTTCGAGGACCGCTTCGGCTGGAGCCGCGGACTGTCCACCGCGATCCTCGGCGGCCTTATGGCCGTCGTCTCGATCGGATTGCTGCCCACCGTCAACGGCATCATGCTGCTCGACGTCTCCGACGAGTTCATCAACAAGTACGGCATCGCCGTGGCCGCGCTGGTCTCCATCGTGGCCGTGGTCTGGGTCGCCTGGAAGTGGAAGGAGCTGCGCGACAACGCCAACGCCACCTCCACGTTCAGGGTCGGCCCGATCTGGGTGGTCTTCCTCGGCGTCATCACGCCGATCATGCTCACGGTCATCCTGTTCTACAACATCCGCGACCTGTTGACCGCGGACCCGAGCGACCCGGAGGACCCGCAGGCCACCTACAACCTGTACCAGTCCTTCGGTTGGTCCGTGGCGCTCGGCGCCGTGGCCTTCGGCATCATCATGGCGCTGATCCTGCGTCGCCGTGACGTGCCCGAGATCCCGAGCGAAGAGGAAGAGGCCATTCGAGAGGAGGTCGGCCAGTGACCAGCAGTGCGCTCATCATGATGATCGTCGCGATCGTCGTCATCTTCGGAGGACTCATCGTCTCCGCGGTAACGCTCATGACCCACCCCGAGCAGCCCGACGCCGACGAGTAGCCGCTAGCGGGGGGTCGGTCCTCGGACCGGCCCCCCGCTGTTTCAACCCACGGAACCTTGCCACGGAGAACTGAATTCAATGAAGACAAGAGAGACCTGGGGAACCCGCGCCGGGTTCATCATGGCCGCCGCCGGATCGGCGATCGGCCTGGGCAATATCTGGCGTTTCCCCGGCGAGGCCTACGAATTCGGCGGCGGCGCCTTCCTGGTGCCCTACCTGATCGCGATCCTCACCGCCGGCATCCCGCTGCTGCTGCTGGAGTACACGATCGGCCGCAGGTACCGCAGCGGCCCGCCCTCGGCCTTCCGGATGCTCTCGCCCCGCGCCGAGGGCATCGGCTGGTGGCAGAACGCCATCGCCTTCTTCCTGGCGACCTTCTACGCCGTCATCATCGCCTGGGCGGTCTGCTACGTCTTCTTCGCGGTGACCAGGTCCTGGGGCGAGGACTCGGCGATGTTCTTCGGCGTCGACTTCCTGGCCGCCTCCGAGGACCCGCTCACCTTCGGGGAGTACCGCCCCACCATCATGGCGGCCTTGATCGGCGTGTGGGTCCTGGTGCTGGTCATCATGCTCGGGGGCGTCCGCAAGGGCGTGGAGCTGGCCAACCGCATCTGCATTCCGCTACTGGTGGTGCTGTTCGGCGTCATCGTGATCCGCGCGGTCACCCTCGACGGCGCCTTGGACGGCCTGAACGCGTTCTTCACCCCGCAGTGGGACACCATTACAGCTCTTGAAACAGGGCCGGAGATCTGGCTGGCAGCCTACGGGCAGGTCTTCTTCTCCCTGTCGATCGGCATGGGCACCATGATCGCCTACTCCTCGTACCTGAAGAAGAAGGCGGAGTTGTCGACCACGGCCGTCACCGTCGCGTTCGCGAACTCCTCGTTCGAGCTCATGGCGGGCATCGGGGTGTTCTCGATCCTGGGCTTCATGTCGGCCCAGAGCGGCACCGCGATCGGCGAGCTGGTCGGCGTCGGCGGCGGGGTCGCGTTCGTGACCTTCCCGGCGATCCTCAACGAGATGCCCGGCGGCAACTTCGTCGGCGTGCTGTTCTTCGCCAGCCTGGTGGTGGCCGGCGTCTCCTCGATCATCTCGATGGTGATCGTGCCGTTCTCCTCAGTGGAGGACCGCTTCGGCTGGAGCCGCAAGAAGACCGTCGCGGTCATCGGCATTCCGATGGCGCTGTTCTCGATCCTGATCTACCCGACCACCAACGGCTCGTCGATGGTCGACGCGGTGGACTTCGCCGTCTCCGGCTACGGCCTGGTGCTCGGCGGCCTGGCGACGATCGTCCTGGCGTTCGCCACCGGGAAGATCCGGGTCCTGGCGGCCGAGGCCAACCGCACCTCGGTGCTCAAGCTCGGCTGGGTCTGGTACGTCTGCCTGGCCCTGACGACGATCATGCTGACTCTGGTGCTGATCCTGAACGTCAAGGGGCAGATCGAAGACCTGTCCGACCCGGAGATCGCCAACGAGCTGATCTACATCAACTGGGGCGTGGGCGGGGCGATGATCCTGTTCGGACTCGTCATGACCGCGGTCATGTACCGCCGTCCGCTGCCGGTCGCGAATTCTGAGGACGGCGAGTCCGTCGACAGCGGGTCGGCCACCGCCTGAGGAGCCCTTCCGTCGCATGTGGCCGCACACGTTTCGTGTGCGGCCACCTGGCTTTCCGTCAGCTTTAGTGCGAAATGCGAGAAAGGTTAGAAATCCCCGTACTCGCCTCTTGTGTGCCCTGTCGCCAACTGTTAAGTTTGCTTGCAATTCGGTGGTTCCCATCACGTCGCCGCCGAAGGACCGCTGACCCAGACATCGTCGATAGGAGACGAAGATGCGCAAGTCGCGCAAAATCATCCTGTCCCTCGCGGGAGTCGGGACCCTGGCCGTCTCGGCTTCCCTGGCCGCCCTCGCCTGGGGGCACGGCTACACCTCCGACCCGCCCAGCCGCTCGGCCCTGTGCGCCGACGGCACCGTCACCGACTGCGGCGCCATTTCGTATGAGCCCCAGAGTGTCGAGGGTCCCAAGGGCTTCCCCGACGCCGGTCCCGCCGACGGCGAGATCTGCGCCGGCGGCCACGCCGAGTTCGCCGAGCTGGACGACCCGAGGGGCGGCAACTGGCCGACCACCTCGGTCGGCTCCGGCGCCCAGACCGTCTCGTGGACGATGACCGCCCAGCACTCGACGGCGACCTTCGACTACTACATCACCAAGGACGGCTGGGACCCCACGCAGCCGCTCACCCGCGACCAGCTCGAACTCACCCCGTTCGACTCGTTCGACATGGGCGGTTCCAAGCCCGACCACACCATGACGCACGACATCACGCTCCCGGAGAAGTCCGGCCGGCACCTGATCCTCAGTGTTTGGAACATCGCCGACACCGCCAACGCCTTCTACTCCTGTGTGGACGTGGACTTCGGCGGCGGCACCGGCGGCGACCCCACTGAGGCGGAGCCGACGGACGGCGCATCCGAAGACCCGACCGACGGCACCACGACCGACCCGGCCACCGGTGCCGAGTGCGAGGCGGCGGCCTGGGACACCGGCGCCACCTACACGGCCGGCGACCAGGTGACCTACGACGGCGTCGCCTACCGGGCCGACTGGTGGACCCAGGGCGAAGAGCCCGGGACCACCGGCGAATGGGGCGTGTGGAAAGAGCTCGCCACCTGCTGATCCTGTGATCTGAGCCGAGGATGAGGGGAGAGTGCTTGACGGCGCTCTCCTCTCGAGGCTATCCTTGGCGGCGTCTTTGTAGTCGGCGTTAGGAACTCCCTTGAAGCTGTAGGTCCCAGACACCGCGCCACCACGTCTCTGCGCACGTGGGGCAGTCTGCGATCTTCAGGGAGCCCATCGACTTCCCGAACCCGCCACCGGTCACTCAATTCATGAGCATGGTCGGTCAATGGCGCGGTGTCTTCTCAATCGATTCCCGCATCGGAACCTGTGAGAGGACTCTGCTCCATGTCCACATTCATCACCGTCAACCAGCTCCGTTTCTCCTGGCCCGACGGCGACCGCGTCTTCGACGGGGTCGACGCCGCCTTCTCGGGCGGCCGGACCGCCCTGATCGGCGACAACGGCACCGGGAAGTCCACACTGCTGCGCCTGATCGCCGGGATCCTGACTCCCGAGTCCGGCGGCATCACCGTCTCGGGGCTCGCGGCCTACCTGCCGCAGGATCTGCCGCTGCGCCTGGACGACACCGTCGAGGACCTGCTCGGCATCACCGCGAAGCGAAAGGCCTTGGCGGCCATCGAATCCGGTGACGTGGACGAGGACCACTTCGCCGTCATCGGCGAGGACTGGGACTTCCTCGACCGCGCCCGCGTCACGCTGGACGAACTCGGGCTGGACCACATCGGACTCGACCGCACCATCGCCACGCTCTCGGGCGGGGAGTCGATGCTCGTCGGTCTGGCCGGGAAGCTGCTGCTGCGCCCCGACGTGCTGCTGCTGGACGAGCCGTCGAACAATCTCGATGCCTCGGCCCGTGAACGGCTGTACCAGGCGATCGGGCGATTCGGCGGCACGCTGCTCGTGGTCACCCACGACAAGGCCCTGATGGAGCACGTCGACGCCGTCGCCGAGCTCTACCGCGGCTCCATCCGCGTCTTCGAGGGCAACTTCGACGCCTACGAGCGGGCCATCGCGATCGAAGAGGAGGCCGCCGCCCGCGCCGTGCGCGACGCCAAGGCCGACCTCGGACGCCAGAAACGCGAGCTCATCGCCGCCCGCATCAAGGGCGACCGGGGCGCCGCCGCCTGGCGCAAGGAACGCGACTCCGGAGGCACGCCGAAGATCCTCCTCAACGGCAAGAAGAACGCCGGAGAGGTCAGCTCGGCGAAGTACCTGGGCGCCAAGCTCGACGACGTGGCCGAAGCCAAGGACCGCCTCGACGAGGCCGAGGACGCCCTGCGCGACGGCGCCGCCATCAACATCGACCTGCCCGAGACCTCCGTCAGTTCGCACCGCGAGATCGTGGTCTTGAAGGGGTACAGGCTGAAGGGCCTCAAGGCGACCGATCTGTACGGCGACGGCATCGACCTGCACCTGCGCGGCCCCGAGCGGGTGGCGCTGAGCGGCGACAACGGCTCGGGCAAGACCACGTTGCTGCGGGCCGTCGCCGAAGCCTCCCGGGTGCCGTACGGGTTCTTGACCCAGCGGCTCGAGCTGCTCGACGGCGCCGCCAGCGTCTTCGACAATGTCCGATCCCGCGCCCCCGAGGCCGAACAGGCGCTGCTGCGCACTCGCCTGGCCCGCTTCGGCATGCGCGGCGACGCGGTCTTCCAGCAGGTCGACTCGCTCTCGGGCGGCCAGCGCCTGCGGGCGGCACTGGCGACGGTGCTGTCGGCCCAGCCGGCGCCGCACCTGCTGCTGCTGGACGAGCCCACCAACAACCTGGACATGACCTCGACCCGCCAGCTCCAGCAGGCGCTCACCGCCTACCAGGGCGCGCTGGTCGTGGTCAGCCACGATGAGGCGTTCCTGGCCGGCCTCGGCCTGACCCGCCGCATCACGCTCGAACGCGGGGAGGGAATCGTCGCCGACACGACGGCCGAAATACCGCGTGCCGACCGGTTGTAGGTCGATACTGCCTGATTGACATCTCCCCTCCCTTCGGGAGGGGAGCCCAGCCGTCACCGGCCGGGTTTCCTGTTTCGTCGACAGTTGCACTCGCCCTAGGAGGGTTCGTGTCTGACACCGTCTCCGCAGGCGTTTCGCCTCTCCGCCAGCCCGGCGGCGAGGATGTTCTTGGCGGCGTTGACGTCCCTGTCTTCGCCGTGCCCGCAAGTCGGGTCGGGGCAGGTGAAGGTCCGTTGGCCGAGTGGCATCGCTTCGACCAGGGTTCCGCACGCCGAGCAGGTCTTGGACGAGGGCAGGAACCGGTCGACCGCTATCAGGTCGCGGCCGTACCATTCGGCTTTGTATTCGAGCATGCGCCGGAACGTGGACCAGGAGGCGTCCTGGATCGCTCGCGCGAGTGTGTGGTTGGCCAGCATGCCTTGCACGTTCAGGTCCTCGACTGCGATCGTTTGGTTTTCGCGAATGAGTCGGGTCGTGAGTTTGTGCAGGTGGTCGGCGCGCCGGTCGGCCACGCGCGCATGAGCGCGGGCGAGCTTCACCTTGGCTTTGCGAAAGTTGGCGGAGCCCTTCTGTTTGCGCGAGAGTTCACGCTGTCGCTTGGTGATGCGGTCGCGATCCCGGCGTTCGTGGCGTGGGTTGGTGATCTTCTCGCCGGTCGAGAGTGTGAGCAGGCTGGTGATTCCGGCGTCGATGCCGACCGCCTCGTCCCGTTTGGGGAGGGCGGGAATGTCTGCTTCGACCAGGAGGGACACGAACCAGCGTCCGGCCGCGTCGCGGGTCACGGTCACCGTCGACGGCACTGCTTCGACAGGAAGTTGGCGCGACCAGCGGATCTTCAGCGATTCTTGCTGTTTCGCGAGGGTGAGCTGCCCGCACGACCATTTGAACGCCGAGCGAGTGTATTCGGCCGACCCGGCCAGGACCCGCTTCTTCTTCATGCTCGGGTATTCGGTGTGGCCCTTGAAGAACCCCGAGAACCCCTTCTGGAGGTGCCGCAGGGCCTGCTGGAGCGGGACGGAGGAGACCTCGTTCAGGAACGCCAGGTCCTTGCGCCGCTTCCACTTGGTCAGCATGGTCGAGGTCTGCGTGTAGCCGATCGATTCCTTACGGCGGTAGTAGGCCTTGTGGCGATAGTCGAGGGCTTTGTTGTAGACCAGGCGCACGCACCCGAACGTGCGGGCCAGCTGCTCGGCCTGCACGGGAGTCGGGTAGCACCGGAACCGGTAAGCCCGGTGGCGCGCTTGGACACTCACGACTCACATTCTAAATAAATTTTTGTAAGAGCGACTCCGGGGTGGTCAGACGGCGAAAGCGTCGCGTTCGCCCGCCCCTGACCTGCTCCGCAAGAGTCAATTACCTCCTCGGCCTGAAGGTCAAGGTATCCATGAAGGAGATCCAATGAGAATCGCACCCGTTGCCGCCGCGGTCGCCGTCCTGCTGACCACGGTTGCGTGCGGCTCCGATGCCGAAGACGATGCCGACCTGGGCCGGTCCGGCACGGCCACGCTCGAAGTCCTGGACGAATGGGCCGAGGCCTACCCCCGCGGTACCGGGACCGCGAACGTCTCGACCGACGACGGCACCACCATCGAGCTCGCCGTGACGGGACTGGCCGCCGACAGCGAGTACACCTTCCACGTCCACGACGCCGCCTGCGATGCCGATCCGCCCGGTGGCGAACACTGGTCGACCGACGCCGAGGGCGGTGGATACTCGGGCGCCAACGGGTCCACGGCCTCTGACGAGATCGGCATGTCCTTCACCACCGGTGAGAACGGCGCGGGCAACACCACGGCCACCTCCGAGCTGGTCCTGGACGATCGCGCCGAGAGCATCGTCGTCCACGCCCCGAGCAGCGACGAGCACTTCGAGCACCTGGATTCGGATCGGCTCCTGTGCGGTGACCTGGCCGCGGGCTGAACTGCACCTCCCTTCGGCTTCCCGGGCCCGACGTAGTGCCCCGAGACGTGTCCGGTCCGCGCCTGCCGTAATTGCGTTGGCGCCCGAGGCGGATGCTCAAGTATTCTTAGCGATCGTCATGCCCGAGAGCACCTCGAACACCCGGACCAGCCTGCGCGAGCGCGTATCCGCCCTGCGCACGGCCGATCAGCGTGCACTGCGCCGCAAGCTTCGCGAGGCCCGCGAGGCCGATGGACCGGCCCGCGCCGCGGCCTTCGCCGCGCTCGAAACCGACGTGGAGGCGAAGGAGCAGGCTCTGAAGGCCCGCGCCGCCCGCCTCCCGAAGATCGTCTATCCCGAGGAACTGCCCGTCTCGCAGCGGCGCGAGGACCTGCTCGAGGCGATCCGCGACAACCAGGTCGTCATCATCGCGGGGGAGACCGGCTCGGGCAAGACCACGCAGATTCCAAAGATCTGCCTCGAGCTCGGCCGGGGCGTGCGGGGCATGATCGGGCATACCCAGCCCCGCCGCATCGCCGCCCGCGCCGTGGCGGAGCGCATTGCCGAGGAGCTCGGTTCCCCGCTGGGCGAGGCCGTCGGCTGGAAGGTCCGCTTCACCGACCAGGTCTCCGACGCGAGCTTCATCAAGGTCATGACCGACGGCATCCTGCTCACCGAGATCCAGCGCGACCGGCTCTTGAGCGCCTACGACACGATCATCATCGACGAGGCCCACGAGCGCAGCCTCAATATCGACTTCATCCTCGGCTGCCTGCGGCAGATCCTCTCCAAGCGGCCCGACCTGAAGGTCATCGTCACCTCCGCGACCATCGACCCCGAGCGGTTCGCGAAGCACTTCGCTGGAAGCGAAAAGGGGCTCAGTGCTGGAGGCGAAAAGAAGGGGCTCAGTGCCGGAGGCGAAAAGCAGGGGCAGAGCGGTACGGATGGGGACCCGGCGCCGATCATCGAGGTCTCCGGCCGCACCTACCCCGTCGAAGTTCGCTACCGGCCCCTGTTGGAGGACGAGGTCCAGCGCGACCAGACCGACGGCATCTTGGAGGCCGTCAGCGAGCTCGGCCGCGTCGGCGACGGCGACATCCTCGTCTTCCTCTCCGGCGAGCAGGAGATTCGCGACACCGCCGACGCCCTGGAGAAGGCGAAGCTCCGGCACACCGAGATCGTCCCGCTCTACGCCCGGCTCTCCGCCGCCGAGCAGCACCGCGTGTTCTCCTCCCACACCGGCAGGCGCATCGTCTTGGCCACCAACGTCGCCGAGACGTCCCTGACGGTGCCCGGCATCCGCTACGTCATCGACGCCGGCAACGCCCGCATCTCCCGCTACTCGGCCCGCACCAAGGTCCAGCGCCTCCCGATCGAGCGGATCAGCCAGGCCAGCGCCAACCAGCGGGCCGGGCGCTGCGGCCGTGTCGCCGAGGGCGTCTGCATCCGCCTCTACTCCGAAGAGGACTACCTTTCCCGGCCGGAGTTCACCGACGCCGAGATCCTGCGCACCAACCTCGCCAGCGTCATCCTCCAGATGACCGCCGCGAAGCTCGGCAAGGTCGAATCGTTCCCGTTCGTGGACGCCCCGGACCAGCGCAATATCAAGGACGGCACGGACCTGCTGGTCGAGATCGGCGCGCTGGAAGACATTCGAAGCGGCGAGCGGCGCCTCACCCAGACCGGCCGCGACCTGGCGCGGTTGCCGATCGACCCGCGCCTGGCGCGAATGATCCTCCAGGCTCGCGAGGAGGGCTGCGTCTACGAGGTCGCAGTCATCACCGCGGCCCTGTCCATTCAGGACCCGCGCGAGCGTCCGGCCGACAAGAAGGCCCAGTCCGACCAGGCCCACGCCCGCTTCAACGACCCCGAATCGGACTTCTCCGCCTACCTCAACCTGTGGAAGTACCTCGACGACGAGCGGCGCTCCCGCTCCTCGAGCGCCTTCCGCCGCATGTGCAAACAGGAATACCTGCACTACCTGCGCATCCGCGAGTGGCAGGACCTGGTGCGCCAGATCCTCTCCGTGCTCAAGAGCCTGAAGATCCCCACACATCCGACCAACCCGGCCCCGGACACCAAGCGCATCCACACCGCGCTGCTGTCGGGGCTCCTGTCCCACATCGGTGTCAAAGAGGCCGACAAGCGCGAATACCTCGGCGGGCGAAACGCCAAGTTCGCGATCTTCCCCGGTTCGGGATTGTTCAAGAAGCAGCCGCGGTGGGTCGTCGCCGGGGAGCTGGTCGAGACCTCCCGCCTGTGGGGCCGCGTCTGCGCCAAGATCGAACCCGAATGGGTCGAACCGCTCGCCGAGCACCTCACCAAGCGCACCTACTCCGAACCCCATTGGTCCAAGAAGTCCGGCGCCGTCCTCGCCTTCGAGCGCGTCACGCTCTACGGCGTTCCGATCGTGCCGCGCCGCCAGGTCAATTTCGGCCGCATCGACCCGGCCGCCAGCCGCGAGCTGTTCATCCGCCACGCCCTCGTCCAGGGCGAGTGGGAGACCCACCACGCGTTCTTCCAGCGCAACCGCGACAAGATCGGCGAGGTCGAGGACCTGGAGAACCGGGTGCGGCAGCGCGGCCTGCTGGCCGACGAGCAGACCCTGTTCGACTTCTACGACGAGCGCCTGCCCGCCGACATCGTCTCCGGCCGCCACTTCGACTCCTGGTGGAAGAAGCAGCCGGACAAGCACCGGCTCGACTTCGACGAGGCACTGCTGCTGGGCGACCGCGCCGGCGACGTCGCCGCCGAGCACTACCCCGAGGTGTGGACGTCCGAGGGCGTCGACCTCGAACTCGACTACGAGTTCGAGCCGGGCAAGGCCAATGACGGCGTCACCGTCGGCGTCCCACTTCCGGCCCTCCAGCAGCTCGACCAGGACGCCTTCACCTGGCAGGTCCCGGGCCTGCGCGCCGAGTTCGCCGAGTCGCTGCTCAAGAGCCTCCCGAAGTCCCTGCGCCGCAACTTCGTGCCCGCGCCGGACTTCGCCCGGGCCGCCGTCGCCCGCATGTCACCCGAGGACGGGCGGCCGATGACGGCCGCGCTGGCGGAGACGCTGCGGACCATGACCGGCGTCCACGTCCCCGAGGACGCGTTCGACCTCACCAAGATTCCCGGCCACCTGCTCATCACCTTCCAGATCAAGGACGAGGACGGCTCGGTCCTGGCCCAGGGCAAGGAACTGGGGGCGCTCCAGCGGCAGCTGGCGCCGAAGGCCGCCGAGGCCGCGTCCGAGGCCGCCCCGGAACTCGAACGCACAGGACTGACCACTTGGGACTTCGGTGATCTGCCGAAGCTCCAGGAGACCCCGCGGCGCGGCTACACCGCGAAGGCATACCCGGCCCTGGTGGACGAGGGCACGACCGTCGGCATCAAGGCCTTCCCCGACCCCGCCTCCCAGGCGGCCGGCATGTGGGCCGGCACGCGCCGCCTCATCCGCCTGAACGTCCCCGACCCGCACCTCAAAGAGGCGCTGACGCGGAACGAGCAGCTCGCGCTGGCCACCGGGCCCTACGACAATGTCGGTGCGCTGCTTGACGACTGCATTCGGACCGTGCTCGACAAGGTCCTCATCGAAGGCGGCGGAACGGCCTGGGACCAGGCCGGCTTCGAGGCGCTGCTCAAACGCGCCCGTCCCGAGGTCGCGGGAGAGTCGGCCGCGGTGGCGCGCAAGGCCGCCGCGATCCTGACCGAGGCCCGGGCGGCCTCGCGCCTCCTCGAAGGCAAGTTCGACTTCTCGATGCTGCCGGCCATGAGCGACATGCGCGCCCAGCTCGACGGCCTCGTCGGCAATGACGGCTTCATCGGCGCGACCGGCTGGTGGCGCCTGGACGACCTGCACCGATACCTCAAGGGCATCGTCTACCGCGCGAAGCGCGTCGTGACCGACCCGGCGGGGGACAAGGCGAAGATGGACCTGGTGCGCGGCCTGGAGGCCGAACGCGACTCCCTCGCCCGCACCCGGCCCACGGCCCTGCGCTCGGGCGAGGGCCGCGAGCTGCGCTGGATGCTCGAGGAGCTGCGCATCAGCTTCTTCGCGCAGCAGCTCGGCACCCGCTACCAGGTGAGCGAGAAGCGGGTCCGCAGGCTCCTGCAGTCGCTGTAACGCACCTGCCCGGATGATCCGACACGAAATGCGGGCCCCGAGGCGCGCCGATCGCCCATAGGATCGACGCCAGGTCCGCCCCGCGCGCCGAGCTCATCCCAAAACCGATCGATCTTGTCGGACCGGCGTTGCATGATCGGAGAGGACCTATTTAGGAGGACCTCGTGTCGCAAGACAACGCCATCGAAACCGAGGGGCTGACGAAGCGCTTCGGCGACCTGGTCGCCGTCGACAACGTCGACCTGACCGCACGCACCGGTTCGGTGCTCGGTGTGCTCGGCCCCAATGGGGCTGGAAAGACCACCATCGTCAGGATGCTGGCCACCCTCTCCCAACCCACCGCGGGAACCGCCAGCGTCGGCGGCCACGACATCGTGCACGACGCCGCCCGGGTGCGTTCCCTCATCGGCCTCACCGGCCAGTTCGCGGGCGTGGACGAACTGCTCACCGGCGAGGAGAACCTGCTGTTCATCGGCCGCCTGCTCGGCGTTCCGCGCCGCGCCGCGCGCGAGCGGGCCCGCGAACTGCTGGCCCAGTTCGACCTCTCCGACGCCGGCGACAAGGCCGCGAAGGCCTACTCCGGCGGCATGCGGCGGCGCCTCGACCTCGCCGCGAGCCTCGTCGGCCGACCCAAGATCCTGTTCCTGGACGAACCGACGACGGGACTGGACCCCCGCGCCCGCGGCGAGCTGTGGGACCTGGTGCGCACCCTCGTGGCCGACGGAACCACCGTCCTGCTCACCACCCAGTACCTGGAGGAGGCCGACCAGCTGGCCGACGACATCGTTGTGATCGACCGCGGCAAGGTCATCGCCACCGGCACCCCCAACCAGCTCAAGTCCAAGATCGGCGGGCAGACCCTCCGCATCCAGCCCGAGGACCCCGCCCAGCTCGAGACCGTCAGCGGCCTCGTCGCCGCCCGCTTCCCCGAACTCGACCCGCTGGTCGAGGCGGGAGCGATCACCATCGGCGTCAACGATGACGGGGTCATGCCCTCCCTTGCCGCCGACCTGCGCGAACGGGGCATCACCCTCACCGACTTCCACCTCGGACTCTCCAGCCTGGACGAGGTCTTCCTGACTCTCACCGGGCACCGCGCCGAGACCGACGATGAAACCGACCCGACCGAGACCGAACCCGAGGTGTCACAATGACCGCCGCGACGATCGACATCGATATCGAGACCACCGGCCGCCCGAACCCGGTCGACACCGTCCGCCAGACGCTGAGTATGGCCTGGCGGCAGATGGTCCGCATCAAGCACAACCCGTTCGAGCTCGTCGACCTCTCGCTGAGCCCGATCATGTTCCTGCTGCTGTTCGTCTACGTCTTCGGCGGCCAGATGGCCGGCTCCACCTCGGACTATCTGCAGTACGTCCTCGGCGGGCTCATCGCCCAGAACGCGATCTTCCTGACCATGTACACCGGCACCGGCATCAATGCCGACCTGCGCAAGGGCGTCTACGACCGCTTCCGGTCGTTGCCGATCGCCCGCTCCGCGCCCCTGGCCGGAAAAATCTTCGCCGACATGTTCAAGCAGGTCTGGTCCATCGTGATCATGCTCGGGCTCGGCCTGCTCATGGGTTTCGAACTCCGCAGTGTCGCCGGGGCAGTCCTCGCGGCGGTCGTGCTCGTGTTCTTCGCGCTCGCGATCTCGTGGGTCTCGGTCCTCATGGGCGTGGTGGCGGACTCGGAGGAGAAGGTCCAGATCTACGCGTTCGTGATTATCATGCCGCTGACCTTCACCTCCAGCGCCTTCGTCGACATCAACACGATGCCGGGCTTCATGCAGGCCTGGGCCAAGGTCAACCCGGTCACGCACCTGGCCGACGTCATGAGGGGCCTGCTCTCCAACGGCCCGATCGCCTCCCCGCTCATGTGGACGGCGGTCTGGGCGGCGGCGATCCTGGTGGTCACCGCCCCGGTGGCGATGGCCGCCTACAAGAGGAAAATGGTCTGACCCTCAACACGCCGATCATGACGCTTGGCGTTAATAACGTCATGCGTTATTGACAGCACAGCATTATCGTCCACGGCAAGCGACGCATCAGTGCCGACACCGCGCTGCGTCTAGCACGGTATTTCGGAACATCCGATCGGTTCTGGACGAACCTCCAGAACCGCTACGACCTTGAAATCGAACGAGACCGGCTCGCTGGATAGCTACGGCGGATCAAGCCCTACGCTGCTGCCTAGCCGAAATTGATTCGGAGGGAACAATTCATGCCCCGCAAGGACGAAATCCCAGGCGCCGCAGTTCCAATACCCTGGAGTGAGGCGCGCAAAGCAATGCTGGAAGCGGTGGGGCGCTACGAGGAAGGGACCGAGCGTCCCTGGACGATGCCCAGATCCTTCGGAAAGCCGCCTGAACCGATCTCCGCTTGTACCGCAGAATCGCTGGAGATCGCGGAGGGCTTGGACTACAGGTAGCCCTCCGCGATCGTCGATCAGACGCGGGCCGGTTCGAGCGTCTTGAGCGGGGCCAGCGGGGCGGCCGGGGTCTTCGGCCGATTGCCGAGCTGGCTGATGATCATGGCGCCCAGGGCCACCGCGAAGCCCGCGGTCTGCCAGGCCGTGAAGGTCTGACCCAGGACCAGCCAGCCGAGGAAGGCGGCGGTCAAGGGGGAGAACAGACCCAGGAAGCTCATCGGGACCACTGAAAGCCGCCCGATGCCGCGGAACCACAGCCAGTAGCCCAGCGCGGTGTTGATCAGGCCGAGGTAGGCGTAGCCGACCAGGTTCTGCCCCGTCAGGTTCGGGATCGCCCTTTCGACCGCGAAGGCCACGGGGACGAGCAGCAGGCCGCCCGCGGTCAACTGCCAACCGGCCAGCGCGGCCGGTCCGGCATTGTCGGGTTTGCCCCAGCGCTTGGTGAGGACCACGGCGACGGCCATCGAGATCGCGCCGCCGACGCCCGCGAGGACGCCGATCAGGTCGAGCCGCGCCTCGGCGGTGAGGGCGACCATCGCCACCCCCGCGACGCCGGCGAAGCCGAGCAGCCAGTTCCGCAGCCGGACCTTCGCCCTGAGGATGACGATGCTCGCGGCGGTCGTGGCCAGGGGCCCGATCGCGGCCGCGACGGCGGCGACGCCACCGGGGAGGCGGTAGGTGGCGATGAACAGCAGCGCGAAGAACACGGCGATGTTCAAGGTGCCGATCACCGCCGACTTCCACCACCAGGATCCTCTTGGGAGCCTTCGTGACAGGAGGATCAGGAGGAGGCCTGCGGGGAGGGCTCGGAGCAGGGCGGTGAGGAAGGGGCGGTCCGCCGGGAGGAACTCGGTGGTCACGAGGTAGGTGGTGCCCCACATGACCGGTGCGAGGGCGGTCAGCAGGATGTCCTTGGTGCTGCGGTTCATCGGGGGCTCCTTGAAGTTCCTTGAAGTAGCTTGTATAAAAGTAGCTTAGATTCAAGCTAGTATTGGTCAAGATTCTTGAGGTTGAGTTAGATCACTCCGAGGTACCTCCTCGGTGTTCGGGCAGGTGGGACAGAATGTCAGCTATGAATGAGGACGCCGTGGACCGCATCGTCGCGCAGTGGCGCCGGGAGATGCCCGACCTCGAACTCGACGCGATGGCCGCCTTCGGGCGCATCCACCGCGTCTCGAGAAAGGTCGGCGACCGCAACCACGCGGCGTTCGCCGAGTTCGGCATCGGGCGCAACGAGTTCGACGTCCTCGCCAGTCTGCGTCGTTCCGGCGAGCCGTTCACGCTCTCGCCCAAGCAGATCGGCGCGAGTCTCATGCTCAGCTCCGGCGGACTCACCGGGCGGCTCGACAAGCTCGAATCGGCAGGGTTCGTCGAACGCCTTCCCGATCCCAGCGATCGCAGGGGACTGAAGATCCGGCTCACGGAAGCGGGACGCGAAGCCGTCGAAGGTGCGCTGCGGGCCGAACTGGTGATCTTGGAGGATGCGCTCTCGGAACTCGATGCCAAGGAGCGCAAGGATCTCGGCGCTCTCCTGCGGAAGCTCCACGCCGGATTCGAGGATCAGCCGTTCGGCTAGTCGGGTTTCAGCTTTTCGCGGACCCCACCGTTTTGCGTCGCGCCCATATACTGGGGTGCGGAACCCAAATCACAAGACACCTCAGCGGTCCTACCCGCTTGGGAGTTCATTAGGACAGTCCTACTCGGACAAAACGCGCATGGCCCTAGCCGCGCATTCCCATTCACTGCCAGGGCTCATGCCACGCACCTATCTGCTGTAAAGCGAGGGACAGGCTATGACCGAGAACCGAGGCCGTACGGCCTTCGATCCAGTCCTGTACTGGAACGATACGCTATTGGAAACCTATAGGGAAGTGGGTGGAGCGCCAGGTCCGCTCGCCCGGTCCGGGGCAATGCTCCATGCGGCCCAATGGGACGCACTCGTATCGGTCTCCCGCAAGGGAACCCCCTACCAGTCGCAGACTCCCGAGCTGCCCGACGACGAGAACCCGCCGGCCCTCGAAGCGGCCCTGAGCTACGCCGCCTATGAGGTCCTTCGCTCCGTCTACTCCGGACGCGACTACGGCACCGCGCTCGACGAGGCCGTCTCCCGGTTCAAGGGCGAGTACACCCCGATCCAGCTCATCCGGGGCGCCCGCATCGGCGAGGCCGTCGCCGAGGCGATCGTGGCGGCCCGCGCATCAGACGGCGCGAACGGCGACGACTCCTACGAGTCCGAACTCGTCCCCGGCGCCTGGCGCCCCACCGCCTCGGGCGCGGCCGCGACCCCGCAGTGGGGCAAGGTCGCCCCCTTCACGCTCAAGCACGGTGGCCAGTTCCGGCCCTCACCGCCGGACGACTGCCCCGACTACGCGCGACTGCTGGCGTCCCCGCTGTACGAGCGCCAGCTCGAAGAGGTCCGCGCCCTCGGCGAGAAGGACTCCCGCGCCCGCACCAGGGCAGAGACCCGGATCGGCTTCTTCTGGGCCAACGACCTCGACGGCACCTACAAGCCGCCCGGGCAGCTGTTCGACGCCACCAAGCGCCTGTCGATCGAGGCCGGCCTGGGCGTGGAGCAGAACGTCCGACTCTTCGGACTCCTCGGCCTGGCCTTGGCCGACGCGGGCATCGCCGCATGGGACTCCAAGTACCTCAGCAATATCGACCTGTGGCGTCCCGAGCAGGCCATCCGATACGCCGACCGCGACGGCCGGCCCGACACCAACCCCGACCACGGCTGGGTGCCGCTGTCGCAGGACCGCAAGGGCGAGCCGTTCTCCCCGAACTTCCCCGCCTACGTCTCCGGCCACGCCACGTTCGGCGGCGCCTGGGCGGCGGTGCTGCGCCTGTTCTTCGACGCCGACAACGTGCCCTTCACCGTCGGCACCGAGGACCCGCACTCAGGGAACGGCGAGACCCGCGACTTCGAGTCGTTCACCGCCGCAGCGGAAGAGAACGCCCGCAGCCGCGTCTTCCTCGGCGTCCACTACCAGTTCGACGGGGACGCCGGGAACAAGCTGGGCGCCCGGGTCGGCGAGCACGTCTTCGCCAACCACCTGCGCGCCTAGGAAAAAGGTACAGAGAGCGGCGGCGGGGGCCACTGGCCCCTGCCGCCGATACGTCCGCACCGCTCACTCGTCCGCCACCTTGCCCTCGATGGCCGCCCCCAGCGCCGCGCCGAGCCCGTCCAGGTCGGGGCGGGCGCCGTTCGCGAGCGGGCCGTGGAGCGCAGCTTGGAACGCCTTGCTGAACCCGGTGTACCGCTCGTACTCCGGACGAATGCCCGGCGTCCCCAACCGCTCATCGCCCTCCAGCGCCCTGAGCAGCTGCTCGGCCTCCAGCCTCGGCACGTCGTCCGCCCCGTCGGTGCAGATCTGGTTCGCCGGCAGGTCATTGCCGTGGCGTCGCTGGTAATCCTCGATGAAGGCGATGGAGTCGTAATACGACTCGGTGCGGACCGAGGCGAACCCGCCCGAGTCGAACAGCTGCTGCTGGCTCGAACCGCTCGTCAGGAAGTCGATGAGCGCCCGCGCGGTGTGCTTGCGCTCGGAGAACTCGCTGATGGCCAGGCTCTGCCCGCCGAGCACGCCGCCCGGCATCGGGACCACGCCGACCTGGAAGCCCTGGTCGCAGTTCTGGAGCTGCCGGAACGCCCGCGGCCAATGCCGCAGGAACGGCGTCCTGCCCTCCTGGAACGCCGCGAGCGAGGCGTCCTCCTGGCACTGGAGCGACGCCGGCAGGATGTCCGGGACGCGGCCGTCGCGCGACTCCAGCGAGCCGGAGAGCTCCTCGAGCAGCACCACGGCATCCGAACCCGGGCCGAAATCGATGGACCCGTCCTCCGGATCGGCATCGATGCCATTGGCCAGCAAGTACTCCCACACGTTGACCGTGAAGCCCTCATAGGACGCCAACTGCATCGCTATCCCGGCCTCGAACGGGGCATCGCCCTCGCCGAGGAACTCGCCCTGACCGTCCAGGACATCGGCGATGACGCTCCGCAGCGAGTCCCAACCGGTGATGGAACCGATCTGGTCGGGGGAGACGAAGAGCTCGCGGTAGTAGAGCATCCCGACATCGGCGTTGAACGGCAGTGCGTACACGTCGCCGTCGACGCGCCCGGCCGCGAACGGCCGATCGATGAACCCGCTGTCCTCGGCCTCCTCCAGCCGGTGCAGGTAGCCCTGCTTGGCGAACTCGGCGATCCACGGCAGATCGAGATTGACGATGTCGACGCCCGGATCCTCGGACTGGAGCGCCGCGTGCATCGCGCTGTACTGGAGATCGGCGACGCCCGGGAGCTCGATCAGCTGCGCCGTGTATTTGGGGTGCTCGGCGTTCCAGGCCTCGATGAGCAGCCGGCGCTGGCCGCCGGTGCTGTCGTCCCGGCCGCTGTAGACCTTGAGCGGGTCGTCCTCGGTGACCTCCCATTCGTCGTCGCCGAACGGGACGCACCCGCCGGTCGCGGACAGGAACCCGGCCCCGGCGCCGCCGAGCAGCAGTCGCCGACGGGACGGTCCGGGCCGGAGCAGCGGGTGGTTCTCCTTGCGGCTCATCTCAACTCCAAAGCCGGTGGAAGAGGCTGTCGAATGTCGACCTGATCTGGTCCTCGTCCGCTTCCAGGCAGGTGATGCGCGAGTCCGCGGTCATCTCGGTGAACTGCTTGGACCGGCAGGAGGCCTCGCCGACGGCGATGACGTAGACCGAGACCTCGGAGTTGGCCACGTAGTCGCCGACCTCCGCCGCGCTGGTCGAGGAGGAGTCCTCGTCGGCGCCGTCGGTGAGCACCACCATCGCCTTCACGTCGTCCTCCTCCGAGGCGGCCTCGACCGCGTCGACGCCGTCCACGATCGTTCGGTTGAGGTCGATGCCGGTGACCGCTGGCCGTTCGTAGAGGAGGTCGGCGTCGTCCGGGCTGCGTCCCTCCGCGATGCCGAGCACCTCCACATAGGTGTCCCCGCCCTCGGCCGGGAACGTCCACATGCCGGCGCGGTCCTTGGGATCGAGGCGGCCCAGCGCCGTCCGGACCCCTTCGACGGCCAGGTCGAAGCGGCTGCGCTCCTGGCCGTCCACGACGTCCATCGACTGCGAGTGGTCGATGGCGAGCAGGACATTGGTCGGGACGCGGTTGTCGCCGTACTGCTCGAGCAGCGCGTCGGGCTCATCGGTCGCGAGCGGTTCGGTGTCGTCCTCGAACTCCAGGTCGAACTCGATGTCGCCGCCGAGCACACCGCCGTTGTGCTCATTGCCGCGGATGCCGAAGGCCTCCAGCGGAGAGGTTTCGTCCCCGGCCAGCCAGGTCGACAACGCGTCGGCGACCTCGGCGCGTTCCGCTTCCCCCGGATCGCCCCAGCCGGGCCGGACGGCCTGGTAGTCCAGGCCGCCGGCGCCTTGGAGGTAGACCGGCGACAGCGCCGCGCGGCCCGTGTCCTCGAGCGGGCAGTTCGCTCCGAGGGGCTCGCCCCGGTTGTAGCTGGACAGCGCCCGCTCGGTGGTGATCAGGGCCGCCTCCGGTTCGCGAAGGGCCATGTCGCACATCAGATCGGTGTCCGAGCCGGGAATGGCGAGCCCGGTCTGCGCCACCGAGCTGGCCAGGAGTTTCTCCACCTCGGTGCCGCTGGTCGTCGCGCGTTCGTCATAGAGCGACCGCAATGCGGTCAGGGCGGTGTAGGAGACCGTCGGGTCCGACCTGAGCATTCCCAGCTCATCGCGCAGCTCCCGCGCGAGGTCGCCCAACGGCAGGACCGACCGCTGCTCATCCTCGTATTCGGACTCGAAGACCGGGCCCGGCACGGCCATGACCAGCGGCGTCCATCCGAGCGGCCGCGACGAGTCGGGCTCGATGACCCGGTCGCCGCCCGCGGCGACCATGGCCTGGCCCGCGAGTTCGACCTGGGTCTGGGACTCGGCCACCCACAGGTCGGGCTCGGGTCCGACATCGCGGAGCGGGTCGAAGTCCGCCGGGCCCTCGTCCGAATCGACCGGCGCCCAACCGGCCTCGAAGGCCTTCCACACCTGGGGCCAGGGCGCGGAATAGGTGGTGATATTGGCTCGCCTGCAATCGGAGCCTGTGGTGTCGGAGCCGTTGAAGTCGGCGATGGCCTGCTCGAACCCGTACGCGCCGTCCTCAGGGACCAGGACGGTGAGTTCAATCGGGTCCTGGCAGTCCGGCGTGCGGTCGACCCAGTGGAAGACCGGCACGGACGCGGCGGTGACGACCAGGATCGGGACGAGCACGGCGGCGATCCGGCGCATCCGCGTCCTGCGGTCGGTGGTCCGCGAGGGCCGGAGCTGGTACAGGAGCCAGCCGGCGAAGCCGAGGGCGATCACGATCGCCGCGGCGAACGCCGCAGTCCGGACGGCTCCGGTGGCGATCTCGCCGATCGCGGCCAGCGCCGCGCAGAGGAAGCCGGCCGCGGCGGTGAGGATGCTCAGGGCGCGGTTGCTGACTCCTTGGAGCTCACGCGGACCGGCGGCTTCGGGGGCAGCGGGCGATGCGGGTGGCTCGGGTTCCTCGGGCGCGTCGGTGGACAATGGTGCCTCCGAACAGGGGTGGCGGCGGTGCCGTTCGAATCGTCGGGACATCGAACGAATTCATTATGCCGCAAGTCGGCCCGCGCCGGGTCCGTCCATTTCGGTCTATCGGGGCGGAATGCTCAGAGTCCTTGGGTGAGATCGATGTTGTAGTCGAAGACGTCGTAGATGATGACCGGCGCCCACGGTGCTTGGTCGAAGGCGGGATTGCCCATGCGGCTCTGCTCGGCCGAGGCCGGGCTCGGTGCCGGCGGCTCGGGGATCGGCGCGGGCGGGGGAGGAGGCGCCAGGAGGCGGCTTCGCTGGAGCGCCGTCTCCATGGTGGCGGCGCTGAAGGGATTGTGGTCCTTCGCCTCCTGCTCCGAGACGTGGCCCAGGGCCACCTCGTTGCAGAGCCGGGCGACCTCGGCGAGGTCCCGGGTCTGGGTGCGGGCCCACCAGTAGTCGACGGGGTCGCCGTGGCCTGGGACGACGATGGTCGGCTTCCAGCTCAGCAGGTATTCGACGTTCTGCGGCCAGTGGTAGGGAAACGCGGCGTCGTAGTTCGGCGGCGCGCCGTTCTCCAACAGGTCGCCCGCGAACAGCACGCCCGCGTCAGGGATCTCCACGACCATGTCGTTGTCGCTGTGCGCCAGGCCGACCTGGCGCAGCACCACGGTGCGCCCGCCGAGGTTCAGGCCGATCGCGCCGCGCACGGCGCAGTTGGGCGGCACCAGGCGGGAGCGCCCGATGCGCCGCGCGGCCTCCTCGCGGCGGTCCCGCCGGTACTTCGCGGCCCATTTCTTGCGCTGGTCGTCCCCGATGGCGAGGTAGTTGGCCCCATCGGCCACCGCCCAGATCGCCGACTCCCCGAACGCCTGCGTCCCGAACCAGTGGTCGAAGTGATCGTGCGTGTAGGCGATCTGCCACGGTTTGTCGGTCAGTTCGCGGATCGCGGTGGCGAATTCGAAGCCGTGGTCGGCGTCCACGCCCGTGTCGATGACCAGGCAGCCGTCGTCGCCGACGACCAGACCCAGCGAGAGGTCCAATTCCTCGCAGCGGCGCACCCACACCCGCTCCGCCACTTCAAGCCACCGATCGCCCATGCCGCAATGGTATGCGGTCGCGGACAGGCTCCTCCGGGAGCGATGGCCCTCGTGGAGAACGGTATATCCTATAGGAAACGGGCCAAAACGGGGGCGACGGACCTCGCTTCGGGGGAGGGTCGTGTCGACCAGGCGTTCGAGACCTTCTACCGTCGCATGGTGAGTTTCATTCCGGCGCTTAGCAGGCGGGTATGTCCCCGTTTGTCAGCCAGATAGGACACAGTTCCATTACGGAATGTGAAACTTATTGAGAATTTGGCTCGTGTAAGTTTCGGGGTGAAATGTCGCCCCGCCCCGCGTACGAAGGAGTACCTCCCCCATGCACCTCAGTCGCCGCGGCCTGCTGTCTGGATCGGCAGGTGTCGCAGCCGTCTCGCTGGCCGGATGCTCGGCGGGCGAGGATTCGGTCCAGCTCTCCGGCTTCACCGGGATCGCCATGCCCGCCACCGACTCCGACCGCTGGGTCATCGAGGGCGAGGTGATGGAGCAGCTGCTCAAGGACAAGGGCTACCAGACGGTCCTGGAATACGCCGAGAACAATGCCGATGACCAGATCGCACAGATCCAGTCGATGGTCGATCAGGGCGCCGAGTTCCTCATCATCGGCGCCGTCGACAACACCTCGCTCGGCCAAGTCCTGCTCCAGGCCAAGAACCAGGGCGTCTACATCATCGCCTACGACCGCCTGATCCTGGAAACCCCCGACGTCGACTACTACGCCTCGTTCGACAACAACCAGGTCGGCGTGCTCCAAGCCGAGCACATCATCAAGAAGCTCGACCTGGAGAACCAGGACGGCCCGTTCAATATCGAGCTGTTCTCCGGCTCCCTGACCGACTCCAACTCCGAGTACTTCTTCCAGGGCGGCCTCGACACCCTGGAGCGCTACATCTACGAGGACAAGATCCGGATCCTCTCGGGCCAGACCGAGCAGGACGTCACCGCGACCAAGGACTGGAACGGCGTCGTCGCCATGGATCGCATGACCGAGCTGCTGGAGACGTACTACGAGGACGACCCCCTCCACGCCGTCCTCTCGCCGTACGACGGCATCAGCCGCGGTATTGTCGCGGCCCTCAAAGAAGGCGGTTACAACCCCGGCGCCGACGACTTCCCGATCGTGACCGGCCAGGACGCCGAGGCCCGCTCCGTCAGGGCCATCAAGGAAGGGAACGGTCAGACCCAGACCGTCTTCAAGGACACCCGCGACCTCGCCGACATCGCTGTTTCGATGGTCGAGGCGATCGTCGCCGGCCGCACCCCCGAGGTCAACGACCTGGGCACCTATGAGAACGGCTTCAAGCACGTGCCCGCGTACCTGCTCGAACCCGTCAACGTGGACGCGTCCAACTACGTGGAGATCCTGATCGACAGCGAGTACTTGACCGCGGAGGAGATCGACAACGCCGAAGAAGACCTGGAGTTCTAGCCCGCGGAATAAAATCTGAAGCAGCATCCGCCGAGGTGTCGATTCGCCGCCGCCCAGATCGACGTATGGGTAGCCAGTCGCCTTCACGGCAGTCAGCTTCGCCGTGAAGGCCGAATACGAACTCGAAGGAGCAAGACCATGCGCTACCTCATCAACGTCGTCCACGACGGCCCCATCGACCCCGACACCGTCAAACCCGAGACGTTCGAGGCGATGGGCGGCTTCGTCGCCAAGCTCGCCGCCGACGGCATCCTGGTCGACGCCGCCGGCCTCGAACCCGTCGAACAGGCCACCCGCGTCGACCTGCACGACGGCCAGATCAAACTCCTCGACGGCCCCTTCGCCGAGGCCAAGGAGTGGATCGGCGGCTACTTCATCATCCAGGTGCGGGACCAGGACGAGGCCGTCGAGTACGCCCGTCAGTCGGTTGAAATCCACCGCGTGCACGCACCCGGCATGAACGTGATCCACGAAGTCCGTCGGATCGTCGACGAAGAATAGAGAGCGGCGGTCTCATTGAGTGGGCCCGACACCGTCCGCAGGACGGTCGACACGGTGTGGCGGATGGAGTCCGCCAAGATCATCGCCGTGCTCGCCCGGACCGTGAACGACGTCGGGCTCGCCGAAGAACTCGCCTCCGACGCCGCGGTGGCGGCCCTGGAACAGTGGCCCGTCGACGGCGTCCCCGACCGGCCCGCCGCCTGGCTCATGGTGACCGGCAAGCGCCGCGCCGTCGACCGAATCCGGCGCGACCAGAACCTCAAGACCAAGTACCAGCACCTCGCCGGCCGCCTCGAGGCCTCCGGCATGGCCGTGGACCCCATCGCCGAAGCAGAGGCCGAACTCGACGACGACATCGGCGACGAACTCCTGCGCGTCATCTTCTGCGCCTGCCACCCCGTCCTGTCGCCCGAGGCCCGCGCCGCCCTCACCCTCAAGGCCGCCGCCGGACTCTCTACCGCCGAGATCGCCCGCGCCTACCTCACCAGCGAATCCACTGTCGCCCAAAGGATCGTGCGCGCCAAACGCAAACTCGAATCCGCCGGCGTCACCTTCGAAGCCCCGGGTCAGGGCGAGTTCGCAGTCCGCCTGGACGCCGTCCTCGAAGTCGTCTACCTGATCTTCAACGAGGGCTACACCGCCACCGGCGGACACGACCTGATGCGCCCGGAACTGTGCCAGGACGCCCAACGCCTCGCCCAACGACTCACCGCCCTCGTACCCGACCAGCCCGAAGTCCTCGGCCTGGCCGCCCTGCTCGACTTCCAGGCCTCCCGCACCCGCACCCGCGTCGACTCCGACGGCGAACTCGTCCCGCTGCCCGAGCAGGATCGGTCCAAATGGGACCGCCTGCTCATCCGCCGCGGCCTCGCCGCCCTGCACCAGGCCAGCGCCTGGGGCGACGACGCCGGGCCCTACCGGCTCCAGGCCGCCATCGCCGCCTGCCACGCCCGCGCCGCCCGGCCCGGCGAGACCGACTGGGTCCGCATCGCCGGGCTCTACTCGCGGCTGCTGAACGTCCAGCCCTCCCCGGTCGTCGCCCTCAACCGCGCCGTCGCCTTTGGAGAGGCCTTCGGCCCCCAGTCCGGATTGGACCGCGTGGACGAGATCGCCGACCTGCCCGCCCTGGCCGGCTACCATCTGGTGCCGGCAGTGCGGGGCGAGATGCTCGAACGCTTGGGGCACAAGGAGAGTGCGCTGGCCGAGTTCGAACGGGCGGCTTCCCTGGCCTACAATGAACGCGAGCGGGCGAGGCTGACGCAGCGCGCCGCGGACCTCAGGAACACCATCTGATTCCTTGCGCCCCAGCAAATCGTGGGAGCGCTTGTTACCGGATTGTGATGCGACCTTTTCTCGCATTGCGACGTGTCTCATGAGTACGGCTCCGAGTCGACTGGCATTCGTGCCCGCGGCCGCCGGAGCCCATACCCCACTTCTGAAGATTCATCCCCCCAAGGAGCAATATGAACTCCACCCTGAAACGGGTGCTCGGAGTGACCGGCAGCGTCGCGCTCGGCATCGCCGGCGCGCTCACGTTCGCCTCGGCCGCCCAGGCCCACCACGTCGAGATCGTCGGCACCGCCACCTGCGCGGACGACGGCTGGACGGTCACCTGGGAGACCACCGACTGGGACTCGCAGAATGTAGGCGCGGGCGTCATCGAGACGATCACCTCCAACGGTGAGCTCTCGGGCGACATCGTCGAGGGCGCCGAGCTGCCCCACCCCAGCACGGGTGACAAGCTCATCGGTACGCAGGCCCTCGGCTTCGACGAGACTGTGGCGTCGATCCAGATCGACGCGGTGTGGCCGAACGGGCACACCGGTACCGGGGTCGCCGAATTGCCCCAGCCCGAGGGCGGCTGCGACGAGCCGGTCGACCCCGCGCCGGTCGTCGATGTCGGCGCCTCCAGCGACTGCTTCGGCCTGGAGATCCTGGTGACGAACCAGGACGCCGAGCGGACCGTGGAGATCGGTCTGCAGGACAGCCAGAACGAGTACGGCGACTGGTACTACTACGAAGTCGCGCCCGGCGACACGCTGACGGAGTACTTCGCCAACGATCCCGAGCTCGGCGATCTCGCGGTAGCGGTCACCGTCGACGGTGAGGACCACGGCACCTTCGAGTGGGACGGCGGGACCAACTGCGAGTGGGGCTACGTCACCGACACCTGTGAAGGCTTGGATCTCGAACTGACGATCCCCGAGGACGGCCTCGAGACCACCTACACGTTCAACCCGAGCAACTCCGACGAGGAGACCGTCGTGACGGTCGCCCCGGGCGGCACCGAGCCGGTCTCCTTCGCCGCCGGTGACGACGAGGAGTTCAGCGTCGACTACATCATCGACGACGGCAAGTCCTTCTACGAGGACACGCTCACCTGGACCAAGCCCGCCGACTGCGAGGAAGTCCCGACCGAGTCCGAGTCGCCCAGCGCGGCTCCGACCCTGCCGACCACCGGTAGCTCGATGACCATCATGATCAGCGCTGCCGCGGCCCTCGTGCTCGCGGCCGCCGTCCTGTTCATGATCGCCCGCCGCCGTAAGGCCGCCGGGAACTGGTAAACCGCTCCGCTAGTCGGAACAGGTAGACCCGAGGGGCCGCGCGATCTCGATCGCGCGGCCCCTTTCCCATGCCCGCGTTCGGGTCTCAGGAGATCCCGGCGAGGCGCAGCAGCGCGGTCGTGGCGGCCGCGGCGACGACGATGACGAGGATCGGGGCCCGGCGCCAGGCCAGGAGACCGCCGACGAGCACGCCCGCCGGGAGTGCCCAGCCCGCGAAGCCGCCGTCGGCGATGAGGGCGCCGGTGATCACCAGTGCCGCGAGCACGACCGTGGCGCCGCGTTTCATCATCGCCTCGGTGCGTTCGGAGACGTTGATGCGGTTGCGCAGGACGGGGCCGGTGAGGCGGACCAGGAATACCCCGACCGCCAGTGCGAGGACTGCTGTCATGGTCACCTCGCGGTCTCCGTTCCGCCGCGGCGCGGCCAGGTCACCGCGAGGCCGGCGAGCGCCAGTAGGACCGGGATGCCGGTCGGCAGGAACGGGGCGGTGGCGAGGGCGATGGCCGCGCCGACCAGTGCGGCCAGGAGCGTGCCGCGGTCCTTCAGCGCCGGGACCAGGAGCGCGAGCAGCAGGGCCGGGAAGGCGGCGTCGAGGCCGAGGACCGCCGGGTCGGCGATGTAGCCGCCGGCCAGGACGCCGATGACGGTGCCGACGTTCCAGGCGATGAAGAGGATGACGCTGGTGGCCCAGAACGCGGTCTTGGCGCGCCGCCTGTCCTCGCCGGCGGCCAGGGCGAACGCGGTGGACTGGTCGATGAGCATGTGGGTGCCGAGCAGGCGGGTCCACCAGTGCTTCCAGTACAGGTCGCCCACGGCCAGGCCGTAGGGGATGTGGCGGAGGTGGATGACGATCCCGGCGACGAGTCCGGCGATGACGCCGCCGCCGGCGGTGATCACGGCGAGCATCGCGAACTGGGAGGTGGCGGCGAAGGTCAGGAACGACATGGCGACGGGGATCCACCAGGGCAGGCCGGCGGTGGTGGCGAGGGCGCCGAAGGAGGCGCCGACGATGGCGATGCCGATCGCCATGGCTCCGGCGTCGCGGTAGACGTCCCGGTCGCGGTTGGGCAGGAAGCGGGGAGACACCGGGCGAGTATGCCTGGTGACTAGCCGACCGGCAAGCAAGGGGCGCGGCCGGTGTGAACCAGCCGCGGGCAAAAACAAGGCGCACCCCCCCTCTACAAGGTGGGCGCGCCCGTGAGCTGGGGGTGTGCTAGTCGATCTCGCCGGACTTGATTCCGGAAAGCAAACCCGTGAAGTCGCCTGTGGGCAAATCGAAAATCGGGGAGGAGTCTCCAAGCTTCGTATCCGCGATACCAAAACCTCCACCTTCGTAGAGGACCTCAACGCATTCACCGCTGGTGCCGCCGTTGCTCCTGCTGCTCTTGCGGCGCTGCGCGCGAGCCCACTTGTCTTGGTTGCAGGCCCTTTGAGTCATTGCTCCACTTCCCTCAACAATTCTTCCAAAAGTCTGTTGGTTTGCTCAGCATCTTGGGCTCCCTCGTCCCAGAGGAAATCGAAGGCGTCCAGAGCCGATCTCAAGTCTATGCCGCCGCTGTCACCGATAACCGGGCCGATCGGCGTCTCGACATGGACCAGAGTCGGCCATCCTGCTGGCAGTTTCATGACGGTGAATCCTGCGGTGACCTCAGTGACCGTGGGACAGTCGGTATTGATCGGCAGATAGCGAATCTCGACGTTCGCGTACTCGGCAACCTCGCGCAGATACCGGAACTGCGCAGCGTAGATATCCCTGGTGACGATGCGGAGTCGCTGGCGCAAGATGCCTTCGTAGAGCAGGAAACGTGCGGTCGGGGCGTTTGGCTTTACCAGGATGTCGGATCTGGCGAGACGAATTTCGATGTAGTTCTCAATATCCGCCTCGCTGCTGCCTCTCTCGCCGTGGCGGATCAATACCTCGGCCAGTTCCGGTGCTTGTAGCGGGCCAGGGAAGTTCGAGATGTGGTAACCATCGATCTCGGTGGCTTTGTCCTCACCCCACAGGAAGTCAGAGAAACCCTGGGTGGAGACCGCGCTCCAGAGTCCTCGCTTGCGCGCCTCCTCGGCGCGGTGGCGAAGCTGCGACCGTGTCTGTCGGTCGGTGACCCCGAGGACGTCCATGATCGGAGTCAAGTCCTTGAGTTCGACCTCCAAGATGCCTTGTTCCAACTTGGCGAGCGTGGGTCTACTGATCTTCCGCCACCGACTATCGGTGTCGCCCAGCAGCGCTCACAAGCCCAGGCAACTGAATCTCGCTGTGTCCGTTGGCCTCCGGGTCCCTGCCACGTACATCGGCAATGATCCTGAGCAAGCGAAGGCGTTCGCGAAGCTGCACGGCCCGCACTTGATCGCGAAGGCGTTCCAGCCGAACCTGTGGGTCGAGCACGGGGTTGCTCGAACTACCTGGACCACCCGAATCACCGTCGACCAGCTCAATGATGAGGGGTTCGGCGTCACCGCGAACCTCATCCAAGCATGGGTCGAAAAGGACCTCGAGGTTCGCGTCATCGTCGTCGGAGATGACGCGTTCGCCGTCCGGATCGACGCTCACTCTGATGCGGCCCGCATCGACTTCCGCTCGGACTACGACGCGGTCACCTACCAACTGATCGGCCTTCCCGAACGTCCTATGCGGGCTGCAAGCGTTCATGGCTCGCATGGGGCTGCTGTACGCAGCCTTCGACTTCGCGGTCACACCGTCCGGAGATTGGATTTTCTTTGAATGCAACCCCAGCGGCCAGTGGCAATGGCTCGAAGGCGAAACCGGCGCGGCAATCAGCAACGCAATCGCCCAGCTCCTAATCTGTGAGGCATGATGACCACCGAGACTGACTGGCGGCCCCTGGCCGCCGCGCTTACCGAGGAGATCTCGCACGAGGTCAGCCTGAGTCCCGAGTGGCGGGAAGCGTTCGAGCAGACCCCCCGGCACCGCTTCGTCCCGGAAGTCCCACTCGAAGCGGCATACCAGGACGAATCCATTGTCATCAAGACCATCAATGATCGTGGCTTCGACTGGCCGACCAGCTCATCGACCAAACCTAGTCTCATGGCCTACATGCTTATGATGCTCCGACTCGAAGACGATCACACAGTGCTGGAGATCGGCACCGGCAGCGGCTACAACGCCGCGCTCCTTTGCGATCGTCTCGATGCCGCCTCGGTGGCCGCGTTCGACCTCGGCCCCAAACAGGTCGCCTCGATCGACCTGGACCCGGACCTCGTCGCCGCAGCCGAACAGCGCCTCCTGTCCATCGGCCGCGGTCCTGACCTCATCGCCGGAGACGGGCGCAAGATCGCCTTCCCCGGTCGCGCCTTCGACCGCATCATCGTGACGGCGGGCGCTCGACGCGTCCCTGCGGCTTGGGCTGAACAACTCAACGACGGCGGCATGATCGTCACCGATCTCGGGGGCCGCAGTCAACCGCGCATCATCCGCCTCACCAAGGAGGCGGACGGCCGCCTGCTCGGCAAGTTCCGCCACCGGCCCGGCTGGTTCATGCCCCTGCGCCCGGACGCCGGCCACCCGGCAGAGGACCCCGGCAATCCGAACGGCGCTCTCGACCTCACCGGGGAAACTCGCCTCACGAACCCGCCTGTGCCTCCTGTGTTCCTGGACGAAGCCCACACCGGCCTCGCCTTCGCAGTCGACTTCTTCCTGCAACCAACGATGCTGGTCGATCAGCTTCGAGACGGATCGCCCGGCGTCCTCATCACCACCGAAGACGGGTCCTGGATCGAAATCGACCCCAATGGAAACACCACCACCGCTGGACCGACCTCACTTGCCGAACCCCTGGAACAGATCACGTCCGAATGGAAGCGGCTCAACGAACCTGAGGACGCCGACCTCCGACTGATCGTCACCCCCGATGACGCTCATACCCTCTACGCCCACGACTTCGAGCACCGATGGGAAGAACCGCAGGCATGAACCAACCCCTGCGGATCGTGACCCGCTCATCCCCGATGGCGCTCGCCCAGGTTGAGCGGGTCCGTTCCCTTCTCGCCGAGACCGATCCCGGCCTTGCGGTCGAGGTCGTTCCCATCACTACCACCGCCGACAAATGGACCGGGAGCCTCACCGCGCTCGGCGGGAAGGCCAACTTCGTCAAAGAGATTGATGCAGTCCTCGCGGCCGGCGCCGCCGACGTAGCAGTCCACTGCCTCAAAGACATGCCAGGTGAAACGCCGCTTCCTGAGGGCATGACCATCGCCGCCTACCTGGATCGCGACGACGTCCGCGACTGCCTCATCAGCCCTGCCGGGCACACACTCGCCGAGCTACCGCAAGGTTCGAGGGTCGGTACCTCCTCGGTTCGACGCCGCGCCCAACTCGCGGCCATCCGGCCAGACCTGGAATTCGAGGACTTCAGAGGCAACGCCAACCGGCGCCTGGAGAAGCTGTTCAACGGTGAGGTCGATGCCGCGGTTTTGGCCGTCTCCGGACTCGAACGCATCGGCCGGACCGAGGTCATCACCGAGGTATTCGAGCCCGAGACGGTCCTGCCTCCGGTCGGCGCGGGCATCCTCGCCCTCCAATGCCGCGAAGACGACAGCACCACCATCGGAGTCCTCGCTCCCCTGAACGACCCGAAGACATGGCGTGAAGCCGACTGTGAGCGAATGTTTCTTCATGTGCTGCAAGGCCACTGCAACTCTCCGATTGCGGGCTACGCCACCGAGGCCAATGGTGAGTTGACGTTGCGCGGAGCGGTGTACTCCCTGGACGGCAAAACTGTGCTCACGGCACGAGAGACGGCCGGGGCGCTCGCGCCGGCCGACCTCGGAACCGCCGTGGCGCTCGCCATCGCCCAGCAGGGTGGGCGCGGCCTCATCGAGAGCATCGACCACTAGAGACGCTCGGGCCCGGTCGCGGTTGGGCAGGAAGCGGGGAGACACCGGGCGAGTATGCCTCGCTACTAGCCGACCGGCAAGCAAGAGGCGCGGCCGGTGTGAACCAGCCGCGCCCCTTTGGTCCTAAATCGTTAGACCTCGTAGTACAGGTCGAACTCGTGCGGAGTCGGGCGGAGGCGGATCGGGTCGATCTCGTTCTCGCGCTTGAAGCTGATCCACGTCTCGATGAGGTCGGGCGTGAACACGCCGCCCTCGGTGAGGAAGTCGTGGTCGGCCTCGAGGTTGTCCAGCACCTGGTCGAGCGAGCCGGGGACTTGGGCGATGTCGCCGTACTCCTCCGGGCCGAGCTCGTACAGGTCCTTGTCGACCGGCGCCGGCGGCTCGATCTTGTTCTTGACGCCGTCCAGGCCCGCCATGAGCATGGCCGAGAAGGCCAGGTACGGGTTGCTCGACGGGTCCGGCACGCGGAACTCGACGCGCTTGGCCTTGGCGTTCGAACCGGTGACCGGGATGCGGGTGCACGCGGAGCGGTTGCGCTGCGAGTAGACCAGGTTGACCGGGGCCTCGAAGCCGGGCACCAGGCGGCGGTAGGAGTTCACCGACGGGTTGGTGAAGGCCAGCAGGCTCGGGGCGTGCTTGAGCAGGCCGCCGATGTAGTGGCGGGCGGTGTCCGAGAGGCCGGCGTAACCGGTCTCGTCGTAGAACAGCGGCTCGCCGTTCGCCCACAGCGACTGGTGGGTGTGCATGCCCGAGCCGTTGTCGCCGAACAGCGGCTTCGGCATGAAGGTCACCGTCTTGTTGGCCTGGGTGGCGGTGTTCTTGATGATGTACTTGAACTTCTGGACGTCGTCGCCGGAGTGCAGCAGCGTGTCGAAGCGGTAGTTGATCTCCGCCTGGCCCGCGGTGCCGACCTCGTGGTGGGCGCGCTCGATGGTGAGGCCGCCCTCGATGAGGTTGGTGACCATCTGGTCGCGCAGGTCCGCGAAGTGGTCGACCGGGCCGACCGGGAAGTACCCGCCCTTGTGGCGCGGCTTGTAACCGAGGTTGCCGCCCTCTTCCACGGCGCCGGTGTTCCACGCGCCCTCGATCGAGTCGACGTGGTAGAACGACTCGTTCGCCTTGGTGTCGAAGCGGACCGAGTCGAAGATGTAGAACTCGGCCTCGGCGCCGAAGTAGGCGGTGTCGGCGATGCCGGAGCCGGCCAGGTACTGCTCGGCCTTCTTCGCGACGTTGCGCGGGTCGCGGCTGTAGGCCTCGCGCGTGAACGGGTCGTGGATGAAGAAGTTCAACGCGAGGGTCTTCTGCTCGCGGAAGGGGTCGAGGAAGGCGGTGGCGACGTCGGGGAGCAGGAGCATGTCCGACTCGTGGATCTCCTGGAACCCGCGGATCGAGGACCCGTCGAAGGCCAGGCCCTCTTCGAGCAGATCGGCATCGAAGGACGCGGCCGGGATGTTGAAGTGCTGCATGACGCCGGGCAGGTCGCAGAAGCGGACGTCGATGAACTTCACGTCATTGTCACGGACGTATCCGAGGAGCTCTTCAGGGCTGGAAAACACGAATGTGTTCCTCTCGGTAGGTAGGCCTTGTAGAAGTGACCTTGTAGCAGTCACCTGGACGCATGGCTCGCGATCACAGCCAAGTGCGCGGGCACCGACGTCGCTGTCGACACCACTGTATTAGGCGAAACGCTAACCGCGATCAATTGCCTCATCGTAAATCAATTGTTTCGTGCGTGTTACTTGCAGCGGGCGATGTTGTTTCCCATTGACTGAAACCACTGCTCACCGTACCTGCGGGAAACGGTGTTGACCGGGTCCGTAAACTCCGCGACATGACGAGCGAAACCGGTGCGGCCCCAAGCGGAACGAGCCCCGAAGGCCAGGATCTGGCGAGCCTCAGCGGACGGTTCGTGGCCCTGGTCGTCGACTGGGTGTCGTGCTTGGTGGTCACGTGGATCCTCGGATGGATCGGCATCATGACCCCCGACCCCTTCGGCATCAACCTGTTCATCTACGTGCTGTTCATCTTCTACTACACGTACTGCATGACCGCCGGGACCCAGAGCCTCGGCATGCGCCTGATGCGCGTAGCCTGCGTCTCGGCCGCCACCGGCGGCCGCCTCGGCGTGCTGCGGGCGCTGGTGCGGGTCCTGCTGCTGACTCTGGTCATCCCCGCCCTGACCTCGTACACCGACGAGTACCGCAGAGGCCTCCACGACAAGGCCGCCGGCTCGGTCATGCTCAAGGTCTGACCCGGAACCGTCGGACCCCGGGCGCACACTTGAATCAAGGGGGCCCCCGGGACCACCTGATGCGGTGTGCCCCGGTCTCGGGTTCGCCGGGATCGCCGGGTCCCTCAGGTCCGTTGGATCCACTTGACCAGCAGCGGTGACGGCACCGGGTAGGCCCCGTGGCGCCTGGCCCGGTCGACCACCTCCTGGTCGGAGGACACCACGATCACCACTCGCCCCTCGGGCTCGACCCGCGCCAGGTCGACCACCACGTCGTCGGCGATCTGGCCCTTCGCGCTGAACAGCACCCGCACCCCGCGCGCGCTCGGCTTGGCCCCGAAGATCGCATCGGCCCCGTCGAACACGACCGTGACCTCCGCGTTCGTGGCCGCCGCGACCGCGCCGAGCCCCTGCACCAGGCGATTGCGCTGCTGCTCCAGCGTCAGCGTCTCGCCCCAGGCCGAGATCGTCACGTTGTAGCCGTCCACGATCAGGTGTGGATTCGGCAGCGACAGCAGATGATCGAGCCGCTGCGGATCGGTCTGGGCCAATCCTCGCGACCCCTCCGCCAGGCGCTCTTCCGGATCGGCGGACCGCTGCTCGGCGACGTAGTCGGCCGGCCGCTCGGCCGCCGGCTCCAGCCCGAGCTCCCGCCGCAGTCCCGTCGCGGTCCCCGACAGCGTCTCCAGCAGCAGCCACAGCCGCGTCGAATAAAGCCGGTCGGACTCCCGGTCGGACCGCCGGGCCTCCTCCAGCTGCGCGCGCAGTGAATCCATTTCGGACTCCAGTCGGCGGCGTTCCGATCGCCGCTGGGTATCGGCCTGCTTGATCCGGCCCCGCTCAGCGGCCAGGTCGTTCGCGGCCTTGTCGGCGCGCTCGGCCGCCTCGCGCAGATCCTTCCGGCTCCGCCGCAGATCCTCCTGCAACCGGGCCGCCGCCGCCCGCTGGTCGGCCAGGGCCTCGCGCAGCTTCTGGTTCTCCTTCTCGGCCGCCGCGGCCCGTTTCGAGGCCGACTCGTCGGGCTCGGCGGCGGGCGCCGGCTCGGGCTCCTCGCCGATCGCCTCCGTCGCCGTGGCCACCAGTTCCTGCCAGCCGCCGGGCCGGAGCAGATATGCCAGGGCCGCGACCTCGCCCGGGTCGGCCATCGGCGAGAGCTCCTCGCCGGCATCGATCGCCCGCACCAGCGACGAGTCGGTCCCTTGCAGGACTTCGGCCAGTCCCGCCCGGAAGTCGTCGTTGTCGGTCAGCTCCGCGGCCAGGTCGCCTCGGGCGAGTTTGGCCCGCTTGGTAGGACTGAACTTGAGGTATTTCCGCAACCGGGCGGGGACGCGGGGGGCGGCCAGTCCCGGCATCGCCGCCGCGGCAATCTCAATTGTCTTGCGGCGCACCGGGTCGGTCAGGAATACCGCCGCCGGTCCGTCCTCGTTCCCGGACTTTGGTCTGGGCCCGTCGTCGCCGCTGCTCATGGGCACCAGTGTGCCATCGTGCAACTGGACGGCGCGGGTCGACCGCTGGGATTCAAGTGCCGGTCATCTCGGATCGCCTCGGGATTCGGGCCGCCGTGACAGACTGGAGCGATCGTGAAGGGGGGCATGATGAGCAGGACCCTGCTGGTGACCAACGACTTTCCGCCGCGACGCGGGGGCATCCAGACCTTCGTGCACGGCATGGCCCTGCGACTACCGTCCGACAAGCTGGTCGTCTACACCTCCACCTCTCCCGGATGGGAGGCGTTCGACGCGGCGCAACCGTTCACTGTGGTTCGTGACCGGACCTCGATGCTGCTGCCGACCCCGCGCGTCGCCCGCGCCGTCACCGCCCTGGCCCGCGAGCACCGCTGCGACCGGGTCTGGTTCGGCGCCGCCGCCCCGCTCGGCCTGCTCGCCTCGAGTCTGGTGCGCGACACCGGGATCGACCGGGCCATCGCCCTGACCCACGGCCACGAGGTCGGCTGGGCGGCAATGCCCGGCACCCGCCAGGCCCTGCGCCGCATCGCCCGATCCCTGGACGTCATGACGTATCTGGGCGACTACACCTATCGCCGGCTCGAGCCGGTCGCCGGCGTCGAGACCCGGCTGGAGCAGCTGACCTTCGGGATCGACACCGAGCATTTCAACCCCGAGGTGGACGGCTCCAAGATCCGCCGCCGCCACGGGCTGGGGGACAAGCCGGTGATCGTGTGCGTCTCGCGACTGGTGCCCCGCAAGGGCCAGGACAAACTCATCGCGGCGCTCCCGCACGTGCGCGAGCAGGTCGGCGATGATGTGCGGCTGCTCATTGTCGGACAAGGACCCTACGAGAAGCGGCTCCGCTCCCTGGCCCGCCACCACGGCGTCGAACGCGAGGTGACCTTCACCGGCGGCGTCCCCGAATACGAGCTGGCGAAGCACTTCGCGGCCGGGGACGTGTTCGCCATGCCGTGCCGGACCCGCCGCCGCGGCCTCGACGTCGAAGGGCTCGGCGCGGTGTTCCTGGAGGCCGCCGCGTGCGGGCTGCCGGTCATCGCCGGGGACTCCGGGGGCGCGCCGGACACCGTTCTGCACGACCAGTCGGGATGGGTCGTCGACGGCCGCGACCTCGGCGAGATCACCTACCGGTTGACGCAGGTGCTCTCGGACGAACCGCTGGCCCGCAAGATGAGCGACGCCAGCCGCGAGTGGGCGTGCAGCGAATGGACCTGGGACCGGCAGGCGGGCAGGCTCGAAGCGATGCTCTACGGCGAGACGGTGTTAGGGGGTCTCGAAACACCCCCTGACGCCCGATCAGAACTTCGGCTGGTCCGGGGCCTCCAGGAGACCGAGCTTCAGGGCGGTCATGAGGGCCTGGGCCCGGTTGCCCGCCCCGAGCTTTTCGTAGAGCTTGGAGATGTGGGTCTTGGCCGTGGACTCCGATACGTACAGCTGCTTGGCGATTCCGGCCACCGACAGGCCGTCGGCCAGAAGCTTGAGGACCTGCGATTCGCGCGGGGAGAGCTGCGGGCCGGTCGGGGTCAGGCGTCGCTGCATCGCCTCGGCGAGGTCGGCCGCGCTGAAGGCCGTCGGGTTCGACGCGGCGTGGCGGGCCGCCGAGACCACGTCGTTCGCCGGAGCGCTCTTCGGGACGAACGCCGAGGCGCCCGCGTCCAGGGCGCCGAACAGCTGGTCGTCGCCGGCGTACATCGTCAAGACCACGATCCCCATGTTCGGGTGAGCCTTGCGGAGCTTGCGGGTCGCGTCCAGGCCCGAGCCGTCGGGCAGGCGCAGGTCCATGATCACGACGCTGGGCATGAGCGACGCGGCCTGGCCAATGCCGTCGGCGGCGGTGTCGGCCTCGCCGACCACCTCGAACTCGGGGTCGCGGTCGAAGGCGTGCCGCAGGCCCTTGCGGATCAGGTCGTGGTCGTCGACGATCAGGACCGTCGTCTGACCGGTCATCTCGGGCGCGTCAGCGTTCATCTCTCTCGTCTCTCCTCATCGGCGGTCAGGCCTCGTCGGGCCGCCTGGCCTGCTGTTCAGTTGCGGCCCCGGCGGCGGCCGCCCACTCCTCGGCCGCCGGATGCGTCGGCACCGCCTTCGGGGTCGGCCGGGCGGAGGCGTTGAGTACCACCGCCACCGTCGTCCCGTGCGGCTGATGCGGCCGGATCTCAAGCGAGCCTCTGATCCGCTCAGCGCGCTCGCTCATGATCGCCAGTCCGTAGCGGCCCTCCGAGGCCTCGCCGGTCAGGCCTTGGCCGTCGTCGGTGACCTCGATGCGGGTGTACGGGGGGTCGACCTCGCAGGTGACCCAGAGGTTTTCTGCGCGAGCGTGTTTGCGGGCATTGGTGATCGCCTCCTGCGCGATCCTCAGCAACTCGGCCTCGGTACTGGCGGGAAGCCGCGCCCCGCCCTCGTCGAGCGACAAATGCACTCGCAGTCCGGCGGAAGCGCCCACAGTACGAGCATAGTCCGCAATTGCGGACGCCAGGCCCCCCTGACGGTCGACGTTCGAACGCAGCTCGAACAGGGAGAACCGCAGCTCGGTCACGAGCCGGGTCACCTCCGACCGCAGGTCCTCCAATTCGCCGCGCGCCTCGCCCGCGTCGCCGGGGAGGATCGCCATCGCATTGTCGATGCCGTAGCCCAGCATCGCCAGCTCCTGCGCGATCCCGTCGTGGATCTCGCGGGCCAGGCGCTGGCGCTCCTCTGTGGTCGCCATGGACCTGACGTCCTCGAACAGCAGCGCGGTCTCCAGCCGCAGCGCGGTGCCCTTGGTCTGCTCCTGGGCGGCGGTGACGGACTCGGGCCCGAACGCGGCGGGGTCGTCGGACTCGATCGCGACGAGCCCGACGGTGCGGCCCTCGGCGACCAGCGGTATCACCAGCGACGACACCGGGCCCTGAGTGGAGCGCGAGAGCGGCAGCTGTCCGGTCTGCGGTTTCTGCCCGGCCCAGGCGTCGGCCAGCAGGGAGTTCATCTGCGGCGAGGTCTCCCAGTCGACCCGCTCCGCGGCGTGCTGGGACAGGACCACCAGCCGCCGACCGGAGGAGGCGGCCAGGACGGCGGCGCGGTCGGCGCCGGGGATGCGGGTGACGGTGTCGACGATCTCGGTGGCGATCCCGCCCGGGTCCAGGGTGGATCCCGGGAGCTGGCGGGCGACGACGCGCAGCTGCGTGAGCAGGGCCGCGGCCTCCGCGTACGGCAGTTGCGAATGGCTCAGATCGCTGCGGCGCGAGCGGCGCAGCCACCAGGCGCCGACCGCCGAGGCCATGCCGAAGGCGAGCGCGACCGCGACGGTCGTGACGTACGTGCCCTGGGCATAGCCCGAGACGCGGGCGGTCTGCGCGACCAGTCCGACCGCGGCGATCGCCACCAGCAGCGGCGGGCCCCAGATGCGGAAACGGGCGTACCGCTCCGAGTCGTTCGGCCCGGCCGCGTCGAACGCGGCCGTCGCGAACGGCGCGATCAGGTAGGGGAGCATCCAGGCCGGTAGCCCGCCCGTCGCCAACGTCCCCAGCACCACCACGGCCACCTCGGCCAGCCGCCCGGCCGGGGCCAGGAGCCGGTGGCGGGGCAGCAGCACGCCCGGCAGCGCCGCCAGCGCGAGAATCCCGCACCAGGTGAGCGCCGAGACGGCGCCGACCGACGCCCATCCGAACACCGCGACCAGCCCGAACAGCACCACCCGCAGGGCTACGGCGGGTAGGCGCCACTGCCGTTCAAGCACCGCCTCCTCGCTCATGCAGCCTCGCTAACGTTCCTTGTCGTAGAGCGCGTTGATCTCGTCTGAGTATTTTTTCATGACTACGTGGCGTTTGACCTTGACTGTGGGAGTGATTTCTCCGGTGTCCTCGGTGAGTTCGACCGGTATGACCCGGAAACGCTTGATCTGCTCCGCATGGGAGACCGTCGCGTTGGCCTTGTCGACCTCTCCTTGGAGCACCGCGAGCAGCTCGGGGTCCTCGGTGAGGTCGGCGATCGGGGTGGCCGGGTCCTTGCCGTGGCGCTCCAGCCAGTCCGGCAGCATGTCGCTGTCGAGGGAGATCAGCGCCCCGATGTAGGGGCGGCCCTCGCCGACGACCATCGCGTAGGCGATGAGCGGGTGGACGTCCAGGATCTTCTCCATCGGCCCCGGGGCGACGTTCTTGCCCCCGGCGGTGACGATGATGTCCTTCTTGCGACCGGTGATCGTGACGTACCCGTCGTCGTCGATCTCGGCGATGTCGCCGGTCGAGAACCAGCCGTCCGCGTCCAGTACCTCGGCGGTCGCCGCGTCGTTGTTCCAGTAGCCGGGGAAGACCTGCGGGCCCTTGGCCTGGAGTTCGCCGTCGTCGGCGACTCGCAGCGCGGTGCCGGGCGTGGGCCGCCCGATCGAGCCGACCTTGATGGCGTTGGGGAAGTTGAGGGACAGCACCGGGGAGGTCTCGGTGAGGCCGTAGCCCTCGAAGATGGTGATGCCGACGCCGCGGAAGAAGTGCCCCAGCTCGGGGCCGAGCGCGGCGCCGCCGGAGACGGCGGTGGTGCACTCGCCGCCGACGGCGGCGCGGATCTTGGCGTACACCAGCACGTCCCACAGCTTGTGGCGGAGCTTGAGCCCGAGGCCGGGTCCGCCGGGCTTGTCGAGGGCGCGGCTGTACTCCTTGGCGCAGGCGGCGGCCTTCTCGAACAGGTGGCCCTTGCCGCCGTCGACGGCCTTCTGGTAGCCGCCGGCGTAGACCTTCTCGAATACGCGCGGGATCGCCAGCAGCGTCGTCGGCTTGACGACCGGCATGACGGCGGTCAGCTTGGTGCGGTCGGCGTGCGCGATCGTGGTGCGCGACTCGACGCCGGCGAGTTGGAGGATCCGGGCCAGAACATGCGCGAGCGAGAGGAACAGCAGCATGCGCCCGCCCTCGTACAGCACGATCGGGACCTCGGGAATGACATTGCGGATGTCCGCCAACAGGTTCCGGTGGGTCAGCATGCAGCCCTTGGGGCGGCCGGTGGTGCCCGAGGTGTAGACGATCGTGGCCAGGTCGTCGGCCTGCCGCGAGGTGCGGCGGGCCTCGATGTCGACCTCGGCGCCCTCGCCGAGCGCCTCGATGGCCTCGACCGCGCCCTCGTCGATGGTCCACTGGTGCTTGACACCCGATTGCAGGCCCTCGACCATCGCGGCGATTTCGGGGGTCTCCACGATCACCGCGACGGCGCCTGCGTCCTCCAGGATCCAAGCGGTCTGGTCGGCCGAGGACGTCTCGTAGATCGGGACCGTCACGGCCCCGGACGCCCAGATCGCGTAGTCGAACAGCGTCCACTCGTAGCGGGTGGCCGACATCAGGGCCACCCGGTCGCCGGGTTGGACTCCGGCGGCGGCGAGTCCGCGGGCCACGGCGATCACCTGCTCCCGGAACTCGACAGCGGTCACGTCTTGCCAGGTCACACCGTCGTCAAAGGACCGCATGTAGAGAATCGAGGCGGGGTGGTTCTCGGCGGCATCCCAGAGGGCGGTGAGAGTGTTGTCTTCATCGGGCACAGTCACCACGGGGGGGACGGCGAACTCGCGCATGAAAAGGCTCCGTTCGAATAGCCGGGGTTCACGGCGTTGTAAATCGGCTGTCATCTAAGGGCACAACTTACCGGTGAGTAGCGTCACTTGGCAAGCTTGGATAGGTCCGATGCTAGAGCAACGAGCCGGTGTCCGCGCGCCCTGGCGGTGATACCTTCGCCAAGAGGGACGGACTAGTCGATATCCACTGCTCATTAACGTCGCGTAAAGTCTGATCTCGGCCCGCAGCGTCGCGGAGCGACCATCAGCTTAATTCCGTAATCCGCTGGAGGGACAGCAGTGAGTCTGACAATCGGGGTCGACATCGGTGGCACCAAAGTCGGCGGGGGCCTCGTCGACGCGACCGGCAATGTCCTAGCCACCGCCCGTCGCCCCACTCCAGCCGATGACACTCCCGGTGTCATCCAGGCGGTGAAGGAGGTCGTGGACGAGCTGCGCGCCGGCCACGAGATCGAGGCCGTCGGCATCGGCGCGGCCGGATGGATCTCCTCCGACCGCTCCACGGTCATGCTGGCCCCCAACCTCTCCTGGAAGAACGAGCCCCTGCGCGACAAGGTCTCCGAGGCGATCGGCCTGCCCGCCGTCGTGGAGAACGACGCCAACGTGGCCATCTGGGGCGAGCACCGCTACGGTGCCGCCAAGGGCCACCGCTCCTCGGTCCTGTACACGATCGGCACCGGCGTCGGCGGCGGCATCGTCGTCAAGGACAACCTGCTCCGCGGCACCAACGGCGTCGCGGCCGAGATCGGCCACATGCGCGTGGTCCCCGACGGCCGCCCCTGCGGCTGCGGGCGCCACGGCTGCCTGGAGCAGTACGCCTCCGGCCGGGCCCTGACCCAGGCCGCCCGCGACGGCGCCAAGGCCGACCCGACCAAGGCGCGGGTCCTGCTCAAGCTCGCCGGCGGCGACCCCGACGCCATCACCGGTCGCCAGACCACCGAGGCCGCCCGGGAGGGCGACGAGGTCGCGCTGGCCGCCTTCGACTCCATCGGCTACTACCTGGGCAACTCGGCCGCAGACATGGTCAACCTCATCGACCCCGGCGTCATCCTCATCGCCGGCGGCGTGGTCGACGCGGGGGACCTCCTGCTCGACCCGATTCGCAAGCACTACAAGGAGGCCCTGGCCCACCGCGCCGAGGTCCCCGTGGCCGAGGTGCGGGCCGCCGAGCTCGGCTCCAAGGCCGGCGTCATCGGCGCCTCTGACCTGGCCCGCCACCGCGAGGACCTCTCCTAGACGTCGTAATACCCAGACGCAGAAGCGAACGGGGCCGGAGGCGAAAGCCTCCGGCCCCTCGCGTTCTACCGCGCTAGCAGACGTTCACGGAGGCGTTCCCCGAGATGTTCCATGTGGAGTTGTCGGCGCAGGGCGATTCCCGCACCGAGGTGTTGTTGACCGTCAGGGTGATGTTGGTGTCGCGGGTGTTGGCGAATTCGGAGCGCGCCGCGATGCGCACCTCGCCGCCGCCGTTGACCGTGCCCGACGAGATCGTGTAGTTGTAGCAGTTCTCGATCAGGATCGAGTTATTGCCGTTGCTGGCCAGGTCGACATTGCGGATGAGCACGCCGCCCGACTGGGAGACGCAGAAGATCCCGCGCCCGCCGCCGCGGGAGATGACCTTGTCGACGGTGATGTTCGTCGAGTACGAGCCGTTCGACAGCCGGCCGGCGGTATTGGCCGTGCGGAACGTCGCGTAGCCGGTCCCGGTGGCGACATTGTTGCCGTCGACGGTGCCGATGGTCGCGTTCCGCGTGTTGTTCAGCAGCAGACCGGAATAGCCGGTGTTGCGGGCGACGACCGTGCCGATCCGCAGACCGTCGATGTTCCACGTCTCGACGCCGTGACCGCCGGTGCCGGCCACGTACACATAGTCCATGCTCACGTTCGTGCTGCCGGCGAAGTCGCGCTCGAAGCGGATGCCCGCGCCCCCGGAGAGGTTCAGGTTGATCTGCCCCAAGTGCAGGCCCGAGTTGCCGTAGAACCGGGTCGCGAAGTACGGGCTCCCCGTCATGTTCAGATAGGCGATGTTCACATTGGACGTGCCCAGCGATTCGATCGCGCCCCTCCCGCCGCGGTTGGTCGCGTTGATCGTCCCGCAGCCCTCGAACGTCTTGCCGCTGGAGATGGAGATCGTGTTAGCACCGATCGAGCCCGAGGCCATGACGGCGACGCGCTGGCCGCTGCCGATCGAGTCCACGGCGGCCTGGATGGCCGCGCGGTAGTCGCCGCCGGAGTAGACGGTCGAGGATCCGTTCGTGGCGGTGTAGCTGCCGCTCGTTCCGGTCACCCGGGCGTTCGGCGTTCCCGAACCGCAGGTGCCGGGGGTGCTCCCGCCGTCGACCTTGACCAGCTGGAACTGCTGGTTCGAGCCGCCATTGGCGGGGTACTGCGAGATCCGGCCGCCCGCGGTGGTGGAGTTCTCCCACACGTCGAGGGCCTTGCCGGAGTGGCGGTTGATGAAGGTGGCGTAGCCGCCCGACTCCTGGACCTGCCATTGCTGGTTGGTTCCGCCCAGGTCGGTCCACTGCGCGATGGTGGCGCCGTTGTCGGCGTTCCATTCGTAGGTCTCCAGCACCAGGTTCGAGTGGCGGGCCTGGATGCGGTAGTAGCCGCCGCCCGCGTCGATGAACCGGAACTGCTGGTTGGTGGCGCCGGTGTCATTCCATTGAATGAGCTCGGCGCCGGGGGCGGTCGAGCGATCGAGGATGTCGAGGTTCAGCCCGGAGGAGCGGCTGACGATCTTGTACCAGGTCCCAGTCTCGACCGCGCTCGCCGCGGGGACCGCGATGAAGGCGACGGCGAGGCCGGTGACGAGGGCGGTGAGGGTGGTGATGAGGAGGACGAGTTTTCGCTTGAGAACTCGGGTCATGGTCGTGATTCCTTTGAACCTTGCACGGCGCTGTGCAATTCGCACTCCACTGTGCGCTGAAATGAAGGGGATTCAGTTGTCCGGTGCGACGGCGGGAACCGCCGAATGGCGGCCCCCGCCGCACCGGCTCAGGCTTTCGGGGCGTTCACCTCCTAACTACTGAGACGGTGTCGATTGGAACGTTTCAGGTGTCGTGGGGCGGCGCGGTCGGTTCGTCAGCACACATCCAGCGAGGCGTCGCCGCTGATGTTCCAGCTGACGTTCTCCCCGCACGGGGACTCCCGCACGCTGGTGCCGTTGACCTCCGCGGTGATCGAGATGTCGCGGTTATTGGCGAACTCGTCGCGGGCGGCCAGGCGGACCTCGCCGCCGCCGTTGACGGTGCCGCCCTCGATCGTGACCCCGTAGCAGTTCTCGATCAGGATCGAATTATTGCCGTTGTCGGCCAGGTCGATGTTGGTGATGTTGACGCCGCCGGACTGCGAGACGCAGAAGATGCCCCGGCCGCCGCCGCGCGAGATGACGTTGTCGATCTGGACGTTGGTCGAGTAGTCGCCGTTCTGGCTGCCGTTCTCGTTGGCCATCCGGAAGGTCGCGTACCCGGTGCCGGTGGCGACGTTCTCGCCGTCGACTGTCCCGACATGCGCATTGGTGGTCGTCTGGAGCAAAAGGCCCGACTCGCCCACATCGCGCGCGGTCACCGAGCCGATCTCCAGCCCGTCGATGTTCCAGGTCTCCACGGCGTGGCTGCCCGCGCCGGACACGAAGACGTCGTCCATCGACACGTCGGTGCTCCCGGCCTCGTCGCGCTCGAAGCGAATGCCGAGGCCGCCGGACAGCTCCATATTGATCTGCCCGAGGTGGAGCCCGTCCATTCCGAAGAACCGCAGCCCGAAGTAGGGGTTGCCGGTCATGTTGAGGTGCGGGATCGACACGTCCTGGGCGCCGCCGGCCTCGATCGCGCCGTGCCCGCTCGAACTGCCGACGTCCATGGTGCCGCACACCGACAGCGAGGTGTGGCTGGGCAGGCCGATGTGGTTGCCGCCGATGGCGCCGTCGGCATTGACGACGACGCTCTCCTGCTCGGTGCGGTCCGGGTTCAGCGAGTCGATCCCAGCCTGGATGGCCGCGAGGTAGTCGCCGCCCGAGTAGACCTCGGAGCCGCCGTTGGTCGTGGTGTACGAGCCTCCGGACCCGTCGACGACCGCGTTGGACTCCCCGCCGCACTCCTGTGCCGGGACGGCGTCGGCCGGGTCCTCCTCGTCGGCCCCCGCCTGCTGGTTGATCAGCATGACGGACGCGACCGCGGTGGCGGCGGCCAGCGCCGCCGCCCCGATTGCGGCCCTTTGCCGCTTGTAAGTTCGTTGCATGCCCAGTTCCCTTCATATTGAGGAATCGAAATGAAACGATTTAATCATGTCAAATGGGGTGGGCCCTGTCACTAGCAGGGCCCGTCTTACTTCACAAAAGCCGCATAATTCGGCCCGGCTCAAGGGAACTCAACTCAACTCGCACTCCGCTTCGACCGCGATAGGCGCGGTGGAGGTCGAGGCGGTGAACCCGATATTGATCGAGGCCCCCGACGCGATCGAGCCGTTCCACCCGGCATCGGTGACCGTCACCGTCTTGTCGCTCTGGGTCCACTCGCCGCCCCACAGGCTGGTGACCTGCTCGTCCCCGGCGAACGTCCACGTCACCGTCCAGCCGGTCGAGACCGCGCCGCCCGCATTGCTGAGCGCGACATTGCCCTGGAAACCGCCCGGCCAGGTGTTCGACACCGACCAGACGACGCCGCAGTCACCGGTGGGCGGCTCCGTCGGAGACTGCGATTCGGTCGGCTCCTCCGAAGGCGTCTCGGAGCCCGTCTCGGTCGGGTCGGGAACGTAGTCGCTGGACTCGCCCACGATGACGCCGCGCCCATTGGTGCCGACGTAGACCCGTCCGAACACCTTCGGGTCGCCGGTGATGGCCGAACCGGTCCAACCCCACTGGTGCTCGTCGTCGTTGATCCGCGTCCACGACGCGCCGGTGTCGACCGAGCGCCAGATGCCGCGCTGGCCGCCGCGAGCGGCGCTGGAGTAGATCGCCGGGTACGACTGGCCCTCGGCGGCGGCGCCGAAGCCGACCGTGTCGGCCGCGTCGAATCCGGCGACGACCTCCCAGTTCGCGCCGCCGTCGGTCGACCTCCACATCCCGTAGGTCCCGTCGGCGCCGCCGCCCGCCAGCCACACGTGCCCGGCGTGGCCCGGCACCGCCGCGAATCGGACCTCGCCGCTGGAGGGGAATCCCGAGAACGACGACGCGGTGAAGCTCGCCCCGCCGTTGGCGCTGTAGTAGAACGTTCCGGCCGCGAAGCCGTACACGGCATTGGCGTCGGCCCGATCGGATCGCACGCGGGCGCCGGTCGGCAGGCCGCTCGCCGCCGACCAGGACGAGCCGTAGTCGGTCGAGCGCTGCGGAGCGGTCCCGGCCGGCGCCCACACGATGGCGCCGGCATTGGCGGTGATCGCCACGGTTCCGGCCCCGGTCGCGCCGCTGATCGCGGCCCCCGCCCACCACGAGCCCCCGCTATTGCTGGAGATCCCGATGCCCGGGGCGTCGGCCTCGCCGACGCGGAAGACGACGCTCGGATTGAGCTCGGCGAAGTCGATGGAGCGGGTATTGCCGTGGGTCGGGGCCAGGAAGAACGCGCTCGGCACGACGTCGAGGTCGGTGTGCACGAAGCCGCCGATGTCGCCGAGCGCCGAGTACAGCGCCGGGCCCTCGGGCGGGGACGCCAGGTCCTGGACCGAGGTCTCCTCCAGTCCGTGCACCATCGGCGTGACGGTGAAGGTGCTCCCCGCGTCCCAGGCCGTCAGGTTGGTCGAGCCGTAGATGGTCGCGCCGGTGCCCCACATGACCCGGTCCGAGTCGTGGGGGTCGATGGCCATCGTGTCGATCATCCAGCCGTACTTCGGCGACTCTTCGGGGGCGCTGGGGTTCGCGCCCCAGTCCAGCCAGCCGACCGAGTCGTGGTCCATGGTGTACGCGTTGACGCGGGTCGGATAGCCGTTGAGCGTCCACGACTGGGTCCAGCTCTCGCCCGAGTCCGTTGAGCGGAAGGTGGTCTCGTCGGGCCACCAGGCGTTGACGCTGCTGACCATCAGAGTGCCGGGACTCTGGCGGTCGAGCGTCAGGCCGCCGAAGCCGAAGCCGGCGTAGTCGGTCGCATTGGGCCCGGGGTGGATCTCGGTCCAGGTTCCGGAGGCGAGTTCGCAGCGCCAGACCGAGCCGCCGCGCGCGCCCTCGGCCGGGTTCCCGTTGTAGGGACCGGGATCCCACGAGGTGATGATGTACATGTACCCGTTGACGTCGTCGATCGCCGCCTGTTTGGGGATGTTGTCGTAGCCGTCGACGGTGCCGATCTGCGCGGCGCCCTCCACCGCGGCCCAGGTCGATCCATGGTCGGTGGACACATAGAGCGGATTCGCCGGGTCGGCCACGCCCACGTAGGTCGCGTCGGCCGCCTGGTCGAACTCGATCCACAGCACGCCCTGGTTGTCGCCCTGGTAGTCGTCGCCGGGGACGACCACGAAGTTCCCCGGGTTCGGGAAGGCGGTCACCTCGGCCCAGGTGCGGCCGTAGTCGTTCGACTTCCACAGCCCATTGCCCGAGGGCGTCCCCAGATACACCACCGAGTTGTCCCCGGGGTCGACGGCGAGTCGTTCGCCCATCCCGCGGCCGGGCATATTGCCGCCCTGCTTGAACGGGAGCTCGGCCGCGCCCCAGGTGTCGCCGTAGTCGTCGGAGTAGAGGACCGCGCCGTTGGTGGGGTCCCAGTCGTTGGTGTAGGTGCCGACGGCGGCGTAGACGCGGTTCGGTTCGACCGGGTCGGTCGCGACGGAGACGACGCCGGTCCAGCCCCAGTTGTCCCAACCGATCCAGTCCAGCAGCGGCTTCCAGGTCTGCGAGGACTCCTGCCAGCGGTAGAGCCCGCCGATGTCGGTGCGGGCGTAGATGAGATCGGCCTCGGTCTCGTTGAAGACGATGCCGGGGACGAAGCCGCCGCCCGCGATCTGGGCGTTGCGCCAGGAGTAGGTCTCGCCGTTCTCCTGGGCCCGGGCCGAACCGGCGCCGATTATGAACTGGGAGAGGCCGGCGGTGGCGGCGGCCGAGGCCCCGACCGCCGCGAGCCCTGTGAGGGTGCGCCTTCTTGAAATCATCGATCCGCCTTCGGGTCGCGGCGCCCTGGCGCGCGAGCCCAACCTGCGCCGGGACGCTTGCGTTAGTTGATCGACTAAATATAAACATATATCAATGGCTTGTCAACTGTGGGCAGACAAAGAACTCCCAGCGCAGAAGCACTGGGAGCGTTTGCGTTTCGGGAGCTATTCCCGCCGGTATCCCTTGACGAGTTCGCCGGCGAGCTGCTCGCAGAACAGGCCGATGTCGGTGATGACGCCGATGGCCTGGGCCGAGCCCCGGTCGGCCAGTTTGGTGACCGTGGCGGGGTTGATGTCGACGCTCACCAGCGGGACACTGGCGGGCAGGAGGTTTCCGGTGGCGATGGAGTGCAGCATGGTCGCGACCATGATGGCGAAGCCGGTGCCCGGCAGCGCGTCGCGCATGGCCCGCTGGCCGTCGATGACATCGGTGTGGACGTCGGGGAGCGGACCGTCGTCTCGGACCGAGCCGACGAGCACGTACTGCTTGCCGTTCTTGACCATCGCGTGCATGATGCCGCCGGTGAGGACACCCTGGTCGACGGCCGCGGCGATCGATCCGCAGGCGCGGATGCGGTTGATGGCGCGAATGTGGTGCTCGTGCCCGTGGGGGACGCCGTGGCCCTTGTCGAGGTCGACGCCGAGCGAGGTGCCGTACAGGTTCGACTCGATGTCGTGGGCGGCCAGGGCATTGCCGGCGAAGATGAGATCGACGTAGCCCGCGTCGATGAGTGCTTCGAGGGCCTTCCCGGCTCCGGTGTGGACGATGGCGGGGCCGCCGACCCACAGGATCTTCTCTCCGCGGGCCTTGACGTCGCGCATCTGCTGGGCGATCTGGCGGACCTGGAGCGCTTGGGGGCGTTCGGAGGAGACGCCCGAGTTCATGAACTCGAATCCGGCCGAGGCGGGGTCGGAGCGTTCGGGCTCGGGCAGCGGCAGGACCTTGACTCCCTCGCCGCCGCAGACGACGAGCTCGCCCTCCTTGACGTCCGAGACCGGCAGGGTCCAGGCGGAGCCGTGGTCGGTCGAGACGATGATGCCGCAGTCCATTTCGGAGCTGCGCACGTCCATCCAGCCGCCGTTGAGGCGGACCTGGGTGTCGAAGTTGGTGGTGGAGTAGAAGTCCTCGGGGAAGACGCCGTCGGCCGGGGCGGGCTTGAGTGTGGCGATGCCCGGATCGAGCGGGTTGGCGCCGTGGGTCTGGAGGCGCATGACGATGCGCTCGACCTGCTCGGCCGTCTCGGCGGTGACGGTGAGTTGGACGTAGGACTCGTCGGTGTGGTGGCGGCCCACATCGAAGCGGTCGATGGAGTAGGCCCCCGAGTATTCGAGGACGTCGTCCATGACGCGGGCGAAGACGCCCTGGTCGATGAGGTGCCCGCGCAGTTCGACGGTCTTTGCATGATCCACGGTTGAACTCCTGTGCTTCCCACTCTAGGGGGTGTCTGGTGATCCCGAACGGCCTGGCTCCGGCCCATTTGCCCGCTCGCTGCGTTGTCGGGCTTCCAGATCCAACACCGGGATCTGGAAGCCCTTCCGCCTTGCGAGCGAACAAATGGACTCGGATCCAGCCTCGCCCGGGATCACCAGACACCCCCTAGGCGACGCCGGCGGAGCCGTGATTCGGCACGGTCGCCTGGACGAGCCTAACTCCCGGGGCGTGAGGGACACCGGCGCACTCCGCCGTTTGGGCGGTCAGTCCTTGGACTCCGGCGGCGGGGCCGCGGCCCGCTTGGCCGCCTCGATTTCTTCAGAGGTGGGCCAGCGCCGCGTCACCAGGAACTGGATGACCAGCCCGATGACGCCCCACGCTCCGACCACGTACGACACCGGCACGCCGAACTCGGCGACGAGGCCGACGCCGGCGATCGCCGCGCCCTGGGCCAGTTGCAGGCCGCCGTTGACGGCCGAGACGATCCGGCCGCGCCATCCGTCGGGGATGCACAGGGCGAGGGTGGCGTTCATGGGCGCCATGATGGCGGTGGACAGGCCGATGCCGATGGCGATGGCGAGGACGCCTGCCAAGGGCGGATCGAACAGGGCGGTGGCCAGGACGAGCGGGGCGGCGAAGGCGAGCGGGCGGATGAGTTTGTCGCGCAGGCGGGGCGGGACGAATCTGGTGAACAGGAGCAGGCCGACGATGGCGGCGGCGGCGTCGGTGGCCATGATCGCGCCCTGGGTGGCGGAGCCCTGGCCGAGGTGGGCGGCCCACAGGACGGCGACGCCCTCGGGCACGGCGGCGAGGGCGAACAGGCCCCAGATGGCGAAGGAGATGGTGCGCAGGACCCGGTTGTCGCGCAGCATCCGCAGGCCGTCGGCGGTCTCGGTGAGGACGTGGCGGCGGTCTTCGCGCTTGTTGACCGAGGGCCGGTACTTGACCAGGCCGAGGATCGCGAAGCCGGAGAGGGCGAAGAGGGCGGCGTTGACGCCGAGGGCGGCGTAGGGGTCGATCGCGGCGAGCAGGCCGCCGCCGAGATAGCCGAGGATCTGGGCGACGCCGGAGGCGCTGAGGCTCAGGGCGATCGCCACGGCGAGCTCCTCGCCCTTGAGGATCTGGGCGAGGGTGGCGGTGCGCGAGGCGGTGTAGGCGGGCTGGACCGTGGCGACGGCGAAGACGATGACGATCATGATCGGCACGGGCAGGCCGGGTATGAGCAGGAGGGCGACGAGGGCGGCGCGGAGGAAGTCGCACAGGACCATGACGTTGCGGTAGGGGTAGCGGTCGACGACGGCGCCGAGGACCTGGGCGAGTCCGAGGTAGGGGGCGAAGCTGATGGCGAAGGAGGCGGCGGCGAGGGCGGAGGAGCCGGTGTTGTTCCAGACCAGGAAGGTCACGGCGACGCGGTTGAGCATGGCACCGGCGTTGGAGAGGCAGAAGGCGAGGAGGAAGGCCGCCGCTTCGCGATTGCCGAAGACGTCGGAGAAGGTGGGTTTCGGGACTTCCGTCCCGGCTTCCGTGTCGGTTTGGGCTGTGGTCTCCGCCGGCTTGGGATTCTGGTTCGACACGGGCCATTCCTTGCCATTGCACGGCTTCGCGGGGGTCGCCAGGGGCTCGCGAAGCCTGAAGGGGATGTAAACGACAATCCTCCGCGATTGCCGCAAGTGTCACTAGTTTGCCGCGACAACCAGTTGTTGTCAAGCACCCCAGTGTGTCCAAACTATATAAACACGGACGGACGCTCCGTCGCAGTCCTCACCCGGTCATATTCGGCCGCAATGGGATTCAGTGAATTAATGATGCAGGATCGGGCTCTGGTTCGGTCCGGGGTTCACGGTCCGGCTCGGGGTCGAGGACGCCGAGGCGCTCGGCCCGCACGGCTTCGGCCTTCTCGACCCGGATATTGAGCAACTCCACGGCCAGCGCGAATCCGATGGGGAGGTAGAGGTAGCCCTTGGGGAAATCGATGCCGAGGATGAGTTCGAGGGCCGTCAGCGACACCAGCGCGAACCACGTCTCGGGCGTGGTCAGCAGTTCCAGCATCGACCCACCATATTGGAAATCGGTCGCAGGCGGGGTGCGGCTCGCGACGAAACCCCTCCGTCGTGGAGCGGTGCCGGGGTCGCTCGGCCGGTGTCGGCCCTGCGGTTATCCTCCAAAGGTCTTTGTAGGAATCGTCTAAGGGAGCGCCGATGACCGTGAGCAGTGCCGACTGGATCGCCCGCGACAATGCCGCCGTGTGGCACCCGTTCACCCAGCACGCCACCTGGATCGGCGACGATCCCACCGTGGTCGAGCGGGCCGAGGGACCCTGGCTGATCGACACCGACGGCCGCCGCCATCTCGACGGGGTCTCCTCGCTGTGGACGACCACGCTCGGCCACTGCCACCCCGACATCAACGCGGCGATCGCCGCCCAGCTCGAAACCCTCGACCACTCGACGTTCCTCGGGACCACCCACATCCCCGGCATCGAACTCTCCGAGGCATTGATCGCCCTCGCGCCCAAGGGGACCGGGCCCGACCTGACCAAGGTCTTCTACGCCGGGGACGGCTCCTCCGCCGTCGAGGCGGCCCTGAAGATCGCCTACCAGTACTCCTCCCAGACCGGCCGCGCCCGGCCGACATTCGTGCGCCTGGAGCACGCCTACCACGGCGATACGCTCGGCGCCGTCGCCGTCGGCGGCCACGACCTCTTCCACGCCACCTACCGGCCGCTGCTGCTGCAGACCGTCGGCGTCCCCTCCCCGGGAGACCGCTCGCTCGGGCCGGACCGGCTCCGGATCGCCATCGACGCGCTCGAGGCGACCATGCGCGAGCACGGCGACCAGACCTGCGCGATCATCGTCGAACCCATGATGCAGGGCGCCGCGGGCATGTTCGACTACGACGCCGAATACCTCAGGGCCGCCAGACGACTCGCCGACAAGTACGGTGCTCTGCTGATCTTCGACGAGGTCGCCACCGGCTTCGGCCGCACCGGGAAGATGTGGGCCGCCGAGCACGCCGGAGTCGTCCCCGACCTGCTCACCTGCGGCAAGGGCATCACCGGCGGCTACCTGCCGCTGTCGGCCGTGCTCGCCGCCGAACACGTCTACGAGGCGTTCCTGGCCCGACCCGGCGACAGCGGCCCCCGCACGTTCTTCCACGGCCACACCTACACCGCCAATCCGCTGTGCTGCGCCGCCGCGCTCGCGAACCTCCGCGTCATGGGCGAGCAGGACGTCATCGGGCAGGCCCGGCGGCTCGGCGAACGCCTCGCCAAGCTGCTCGAACCGGTCGGCGCCATGCCCGGCGTCACCGAGATCCGCCGGCTCGGCACCATGATCGGTGTCGAGGTGGCTCCGAGCCGCGACCGCACCGGCTTCGCGGTCTGCCAGGCCGCCCGCGAACGCGGCGTCTGGCTGCGGCCATTGGGCGACACGGTGATCCTCATGCCGCCGTTGACCCTGGCGGAGCCCGAGACCGACCTGCTGGTGAACGCGCTGGCGGAGGCCGTCGCCGAGGTGTGCGAGTGAGCGCCTGGGATCGGCTGGCCCGCAAGGCCGACCTGCGCGGCAGGGCCGGTCTGGCTCGCACCCCGCGGCTTCGCGCCGCGGCGATCGACCTGGCGGGCAATGACTACCTCGGTCTCTCGCGCCACCGGGACGTCATCGCCGCCGCCGCCGGGGCGCTGGGGGAGTACGGGCTGGGCGCGAGCGGATCGCGGTTGGTGCGCGGAACGACCCTCGTCCACGAGTCGTTCGAGGACGAGTTCGCGGCGCATGTCGGGGCCGAGACCGCGACGCTCTACTCCTCGGGCTATCTGGCCAACCTGGGCGCGGTGGCCGCGCTCGCCGGGCCCGTGCTGCTCGACGCCCACGCCCACGCCTCACTGCACGATGCCGCCCGCCTGGCGGGGGGTACGTCGGACACGTTCGCGCACAACGACTTCGAAGACCTCGAACGGCAGTTGACGGGCCTCAGGCCGTCGATCGTGGCGGTCGAATCGGTGTACTCGGTGCTCGGGGACGCGGCCCCGCTGGCGCAGATCCACGCGCTGACGTCGGCGCACCAGGCGCTGCTGCTGGTCGATGAGGCCCACGCGATCGGCACGATCGGCCCGAAAGGCGCCGGGGGCGTGGCCGCGGCGGGCCTGGCCGGGGACGACGGCATCGTCATCACCGCGACGCTGTCGAAGGCGCTGGGAGCCGCGGGCGGGATCGTCGCCGGGCCGAAGCCGCTGCGCCGCCACCTCACCGACACCAGCCGCACCTTCATCTACGACACCGCGCCCGCCCCGGCGGTGATCGCCGGTGCCGGGGCGGCCCTGCGGATCGCGCGCGAGTCCGACGGGGCCAGGGCCGAGCTCGGACGCCGTTCGGCCATGGCCGCCAAGGAACTCGAGGCCCCGATCCCCGCTGCGCCTCCGAGCTTCGCTCCGGACCCGGCCCCCGCCGCCGGGGTCCTCTCCCCGGTCGCGGGCGATGCCCACGCCGCTCGGGCCTGGGCGGACCGCTGTGCCGAACGAGGCGTGGCCGTCGGATGCTTCCGGCCCCCCTCGACCCCCGATCACCGCTCCAGGCTGCGGCTTACGATCAACACCGCAGTCGCGGCCGCCGACTTCGAGAAGGCCCTGCGGATCGTCCAGGAGGAGCGTCCATGATCAACTTTGAGGGACCGGTCCTCGTCACCGGCACCGACACCGGCGTCGGCAAGACCATCACCACCGCCGCACTGGCGGTCGCGCTCATGGACCAGGGCAAGACCGTCGACGTCGTCAAGCTCGCCCAGACCGGCGACGATGACGACGCGGAGGTGGTGAACCGCCTCAGCGGCGCCCCCGCCAGATGCCTGGCCCGCTACCCCGATCCGCTGGCGCCGTTCGCCGCCGCCCGGAGGGCCGAAGCGGAGCCGCTGAAGCTCCCCGAGGTCGCCGACCTGGTATTGGATTCGCCCGCCGACGTGGTCCTTCTCGAGGGCGCCGGGGGTCTCCTCGTCCAGATGGGCGAGGGCGGCTGGACGGTCCGCGACCTGGCGGTCGAGGTCGGCTGCCCGGCGGTGGTGGTGGCCCGGGCCGGACTCGGCACCCTCAACCACACCGCCCTGACGCTGGAGGCCCTCTCCCGCAGGGGAATCGAAGCGGCGGTGGTCATCGGATCGTGGCCCTACCAGCCCGGACTCGCCGAGTTCGAGAACCTCATCGACCTCCCCGGCGAGCGCCTCGGGTGGATTCCCGGCGGCGCGGGCGAGTACGAACCGGAGGTCTTCCGCCGCCTCGCCCCCGAATGGCTCGACCTGACTGGCCGCGAGTGATCGACCAGTTCTTCGACCCCCTGGGCGTGGTCGCGCACGCCCACATCCGCGACCTGGACGATGGCCGGAGCCTCGGCGTGCGCGAGAGCGAGCCGGTCGTCCTCGTGTCCGTCGTCAAGGTCTTCATCGCCTGGGAATTCAGCCGCCGCGTCCATGAGGGACTGATCGACCCGGCAGAGACCGTCCGCGTCACGGCCGCCGACCGGCTCGGCGGGACCGGCACCGCCGGGTTCAGGCACGACGTGCAGATCAGCGTCGGCGACCTCGCCCAGCTCATGATGGAGGTCTCGGACAATACGGCCGCCGACCTGGTCACTCGGCACATCGGCGCGAGCGCGCTGCGGAGCCTGCCGTCCCGCTTGGGGCTCACCGGCACCCGTCTCATCGGCAGCCCCCGGACGATCCTGGAGGACATGGCCCGCGACCTCGACGTCGCCGACCTCGAAGCGCTCGCGCACGTCCTGGAGAGCAAATCGGTCACCGCCGAGGAACTGCGCGCCACCAGCCCCTGGGATCCGCTGCGCACCAACGCCTCCACCGCCGCGGACATGACGGCGTTCCTGCGGCACGTCTGGAACGGCCCCGAACCGGTCCGGCACGACGTCCGAAACTGGATGGGACGCCAGCTCACCGGCGGCAGGCTCGTCCGCCTCGCCCCCACCGGGGTCGTCTCGTTCGGACGCTCGGGGTCGCTCCCCGGCTGGCTGGGCGAGATCGCCGTCTGGGAATGGCCCGACGGCCGCCGCCACGCCATCGCCGTCTTCGCCAGCGCCGGCCAGGGCAACTTCCAGGGCAACTTCCGCGAGGTCGAACGGGCCATGAGCAACGCCGCCCTCCACCTCGCGGATGAACTCGGCGCTCCTCAGTAGATCTCCGACCAGGGCCGCGGCGGCTCCTCCCGCTCCCGGGACGCGGCCCGCTCCACCAGCGTTCGCATCCGCCGGTGCTGTTGCAGCAGTTCGGGGGCCTCGCGCATGAGCACGTGCCCGGCCGCCGTCAGCGACACCTGGTTCCCGCCCCGGTCGAACAGCTCAGCACCGAGCTCCTTCTCCAGGCGCCGGATACGCTGGCTCAGCGGCGGCTGCTCCATTCCCAGACGCGTTGCCGCCCTGCCGAAGTGGCGTTCCTCACCCACCGCCAGGAAGCACACCAGGTGCCGCATGATGTCCATCCGGCGACGATATCAATACCCGCAACACGCCATATCAACGTTGATATTGGACAGAAGCGGCCCGGCTCGGCTTATCTGACGCCATGACAGAGCAGACACCGCCCTTCCAGGGCCGCCTCACCAGGCGCCGCCTCGCCCTCGCCGCCGGAGGAACCGCTGCGGCCGCGGGCGTGGCCGCCGGCGCGAAGTTCATGGGCGACGCCGCTTCCGCCGACCCCGCCGTCGAGACGACCGGCGACCATCCGCCGGTCACCATCCGTTGGCTCGGCACCAACGCCTGGGAGATCAAGAGCGGCGACGCCACTGTGCTGGTAGACCCGTGGGTCAGCCGGTTCTACACCGGCGCGACAAAGGACGAACCGTTCGAGGACGCGCTCATCACCGTCGACGAGACCGCAGTGGACGAGCACATCGGCGACGCCGCGGACTGCATCCTCATCACCCACGGGCACTGGGACCACATCACCGACACCCCCTACGTCGCCCAGCGCACCGGCGCCACCGTGCTCGGCACCGAGACGCACCTGAACCTCCTGCGCGCCATGGACGCTCCCGAGGAGCAGATGGGACAGGTCAGCGGCGGCGAGTACTACCAGTTCGACGGCTTCACCGTCGAAGTCTTCGAGGCCCACCACAACGTCAGCGCCGCCAAGACGCTACTGTTCCCCGGCACTCGCCCCAGCGAGGTTCCACCGCGCCCCGAGAAGGTCAGCGATCTGGTCGAGGGCGGCAGCCTCGCCTATCTGATCCGGTTCGGGGACTTCTCGCTGCTGGCCGGAATAACCACGAACTTCCAAGAACGCGAACTGGACAGCCTCAATCCGACGGTCCTGTTCATGCAGGCCAGCGGCAGGCCCAGCGGCCCCGACTACGAGCGGCGCCTTCTGGAGGCGGCCGGCCGGCCGAAGTACGTCGTGCCGACTCACTGGGACGACTACGAGGAACCCCTGACCGAACCGGCCATTGACTGGCTCGGCGTCCACGACCTCGGCGACCGGGTGGCCGAGATCAGCCCCGAATCCGAGTTCGTGTTCCTTGACCACCTGGAACAGCGCGAATTTTAAGGGTGGGGCTTCGGGACCATCGTCCGGCAGTCCGTTCCCGGGGCCTGATCCGGATCAGGCCCCGGAACGCCCGAGCCTTCAGCATGTCGAGGGCGTCCTGTCTCGCCCGGAGGTCAGCGCAGCGACACCAGCAGCCGACTCGGCATTCGGAACGACAGGTTCTCCTCGCTCGCCGGCCGCTCCACCACCCGGCAGCGGCGCAGCAGCGGCGCCAGCTCGGCCACCACCACCTCCGCCTCCATCCGCGAGAGCTGACTGCCCAGGCACCGGTGCGCGCCCGCCCCGAACGCCAGGTGCCTGCGCGACCCGCGCTGGCCGGGGACCATCCGGTGCGGGCACTCGGCCACGTCCTCGTCGACCCCGGCGGCCGCCAGCCACAGCAGGACCGACTCGCCGCCGCGGACCGGGAAACCGCCGATATCGGTGTCGCGCACCGCCACGCGCCGCCACGACGTGATCGACGTGTGCAGCCGCAGACCCTCCTCGACGACCGCCTTCGGATCCTCTTTCAGCAGGTCAGGGATTTCGATCAACTGACAGGTAAGCAATGTCAGGAACTGCGAGGTGGTCTCCTGGCCGGCGACCAGCAGGAAGAACAGCGCCGCCGTCGCCACGTCCTCCCCGTGCTCGTCGTACGCCTCGCGCACCGGCCCCGTCGAGTCCCGCACCCAGGTCCGCAGCAGCGCGTGGAACGGGCCCACGATTCGCGCCAACTCCAGTTGCCGCTCCAGATCCGGTCGGCCCCAGAACAATTCGAGCGCCGCCCGGCTGAACCGCTTGACCTCCGGCGCCGTCGCCGCGTCGAGCTCCAGCAGTCGCGCCAACGCCGCCAATGGAATCCGGGACGAGACCGCCGCGTCCAGATCCACCGTCTCGCCCGCGCGCAGCCGCGCCGCCGCCCTCGCCACCGTCCGCCGCGTCAGGCCCGTCAGCCACGGCCGCAGCGCCTCCACCTTCCGGGGTTCGAACGCCTCACCGAATGCCGCCCGGATGGCCGGGTGCGACTCGGTCCCGTTGTTCGCCAACGTCGCGGGAAGCCGGAACCGGTGGCTCGCCAGCTCCCGCAGCGCCGCGGCCGGAATCGGCGTGATGGCGTCCAGTGCGTTGGCGGGGGAGAACCGTTGCGCGTCCGAAAGAACCCGTTTTGCCAAACCGTGCGAGGCCACGACCACTTGGCCCTGCTCGCGGAACACCGCTGCCGGCGGTCGGGGATGTTTCCACAGCTCGAACAGCACGCGCGCAGCCTACCTCCCCCGAAAGTACGAGGCCTGCTCACGGTAATCTGCTTGCAGAATTTCGACGCCCGCCCAGCGGTGCTCGCGAAACACGAGTCCCTGCGCGGCGCGGAGCCCGGCACCAGCAACGCCTCGATAGAAGGAGCAAGTCCCTTGCAGGAGTACTCCTCCCAGGCCGCCTACGACCGCGGCGAAGCCGTATGCGTGATCGGCGCTGGGGCAGCGGGCCTCATTGCCGTCAAGAACCTCCGCGAAAACGGCTTCGAAGTCGACTGCTACGAGAGGGACACCGTCCTCGGCGGTCTGTGGAATCCCCAGAACCAGCACAGCCCCCTGTACCCCAACACCCATCTCGTCACCTCCCGCTCGCAGACCGAAATCCCCGACTATCCCATGCCCGACCACTGGCCGGACTACCCCTCGGCCGCCCAGATGCTCGAATACCTCAACGGCTATGCCAAGCACTTCGGCCTGTCCGAGCACATCTGGTACGGCTCGGAGATCTCCGGCATCGACCCGGTCGAGGGCTCGCGCTTCGAGGTCGTCGTCAAGCCCGCCGCCGGCAACTCCGCCCGGCGCCTGCGCTACGCCGCCGTCATCATCGCCACAGGCCACCACTGGACCCCCAATCTGCCGTCCTACCCGGGCCAGGACCTGTACCGCGGCACCATCCTCCACTCCTCGCAGCTCAAGGACGGCTCACGCCTGCGCGGCAAGCACGTCCTTGTCATCGGCGGCGGCAACTCCGGCACCGACATCGCCTGCGAGGCCGCCGTCAACGCCGCCGGCTGTGTCCACTCCGTCCGCCGCGGCTACTGGCACCTGCCCAAATACCTCGACGGCGAACCGGCCGACTACGCGCTCGCGCGACTGAGCAAGCGGCCCAAGCTCTTCCGAAAGTACTTGACCAAGCGTCTCCTCAAGGGATCGCGGAACCTCTCCACCCGCATGGGCATGGACAAGCCCGACCACGACCACACCGACGAGGAGCCCGTGCGCAACGGCCGCTACCTCGAACACGTCGGCGACGGCTCCATCGACCGACGCGGCGAGGTCGCCAAGTTCGAGGGCAACGAGGTCATCTTCGCCGACGGCACCGAATTCCGGCCCGACATTGTCGTCCTCGCCACCGGATACAAGCCCGGCATCAAATGCTGCCCGCCCGAGCTGCTCGGCGTGGAGGGCGAGTCGTCCCAGCCGAAACTGCTGGCGCGCATGTTCTCTCCCCGCACGGAGACGCTCGCCGTCGCGGGCCTCGTCGAACCCGGCGTCGGCGCGCTGCCCATCGTCCACTGGCAGACCCACGCCATCTCCCACTGGTTGCAGGTCCGCAAGGAAGACCCCGAGCGCGCCGCCGCGTTCAAACACCAGGTCGTCAGCGAATCGGCCCAGTACGAGGTCAACTCGACCGGCATCTCCCCGCGCCACCAGCTCGCCGTCGACGTCGAGGAATACCTTGCCAGCCTCGGCCGCATCATCGACACCCTCGAACAGGAGCCCGCCAAGTGAGCCTCAACGACTGGATCCGGCGCACCCGCATCCCCGAGCCCGCGCCGGTGGCGCGCGAAGTCGCCGTGTTCGAACCCGCGGACCTGTACGACGTCGACACCCGCGACGACCCCGAGGCCGCGCCCATCCTCTGCTGCACCGGCGACGGCGCCGGAGCGGCCGCCTTCAATGCCCTATGGCTCAAGCGCATCGCCGCCTCCGGCCGCTATGCCGCCGCCGTGAGCGTGCGCGGCCAGGGCGGCACCCCCGCCGCCCCCGGCGGCATCGAGGCGCGCGCCCACGACGTGGTGCAGGCAGTCACCGGCATTCCCCGCCAGGCCGTCCTGGTCGGCCATGGACTCGGTGCCGGATGGGCCGCGCTGGCCGCCGCCCGGTACCCGGCCGCGGCGCTGGTCATGGTGGCGCCCGGCAAACTGCCGAAGCAGCTGCCGAAGCCGGTGGGCGGTCCGCCGGTGCTGCTGGTGGTGAGCGAGGACGACGCACAATCCAAAGGCGTGCAGGCGATCGCGGAAACCTTCGGAGTGGCGCCGCTGACGTTCGCGGGCGATGCGAACGACGTCTTCAAGGGAACGAACGCCGAAGGGCTCCTCGACGCGATCCTGTCCTGGCTCGACCGCAAGGATTGAGGGCGATCACGGCGCGCGTCGCACGGATCGCCTGTATGCCCTGCGCCGCATGGAAGGCATGCGGAAGCAGGTAGCCCCGGGGGGCCCCTTGGGTCAATCGTATGAGCGGGGTCCGACAATCCGTGGCGCCGAGATTCGGCGCTAGACCACGGCCCCGTCGTCGGAGTCGTCCTCTTCGGCGTCAGAGCGCAGTCGCGTAATGAGCAGCCACACGCCCAGCAGGAACACGCCGAAGCCGACCAAGCGACCCCCGGCCTGGCCCAGCGGGGCGACATCCGGGCGCACCAGCAGGACCACTCCGCCGAGCACGCACAGGACCCCGGCCACCGCCGGGAGGCTCGGCCACGGCAGCGGCGGCGGGTCCGGCGGGACGTACTCGTCCTCCTCGTCCTCCGGCAGCTCCGCGTCCCACAGCTCCAGCAGCGTCGGCTCGTCCTCCTCCTCGGGAGGCGGGGCCGGCGGCGTCATCGGTTGCGGCAGTTCGGGTCCGGTCTCCTGATTGAGCCCCTTGACGAGCTCGTTGAAGCGCCGGTCGACGTCCTCGGGATCGAGCTCGCCGCCGCTGCCGTGCTCCTCTTCGCGGTCGGTCATGAGACCCCCCGGCTCTTCGACAGCTGCCGGTTGATGAACTCGACGGTCCCCTCGAAGATCAACGGTGCGTCATAGTCGAGGGTCGCCACGTGATAGCTGCGGTGCAGGACCGTCGACTCGATGTCCTTGGAGCGCACCCCGGCCCGGATGACGGTGCTGTTGCGCGAGCTGACGATGTGGTCCTCGGCGCTGACGAACAGCCGGATCGGGACCGTCACGCGCGGCAGCTCGGGCCGGGTGACCTTCCACAGTTGACGCAGCTGGGCGTAGGCGGCCACGGGGGTGCGGTCGGTGGTGTGCTCTCGCACGTCGGGCTTGTTCAGGTCCGAGCCGATCGAAGCGACGGTCGGCATGACGTAGCGCAGCGCCGGGGCGAGGAAGCCGTGCGGCTTGTCGTCGAGGATCGCGGGGTTGACGAGCACGAGCCCGGCGAGATCGCCGCCGCGCTGCTCGGCCAGCCGGAGCGAGAGCGAACCGCCCATCGACAGGCCCCCGGCGAACACCGGGTGACCCAGCGCAAGGGCCTTGTCCAGGGCCGCGTCGAGCTCGCCGTACCACTCCTGCCAGCGGGACTTGGCCAGCTCGCGCCAGGTGAAACCGTGACCGGGGAGCAGCGGGGCGATGACATTGATGCCGGCGTCGCGAAGGTGCTCACCCCACGGCCGCATGCTGGCGGGGTCGCTGGTGAAGCCATGGCACAGCAGCATGGTGGCTTCGGCGCCCGGGCCGGCGTCGAACGTGAACGCCTCGGTATCGAGTGACACGCCGTCTCCCTTCGGGGAAGAATCAGATGCTTCGTGCCGCTCGCCCATTCTCGCACGGGTCGGCTCGCTCCGGCCACCGCGCGGGCCGGGCCGCGGACGGGCCATCGGGCGGCCGGGCGTGCGGGAACGATTCGCGGGACGCCTTGGTAACGTGCGATACGGCCGACCGGTTTTGCACCGCTTTGCCCGCCCGGTCGCGCCCACGTGGAAGATCGCCGACGAGGGATTGACTGGTACCGATACGCTTGAGCCCGTGATCTATCGGGTGTTGAAGGCGGTACTGGGTCCGATTCTGTGGGTGATCTGGCGCCCGCAGGTCGAGGGGCTCTCCTACGTGCCCGAGTCCGGTGGCGCCATTCTCGCCAGCAATCACCTGGCGGTGTTCGACTCGGTATTCCTGCCTTTGGTGGTGAAGCGGCACATCACCTTCATCGCGAAGTCGGACTACTTCACCGGCAAGGGGTTCAAGGGCTGGCTCACCCGCGTTTTCATGGGCATGGTGGGCGCCATTCCAGTGGACCGCACCGGCGGCGACGCCGCCCACGCCTCGCTGGGCACCGGGCGTCGGATCCTCTCGGAGGGCCAGTTGTTCGGCATCTACCCCGAGGGGACGCGCTCGCCCGACGGGCGCCTGTACCGAGGCAAGACCGGGGTGGCGCGTCTGGCGCTGGAGACCGGTGCGCCGGTGGTTCCCGTGGCGATGCTCAATACCGGTGAGCTGCAACCGATCGGGAAGCGGCTACCGAGCCGGGCCCGGGTGCGGATGCGGTTCGGCCCGCCGCTGGACTTCAGCCGTTACAAGGGAATGGTGGGGGACCGGACGGTCGAGCGGGCCGTGACGGACGAGGTCATGGACGCGTTGCGGGGTCTCTCCGGACAGGATTACGTGGACGAGTACGCCGCGAAGATCAAGCAGCAGCGGGACGACTGAGCGACGGGCCAATTCGCCCCGGTGCCCTATTCTTCGGCTCCGCCCCTGGTCCTTACTCTTCGGCTCCGCCCCTGCGCCCTATTCTTCGGCTCCGCCACTGTTTCTTACTCTTCGGCTCCACCGAATCCCGCCCTGCGTCGCAACGCGGGCAGATCGACCACCACGATCTTGCGTCCTTCCGTGCGAAGCCAACCCCGGTTGGCGAAGATCCCGACCGCCTGGTTCACGCTCTGGCGCGAGCCGCCGGCCATCTCGGCCAGCTGGGTCTGATTGAGCTCGATGGTGGTCATGGGGGAGGAATGCTGCTCGGCCAGTCGCACCAGCGTCTTGGCGACTCTCCCCGGTAGATCGAGGAACACGTGGTCGGAGGACTGCTCGGTCAGGCGGCGGACCAGAATGCCCATCGAACGCAGCACCGAATCGAGCATCTTCGGGCTGGTGTGCACGAGCTCGAGAAACGATGACCGGGCCAGCGCCAGCGCAGTGGTGTCCTCCAGCGCCTCGGCCGACGCCGAGCGCGGCGAGCCGTCCAACAGTGAGACCTCGCCGAGGACCTCCGGCGCCCGCGCCACGTGAAGCATTGCGCGCTCCCCGGTTGCGGCGGTACGGAAGACGCTGACGGCACCTGAGCGGATCATGATGAGCGATTCACCGGGCTCTCCCTCGAAGAACAGCAGGCGACCGCGACGGTAGTGGCGGGGTACCGCCACGTCCGCGATCTTCCGCCGGGCCTGCGGGTCGAGGCCGGCGAACATGGCGACGCCTGCTAGCGGGTCTTCAGATGGGCTGACACCCATAGTTTTTCCCCCTTCGGTGGGACCGATCCGCGGGTTCCCTCCGATGATCGCTTTCTTTTTCGTCGTTGTACAGGGCCAAGTGTCGGAAACTTCACGCTCCGTTGGTCCATGTGTCCAGACGAGTCACATGTCGGTAGGTCGGTTGTACGATCGAGTCTACGTGCTTTAGCGTCGATTGTCCGGTATCGAAATTCTCGCATGCAGACTGCGAGGTCAGATTCTGGCGGCTCGATCGTATGGCGTAGCGTCGACTGGAATCCGGCGACATACGGGCAGGGGCCAATAAGGGCCGTTCAAACCACCCGTGATCATACGAAAGGCCGAGCGTGGCGTACCGATACTTCTACGACTGCGAGTTCATCGAGGACGGTCGCACGATCGAACTGGTCTCGATCGCGGTCGTGGATGAGCAGGGTCGGGAGTTCTACGCCGTCTCCACGGAGTTCGATCCGTCCAAGGCCATCGAGTGGGTGCGCCGGAACGTGCTCGACAAGCTTCCGGCCCCGGCCAGCCCGGTCTGGAAGAACCGGTCGGTCATCCGCGACGAGCTGTATGAGTTCCTGGTGGAGCCGGTGCGCAAGAAGTCAGGGTCGCACCCGGGCGAGCGGATCGAAATGTGGGCGTGGATCGGCGCGTACGACCACGTGGTCCTGGCCCAGCTGTGGGGCGCGATGCCCGAGCTGCCGCGGGCCCTGCCGCGATACACCAAGGACCTGCGTCAGCGCTGGGAGGACCTGGGCCGCCCCGAGCTGCCCGGTGCCGACGACGCCGACCTGCACGACGCGCTCACCGACGCCAAGCTGAATCTGGCGCGCTGGAAGTCGCTGGAGGCCGCCCGCCAGGAGCGCAAGCTCTTCGGTTAGGTCCGGCCGGTTCCGGCTCGTTTCGGCCGGCACTGCCGCAACCCTCGATCGCCCCTCCGACGTGCCGAGATAGGCTGAGCGAAGTTTCGGCAATGGGGCCGCCCAGTTACAAATTCTCACTCTAGGAGTTCGACGCATGCGCATTGGCGTCCTCACCGGTGGCGGTGACTGCCCCGGTCTCAACGCGGTCATTCGCGCCGCGGTCCGTAAGGGTTCCAAGGAATACGGCCACGAGTTCATCGGGTTCAAGTTCGGATGGAAGGGCCCGATCGAGGGCATCACCACCCCGCTGGACTGGGACACCGTCGAGAACCTCCTCGACCAGGGTGGCACCATCCTCCACTCCTCGCGGACCAACCCTTACAAGATCGAGGGCGGCGTCGAGGCCATCAAGAAGAACATGGCCGACCTGGGCGTGGACGCGCTCATCGCCATCGGCGGCGAGGACACCCTCGGTGTCGCCACCAAGCTGACCGCCGACGGCGTCAACTGCGTGGGCGTGCCGAAGACCATCGACAACGACCTGTCGGGCACCGACTACACCTTCGGCTTCGACACCGCTGTCAACATCGCGACCGAGGCGATCGACCGCCTGTGGACCACCGCCGAGTCGCATGACCGCTGCATCGTCGTGGAGATCATGGGCCGCCACGCCGGCTGGATGACGCTGCACGCGGGCATCGCCGGCGGCGCCAACGTCACCCTGATCCCCGAGGTCGAGTTCGACATCCAGAAGGTCGCCGACTTCGTCAAGGAGCGCAAGGAGGCCGGCAAGGCCTCGATCGTCGCCGTCTCCGAGGGCGCGCACGCCATCGAGGGCATGGTCCTCAAGGATGGCGAGGTCGACGCGTTCGGCCACGTCAAGCTCGGTGGCGTCGGTGACTGGGTCGCCGCCGAGATCAAGGAGCGCGCCGAGATCGAGACCCGCGCGATCATCTTGGGTCACCTCCAGCGCGGCGGCACCCCGACCGCGTTCGACCGGGTCCTGGCCACGCGCCTCGGCCTGGAGGCCGCCGACGCGGTCAACGAGGGCGACTTCGGCAAGATGATGGCGCTCCAGGGCACCAACGTCGTGCGCATCCCGATCCACGAAGGCACCGACGTGCTCAAGACCGTTCCGGTCGAGCGCTACGCCGACGCGGAGGTCTTCTTCGGGGCGTAGCTCCCGAAGAAACAGAAGCAGGGCTTCGGGGCGTCGTTTCAGAGGCACGACGGAGCCTCGGCTTCACGGCTGGGAAGGGCCCCCGGTTTCAACCATAAGGCCTGGACCTGAAGCGGAGCTGAAGCACTTAACCGCCCACAAAGCACAACCACGGGCACGGCTGGTTCGTTAGACCAGGCGTGCCCGTGGCTTATTCAGAAGTCGGCCGGCTCCCGCAGCTCGGCCACTTCACGCATCACAAGACCCTTCGAAACGTCGACTTCGACGAGATCCCGGTACCGGGCCTTGATGCCGACTTCTACCGCAGGCCGGTCGCGGACCGGCTGCTCAGTGTCGGCGTGTACCGGTTCGGCGGCGCGGAGACGCACCGCGCCTGGGGCTGGGTCGGCGACGCCCACTGCTCGTGGCACGCCTACTGGAACCCGGCCGCGGACCGCTTCGACGGGCCCATCCCCGGCTGCCCCGAGCTGCGGCTCCTCCTCACCGAGGGCCGCGCCTACGGCTTCGAACTAGGCTTCGGTGGCCTTCACCGGCGGTTCCTGCTGGACGGCGAGTTCCTGCGCTCGGGCAGCCCGACGCGTGTAGACGATCCCCGCGACGCTGATCGCCAGCCCGATCCCGAGCCCGGCGCCCTGGAGCACGGATGAGGCCGACGGGACGAAGGCCAGGATGGCGACCGGGACCTGGACCAGGGCGATGAGCCCGGCCAGCGCCCACTTGCTGCGCCCCTTGCCCCACAACAGCGCCGTCCAGATGGGTGCGACCACGATCAGGAGACTGGCGATGTCCAGTGTCCAGTGGAGCACGGGATTGTGGACCCGGTCGTGTTGGAAGGCCATCGCCGGGCTCGACACGGCGACGAGCATGGCGGCGGTGGTCGCAACGAAGATGAGACGACGTTTCATGCCGTTCCTCCTAATGGGGTAACGAACACTTAACGCTACTTCCGGTAGTCGTCCGTGTCTGTCGGGTATCTGCCACTTGGGCGATGAAAACCGAGGTGGCGCAACGGTGTGGCGCGAACGGGGGAGGCGAGGATTGCCGAGTCGCCATACAGTGCTTGTGGATAGACGGTGGGAGGAATGTGTGGTGAGCTGGACCAAGCGCAGCGGGCTCGACTGGGTGGCCCTCGTGCTCGACCCCGAGCGCGGGCTCGACGCGAGTGCCGAACGCGAGGCCCGCCTCTGCATAGCGGGCTGGCAGCACTTCGCCCGCAAATACCGGCTCGACTTCCGGGCCGAGCTCGGCGCCGAGGACCTGAGCGAGGTGGGCGAGATCGGAGAGGTCCTGTTCGCCCTCGGCGGGCTCGGTTTCCCGGTGAGCCGCGTGCGCGGGTGGACTCAGGGGACCTGGGAGGGCCGCCGCTGCTACGGCTTCCACGCGCTCGATGCGACCGAGGCCGGCTCCATCTTCCAGCTGCGCTTCACCGCCACGCGTCTCGCGCGCGAATTCCCCGACGTGGTGCAGCACCGGCTGCTCGACACCGGGTCTTCGCTCGCGCGGACCTGGCATCCCCGCCGAGACGACTACCGGGTCTACTCCCCGCCGGAGCCGCCCCGCCCGGCCCCGCGCCAGCGGGGCCGCATCGGTCGCATGGCCGCCGAGGCGCTCGACAAGTTCTTCAAGCCGATTCCCAGACAGCTGCATACGGATCGGCTGAAGTTTGCAAAGGAGGTCGCGCTGGCCGGGGATCGATGCGGGGTGGATCTGTTCCGATACCCGTGGGCGGTCAAGGGCTCCTGGCTCGTGACTTGGAAGAGCGACGGCACCTCGGGCGACGGCCATCCGCAACGCGCCAAGTTCATGGACCACCTGACGGAACTGGCGACCTGCCTGGAGCAGACCCCCAGCAAGACACGGTAAGGCAGGAGCGGTCGAAGTGAGGGCACCTCTGATTCGCAACGCCCCCGGTTCAACGGTGGCGCGGGGGTGTGACAGTGAAGGAGCCGGTCGACCCTTTGGGGCGACCGGCTCCTTGATGCTTGCTTTGGTGGGTTTTGGTGCGGGCTTTGCGCTTAGGCGTGCGTTTGGGTCAGCGCTGCCGCTTCGGTGGTGTGGCGGAGCAGCAGCATTGTCGTCACCGGGCCGACGCCTCCGGGGACCGGAGTCAGCCTGCCCGCTTTCGGGGACACCGCGTCGTAGTCGACGTCGCCCACCAGGCCGCCGTCTTCAGTCGGGTTGGTTCCCACGTCGATGACCGTGGCTCCCCGCTTCACAAAGTCCGCGCCGATCATTCCGGCCCGGCCCACCGCCGCCACCAGCACATCCGCCTCGCGGCAGACCGCCGCCAGGTCCTTGGTCCGGGAGTGGCACACCGTCACGGTCGCCGATTCCGCGAGCAGCAGGAGCGCCGCCGGCTTGCCGACCACCGTGGAGCGGCCCACGACCACCGCGCGAGTACCCCGGAGCTCGATGTCCTCGCGCTTCAGCAGTTCCAGCACCGCCGCCGACGTCGCGGGGGCCCACGTCCGCAGCCCGGCCGCCAAGCGGCCCAGGCTGTGCGGGTTCGCGCCGTCGATGTCCTTGTACGGGTCGATGTAGCCGCCCACCTCGGACAGCGTCACGCCCTCGGGCAGCGGGGTCTGGCAGATGATGCCGTGGACCGCCGGGTCGGCCGAGAGCTCCTGGAGCTTCGCCACGATCTCGCCGCGCCCGGGGTCTTTCAGGTGTTCGATGCGGCAGTCGATGCCCACCTTCGAGGCCGTCTTCGCGATCGACCGCACGTACCAGGCGGTGCCCTCGTCGTCGGTCGGCACCACGACCGCGAGCGTCGGCGTCACGCCCTCGCTCCGCAGCTTCTCGGCGGCCTCGCCGACCTCCTCGCGCAGCGCCTTCGCCACCGCGCGCCCGTCAATGTCGCTCATGCCCTGATCCTCTTCGCCACCAACTGCATGATGGCCTCGGCCTGCACCTTCGCCTGGAACGCCTCGTTGAGCGCACTGGCCAGCCGCTCGCGCTGTTCGGCGTCCTTGATCGACACCAGGTTGATGTCGACGTTCAGCGCCGCCGACTCAAGCGCCGATTTCGCGCTCGAGGCGGCCACCGCCACGTCCGAAAGCACGTTCGGGTTCGAACCGTCGAGGATCCGCCCCGACAGCCGGATGATCTCGGCCGACACCTTCGCCACCGCCAGCGGCACCTCGGCCGCGTCGACCAGGCCCGCCTGGATCGCGGCGGTCCGGGCCGCCTTCTCCTCGTCGGTGCCCTTGGGCAGCTTGTAGGCCGCCACCACTCCCGAGAACGCCTCCGCGTCCTCTTCGGCGAGCCGGATCGCCTCGCCGCGCAGCCGCTCGGCCTCGGCCAGCGCCTCGGTCATGAGCGCTTCGTGCTCGGCGAACTTCGGTTTCCCGATGGTCAGGTTGCACACCATGGACACCAGGGCCGCGCCCGTGGCCGCGTTCATCCCCGCCGCCGCGCCGCCGCCGGGGGCCGGGGCCTCCGACGCGAGGTCGGTCAGCCACTCTTCAATAGTCGTCTTGCGCACCCGGCCAGCGTAGACGCGGCCGCAAAGATGGGATGTCTGCGATCGTCCGTTTGTGGCGTGTCGTTCGCGCCGCACACTGCGGCGCCTGAAGGCAGGTGTCTCGCGCCGTATAGGATATATCCTATAGGATTTCTCGCGGTGGTTTCCGGGCCGCTTGCCCGGTATCGGCTCACCTATTGGGACGGGGAATCTGCTTTGTACCCGGCCGAAACATCCACGTACCATTACCGCGTGAACCGCCAATGGCATGATCTGCGCAATCCTGGACTCGTCCCCGTCGTAGCCGACGCGGAGGAAGCCGAACGCTATCAGCTCGACGCATGGCGCAAGTTGCCGCGAGAGCAGGTTCCCCCGTGGCCCGACTATGCCGAGGTCGAAGAGGTGACCGGCGTGATGGCCGGCGTCCCGCCGATCGTCGCGCCGTACGAGGTCGACCACCTGCGGGAGCTGCTTGCCGAGGTCTGCGAGGGCCGGGCGTTTCTGATGCAGGGCGGCGACTGCGCCGAGACCTTCATCGACAACACCGAGCAGCACGTGCTCGCGAACATGCGCACGCTCCTCCAGATGGCGGTCGTGCTCACCTACGGCTCCTCGATGCCGGTGGTCAAGGTCGGCCGCGTCGCCGGCCAGTACTCCAAGCCGCGTTCCAAGGCGACCGACGCGCTCGGCCTGCCCGTCTACCGCGGCGACATGTTCAACTCGCTGGAGGCGACGGAGGAAGCGCGGGTGTGCGACCCGCAGCGGATGATCCGCGCCTACGCCAACTCGGCCGCGTCGATGAACATGCTCCGCGCCTACCTGCGCGGCGGCCTCGCCGATCTCCAGGCGGTGCACGACTGGAACAAGGACTTCGTCCGCAATTCCGCCGCCGGTGAGCGCTACGAGGCGATCGGCCGGGAGATCGACCGCGCCGTGCGCTTCATGGCCGCCTGCGGCGTCGAGGACGACGCGCTCCACACCGCCGAGGTCTTCGCCTCCCACGAGATGCTCGCGATCGAATACGACCGGGCGCTCACCCGCATCTACGACAACAAGGCCTACGCCCTGTCCGGCCACATGCTGTGGAACGGCGAGCGGACCCGGCAGCTGGGCGGCGCGCACATCGACTTCCTGTCCCGGGTGGCGAACCCGGTCGGCTGCAAGATCGGCCCGACGGCCACGCCCGAGATGGTCGTCGAGATGTGCCAGAAGCTCAACCCGGAGAACCTGCCGGGCAAGCTCGTGGTCATCACCCGCATGGGCCACAAGAACGTTCGCACGCTCCTGCCGCCGATCATCCAGAAGGTCGAGGCGGCCGGCTGCAAGGTCGTGTGGCAGTGCGACCCGATGCACGGCAACACCTATGAGGCCGCGTCGGGCTACAAGACCCGCGCGTTCGACCAGGTCGTGGACGAGGTGCTGGGCTTCTTCGAGGCGCACCGCGAGGTGGGCAGCCACCCCGGCGGCATTCACATCGAACTGACCGGCGAGGACGTCACCGAGTGCGTCGGCGGTGCCCAGGAGATCCGCGACGATCAGCTCGCGGACCGCTACGAGACCGCCTGCGACCCGCGACTGAACACCCAGCAGTCGCTGGAACTGGCCTTCCTCGTCGCCGAGATGCTCCGTCACTAGACACTCGACAGGTAACCAATTCATCAGGGCGTCCCGGGAGGGGCGCCCTTTTCCCTACTCGGTTCCGCGGCCGTTCAGCAAGCGCTCGGCCAGTTCGTCGTAGGTCGGCCCCAGCGCCCGAAGTGCGGCGGCCGCTTCGTCGGTGCGGCCCGTGACCACCTCGTACTGGAGCCCGCCCACGAGTTCGGACTGGTGCGCGGCGAGCTTCGCCGCCGAATTCCTTCCGATTCCCGACAGGCAGAGCGCGGCGTCGGCGAGCCTCCTGGCGCCGACCTGGATCGCGAAGTGCACCAAGTGGTTCCGGGTCTGTTCGGGCAAGCCGTCCTCGATGAGGGACGCCAGGTGCTCGGCCGCCTCCCGGTTCCGCAGCGTCCCCGCCGGGACCGGGTGATCGTGTTCCCCGGTGAGCCACGCGATCGCGGCCGGAATCGTGCTCTCGATCGCGGTGGCGGCGTCGATCTCTTCGGCCTTCGCGAAAGCCGTTCTGGCCGTGTAGGACTCGCCGTAGTCGAGACTGTCGGTCCGCCACGCGTCCAGGAACTGTCCGATCGGGAGGGTCGCGAACGGGAAACCGGCCGGGTCGTGGAAGCGGACCATGTCGTTCGCGACCCCGAGGGCCACCACGAAATGGTCGCCGCCGATCGGCTCGCCGAGACCCGGCCGGTGGACGTGCAGGCCCACCTCCACCGGGCCGACCAGGACCGGATCGTGCGTCTTCGCCGTACGCAGCAGCCGCTCGGCCTCGTCGCGGTCGCCCGCCACTCGGCGGCACTTCCAGCCCAGCGCCCCCAGCGCGGCGTCGAGCGCGATATCACCGTCGAAGCCCGCGGGGTCGAAGAACGGCGTGGTGCCTCCGAGTATCTGCATGCCCCACGGCGATCCCGTCAGCACCTCGATCACCGCCGGACCCGGGGAGTCCGGACCGAGGACCATCGACAGCGAGTTCGCGTAGCAGTAGGAACCGGAACCCGTATAGGGAAAGAGCATCGAGCCTCCAAATCGGTGGTTGTCCCGGGGGCCGCCGTATGAAACCGTATAGGTTGCCGGGTTTCACAGCGGATCGCTGGGACTAGCACAGACGGTATTCTTTTGAATTTTTCGCCGCAAGCCGATGGAGCCTCCGACAGTGACCGCACACGACCTATTCCTCCTCGGTGGAGTGTTCCCCGAAACGACTCCCGCGCAGTCGCTGCGTCACGTCGTCGCTTACGCCCAGGCCGCCGAGTCCGCGGGAATGGACGGCGCCTGGGTGGCCGAGCACCACTTCATCGAATACGGCGCCAATCCGTCCGCGACGCTCATGGCATCGCACCTGCTCGCCGCGACCGAGCGGATTCAGATCGGGACCGCCGTGGCGGTGCTGTCGAATCGGCATCCGGTGGCATTGGGGGAGGAGGCCGCGACCCTGGACGCCTTGGCGCCCGGGCGGTTCCGGCTCGGAGTCGGACGCGGAGGGCCGTGGGTGGACCTGGACGTCTTCGGGGCGGGCCTGGACCGGTTCGAACGCGGCTTCGAAGAGGGGCTGCGGCTGCTGAAGCGCTGGCTGTCGGGAGACGAGGAGGTCGCCCACACCGGCGAGTTCTTCGATGTCCTGCCGGTGCGCGTGATGCCGCCGGGCGGGGGCGGCCCGGTGTGGGTCGCGGCCACCGGTGAAGGCACCGCGCGCCTGGCCGGGCGGCTCGGGCTGCCGCTGCTGTTGGGCATGCACGCCTCCGATGAGGACCACGTGAAGCTATTGGACGCATGGCGGCGCGAAGCCGAGGACTCAGGGTTCGATCCCGAAGCAGCCGAACATGTCTCGACCCACCTGGCCCAGATCGCCGACGCCCCGGACGGGGTCGAGCGGCTGCGGGAGTCGCTGACCGAACTCCTGGAGCGCGGCGTCGGACAGTACGTGAGCCTCAAACCCTCCAAGGCCAAACGCGACCACGGCGCCTATGTGGACTGGATGATCGAGCGGCACGCAGTCGGCACCGCCGGGCATGTGGCCGAGCAATTGGCGCGGTCGGCAGAGCGCACCGGTGTGTCCCGCCAACTGCTCATGGTCGAGGGCATGGGTGATGCGCACGCCGTCCGCGAGAACATCGGGCGGCTCGGCGAGGCCCTCAGCCGTTCACGTACGGCGAGTACTGCTGCCCCGGTCCGGTCGGAGGCGGCCCCTGCCGCAGCGGATCGAGCCCGCCCTGCCTGAACCACTGGTTGGCCGAGCCCGTGCAAAGGCAGACCAGGGTGATCACGGGCATCACCAGCCACGGCATCGAACCGAAGACCCCGGAGGTCTCCAGCGGGACGCCCGAGGAGTCGCCGAGCTTGAAACCGAAATTGAAGGAGACAGCCCCGCCCACGATGGACAGCAGCATGAGCACGGCAGTGGTGATCTGCGCCCAGCGGCGGCCTGCCCCAAGCTTGTTCGCGAGCACCGCGTACAGGATCGCGACGACGATTATCACCGTTACGATAGGGGCGATTACTTGGGAGAACATCGGATCAAGGCCGTGTGACCCCAGTCTGGGAAGGATGCCGAAGACGATCAGTCCGACGAACCCGACGACGGTCCCGGTGCAGACCGTGAGGGCGAATTGGAGCCACATGAGCACCTGCGCGGTCGTGACCGTACCGGGCTTGCGGAGCAGGAGTTCGGGGGCGGTGGGTCGGGGTGGTTCCAAGGCAGTCCTCCGGTGACAGGGGAGGACCGATTCTATTGGCAGGCCGCCATATAGCGCTCGGAGTCGGCCCACCAGCCATCCCAGTTCCCCACCGCTCAGAGCGATACGGCTAGCGCCCCTCGGCCAGCGCCCACTTCAGCGCGTCGAGGACCGTCCGGTCCTGGTAGGCGAAGCCCGCCTCCTCCAGCACCGCCGGGCGGACCTTGGCGCCGCGCAGCAGCTCGACGGCCGCCTCGCCCGCGACGAGCTTCACGGCCCAGCCGGGGATGATCCACGGCGTGGGCCGGTGCAGGGCGGTCCCCAGCGACCGGGTGAACTCCCGGTTCGTGACCGGGTTCGGGCCCACCAGGTTCACGGCCCCGGACGTGCCGTCCTCCAGGAGGAGAACCACCGCGTTCACCCAGTCCCGCAAGGAGATCCACGGCAGGTACTGCTGTCCGTTTCCGAATCGTCCGCCCATGCACAGCTTGAAGACCGGCACGAACTTCGCCAGGAGCGGGCTATCCGGGCCGAGCACGTGGCTGGTGCGCAGCCGCACCACCCGCGCTCCGGCGTCCTTTGCGGCGGCCGTCGCCTGCTCCCACGCCAGGCAGGTCCGGCCCAGGTAGTCGGTGGAGGCCGGAGTCGACTCGTCCACCGGGACCGCCGCGCGGTCCCCGTACCAGCCGACGGCCGAGGCGTTCACCAGCACCGGGACCCCCGCCCGCGCTACTGCTTCAGCCAGGACCTCGGTCGGCACGACGCGGCTGGTGCGGATGCGCCGCTTGTAGGCCTCGTTCCAGCGCTGGCCCGCGATGGGTACACCGCACAGGTTGACCACGGCGTCGACGCCGTCGAGGATGGACGGGTCGAGGGGTCCTCCGTAAGGGTCCCAGCGGATCTCGTCCTCCGCGTCGGGTTCGCGGCGCACCAGCCGGACCAGGTCGTGGCCGTTCAGGGCCTTCGTGAGGGCAGTGCCGAGGTAGCCGCTGGAGCCGGCGATGACGATCCGCATACTCACACCCTATGGCCTGCAGCCCGGTCAGCGCGCGGCATACCAGTCCTGGACCTGGCGGCGCAGTCCCGGCGCCTGGAGCTCGGCATTGGCCTGGACCTGCGCCAGCGTCTGGGCGGCCAGCGCCCGCCGCCATTCCAGTTCGGCCGAGCGCATCGCGGTGTCGATGGCGCAGGGCGCGCGGAAGGCCGAGGCGGGGAGGTCGGCCCAGACTCCGGCCTGGCGGATCTCGGCGCACTTGAAGGCCTCGTCGGGGCCTTCGATGGCGGTGAGGATGTCCATGAGGGTGATGTCGCCCAGTCCCTTGGCGAGGCGGAACCCGCCCTTCTTGCCGGCCGTCGAGGTGAGGACCCCGGCCTTGACGAGCGGTTGCAGCTGCTTATTGAGGTAGGCGGGCGGCAGCCCGTACCCGGCGGCCAGGCGGGCGGTGGACACCGGCCCGTCGGCCTCCATCCAGTTCAGCAGCAGGCAGCAGTGCGCGGCCCATTCGACGCCTTCGTTGATCTTCATGAACAGGATATTACCTGTCCGGATTAATGTGAGTCAGGGCACGGTGAAGAACGGTTGCGAAGCTGTATCTAGACATATAATATCTAGATATGAGCTCCTGCTGGACGGGAGCCGAACCCTGAAGGAGACCGCCATGTCCATCGAGATCACCAACCCCGCCGAGCTCCACGACCCCACCGGGTTCGGCTACAGCCACGTCGCCCGCGTCTCCGGCGAACTCGTCCTCATCGCCGGCCAATACGACTCGGACGCCGACGGACACACCACGAGCGACGACTTCGCCGTCCAGGTCGAGCGGGCCTTCGCCAACCTCGGGAAGGCGCTGCGCTCGGTCGGGCTGGACTACGCGGACGTCGCGCAGCTGCGCACGTTCATCGTCGGGCACGACCAGGGGAAGCTCGAGGCACTCGGCGGGGCGATCGCCCGGATCTGGGGCGACCGGCCGCCGGTTCAGACCTCACCGGGGTGGCCGCGCTGGCGCTGGCCGAGATGCTCTTCGAGGTCGACGCCGTCGCCGTCCGGTCATAGCCGCAGAGTCCCGAGTTCCAGTCGCCCCGAAGCGCCGGGCGGCAGATCCTTCGAAGCAACTGAAGACCGAGCAACATCCGGCCCTCCCGGGCCGTCTAAAACCTTATGGAGACAGCACCGTGAACGCGAACCTGACCACCCCGAAGCCGGTCATCGCCCGCGCCGCCACCGCCGAGAACCTGGCCCACGCCCAGCGGTCGGTCATGACGCTGCTGGCCGACTCGTCCCAGACCGGTGGGGCGCTGTCGGTGACTCGCTCGGTCTTCCCCTGGGGCGGTGACGGGGCCCCGTCGCACTTCCACACCAAGGCCAGCGAATCGCTGTTCGTCATCGGAGGCCGCCTTCAGGTTCTGGCCGGGGACGAGGTTCTGATCCTGGAGGAGGGTGACTTCATCACCATCCCGCCGGGCCTGCCGCACGCCTTCGGGGCCGTGTCCGGCGCGGACGCCGAGGTCCTGGCGATCTTCACGCCGGCGGCCGACCGCTTCGACTACTACCGGCTCCTGGAGCGAGTCGTCGCGGGCGAGGCCGACCCGGCCGAGATCGCGGCCTCGGGGGAGCGGTTCGACAACCACTATGTCGACAGCCCGGCCTGGCGCAACGCCAGGTCCTAAGGGCGGCAGGGGTTTACAGTCCCAGGCGCTCCCGGGACAGGCCCCCGGCGCGGGAGCGCCATTCGACGCCGGCCTTGAGACCGGCCAGGACGGACCGCTGGAGGGTGTTGTCGGCGGGCAGTTGGTCCATCGGTGTCTCGGGGGCCCGGGCGAAGACGAAGCGCCAGATGTCGTCGTGGCCGCCCTCGTTCCCGGGGGCGACGAGGTCGAACAGCTTCCCGAACCGGAGGATGTTCGAGTGCTCGGGCAGCCAGTCGCGCAGTTGCGGGTCGAGCAGCCAAGAGGTGCACATGAACTCAGGGAAGCGGCCCTTCCCGAAGTGCTCGGGGAAGGCCGCCGGGAAGAATTCGAGCGCCTGCCGCAACGAGTCGCGGACGATCTCGGGCGCGAGCGAGCCGCCCTCGCCGCGGATGTGCAGGCCGATCCGGGGCGCCCCCACCGTGCCTTCCATGCAGAACTGGAGGCGGCCCAGCTGGTACAGCGAGCCGCGGACGTGGGCGGTGAACCAGAACGCCACGTCGAGTCCGGCGCGGCCGTACAGGATCCGATTGAGCCGCAGCTTCTCGCCGATGTCGGCCAGGATCAGCTTCGAGTGTTCCTCGTCGACGCCCCGCTCGCGGTGGATGTCGAGCATCAGCGGCACCGCAGCCAGCAACGGGTAGAGCCCCAGCAGGTGCCCGGCGTCGCTCTGGTGCTCGGGACCCTTGGGCCATTGCTTCCACATCCGCCCGCCCATGTCGGCCGCGATCGACTGGTAGCACCGGTCGGCCCACCGCCGCAGGTCCGAGCCGTAGACCTCTCCGACCGCCTCGGCGGCGGCCCGGGCGTCCTCGGGGTCGGCGCCGCACCAGTCGAGCAGGAGCTCGCGGACCTCCTCGGAAGTGAGGACGGGGAACGGCCGTATGGAGCCCTCGGCGGGCAGTTCTGAATTCACCGGCATATGTCACCACGGTGCGACCCCCGCTCGCAACCTGGCCGGGGCGGACCTAGTCTGTCGGAGTGCGCCGGTTGTTGACGCCCCCGTGGCTCGTCCTCCACTTCTTCGCCGTGGTGCTGACCACGGGATTCAGCCTGCTCGGCTGGTGGCAGCTGTCGAGGGCCCAGGGCGGCAACGCGATCAGCTGGGGTTATGCGTTCGAGTGGCCGCTGTTCGCCCTGTTCACGCTCGCGCTCTGGATTCGCCAGATGCGCTTGGAGCTGCACAAGGACGCGCCGGAGGGCAAGGCCCGCAAGGGACGTCCCGAGCCGCCGCCGATGACCTCGCCGTTCGAGACTTCCATTCTCAGGGCGCGCCAGTCCGACACTCAATCTCCCGGGAGTACCGCATGAACGCCGCCTTGAAGCGCTTCCGCATCGTCGCCTGGATCGTCGGCACGTTCCTGATCGGGCTCGTCTTCGTGGCGATGCCGCTGAAGTACATCTGGCACGACGACACCCTGGTGACGGTGATCAGCCCCATCCACGGCCTGTGCTACATGGTCTACCTGGTGCTCGGCTTCCACCTGGCGCAGCAGGCCGGCTGGAAGTTCTGGCCGCAGACGGTGGGGCTGCTGCTGGGCGGCACGGTCCCGGTTTACTCGTTCTTCGTGGAGCGCTGGGCGCACCGCAAGATCCTGGCCGAGCACCCGCAGGCGTCGGACCCGAAGGTCCGCACTGAAGAGCCGGTCTAGTCGGATTCGCCGGAGGACGAGTCGAGGTATGAGCCCGCGACGACGTCTTCCCAGCTGAGGTCCCAGGTGGTGAACCCGTCGCCCTGGGGCAGCGCGAGCCCGGTGTTCAGGACGACGACCGGGTCGCCCCAGCGCACGAAGTTGTAGATCCACTCGCCCATCTCGTCGGAGACGTTGATGCAGCCGTGGGAGCCGTTGCTCTTGCCGAGTCGGTCCGCGGCCCAGGGCGCGCCGTGGATGAACTGGCCCGAGAACGTCAGGCGCATCGCCCACTTGACGGGGGTCTCGTATTCGTACAGCTCGGAGACGAACGTCGACTCCTCCTCGCGGCTCATGACGATCATGTTGCCCGAGAAGGAACGGGCGTCGTTGCCGTCGATCGGCTCGTCGGCGCCCAGCGAGATGGGGATGGTCTGGACGATGGTGCCGTCCTGGTAGGCCCGCAGCTGCTTGGTGTCGTTGTCGGCCTCGAGCAGGCGCGCCTCGGGGTCGATGGTGAAGTTCGTGTCCTGGTCGAACTCGCCGTAGTAGTCCTCGCCGAGCGGCAGGCCGCCCAGGCCCAGGCGCACGGTGACCTGGGTGTTCGGCTGCCAGTACTCCTTGGGCCGGTACTCCAGGGCGCGGGCGTTGATCCAGTGCCAGGAGCCCTCTTGGGCGGGCTCGGAGGTGACGAACAGGCGGCGTTCGACGGCGGCGCGCTGGTCCTCGGGGATCTCGTAGCCGGAGAAGCGGAACGGCAGCACCGCGGCCTGGCCGACCGTGGAGTCCACACCCGGCAGGTAGTTCTCGATGCTGACCCGGTTGGGCGGGGAGGCGATCGTGGTGAAGGTCGCCTCGACCGTGGCCGCCAGGCCGGCCGAGTCCTCGGCGGAGACCGCCGCGGTGTAGGTGCCCTCCCAGTCCAGCGGGGAGGCCGGGACCCAGGTGGTCCCGTCGGGGTGCATGTCGCCCTCGACCTCATTGCCCTCGGCGTCGGTGAGCGTGAACGAGGTGAACTCGCCCTCCTCGACCTTCCAGGCGATCTCGGTGGCGGCGGTCGCGTCGGCGGCGCCGTCGGCCGGGGTGACGGTGATCTTGGCGGCGCTCTGGGGCTCGTCGCTGCTCTCGTCGTCGGACCCGAGGGTGCCGGTGTCCTTGGTGCAGGCGGCCAGGCCCGCGCCTACAGCGACAACGCCGCCCGCGGCGAAGACACCGCGTCGGCTCAGTGGGGACCGTCCGAACGTCATGGACCAACAGTACACAGCGTGAGCGAGGCTCAGGCGCCTCAATGGAGTGCCGTGCCCCTCAGATGACGTGCCGGTTAACGGATGCTGACGTGCACGTGGTTGGTGTGGTCGCTGGAGGGGTCGCCATAGGCCCCTCCGTAGGACTTCCACCCGCTGCCGGGGAACCAGATCTGCCGGTACCAGATGACGTACTGCACACCAAGTGCGTCGGCGTTCTCGGTGAACCACGCGGCCAGGTTCTGGCCGTAGTCGTAGTCCTCGCCGCCCGCGGCGCCGCCGAAACCGCCGGATTCGGAGGAGTAGTCGCAGGCGCGGCCCTTGGGGTGCTCGCCCGAGCCGGTGGGCCGGTAGCAGTTGACGTAGCGGGTGAAGCCGGCGAACTGCGCCTGCTCCAGGGAGTGGAGGGTGCGCGGGGTGACGCAGCCGTCGGCGGGGGACGGGTCGTCCTCCGAGCAGCTCTCGTACGGCAGGGAGCCGTCGGGGTTGCGCGGCGCCGGGTCGGCGGCCCGGGCGTCGGAGGAGGTGGGGCCGGCGGCCGAGTCGCCACCCGAGGCGGCCAGCTCGTGGGCGGCCTCGTCGCGGGCCGCCTCCATGTCCTCGGTGGCCTGCTCCTGCTCGGCGATGTTGTCGTCGAGGGTCTGCTGGGTCGCCTCGATCTCGGCCAGGCGGTCGACGAGGTCGTTCAGGCGCTCGGCGCGGGACTGACCGAGGAACTGGAGCGTTCCGAGCGCGTCGATCATGGCGCCGGGATCCTCGGAGGCCAGGAGCGCGGAGGTCGACTGGAGGTCGGAGGAGGCGTAGGCGCGGGCCACGTATTCGGCGAGCTCGGCATTGAGCTCCTCGATCTCCGCTTCGGAGTCGGACAGCTCGGCGACCAGGTCCTCCTGCTCCTGCTCGAGCGCGTTGAGCTCGTCCTGTGCGTTGAGGTAGTCCTCGATGGCCCCGGAGAGGCCCTCCGAGACGGAGTCGTCGCCCTCTTCCTGCGCCTCGGATTGGGAGGCCGGGGCGATCAGGAGGACCACGAAGACCAGCATCGCGATCGGGAGAACGAGGGCTCGGCGGGCGGCATGTGGGCCGGTGCGCGCGGCATTACCGTTCAAAGCGGGAGGTCCTTCGGGTGCTCGGCCGATGGGACGGGTCGTCGGCACACAGCGTAGAACGCGAGTTTTGCTCGATCAATTCGGGTCCGAGATGGGCACTCTGCGCCACTACTCGGGCACTGACCTGCGGCCAGGCTATGGCCTCGCTTACGAGTCCTGGGCGACAGGAGTGTCAACTGATAAGGTAGTTCGAAATTGAACCGGATCATTTACGCCGTTGGAGGGAGGCCGGGAATGCCAGAGGGCAACTTTCAGAGCCGCTGGCTCGCCCCCGGAGTCGACGACGTGTGGAACCAGTTCCTCACCGTCACCCACCGCCTCGAGCACCAGATCGACCGCCGCCTCCAGGACAACCACGGCATCACCCACACCCAGTACGAGATCCTCGTCCGCCTCGCCGACGCCCCGAAGCACGCCCTGCGCATGTCCGACCTCGCCGAACGCATCGTCACCGCCAAGAGCGCCGTCACCTACCAGATCGGCAAGCTCGCCGACATGGGCCTGGTCGAGCGCCACAAGTGCGAGAGCGACAACCGCGGCGTCTGGGTCAAACTCACCGACGCCGGGCGCGAACGCCTCGAAAAGGCCGCGCCCTGCATCCTCTCGCTGGTCCGCGAGCTGTTCCTCGACGCCATCACCTGCGACCAGGCCGACGAGCTCAATAAACTCCTCGAAACCTGGGCGGGCAACCTCGACCGGATCGAGCGCGGCGCCTGAGCACGGTTATTCACGCCGCGCGTTCGGTTCCGTGGTCGGTTTCGACCCTGTCACCCCGGTGTAGGGTCAGGCCGTGTCAACCTTTCCGCGACCCGATATGACCACGCCGTACGAGCTCACGGCGCTGGCGGACCTCATTCCCGCCGCAAAGGAAGCCGAGCTCGCCGTCACCGGCGTGAGCCTCGCCGCGAACCTGGTCGAACCCGGCGATCTGTTCGCCGCACTGCCCGGCGCCAACCGCCACGGCGCCGAGTTCACCGCCCAGGCCGTCGAGCGCGGCGCGGTCTGCGTCCTCACCGACGCCCGCGGCGCAGAGCTGGCAGGAGACCTGCTCCCCGTCTTCGTCGTGGACGACCCGCGCGCGCTCACCGGCGAGATCGCCGCCCGCGTCTGGGGCCGCCCGTCCGAGCACCTGAATCTCCTCGGCATCACCGGCACCAACGGCAAGACCTCCACCGCCTACCTGGTCGAGGCCGGCCTGGCCCACGCCGGGCGCATGACCGGCATCATCGGCACCGTCGAGACCCGCATCGCGAACCAGGTCCTCAAGTCCGAGCGCACCACCCCCGAGGCGCCCGAACTCCAGGCGCTCCTGGCGCTCGCGGTCGAGCGCGGGGTCACCGACGTGGTCATGGAGGTCTCCAGCCACGCCCTCGCCCTCGGAAGGGTCGCCGGGAGCCGCTTCCGCGCCGCCGGTTACACCATGTTCGGCACCGACCACCTCGACTTCCACGCCGACCTGGACGACTACTTCAACGCCAAGGCCAAGCTGTTCGACGGCCGCGCGGAGACCGAGATCCTCAACGCCGACGATGAACGCGTCGTCACCCTCGCCCACGAGGGGACCCTCACCTACTCTCTGCGCGACGCCGAGGCCGACTACTTCGCCTCCGGTCTCACCACCGACGGCTTCACGCAGACCTTCCACCTGAAGGGCCCCGCCGGGGAGGCCGACGGCCGCGTCAATATGCCCGGCCGCCACAACGTCGCCAACGCCGCCCTGGCCGCCGCGCTTCTCGAAGCCGCGGGGATCGACCTCGCCACCGCGCTCGACGGCATCGCCTCCTGCCGGGGCGTGCCCGGCCGCATGGAGCTGGTCTCCGGCGCCGGTCCGGTCCGCGGCGTGGTCGACTACGCCCACAAGCCCGAGGCGATCACCGCCGTGCTCGATTCGCTGCGCGAGTCCACGCCCGGCAAGGTGATCGCGATCCTCGGCGCCGGGGGCGACCGCGACCGCTCGAAACGCCCGCTCATGGGCGCCGCGGTGGGCCGCGGGGCGGACCTCGTCATCGTCACCGACGACAATCCGCGCACCGAGGACCCCGCGCGCATTCGCGACGAGGTGGCCGCCGCCGTCGGGGACGTACCCTGCCGTAATATTCCGGGGCGAGAGGTGGCCGTGCGCGAGGCCGTGAACCTGGCCGCGCCCGGGGACACCGTCGCCTTGCTCGGCAAGGGCCACGAGACGGTCATCGAGACCGCCGCGGGCCCAGTTGGAAGCGATGACCGCGTGCTGCTCGCCAGGGCGTTGCGCGAGGTCGGCTGGGTCGAGTCGGCCCCGGCATAGCGCCGCAACCGGCACAGCGGCCGCCGCGTGGATACCTAAAGACACCGCAGTCACAACCTGCACTGCGTCAACCGAACAGGAGGAGATCGCCGAGTGATCCCCATGAGCCTGGCCGAGATCGCCCAAGCCGTCGAAGGCAGGTTGAGCGATTCGGCCGACCCCGAGGCGATCGTCACCGGCGGGATCGAGTTCGACTCCCGCAAGGCCGGCCCCGGCGGCCTTTTCCTGGCCATCCCCGGCGAGAAGGTCGACGGACACACGTTCGCCGCCAAGGCCGCAGCGCAGGGCGCCCTAGCGACCATCGCCACGGAGCCGATCGACACCCCCGCGATCTATGTGGACAACGGCATCGACGCGCTCACGAGGCTCGCCAAGCATGTCGCCGCCGCCTCCGACGCGATCATCATCGGCGTCACCGGCTCAAACGGCAAGACCTCCACGAAGGACATCATCGGGCAGGTGTGCGCCGACCTCGGCCCGACCGTCGCCACCGAGGGCAACTTCAACAACGAACTGGGCCACCCCTACACCGTGTGCCGGGTCGAGCCGGACACCGAATACCTCGTCCTCGAACTCGCCGCGCGCGGGCTCGGGCACATCACGCAGCTGTGCGAGATCGCCCCGCCGAAGATTGGCGTGGTCCTCAATGTCGGCATCTCCCACCTCGACGGCTTCGGCGACATCGAGACCACCGCCAAGGCCAAGAGCGAACTTCCCCGCTACCTCAACCGGTACACCGGCGACGTCATCCTCAACGCCGACGACCCGCGGGTCAAGGCGATGGCGGAGGGCCTCCCCGACATCAACGACCTGTACTTCGGCATCGACAGCGAGAACACCGATTTCTTCGCCGAGAACATCGACCCCGGCGACGGCCGCCACAGCTTCACCCTCTGGACTCCAGAGGGCTCGGCCCGGGTGAACCTCCAGTTCTGGGGCCGCCACCACGTCTACAACGCGCTCGCCGCGGCCGGCGTCGCCCGGCAGCTCGGCGCGAAACCCGACCAGATCGCCGCGAGCCTGTCCAAGGCCGGGCGCCGGTCCGAGCGCCGGATGGACGTCTTCACCCGCGCCGACGGAACCACCGTCATCGACGACTCCTACAACGCCAACCCCGCCTCGATGGGTGCCGCCCTGCGCGCCCTGGGCCAGGTCCCGACCGAAGGGCGCCGCATCGCGGTCCTCGGGCTCATGGCCGACCTCGAAGAACAGAGCGAGTCCTGCCACCGCCGCGTCGGCGAGCAGGCCGCCGAAGCCGGAGTCGACGAGCTCATCGCCGTCGGCGACGGCACCCAGTACATCATTGAAGGCGCCGATGCCGTCGCCTCGACCACCCACGTACTCGATCAGCCCGCGGCGATCGAACTGCTGCGGCAGCGGCTGCGCCCCGGCGACACCGTCCTGGTGAAGGGCTCCCGGTACCGCACCTGGGACGTCGCCGATTTCCTGCGTCCCAAGGAGGACAAAGACCAGTGAGAGCCGTAATCATCGCCGCGTTCGTGGCGTTCGCGCTCACCATGGCGCTCACCCCGCTCGCGGCGAGGCTGTTCCGCCGCTTGAAGGCCGGGCAGCCCATCCGCACCGACGGACCCCAGTCCCACTTGGCGAAGGCCGGCACCCCCACCATGGGCGGCGTCGTCTTCATCTTCACGACCGTCGTCGCCTACGTCGCCGGCCACCTGGTCCTCATGGCCCTGCCCGAGCAGGTGGACGGCGTCGTCCTCAACCGCCCGACCGGCTTCACCGCCACCGGCATATTCCTCATCGGACTGTTTGTCACCTGCGGCTTCGTCGGTTTCATCGACGACTGGCTCAAGATCCGCAAGAAGCACTCCGGCGGCATCTCCGGCAAGGCCAAGGTCCTCGGACTCTCCATCGCGGCAACCATCTTCGGCATCGTCGCCGTCTACTACACCGGCTCGATCGACACCCAGGAGATCTCCGAGACCGTCGCGACCCCCTTCGTCTCCTTCACCCGCGACATCAGCTGGCTCAACGTCACCAACATCGGCATGGTCGTCCTGATCGTGCTGCTGGTCAACGCCACCGCCAACGGCGTCAACCTCACCGACGGCCTCGACGGCCTCGCCACCGGCGCCTCCATGATGAGCTTCCTGGCGTTCCTCATCATCGGCTTCTGGGAGTACCGCCACTGGTGCGGCGGCGTGCAGCCGGCCGACAACCTCTGCTACGACGTCCGCGACCCCCTGGAGATCGCCCTCATCGCCGGGGCCGCGGCCGGAGCCATGTTCGGCTTCCTGTGGTGGAACACCTCGCCCGCCCAGATCTTCATGGGCGACTCCGGGTCCCTCAGCCTCGGCGCGCTCATCGCCGGACTCGCCATCGCCTCCAAGACCATCCTCCTCCTGCCAATCCTCGGTGCCCTGTTCGTCATCACCACGGCGAGCGTCATGATCCAGGTAACCTCGTTCAAACTCACCGGCAGACGCGTCTTCCGCATGTCCCCGATCCAGCACCACTTCGAACTCGGCGAGAAACGCTGGTCCGAGGTCACCATCGTGGTCCGCTTCTGGATCATCGCGGGCATCTGCACGGCCCTGGCCCTCGGTTTCTTCTTCGCAGACTTCCTGCGAATAGCGGGGTAACAGGTGGAGATCGCCGATCGCTTTCTCGTCGCCGGGGCCCGCGTGGCCGGGGCCGCCTGCGCCGAAGTCCTGCTCGACGCCGGCAAGGCCGTCACCGTCTACGACCGCGCCGACTCCGACCGCATGAGGGCCCTGGCCGCCAAGGGCGCGCGCTGCGTCGTCGCCGACGACTTCGACCCCGCGCTGCTCGCCGACATCGACCAGGTGATCCTCTCCCCGGGCTTCCCGCCGCACCACCCGATCGCCGTCGCCGCGAGCGCAGCGGGCCTGGAGACCTACTCCGAGCCCGAACTCGCCTGGCGGCTGCGCGGACCGGGCGCCCCGCAGTGGCTGGCCGTCACCGGCACCAACGGCAAGACCACCACCACGACGATGCTCGCCGCCATGCTCAAGGCCGGCGGCCTGCGCGCCGAGGCGCTGGGCAATATCGGCGAGCCGCTCGTCTTTGCCGCGAACGGGCCTTACGACGTTCTCGCCGTCGAGCTCTCCAGCTACCAGCTCCACTGGTCCCGTCTGCTCGCCCCCAGCGCGGGCGCCATCCTAAACCTGGCACCCGATCATCTCGACTGGCACGGCGGTTTCGACTCCTACGCCGAGGCCAAGACCGCGGTCTGGCGCGGGGGAGTGGCCGTGGTCAACCTGGACGACCCGGCCGTCGTCGCCCTCGCCAAGAACTCCAGTGCCGAGATCACCGGCTTCACGCTCGGCGAGCCCAGGCCCGGTCAATACGGTGTGGCCCTTGGCTTCCTGGTCGACTACACCGGCGGTGAACCCGTCAGGATCTGCTCGGTGGACCAGGTCCGCCCCGCCGGCGAGCACAATGTGGCCAACGCCCTCGCCGCCGCTGCCCTCGCCCGCCGCGTCGGCGTCGCCATCGAGGACATCGCCCGGGCCATCCGCGACTACACCCCCGAGCCGCACCGCAACGTCGCCATCGCCAGTGGCGGCGGCGTCGACTGGGTGGACGACTCCAAGGCCACCAACCCCCACGCCGCCGCCGCCGCGCTCGCCGCCTACGACTCCATCGTGTGGGTCGCCGGCGGCCAGCTCAAGGGCGTCGATGTGGACGAGTTGGTCCGGCGATTCGCCCCGCGCCTGCGGGCCGCGATCCTCATCGGACAGGACCGGGCCCAGATCGCCGACGCGCTGGCGCGACACGCCCCGGACCTCCCCGTCCACGTGCTCGACGGACGCGACGATGCGGTCATGACCGAAGTCGTCGCGCACGCCGCCGCCGAAGCCCTGCCGGGGGATACGGTGCTGCTCTCGCCCGCCGCGGCCTCGTTCGACATGTTCACCTCCTATGCCCACCGCGGGGACGCGTTCGCCGCCGCGGTCCGGCAGAATCGGGCCATGGATCCGACCGAGTAACGGCCGGTAGGGCCCAATTGGAGAGAAGCGCTTGATGCCGAAGACGCCGAACCCGGACGCGGCCCCATGAGGGCCGGCTTCACCGAGATGCTGCGCGGCCTGCTCGACCGGCCGCTCGCCTCGTACTACCTGCTGCTGTCCTCCAGCGCCCTGCTGCTCACCATTGGCCTGGTCATGGTGTTCTCCGCGACGATGGTCGAGTCCTACGCGGACCAGGGATCGGCATTCTTCGTCATCATCCAGCAGGCCACCTGGGCCCTGGTCGGCGTCGTCGTCTTCTGGGTCGCCCAGCGGCTCCCCGTCCGCACCTACCGCGGCATCGCCCGGCCCCTGCTCGTCATCTCGATCCTGCTCGGCCTGGTCCTGGTCTTCATGCCCTCCAGCGGCTCCTCCGATTCCGGCGTCGGGACCGACGGCCTGTGGCTCCACATCGGACCCATCCAGTTCCAGCCCGCCGAGATCGCCAAGTTCGGCCTGCTGCTGTGGGTCGCGGACTCCCTGGTCCGCCTCGGCCCGCGCATCGCCTCCTGGCGCGACCTGGCCGTCCCCATGTTCCCCATCGCCGGACTCTCGATGATCATCATCGGCTACTCCGACCTGGGCACCATGCTCATCATCGTGGCCATGTTCATCGGACTGCTGTGGGCCTCCGGCGTCCCGCTGCGCATCCTCGGCGTCCTCTTCGGCGTCGCCCTGGGCGGCTCGGCCCTCCTGATCGCCTTCCAGCCCTACCGCATGGAACGCATCCTCTCCTTCTCGCGGCCCGAGGACTTCGCCAGCGGATGGGGCTACCAGGCCATCCAGGGCTACTACGCGATCGCCGACGGCGGCTGGTTCGGCGTCGGACTCGGCGAGAGCCGCCAGAAATGGGAATGGCTCCCCAACGGCCACAACGACTTCATCTTCGCCCTCATCGCCGAGGAGCTCGGCGTCATCGGCTGCATGGTCATCCTGATCCTCTTCGCCGTCCTGGTCTACACCGGCTTCCGCATCGCCCGGCGCTCCGACGACCCCTTCCGCAAACTCGTCGCCGCCGGCGTCACGATCTGGCTCGCCGGCCAGGCGTTCATCAATATCGGCGGCGTCTTGGGACTCATCCCCATCACCGGTGTCCCGCTGCCGTTCATCTCCGACGGCGGGACCGCCCTCGTGGTGGTCCTCGCCGCGGTCGGCATGCTCGCCGGGTTCGCACGTGCCGAACCCGACGCCTCCGCCGCACTGCGGGCGCGCAATCCGTCCCGCCTCGTACGCTTGCTCTGGGCACCCCTGCCGCCCGCCCCTCGATCCGAGGAAGCGGCACCCAAGGCGAAGACCCGCTCCAAGGCGGGATCCAAACCCCCGCAGACCAAGTGAACCCGTCCCTTCGACCAGAAAGCCTTGAAGTGCCACAGCTACGATCGGTCGTCCTCGCCGGAGGCGGCACCGGCGGCCACATCTACCCGCTCCTGGCGTTCGCCGACTGCCTGCGCCGCCACGACCCGAACATCCACATCACCTGCCTCGGCACCGAGAAGGGCCTGGAGAACGAGCTCATCCCCAAGGCGGGCTACCAGCTGCGGAACGTCCCGGCGCACCAGCTGCCGCGCAAGATCAACGTCGACCTCCTCCTGACCGCCCCGCGCATGCTCAAGGCCATGAAGGCCACCCGCGAGATCATGGACGAGGTCGGGGCGGAGGTCGTGATCGGCTTCGGCGGTTACGTCGCCGTCCCCGCCTACCTCGCCGCTTGGCGCCGCAAGACCCCCATGGTCGTCTTCGAATACAACGACCCGCCCGGCGTCGCCAACAAGATGGCCCTCAAGTTCACCGACAACCTCGCCCTGGGCTTCCCCCACCTGACGCAGGCCTCCCCGATCCTCGCCGACGGAACCTACACCGGCATCCCCCTGCGCCCGGCCATCTCCCACCTCGACCGCGCCGCCCGCCGCGCCGAGGCCTGCGCCCACTTCGGGCTCGACCCGAACCGGCCGGTCCTGTTCGTCTACGGCGGCTCCCAAGGCGCCGCCTCCATCAACAACGCCGTCTCCGGCGCCGCGCAGGTCCTGACCAAGGGCGGCGTCCAGGTCCTCCACATCATCGGCGCCCGCCGCGACGAACCCGTCCACATCCCCGACGGACTCCCGGTCGCCTACCGCACCCTGAACTACCTCGACCGCATGGACCTCGGATACGCCGCCGCCGACATGGTCCTCGCCCGCGGCGGATCCATGACCGTCGCCGAAGTGACCGCCCTGGGCCTGCCGACAGTGTTCGTGCCCATGCCCTGGGGCAACAAGGAGCAGTACCGCAACGCCGGCCCCGTCGTGGCCGCCGGCGGCGCCGTCTTCTGCGACGACGAAGCCCTCAACCCCGCCTGGATCGAGTCCAACCTCGTCCCGCTCATCACCGACCGGCAGAAGCTCTCGGCCATGGCCCAGGCGTCCGCCGGATTCGGTCGCCGCGACGGCGACGAGGCGCTGCGGCAATTCACGTACAAGGTGGTTCAGCAAGGATGACCAAGGATCCCAACGATCTGACCAGCCCGATCGACGAGGGCATCACCGCCGAAGACCTCGGCCGGACGCTGTTCATCGGCGTCGGCGGCGTCGGCATGAACGGACTCACCCGCCTCTACGCCACGCGCGGTCTCCCCGTGTCCGGCTCCGAGTTGAAGGACTGGCCCAGCCTGCCCGAGCTCGAAGCCCTCGGGGTCACCCTCCACCGAGAGCACACAGTGTCCAACCTCGATGGCATCGACACGGTCGTCCGCTCCACCGCGCATGGCGACGACCATCTCGAAGTGGCCGAGGCGCGGCGCCGCGGCATCCGCGTGTATCACCGCTCCGAGGCCCTGGCGGCGGCCATGACCGGCCGCAAGTCCGTGGTCGTCACCGGAACCCACGGCAAGACCACCACCACCGCGATCATCGTCGAGATGCTGGAGCACGCCGGGGTCGACCCGTCCTACGTCAACGGCGGCGAGCTCATCGCCGCCCACACCGGTGCGCACGGCGAGGGCGAGTACTTCATCGCCGAGGCCGACGAGTCCGACCGCTCCTTCCTGCGCTACCGCCCCGAGATCGGAGTGGTCACCAATATCGACGTCGACCACCTCAACAACTACGGCGACATGGACGCCCTCACCGAGGCGTTCGAGCGGTTCTGCCACAACACGAACAAGGACGGCCTGCTGGTCCTGTGCGCCGACAACCCGGGCACGAAGGCGCTGGCCGCGAAGCTGCGCGCCGAGGGCCGCACCGTCGCCACCTACGGGTTCTCGGACGGCTCCGACATCCAGCTCGGCGAGGTCGAGTCCAGCAAGGACGGGGTGGACTACACCGTCCTCGCCCACAACCAGCTGCTCGGCCGCTTCCACCTGCCGATGCCCGGCAAGCACATCGCGCTCAACTCGGGAGCCGCGATCGCCGTGGGCCTCCAGGTGGGACTCGAACCCGAGGCCATCGCCGCGGGCATCGCCGCGTTCGGCGGGGTCAAGCGCAGGTTCGAGAAGCGCGGCGAGGTCCGCGGCTACTCGGTCTTCGACGAGTACGCCTACCACCCGACCGCGATGCACGAGGCCATCAAGACCCTCAAGGAGGTCGCGGCCCCCGGCAAGCTCATCGTGGTCTTCCAGCCCTACCGCGTCTACCGCACGGTCGAGATGCGCGTGGACATCGCCGAGGCGCTGTCGTTGGCGGACAAGGTCGTCGTCATGGAGATCTTCGGGCCCGGCGAGACGGTCCCCGAAGGCGAGGGCGGCGAGAAGCTCAGGGACTTCGTGGACCTGCCGGATGCCGACAAGGTCTTCGTCGCCGAATGGGACGACGTCCCCGCCGCCGTGAAGGCGCTGGCGGCGGAAGGCGACGTGGTCGTGACGATGGGCGCCCCGCCCGTCTCCATGATGCCCGACGCCCTCCTCCGTTGAGGGACAAGGTTTTAGAGCGCGCAGGGCCCTCCCAGGACGGCAGGGCCCTGCGCGTCGTCCTGGGTCACCACCGGCATGCGAAAGTCCCTCACTGAACGGCACGGGCCCTGTGAGGGTCGGTCTAGTCGGCGTCCTTGCCCAGGCGCCAGTAGCCCATGAAGGCCCCGCATTCCTTGGGGAAGCCGAGTTCCTGGCGGACGGTGCGGCGCAGCGTCTTCACCACGCCCGCCTCGGCGGCGAGCCACACGTACGACTCGCATGCGTCGAGTTTTTCCGGTGCGTCCCAAAGGATCTCGGCGTCGACGTCGATGTCCTCCACCGGCTGGGCCTCGGCCTTGGACTGGAGGGCGGCGGCCGCGGCGGCGAACTGCGGCACCAGGAACGCGCCCCACGGGGCGCCGTCGCGCGGCAGCCACGAGACGCGGACCTCCGGCGGTGCGCTGAGGTCGAGGATGTCGGTGGTCAAGGGGACCTCGATGAAGACCTTGCCGCGCGCGGTGATCGGCAGCCGCTCCAGGATCGCCGCGATGGCCGGCATGGCCGTCTCGTCGCCGCCCAGGAGCAGTTCCGCACCTTCTGGCGCGTGAAAGTCGATGCCGCCCTGCGGGCCTTCGAAGCGGGCGTCCGGGCCGAGCAGGATCAGCTCGTCGCCGACCTCCGCGTCCAGGATCCAGCGCAGCGCCGGGGCGGGCGCGTTGCCGTGGGGTTCGTGGACGACCATGTCGATGTCGACCTCGCCGAGCTCGCGGCGAACGCCGCGGACGGTGTAGGTCCGGACCCGGCACTGCTCCTCGTCGGGCAGCGCCCGCAGGTCGGAGTACCAGCGGTCGGTACCCGGGAACTTCTCGAATCCGCAGGCCGGGGCCGGGAAGATGAGCTTGATGCGCTGGTCGAAGCCGTTGTCGGCGAACAGCCGCAGCTCCTCGGAGGCGAAGGTGACCCGGACGAACGACGGGCTCAACCGCCGGATCTCCTTGACTCGTCCGGGGAACGGCTGATAGGGCCGGACGGTGGTGAGGCTGAGTCCAGCGGTCTGGATCGTCACGCGCGGCTGCTCCTTCGCATTCGCGCCCGGCTCTCATTCGCCGCGCGCTGCTTCTCCGGTAGATAAGGCTTGCCTAACCTTATATGACACTCGGGCATGTCGCCACTTCCGGCGAGCGCCGCCGTGACAAGATCGAGCGATGCGCGGCCCTGACAAAGAGACCGAATCGGGCCCGTGGCGACTGGTCCACGTGGTGCGCCGCCGCCTGCCCAATAAGCGATTGCGGCTGATCGTCGCGATCGCCGCCGCACTCGCCTTGACCGCATTCGTCATTGTTTGGGCCACACCGCCATTCGCGGTCAAGGACCTCCAAGTCACCGGCACCTCCGTGCTCGATCCGAAGGAAGTGGCCGAAGTCGCGTCCGAGGCCCGCGGCCAATCGATCCTGCGCGCCGATCTCGACGAGATCGCCGCGGCCGTCGCCGAACTCCCGCCGGTGAAATCCGTCGAGGTCTCGCGGTCGTGGCCCAGCGCCGTCCTCATCGAGGTCAACGAACGAGAGCCGTTCCTCGCCGTACCCCAGGACGACGAGACTTTTCTCATGATCGATTCCGAAGGCGTCGTCTTCGACGAGGCAGAGGAAATCACCGGCCCAATTTGGAACGTCGAGCTGGCCGAGCCGGGACCCTCCGACCTCGCCACGATCGAGACCATCAAGGTTCTCCAGGACCTCCCCTCCTCCCTCGCTGACAAGGTGCAACGCGTCGAATCGCCTTCCCCCGCGGGAGTCACGCTGTATCTCGAAGATGGACGGACGTTGCAGTGGGGAGACGCGTCCGAGAACGACCAGAAAGCCCGTGTCGCGGACCGATTGTTGGCGAGCGGGTATGAACATGTCGATGTCAGCGCACCAGATGCACCCACTGTGAGTTAGCGTTATGGGGGAGCGGGTGTGTTCGCACATCCCGTTTCTCGCACCCAGGGGCCGGTCAGGGAAGGAAGGCAGCAGCGATGACACCACCGCACAACTACCTCGCCGTCATCAAAGTCGTAGGAGTCGGAGGCGGCGGGGTCAATGCTGTCAACCGAATGATCGAGGCGGGACTCAAGGGCGTTGAGTTCATCGCCATCAACACCGATGCCCAAGCGCTGCTTATGAGTGACGCCGATGTCAAGCTCGACGTCGGCCGCGAACTCACCCGCGGACTGGGCGCCGGCGCCAACCCCGAGGTGGGCGCCAAGGCCTGCGAGGACCACCGCGACGAGATCGAGGAAGTCCTCAAGGGCGCCGACATGGTGTTCGTTACCTGTGGGGAAGGCGGCGGCACCGGCACGGGTGGCGCTCCCGTCATCGCCAATATCGCCCGCAAGCTCGGCGCCCTCACCATCGGTGTCGTGACGCGTCCGTTCGCCTTCGAAGGCAAGCGGCGTCAGACTCAGGCCGTGTCGGGAATAGACGATCTGAGGAACGAGTGCGACACGCTCATCGTCATCCCCAACGACCGCCTGCTGCACCTCGGTGACCGCACCATCTCCATGATGGACGCCTTCCGGCTCGCCGACCAGGTGCTGCTGTCCGGTGTCCAGGGCATAACGGACCTCATCACCACACCGGGCCTCATCAACCTCGACTTCGCCGACGTCAAGAGCGTCATGAGCGGGGCCGGATCCGCCCTCATGGGCATAGGTTCGGCGCGCGGCGAGAACCGCGCCGTCGAGGCCGCGAGAGCCGCGATCGAGTCGCCGCTGCTGGAACAGAGCATGGAGGGCGCCCAGGGCGTCCTGCTGTCCATCGCCGGCGGTTCGGATCTGGGCCTGTTCGAGATCAACGACGCCGCCGAGCTCGTCTCCGACTGCGCCCACACCGACGCGAACATCATCTTCGGCGCGGTCATCGACGATGCCCTCGGAGAAGAGGCCCGCGTGACCGTCATAGCAGCCGGCTTCGACCAGAGCGAATCCGAATTCGAACTGGCGCAGCCGACCCGGATCTCCAGCAGCGTGCCGGAGCCGGAGAAGAAGCGCCCCGAGCCGATCGCCGAGCCCGAGCCGGTGCGGGAGTCCGCTCCCGAGCCGCGCAAGGTCCTGTTCGACGACGTGGACGTCCCCGACTTCCTCAAGAACGGTTCCTGAGGTCCGGCGGCGAGCATTACCGGTACACACGGCATGAGCACCGACACCGACCGCAGGGACCAGTTGCGCGCCAACCTGTCTCGCGTCCAGGACGCCATAGCGGCGGCCTGCCGCGAGGCCGGGCGCTCCCCGGATTCGGTGCGGCTCATCGTGGTCACCAAGAACTTTCCCGCCGCCGACGCGGCCGTGCTCGTCGAAGAGGGCCAGACCGATCTGGGGGAGAACCGCGACCAGGAGGCGGCCGGCAAGGCCGCCGAGCTCGCCGCGCAGGGTCTCACCCCCTCCTGGCATTTCGTGGGTCAGTTGCAGCGCAACAAGACCCGTTCCGTGGCGTCTTACGCCTCCTGGGTCCACTCGATCGACCGGACTCGCCTGGTGGACGCCCTCGACGCCGCCGCGACGGCCTACGGGCACAGCGTCAACTCACTCATTCAAGTGAGTCTCGACGGCGACACCTCGCGCGGCGGGGTCACGATCGCCGACCTGCCGGCGCTGGCCGATCGCGTCGCGGGAGCGCAGTCGCTGCGGCTGCGCGGCGTCATGGCCGTCGCGCCGATCGGCTGGGAACCGCGGAAAGCCTTTGAGCTGCTTGCCGAATGCTCACGGACCGTTCGGAACGTCGAGCCCGCGGCGAGCGAGATCTCGGCGGGCATGAGCGGCGATTACGTCACCGCGATCGGATGTGGGACCACAATGGTCAGACTGGGCAGAAACGTGCTCGGCGAACGTGAACCGATGGCGTAAGGTATGGAAATATCGTTGCCGCGCCGCCGACCTTGACGGCGATCGCGGCAAAAACACATCCGTGTAAGGAGTCGGCGCTAGGATGAGACCGCGTACCTGACTCAACAGGGGCGGCCCGAGGAGGGAGCACGATCGATGGGCGCGATGCGGAAGGCAGGCGTTTGGCTCGGCCTCATCGAAGACGAGGAGGACCGCGGCGGATACAACGCCTTTGAAGACAACGACGAATTCGCCGACGAGGAACCGGTCCGGGCTCGCGGCACCCAGCGCAACACCGGCCGTCTCGGCCGCGGCAGTGACGACCGCAGCACCGTCCGTCAGCTCAATCGCGGCTCCGGCTCGGTCACCCCGCTGACGCGCGACAACCTCGCCTTGGCCGATCCCGCACCGGTGCGCCCGGTACCGTCGGAGGAGGAGTCCCCCACGAACTACCGGATCACCACCCTGCACCCCACCACCTACAACGAGGCGCGGACCATCGGCGAGCGCTATCGTGACGGCACCCCCGTCATCATGAACCTCTCGGAGATGGAGGAGGCCGACGCCAAGCGTCTGGTCGACTTCGCCGCCGGGTTGATCTTCGGCACGAGGGGTTCGTTCGAGCGGGTGACGAATCGCGTGTTCTTGCTCTCCCCTCCTCATGTTCAGGTCACGGCTGAGGACAAGGCCAAAATCGCCGAGGGCGGGTTCTTCAACCAGTCGTGACTGAGGGATACTGCTGATCGTGAACCTGGCACTACAGCTGATCTATCTGGCGCTCTTCACCTTCTACCTGTTTCTGCTGGCTCGAATCGTCGGCAGTGTGGTGGTCCAATTCTCGCGGAGATGGGAGCCCGGCCCCCGGTCCGCGGCCCTGCTTGAGACCATCTTCAGCGTGACCGACCCTCCCCTGAAGGGGTTGAGGAAGGTGATACCGCCTCTCAGGCTTGGTACTGTATCGATTGATCTGGCGTTCCTGGCGCTGCTGCTGATCGTGTGGATCCTGATGGACTTCGTCGTCGCGGGGTGGATCAGCTAGCAGCGATGGGAAGTGGTGCGAGACCCGGTTATGGTGTCGAGTGGCCCTGGCCGCCAGGCGAATAGCTGAGAAGGAGTTTCGAATGCCGCTGACCCCAGCCGACGTTCACAACGTCACGTTCAAGAAACCCATGCTCGGAAAGCGCGGATACGACGAGGACGAGGTCGACGGTTTCCTCGATGAGGTGGAGCGAGAGCTCGCACGCCTCAGCGATGAGAACGGCGAGCTTCGGGCTCAGATCGAAAGCCTCCGCGCCGGTGCTCCCCCCGGAGCAGCCGATCACGCCGAGATGGCCGCAGTACTCGACCGAGTACAGCGGGAAAAGCACACGCTTGAGCAGCAACTGCAGGAGATCGACGCCGAGCTGCACGAGACCCACCAGGCAATGGTGGGCGCGCAGCAGCAGGTGCAGCAGCTCCAGCAGCAGCCGCCGCCGCAGCAGCGCGCGCCCCAGCAGTCCGCGCCCGAGGGCGGCGGCGAGCAGGAGGCCCTGCGTCTGCTCATGGTCGCCCAGCGCACCGCTGACGAGCACCTGGAGGACTCGCGCCGCGAGGCCGACCACCTGGTGTCCGAGGCCCAGCGCGAGGCCAAGCAGATGGTCTCCGAGGCGCAGCGCGAATCGCAGACCATGGTCACCGAGGCCCAGCGCGACTCCAAGGGCATGATGACCGAGGCTCAGCGTGAGGCCGAGATGATGGTGACCGAGGCCCGTTCGCAGGCCGAGGACCTCGTCGGTCAGGCCCGCGATAAGGCCGAGCGCCTGGAGATCGAGGCCGAGGCCGAGCGCCAACGCGTCATCGGACAGCTGGAGGACTCTCGGGCTTCGCTGCTGAAGAGCATCGAGGAGCTCAAGACCTTCGAGCGCGAGTACCGCACCCGCCTGAAGCTCTACCTGGAAAGCCAGCTTCGCGACCTCAACGGGCGTCAGGAGGTCTCCGAGGAGGAGGCCTTCGAGGAAGCCCCGCAGGTCGAGAACGAGCGCGCCGGTTCCCGATCCACCTTCGCCATGCCGGGCGGCCGAGGCTAGACCCCTGCACTCCAGCCACCCCGGTTAGACGACTGACCCAAGGCCCGCAGGCCCGCGACAAGCGACGCTTGCGGGCCGGCGGTCTATCGGCGGAAGGGTCGGGCGCCGGGTGACGGGTCTCGTGGGTCGCGCGGACTGCGCCGACCTCGTTGAGGCCCGTTTGAAATCGGGTTCCGGTAACCGTTCGAACGATGTCCGGATGAGGTCGATTACGGCTCGAATTCGGTCGGGCTGAACGGGTTTGCTCGTCTTAGGCCATAACCTGAACGCCGATCGTCTCGTTATGCATGTGTGAGCAGGTGGGGGCCCTATGCCCCTGCCCGATCCACCACTATGCGTAGCGAAGACGCGGCCCGCTCTGGTCGCGAAGGACCGCGCGGGGGCCCTTCCCCTCGCGCTGGGGAAGGGGACTCGACGTGATCGTCAGCAGCCTGCTGATCCTCGTCACTGCGGCGGTCTTGCTGGTCACGGGCATGATCACCGGCAACAACCATTTGTTGTACTCGTCGATCGCGGCGAGCTCGGCGGCCGGAATCGCGCTCTATGTCGGGGCCAGTGCCCGCGCCAGGCGGCGCCCGAGTGTGTATGTCCGTCCGCCGGCGGTGGACGACACCCAGGAATTGAAACGGGTCAGGCTGGATGACACCCCGACCACCGAGATGCCATTGCTCGAAGGCAAGGCCTTCGAGCCGACCGACTATGTCGTGGACCGCGACCCCGAGCTCAGGTTCGAGGACGTGCCGCCGCGGCAGACCCGGGGTTCCACCGCCGGGAACTCGGCGCGCGATGCCGCCGCCGCTCGGGCGGCCGCGGCGGATGCGCAGAACGAACCGACCGAGCAGCGCATGTCGACGATCGAGGCGTCCGCGCTCATGCGGCTGGATACCCACGTGGCCGTCGTTGACGGCCGCCCCCGGTTCCACCACACCGCGTGCGTCCATCTGGTGGGCCGGGAGCACGAACCGCTGCCGGTGGCCGAGGCCCTGGAATTGGGGTTCTCGCCATGCGGCATGTGCGAGCCGGCCTCGCGCCTCCTGATGGTTCCGCTGGCGCGGAGCTGACCGGATTTCACAGTGACGGGCCCGTCGAACCGAGGGTTCGGCGGGCCCGCCGTGTTTGGGTGTCTTCCGGCCCGATGTCCGTTATCCCGGAGCACTCGATTCACCGACTATCCACGGACAGTTCGGATTCAAGTTCTTCAAGTAATTGACCAGGTTGCAGGTCTTGCGTATCCTGTGTGCTTAATTGCGCGGTCGGTACCCGTCTCGACGGACCCATCCGCGCATTGTCCTCGTCTTGACGAGGTGTCATAAAGTACGCGATTTCGGGAGCCGCGATGTCGAACGCCGGGGCCTTGGCCTTGAACCGGGCTGGGAAGTGCGTGCGTGCGTGGTCGCCGGCCGCCCTGAACCGTGTGGAACCAGACCCGACCCACCCCTCCAGAGGCGTGTCATGAGTACAGCCAGGAAATCTCAGAGCTCCGCCGCCAAGAAGGCGGCCAAGAAGACGGCGAAGAAGACCGCCGTCAAGAAGGCAGCGCCCGAGAGCGGGGTGAAGGCGACCGTCAAGAAGGCCACCGCCAAGAAGACGGCCGCGAAGAAGGCGACCAAACCGGCCGCGAAGAAGACCACGGCCAAGAAGGCCGTGTCGAAGGCGGTGCCAGAACAGGCACCCGAGCCGTCGCCCGTGGCCGAACAGATCCGGACCGAGGCCGAGCAGTCGGAACTGCGTTCGGCCCTGAAGGAGCGGCTGGACGAACTGGTCGAGGAGCAGCAGCGCTTCGTCGACTCGATCGCCATGGCCCAGCGCGAACGGCTGTCGGACACGGCCGGCGACGACCAGGTCGACTCGGGCACCAAGACCGTCGAACACGAGCACGAGGTCACGGTCGCCAATTCGCTCTCGGAGCGGATCCTTCAGGTCAGCCATGCCCTCGAGCGGCTGGACGAGGGGGACTATGGCGTCTGTGAGAAGTGCGGTAAACCCATCCCGGCGGCGCGTCTGGCCGCCTTCCCGTCGGCTACCCTCTGCGTCAGTTGCAAACAGCTGGAGGAACGACGCTGAGCGAGGACACGCAGCCCGACACCACTGAAACCGGTGATTCGGTGCCCGATACCGACCCGACCGATCGCACACCTGTTCAGGAGCGCCCTCGCAGGCGTGGACTGGTGCTGGCCGCCTACCTGATCGCGGCCTTCGCGATCGTGCTGGACCAGGTGGTGAAGGCCTGGGCCGTCAATAATCTGGATCCGGACGACCCGGAGCGAATTCTCGGCGGGCTGGTCTACCTGAGCCTGACGTGGAATCCGGGCGCGGCGTTCAGCATCGCGACCGACTACACGTGGGTGCTGGCGATCATCGCCACGGCGGTGGTCGTCTTCCTGATCGTCCTGGCGCGCAAGATTCTCTATCCGGCCTGGTCGATCGCGATCGGCCTGGTGCTGGGCGGCGCCGCGGGGAACCTGATCGACCGGTTCTTCCGCTCGCCGTCGGACGTCTCCAGTCCACTCGACGGAAACCTGGGGCAGGGCCATGTGGTCGACTACATCAGCGTGTTCCAGCCCTACGGCGAAGTGTTCGCGATCTTCAACCTGGCCGATTCCGCGCTGTGCTGCGGCGTGGTGCTGATCGTGCTGCTCGAACTCACCGGGCACGGCTTCTCGCCGGAATCCCGCAGACCCAAGTCGGAGCAGAGCGAATGAGCGACCTCGCGGGTGCGCGCCAGACACGTTCGGTGCCGGTCCCTGAGGGCTTCGAGGGCCAGCGGGTCGACCAGGTCGTCTCGCGGATGCTGGGACTGTCGCGCACCGTCGCGGCGGAGCTGGTGGCCGACGGCGACGTGACCGTGGACGGGCGGGTCTGCCGGACCAAGTCCGAGCGGGTCAGCGCCGGCTCGTGGATCGAAGTGGTGCTCCCGCCGCCGCCGGAGGACGTGCGGGCGGCCGTGGCCGCGGCCGAACCGGTGGAGGGCCTGGATGTGGTCTTCACCGACGACGACATCGTCGTGGTGAGCAAGCCGGTCGGCGTCGCAGCGCACCCCAGTCCGGGCTGGACGGGCCCGACCGTGACCGGCGGGCTGGCGGCGGCCGGACACCGGCTCTCCAGCTACGGTCCCGATGAGCGGCAGGGGATCGTGCACCGCCTCGACGTGGGCACCTCGGGGCTCATGGTGGTCGCCAAGAGCGAGCGGGCCTATACGGAGCTCAAACGCGCCTTCAAGGAACGCCGAGTGTCCAAACGGTACCGTGCTGTGGCTCAGGGACACCCTGATCCGTTGTCGGGCACTGTGGATGCTCCGATCGGGCGGCACCCGCGCCACGACTACAAGTGGGCCGTGGTGGCCGACGGCAAACCGAGCATCACCCATTACGACACGATCGAGGTATTTCCGGGCGCGTCCCTGATGGACCTCGGACTTGAGACCGGACGCACCCACCAGATCCGGGTGCACTTCGCCGCGCTGGGCCATCCGCTGGCCGGCGACCTGACCTACGGCGCGGACCCGAAACTGGCGGAGAAACTGGGCCTGACCAGGCAATGGCTGCACGCGTACCGCCTGGAGTTCGTGCATCCGGGGACCGGCCGCACGGTCACCTTCGAGAGTGAATACCCCGAGGATCTGGACTTGGCACTGGCGCGGTTGCGGGCCGAGCAATGAGAAGCCACTAGACTGCACTGGAGGGTCGGCGCGATGATGCGTTCGACGTAATGCACGCCTCACCCGCGAGTCGGCGCGGCCCGCGATTCGAGGCGGGCCTTGAGAAAACGTTGTGTTCTAATAGTCGCGGGTGGTAGTTGATTCCGGTCGGGTAGGCGCAAATTTATCCTGGCCGAGAGGAGGTCTCGTGTGAGCTCACCCGAAGCTTGGAGCAGTGAAAAAGCCGATTCAGGGTCCCGGTGGCGGAACCTGCTGGGTCGGCGCGGGCGCGGTAGCGCCCAGCAGACCGAAGCACCGCCGCCGCGAGAGCCGCATCCCTCTTCCCCGCCGCCGGCGCAGCCGTACAACTCGGTACCGACGGCGGGCCGCCGTCCGGGACCGCAGCAGATGCCCACCCAGACGCCGCCGAGCACGACGCAGATACGAAGGCCGCCCCAGCAGCAGGGACTGCCGCCGCAGCCGCCACCGCCGCCGCCGCGCCAGCAGCCTCCCCCGACGACCGCCCCGAACCCGGCCACGATCCAGCGGCTCCGCCGCGACCTGGGCCGCAGCAAGGTCGTGGCGTTCATCAACCCCAAGGGCGGGGTGCACAAGACCACCGCCACGGTTCTGGCGTCGGCGGCGATGGGCGCCGCCCGCAACGGCGGCGTCATCGCCTGGGACGACAACGAACTGCGCGGCACCCTGGGCCTGCGCGCGGGTTCGGCCCGCCACGGCCGCACCATTCGCCACCTCGTCGAGCACCTCGACCAGGTCGAGGCCGCCGGCGTGCACCTGCCCGAGCACCTGGACGAGTTCCTGCGCCACTCCTCCGAGGGCACCTTCGACGTGCTCGCCGGGGACGAGGACCCCAAGCTGCAGCGCCAGCTCGACCCGACCACGGTCCTGCGGGTGCTCGACATCCTCACCCGCACCCACCAGATCGTCTGCATCGACACCGGCAACAATGTCGAGTCGCAGAACTGGCGCACCGTCGTCGGCAACGTCGACCGGCTGGTCGTCACCACCGTCCCCCGCGAAGACGCCGCGTTCTCGGCCGACTGGATGCTGGACCTGTTGGAGGAGAACGGCTACGGCGAGCTGGTCCGCAATGCGGTCACGCTCCTGTCCATGCCCACTCCGAACGCCGGACCGCTGCTCACCGACCTCCAACGCCACTTCGGCACCCGCACCCGCGCCTGCGCCGTGGTGCCCTACGACCCGGCGCTCGAAGCGGGCTCCAAGATCGAGTTCTCCGCGCTCCGCCCGGACACCCGCGTCGCCTGGTTCGAGGCCGCTGCCACCATTGTCGACGGCCTCTGAGGTCCCTGTACGGGGCTTTTGTCCGAACTGTCCCGGCCCGCGCCAGTGCGCGACTCGTGTGCCCGGAATCGGCGCTGGCATGCCTGTGGCAGGATCGCAGGCGTGACAGACGACGCCGAACAAGCAGCCGCAGCTGAACCAGTTGGTGACTTCCAGCACTCGGACCAGCAGAGCGCGGACCAGCAGGGCGCGGGCGTCGCCGAGCCGCAGGGGGCCCGCGTCGCCGGAGCACCCGTCGAAGGCGAAGAGCCGACCCCGAAGCAGGGCCGCACCGAACGCGACGGCGAGCGGACCCTCGGGCGCGACCTCCTCGCGGCCAGCGTCCTCGCGGTGGTGCTGACCGCGCTCGGGTTCCCCTACGCGATGCTGTGGCAGATCATCACGCCGCGGGTCGAGTACGTGACCGTCGAGGGCGGCTGGTCCGGCGTCGTAAGCCACGACGACCGCTTCGTCGAGGGCGACCTGATGTTCGCCGGCCTCGGCCTCGTCCTGGGCATCCTCGCCGCGATCATGGCCTGGTCGGTCATGCGCGAGCGGCGCGGCCCGATCGTGATGCTGGGCCTCGTCATCGGCTCCATCGCCTGCCAGGTCGTGGCCTGGCGCATCGGCCTCCACGAATGGGAGTCCTTCTGGGAGGCCATCGCGCGCGCCCCCATCGGCGTGCACATGTGGCGCCCGCCCTCGGTCCTGTTCGTCAACCTCGACCCCGCCGCGGCCTGGGACGACCTCATGGTCGGGCATTTCACAGCCGCGCTCGCCAACCTCCAGCTCGGCGCGCTCGCCGTCATGGCCCTGGCCGCCGTCTTCACTTACACCGTTTCCGCAGGTTGGTCACGTCGGTCCAACCTTCGGTCACACGTTCCCGAATAGCGGTATGGGCTTCGCCCCTCGGATCGCGCCCATTACGCTTATAGCGTGCTCAGACGCATTGATCTATCAGGAGATGTAGCCCGTTACTCGGCCCGCGCACTGCGCGAGCTGCTGCCGCGCGCCGCGTTCGACGTGAACGCCGCCCTGCGGGAGATCCAGCCGCTGCTGGACGACATCGCCCACCGCGGCACCCCCGCAGTGGTCGAGGCCGTCGAGCGGTTCGACGGCGTGCATCTGGAGCACCTGCGTGTCCCGGAGTCCGCGATCAAGGCCGCCGTCGAAGACCTCGACCCGGACCTGCGCCGCGCCTACCAGACCTCAATCGACCGGGTCCGCAAGGCCCACGAGGCCCAGCGCCTCCCCGAGGTCGTCACCGAAGTCGCCCCCGGCGGCACCGTCACCGAACGGTACGTGCCCGTGGGCCGCGTCGGCCTGTACGCGCCCGGCGGCCTCGCCGTGCTCGCCTCCTCGGTCATCATGAACGTCGTCCCCGCCCAGATCGCCGGGGTCGAGTCGATCGCTCTCGCCAGCCCCGCACAGAAGAACAGCGGGGGCTTCCCTGACCGCGGCATCCTCGCCGTCGCCGGAATGCTCGGCATCGACGAGGTCTACGCCGTCGGCGGACCCACCGCGATCGGCATGTTCGCCTACGGCACCGATGAGTGCGAGGCGGTCGACATGATCACCGGACCCGGCAATATCTACGTCACCGCCGCCAAACGCGCCGTGCGCGGCCTGGTCGGCATCGACGCCGAGGCCGGCACGACCGAGATCGCCGTCGTCGCCGACAACACCGCCGACCCGGCCCACGTCGCCGTCGACCTCATCAGCCAGGCCGAGCACGACCCGGCCGCCGCCAGCGTCCTCATCACCGACTCGGACTCCCTGGCCGACGCGGTCGACATCGAGCTGGAAGAGCGCGTCCCGGCCACCCGCCACGCCGGTCGCATCGCGACCGCGTTGGCGGGGGAGCAGTCCGGGACGATCCTGGTCGCGGACATGGAAGAGGCCGTCGCGGTCGCCGACGCCTACTCCGCGGAGCACCTGGAGATCCAGTGCACCGACGCGAGCGAGATCGCCGGCCGCATCCGCAATGCCGGGGCGATCTTTGTCGGCGCCTACTCGCCGGTCTCCCTCGGCGACTACTGCGCCGGGTCGAACCACGTGCTGCCCACCGGCGGGTGCGCGCGGCACTCGGCCGGGCTGAGTGTCCACACGTTCCTGCGCGGCATGCACATCATCGACTACACGCGAAGCGCCCTGGAGGCCGTCGCCGAGGACGTCGTGAACTTCGCGATCTCCGAGGACCTGCCCAGCCACGGCGAAGCGGTCTCCGCGCGATTCGAGGCCCGATGAGCGAGATCGAGGACCTGCTGCGCGAAGACCTGCGTGGGCAGACCGCCTACGGCGCGCCGCAGCTGGACGTGCCGGTGCAGCTGAACACCAACGAGAACGCCTTCGCGATCCCCGACGACGTCGCCGCCGTCATCGAGGAGTACATATCCCGCGAGATCCGCGGGCTCAACCGCTACCCCGACCGCGACGCCCTGGCCCTGCGGGAGGACCTCGCCGCCTATCTGGGCCACGGACTGACCCCGTCCCAGGTGTGGGCCGCCAACGGCTCCAACGAGATCCTGCAGCAGCTGCTCCAGGCCTTCGGCGGACCCGGGCGCACCGTGCTGGGCTTCATGCCCTCGTACTCGATGCACCCCCTGCTCGCGCGCGGCACCGGCACCAACTTCGTGGACGCCCTCCGCGACGCCGACTACACGCTCAGCCCCGGCCACGTGGGCTGGGCGATCGAGGCGCACGACCCCGACCTGGTCTTCCTCGTCTCGCCGAACAACCCGACCGGGACCGCACTCGACCCCGCCGTCGTCGACGCCGCCTACGAGGCCTCCCGCGGCATCGTCGTCGTGGACGAGGCCTACGCCGAGTTCGCCCGAGACGCCTCCTCGACCGCCTTGGGGCGCTTGGAAGGCCGACCGAGGCTCGTCGTCACGCGCACCATGAGCAAGGCCTTCGCCTTCGCCGGCGCCCGCGTCGGCTACCTCGCCGCCGACGCCGAACTGATCGAGAAGCTGCTGCTGGTGCGCCTGCCGTACCACCTGTCGAGCCTCACCCAGGCCGCCGCGCGCGGCGCCCTCGCCTGCGCCCCCCAGCTCCAGGCCGAGGTCGACGAGCTCAAGCACCAGCGGGACCGGATCGTCAAGAACCTGCGCGCCAAGGGACTGCCAGTGGCCGACTCCGACGCGAACTTCGTCCTCGTCGGCGGCCTGGTCGACGCCGCTGCCGTCTGGAAGGCCGTCCTCGACCAGGGCGTCCTCGTCCGCGACGTCGGACTGCCCGGCCGCCTGCGCATCACCGCCGGCACCGAAGAGGAGACCACGGCGCTCCTCGACGCCTTCGAGATCGTCATGAAGCAAGAACCGTCATTGTTCGAGGAGAGCAAGTGAGCCGTACCGCGCACATCGTCCGCACCACCGGTGAGACCGCAGTGGACGTCTTCGTCGACCTCGACGGCCCCGAGAAGATCGTCGAGATCGCCACCGGCGTCGGCTTCTACGACCACATGCTCCACCAGCTCGGCAAGCACGGCGGCTTCGACCTCAAGGTCAATGTCAAGGGCGACCTGCACATCGACTCCCACCACACGATGGAGGACACCGCCATCGCGCTCGGCCAGGCCTTCGCCGAGGCGCTGGGCGACAAGGCCGGCGTGGTCCGCTTCGCCGACGCCTCCGTGCCCCTGGACGAGGTGCTCGCGCGCGCCGTGATCGACCTGTCTGGCCGCCCGTACATGGTCCACGAGGAACCGATCGACATCCAGCCGATGATCAACACCGACTACCCGACGTCGATGACCCGGCACATCCTGGAGTCCTTCGCCTACCACGCGCGGATCTGCCTGCACGTCACCGTGCTGCGCGCCTCCAACCCGGGCCAGAAACCCGACGCCCACCACGTGATCGAGGCCCAGTTCAAGGCCCTCGCGCGGGCGCTCAAGGCCGCCACCCGGATCGACGGGAACGACATTCCGTCCACCAAGGGCGTGCTGTGAACGACTACGTCGGCCCGATCCTGCTCATGGCGCTGGCGGGCATTCTCATCGGCGGCGCGCAGAGCCTGCGCAAGAACGAGAAGTACGTCCCGGCGCTGATCTGCGCGCTCCTCGCCGCGATCGCGTTCATCGGCGGCGTCTACCTGATCTACGTCTAGGAGACGATTGTGGCCAAACCCAGTGTCGCCCTGTTCGATTACGGCTCAGGGAATCTCCGCTCCGCCTTCCGCGCACTGGAGCGAGCCGGAGCCGACGTCGAGCTGACCAGCGACCTCGACCAGGCCCGGAACGCCGACGGACTGTTCGTGCCCGGGGTGGGCGCCTTCGCCGCCTGCATGGCCGGGATCGAGAAGAGCGGCGTCGACGCGGTCATCCGCGCGCGGGCCGCGTCGCAGCGGCCCGTGCTCGGCGTGTGCGTCGGCGCCCAGGTGCTGTTCGCCGAGGGCATCGAGCACGGCGTCGAGACCGCAGGGGTCGGCGTCTTCGAGGGCCGGGTCGACCACCTCGAGGCCGACCGCGTGCCCCACATGGGCTGGAACACCGTGACCGCCGACGAGGGCATGCGGCTGTTCACCGGCATCGACCCCGAAGAGCGGTTCTACTTCGTCCACTCCTACGCGGCGAAGATCGTGCCCGAGGGCGCCCTGGTCGCCACCACCGTGCACGGCGAGCCGTTCATCGCCGCGGTGGAGCGCGGATCGGTCGCGGCCACCCAGTTCCACCCCGAGAAGTCCGGCGACGCCGGAGCCGCCCTGCTGACCAACTGGATCGAAGGACTGTCATGACGAAACTGCAACTCCTGCCCGCCGTCGACGTCACCGGCGGCAAGGCCGTCCAGCTCGTGCAGGGCGTGGCCGGTTCCGGCAAGCAGTACGGCGACCCGATCGAGGCCGCCCTCGAATGGCAGCGCCAGGGCTCCGAATGGCTCCACCTGGTCGACCTCGACGCCGCCTTCGGGCGCGGCTCGAACCACGAACTGCTCTCCGAGGTCGTGTCCAAGGTCGACATGCAGGTCGAGATCTCCGGCGGCATCCGCGACGACGAGACACTCAAGCGCGCCTTGGACTCCGGGGCCCGCCGCGTCAATATCGGCACCGCCGCCCTGGAGAACCCCGAGTGGTGCGACCGGATCTGCGGCGAATTCGGCGACCGGATCGCCATCGGCCTCGACGTCAAGGCCGGTCGCCTGGCCGCGCGCGGATGGACCCGCGAGGGCGGCGAGCTGTTCGAGACCCTGGAGCGGCTGGAGCGGGCCGGGTGCGCCCGGTACGTCGTCACCGACGTCAAGAGCGACGGCATGCTCTCCGGCCCCAACCTGGACCTGCTGCGCAGCGTCTGCGAGGTCACCGACAAGCCGGTCATCGCCTCGGGCGGGGTCTCGTCGCTCGATGACCTGCGCGCGCTGGCGAGCCTGACCGAGATCGGCGTGGAGGGCGCGATCGTGGGAACTGCGCTGTATGAGCGTAACTTCACGGTCGCTGAAGCGTTGGACCTGCTGAAGGATCTTTAGCGGCGTCGGCCAGGGATAGCGGCGCCGTTCCCCTCTGAACAGGAGCGAGCGCTGATGTCACTGGTCAAACGAGTCCCGGAAACCGGCCATTGGGCGCAGCTGTACGGCTACTCGCGGGCGGTCGCGGTGGGACCGCTGGTGGTGACCAGCGCCTGCACCGCGGATCTGGACGCGAACCCGGATCTGGCCGGTGATCCGAGGGGACAGGCGAAGGCCGCGTTCCGCACCGCGCTGGACGCGATGGTGCATGCGGGGGCGGGCGTGTCGGACGTGGTGCGGTCGCGGCTGTACGTGACCGACCCGTCCTACGCCGACCCGGTCGGCCGGGTCCACGGCGAGTTCTTCGGCGTGGTCAAGCCGACGGCGACGGTGGTGACGGTGTCGCAGCTCTTCCATCCAGGACAGTTGGTGGCGGTCGAGCTGGAGGGCTTCAGAGCCTGGCGCGACATCGACTGATGTTCAACCGCCGCGTGCCTGAACGATCGTTCAGGTTCGCCGCGTACTATGGCGTCAGGAGGTATCGCCGTGGATCCTGAGGAAATCGCCGCCGGTCGGAAACGGTGGGCTGATCGCTACGAGTCCGCCCGCAAGCGCGAGGCCGATTTCACGACCTTGTCCGGCATGGAGGTCGATCCCGCCTACGGTCCCCCCGCAGGCGTCGCCGACCCCCGCATGGAGCGCATCGGCTGGCCGGGCGAGTACCCGTACACCCGCGGGCTCTATCCGACCGGGTACCGGGGCCGGGCCTGGACGATCCGGCAGTTCTCCGGCTTCGGCAGCGCCCACCAGACCAACGAGCGGTACAAGATGCTGCTCGGCGCGGGCGGCGGCGGGCTGTCCGTCGCGTTCGACATGCCCACCCTCATGGGCCGCGACTCCGACGAGCCCGCCTCGCTCGGCGAGGTCGGCCACTGCGGTGTCGCCATCGACTCGACCGCCGACATGGACATCCTCTTCGGCGGCATCGACCTCGGCAAGACCACCACGTCCATGACTATCTCGGGCCCGGCCGTGCCGATCTTCTGCATGTACCTGGCCGCCGCGGAGCGCCAGGGCGTCGATCTCTCCACGCTGGACGGCACGCTCCAGACCGACATCCACAAGGAGTACATCGCCCAGAAGGAGTGGCTGTTCCCGCCCGAACCGCACCTGCGGCTGATCGGCGACCTCATGGCCTACTGCGAGGCCGAGATCCCGCGCTACAAACCGCTCTCGGTCTCGGGCTACCACATCCGCGAGGCCGGTTCTACCGCCGCGCAGGAGCTCGCCTTCACCCTCGCCGACGGGTTCTCCTATGTGGAGCTCGGGCTTTCGCGGGGGATCGACGTCGACAGATTCGCGCCCGGACTCTCGTTCTTCTTCGACGCGCATATCGACTTCTTCGAGGAGATCGCCAAGTTCCGGGCCGCCCGGAGACTGTGGGCCAAGTGGCTGCGCGATGTCTACGGGGCCGAAACCGAACGCGCCCAATGGCTCCGCTTCCACACCCAGACAGCCGGGGTCTCCCTGACCGCGCAGCAGCCGTACAACAATGTCGTCCGCACCGCCGTCGAAGCCCTCGCGGCCATCATGGGCGGCACGAACTCCCTGCACACCAATGCCCTCGATGAGACGCTCGCGCTGCCCACCGACCAGGCCGCCGAGATCGCCCTGCGCACCCAGTCGGTGCTGCGGGACGAGACCGGCGTCGTCAATGTCGCCGACCCGCTCGGCGGCTCCTGGTACGTCGAGGCGCTCACCGACAAGATCGAGGCCGAGGCCGAGGAGCTCTTCACCCAGATCCTGGCCCTGGGCGGCGAGGCCGGTTCAAGCCAGGAGGGCCAGGCGGGCCCGGCCCAGATCGCCCTGGAGGCGATGCGCGCGCCCGACGCGGCCGACCGCCACGCGATCGGCCCGGTCACGACCGGGATTCTCAGGGGTATCGAGGACGGCTGGTTCACCTCGCAGATCGCCGAGGCCGCCTTCGCCTACCAGCAGCAGCTCGAATCGGGCGCCAAGCACATCGTGGGCGTCACCGAACTGCACGAGACGGTCACGCCGGAACTGGAAATCCTCAAGATCTCCGACGAGATCGAGGCCGACCAGCGCGAGGCCCTTGAGGCGCGGCGGGCCGGTCGGGACCAGGCCGCGGTGGACCGGGCACTCGGCGAGATCGTCACGGCCGCCAGGGGAACGGCGAACATGATCGAGCCGATTCTCAATGCCGCCAGGGCGGAGGCCACCCTCGGTGAAATCTGTGATGCCCTGCGACAGGAGTGGGGCGAGTATCGCGAACCGGCCCGAATATAGAGCACTTCTTCCAAGCGCCGCATTATTTTGGTTCAATCAGGGTATACGAGTTACTGATTGTCTCCGGAAACATCCGAATATCGCCGCTACTTCGCGGCGAGCCCTAGGAAGCAGCAAGAGTCGGCAACCAGCCGGCACGACGCAAACGCCACGGGCAGGACGGGATTCGCATGGAGGAACAACATTCAGGAACAGGTCGGGCCGGCCCCGACGAGTACGGCCACCTGTCACCACTCTTCGCTGAACTGAAAGCGCTCGAAGAGCACGACCCCCACCGATCGGTCGTGCGCGAGCAACTCGTCACCGGATATCTGCCGCTCGCCGAGCACATCGCACAGCGCTTCTCCGGGAAAGGCATTGCGAAGGACGACCTGGTCCAAGTCGCTTCTGTCGGCCTCATTCACGCGGTCGACAGGTTCGACCCGGATCACGGGTCAGACTTCCTCTCGTACGCGGTACCGACGGTCATGGGGGAGGTGCGACGCCACTTCCGCGACGCCAGCTGGCCCATGCGGGTTCCCAGGCGCCTTCAAGAGCTGCGGTTGTCGATCAACCGGGCCACCGGTGAGCTGTCGCAGGTTCTGGGCAGGCCGCCGACTTCGGCCGAACTGGCCGAGAGCCTCGGGATCTCCGAGGCGGAAGTGGGCGAGGGCTACGAGGCCCGCCAGGTTTACCGCGCGGTGTCGCTCGACGAGCCGCCGTTCGAGGACGAGGACCGGGCACCGCTGGCCGAATCGGTCGGTGAGGAGGATGCGTCGCTGGAGTTCGTGGACAACCACGAGTCGCTGGTGCCGCTCCTGCAGGAGTTGCCGGGCCGGGAGCGCAAGATCCTGGCGCTGCGCTACTTCGACGACATGACACAGACTCAGATCGCGGAGGAGGTGGGCATCTCACAGATGCACGTTTCCAGGCTGCTGCACCGCACCCTTGATGAACTGCGTGACGGCCTGACCAGTGCCTCGGCATGAGGGCCAGGCCGTATTGGGGCCGGGCCCGCCGAACGCTTCGAGCGTTGCGGCGGGCCCGGCCCCTTTTGGCGCCTCGACGGCTGACATGCGCTCAGTCACTCGCACCGCCGCCAAGGGCCGCCGGGGCGGCTCAGACTTCGCGCCCGGTCACGGCGTCACGGATCTTGTCGATGAAGCCGGCGCCGGGGCCGAGGATCAGATTGGCCGGCGGCTTGTCCGGGGCGTTCGGGTGCGGACGGGTCGGGGCGTACTTCTTGGCCTCGAGCACCTTGAATCCCAGGTCTTCGAGCTCCTCCTCTCGGCATTGCTCGCGCATCTGGGGGAGCAGGTGCGCCTCCTCGTCCGACATGTGGTGGCGCACGGAATCCATCAGGTCGGCGAGATGCTGCTCGAAGTGCGGGCTCTCCGGCCCCTGTTTCTCGAGCTCCTTCATGATCGCCTCGGCCTCGTTGTGCTGATGCAGCTGGCGGTCGGCGAGCTCGTCCCCATTGGGAAGCGCCTTTCGGGCGGCTGGATAGACGAACTGCTCCTCGGCCACCCATTGGCGGACCAGTTCGGCGATGACATGGTCGGACAGGTCCTTGCGTCCCTCCGCGTGCCCCTTGTGCCCTTCCAACTCCTCGAAGAGGGTTTCAACCACCTGGTGCTCATGGGTGACGACGTCGATCAGATCGGTGTGCGGCATGGTTCCTCCCGTTTTGCCTCGACGAACCGGCGGGTTCGTGGGTTCGTGGCATACCCGCAGTGGCGGGCCCGAAACGCGAGGTGTCGCCGTCGCGTGTCGGGGGTACCCATGTGCAATCGCACCGCTGAACGACAGCACGGCCGGTAGGGGGCGACGATGACACCGAAGACGCTCGGCGCGGACCGGTTCGTGCCACCGGGAGCCGGGATCGAGCGGCTGGAGGAGGCCGCCGAGACCTGTGAGGGCTGCGAGCTGCACCGCGACGCGACCCAGACCGTGTTCGGCGACGGCTCGGCGACGGCGCGCATCGCCCTGGTCGGGGAGCAGCCCGGCGACGACGAGGACCGCTCGGGACGGCCGTTCACCGGGCCGTCGGGGACCCTGCTCTACCGGGCGCTCGACCAGGCCGGGATCGACCGCGGCGAATGCTATGTCACCAATGCGGTCAAGCACTTCAAGTTCGCGCAGCTGCAACCGGGCGGGCGGCGCATCCACAAGACGCCGACGCGCGGGGAGGTCAACGCCTGCCGGCCCTGGCTCCTCGCCGAGCTCAACGCCGTCAAGCCGGAACTGGTGGTGGTCCTGGGGGCCACGGCCGGGCAGTCGCTCATGGGACCCGAGTTCCGGATCAGCACCAGGCGCGGCATCATCCAGGACCTCGTGCACGACGGGCTCGCCGAGTCGATGAAGCTCATGGGGACGGTGCACCCGTCGGCCGTGCTGCGATTGCGCGAATCCGAGCGCAAGGAGGCCTTCGCTCAAATGCTGGTGGACCTGCGAAAGGCCGCCGATTTCCTCGAGACCGGCCATGAAAAGGCGGGTTAAAGCAGGGAAAAGGGCCGGCCCCCGGTTCCGGTGACGACCAAGGGGGCCGGCCCGGCCGGTGGGCGCCGCATCCCCTCGATGCGGCGCCCACCGGCCCTCAGATCAGCGGTGTCATTGCGAGATCGATCCGACCAGTTCGCCGGTGACCGGGACGGGTGCGCGGCGTGCCACGTCGGCCAGCGCGATGATGCCGACCAGACGCTTGCCCTCGAGGACCGGGATGCGGTGGATCTGGTGTTCCTTCATCTTCGCGATCGTGATCTCGATGTCCTCGTCGGCGTCGGCCAGGATCAGGTGGTTCTGCGGTAGTTGATCGACCGTGTACAGCTCGGCGTCCTTGCCGGTCGCCATGACGTTGAGTACCAGGTCGCGGTCGGTGACCATGCCATGGATCTTGTTGTCCTCGGCGCCGCAGATCGGCAGGCAGCCGACGTCCATCTCCGCCATCATCCGCGCGGCGTTCGCCGCCGTGTCGTCGCTTCGGACGCAGGCGACGCCGGGGTGCATCAGGTCTCTCGCCTTAGCCATCTGCATCAGCTCCTCTCCTCGGCCCGCTGCTCCGGCGCGTATCGCCGGCCTGAGGCGGGTGCGCCGAGAATACCCATGCCAGGCGGTTCTATTCCTGGAAATGCCTCGATTCGGTTCCCTATCTACCTGCGGTTTCGTTTCAAACCACGGACGATCGCGGCCTCGGTTCGAGCAGTGCCGGGTACCGGGGTTTCGGCTCAGGCCGCGAGCCGGCGGGCGGCGTTGACGATCGCGTCCGCGTCGATGCCGGCGGCGGCGAGCTGCTCGGTCGGGCTGGCCGAGGCGGGCATCCCCCGCACGCCGAGTTTGGTGAAGCGGATGGAGGGCAGGTGTCCTCCGATGGCGTCCAGGACGGCGTCGCCCAGACCTCCGACCGGCCAATGGTCCTCGACGGTGAGGACGCGGCCGGTTTCGGCGGCGGCCTGCCGCAGCGTCGAGACGTCGATCGGCTTGATCGAGTAGGCGTCGATGACCCGCGCCGGGATGCCGATGTCGGCGAGTTGCTCGGAGGCCGACAGGGCCTCGGAGACGGTGACGCCGGCGGCGACGATCGTGACCTTGTCGCTTCCGGACGAGACCAGGGTCCGGCTGCCTCCGACCGGGAACAGCTCGTCGGGCCGGTAGATCACCGGTGTCTCGCCCCGGGTGGTGCGCAGGTACGAGATGCCGGGCAGGTCGACCATGGTGGCGGTCAGGTGCGCGGCCTGGTTGGCGTCGCACGGGTACATCACCACGCTGCGCCACAGCGGTCGCATCATGGCGAGGTCTTCCAGGCCCATCTGGCTGGGGCCGTCGCGCCCGATGGAGACGCCCGCGTGGGAGCCGGCCAGCCGCAGGTCGGCGCCGCCGATCGCGGCCATTCGCAGGAAGTCGTGGGCGCGGGTGAGGAACGCCGCGAACGTCGCCGCGTACGGGACCCACCCCAGTGCCTGCATGCCGATGGCGTTGGCGATCATCTGCTGCTCGGCGATGTAGCACTGGAAGAACCGCTCGGGGTGCGCCTCGGCGAAGTAGGCGGTCCGGGTGGAGTCGGCGACTTCGCCGTCGAGCACGACCACGTCGGGGCTGGCGTCGCCGACGGCGACCAGTGCCCTGCCGAAGGCCTCGCGGGTGGCGGCGGTGGAGCCGATGTCGAAGCGCGGCAGGTGGATCGAGCGGCCGGGACGCTCCATACGGGGTTCGCGGTACTCCGGTTCGGCGACGCGCACCCGGATGTTCGCGCCTTGGCCGAGTTCGGCGAGCGCCTCCTCGAGATTGGGGAGCGGCTTGCCGTGCATGCCTTCTCGGTTCTCGACGGCGGCGACGCCCTTGCCCTTCTTGGTGCGGGCGAGGATCGCCGTGGGCCGGTCCGTTGCCTGCTCTGCCTGGCGGTAGGCGCGCTCGATGGCCTCGGGGTCGTGGCCGTCGATCTCGATGGTGTTCCAGCCGAAGGAGCCGATCTGGGACGCGTATGCCGCAGTGTCCCAGCCGTATCGGGTCGGCCCGTTCTGGCCGAGCCGGTTGACGTCGACGATGGCGGTCAGGTTGCCGAGTCCTTCGTACGCGGCGGCGGCGAACGACTCCCACATGGAGCCCTCGGCGAGTTCGGAGTCGCCGCACAGCACCCACACTCGGTAGGGCGCGGCGGAGAGCCGCTTGCCGGCGAGTGCCATGCCGACGCCGATCGGCAGGCCCTGCCCGAGCGAGCCGGTGGCGACATCGATCCAGGGCAGGCGCGGGGTCGGGTGGCCCTCCAGGACGCTGCCGAGTCGGCGGTAGGTCAGCAGCTCCTCCTCGTCGATGACGCCGGCGGCGCGCAGCATCGCGTACAGCAGTGGCGAGGCGTGCCCCTTGGAGAAGATGAGCCGGTCGTTGCCCGGCAGTTCCGGGTCGGAGAAGTCGTACTTCAGGTGACCCGCGAGCAGCACCGCCATCAGGTCGGCGGCCGACATGGACGAGGTCGGATGCCCTGAGCCTGCTCTGCTGGAGCAGCGCACCGCGTCGGCGCGCAGCTGCTGGGCGAGTTCGGCCAGGTCGATGGTGCGGCTTTCGATGGTGGTCACGGGCAGATTCCTTTGTGCGCGGGTTGTGGCCTGGTGGCCCTTCCGCGTTGGCTACCCGGCCCCTGCGGCGTAAAACCGCATTAGACGGTCGATCCGCGCGGACCGGTTGACCTGGGTTTAGGGCCTGTCCTGTGGCCGCCGACCCGGTCGCGCTTCCCCCACGCGGTACCGGGCCGACGGCCTCTCTTCCCCCCGTTGATATTCGGGTGTGCCGTCGGGCTCGCCTGTGGCCTACCTCGATGCGCTGACGGCGCCGACGACCTCGCCGACGATGGGTTCGGGCATGGTCAGGGCGACGTCGGCCTGCGAGATCATGCCGACGACGGCACCGGCCTCCACCACGGGTACGCGCCTGACCTGGTTCTCGGACATCTTGGCCAGCACCAGGTCGGCGTCCTCGTCGACCTCGGCCAGGACGAGGATGGGCTGCTGCGGCAGGTCACCGACCTCGAACGCCTCGGGGTCGAATCCGGCCGCCATGACCTGGATGGCCAGGTCCCGGTCGGTCAGGATGCCCTTGATGACACCCTCGGCGTCACAGATGGGCAGCGCCCCGATGTCGTGCTCGGCCAGCATTCGCGCCGCGTTCCCGGCGGTGTCGTGGGCCTGGATGCAATGGGCGTGCGAGTGCATGAGGTCTCGTGCGGTCGCCATGAATCGGCTCCTCTGAGTGGTGGCTTCGAATGTCAGTGGTTGCTGACGAGCGGCTACCCGACTCGGCCGGATGTATGCGTGCCGCGCGGCCTTCTGTTCAGAGGCGCCGCGGCCCGTCCCCGTGGCGCTCGCGCAGCCGCCGCCGGAACCGGATCGCGGACCGGTCGAACCGCGGAGGCGTCACCGCCTGCCAACGAGGTTTCCCCCGCGCAGGCGGGGGAACCCACCAAGCGGCGGGCTCGCAGCCCAAAACGGGCACCGCGCCCGCCTGAAAGAGGTGAGGACATGGAGGTTCGACACGACCCCGAGGCCGGCGAGCACCGGACCCGGGAACACGCGAGCGACACCAGGCGCAAGGTCTGGGAGGACACCGACCGCTCCGTCGGGCAGGTGGTGGGCGACCTGACGTCGCAAGTGGCGCACCTGGCCCGAGTCGAGGCCAAGCTCGCCGCTCGCGAGGCCGCTGACCAGGCCAAACGAGGTATGGTCGGAGGTGGCCTGTTCGCCGTCGCGGCGGTGATCGCGATCTACGGCGGAGCCGGTCTGGCCGGCGCCGCGGTGTTCGCGCTCGCGCTCGTCTGGCCCGGATGGCTGGCGGCGCTCGTCGTCGGCGTGGTGCTGTTCGCGCTGGCAGGGATCGTTTCGGCGATCGCCCGAGCCAAGCTTCGCCGAACGGTGCAGCATCCGGCCCCCGAGGACATGATGGATCGTGCACGGGAAGACGTGCAGGCCATACGCGGAAGGATGGATGAACGATGAGCGGATGGACAGTACCCCCCGCCGGGGCGGTTCCTCCGGGCGTGGGCATCGGCCCCGTCCCCGGGGTGGCCATGCCCGTCAGTCCGGAGCGGGACGACAACCGCGAACTGGACGACACGCAGGCGGAGTGGGCCCAGCAGGACCGAGAGGCCGCCGAGTACGAGTCGTCGCACGACCTGCGACAGGATGCCGAGCGCACCCGCGAGCGGGTCAATCAGGACGTGCTCGAGCTGCGCCACAAGCTGCACCTGGACGACGAGACCAAGGCGCGCCGCGCAGCGGCCACCGGCCCGTTCGGGCCGGTCAAGCGCCACCCCATCACGGTCATGGTGGCGGCCGCGGGGGCGACGACGGCCGCGTTGATCGGCTACAGGGCCGCCCGCAACCATCGCAAGACGGCCAAGCGGTCGGCCATCAGGTACATGAAGGCCGCGAAGGCCCGCCGCAAGGCGCTTCAGCACCACATCGGCGAGTCCGGACACGCCATCGCGGGGAGCATGCACAAGCGTTAGCAGCCTCACAACCGCAAAGGCGGTCGGCCCGGCGTATGGACGCCGGGCCGACCGTCTGTGGTCTTGGACGTCGCATTGCGTTAGGTTATGCGTGATTCACCTGTGGGTATTGGTCGTTCCACAGGTTGATCGCTTACGATGTGAACGATCACCTACAACTTGAGCAATCCCCCAAGGAGGCCTCTATGACAGGCAGCGACAACGGTGCCGTTGCTATCGGGATCGACTTCGGCACCCTCTCCGGCCGGGCCGTCGTCGCCTCGGTCGCCGATGGTCGCGAACTCGCCAGCGCCGAGCATGTGTACCGCCACGGTGCCATCGAGGAGACGCTGCCGACGTCCGGAGCGAAACTGCCCCGCAGCTGGGCGCTCCAGTCGCCCGCCGACTGGCGCGACGTCCTGCGCATTGCCGTGCCGAAAGCCCTGGAAGCGGCCGGTGTCACGGCCGACCGGGTCGTCGGCATCGCCACCGACTTCACCGCCTGCACCGTCCTGCCCGCGCTCGCCGACGGCACCCCGCTGTGCGAGCTCGATGACCTGGCCGAGCGTCCCCACGCCTGGCCGAAGCTGTGGAAGCACCACGCGGCCCAGGGACAGGCCGACCGCATCAACGCCCTCGCCGCCGAGCGCGGCGAGGAGTGGCTGCCGCGCTACGGCGGCAAGATCTCCAGCGAATGGCAGTTCGCCAAGGGGCTCCAGCTGCTGGAGGAGGACCCGGAGGTCTACGGCCGCGCCGAGCGCTGGATCGAGGCCGCCGACTGGATCGTGTGGCAGCTGTGCGGCGTCGAGACCCGCAACAACTGCACCGCCGGTTACAAGGGCATCCTGCAGGACGGCAAGTACCCGTCCAGTGAGTTCCTGGCCGCGCTGAACCCCGAGTTCGCCGACTTCGTGGAGAAGATCGACTTCCCGATCGCCGCGCTGGGCGACCGCGCGGGCGGCCTGACCGCTCAGGCCGCCGAGTGGATCGGCCTGAACGAGGGCACCGCCGTGGCCGTCGGCAATGTCGACGCCCACGTCACCGCCGCCTCGGCCAAGGCGGTCGGCCCCGGCCAGATCGTGGCGATCATGGGCACCAGCACCTGCCACGTCGTCAACGGCGAGAACCTCACCGAGGCGAAGGGCATGTGCGGCGTGGTCCGCGACGGCATCGTCCCCGGCCTGTGGGGCTACGAGGCCGGCCAGTCCGGTGTCGGCGACATCTTCGCGTGGTGGGTCAAGAACGGCGTGCCCGGCGAGTACACCGCCGAGGCCGAGAAGCGCGGCATCTCGATTCACCAGTACCTGACCGAGCTGGCCGAGAACCAGAACGTCGGCGAGCACGGCCTGGTCGCCCTCGACTGGCACTCGGGCAACCGCTCGGTCCTGGTCGACCACGACCTGCACGGCGTCATCCTGGGCCTGAGCCTTCAGACCAAGCCCGAGGAGATCTACCGCGCGCTGGTCGAGGCGACCGCGTTCGGCACCCGCAAGATCGTCGAGACCCTGGTCGGGTCCGGTGTGCCGATCGAGGAGTTCGTGGCCGCGGGCGGCCTCTTGAAGAACAAGTGGCTCATGCAGACCTACTCCGACGTGCTGCGCATGCCGATCACGGTGCTGACGTCCGCGCAGGGCCCGGCGCTCGGTTCGGCCATCCACGCCGCCGTCGCCGCCGGTGTGTACCCGGACATCAAGGCCGCCGCCGAGGCGATGGGCAAGGTCGAGCGAAACGCCTACGTTCCGGACCCGGCCCGCGCCGACGCCTACGACGAGCTCTACGCCGTCTACGACGAGCTGCACGACCACTTTGGCCGCGGCGGCTCCAAGGCGCTCCACAAGTTGCACAACATCGCGATTGAGGCTTCAAAATGAGTTTCAAGACCACCGAGGCCATCGAGGCCATGAAGGTCGAGGTGTGCAATCTGCACGCCGAGCTGCTCCGCTGGGGCCTGGTGACCTGGACCAGCGGCAATGTCTCCGGCCGGGTGCCGGGCACCGACTTCATCGTCATCAAGCCCTCGGGCGTGTCCTATGACGACCTGAAGCCGGAGCTGATGGTCGTGACCGACCTGGAAGGCAAGGTCCTCGACGGGGACCTCAAGCCCTCCAGCGACGCCGAGAGCCACAACCACGTCTACCAGCTCATGCCCGAGGTGGGCGGCGTGGTGCACACCCACAGCCCGTACGCGACGGCGTGGGCCGCGCGCGCCGAGTCGATCCCGTGCGTGCTCACGGCGATGGCCGACGAGTTCGGCGGGGAGATCCCGCTGGGCCCGTTCGCGCTCATCGGTTCCGACGCGATCGGCAAGGCCATCGTCGAGACCCTGCAGGGCCACCGCTCCCCGGCGGTCATCATGCAGAACCACGGCGTCTTCACGATCGGCAAGGGCCCCAAGGCGGCCGTCAAGGCCGCGGTGATGACCGAGGACGTGGCGCGCACCGTGCACATCTCGCGTCAGCTCGGCGAGCCGGTGCCGATCGCGCAGCAGAACATCGACGCCCTTTACGACCGCTACCAGAACGTCTACGGCCAGTAGCGCCCCCGGAGGAGATACATCAATGCAAGCCAAACAACTGTGGTTCGTCACCGGCTCTCAGCACCTCTACGGTGAGGAGGCCATCGCGCAGGTAGCGCAGAACTCGGCCGACATCGTGGCCGGGCTCGACGGCGCCGACGCGATCCCGGTGGAGGTCGTCGCCAAGCCGGTCCTGACCACCCCCGACGAGATCCGCAAGGTCCTGCTGGAGGCCAACGGCGACGACAACTGCGTCGGCGTCATCGCCTGGATGCACACGTTCTCGCCGTCGAAGATGTGGATCGCCGGGCTCGGCGTGCTGGACAAGCCGCTGCTGCACCTGCACACGCAGCACAACCGCGACCTGCCGTGGGCCGACATCGACATGGACTTCATGAACCTGAACCAGGCCGCCCACGGCGACCGCGAGTTCGGGTACATGCTCACCCGCATGCGCCACCGCCGCAAGACCATCGTGGGCCACTGGGCCGACGAGAAGGTCCAGAAGCGCGTCGGCGACTGGGCCCGTGCGGCCCTGGGCTGGAACGAGGTCCAGAACCTCAAGCTGGTGCGCTTCGGCGACAACATGCGCTACGTCGGCGTGACCGAGGGCGACAAGGTCGAGGCTCAGATCAAGCTCGGCGTCGAGGTCAACACCTACGGCGTCAACGAGCTGGCCGCGCGCGTCGAAACGATCGAGGACAAGGCCGTCGACGAGCTCGCGGCCGAGTACGAGACGTCCTACGACGTCGTGGCGGAGCTGAAGGCCGGCGGGGCGCGGCACGAGTCGCTGCGCGACGCCGCCCGCATCGAGCTGGCGCTTCGCTCCTTCCTGGAGGAGCAGGGCGCGAAGGCGTTCACCGACACGTTCGAGGACCTGGGCGCTCTCAAGCAGCTCCCGGGCATCGCCGTGCAGCGCCTGATGGCCGACGGCTACGGCTTCGGCGGCGAGGGCGACTGGAAGACCGCGGTCCTGGTGCGGCTCATGAAGGTCATGGCGACGGGCCTTGAAGGCGGAACGTCCTTCATGGAGGACTACACCTACAACCTGGGTGCCGAGTCCCCGCAGATCCTGGGCGCGCACATGCTCGAAGTGTGCCCCTCGATCGCGGCCGAGAAGCCGACCTGCGAGATCCACGAGCTGGGCATCGGCGGCAAGGAGGACCCGGTCCGCCTGGTCTTCACCGCCCCGCCCGGCCCGGCCGTCGCGGTCGGCATGCTCGACCTCGGCACCCGGCTCCGCCTGGTGGCCAACGAGGTCGACGTGGTCGAGCCCGACGAGGACCTGCCGAACCTCCCGGTCGCACGCGCGGTCTGGGAACCCCGCCCGAACCTGGAGACCTCGGCCGAGTCGTGGCTGACGGCCGGCGGGCCCCACCACACCTCGATGACCCAGGCCTTCGGCCGCGAGGTCATGGAGGACTTCGCCGAGATCGCCGGCATCGAGCTGGTCACCATCGGCGAGGGCACGACCGTCCGCGAGTTCAAGCAGGAACTGCGCTGGAACCAGGTCTACCACCACCTCGAGGGCGGCCTGTAAGCCAAGCGACGCAAGGAGAGGGACGGGCCGGCGGCCCGTCCCTTCTTCGTTGTCCGCACCTACGGCCGGACCGGATGAGAGCTGAACACCCACCCGGCCGATTCGACTATCCTCCGAACGGCGAGCCCGGCCCGCCGACAATCGAATGGAGTACGCATGACCGAGATCCGCGACATCGAAGTGGTCGTCCTTGACGTCCTCGGCACCCTGGTCGACGAGCCCAGCGGGCTCAGAGCGGCGATCGGCGAGGCCGTTCCCGCGGCCGACGAGGCGTACCTCGACCAGTTGCTCGTCTTGTGGCAGCGGCATATCGAGGTCGAGCAGGGCCGCATCGCGCAGGGGCTCCGGTCCTATGAGGCCACCGAGATCATCGATCGAGGGGCGGCCCGCCTGGTGGCCGACCGGGCCGGACTCACCGACCCGGTGGCCATCGCCCACCTGGCCACGGCGGCCGAGCGCCTGAACCCCTGGGACGACGCCGCCCGAGGCCTCGAGCGCCTGGCGCGGCATTTCCCCGTCATCGGTCTCTCCAACGCCGGCAACGCAGCCCTGCTGCGCCTCAACGCCCACGCCGGGCTGCGCTGGCACCAGGCCCTGTCGAGCGAAACCGTCCGGGCCTACAAGCCGGCCCCGGAGATCTACCGACTCGCCATCAACACCGCCGGATGCCCACCGGAACGCGTCCTCATGGTCGCCGCCCACGCCTGGGACCTCCGGGGAGCCCAGGCGAGCGGCATGCGCACCGCCTACGTCCACCGGCCCGTCGGCGATCCGCCACGGGACTCCGACACCTTCGACCTGCACTGCGACGGCCTGGAGGAACTGGCCACGGCGCTGATCGGGCGATGATCACCCGCTGCCGGGTTATCCGCCGGTGGTGCGGGTATCCCCTTCCCGTCCACCACGGATTTTCCAAGGAGGGATTGCCGATATGAGCGGCGTCGACAAGGCGAAGGACAAACTTCAGCAGGCCAAGGGCAAGCTCAAGGAGCGAACGGGCGAAGCCACCGGCAACGAGAGCCTGGAGGCAGAGGGCAAACGCGACCAGTTCGTCGGTAAGACCAAGGAGACCGCCCACGACCTGCGTGACAAGGCCGCAGGCAAGGTAGAGGAAATCAAACGCGAATTCAAGGACGGCAAGGACGGCAAGCGCGACGACGAGCGTGACGATGAGGGCCGAGACACCCGCCGTTAGAGCTTTTCGCGGAGCCGGTCCTCGGTGAGGATGGCGTCGAACGCGATTTCGGCGGCCCCTCGCAGGGGGCCGTCGTTTCCCACCGTTCCGGGCAGGATCTGGGGCGGTTCGGCGCGGCAAATCGAGAGTATGTCGGCTTTTCAGGACTGATGCGCACGCCTCGAAGGAGCGTCTTCAGGCCTTGGTGCGTGCTTGGGCGCCGGTATCCGCGTCGATGGTTGTTTGACTGCCAAGCCAGTACGAAAGAAGAACGATGCGGTGAGGTCTGCAAGAGCTCGAAGGATCTCAGCTCGATCCCCAGGACGGGTCCGCCTGAGAGCAAGCGCAGCGATGAACGCCATCACAAGCGGCACTATCGCCATCATCGAGCCGCCCCACAAGGCGAGGTATACGAGATTCATGCTTCATAGCCTAGGAAACCCAGCTCGTCCCTGAAGAAACAAGAACACTAAGTGTCCGGCCACGACTGTAGAGCGATTGGCGATACGGCTCTGTCAGGAACTTGTGGGGGCGGGGTGATCCAGAGGGGCTGAAGATGCTGGTCGGGGCAGAACGTCAAGTCTTGTTGTCGGTGGAATTCCCGCATGAGGACGGGTGTCGATCCGACGCGGACTTCGTGGTCTGGGGCAGCACCAGCACGGCAGTCCGAGGGTGTCGTCGATGTCGAGGGACTTGGCGCGCATCGACGCAGGTGAAGACGCTGTCCAGGATGGAATGGGCCTCCGTTTCGAGTTCGTCGGTGTCGGCCACGCGCTGGAGTTCGATGTGCATCCACGACTCGGTGGCTCTGGAGACCGGCGAAGCCTGCGAGCCGTCCATTGGCGCGGCGAGGGCGGCAGCGGTCCCGGGGTGGCCTTTGCTTAGAGGCGGTCGCGGAGCCGGTCCTCGGTGAGTATGGCGTCGAAGGCGATTTCGGCGGCCCCTCGCAGGGGGCCGTCGTCTCCCACCGTTCCGGGCAGGATCCGGGGCGGTGCGGTTCGGCGGAAGGCCATCAGGTTCGCCGCGCACGTCCGCTCGATGAGGTCGCGGCGCAGGCGGATCAGTTCGATTCCCAGCCCTGAGAGGCTGATCGCCTCCGGGTCGAGGGCGTTCGCCAACGCGCCCAAGCCCTTTCCGAGCGCCGCCGCATTCTCGTCCACCGCCGCCGTCGCTTCAGCGTCTCCGGTCTCGGACCGGCGCAGGACCTCCTGGGCCAGGTCCCTGCCGGTCCCGTAGCCGGGCTCCTTCCCGAAGCGGCGCACCAGCGCGTTCGCGCCCACATCCAGGCTCCAGCAGCCCTTGACGCCGCACATGCATTCCAGTGTGGACCCGGTCAGCGGCATGTGCCCGAACTCGCCGGCGATGTGGTGGGCTCCGCGCTGCGGGTCGCCTCCCAGGAGGAGGGTCCCGCCGATGTCGAAGTCGATGTGGAAGTGCATGACGGTTCCCATGCCCCGCAAGGCACCGCGACGGACTTCCGCAAGGCCCGCCAGTCGGGCGTCATTGTCGATCACCGTTGGCGGCCAGCCGTCACCGATGTGATCGTCGAGGTCCACCTCGTCCCATCCTAGGTGCGAGATGTGGAGGCGGTGGCCGTCTCGGATCGGGCCCGAGATCGCAATTCCAAGTGCCGCGAGGTGCTCGGTTTCGTGCCGTCCTACGGCCGCCTTGATGTCGGCGAAGAGCGCCGGGGTGCGATCGTGCTCGCCGGTCTCGAGGACCTGGAGCTCGCCACCGAGCGCGACCCTGGCCAGGGTCCAGGAGTCCTCGCGAATGTCCGCCGCGAACGCCACGGGCCCTTCGGGATGGGGGACCAGCAGGGTGGTCGGCCGGCCTCTGCCGCTGGCCTCGGCGGGGACCTCGTGGAGGAGCCCGGCGGCCTCCAGGTCGCCGACCAGCGCACCGGCGGTATTGCGTCCGATGCCGAGCAGCCGGGCGGCGCTCGCGCGGGTCAGGGGCTGATCGGCATTGTGGACGGCGCGCAGCAGCCGGGCCTGGTTGTGGACGCGGAGGTCGGCGCTCGTCATGGACTGGGGCATGTTAGGGATTATGCCAGGCCCGAAAAGTTTTTTGTGTCTGCCGCGAACATAAGGCTTGCGGCAGGGGTCGAAGCTTGTTATGTTCTTAGCAAGAACAAAAAGTTCTGCCGTTCCCCGCTCCCTGAGGATGGACATGACCGCCGACTCCGCAGCCCCTCCCACGCCCCTGCCGGACTCCCTGCGCCAAGCCAGAATCGGCATGTTCGGCGCCTTCGCGACCTCCGGCTTCGTCATGGGCGCCTGGGCCGCCGCGCTGCCCTCGCTCAGCGCCCGGCTCGAACTCGGCGAGGCCCGGCTCGGGACCGTGCTGCTGCTCATCCAGGTCGTCGGGCTCGGCTCGATGTTCCTCGCCGGGAAGATCGCCGACCGCATCACCACACGAAACCTCCTGCGCTGGACCGGCCCCGCCACCCAGCTGGTCCTCCTCGCCCCCGCGCTCGCACCCTCCTACGAGACGCTGCTGCTGTGCACCGCGATCTACGGCATCGGCGTCGGCTTCGTGGAAGTCGGCCTCAACGCCCACTCAGTCGAGCTCGAACGCCACTACAAGCGGCCCATCGTCTCCTCGTTCCACGGCTTCTGGTCCCTCGGCGGCGCCGTGGCCGGAGCCTTGACCTCCCTCGGCCTCACCCTCGGCCTGGGCAGCCCCGCGATGCTCATCGCCGTGGCGCTCATCAGTACCGCGGCCTTCGCCGCCTTCACCCGTCCGCTGCTGCCGCCACCGGGTCAAGACGCCCGCGGCAGCAGCGGCGCCCCCTCCAACACCGCCCGCATCGGCGCGGTCCTGCTGGGCGCCATGTTCCTGCTCGGCCTCGGCGGACACCTCATCGAGTCCGGCGCGATCGACTGGGCCAACCTCCACGCCGCCCGCGTCCTCGAAGCCGACGACGCGCTGGCCCCCTTGTCCTACACCGTGTTCGCCTGCGCGATGACGGTCTTCCGCCTCTCGGGCGACCCCATCCGCGCCAAGCTCGGCCCCGGCCGCACCCTCTGGTGGGCCGGCGCGGTGGCCGCCGCCGGCTACGCCCTCGTCCTCGTCTCGGGCGCGACCGGCGGCCTCCCGCTCGCCTGGACGGGCTGGATCCTGGCCGGCTCCGGCATCGCCATCATGGTCCCGGTCCTGTTCAGCGCCATCGGAGAAGCCGGCGGGTCCCCGTCGAACATCGCCCTGATCTCCATCTCCGGCTCCGCCGGCCTCCTCCTCGGCCCGGCCGCCATCGGCTACCTCGCCGAAGGCACCAGCCTGACGATCGGCCTCATGGTCCCCGCCGCCCTCGCGGTCTTCATCGCCCTCGCGGGCCCGACCACCCTGCGCCGCTTGCTGAGCCGCTCCGCACCCGAGCCCGAGGCGGCGCTGGTGAAGTGATGTTCGCCGCGCCGGGTCCCGTCAAGGGGGTCCGGCGCGGGCCGCCGCGTATAGTCGGTGGCGCAGAAGGGGAGTAGCTCCCAATGACGCGGTCGACATACTGGCCTGCCGTTCACTCGGTGGCCCGGCCGCGCGGCCTCCGCAAGGAGGCGAGCGAGACCTTCGACCAAGGCAATGCGCCGGGTCGAGGTCTTTCCTGCCTTCTCCCGGCCCCGACTGGGAGGATCACCCCCGAATGGACGTCTTCTTGACCGCCGCGGCACTGAGCTTCGGCGTCATCTTCGTCGGCGAGATGGGCGACAAGAGCCAACTCATGGCCCTGTCCTTCGCCACCAAATACAAGCTCCGCAGCGTCGTCATCGGCCTGATCATCGCCACCTCGATCCTGTTCGGCATCTCCGTCGGCATCGGCGCGACCGCGGGCGAGCTGCTGCCCACCGACTGGATCACGCTCGGCGCCGCCGTCCTGTTCATCGGCTTCGGCCTGTGGACCCTGCGCCCCGAGAAGGACGACGCCGAGGCGCACGGCTACACCGAACGCAAGTCCGGGCTGCTGACCGTCATCGGCGCCATGATCCTCGCCGAGCTCGGCGACAAGACCATGATCATCGCCGTCGGCCTCGGCGCCCAGTACAACCCGTGGGGCGTGTGGCTCGGCGCCACCGCCGGGATGCTCGCCGCCGACCTCCTCGCCGTCTTCGCCGGAGCGTGGGTCGCCAAGAAGATCCCCGAGAAGGTCATCCGCTACGTCTCGGCCGGCCTGTTCCTCGTCCTCGGCGTGCTCCTGGGCATCGAGGCCGTGAGGGCCCTCACCAGCTAAGCTGGCGATCATGCCGCAAACGGACGTTAATCAGGACACCGCCGTCATCTACACGGACGGGGCCTGCTCGGGCAACCCCGGGCCCGGCGGATGGGGCGTGTACTTCAAGTGGGGCGACCACGAACGGGAGCTCTACGGCGCCGAGAAGGCCACCACCAACAACCGGATGGAACTCATGGCCGCGATCGTCGCCCTGGAGACCCTCAAGCGTCCCACCACGATCCACCTCTACACCGACTCGTCCTACGTCCGCAACGGCATCACCTCCTGGATGAAGAACTGGAAGCGCAACGGCTGGCTCAACTCCCAGAAGCAGCCGGTCAAGAACTCCGACCTGTGGAAACGCCTCGACGCCGCGGCCCAGGGCCACGACGTCGACTGGCGCTGGGTCAAGGGGCACTCCGGCGACCCCGGCAACGACCGCGCCGACGCACTCGCCGTCAAGGGCCGCGACGAGGCCGCCGGGCGCTTAATTCTGCGCACGGTGGCACACAGTGATGCCTACCCGACCAGTCACCAGCCAATGAGAATGGAACAATCACGTCCATGAACGACCAGGTACCGTCTCGATTCTCCGGCGGCGTCGACCTCAGCGCCCTCGCCGCTCAGCAGCAGCAACAGCAGCCGGCGCCCTCGCAAGCACCGGCGGCCCCGGGCCTGCCCGGCGCGGGCGGACCCGGCGTCGTCTCGATCGACGTCACCGACGCCACCGTGCAGAGCGAAGTCCTCGAACGGTCGCTCGAATCGCTCGTCATCGTCGTCTTCTGGGCCGACCAGGTCCCCGAGAGCCTCCAGACCCGCGACCTGCTCCAGCAGCTCGCCCAGGCCGCCGGCGGCGCCTGGATGCTGGCCAAGGCCGACGTGCAGCAGAACCAGCAGCTCGCCGCCGCCCTCCAGCTCCAGGCCCTCCCCGCAGTCGTCGCGCTCGCCCAGGGACGGCCCGTCGACCTCGTGCAGGGCCCGCAGAACGAGAGCGGCCTGCGCCAGTTCATCAACAAGGTCGTCCAGGCCGTCGGCCTCGACGTCCCCCAGCAGGTCGACCCCGAACTCGCCGCCGCCGAGAACCACCTCATGGAGGGTGAACTCGACGCCGCCGAGGCCGCCTACGACAAGTACCTCAAGAACCACCCCGCCTCCATCGAGGCCGAAGCCGGGCTCGCACAGGTCAAACTCATCCGCCGCGCCGGAGTCCTCCCCGAGAACGCCGCCGCGCTCGCCGACGCCGCGCCCGACGACATCGACGCCGGCCTCGCCGCCGCCGACCTCGAAATGCTCTCCGGCCTCGCCGAGAACGCCTACGACCGGCTCATCAAGCTCGTCGCCGGCCACTTCGGCGAAGAGCGGGAACGGGTCCGCAAGCGCCTGGTCGAACTGTTCCTCATCGCGGGAGCCGACGACCCGGCCGTCGCGAAGGCCCGCCGCAAACTCAGCTCCGTGCTGTTCTAAACGCAGAAACGAAGGCGCGCGGCCCTTACCGGGTCCGCGCGCCTTTGCTTTCGCGTAATTCGCGGTGAATTGAGCGACTTCCACTCGAACGCGAACACCTCTCCGGGTAACGACGCACGGGCTCAAATGAGCTAGCGTTGCCGCACAGCGTCAATACGCGGCTCGCGAGTGTGGGAGGTGAGCGCCGGTGGCGACCAGATCCAAGCGCGTGGCCGTACTCGACGCACCCTCGAACCTCGGCCTGCGCCCCCCGACACCGCACACCGTCCCCGGATGCGCCAAAGCACCGGGAGCGCTCCGCGACCACCGGATCATCCAGCGCCTCAACGCCATCGACGCCGGATGCCTCACCCCGCCCCGCTTCGACCCCTCCGGCTGGAGACCCGGCGACGGCGTCGGCCAAGCCGAGGCCATCGCCGAATACACCCGCAGCCTCGCCGACCGCGTCGAACGGCTCTGGCGAGAGCGCACCTTCCCACTCGTCCTCGGCGGCGACTGCTCGATCATGCTCGGCCCCGTCCTGGCCGCCCGCCGCCGCACCGAACGCGACGGCGAGCACCGGGGCCTCATCTTCGTCGACGCCCACGCCGACTTCCGCCACCCCGGCAACTCCCAGTACGTCGGCGCCGCCGCCGCCGAAGAGCTCGCGCTGGCGACCGGGCGAGGGCAGCCCGACCTCACCGACATCGGCGGCCTGCGTCCGTATGTGGACACCGACCACCTGGTGATGCTCGGCCTGCGCGCCGACGATCCGCATCGGGTCGAACTGGAGGCCACGGGCGTGGCCGTGCGGACCGTGCCCACCCTCCGCGCCGGCGGCGTCGGCCGCTCCGCCGAATGGGCCCTCGACGCGCTCGGGGACGTGGCCACGTTCTGGCTCCACGTCGACGCCGACGTCCTCGACCCCTCGGTCATGCCCGCGGTGGACGGGCCCGCGCCCGGCGGGATCTCCCTGGGCGAACTGGGCCAGATCATCGCCACCTGCACGGCCGACGAGCGCTGCTCCGGCATGGAGCTGACGGTCTTCGACCCCGACTACGACCCCGACGGCGAGTACGCCAAGGCGCTGGCAAACACCCTGGTCGAAGCCCTTCAGTAAGAAGCTTTCCGTAATTCCATTGTGGGGATTCGACGGATTGATCGAGCGGATGCTCCGTAGCCCGAGCGCCGTTCGGTGCGGTCTTCAAGCGTCGGCGATGAGGAGGTGGCACCGTGCCCGGGTGGATTGGCCGTAGCCCGAGCGCCGTTCGGTGCGGTCTTCAATCGGGCAGCGACGGAAGGGTGTGGAGGGTGCCCGCGCGACGCGCCCGACCGCGGGTGGCAGTGACACCGAGTCGTGTCGGTCCTCGGGGGCATCTTTGAGACCGGGGGGTGCCGATCCGCGACAC
>NZ_STGY01000044.1 GCF_004912275.1 Glycomyces buryatensis
CTCGAGACGGCCCCGTCACATTATTCCTATAAGGACCCTAAAGGTCGTCGCCGGGCAGTTCGGGCATCCGCGCCGCCACCCATTCGTCCACGGCCCCACCGTTTTCGATCGCCGCTTGGAGACCGTTCATCATGCCGTGGAGGGTCCCGCGCAGGTACTGGAGGTTGCGCCAGGTGGTGGCGTGGAAGTCGGCGTACTCGGCCCGCGCGTGCTCGACTCCCCCTGAGCCGGAACCGAACGCGGGCGCATTGGCCAGCGTCCCGGAGTCCAGGGACGGGAGGATCTCACCCTCCAGCTCCTCTAGCAGCTCGCCGAGGAACTGCCGGTAGCGTTCGAGTGCCGCCGGGTCGTACGTGCGGGAGTTCGCCATCTCGCCTTCCTCTCTACGCGTAGGGGTCTTCGTCTTCATCGACGAAGCCCCACAGGCTCTCGTCCTCGACCACGCCGCCATTGCTCCCGGAGTCGCCGGTGTCCATCCCGGCGTCCGGTGCGCCGTCGGTCATCATGCCGAGGTCGATGACGCCGTCGTCGCCGAAGTCCATGGTCTCGACGGCCTCTGCGACGTCGTCTCCGAAGGCCGCGGTCCCTACGGCACCGGCAGCGCCTGCCGCCACACCGATCGCCGCCCCGCCCCAGTTGCGGGGCGATCCCTCGCCTTCACCGGGTTCCTCGCGCCCGTCTCCGACAGGGCCCCAAGGCGAATCATTGTCGGGCTTCACACCCGAGGGCGGTTCCAGCGACGGTTCCTGCGTGGTCTGGGGCCGGGTGATGCCGAAAGGCTGCCGCATCACCGGCGGCTGAAGGTTGATGTAGGCCTGGTCGGCCACCGCCGGATAGCCGCGTTCGATGCGGATGGTCCGCACCGAGCGCAGCGCGTCGTCGCCGTGCCCGCCGCGCTCCTGGATTTCCGCGTCGATCTGGGCGTGCCGGTCGGCGTATGCGCGCCGGCTGCGCTCGACGGCGGCGCTGTAGTGGTCGGTCGCGTCGGCCACGGCCAGCGCCTTCGCCTCCTCGACGGTGATCCCGTCGGTGTCCAGGCCGTCGCGTTCGAGATTGGCGGGGTCGCGGTAGTGCTCGAAGTACTGCGCGACCCGGGCGTCGATGTAGTCGATGATCTCGGTCGCCAGCTCGGGGTCGGCCCCGGCCAGCGCCAGCACGTGCTCGGCGTCCTGGCAGGTGTACTCGATGCAGTTCCCGTTCCACCACGCCGGTCGAATGTGGACGGACACCCAGCTGTGCCAGTCGCCCTCGATCCAGAATCGGGGAGCGGGGAACGGGATCTCGCCGGTGTCGCCGCCCTGGAGCGAGTGAAGGGCGTCTTCAGTGGACTGGAGGGAGGCGACGGTCGAATCGATGTCCCCCAGGACCCCCTCGACCAGGTTGCGGGTTTCGCCGCAGGCGGCCTGGAGGGTTTCGAAGCCGGGGCCGGACCAGCCTTCGGAGAGTTCGGTCAGGCCGGAGCCCAGCCGCTCGGACCAGTCGGCGAGCTTTCCGGCGACCTCTTCGGTCCAGCCTTGGCGCAGGCGCTCCAGCGAGTGCTCGTCGGTGCGTTCGGGCCGGACGGCGGCGACGGCCGAGCGGAAGTCCTGCTCGCTGGGGAAGGCCATGTTCCCGTCGGCACCGGCGACGCGCGGAGCGAGCCGGTAGAGCTGGTCGGCGACGGGGACCGCGGAGAGCAGCTGCTGCCAGTCGTTCTCGGCGGGATGCTCGGTGGGGTTGGTGCAGTCGGCATTGGCGCAGGGTCGGCGCGGCGGGGCGGGGCGACCGGCGGGGTCGCCCTGGACCGGTGGCTCCACGGCGCCGAATCCCATGGACGCGGTTTCGATGCCCGCATACGGTTTCGGCTGGAACTGGTTGTCGCTCATGGAGACGCACCTCGACGTGACGGAGCCAGAGTTCTCCTCAGCGTAGCGACTCCCGGCGGGCTCCGCCATCCCTTGATGGTCCCCAATGCACGACCGGGGCCGGAACGGACTAGGGCCGGCGTCTCACCCGAGTTCGGCGTAGTGCTCGGCGGCGATCGCGGCGGCGGCGTCCTCGGCTTGGCCCTGAGCTGCCGTGATGGCGGCCTGGAGTTCGGCGGCGAGGCTCTCTCGATCGGTGACGCGCAGGATGTTCTTCTCCAGGAAGACGATCCCGACGAGCCTTCCGCGCAGGTTCACGCAGGCCCGGGCGTGTCCCGACTCGGTGAGGTGCTCGAACGTCTCGTGCTCGCGCCGGGCGAGTGCCGCTTCGATGCGCTGCATGACCTCGCGGGCGCGAGGGTCGGCGAATCGGTCGGTCATGGCCGCCTCCTCGATTCGCCTTCCGTGAGGTCGGCGGCCCCGCGCTCCCGCTCCGTCTCGGCGGCGTCCCAGGCGGCCAGCAGCGACGCGGCGAGCGCGTGGTTGCCGGCCCCGGAGGCGGCGACGTCGAACTGGATCTTGCACAGGCGCCCGCTCGAATCGATGGCGATGGCGGTCAAGGAGTTCTCGTCGGTTCCGACGTAGCGGGCCTTGGCGAACTTCTCCAGCACTGCCTGCGCATCGGCGAACTGCTCGGCGAACGCTTCGACGTCGCCGCGGGCGGGCGGGTCGTTCAGGAGTCGCTGGGCGTTCTCCCAGTTCTCGTCGTGGGGAAGCTTCTCGAGCGTGGCGCGGGCTTCATCGATTTGCAGCTCATAGTCATCGGGCACACCCAGGTGCGCCTTGGGTGGTGCTCCGTCGTCTGGGGGTGTCACGGCCGCTCCAAGTTCGCTTCCCGAATCGGGGGGTTCGCTCGAATATTACCGGCGCCCTGCGACCTTTTCCAGATCCCGATCCGCCGGCGGCCGGGGCGGCCGGGCTCCCGTGCCGACCAGCGTTCGGCCCTCGGACGGGTCGTGATCGTCGCGGCCACGTTGGCGCAATCGGGTGATGAGGAGCGGGCCTCCGAACGCGGTCGCCAGCGAGGCATTGATGAACACGAAGGTGAGCAGGTCGAATTTCAGCGGGGAGACCGCCACTGCCGCGATGTACGTCAAGCTCGGCTGGATCGAGTACAGCAGGGTCATGAACAGCGGCGCGGTGCGCTGCATGCCGATCTGCAGCAGGTACAACGGCAGAGCGATGCCAGCCACGGCGACCGCGGCGATGAAACCCAGCCGCCCGGCCGCGACGATCTCGACCAGCTCCGCGGGTCGCAGCAGCAGGATCGCCAGGGCCGCCATCCAGGTCAGGTGGAACCGGTGGGCCATCACGAAGACCGGGCTGATCCGCTCCCGCCCCAGCCGGTAGGACAGCAGCGGGATGGTGGCGAACAGCCCGCCCGCGATGAACGCGACCCCCGTTCCCAGGACGAACGACCGGTCGAACGCGATCTGGCCGATACTCAGGGACCGGCTGGTCACCGCCATCACGAACAGGAGCGCTACGGAACCGACGCACAGCTCGACGACGACATGGCGCCGCTGCCCCTTCGCGAAGCCGATGCAGGACACGACCAATGGCGCCATGCCGATGCCGATGGCCGAAGCCAGCGGGGCGGGGATCAACGAATACGACCAGTACAGCCCCAGAAAGGCCACCGCGGTGGACACGTTCAGATAGACCAGCAGCCGACGTGTGTCCCGGCGCAGCGACTCGGGTCGGGTGGAGCGCCGCACACCGGTGATCACATTGCAGACGACCGCGCAGGAGGCGAAGGCGCAGAACGACAGCAGCATGCTCTCGGTGCCACCGATATTGCCGGTCAGGAACCCATTGCCCGACGCCTGCAGGACCACGGCCGCGACGATGAGCACCACGCCGGGCATCTAGACGCTCGTCATCTCGTACAGGCGCGCCGAGTCCTCAAGTCGGTGTACCCGTTCGACATCGGCTATCACCGCCGTCGGGTCTGGATCGACGAAATAGGCCACCCCCGCGCTGGCAACGTTCAGCAGCCGGTTCACCACTTCGGTGTCCTTTTTAGGCAGTTTAGAGAAACTGTGGAAGGTGCGCATCCGGCGAATCAGGTCGAGGCCCGGCATGGCTTTGATCGAGCCGTCGCTGGGTGTCTGGAGGGAGACGGTGGCCAGACATTGGTGCGGCCGGTAAGGCGCGGTAACCCGGTCCTTGAACACGTTGCCGTCGAGCACCGAATCGGCCAGTAGTGTGGCCTGGCTGTATCCGAACGAGCGGAAGAAGACGTCCGGAGGCAGCACCGGCCCTCCCAAACGGGAGTTGACCTCGATCAGCCTCGGCCCCTCCGCGGTAAAGCGGACCTCGGTGTTGGAGGCGCCCTCGGTGACACCCAGCGCGTCCAGGCACCGCAACGTGTACTCGACCACCGCCTTATCGTCAGAGTTCAATTCCGTGAGCATGCGCAGGCTGCGCCAGACCGGAACTCCATCGAATTCGTCGAAACGGTTGAGCGCTACGGAGCAGAGCGCGTGCCGTCCATTGCGAGTCACCATATTGATGCTGTACTGCGGCCCGGAAAGGTACTCCTGCAAGACCACCGACTCGTTCGTGATCCGCAGCAGATTGGATCGACCCAGGATCGCGGCGACGGCCCGAGCGGCCTGGTCGGGCGTGTCGCATACCGCCAGTCCGTCGCTGCCGCCGCTGGAACTGGGTTTGACCACGATCGGATAGGAGCAGAACGCCTCCAGCGCTGCGGGAACCGCCGACGCTTCGCTGACCACCGCGGTCTTCGCGACCGGGATTCCGCGGGATTCCACTGCTCGGATCATCTTGAGCTTGTCGCGGCGGGCGCCGTCGAGGGCGAGGTCATTGTGCGGGAGCCCAAGGGACGCAGCCAGCCGATCGGCGAGGTCGACGCCCATTTCCCCGCCCGGCAGGACTGCGGTCGTGCCGCGGCGCCGCAGTTCAGCGCGGGTCTGCTCGAACGAACGGTAGATCAGCTTTCCACCCGGCGCCGGGTCGATGTCGTACTGGTGCTGCCATTGAGGCTCATAGATGTGGAAAGTGGAAACTCCGCGTTCACCGAAGGCGTCCGCCAGGTTAATTCCACTGGAGAACAAGTCGACCAATGCGATTTCCATTGAAATTCTACCTCTGTTCATTTCATCACTTCTCACCCGCGGCCATAGGAATGGCCGGTTCGGCGCCGCATCGCAATGGTGCGCAGGCTATTGCCGAATCGTTTCGCGAGCGAGCGAGCGACTGCCGGGTAATGGTGGAGGTGCCGGACCGAAGTCGGCGCGACAGGAGGAATCAGGTCGTTCGGTACTGGGGACCGTGAATATCCATTGGCGATCAACGGGGATCACGGTGACATCATGGAGCGTAACGAGAATGGAGCGCGTCCGCTTGACACGGCGAGAATCGGAAACGTCTTCCTCCCCGATTCAACGGCGTTTCGCCACTCTCCGTGACCAGCGAGCGGCACTCACCAGCGACCTCTCGGTGAGACATCACGCTCGGTAATCAGATCACGATATGATAACGGTTCAGATTCTCCACCGGTTCCGCCTGGCGGGCAAGGGAGAGCGACCTTGGAGATTCTCGACCTCCACCGGCCGACGGCGGCGTGCACTGGCTCATCGAACCTCGACCACGTACAACGTATCGGGGCTCATTCGGTCACCGTAATCCTCGGTGACGATGCCCGCCTCCGCCAGCAGACGCCCGATCCACTCGATGGCTTCCGAATCAGACCCGATGTCGCCCATGACCTCCGGATAGCCGCGGTCCCCGGCGTTGTACGCCGCCCGCGCCGCGGCGCCCCGGGCTGGCGGTGTCCAGTAGAAGAGGATGCCCCGAAAATCATCGTCATTCTCCAGCGAGACGGACACGGCTCTGTGGTCCGGCCAGACGGGGTCGGAGCACCAGGGAATACCGGCCTTATCAAGGCATGCAACCACTGCGGCCTTGGCTTTCTTGAGCTCCTGATAGGAAGCACTCTGCAGCGACATCGATGACCTCCGGTGCGAACGGGCTCGATTCAGTCACGGCGCCCAGACGACTTCAAGCGTGAACGGATCAGCGACATCATCGGTGTCTCTGGTGGGGATGCCGGCCCTCATGAGGATATCGGAGATCCGCTCGACACCTTCCTTCTCCATCTGCGCAGTGCGATCGATACCGAGGTCGTCCCAGGCACCGGTCTTCCAAGCCATCATGGCCTGGGCCGAATCCGATCGAGCCAGGAACCAGTTGATGAACACGCCGCGTTCACCCTCGTCCATCTCAACCGTGACCTGCGCTGCGGCAAGACCGGGTCGATTGAAGCCTTCAAACCACGGAATTCCGGCTTCTCCCAGGCACGCAACAACAGAGGCCTTGACGCGCTGGATCTCTTCCCGCGTAGCGTTCTCAAGCGACACTGATGATCTCAAGCGTGTAGGGATTCATGTCGTCCTTCAATTCCCGGTTCAGAATTCCCGCAGAGTGAAGCACCACGGAGAGTCTCCTCGCCCATTGTTGTTCAAGTGACGTGGCCTGATCAAACGAAGGGTCATCCCACTCACCTGCCTTCCAAGCGGCCATCGCCGATGCCTCTTCGGATCGAGCCGGTCTCCAATAGACGAACACTCCGCGCCCACCGTCATTATTGTCAAGCATTACGTGCGCAGCACCGGTGTCCAGCGGAGGAAGCAAGTCTTCATACCAAGGTATTCCAGCATCGTCCAGTGACGCGGTTACCTTGTCGAATATCCGCTCCAGCTCCTCGAACGAGGCATCCTCTAGTTCATGCATGGCTTCAACATATCGATACATGTGGTCACAGTCCTCGGTGTGCAGCTCACCCACCCGACAGCGTCCCCGGAGCACTGACGACCTCCAGCATGTATGGGGCGAAGACGTTCTCCGCCGCCAGAGTGCGGCGGCGGCCGGGCCGCGACTCATTCGAGTTTCCCTAGCGGGTAGGAATTCCAGGTCTGGCGCGGGCCTGCTTGATCGGTCCTAGCGGATGCCGGTTACACGGAGGGTGTACGGGGAGCAGTTGTCCTGCAAGTCCTCGGTGAGGACGCGCTCCTTCATCAGCGCCACGGCCAGCTCATGAAGCTTGTGCTGCTTGATCTCGCCGGCCTCGGCCAGTGCGGAGTCATCGAGCTGGTTGTCCGCGAACGCCTGCACCACACGGCTGTTCAGCGGCTCGCCTACGAACCAGGACAGGTACACGCCGCGGCCCTCGTCCTCGAGCTGGTCGACGACTATCTCGACCCCGGGTTCAGTCCCGCGCTCCTGCTCCGGGAATACGACGTAACCAGCTCGGCCCAACCGCTCGCCGACCGCGTCGACCGTCGCGGCGAAAGGACCGAATTCGGCCTTCCCGTCGGGGAATCCTTCCGCGTCACGGATCATGGCGCGCAGCACTTCGACTGAGGCATTGTTGAGCAGTGCGAGCTCTCGCAGGTCATCCGCGGTCGGCTCGCCCTCCATGTCGAAGAACTCGGCCGTATAGCTCACTGCACCGGGATCGACACCCGCACGAGTGAGCGCCACCTCCGCGGCAACGCTCGGCTGCCGCTCGCTGTAGATCTCAACGATCCGCGCCGAAGCGCCACGGGAGGCAAGTCGCTCCAGCAACTCGATCTCCACTGGCTTCTTACCGATACTCCGAGCGGTGAGCACAGTCCCGTCGGCAAGCCGAACGGCAGCATAGTTACGTCGCACCGGACTCCACCCCGAAGGGGAGTCACTTTGCCTGGCCCGAAAGGCCACCGCGCTGAGTTCCAGGCTGTCGATCGACATGTCAGTCCTCCTGCATAACTTCCAGGGTGAAGGGATTCATAGGGTCATCAGTGTCCCTGGTGAGGATACCGGCTGCGCTAAGCGCGGCTGCGATGGTTTCCATCCCGTGCTCGGTCTTGGTTCCGACATCATCAATCTCCGGATTATCCCAATCGCCACCCTCAAAAGCCTCCACCGCCACGCACCTCTCGTTGCGACCTGGCAACCAGAAGACGAAGACTCCACGGTCACCAGGCATATCATCAAGGGCGACAATCGCAGCCGCGTGATCCGGCAACCTGTCAGCATCATTAACCCACGGGATCGCGGCAGCCTCGAGCGCACAGGTCACCCGCTCAAAAGTCTGCTTTAGCTCTTCAAGCGGGACGTTTTCCAGGTCCCTCACAGTGCAGCCTCGCCTTTCAATGTTCGGTTATGTCCCCAGCATGTTCAGGACCGAGCACCGGTGGAAGCTGCGGATATCGACTGCGATACCGCTGGACGACTCTCCGACTCGACTCCGAGAGCTGCTTAACAGATGCCGGCCGGGCAGTTTCACCGTCGGGCTCAAAGTCGACAGTCCAGATCGCTACTCCAAACTCGTTGCCAGTCGCCCGAAGCAGAGTCCCGTCGTCCCTGAAAACACGCGAGATGCCATGGAGATGGCCTTTTCGGTACCACTCCTCGAAGACAAGGTCGCCATCCTCGTCGATCTCCCCTGTCGGGCCGTCTCGTACGCCGTCTTTGAAGCTCAGGAACTCGAATCCCCCATCGGACCGCTCCTCGCCGAGCACACCATCGAACAAGTAGTCGCCACGCCAATACATGGAATTGTCATCGATGGTCACGTCATCGCCAGACGTTTCCAAAACTCTGGGATCGTAGTCAGGTTTCATATCACTACTCTATCCTAAGAAGCCGGTCTTATTTCCATACGGCCGGTCCCAGCCGTCCCAAGCACCATCAGCCCCATCGAGCATCTGCGCACAGTTCTCGCAGCATGCCATTCGATCTCCATAACCCTCGGAGCCTTCCTTGTTCACTTTGACGTTCTCGACCATGAATTCACTGAGATCAGGGTCTCTACCGTCACTTCGTGCATCACGTAGCGCTTCGTTCATCCCTCGCACTTCCGCATGTTGGCCGGGCACTCCATGATCGACTTCTATATCAGGGAGATCGGACCCCCTGGGGTTCGGCATGGTCTCGGGCTCCAGCTTCTTCCAACTGGGGTCACCATCGTCATATTTCTTGAACCGCTCCTTGAGTGGCGGTTCAAGAGATTCTTCGGTCACATCCATTTTCGTGTTGTGGTTGTAGTAAATACGACCACTTTCGCGGTCCCAGACGGCACTCATGCACGGTTGACGCCTTCCAGGGCCCCAATACTCCTTGTATCGGTCGTCACTGACCTCTGCGAGCTTCTGAAGCAGCGCATCTCGCAGTCGTGCCCTGTCTGCAGCGGGGTCGCCGGTGGGGGTGAGATGTGTCGGCGCTTTATTGGGGTTGGAAGGTTTTACAGGATCCTTCTTCTTTTTCTTCTTCTTATTGGGATTCTTGAAATCCGCGTATGGATCAGTTACCGATTTGTCTTCGCGACCCAGACTGCCCGAGCCGTTTTTTTCCACCATTTCGAGTTCTCTCTTGAGAGGTCGGAATTGAGGGCTAAGAAGGGCTGAGGCCGATAGCGGTGCGAATGATGCCGTAGGCGGCGGTGTCCTGTGCGATCAAGGCCGCATACATGCTGGCCAGCGCCGCCGTGAAGGCCACTGCACCGGATTGGTAGGCCGCCAGCACCGCTGGAGCGGCCGGGCCTGCCGATGAGACTTGCGACCACTGACTCGGACCCAAGATCACCATCGGGGTAGGCAGGACCCTATAGCCGATCGCCTCCGCCGATTGCTTGGTCGCCTTCAGCGCCGTCACCGTGGCCATCATGGTTGCGCCCATGCTCTCCAGCGCGCCCGCGCACACCACCAGTGCCGCATCACTGCGCCCTATGAAGCCAGCAACATCGCCTCCCCAGCGCACCATCTCCTGGTAGTCATCGCCCTGCCAGCTCGCGCCCATCCCCGCGACTTCCCCTGCATGCTGCGCACCCAAAGTGGTCACCTTCCCGGCCGCAGCCGCAATGGCCGCACCGAGGGACATCAACTGGGCCGGATTGGCGTCAAGCGCCTGCTGAAACGTGGGCATGTCAGGCCCGCACCGACGGTCCGCCATTGATGGTGGGCACTTGGAAACCGCTCAGGTCAGATTCGAAGGGTTTGAAGTCGGCGGCTCCGTCTTCATCGGCCTTGTCCCAGCTACGTGCGACTTTCGTGAGCACGCTGTGGGTGTCAGACAAGTGCTCGTGGAGCTCCTGCATGTCCTCTTTGAAGTCGTCGGCAAACTCCTTCGCCCCATCTGCGCACATGAAGCCGCGGTTGGCGGTTTCCGCCCGCTGGGCCGCGCGCACCACGTCCTGCGGCAGGCTCTTCGCCTCGCTCGACAACTGCTTCATCTTCTGCGCACCGGAAAGTATCCGGGCGCTCTCGATCATCACAATGCCGACCATGGCCGAACCTCCAGAGACACAACGCAAGCACAGAGCGCTCACATTTTATCGTCTGGTCGCCAAGGCAGGGGTACGCGATCAGCGAGTGGCTTCCGCCCCAGCCTGTTGGGTTCCGGTGTCTCCGTTGCCGTTCTCCAGTGGCCATACCGTGGCCTCGACCGAGCCGACAAGTTCCAGCGGGCCCACCAGTGACGCCGTTCGCGCGACGGTGAAGTCGTCCAGAGCGAGCAGGCTGATGCCGCCGCGGCTTTGGGCAACTGCGGCGTAGTAGGCACCGGTGCCCCGGTCCTGGAAGACCCAGCCCGGTCTGGTGTCGGTCGGAATCGTGGGCACGCCTCCCGCCCGCCGCGGGTCCGGCAGGGCGCCGGTGGAAGCGGTGTCGGGCGCGAACGGCGACGTCGGGTAGTGCGGCTGGGGTGCCGAGCCTTCTGGGTCGGTCGGGGTTTCGTTGTAATCAGGCACTTGATACCTCGTGGGATCGCCGGATACAGGGATGGGCGGCGGGTTCATCGGCTGGTCGGGGACCGCGATGAGGGCGCGGACCTCCACCTTGCCGGCGACGGTGTTGACGGCGACCACTCCGATGCCGAGTGCCACCAGGTCAAGGCCCACCGCGAGGAGGACGCGCAGGTTCGGGTCGAGTCCGGTACCGAAGCGCGCCAGAGAGAACAGTGCAACAGCAAGCGCGAACACGACGAGTCCGGCCATCGCACCGGCGAGCGCGATCGGCCGCGAGACCCGCGGGGCGGGGGCGGACGGCCACTTCTCGGCGGCGCGGACACCGCCGAGTGCGATCGCCGAGAGCGCGGCCAGCGCGAGACCGGCGACGGCGAAGGCGATCGCGGCGGCGGTGAGCCGGCCGGCGATGTCGTCGATGTAGTCCACGTAGGGCTCCAGATCGTCGGGCTTGCGTTGTGTCGGTTCGGGCTCCATTGTGCGGCCCGTGCACGCTATCGAGCGTAGGACACCGACCTCCCCCAGTTTAGTGTCGGATTCCCGACATGGAGTGATCGCCCGCAGGTCATTGCGGCCATTGATCGATTCCGATTCACTTGACGATGCTAGGTTCGCGGTCGCGCGTCGAACCGGCGAACGTGCACTCCGTCAGGGTCGCGGCATATGATGAGGGCAGACCCCGTGAAGGGTTGGGAGCCAAGAGACATGAGTGAAACTTGCATAACGTGAGGTCCATGTGACCCGTGTGGCAAGAGATGGGAATGAACGATGAGAGAGACCTTCTGGACCATGGCGGCACACATGTCGCCAGTGGCGTCCGCCGAGATCAATACCAGCGGGATCATCGGCTTCTTCCTCTCGAAGATCGCCCCGATCCTCCTCGCCATCCTCGGCTTGATCTTCATCGCCCGCGCCAATAAGGGCGAGGTCAGCCGCGTACTCACCTCCTCCACCATCGCCATCCTCGGCATCGCCTTCATTGCCGGAGCGGTCGTCCTGGTGGCCGTCGGCGGCGGTCTCGTCGACGTCCTCTTCAGCAACGAGGATTAACCAGCCCCCACACTCCTCGGCGAAGTCCGCTAGCCGAGCCCGAACCATTGCAATACGTACTACCGGCCTGGACGGAGGACGCCAATGCGCTTGCGCACCGACGATGACATCTACCGTGCCCGGCTGCTCTACCTCGGCCCTCCCGGCTACACGCTCCCCGTCCACCTCCCCTACGGCCAGTACGGCGCCTTCGCCGGCCTGCTCGCGCTGTTCATGTTCATCCGCTGGGGCATCACCGGCGACGTCGAGCTCTTCCCCGCCATCGAGATCTCCCTCGCCCTCGTCGCGACCTCGCTGATCTTCCGATACGTCGACGCCGACCGCCCCGCCACCAGCGTCCTGCGCACGCTCCTCACCGACTGGAAGCACACCCGCGACGCCGGGCACGAGCAGCGGATCCCGGCGTTCACCACCCGGTCGATCCGTCTGCGTCCCACACTCGTTGAGTCCGCCCGACCTGAGGAGCGCCTATGAGCGGCGAGGATCGCCGACAGCCCGTCGCCAAGTTCTCGGCGCCCCGGCCCCCGGCGCCGGTGCGCGACCGGGAACGGCACCGCGACGAGGAGGACGACGACACCACGGCGCTGGCCGACGCGATCTTCCGCTCGGAACCGGCGCCGGCGCCCGCGCCGCACCCCCCGACCGCCAACGCCCAGCCTCCGGCCTCACCCCCGCCGACCTCCCACATCTTGGGAGTCCAGCAGGGCACGCCTCAGGACGCCGCCCGACACGCGATGCCACCTGCGTCGCCGACGCCGCCGTCCACCGGTGGTCCACAGAGTTATCCACAGAATCAGGCAAGTTATCCACAGGGGTATCCACAGCGTTACCCACAGGCTCCGACCAGCGGGAATCCACAGAGTTATCCACAACAAGCACCGGGTTATCCACAGGGAACCGGAAGTTATCCACAGGCCGGTAACCAGCAGCGCGGCAGTGTTTCCACAGGTCACCGGAATGACGCCCAAACCGGTCGGAACGGGAAGGTCCCGAGCCAGGACCTCGTCCCGATCAGGCAGGCGAACACCGACGCCGCGACGCTCGACAAGGGCGACGCCAAACCGACCCGCGTCCCCAAACCGGCGAAGAAGGAGAAGGAGCGCCAGCCGCTCCGCGAGCTCTCGCTGACCGAGATCGCCGGGCACGCGACCTTCACGCCCGCGTCGGTCACCGCCTGGTACGTCCTGCCCGGCGTCCGCTGGTCCTTCCGCCCCGATCTGGAGCGCGAAGCCCTCATCACCGCGATCTCGGAGCAGTTCGCCGGCCTCGCCGGGATGCGCATCCACATGCGTCGCACCACCAAGCCGTTCGCCGCCGACGACTGGGCCCGCAACGTCGACCGGTACACCGCCAAGCCGCTGCGCACCGCCCCCGGCGGCACCTCCTGGGCCGAGCACCTGGTCGCCGCTCAGCGGCACCTGCACTCGCTCTCCCACGCCGAGGGCCAGACCTTCCTGGGTATCACCTTCGCCCGCCGGTCCACCTTCGACAACCTGGGCGAGAAGGTCGGCCGCGTCTTCGGCCGCGGCACCAAGCTCTCCGAGCGTGAGCGCATCGAGAAGCGCAGCCAGCAGTTCGACGAGGTCCTCGGTTCCTTCGGGGTCCGCGCTCGCCGCGCCACCACCGCCGATCTCGAATGGCTCGTCTTCCGCTCCGTCGCCCTCGGCATGGAGCCCCCGCGCCTGCTCTCCGGCTCCGCCTCGGACTGGGACACCGGCGACGTCCTCGCCCTCACCGAGTCCATCGAGCGCTACCGCAGCCCCTACGGCTCCACGGTCAAGCTCGTCAACCGCCTCACCGGCGAGGAGAAGCACACCGCCGTCCTGACCGTCGGCCGCATGGAGGAACTGGAGATCCCCCAGCGCCACGAGCCGTGGCTGCACTTCCACGAGCGCTGCCCCTGGCCGCTCGAGATCTCCAGCCGCGTCGACATCCTCGGCCCCGGCGAGGCCTTCCGCGACCTCGACCACCGCCTGCGCCTCATCCGTTCACAGCAGCGCGACTACGACGAGCACGCCATGGACGCCCCGCCCGAGCTCCAGCGCCTCGCCGAGCGCGCCCTCGGCGTCGGCGACGAGATGACCACCGGCCTGCCCATCGACGCCGCCCGCGCCCACGGCTGGCACCGCATCGCCGTCACCGCCGACACCAAAGAGGAATGCCTGGAGCGCGCCCGCACGCTCATGAACATGTACCAGCGGGACATGCGCATCAGCCTCCAGCACCCCAAGAACCAGGACTGGCTCGCCCGCGAGTTCATCCCCGGTGAGCCCGTCGCCGGCACCGGCTACATCCGACGGATGCCCGTCAAGCTCTTCGCCGCCGCCCTCCCCCAGGCCGCCTCCACGGTCGGCGACCAGCGCGGGGACCTGATCGGCCGCACCGCCGGCACCAGCCGCAGGCCCGTCTTCCTCGACCTCCACTTCGCCACCGAGGTCCGCGAGAAGTCCGGCCTGAGCGTCTTCGTCGCCGAACCCGGCGGCGGCAAGTCCACGCTCATGGGCGCGCTCGGCTACCTGGCCGCCAAGCGCGGCGTCCAGGTCACCCTGCTCGACCCGTCCGGTCCGCTCGCCCGCCTCTGCGACATGCCCGAGCTCGCGCCGCACTCGCGCGTGCTCAACCTGACCGGCTCCGAATACGGGACGCTCGCGCCCTACGCGCTCATCCCCTCGCCCAGACGCGAGCACTACGCCGATTCGCCCGACGGCCAGCGCGAATACGACATAGCCGTCTCCAACGCCCGCTCCGAGCGGCGCATGCTGGTCCAGGACATCTGCGCCATGCTCCTGCCCCCGCAGATCCAACGCGAGGCGAGCACCGCCAGGCTGCTGCGCCACGCGGCCCGCCACGTCCCGGCCGAAGAGGACTCCGCCCTCGAGGACATCGTCGAATCGCTCCAGGACGCCGAGGACCACGTCACCGGCGACGGCGCCGAACTCGCCGCGCTCCTGCTCGACACCGCCGAGATGCCGCTCGCGAAGCTCTTCTTCGGCAACGCCGACAAGGGCGTCCTCGAGGACGACACCGCGCTCACCGTCATCACCATGTCCGGTCTGCGCCTGCCCGACCTGGCCATCGAGCGCGAGTACTGGAGCGCCGAAGAGGCCCTGGCCTTGCCAATGCTCCACACCGCCCACCGCCTCGCGGTGCGCCGCGCCTACGGCGGGGACATGAACCGCCGCAAGCTCGTCGGCCTGGACGAGGCCCACTTCATGGAGGGCTGGAAGTCCGGCCGCAGCTTCCTGGTCCGCCTCGCCCGCGACTCCCGCAAGTGGAACCTGGCCGCGCTCGTCGCCAGCCAGAACCCCAAGGACATCCTGAGCCTCGACGTCCAGAACCTCGTCTCCACCGTGTTCGTGGGCCGCATCGCCGAGGACCGCGACGTCGCGGAGGAAGCGCTCAAGATGCTCCGCGTCCCCACCGGAGTCGGCTACGAGAACGTCCTCGCCTCACTCAGCGAGGTGGCCGCCGAAGACACCGAACGCCTCCGCTACCGCGAGTTCGTCATGCGCGACGTCGACGGCCGCGTCCAACGCATCCGCGCCGACTTCAGTTATGTGAGAGGACTACTCGACTACCTGAACACCACGCCCGGGGAGGAGAAGCGGTGACCAGACCCCTCAGACTGCTCCTCGTTCTCTTCGCCGCCGCCGGTGCCCTGGTCTTCATGCCGAGCGGCGCCAATGCGCAGAGCGCTGGCGACGAATGCACCGACTACGAGTGGCACACCTACTGGAACGACTGCGTAGACGAACTTCCAGAAGGCCAGGAACTCGACTGCGAGGTGGCACCGCAACCGGCCACCCCCCAATCCGGCATGGCCGGCTGGTTCGCCGAGCCCGCCAACCTCGACAAGAGCGAGGGCATCGGCACCTACAGCCGCTACGGCTACGCCGGTTACCAATTGCCGATGTACGGCGCGCAGGAAATGAGCATCGGCGGTTCCTGCGTCGATTCCCCGACCATTCCCAATGGCGCCGACACCGCCAATGCACTGGCCAATATGGAATTCAACGTCTCCCTCGCCACGGTCGGCGCCGCGAACTCGATGCGCCAGGCCGCCTGGGAGCCGGACCGCATGTGGGGCTGGTCGAACGGCTTCATGGAGACGGTCTCGAAGGTCATCTTCGACCAGGTCTTCACCGTCTTCGGCGCGGTCACCGTCGGCGTCATCGGCATCTACCTCCTGTGGCGTTCCCGCCAGGCCGACATGAACAACGCCGTGACCACCGTGGCCTGGGCCGCGCTGATCCTGGTGCTGGTGACGGCGGTCGTGCGCTGGCCGGTGCAGGCCGCGCAGTACACCGATGAGGCGCTGAAGATCGGCATGAACCTCAGCACGACGCTCATCAGCGACGATGCCGCTGAGGGTTGTGAGCGCCACGAGAACCTCACTCGAGAAGAGTACGAGGAGCTCAAGCGGAACAACCGGGTCGACCCGACCTACTGCATCGACACCCGGACTGCGGCCGTTACCGCTTCAGACACCGTCTCCAGCGAGGTCCTGTACCAGAACTGGCTCCGGACCATGCTCGGCCAGAGCGAAGAGGTCACCTTCGAGAGGTCGAACGGCGAAATTGTCGAGGAGAACGGCGACCCGGTCGTGCGCGACTCGAACACCGCCTACAAGTACGGACCCGCCCTCTTTGCCGCGCAGGCGTTCTCCTGGACGGAATCGCAACAGGCAGAGCAGTCGGCCGGTGAACGCAACGACCTCATCGAGCAGAAGCAGGAGCTCTGGCGCAACCTGGTAGCCCAGATCCAGCAGGAAGACCCGGAGGCCTACTCGCACCTGAAAGGCGAGCGTGCCTGGGAGCGGACCGGCACCGGCCTGCTCGCCCTGCTCACCGCGATCATGTTCGCGCTCTTCGACATCACCGCTTCGGTGCTCATCATTCTGGGCTTCATGATCGTGCGATTCGCGATCGTGGCACTGCCGATCATCGGCACCATTGCCCTGCTCCGACCGGCCGGCGGACCCTTCAAGCGACTGGTCAATACCGTTCTCGGTGCGGTCATCAACGTTGCCGTCTTCTCGATCGCCGCCGTGGTCTATATCTTCGCGGCCAGCCGTATCCTCGGCACCAGCATGCCCATCTGGATGCAGGTCGTCCTCATTGGAATGCTGGGCGTGGCCGCATGGATGCTATTGCGGCCCTTTAGAAGGATCGCCGGTCTCGCAGCCGGTGGCGGCCCGACCGATGCGCTTCTGGGAAGACGCGGCGGCGGAGACAATGACTCCGGCAGTTCTGGCGGCCCAGGAGGTCGGGGAGGCGACGGGAGCAATGGCCGCCCAGAGGGCACCTCCGGTCCGATCAATGACCTCAATAGGAACGTCGAAGAGCTCCGCCCGGCCGAGACCGCCGAGAACATTCGGGACATCCGCGACCAGACCGAGCCGGTACCCGGTCAGCCCTCCGGCTCCGGAGCCACCACCCCCGAGTCCGCTTCCAGCAGCAGCGGAAGCAGCGGCGGGGGTGGAGGCGGCACCGACGTCTACCGACCACCCCAACGGGAGTGACCCATGAATCGCGCCCTCCGGATCATCTTCTCCCGCTACGGCATCGTGGTCATCATCCTGGTGCTGGTACTCGGCGCGATCGCGCTCGCCTCGGACAATGGACGGACCCCATTGACCGGAAACGACGTGGAGACCGACGACTCGACCGAGTCCTCCGAGCCATCGGACGAGATCACCGACGACGACGGTTTCTACACCGAGGACTGCGAAGCCGATGACTGCTATGCGGCCGAAGAGCTTCCGCAGGAGGCCGTGGACCGGGCCGTGGAATTCGCCGAAGCCTGGCTCAATCCGAACGGTCTCGACCCCGACGCCTGGTACGACTCGATCGCTCCGTTTCTGACCACCGATCGCGCCGAGTTGATGGTGGGCGTCGACCCCGCCACGCTCCCCGCCCAGAGCATCGACGGCGACGCGACGACCGAGGCTTCCAAGGTCAGCATCCCGATGAACACCGGCACCTTGATACTCACCATGGCCGAAGGCTCCAATAGCTGGACCGGAGGCGACTGGCTGGTCTCCGCCATCGACTGGGAGGCATCATGAGCACCATCCCCGACGGCGAAACCGAATCCGGGCCGGATGCCAACTCCGAGCTCGACGAGCCCCGCAGGCGCCTCCCCAAACGGCTTCGCCCCTTCATGTGGACCATTGCGGTCTTGACGGTGTGCTGCCTCGGGGTGGTCGTCTCGGTCGTGCAGCTCCTCTCGGACCAGGACGACGGCGATACCGGCAACCTGCTCGCCGCCGGCTGCGGTTCCGATATCGTGATCGATCCCGGGGCCGAGTTCCCCCGAATCGGCGACTACAGCTCCGACCAGGTCAAGAACGTCGCCATCATCATCTCGGTAGGCCAGGAGATGGACCTGCCGAGCCGCGCCTGGATCATCGCGGTCGCGACCGCGATGCAGGAATCGCGACTGACCAACCTCGGTCACCTCGGCGGCGCCAATGACCACGACTCCCTGGGGCTGTTCCAGCAGCGGCCGTCCTCGGGTTGGGGAACGCCGGAGGAGATCCAGGATCCGGTCTACGCCTCGACCAAGTTCTACGAGAAGCTCCAGACCGTCGAGAACTGGGAAACGCTGCCGCTTACCGTTGCCGCCCAACGAGTTCAGATCTCCGCGTTTCCCGATGCCTATGCCAAGCACGAGCCCGTCGCGGTCGACATCGTCAATACCCTGACCGGTGGCGGGGGCCGGGTTTCGGCGGTCTCCACCGACATGGGGACCTGCGCGCAGATGGGCGAGTTGTCGGCGGCGGGCTGGATCAGTCCGACCGAGGGACCGATCTGGTCGGGCTTCCAGACTCCGGAGCGGCCCACGCACAATGGGGTGGACATCGGGGCTCCGCGGGACGCCAAGGTCGTGGCGGCGACCGCCGGCACGGTGATCACCTCGGAGTGCAATGCCAGCCAGGGCGGTCAGCCGTACTCATGCGATGTGGACGGCGGCGTCGATGTCATGGGCTGCGGCTGGATGGTCAATATCCTGCACGCCGGTGACTACATCACCCGCTACTGCCACTTCGGAACAGCGCCGGTGGTGAAGGAAGGCGACGTGGTCCAGGCCGGGCAGCTCCTCGGGTATGTCGGATCTTCCGGTCACTCGTCGGGCCCGCACCTGCACTACGAGGTTCACCTGAACGCCGACCGCAGCCCTGCCGGAGCGGTCGATCCGGTCGCCTTCATGAACCAGGTCGGCGCCCCGCTCGAATAGCACCCCGCTTCCGAGCAATCGACTCCCACACTCGCATAGCGTCCCTCCCACGGAGGAGAACCGGGGCCGACCGCTCCCCACCGAGCGGTCGGCCCCTCTCTGAGGGGTGGGATTCAGCCGGAGCACTCCCGCACGATGGTGGCCCACACTCGGACCGCCTCGGCGACAATCGCATCGCAGTGCTCCCGACCCCATTCCACGTGGAGCGGAGCGCAGACCCGCAGCCCGGGATCGTCGGTATCGAGGCGGATGACCGACCCGAGCGCTTCGGGATCCTCACCCGGCAGGGTGATTCGCAGGCGGGCTTGGAAAGGGATCGTGTCGAAGCGCAGGAGCTTTCCGTCGATCCAGCTTCGGGCAGTGGCAGTGGTTTGACCGGTCTGGGCCGTCATGAGGCCACCGCCCCTCCGAGTCCGCGCGTGGTGTCGAAGGCCCGTTCCCATTGGGCCATATGCGGGCTCGTATCCGCATCGGTCCGGTACGGGAAGGGTGGAGTCCGCCAACGACGGAGACCACCGTGTCGTTCGGTATTGCGTTCGCCGCTTTGCTCCGAACGCTGGTGACGCTCGGATGGCCGAGCGCCGTGTGCACCGTGCTTCGCCGCCCCGATCACCCGCAATACGAAGGCCCACACCGCCAACCACGGCCGGACACACCGCTCCATTGCCGCGACGGGCTTGATGGAGTGCGCCTCGTAGAGCGGCTGGGAGTCGATCAGGTATCGATCCCAGGCGTCCTCGCGGAGCTTATTGAAGCGGTGCGGAGGTTCATCGTCGCCGAGTCGGCCGAGGCGAGCGGGCCTATTGTTGCCCGGCTGGTCGGGGTGGCGAGGTTTGTTGTCACCCACGAACCGCAATGGCTCGGTGCTGTCCTCCCAGAAGCGCTGGCGCGCAGGCGGGCGCGGGGACGGAGAGGGACGCCGCTCGTCGGCCGCTTCGGGGGCGGGGTCGACGGGCGGACGGTCCTGTCCGGAGTCCGCCACCGGCGGAGGCGGATCGGGGAGTTCCCCGCGCCTGTGACGGCCGGTTCGGGGGTCGGGACGCCAACCGGGCGTGCCGAAGGCACCGGGGTCGGCGGGATCATGCGGTTTGCCGCCGATCTCCCAGGTGTCACCGGGCCGGTGACGGAGATGCGGAGGCTCGTAGCGCGGAGAGCGCGGGTCGGAGTCGGGGATCGACGGGTCGTAGCTGTCGGGGTCGTAGCGTCGGGCCCCAGGGGTTTCCTCCGGGGCAGACGGGTTGTGAATGCCCTGTTCAGGGTAGGCGTAAGCAGCGGCATCCCGATCGAAGTCGGCCGCGTGATGTCCGTTTCCGGGCACGCCGGAATAGCGTATGGTCGTAGTTGCCATCGGAGCTTGCTCCTTTGGTGGAAGTGCCGCCCGGTGGATCAGGTTTGGCGATTTGGGCCACCGGGCGGCGTCGTGTAGACGGCCATATTCAGCTAATGAAGTTACGCGCACGCCCGCCGAAGTTTCCATCAGTCCCACCCAAGGAAACCTGGCGGGCGCGCGCAGTTACATGGTGAGTGTCGATCGCGAGGTTGTCAACCATAAGTGATGGCGTGTCGCGAAACTTGTGGAATGTTCAGTCCTCGGCAACGTCGAGTAGACCGTCGACATCCTCCAGCGAATCCACGCAATCCCCTTGCACACCAACCGTAAACGCGAACGCTTCGACGTTGAACGCCTTGAGTTCCGTTTCAACATTGACCATTGTGATTGGTGCCTCAGCATCCTCGACGAGCGTCGTGTCGAGCACCTCACCGGTGGCGTCGCTGTTCAGAGCTTCCCACTCTGCGATGGCCGAGATGAGGTCATCGGGAGTGGGTCCTGTGTAGGTATCGCACTGGTACTCGGCAGCGGCCTCCGAATCACGAAGCCTCACAACGGTAGCGATGAAATCCGAGGCGAGGGCTTCCGGATCGACCTCCGAGCCAGGCTCGTCGGTTGGCTCCGGTTCCAGTTGCACTGCATTGTAAACACAGAAGGAGTCGCCGTCCTCCTGGACGGTGACGGTGAATTCCTCGGGCCGCTGTCCTCCCTGAGAGATGTAGGTGACCGTCGCAGCTATGGAAATACCATCAGCGGATGCGACCGGGGCGTCGGTGGAGACATCGATATCGGAGATCCCACCCAGCTCTTCTCCGTATGTCTCTCGGATGACGTCGAGGTCGCCCGCCGTTAGCTCCGGGGAGGCGCCATCACAGAGCGTGTCCTCGGCCCGCGAGGCATCGTTGTTGGAGCCGAACCGCAAATAACGCGCGGCCGCGTTGACCGCATCGGTCGGGGCCTCATCCCGAGGGTCGGTGTCCTCAGTGCTCCCGCCGGAAGCGAATCCGGGAGCAACCCAGCCGCCGAGGGCGAGCAGCAGGACCCAGCCCCCGACAAGCGCACCGACCCGTGTCCAGGTCCGAGCAGGCTCAGGAAACTCCGCCTCCTCAACCTCCCCGCGGCCGCCGCCCATCCCGGGACCCGCGGCTCCGGCAGGAGGGCGCTGGAAACTGCCGCGACCGGCCCTCCGCCGCCTGAACACCCGCCGAACACCCCTGCCAAACCTCATACGAGCAACTTACCGTCCCACCCCAACCCCCACAACACTCCGCCTTACTTGTCGCGGAAGCAATCCGGATAGTTCTCAATCGAGATCCCCTACCCAGAGACCCCACCGATGAAGCTTCCAGTCTGCCATCGGTGTTGCCGGGTGCATCCGTTCTCCGGGGACTAGCAGGAGGGTCAGTCTGCTGAAACCGAGCTCAACTGCTCAAGGACCGCAGGTAGATAACTTTTGGTCATCCATTCATTCAAGACCTCTGCAGAAATTAGACAGTCGGTTCCCAGATCGGTAGAATCACAATACTTATGATAAGTCAATGGCTGATCGTAGTAATCCTGCTCGGCGGTGACCCGAATGCTAAGCCCAACCGCAAAATCCTGAGTCTCGCCCCATGCCCCAACAATATAGAGTTCTCTGTTGCGAAACAGGCCATTCAATAGGTACACCTCACCATCGCTCCAGTCAGACGAAATCGGATCGATTGACGATGTGAGCACCTCATTCATATCAGCTTGCCCGCTTGACTGAAATCCGCCAAGGTTGTCATATGATGCGCTTGCACCTCCTGGCTCTACCGAATCACCGGTGAATACCCGCGCAGTGAAATCAATGCTGCCAACTTCCTCCTCCCCCTCAAGTAGAGCGATCTGATTGTCGCAGCCAATGAAATCTTTCTCAGATTTCTCAGACCAGCTCTCCGTAAGACCTTCTCCGAAGACAACATCGGATGCATCGCTAGTATTGAGCAATTCACAAGGTTGTACCTGATCGATGATCTCCGAAGTGTCATTACCTTTGTCGGTCGTGTCATTCGATCCGAAGCATGCGCTCAGAGCGAATGAAATCAACACCACCAGGGTCAATCCAAATCGGTGCGATGGCAACCGCCGAGACCGCTCAGATCGGAGCATATCTATGAACATTCAGTAGACCTCCCCTTGAGTAAGACCGCTGTAGTCTGAGTTGATCTCTTCGGCCAGGGTGACAATTTCGGCCCTCCCATCGGTTAGTGCAGTCTCAGTCTTGTCCAGGCAATCTTGGAGTTTAGTTGCCAAGGATTCGAACGTATCCGAATCCAATCCGACACTGTACTCATTCTCCAGATACTTTCCTTTGAAGTCACTGAACCAATTCGAGTTCCACTCACCACCATCGTCAAGGCCGAAGTTCTCGATGATCGACATGGCTCCATCGAGATAACCCAACGGAGTGAACGCGGTAGCTCCAATGTAAAGATTCTCCAGAATGAAACCATGCCCCTTCTGCACTTCAATCAGCTCCTCCGCAAGTTTAGAAAGTTTCGCCCCCAAACTATTTCGAGTCTCGGCCTGAATTGAAAATTCTGCGGTTGTTACCTGGACAATCTCCCGGAGGATCGTTCTCTGAGTTCGGGCAGTTTCACGCGTGTGCCCGAATGCCAAGAACGCCTTTTCATTGTCAGCACCTCCTTCCCATTGCTCTTCCTCGTTCTCACCAACGAAGAGCGCGGATATCTTTTCGAAACTGCTGCCTTCCTGCTCTTCGATGAATTCGTCAAAGCTGGCCTTGAATTCAATAATACGGTCGAGCGAATTAGTCACGTCCAGGAGTGCATCGGGATACAGAAGTCTTGATAGCGTTTCCGAAGACTTATTGAAGCGGTAGGACGAATCCTGGCTAGCCTCATCTCGGATTGATTTCAAGGTCGATTCATCGGCGCCATACGTTATAGGACAGTTCGTAATTTCGCTCCAATCCTCGGTGGGCGTGTACGGGGTGTCGTCCCTGTAGTTGAAATCTTGTGTCGACGTCTTCCACTCTTCAATGGTGGCGCACCATACGTTCTCCCCTATTTCCGGAAAACTCTCAAGCACCAGCTCTCGTGTTCGAACTTCCACCATTGGCCGTTAGAACTGAAAGAGGACTTCCTCAATCTGCTCCGGTGTGATTTGAATACAGCTTGCCACTTCGGGACCGAAAGTAGACATGGGTGGTATTGCGTCCTTCCGTACGGAATATCAGTAGTTGTCATCCAACTCGGTCAATAGCTCCGTCAGTTCAACTTCGGTATCTTCTTCCGCCGTTCTCATTGACTCCGCAGTTTGCTCCATCGCAGTGCCGAGGTTCTCCAAGTTCGTCGCCGACTCGCTTAGCGCCGTCTCCAACCTCTCATAGATAGTTCTCCATGCCCGTCCGACGGCGGATGCTCCAGCAGGCTCCACTGGACCCCCGCCCGAGCCCGGGCCGACATTCGAAGTAACCGTTGCTTCCTGAAACATGGAGTCACGCGCTTTCCCCGCAGTTTGAGCGCCTTGCGCCAAGTCCCAATACGCGTTAGCCAAATTAGGCAGTACGTCGGTTCCGATTTCTTCGATTTCGTCGATACTGTAGGCGCGAGCCATCAAGATCTCCTATCGCTTGTGAGCGGGTGGCTGGTACCCGGTGATTCGTGAGGCATGGCGATGCAGTGCCCAAGCGGACGTAGGCCCGGTCAACGGCAGCGGGATGATACCGAAGGGCCTCATACGAACCTTCCGTACTGGTGAGGAATTCTCGCTCTTCGATGGCCCACTCTAGAGACTGGTGGCCAGCACTGGGGATCATGATCAGCGCACAAATCCATATTTATCGATGTGAGGTCACCGTCTGTGATGCGATGCCCCCTTCCCTGCCCCACGGTCGATGTCATGTCCGATTTCCCACTACTGTCCGTAATGCGTAACAATTCGATAACCGGTGGGAGCGAACCGATCGGCCCTGGCGCCATGGCGGTGTGGCCGCCTACCCGTCTTGCGAACGCCCTTCCGATCAGGTGGCGGGATAACCGGTCAGCCAACCACAGTTTTCGACGCTCGAGTTGCCTTCGAAGGCGAAGTGCCCATCGGCTCCGAGCGTGATGTCGTGGGCCGAGAATACGATCGTGCAGTACCCCTTCAGCTCCGACGCGGCACTCTGTCCAATGAGCGTGCCCCGTGCCGTGAGCGCGAGCTCCGCGTGAACGGCCGGCTCGACGGTCCAACCGCTGACTCCGGTGTCGATGGTGACCTCCAGCGATTCCACGCTCCACCGCTGGTCGGTCACCTCCTCGTAGCGATCATCGTCGACTTGCAGTTCATCGTGGGACGGAACGCCGAGGTCCGCGCACACAGGCTCGGCCTCGTGCCGGACGATGCAGGTGTCGAGCAGCGCGGCCGCGTCCTCGGTCAATCGCTCTTCTGCGGCCGCCCTCTCGTTCTCGGCCAGCTCTTTCAGGGCCTCCCCCAGATCCAGGTGCCCCATCGGGTCCGTCGGGACCTCCAGCGTGCCGAACAGCGGGAACTCGACGGAATTGATGCCCGGGTAGGCCACCAGCTCGCTGTTCACCGGGTCGGGAACGATCGCTTCCCCGTTGAACTCGACTTCTTCGATCCATTCAAGACCACCGTCGTACACATCAGCGGTGTCCCAGGCGATCTGTGCGGGCTCACCGGTGAAGTCGTCGACGACGAAGACCAGTACGTGCTCAGTGGAATCCGTTCGCACCGTGGCCCAGACCCGCCCGTCGTCGCGGGTGCGGTGCTCGACGCTCACGACCTCCCAGTCCCCGGGCGGCAGGATCGGGCCCGCCTCCTTGTACTGCTCGTCTATGTATGTCGAGGCGCGAGCCGTGTCACCGTTCTGGAGCGCCTCCAGGTAGTCGGTGACGACTGCGGTCTTCGGGCTGGGTTCCGGCGGCTCGGCCCGCGCACCGTCGCCGAGTTGGAAGAGCGCGAACACCATCGCCGCCAGCGCGGCGATGCCGGCTTCGACGCCGATGAACCAGCGCTTGCGGGTTCCGCCGCTCACTCGATCACCTCACACGTCTCGGCCTCATCGGCGGTGGGTGGGTAAGACGTCATGCCGCCGATGAGCTCGACCTCGTTGTCTGCATTGATTACCAGGTCGGGCCCGCCGAGTTCGAACGGGCAGTCCACTGTGAAGTTTCGGCGCACGCGGGACTCGGTGTCGCCGTCCTGGATGAGCACGGTGCCGGTCACGCGGACGGTCCCGCTCTCCTCGGTGGCGGCGGAGAACCCCGAGTAGCCGCTGTCACCGGGTTCGAGCCCGAGCACCGGGTAGTCCGTGACGGTCCATTCGACGTCGGCCACGTCGAATTCGAAGGGTTCGGGCCATGCGACGGCGTACTGGCCGAACGGGCAGATGCCCGACAGGGTCATGTCCGCGGCCGTCCGGCAGCCGTCGAGCGCGGTGTTCACCGCGGCCTGAGCCGCTTCGGTGTAGTCGTCCAGGTCGATCGGGGGCGTGGTCTGCTCCTCGGAGATCTCGGTGCCGGGGAAGACGGCGACCCGCTCGCCCGAACCGTTGAGGTCGTACACGCCGGGGAGCAGCGGAATCCCGAGAGGGGAGCTCGGGCTTTCCACGACGAGGTCGTTGATTCGGATGTAGTTGAGGGGTGCGGACTGAAAGGGCGCGTTGACGATGGGGTTCTCAATGTAGAGCCCCTGCTCGTCCTCCCGAACTTCCAATGTCCCGGACCCGGTGACCCCGTCGAAGACGAACGTGACATAGACGTCCGTGCTGGTCCCGTTCGAGTCGACCTCGTGCACACCCTCGAACGACCAGTCTCCGCCGATCGCGTCGGGCACGAAGTAGGTTCCGAAGTCGTTGTGCGAGTGGATGCTCATCATCCCGAGGGCGCGGTCAATATCGCGATCCCTGATGGCGTCGAGGAATTCCGTGACGACCCGTTCGGGGCTGTTCTCCCTGCCTGCTTCGACGGCGCTCTGGCCGAGATGGATGACCAGGCCCAGGGTCAAGCCGAGAATGAGGATCAGCCGCACTCGGGCCGCCTCCCGCTGGGCTCGGGTGCGCTGCGGGCGGCGTCCGGGAGGGAGATCGTCGAGCTCGGACGTATTGCGACGGGTCACGATTCATGAGCATAAGTCATCAATGGCGGGGGCAGTGGCCGCCGACTCGTCGGCCCGGCAGAGCGGATCACGGCACGGAAGAGGCGCCTCCCATACAATCGGCACCACGGTCCCGAATCCGATCCGGAGGAGCCACGATGCCGAACGAAGCGCGGCCTCCCAGGCGCTACCCCAAACCCTTCGCGGTGCCCGAACGGCTCGAATACCTCATCGGACCGACCTCAGGCGTCATCGAGCTTCCCCGCCATCTCGACTGGTCAGGTCGCCCGCAGTACGACCTCGGCCAACCGGGGCGGATCATGGACCTGTATCGCACGGTAATCGCCGAGGCAACCCGCCCTACGGACCTCTATAGCTTTCTCGACGCCAGAACCCTCTTGGAGCTGTGGCCGAGGATGTGGATCCCCGCCCATATCCGGCAGGCCTGGGAACACGCCTTCCCAGAGCTGTTGCGCGCCAGGCTCGGACACAAGCCATAGACTCCATGGCGTGGACCCCCATCACCGCCGTATCACTGAGATCGCCTTGTCCGTCGCCGCCGAGTACGGCTTCGCGCTGGCCGGTGGCTACGCCGTTCAGGCTCACGGCATGGGCCACCGCCCCAGCGGCGACGTCGACCTGTTCACCTCTTGGGAGCAGCGCACCGTGTTCACGCAAGCCGTCGCGAAGGTCGTCCAGGCACTGCGCGCCCACGGTTACCAGGTGAGCACCGACGTGCGCGGCGAGACATTCGCGCGTCTTTCAGTGCAGGCTCCAGATACAGTCGAACCCGACAAAGTGGAGCTCGCGGCGGATTGGCGGGCCCACCCACCGGTCACGCTCAGCATCGGGCCGGTCCTGCACCCGGACGACGCCGTCGCCAACAAGATGTGCGCATTGTTCGGCCGCGCGGCTCCGCGGGACTTCCTGGATGTGGACGCCGCGATCGCGAGTGGCCGCTATACGCGGGAGCGCCTGCTGGAGTTGGCCGCCGAGGCCGATCCCGGATTCGACCGTCGCATGTTCGCCGATGCGCTCAACTCGCTCAAGCAGATCACCGACACGGCTTTCGCCCAGTACGACGTCGAGGCGGCCTCCCTCACCGAGATTCGTACCCGCTTCGCCGCCTGGGCCGAAGCGTTGTCCGCCACCGGCACCGAACCCATTCCGGACTAATCTTCGGTGGGCTGCTCGGTCGCCTCGTCCATGGCGTCGGCCGATTCGCTGCCGTCTTCGAAAGCACCGTCTGCCAGGCCCCGCCGAGGCGGCCCTGCGAGGGCCCGGCTCAGCCCGGGTCACTGTCCCGCTTCCAATCCCCCCCCCGCTGATTCGGTGGTTCCAGTGGTCGGAGGTCTTCAGCGAGGAGCGATTCGACGCCCGCGACTCGACCCAGGAGGATGGCGATGTCGGTCAGCAGGCGGCGCGTGCGATCGATCTCGGACCGCAGCTCATCGATACGTTCCCAACCCCGTTCATGGGTGACGGTGTCCACATGGGGCGGGCGCTGCTCCTCGTACGAGGTCAGCAGCGGATGCCACTTCGCCAGGACCGGGCGGATCACGTCGTTGAGCATGACGACCGCTATGCGCCCGAACGTGATCCGCTCATCGCTGCCGCGTGCCACTGCCGGGCCGTACTGGCGCAGAATGTGCCGGGTGATCCCGAACAGCTGGTAAAAGGAGGTGAGCGCCTCACGGGCCTTGCCCTCATCACGGTGAAGCGGCACCGTCGAGATTCGGGTGATCAGCTCGACATATAGCTCCCAGGACGCGTCGCGCTCGGACTGCTCCGGTTCCCACGTGCCCTCGATACCGCCCACGAACGGTATCTTGAGGCTCACCTTGACCTGCACGGACTCGGCCTCCTCTCATCGGCGCCTAGAATGTGGCGTCAGACGCCCAGCATAGCGGGGCGGCGGGCCCGGCCAGGATCTCGGCAAGGTTCGGATCGCACGTCAGGACTCGAAGGGGCACAGTGGCATCCACAGCGAACGAGCCCATCTGGGACGTGTTCGTCAGCTATGCGCGCGCCGACCGTGACGACGTCGAGGGCGTCATCGGCGCCCTCCGCGCCAGGGGGATGCGCGTGTTCGTCGATGACCCCGAGATCCCCGCATTCACCAGCATCACCGCCGAAATACGCGCCGCGCTGGCCGGCTCGAAACTGCTGCTGCCGTTTTTCTCCCGCAAATACCTCACGCGCATGGCCTGCCGCTGGGAACTCGACTACGCGCTCCGCGCCGGCTACGCCGAAGGCAACCCGTTCGGACGCGTCGCCGCGGTCAACCCCGAGCCCGACATGGACCACATTCTGTACGTGGAGCTGCGCAGCACCAGACTCTGGGAGCTGCCGGACTCGCCGATGGAGGCGCGACGTCTGGCCGACGACATCGCTGGCCGCCTCGCCGCCCTCGACGGCCCGATCGGTGAACTGCCGGCGTCCGAGCGCTTCCCCTCCCCGGCGGCGTTCTGCGGCCGGGATCTGGAACTGCACGAACTCAACGCGCATCTCGGTCTCAACGCGGGCCAGCGCGCCGAGGCGATGAGCCGTTCTCCAAAGGCGCGCACGGCGTTCGTCGTCGGCGCTCCCGGCATCGGTAAGTCGGCGTTCATCGGCGAATATCTGCACCGGTTCGGGGAGCAGTTCGCCGAGGTCCACCACTGTGCTGGTCAGGTTCCCGCCGATCACCCCCTCGGTCTGGTCGTCATTGAAGACCTCCGAATCGAGGATGCCCCGAGGGTCCGACAATGGCTGGCCGACCAGCCCACGACCTGCACGGCGATCCTCTCCGCGCGCGAACACCTCCACGTCCCGGCCAGCCCGGTCGTGCTCGACGGCCTCGACTTCGAGAGCACGCTCGCGCTGCTGTCGGCCTACCGGCCGGTCGAGGCGGGGCAAGCCGAACCTGCGCGACGCCTGGCCGAGGGCACCGGTGGGCACCCGCAGACTGCGCATGTCGTCGGACACCTGCTCCAGACGTTCGCCGAGCGCCCTTACGAGAGCGTTCTTCGCGAATGGCACCGCCGCGACGCGGACGCGATCGGCGAGTTCGCCCGCCGGATGAGCACCCTCCAGGACGGCTACCCCGCCGATTTCAACGCCGGACTGGTCGCGGCCTTTCCGCCCGAAGACAGCACGGCCCGATCGGCACTGCGGGTCCTGGCCGCGATGCCGCCGCTCGCCGCCCGCACCGACCTCCTCGCCGAGGCTCTGATCGCCCTGGGGCATCCGGAGCGCCCCAGCGAGGCACTGGAGACGTTGCGGCGCTGCGGACTTGTGGCACACGGTCGGCTCGGCCCGGTCGCCGCGCGCGTGGCCGAGCGGCACGACACTGATCCGGTCGCGTGGAGTGTGGCGCGCACCGCGGCCGAGGCGACATACGATGGGCTTCTCCACACGGGTCGGCGGATGGAGAGCACCGTGAGCAGACCAAGCGACGAATCGACCGAGATCGCCTTCCAACTGCAGATCGAGCTGTCCACTCGGATCGCGACACAGCCGCTGCCGGACGGTCAAGGCCTGTTGGGCGAGGCGCTGGCGTCGCTCAAGAGCGTCTTCGACGCCGCCCGCGACGCCCTGAAGCAGTTGGGTTCGACCGGCCACCGGGACGAGGCCGCGCAACTGGCGAACAAGCTCTGCGAAACATTGCGGCCCTTCCTGACCGAGTGGCACCCGCGCTTGAGCGACCACGCCTCGACCCGCCCTCCTGGAGTCGGAGTGCTCACCCATGAGAACGCCTGGGAGCACGCCGCCGAGCTCCGCGCCGAACTTCCTGGCCTACAGGAGTCGCTGGCGGAAATCCTCACCCGCCTCCGCGGTCTCACCGGTTCCGACCTGTGATACTCGGGCGGCGGGCGGCCGTCCCTTCCTCGGCCGCCTCCTCATCCGCAGTGGGCTCTTCAGCCGAGGACGACTCCGAAGCTCCGGGACTCGCCGTCGCGCCTCCGGATCGGGTTCCCTACAAGTCGTTGAGATAAGAAAGGCACGACGTGCCTGACCAGTGATCTGGCCAAAGACGCAACTGGCTCGTGTCTGATGCCCTTGCAAGGATTTGTCAGTTCTGGTCGGACGACCGATTCCGCAGGATTCGTTAGGCGCCGTTGGCGAACCCTGCGATCGAATCCTTCTGGAACTCGATGATCGCGCGGGCTCGCGCGTTCGTCTGTTCGAACACGTCGGTGACCTGTTCCTCGGTTTCCCTGAGAAGCGACCCGTCATAGCATTTCAGCAGGATGTCAAGCACCTCGCGAGCGTCCAGGTCGTCCTCGTCAAAGCTGAAGCAGGAGATGGAAGCCAGGAGGAAATGCGACACCCCGGGTTCGACGGCGTTCTCATACTGGTCGTCAAACCTGTCGACATGACCGTCCGGCATTTCAGGGATCATCATGCGGTCCTTCCCCGGAACGGCGTAGCGCGAACGCCTGGTGCTTTGGAAGTAGTTTGAACAATCTCCTCACGTCTAGAGAAAAAGGGGCACGACGTGCCTGAGCGGAATTCCTGGCCCGTGGTGCTCGGGCTGACGATCAAGGCCAAGCTCGTGTTGCAAGAGCGGGATCTTGAGGACGCCGACGATGACACCTTCCCGCGCTTCAAGCTCTCTCCCGAGGAGCTGCACGCGCTGGAGTCGGAGCTAGGGGAGCCGTTTCCGCAGGAGTTCCGCGACTTCCTGCTGCACGCCAATGGATGGGAGGGCGTCTACTACGACCTCGACCTGTTCGGCAGCCCTGAGCTGCAAGGCGCCGGTCGGTGGCGGATCGCCCAGGAGCTCCTCGATGTCTATACCTCGGAGGGGGTCATGGAAAGGCTCGACCTCGACCCTCGGGGGGTCATTCCGGTCGCGGCCGGCGACGGCAATGATCTGGTGCTGCTGATTCGGCGCGGTTGGAAGCACGAAGGCGAGGTGTCGTGGATCCTCGGCGGGGAGGAGTTCATTCGCGCCGAGGACTATAAGGACTTCGTCGAGTTCATCATGTCGCAACTCCAGCTCTGACTTCCCAGCATCGACCCGGGTTCTTCTGTGCCCCTGGATGTTCAGGTGTCGGCAGCGCCGCCGTTACACGCTTTGGTGCTCAAGGCGGGCTTCGGCGTCCGCTTCATCAACGGGCTGACCCCTGAGCAGGTCGAGCAGTTCACGGCGGACCTCGCGGGGGTCCGTCCCCGGCGGCGTGGTCGGCCAGGCGCGACTGATCCGGTCAGGCGACACGACCGGCGACCTGGCCGCCGTCAAGGCCCCGACGCTCGTCATCAACGCGACCGGCGACCTCCTGGTCGACCCCGCGAACTCCCGCGTCCTCGCCGCGGGCATCCCGAACGCCGAGTACGTCGAGATCGACGCCGGGCATGTCCTGATGGCCGAGCAGCCCCAGGCTTGGGAGGACGCGGTCACGGGCTTCCTGGCCGAGCACGGGCTGTAGCAGGCGGTTCCGACCGCGACCGGGACGGCCCGAAGCAGTGGTGCCGTCCCGGTCGCGTGCCGGCGGCGGTGCCAGGCCGGTGTCATCCTGGCGGCCGGCCCGCCGCTCCCGTACCGGGCCCGTCGCCCTCACGCGCGTCGGACGCGCGGGCTCAGTGCCAGATTGAGCAGCACCGAGATCCCTTGCGCCGCCAGCGCCCACGCGAAGGCCTCCTGGATACCGACGCTCGGAACCAGGTGCAGGAACAGCGCCCCCAGCAGGGCGAAGCCGGAGGCGAGGGCGATCTGCTGGCTCGTGGCCATCGCGCCGCTGGCGACCCCGGCCCGTTCGGGCGGAACCTCGGCCAGGATCACGCGGAACAGGACCGGCAGGTGGAGTCCTTGTCCGAGTCCCATCAGCGCCAGTCCGGGCGCCATCGCGAAGGCGGCTTGAGCGCCGACCGGATCACGGGGTCGACGGCTCAGCGGTTGCACCACTGCTTCATGTCCTCGGTCGCCAGGAGCAACACGATCAGCAGGCTGAGCAAGAGTCCGAGGCAGTCGCCCGCGGCAACCATCCCGGCCGAAGCCTCACCGCCACCGGCCGTGTACACCGTCACGAGTACCACTCCCAGTCCGATGCTGACGCCTTCCAAGGTAATGGCGGTGGTCCGCGCCCAACGTCTCCGAAGGGTGATCTGGACGGCCAGGACCGCCCTGACAATGACCATGACGAGGAGGAGACCGTTCACGATGGTCAGGGCCTGGATAACCGAAGTCGGCATCTCCGGTTCGGGCTGAAACGAGAACGCGGTTCCCGGGCCCTCGGCCAGATCCGACAGCATTCCGCTGAAGATGAGGAAGCCGCAGGTGCCGAATGCGACCTGGAGCCAGAGGTTCGCCACCGCAATCTTTCCCGCACCGGACATGGTCTCGAATGTGCGTGCGCCCCAGCGTTCCGGGGCGAGGCCTTGGAGGACGTGGAGCGGATCCCGTTGCTCGAGATAGCGGAAGCGGATCTGTTCGCCTATGAAGGGCTCGCTCGGTTCGGCGATGAAGCCGCGCTCGGTCCACTGCTGCGCCTCCACGGCGACCGGCTTCCCGTCGACCTCGATGCGCCAGGTGGCATTGCCGCCGGTGATGGTGGGCAGTTCGAACGTTTCGCGGATGTGCGAGATCGCTTCGCCGAGCGTCATACCCGCTTCGAGTTCGAAGGTCGTCCGCTGCGGCGCGGTGTCGTCGCTGGGATGGACCGGATCGCGGTCCGTTATGACATGCATGTGTTCCAAGGGGATCGGGGCAATCAGGTTCGATCCTAGGCTTTTCGCGCCACTCCGAGGGTGCACGTCGCAGTCTCGGCGACCGGTTCGGGCACGGCTAATACTCCTTGGAGCGGCTGCGACGCTTTGACGGTTGGTCGCGGATCGATCGGAGGCGGTCCTCGAAGCTGCGGCGCTCCTTGTCCTTGCGACCCTGGAGGATCTGCGCCTGGCGGTGTCGCGGCTGACGGTGGAACCAGCGCTTGTAGATCGACCCCGCGACCACCCCGGCGAGGAACGCCACGAGCGGCGAGATCCACAGCGGATTCAGGATGGCGGCGAGCGGCGGCCCCTGGCCCTGATCGTCCATATGCGATAGTGCGGCGTCCCAGAGCTGCGCTACCAATGCGACGGCGCATGCGATGCCGAAGACCGGGAACGAGATATGGAGCGAGTCGATCGACTCTCCATGCCGTTCGATCTCCCACCTCCGAATCCGCTCGTCGGACTGTTCGGATTCGGCCTGGTGCGCCTCGGCCCGCCGCACCTGTTCCTCAACGGAGAGTCCAAGATCGGGATCGGGGTTGATCCGCGCGGCCAGAGCAGCGGCGACGAAGGTCGCGAGCGCCAGAATCACGATGACGCCGACGGGCCCGGCAACGGCGACGAACAGCGCGGTCAGATGCGGGCTCACCGTCTACCGCCTCCCCGCGCGCCGCTTGCGCCGACCCCGCCACGCCCCGACGGCCGAGACCAGGACGATCCCCGCGCCGACGACACCTGCCGCGGCCCACATGGCGAACGCCAGCCCCCAGCCGGGAACCGTCCATATCTCGTTCAGGTCCACGGCATCAACCGCATCCGTACGGTCCGACCGGCATTGTTCCTCCAGGGGCAGTGAGGTATCGGGGCAACCTCCGCATGCTACCGCCGCGGCCCGAACCGGCCCTGCCCACCGGTCCCCCGCCGTCGGGTCCGGTCCCGCTGCGCGGCTATGGAGCGGGCCACTTGCAGGTCGCCTCGGACGTTACCTCCGAGTAAACTCGAACACGAGTTTCACATCTTCAAACCGGCGAGAGGTCCTATGAGCAACGGATTCGGGGTCGTACCAGGCGATCTCAGCGGCGCTTCCACAGCGTTGAAGGCCCTCGCCGGAACCGCCGACTGCTCGCAGCAGGTCAGCAATGGCGGGCGGACCACCGGCGCCGCCAATGTCGGCTACATGACCACCCAGGCGATCAACAACTTCACCATGTGCTTCAAAGAGGTCGGGGAGGCGATGGAGAACCGCCTCAACGACCACGCCGAAGCCCTCGCCGAGTGCGCGCAGACTTACGGCGACACCGACGATGACGTGGCCAACCCCTTCAACACCTACCTGAGCGATCTCTAGCGAGGAGTCCGATGCCCACTTACATCCAGGCACTGGCCTCGAAGCCCAAGAAGATCGACGACTTCGGTGACGCCGTCAAGAAGGCCCAGGACGACGTCAAGGACACGGAGTCGGACTACCGGAAGGTCGCGAAGGACCTGAAGCGGACCTGGACCGGCGACGCCTCCGACAAGTTCCAGCAGGCGGCGCACAATTCGAACCGGACCATCGGCCAGATCGCGAACCAACTGGGGAACACGCAGATCGCGGCCGATGTCGGCAGCATGCAGATGCACGCCACGGTCCAGATGATCAGCAATGTGAAGCGCACCGCCGAGACCGCGGGCTACGTCGTGACGCCGGCCCCCATGGCGATCATCGGGCCCCGCCAGCAGGCGCAGATCGCGGCGGCGACGCTCCCTCCCGCGCAGGCCGCCCTGATCGCCGGTTTCCAGGTCGGTGCGCTGATGATCAATGGCCAGCTCTACGCGATGATCACCATGCTGACCATGGAGGACGTGGGCACCGCCGCCAGGATCCACATGTCGGCGGTCGTGATGCGCACCTTGGCCGTCACGCTCGGCGGCGGCAATAAGGCGCTGCTGCCGCCCCGCAAGCTCAAGGACGACCCCTACAAGCGCGGCAACTTCTGGAAGAAGACCAAGACGGACGCCTGGGATCGCAGCAGGGACCAGACGGCCGATCGGCAGCGGAGGGACGGGCGGCCGGTGGACGGCCTGGTCTACGATCCGAACGATGCGAACTACGATCGCGGCGACCTCGAGTACCGGCCCAGCGACGTCGGCCACCCGGCCGGATGGGAGTTCCGGGACCAGGCCGCGGCCGGCAGGCTGTGGGGCGTGGACCGCAACAGCTTCAACCGCGACTACAACCACCCCGACTTCATCATGGAGGGTCGCCCGGAGAACCGGAGCCACCAGTTCGAGGCCGACGACCCGAACCGGGTGAGCTCGTGGGTGCCCTACCACTACGGCAGATACGGTGAACCGCCCGCGCCGACGGTGTCGAACATCAACTACAACCAACTCCGACTTGGAAACGCATGAGCACAATACCCGACCCCGACCCCGACCTGACGGCGGTAGCCGACGCGATCGCCGTGGCCTTCGGGGGCCGCGCCCCGAACTCGGTCGACGCCCACATGAACGAGCCCGAATCGCACAGCGTGATCATGCTGACCTTCGCGGATGTGCCGCGGGCGGGCGTGGTCTCGTACGCCACGCTCGGACTGTCGGCGGCGCCGCTGCTGGTGCCGGGGCGCGAGGGCGGCCCGCGGCTGGGCGTGGAGCTGCTCGGTGCCTGCGATGCCGCGTATCCGGACTTCGGGGGCGTCTTGTCCACGACCGCTTTCGGGGTGCTCGACGGCGGGGCGATGTTCCCCGGTCAGCTCGTCACCAAGGCGCTGCCGATGTACTACCCGGGTCTGGAGATGGAGCACCTGCTGTACATCAACCCGATCTCGTGGTCCGGTGGGCCGCAGCCGATCGAGCTGCCGGGACGGGCCTACGTGTGGTTGCAGGCGGTGCCGATCTCCGAGGGCGAACTGCGCTTCGCCTCGGTCAACGGGTCGGACGATTTGATCGAAGTCCTCGCGGAGGCGAACGTGGACGTCGCTGATCTGAACCGGCGCACGACGATCTGACCGGCTCCGGTCACGCCCGAGTGACCGCTTCGGCGATTTCGCGCCGCCGCTCGTCCGCTTGGGCCCGGGCGTCGCGGAACGCCGCAGTCAGTTCCTCGGCGACGGTCTCGCGGTCGAACTGCCGCATGAGTTCCTTGTGGCGGAACTCGACACCGCGAGGCCGGAGGTCGATGCCGACCGTGACGGTGGCGATGCGTTCGGGCGAGCGACCGATGAACGCCTCGTCCGCATGCTCGGCGTATGCGGCTTCGATCCGGGCGAGGTTGGCCACGAAGGCGTCGCCCGCCTCCTGGCTCGCCTGATTCATCTCCTCCAAGCTGAGTTGGCGGCCCTCGCGCATCGCGCTCTCGGTGGTGGGGAAGTCGTCGGCGTCCATGAGTCCTCTGTGATCACTCGATCTGTCTGGCGGGGAAGTCTGCCGCTACTGCGGGTTGAGCCGTTCCGCGGCGGCGGACAGCTCGGCCTCGGCGGCGGCGAACGCCGCGACCACCGCGGCGGCGATGGTGGGCCCGCTGCACCGAAGGGCGCCGTCGAGCAGCTCGGTGCGGGTGACGGTGCAGGCCACATCGATGGTCACCGCCACGATCTGGTCGGGATCGACACCGCGGTATTCGGCCCGGTTGAACGCGTCCATCGCGCCCGCCAACCGCTCGAACTCGGCCCGCTGCGCGGCGAAGAACGCTTCAGTGGGGGTTCCCTGGAGCTGCCGCATGGCCGCGTCGATGTCCATGCCCTGTTCGCCCAGTTCCCGGAGGGTGTCAATGGACTCGCTGATGCGCTGGTCGAGCCCCGTCGGGTCGAAGTCGAGCAGGGACGCCAAGTCACCCAGCGGCCCATCGGCCTCCGAGCGCGGGTTCGGTTCTTCGCGCGGTGACGTCGGCATCGCCAGTCTCCCTGTGGTCGTCGGCGGTATTCGGCTGAGGAGCGGGTACCGGTAGATCCTAGCCGGATTCGGCACTCGGCCCAATGCGCGCGATGTCGCACCCCGCGGGCACCCTCGAGAACGGGGGGAGCTCCGATCCGACACACCCGACCCCGGGGAGCGCCGGACAGGGGCGCGACGCCGACCGGGCCGGGCTCACACTCCCAGAGCGGTTCGGATGACGCCGTTGGCGGCAGTGTCGTAGGCGATGAAGGCCGTGTACATGCCGACCAGCGCCGCGGTGAAGGCCGCCGCCCTCGCCTCGTGGGCGGCCAGCAGCACTTGGCCGGACGGGCCCGCCGCGGCGATCTGGTTCCACTGGCCGGCGCCGAGGACGACCAGCGGCGCCGGCAGGACCTGGTATCCGGCGGTCTCGGCTGCCCGCACGGTCTCCCGCATCGCCGCTACCGCGGCGATCATGCGGGCGGCGTTGGCCTCCAGGGTGACGGCCGAGTCGATGAGCGCGACCTCGCTGCGTCCAATGTAGGCCTCGACCAGGCCTGCCCACCTGGCCAGGCCCTGGTAGTCCTCGCCCTGCCAGGCCGCTCCGAGGCCCGAGACGGTGGCGCCGTATCGGGCGCCGACGCCGGTGATCTCGATGGCCGCCCGGACCAGGCTGTCGGCCAACGACATCAGCTGTGCGGGGTCGGAGTCGAGCGACTGCTGGAAGGTCGGCATCGCATCACTTTGTCACGGGCGGACCGAAGTCGATGGTCGGCACCTTGAACGTGCGCAATGCCAGTTGCATCGGCCAGAAGTCGTTCGCGGCGTCCTGGTCGGCGTAGCCCCAGTGCAAGGCGGCGTCATCGATGACCTCCTGAGTGTCGTCCAGGTGCTCCGAGAGCTGCTCCATATCGCGCCTGAAGTCCTCGGCCAATTCCTGCGCGGCGCCGGCGCACATGAGTCCGGAGTTGGCCTTCGTGGCGCGTTCGGCCGACCCGTCGAGTTGGTGCGGCAGATCCTTTGTCTCGGCGGCGAACTGCCGTATCCGCTCGGCCGCGCTGCGAAGCCGGTCGCTCTCCACGATGATTCGGGCCATCAGTACGTTCCTCGGCAGGTGTCGTAGTCGTCTTGGGGGAGGTGGTCGCGTTCGTATTGATGGTTCCACGAGACGCGGGCGGTGATCGGGCCGAGGTTCAGCGGTCACACCAGGCGGCCATGGTCTGTGACCGGAGCGCGGCGATGATGGCGGCGCCGAGGATCACCCCGAGCCAGCCGGTGCCCGCGTTGACCGGCGCCAGATCCATCTCCTGCGCCAGCTCCACGGCGAGCGCGGCGGCGAGGCCGATGATCTCCAGAGTGAGGACGGTGTACCTCGCCCAGCGCTTGCGGCGGGTGAGTTTGACGGCGAGGACGATCTGCAGCACCGTCCAGCCGGCTATGGCGAGCCACAACGCGAACGTCCATGGCTCCATGCCGAGGATCTCACCTGGCTGCGAGGTCCGGCCTTCGAATCCCTGCCGGTCGTACACGTACTGTGCGATCGCCGCAGCGATCCCGAGAGCGACCATGTATCCGGCGATCGCGATGCGCAGCCACATGACGAGCACGGCGAGGCGGCCGGTGCCGGGCAAATTGCCGAACCGGGGGGCGAGGTGCGGCGGGTCGGCGATCACCATGCGGGCCGACGGCGGGCCCTCGTCGGGCGCGGGGGTTTCCGGGTTCTGGCTCATGAGCGGTCCAAGGGGGCGGGGGGCGGGTCATCTCCGACGTTAAGGGGAGGGCGCCATCGCCGGGGCCCGCTTCTCGCCCGCGATTGTCCGAAACCGGCGCCGGTCCCGCTCACTGCGAATAGCATTCGGGTGGTTCGACCACGAGCCGCACGAGAGGGCTTACTCCGCATGAGGCACATTCGCGCATTGACATGGATCACGATGACGACGGCGGTGCTGTTGTCCCCCATCGCAATCGGTTCGACCTCGGCCGCCGAGCCGCCCGGAACCTACGTCGATGCGGTCCTGGCCACGGGCGGCAAGCAATGCGAGGCGGTCGACGTGCCGGTGACCGCGGCCCCGCCCGCGACCTTGACGATTCCGGCCGATGCGGTCGAGCTCGAATGCACCAGCTCCATCAGGTACACGTTCGACTCCGATGCCGAGCTGACGTTCGATGACGCGGCGGGCACGGCGTCCGCGGCGTCGATCCGGATCGTCGGCACCTGGTTCGGCGTCTCGTGCACGTATGAGGCCACCGACCTGTCGCTCGAGCGACAGGGCGACACCCGCGAATACCTGGGCGGGCCTTACACCGCCGGGAAGGCGAGCGGGATGTTCCTGTGCCCCAGGGACGTCAAGCTCGACTCGGCGGCGATCACGTTCCACCAGTAGGCGTCAGTATTCGCCGCCGTCGCCGCGGCGGCGCTTGTCGCGCTTCTCCTGCTCGTCCTGTTCGCGCATGACGCGTTCGGCCGCTTCGATTTCGCGGCGCTCCGCCTCGATTTGCCTGCGCTCGGACTCGCTGAAGAACTGCTTCGCGAGTTCGGGGTCAGGTGGGTCCGGGCGTTCGAGCTCGCTGGAACCGTTCTTCTTGATGAGGATGAACAGCGCCGCGAGGACGGCGATGATGAGGATCGTCCAGATCATGTGGCGCCCCTTTCCTGGTCCAGCTGGTCCTCGAGCTTTTGCCCGTCATTGAGTTCGGTCGCCGAGTATTTGAGGATCTTCTGGTGGCGGGCGAGAATTGCAGCCCGGTGAGCGCTCCGCCGGCATTGACGGTGACGGCCTCGTCGTCGCTGCTGACGGTCGTGGAGGACTCGGCGGGCAACGCCTCGGCGCGCCCGGCCTGCTCCTGAATCGCCGCCACTCGGTCCTCAAGAGACCGCGTGATCTCTTCGGGAGTGCGCATGGAAGCCCTTCGCATCGGAGCCTGCAATCACTTCCGAAGCTAATGACCCGCAGTGAATCAGCGGTGGACGGGCTTTGAACATCGGCGGGTGTCGGTATTGACGCAGATTCATTCCCTGGTGAGACGATCGCCCACACGCGGCAACACATCGTGCCCGTCCTTATTCGTGGCGAAGGGGAAGTAACGGAAGTAGATGCGCTCGCCTTCAAAGGGTTGGCCTGGATAGTTCGTGTGCCGCCGATGAGTCAGGAGTCCCGTAACCACTGCGACTGTCCTGCCGTCGACTTCGGCGACCCACACCGCATTGGTTCCCAGCGAGGAGGCCTCGCAGGCCAGCGCGACGGCCTCGCCGATCGTCGCGCCGTCTTCGAGCTCGATGGTCACAAGGTGGGATTCGACGTCATCGCCCATGCACATTGATTCGCGGTCGACTTCGATTCGCATGGCACTCCAAGGGGTTCGGGGGTACGACCCTGGATTCTAGGACTCCTGAGGGCTCGGCTGGTCCTCACCGCCACAGGTCGCTGGGCCAGATGTAGAGGCCGTCGACGCGGTCGGCGTCTTCGGCGTCGTAGTGGCTGAAGCGGGCCCAGACCTCGTCTCCGGTGAAGGTGAGGTGTTGGGCGGGGAAGCGGTAGGCGTCGCCGGTGTCGAGGTCGATGACGCTGGCTTCGCGTTCGAGGGTGTATTCGTCGGGCGCGGTGAGGACCCACATGGTTCGGCCCACGACCTTGACGGTGTCGGTCGGGTTGATCGGGACGGTGGATTGCCATTCGGCCTCGCCGGTGGCGCGGCCTGTGGCGGTGAGGTTGTCGCCGCCGAGACCCCATGCGGCCGTGACGACGATGTCGTCATTGAAGCCGAGGACCTGGGCGGCTTCGGTTCCGGTCCAGACGGACTCGTCGGTGGCGGTTTCTACGACGGCGGGGAACCCGTCGATGTCAGCCGCGAGGCGGCCGCCGACGGGCTCGGCCATGGGCAGCGTGCCGCATTCGTACTGGTCGATGGTGGGGCGCGTGGCAGTGAGGGCTTCCCAGGCCGGTTCGGCGTCGCCGATCGCGAACTCCGCCACGGGACTGCGGCATCCGTCGGAGGGTTCGGGGTCGGCGGCGCCCGCGGCGATCATGGAGTCGCCCTCGATCGCGGCCCATGCGGCGTCGAACTCGGCTGCGTCGCCGACCTGTTCTCCGCTTTCGGTGTCCATAACGGACAGTCGCGGCTCACCGTCGACAAGGGATCTTACGGGGAGTTGTTCGCCGAGCGGACGGTCCGGTCCGCCGGGCGCGAGCGGGCCGGCATCGGTGCCGGCCTCGATCGTCCACCGCTCGGCGTCCGCTTCGTTCTCGGTGTCCACGGCGATGTCGGCCGCCGTCATGTCGCACGGCCCGACTTTGCCGCCGTCGAAGGTCTCGCAACGGCTGACCACCACCGCGTCCTTGTACAGCGCATGATGGTTGACCTGGTCGTAGTGCCACAGCTTGGCGCCGCTGACGGTATTGACGGCGTAGACCTGATGTTGTTCGTAGGAGCCGGGGGCATCGGTGTCCTCGGCGACCACGACGAGCGCGTCCCCGACCTCGGTGACGTCGAGTACCTTCTCGGAGACGACCTCGAACAGCGGAGGGGCGAAGGCGGACTCTTCGGACAGCGATTCCCAGGTGAGCCCGCCATAGGTAGCGCTGATCACCCGGTCGTCGGAGAACCAGACGTACTCGTCTCCGTAGGTTTCGTCGGTGAGCGACCGCTCGGGATCACCGTCGAAGTAGGGAAGTTCGGGTGCCGCGCCGAGCGCCCAGGCCTGGTCGGAGAACTGGGCGAGTTCGGCTATGGAACCTTCGGGCCAGTCCTCTGAATCCACATTCGAATCCAATTTCGACCACGTGAATGCGGCTGCGGGAGAAAGCAGGAGCGCCGTCACCACCACCGTGCACAGCACCCGAACGGGCCTGGGCCAGCGCCGGTACTCGGTCCTGAGAGCGCCGGGTCGGGACGGGGATTCGCTCATCGTTTCTCCAAGGGGCTGAGGGCGACGCGCACACCTTACTGGTAGTCGGCAAGTAGCGCGCCGCTATTACGCTGTGCGGATCCGACCCCTTGGAGCACGATGACCGCCCCCGAAACCAACCGCCGCCGCAGGTCCGGGCCGGCCTGGTGGATCGCCCTGATCCTGTCGCTCGCGCTCGTCGGCGTCGCGTCGTGGTCGGTCGTGCTCCGACCGGACGCAAAGGACGTGGTGCGCGAATACCTCGAAGCCATCCTCGATCGCGATGTGGAAGGGGCGCTTGCATATACGAATGCCCGTACTCGTGACGACCTCGACACCGGATCGGGCGAGGCACTGTCCAACGCGTCGCTCTACAGCGGCGCACAGGACTTCGACGCCGACCAGTCTCGTCTGCTGCACCCCGACGCGATCAGCACCGGCTGGGAGATCCTCGACATCGGCGAGCCCACCGAGGGTCCCGGCTCCTACATCGGGTTCAACACGCCCATCATCACCGACTCGCTCGAAACGGTCGAGGTCGTCATAGGGCACGAGGGCGGCACCGCCCGGTTCACGTTCGCGCTGGCGACCCTCTATGACAGGCTCACGATCGTCAACGGGCTGGTGGCGGTGCCGTTCTCCCCCAGTCCGAACCTGTTCGTCCAGACCGGCGACCGGCTGGTCGAATTCGACGACGCCGACGCATTGCCGGTGCTGGCGATGTTCCCCGGTGTCTACGAGTTCACCGTTCCCGGGGGCACGGCCGGACCGGTCGCGATCGCGCCGGGCGAAGGCGGCAATTCGCCGATCCAGACGGCGCTCCCCCAGGTGCCCGATGAGCAGCTCCCGGCGGCCGAGGAGGCGCTGCGGGCGCTCATCGACGACTGCGTCACCTCGGATCACGCCTCGCACCACGCCTGCCCGTTCGGCACCGAGGGCGAGTTCACCGCCGGCGGCCAGACGTACGGCCTGTGGGGCGGCGTGCGGTGGACCCTCGAGAAGTACCCCACGTTCGAGTTGGACTTCTCTTACGGAGCCGAAGGCTGGTACCTCCAACCGGAGTTCACCGACCCGGGCCGGCTCACCGTCAGCGAGACCGATTCGACGGATGAGGGAGAGGTGCTGGTGACGGCCGAGTGCGAGTTCTACGACGACGACCTGTACGTCTACTTCCATCCGGACGGCGCCGCCGAGGTCACCTGGGGTCCGCGGGGCACCGCCGATGAGGACTTCGCGTGGGTCCAGGAGGAGACCTGCGCCGACACTGCTTCAGTCGAACCCGTTGCGGGCGACTGACGGTCCCGTTCGCGGTAGCTTGGGGGCATGAGTGACGGAGCGAGCGAGCACCAGCACGAAAGCCACCCGGGCCATGGCGGCCACGGTCACGGCGGCCATGGAGGACACGGCCACCACGGCGGGGCCTCGATCGACTTCGCGGCGGAGGCCGAGCGGCTTCGCAAGCGCGCCGACGCGAGAGCGCCGGTCGACCGGGCCCTGATGCTGCGGCTGTCCGAACGCGACGACCGCGTATTCGTCGACGTCGGCTGCGGGGCGGGCGGAATGGCAATGGCCTTCGCGCAGACGCATCCCGACGCCCGCACGGTCGCCGTCGACGCCGAGCAGGCGCTGGTGGACCTGGCCGGCGAACGCGCCGCCGCCGCCGGTCTGTCCATTGTGACTGCGGTGGCCGATGTCGACCGGCCCGAGCACCTGGCCGACATCGTCGGCGCTCCCGCCGACCTGGTCTGGGCGGGCGGGGTCATCCACCACACCACCGACCAGCAAGCGGCCCTTGACACCCTCGCCGGACTGCTCGGACCCGGCGGGCGGCTCGCGATCGCCGAGGGCGGGCTGCCCGGACAGTTCCTGCCCTGGGACGTCGGCGTCGGGCGCCCCAGCCTGGAACTGCGCCTGGCCGAGGCCGGATCGCAGCGCATGGCCGCCGAACACGCCGAGAACGGCGCGGCCCGCCGCCCCTACGGCTGGAACGTCGCCCTGGAGAAGGCCGGGCTTCACGACGTTCGGGTCATCAACGACGTCACCGACATCCCCGCCCCACTCACCGGCCCCGACCTGGAGCCCGCCCTGCACTCGCTGGCGGCGCAGGTCGGCTGGTTCGAACAGTTCCTCGACGCCGAGGACCGCGACGCCTGGGCCGCCCTGCTCGACGCGGACGGCCCCGACTGGCTCGGCAGCCGCCGCGACCTCTACCACCTGGAGATCCGGTCGTATTACGTGGGCACCAAAGCGAACGGCTAGTCGTCGGGGTCGAGGGTGCCCGTCTGAGCCTCCAGCTGGAAGAGCCGGTCGAGCGCCGCCAGGCCGTACACGTCGTCCAGCTCCTCGGCCCGCGCGAAGTCGCTGAGCAGGTCGAAGCCGTCGCTCACGCCGAGCAGGCCGAGCCGGTACGCGGCCTCGATGCGGCCCCACCACGAGAAGCGCCCGTCGACCGCGAGCGCCGAATAGGCCTCGACGCCGCCGTCGTGGTTGATCCCGAGCAGCGCCTCGGCCGCGTCGATCCCAAGGTGGTGGTCCATGCTGGACTCGACGCCCTTGAGCAAGCGCCACAGCGCACTCTGGGCGTCGAGGACATTGTCCTCGGCGAGCTGCTCGGCGCAGATGATGCGCAGCCGGGCACTCACCAACGGCGCCATCGCCAAGTGACGCAGTGCCATCGCCGCCGAGTCGGGGTTGACGCGGCGCAGCATGTTCGCCGCGCCGTGGCGCACGTACTCGCTGACGGCATTGTCGGTGACCAGCTGCATGAGCGCGATCCCGGCTGGACGCAGCTCGCAGTCGACCAGGGCGCTGGCCGCGTCGAGCCGGTACTTGTCGTCCACGTCGCGGTCGGTGGCGATGGACTCCAGGGAATTCGCGGCAGCTTCGACATTGAAGCGGGTCATGTGCTCTGCGGCTTCCAGCCGCACTTCCACGTCCACTTCGGATGCCAGGGCGACCGGGCCAAGGCGCATGGCCATGTCGCGGCCGCCGAAGTCGATCAGGTCCTGGATGAGCTGGATGCGCAGATCGGGGTCGATGCCCTCGTTCTTGATGCTGGCCACCAGGTTCCGCATGGCCCGCTCGCGCCTTTCGGGACCGGCGGCCTCGGAGGCGGCGGCGGCGTCGATGGTCTCGGCGACCTCGAACTCGGCCTCGCCGGGCCAGAACGACTGCGCGCGACCTTCGATCGCCTTGGGCGGCAGCGTTTCGGTCGTCTTCATGCGCGCGAACTGGCGGCGGCGCTGCCAGTGGCCCGTGGCCCAGGTGGCGGCGAGCGCGGGATAGAGCAGGCCGTAGCCCCAGGCACGGTTGATGCCGTACATCTCTACTACGGGGACGGGTGCGAGCACGCTGGAGAACCGGATCGTCCACAGCCTCATTGATTGGACAGTCGCCATACGTTGAACCTCGGGTAGATGGTGGTTCTATCGCTGCCAGAACGTGACGGTACGGCTCTGCCTCGGGCGCCGATGTGGGCGGCGATTCGAGGCGGAGTCGCATTACGGCCGATGGTTTCTGCGGATCGGGCTTCGAGTGCCGGGGGCATAGATCTTAGTCCCCCGAGGCAAACGGGTGTCGCACCGGGTGTGCGACAAGGAGCATGGGGGCGGATTGAGTCCGTCCAGTGGGGCTGACGGGGCGTATCCGCATTAGGAGCGATTCTCGTGTTCACCCCTTGTCGGGGAGGCGCTGTACGATCGAGGGCACCCCGGTGAAACATGTTCACCGCGTCCGTGAGCCCATCAAGCAGACGAGGCCCCAGAGAGCGATGACTTACCCGCCACCCGGCGGCAACGACCCGCAGCATTTCCAGCTGCAACCCGAGCCGTCCCAGCAGCCGAGCGACCCGTACTCGCAGGGGTACAACTCCGCTCCGCCTTCCGCGCCCAACTACTTCGACCCCAATGCCCCCCAGTACGGCCAGCAGCCCCCGCCGCCGCACATGACCCCGCCGGTCGGCGTGCAGCCCGGTTACCCGCAGGGCGCGCCCTCGGCTTTGCCCCCGCAGCTCCCGCAGCAGAAGCACGGCGGGAACCTGGGGATCATCCTGGTGATCGTCGTGGGTCTGGTGGCCGTGCTCGGAGTGGCCGCGGTGATGCTGATCCCCGGCATCCTCGATGAGGGCGAAGACCAGGGCGGCGGCTCGACCGTCGAGTCCGAGAGCCCCTCCGAGGAGGAGTCCGAGGAGCCCTCGGAGGAGCCGACCGAGGAAGAGCCCACGGAGGACGAAGAAGAGGAAGATCCGGCCGACGACTTCGACACCTGGGGTACGGCGTCCAGCTCCGAGGACTTCGACGTGAACTCTCCCGAGGGCGCGGCGATCGCCTGGAAGTGGGCGTATGACACCGGCGATGCCGAAACGATGGAGTCGCTGATCTGCTCGGACGCCTCTGACTATCTGGTGTGGCAGTACGAGCACATCGAGGAGTACGGCGGTTCCGATCCCGGATACCCCGTGTGGGGCATGGCCCGCGAGGTGGACGGCGCGTACGAGGCCTGGGCGGGTTGGACTTACACCGACGCCAAGCCCACTGAGGACGACCTCTCTCTGGGTTACATCTACGAGGTGGTCGAGGAAGACGGCACCTGGAAGGTGTGCGACTACAGCTGACCGAGCGGCGCTTCCGGGGTTCGAATCGAGGCCCGCACGTCCGACCGGCGATGCAGACATCGGTTTGAACCACCTGTGCCACAACGACATGAGTGATGCCAGCCAATAGGTAAGAGAACCCAACATCTCGACTCTTTTCTGTACAGTGAGGGGAAATTGCATTCCCCCCCCCAGAAAGGACTCAGATGCGAACCTTCACCCGGGAAATCGCTCTTCTGGCGAGCACCCTCCTCGCAGGAGCGGCAATCGCCCTCGCCGTCGGCTCCCCGGCACAGGCCGGCACAAGTGACTGCGTCGATTATCTTGAGTCACGAGGCTATACAGGGAAAACAATCGAGAAGGGGTGCAGCCTGGCGCACACCGAAAGCGTTAGTGCGTGCTGGGACTACCTTAAACGCGCAGGTGTTCCGTCAACCACAGCCAAGACCGCGTGCACCAAAGTATGAGGTGTATCAAGTCGATTCGGAGCTCGTTGGTGATCTGATCACTGAGAACTTCATCGGATGCCACCCCTGCGTGCAGTAGAAAGCCGCGCTGGTGACGCCAGGTGGCGTCACCAGCGCGGCTTTCTACTGCACACGTCCCGGTCAGCCTTTCGCGTGCAGGCGAACCCATATCGGTTGACGCCGGTCGGCCCGGCCGGGTAGGAAGTCTTCATGCTTAGAGGAACCAAGGTGGGCCTCAGGGCCCGGCACGAGGACGACATCCCGATCCTGCGGACCGAGCTCTACGACGACGTGGCCGGCTCCTCGCGGGCCGAAGGCGGGCCATGGCGGCCGATAAAACCCGACGCGAACGATCCGCGGCTCGTGGTGGACGACGAGAATCCAGGCGTCGTCTCGTTCTCCGTAGTGGAGCTGGAGGGCGGCACGCTGGTCGGCACCGCGAATCTGTGGGGCATCGACAACCACAACCGGTGCGCGCACATCGGCCTCGGGCTGCGGCCGTCGTGCCGCGGCAAGGGCTACGGCACCGACGTGGTCGCGACGCTCTGCCACTACGGATTCGTCGTGCGCGGCCTGCAGCGGCTGCAGATCGAGACGCTGTCGGACAACGTCGCAATGCTGCGTTCCGCTGAGCGCAATGGATTCGTCCGCGAAGGCGTGCTTCGGTCCTCTTCCTGGGTGATGGGCGAGTTCATGGACGAGGTGCTGCTCGGGCTGCTCGTCCAGGACTGGAAGCCGGACTCGACGGGCTAGAGACGTGCCCCTGGGACCGCGGGCACTCACTGGCGATATTTGCGGCTTTTGGCGCTTATGCCGGAAGTTATCCACAGGCCAGAAAAAAGTTTTGGACCCCGGGTAGTCACTCGGTGACCCTTGAGGCATGACTCAGATGCCGAAGTACCGAACCGCCACCGCCACACTCGAGAGGTCCCAGTCGCCGACCGGCGCGGGCCTGAACAAACGCTTCGAGGCCCTGACCGAATCCGATTTCTACGCCGTCGCGACCGGCCGCACCGCGGCCTGGATCCACGGGTTCGACGTATTGCCGCCGGGAGCGGACGAGCGCGAATGGCCGCTCGAGTACGCGCGGGAGCTGCCCCGCGAGGAGTCGACCGTGATCGACGGCCTCCCGGTGACCAACCGGGCCCGCACCCTCATCGACTGCGCCGCGGACCTGCCGCGCCTGGAGGCGGTCGCGGCGGCCGACCAGTTCCTGCGCGCGGGGATCGATTCGCGCTCCCTGTCCGCCGCCCTCGATCCGCTGCGAGGCGACCGGCTGCGCCGCGCCAACGCGACGCTGCTGGCGGCCGACCCGCGCGCCGAGTCGCCGATGGAGTCGTGGACGCGCTGCCTCCTCGGCGACGCGGGATTCCCCGCGCCGGTCCCGCAGCTGCGGGTGCGGGCACCGGGAGGACGCACCTCGTTCCTCGACCTGGGCTGGGAGGCATGGAAAGTGGGGGTCGAATACGACGGCATGGCGACCCACGTGGGCCTGGAGGCCGAAACGAGCGACCATCGCCGACATCAGGCACTGCGGGGCTCGGGCTGGAGAGTGGTGGTCGTGACCGCCTCGGAGGTGATGGAGCACCCGCGCCCCTGGATGATCGCTCTGCGCGACACCCTCCTCGCCAGAGGCTGGAACCCCGACCTCTCCGAACTCCACGACCTCAATGCCCGAATCGAGGCGGTGACGGTGGCCATGCACGCTAACTGAGGGGCGTCGAAGGCGGAGCCGGTTGCCGGTTACCAGTTCCGCCTTCAGGAGGCGATCTCACTCGATGATGTCGGCGACCGTCGGCACCGTCGCAGCCTTCTTGATCCAGGCGCGAAGCTGGCCCGGGTCCTGGCAGCGCTCGATGCGGCGCCGCTGGTTCTCACTGATCGACAGGTTCCTGGCCTCGACGAAGTCCAGCAGCGCCTCCGACAGGCCCTGGGCCTCGCCCTCGGCTTTACCTCGGGCTTCGCGGTCCAGCAGCAGCTTGCTCTGGTACGGGTAGGTCTCGTTCTGCATCATGGCCTCCAGAATGGTGCGCGGCCGCTGTTCAAGCTGGCCTAGCATGTAGTCAGCGTATCGTGTGGCCCGTTCTTCGGGAAGGACCGAGAGTTCTTTGAGAGCCGCGGTGAGCAGCGGATCGATATCGGAATCGTGCTGGTGGACGAGTGAGCCGAGCACCATGCGCTCGGCGAGCACGCCGGTCCCGGAGACCGTCGTGTGCCTCGGATAGTTGTCAGGCCCGAGCACCAGCGGACGGAGGATGAAATCCGGATGCCCGGTTTCGATCGGCGCCCGCGCCCAGGACGCGACCGCGGTACCGGGGCAGACCACCACCAGCACTACCGGAGCTTTGATGCGATGGCGGATGTTGGCCTGGTAGGCGGGCCAGGAGAACCGTTTGCGCGAGTCCGTGCCGCGCTGGACCTCCACGATGATGCCCAGCCGGTTGCGCCGACCGGCGCGACAGAGCACCACATTGTCACAGTTGAGGTCCCGGACCTGCGCGTCGGTGGCCGACTCGGAATAGGGGACGACCTCATCGTGGTCGGGGATGGGGACACCGAGAAGATCCCCGGCGAGCTCGACTGCGAAATCCGGTCGAGATCGGCACAACTTCAATGGTGTGTCGTGTTCGTGTGTAGTCACCGTTCCCATGCTGCACGGACACAGCGACACCCCCAGGCCTCGTAACCCGCCGCTAGATCCCGTTAGAGATGAGCTTCACTCCCAGAAGGCCGCGAAGAAAAGCGGGAGCGGTGCCCCCGGCCCGTCCACGATACGATCGGGACGAGCATTGTTCGAGTCCCCATAACCATGCGGTCGGGGCGGTCGGGTGGGAGTGGCACGTGTCGGAAGGGTCCTTCACCGGGTTCGCGCACCCGGCGGTGCCCACCGCCGAGGAGATCCGCACCTGGGCACTCGATCCGATCTCGGTCGCGCCCGATGGCCGCCAATGGGATCTCACCCTCGCCACCGATGATCTCGCCGAGACCTGGCTGGACCTCGCCGCCGACGCCACGTGCCCGAAGCGCTCCTTCGCGCTGCACGTGCTCTACATCTACTCCGGCGACGCCGTCCGCACCAAGTTCCGCGTGCACCCGCGCAAGCGCCTCGACAAACTCCTCGACAAATCACGAGAGATCCGCGACCAGTATGTTGAACTGTGGGCGGCCAACACCCAAGCGCTCATCCGCCAACCCGACCTGTTCGACTACGACGAATGGTGCAACGGCGGACTCGTGCGCAGGCCGCGCCGACTCAACCCGGCTCCATCCAGAAGGTAAACAGATGTCCACGCCCGACCCGAACATGCGGATCTCCAACACCGAACGAGAAGCGATCATCGCCCGCCTCCACGCCGCCACCGAGGAGGGCCGCCTCGACCTGAACGAGTTCGCCGAGCGCTCCAGCCAGACCTACGAGGCCAAGACCTACGCCGAGATCGAAGGCCTCCTCGCCGACCTGCCCGCGACCGGCGGTGAGCTCGTGGCCCCCACCCCCGCACCCGAGTCGCGTCCGGCCCCGGCGGAGTTGCGCCTCAATCCCACCGCCTCATCCGTTGAGCGCAAAGGCGAATGGACCGTCCCGGACCGCACCGTGGTGAACGCCAAGGCCAGCTCCGTCAAGCTCGACTACCGCCACGCGACCATCAATCTACGCGACATCGCCGTCAAGATCGACCTCAAGGCCTCCTCGCTGGAGCTCGTCCTCCCCAGGAACGCCTACGCCGTCGACGAGGACACCGACCTGATGGCCAGCTCCGCGAAGAACCACTGCTCCTTCAAGGGCGACACGAACATTCGGTTCACCGTGTCCGGCTTCGCCAAGGCCAGCTCGGTCAATATCCGCTATGAGCGCCGTTTCCTCTGGTGGCGTTGGTAGTCCGTCTACTCCCTCAGGCCCCGACGATCACATGAGAGCCGCCGAAGGCCCACGCGAACGTCCAATGTAACGGCCACATAACAGTATTGACCGATTGTCACATTCTTCCCATTCCGGGGTTTACACCGAACCACGCTCGCAATAGGCTCCTTTTCGTGCGCCACATCACGGTGAAGCTTGCGAACCGTGATGAGTACTGAACCCAAACGGCGCGTCCCCCTTGAGAGGAGCTCATCGAATGGGATCTTCGTCCCCCCGATTCTTCCGAAGGCGCCGGGTCCCCCGCGCCAGAAACGGAACCCGACTCACCCTGGCGGCCCTGACCGCCTCCGCGGTGGTAGCCGGCCTCACCACGGCCGCCGGACCGGCCTCGGCCGAGCCCGCCTCGCTCCCCGAGATCACCCCCGACTACTACAAGGAAGCCCCGGCCCAGGACGTCGAGTACACCGACGGCTACTACATGGTCCAGCTGGCCGCCGACCCCATCGCGACCTATGAGGGCGGCGAAGCCGGCCTCGCCGCGACGGCGCCCGACGAGGGCGACACCATCGACTTCTCCGCGAACGAGGTCGAGGAGTACCGCGATCACCTTGCGTCCGAACGCGATCAGGTCATCGACTCCCACGACGTCGACCCGGCCGCCGAGTACGACACGGTGTTCTCCGGTTTCGCCGCCGAGCTGACGGCCGCCCAGGCCGAGGAGCTCGCCGCGTCCGACGGGGTCATCTCGGTCGTCCCCGACGAGATCTACCAGCTCGACACCGCCACCACCCCGGACTTCCTGGGCCTGGAGGGCGAGGACGGCGCCTGGAACGAGCAGTTCGGCGATCCCGAGCACGCCGGCGAAGGCGTCATCGTCGGCATCCTGGACACCGGTGTCTGGCCGGAGAACCCATCCCTGGCACCCCTCCCCGAGCCCCGCCCCGACCAGGACGTCATCGACGCCAAGTGGAACGGCGAGTGCGTCGAGGGCGAGGACGAGGACCCCGCCAACAACATCACCTGCAACAACAAGCTGATCGGCGCCCGCTGGTTCGACACGCGCGGCGTCTCGGCCGACGGTTACGCCTCCCCGCGCGACCAGAACAGCCACGGCACCCACACCGCCACGACCGCGGCGGGCAACTACCAGACCGACGTGACCCTGGACGGCGAGGAGTTCGGGACGGTCTCGGGCATGGCCCCGGCCGCCCGCGTCTCGTCCTACAAGGTCTGCTGGGGCGGCTGCGCCGGCGCCGACCTCGTCGCCGGTATCGAAGCGGCCGTGAACGACGGCGTCGACGTCATCAACTTCTCGATCGGTTCGCTCGGCACCAGCGAGTTCGTCAACTCGGTGTCGATCGCGTTCTTCAACGCCGCCGCCTCCGGCGTGTTCGTGGCGGCCAGCGCCGGCAACAGCGGCCCGGGTTCCACTGTCGACCACCAGGAGCCGTGGGTGACCACGGTGGCGGCCTCGACGCACGACCAGACGTTCCGCTCGGAGTTCACCTACGGGGACACGACGGTCAAGGTCGGCGCGATCCAGGGCGCGGGCGAGTATGGCATCAAGCTGGGTGCCGATGCGGCTCTTGACGATGCGGACCCGGCGGATGCCGCGGCCTGCAATGCGGATTCGCTGGATCCGGCCAAGGTCGAGGGCTTCGCGATCGTGTGCACCAGGGGGAACCTGTTCACGGACATGGCGAACGAGGTGGCCGCCGCGGGCGGTGCCGCGCTGGTCGTCCGTGACGTGGAGGACCTGGGGGCCGGCTCGGTCGTCACGTCGCAGGCGGTGCCGACGATGCACATCGGTTACACCGACGGGCTGGCGCTGGTCGAGTGGATCGAGTCCACTGAGGACCCGACCTTCTCCGTGACATCATCGGTCCGCCAGGAGCAGAACGCGCCGTCGATGGCGGCGTTCTCCTCGGCCGGTCCGGCGCTGTCGGCGGGTCAGAACCTGCTGAAGCCGGACGTGACGGGCCCGGGCGTGGAGATCCTCGCCGGGGTGACGCCGGAGACGAGCCGCGGCAACGACTATGCGGCGATGCAGGGCACGTCGATGTCGAGTCCGCACATCGCGGGTCTGGCGGCGCTGCTGGCGTCGGCGAACCCGGAGTGGTCGCCGATGGCGGTGAAGTCGGCAATGATGACGACGGCTTACACCACTGACGCGGCGGGCAATTCGATTCAGCGCGGCGGCGCGGACGCGACGCCGTTCGACTACGGGGCCGGGCATGTCGACGGCGCCGAGATGTTCGACCCGGGCCTGGTCTTCGAGTCCTCGCCGGAGCAGTGGATCCAGTACATCTGCGGCACCGCCGAGGCGTTCAAGATCGGGACGACTTGCGACGCTTACGGTTCGATCGAGCCGAGTCAGCTGAACTACCCGTCGGTGACGGTGTCGGAGCTGACCGGGGTGTCCGAGGTGACTCGTACGGTCACGAACGTCGGTGACAAGAAGGCGACGTACAAGCCGACGATCAATGCCCCGGCGGGCTTCGAGGTCGAGATCGACAAGAAGAAGCTGAAGCTGTCTCCGGGCGAGTCGGCGACGTACACGCTGACGATCACGCGCACCGATGCCGCTTATGAGGAGTGGGCGTGGGGTGATGTGACGTGGACGGAGAAGAAGGGCAACAAGACGCTCCACGAGGTGCGTTCGCCGCTCGTGGTGAGGCCGGTGGAGCTGGGTGCGGCCGATGAGGTGACGTATTCGGGCGCTTCGGGTTCGGAGTCGCTGGCCGTGACCGCGGGCTTCGACGGCACGCTCGGCGCTTCGGTGTCGGGCCTGGTGGCCTCTGAGGTGTCGACGGCGACGCTGACCGATCCCGACGCGTCGGGGTTCCCCTCGGATGACCCGGTGGAGAGCTCGCACACGGTGTCGTACGAGTTCACCACGCCGGCGGATGCCGCGCTGGTGCGGTTCGCGACTTTGGATGCGGACCATCCGGAGGGGACCGACCTCGACTTGTTCGTGTACGCCAAGGAGGACGACGGTTCGCTGACGCTGGTGGGCAACTCGGCTTCGGGCGGCTCGAACGAGACGGTGACACTGCCGGGCGGTTACACGTTCGTGGTGTTCGTCGACGAGTGGGACGGTCCGTCGCCGCTGGAATCGGTCCTGCACACCTGGGTCGTTCCGGGTTCGGACGAGGGGAACCTCGCGGTCGACCCGGCCGAGCAGGACGTGACCGTCGGTTCCACCGCCGAGGTGGGCCTGACGTGGTCGGGCCTGGAGGCGGGCGTGCGCTATCTGGGCTCGGTCGACTTCAACGAGGGCGGCGAGCCGGTCGGTTCGACGATTGTGAACATCACGCCCTAGTCATTTAGGGCCGCAACGGATGACGAAGTGAGCGTCCGTCCGTCGCGACACCGATCCGCCGCAGGGCGGCCCCGGTGTCGCGATCGGGCGGGCGCTCGTCGTTTCAGGGGGCGGGGCGGGTGCGAGGTTTATCGCAGCGCTCCCACCTGGCCGTTCACCGCCGTATAATTCCTGCATAGCCCAGTAATTCGATATGTGCCCACATAGTCCGCTGGAGTGCCCGTGAAGCGCCGATACATGCCCGTAGCGCTGTTCAGCGTGGCCGCCTTGGCGATCGCCGGCCTGGGCTTCAACGCATTCCAGCGCTCGCACCCCGACATCACCGCTTCGGCGGACGCGGCGGAGGTCGCCCCTGAGGGTTCGCCGCCGGTCCCGGCCGAGGCCGTCCCCGGCAATACGCTGCAAGCGCCCGTGTCGATCATGCCGCTCGGCGACTCGATCACCAGCAGTCCCGGCTGCTGGCGGGGGAACCTGTGGGACCGGCTTGTCGAGGCCGGGCACGACATCCACTTCGTCGGGTCGGAATCGGATCCGTGCCCGCCGAGCGCGGTCGAGGAGTGGCACGAGGGCCACGGCGGCTACAAGGTCACCGATTCGGTCGCGAACGGCTATGTGCGTTCGTGGCTGGAGCTCAACACCCCCGACGTGCTGATGATGCACTTCGGCACCAACGACATGTGGCGCGAAGTGCCGGTCGAGGCGGTCATGGACGCCTACACGCAGGTCGTGGCCGACCTGCGCGAGCTCAATCCCTCTGCGGTCATCCTCATCGCCCAGATCATCCCGCTGCATCCCGAGGGCTGCGACGGCTGCCCCGAGCGGGCGATCGCGCTCAATGCGCTCATCCCCGGCTGGGCGGAGCGACTGACCACCGAGGACTCACCGATCTGGGTGGTCGACCAGCACACCGGGTTCGTCCCGGCGACCGACACCTCCGACGGGGTCCATCCCGACGGGGACGGGTACGTGAAGATCGCGGCCAACTGGTTCGCGGCCCTGGACCCGATCCTTCCTTGATTTCAGGCGGCGAACGACGGAGCAGGTGAGAAGAAAGGCGGCGCTCTGGCCGGAGCGCCGCCTTTCGCGTTGCCGCCCTGACTCTCCCGCGAGTCCGGCGACCACGATCCGGGCAGACTCGATCTTGCCTCCCGGGTGTGACAATCTCGCGGCCGAGTGACGTCCCGATTGCAAAGGGTGGAAATTTTCCCTAATGGGGGTCTGCGATTGATTTCTGGTCATGTTGTCGGTAACATCGGGGCGTCCCTCACACATCGACATTTCTGCATAGGTGATGAATCAATGGCAACGAAGCCCAAGACCCTCGCCGCCGGACTCGGCGCCGCCGCGCTCGCGGCCGCCGGACTCGCGGTCTACCTCCCCACCGCCGGAGCCGCCGACAACCACGGCTCCGAGGTTTCCCAAGCGGCTCAGGCCAAACAGAACTGTGACGGAGCCGTGAGCGCACCCGGCACGCTCACCGGTTCCCTCGGGGCCCACGACCCGGCCCTCGTCACCTCCTGCGAGGAGGGCGAGCCCTGGTACGTGTTCGCCACCGGCTACGGCCCGGTCGGCGATGGCAACGTCACGATCCGCACTTCCAATGACAACGGCGCTACCTGGGAGGACGCCGGAACCATGTGGGACACCAAGCCCGCGTGGGTGACAGAAGAGGTCCCGGGAGTCGACAACATCTGGGCCCCCGAGGTCTTCTGGGACGAAGAGCGAAGCCTGTACTCCATGTACTACTCGGCTTCGACCTTCGGCAACCAGCACTCCGTCATCGGACTGGCCACCAACGAGACCCTCGACCCGACCGACGACGACTACGGCTGGGACGACCAGGGTCTGGTGTGGGAGTCGAACGAGGGCGACCCGTACAACGCCATCGACGCCTCCATCCTGGACACCGATGAGGGCCGGTTCATGGCCTTCGGCTCCTGGTGGTCCGGCATCTACGCGGTCGAGCTCGACCCCGCCACCGGCAAGGCGGTCGACGGCGCCGAAGCGATCCACCTCGCGGGCCGTGGCGGCTCCGGCATCGAGGGCCCGACCCTCACCGAGCACGACGGCATGTACTACCTCTTCACCTCGTGGGACGTGTGCTGCGCCGGCGCCGACTCGACCTACAACATCCGGGTGGGCCGCTCCGAATCCCCGACCGGACCGTTCGTCGACGCCGAGGGCACGGCCCTGACCGACGGCGGCGGCACCCTCGTCCTGGCCGGCCACGGCGACTTCGTCGCCTCGGGCGGACAGTCGATCTCCAACGGGCTCATGGCCTACCACTCCTACGACACCGCCGGCGACTTCGAGATGGGCATCGAGGCCATCGAATGGGTCGACGGCTGGCCCGTCCTGGACGGCCAGTAGGAACCCGGTTAGGAACCCATGATGAACACGACACCGCAACGACGCGGAAAACGCATGCGCCGCAGCGCTTTGGCGGCCGTGGCCGCCGCCGCGCTGGCCGGACTCACCAGCCTGGTCGTCCTGAACGGCGCGGGAGCGGAAGAGGCCGGCGACGCCGACCAGACCGCGAACGACGTCGAAGCTGCCCAGGCATCGGTCACGAATCCATTGGTGCCCAACGGCGCCGACCCGTGGCTGGAGTACTACGACGGCAACTACTACATGGCCGCGACCACCTGGGACTCCACCGTCACCATGCGGAGCTCGCCGACCCTCGCGGGCCTGGCGGACGCCTCCGCCGAAGTGGTGTGGGACGACGCCGGTGCCGCCGACCGCTGCTGCAGTCACTGGGCGCCGGAGTTCCACCAGATCGACGGCACCTGGTACCTCATGTACACGTCCGGGAACTCCCAGACGAACTTCGACGGCCAGCGCCTCCACGTGCTCCGCTCGACCGGGGACACCCCGGCCGGGCCGTACGAGTTCATGAGCACGCCGATGCCGGACCGTTGGAACATCGACGGGACGTACCTGGAGCTGGGCGACCAGCTGTACATGCTGTGGTCGGAGTGGTACGGCGAGGACCAGTCCAACTGGATCGCCGAGATGAGCGACCCGTGGACCCTCGTCGAGGGTACCGAGACGATCATCTCGCAGCCGGAACACGACTGGGAGACCGTGGGCGGGCGCGTCAATGAGGCGCCCGAGGTGCTCCAGCACGACGGGGACACCTTCATCGTCTATTCGGCTTCCCAGTGCGCCACTGCGGATTACAAGCTGGGGATGCTGACGTACAACGGCGGCGACCCGCTGGACCGGTCCTCGTGGCCCAAGTCCGACGAGCCGGTCTTCGAGCAGGGCAACGGGGTCTACACGACCGGCCACAATGGCTTCTTCACGTCTCCGGACGGGTCGGAGCACTGGCTGGTCTACCACGGCAACGACGATCCCGAGGGCGGCTGCGGTTCGAGCCGTTCGACCCGGGTGCAGCCGTTCACCTTCAATGAGGACGGCACCCCGAACTTCGGGGAGCCGGTCGGCAATGGCGTGGAGATCCCCGCTCCCTCCGGGGAGTAGCGAGATAGCGAGTTAGCGAGCGGGGCCGGTCAGGGGAACTGACCGGCCCCGCGCGCGTCAGTCAGCGACCGCGTCCGCCCCCGCCTTCGGCGGCAGTTCGTCAACGACGCCGCTTGTCCTGTTCGTCGAGGATGAGCTCGACCAACCTCCACACGGTGGTGGAGGGATTGCAGAGATGGCCATCGGATGCCGCCTCTCGCTTCCGGCCGCGATCGATCGCTTCCCGCCGCCTCGGTCTGAATGCCTCCAGGCAAGGGGAGTCCTTGTCGTAGCCCGGAACATGCCTCCGCTGAAGGTATTCCTTCACGCTTGACGGAGATGCGAACGGCCTTGCGCAGTCCTCGAAGTGGAGGAGCAGCCAGTACTCGAAGCACGGGTTGGAGATGGCGATCGCGACGCGCCGGCGTTTCGCCTCGATAAGCGCCTGTTCGAGATTGGCGAAGTGGTCGACATCGAGCACACACCAGACTTGCGTGAAACCGCCGGCATCCCTGAGGTCAGCCGTGTATTCGACCTGTTTGAGCGGGCTCTTGTCCTTGACTTTGACTTTGATCGATATGTTCGGGGTGCCGCACTGCTTGAAGTCCTCGAAGTACTCCTTTTCGGTCCGCTGTCCGCATACGACTATCAGGACCTGCGGGGCGGGTTCACGAGCCGGTGTGCGCCTGCGTCCTTTAGGTTGTCGATGGTGCTTCACCGGCGGGTGCCTCCCTGCCGTACCGCTTGAAGATGTCCAGCAGTGAACCGGTGTCGACATCGGGCACGGCGCCGTAGGCGCCACCAAGGTAGCGGCGTTCCTGATTCTCTCCTTTCCGGGGCTTGAAGTCACTGAGCGGGCTGAGTTCAGAGGCGCCCTCGGTGTTCTTCTCCACGAACCAGACTTCGTCTCGGCGCAGCACGGGCTCTCCGAGGCTGGTTCCGAGCAGGCTCGTGTCGTGAGTGGAGAAAATGAGCTGAGCGCCCTTGGGATTGGTCTCCGGGTCATGAAAAAGCTCGATGATGCGGGCGAGCAGACGCGGATGGATACTCGACTCGATCTCATCTGCGACCATGACACCGCCACGGTTGAGCAGTTTGGCCAGCTGCGCCATCTGCAACAAGAACGCGATTGTGCCGGAGGATTGCTCGCCGAGCGTCAGCGGCACAAGGCTGTCGCCGTGTAGGAACATCAATTGCCGTTCAACCCGTGGAGCGCGTAGCTGGCTGGCCCGCTCCTGGATTCTATTGATGTCGCGCTCACGTTTGCGCTTGTCGAATTGGCTCTCCGCACGCTTCCGGAGGTCAGGAATCCTGCTCTCCAGGGCAGCGGCCTCGCGCAGGTCGATCTCTCTGGGTTCCCGGATTCGCTCAGCGATCTCGATGTCGCGGATGCCGAGGTCGGCTTTCCTGGCCAGCTCCACAAGCAGTGGATCGTCTTCGATCGTCGCCTCAAGGTCCGCTCGGCCCCAGAACACAGTGCCAAGGGGGCCCGAGAGAACGAGGCCGTCGAACCAACTGCGGACTGCGTCGAGTTGCGGTACGTCGAGGTCGCGAAGCACGGTGAACACCGAGCGGTCCTGGCGGACCTGCTTCACGAGCTTCGCGATCTCCCGGTGGTTCTCGACCGACTGCCCGATCCGAATGGTCTCCTGCTCTCGCTCGACCAGTATTCGCTTGCGCCGGTTGGGATAAGCGTAAAGCCACTCTTCGATGAACCGCTCGTCGTCGAGCGCGAATCCGTAGCTGTAATCGACACCCGCGATGGCAAAGCCGAACTCGGCCACAGTCGGAGCCGCCAGGCCCTCGGGCGACAACTTGAAGGGCGTTCGCAGGCTCGAGTCGCCTGTAAGGAGCTGCTGAACCGGCGAATCTGACACTTTGTCAGCGGCCCAGCGCAAGGCGTCGAGAAGGTTCGATTTTCCCGAGGCGTTGGCGCCGTAAAGGGCCGCGACCGTCAGTGGGTCGAATGCGGAGTCCGGCAAGGTCGGGCCGAGGTGCAGCTCCTGGTCGGTAAGGATCGACTTGTAGTTGCTCACTCGAAAGCTTCGGAGCATCTGTAACACCTTCGTCCTGGTCACTACCGACCATATCACGCAAAAAAATTGCGCGAAGATGCCTGGAGATGCACAAAGGTAAGCGCCGGTCGGCAATGGCGTGGAGATCCCCGCTCCCTCCGGGGAGTAGCGGGTAGCGATTGGCAAGAGCGAGCGGGACCGGTCGGCAGCACCGACCGGTCCCGCTTCGCGTCAATCAGCGACCGCCGCGCTGCTTGGCGTCCTTCTTGAAGCGGCGGGCCGAGCCGAGCAGGCCGGCGCCGGCGATCATCAGGACGGCGAAAACGGTGTTGCGGCCCGCGCTGGGGATCGCCGACGGATCGACGTCCGCCGCGGAGAGGATCATCGCGACCAGGATCGGCCCGACCAGCAGTGCGACGCCGCCCCACAACATGTTGTTGTACTTCTGCTGTTCTTCCTCGGTCATGGGGGAGGCGTCGTTCGGCTGCTGGGGCTGGTTCGGGTTGGACATTTCGGGGCACTCCATTCCTGTTGGGAAGTGTTGTCCCAGCCTGTCCTGCGGCATCACGAGTCCGTCCCGACTCCGTCCCCGACATGGCGAGCCGGGCGGACGGGAATTTGGAGGTCGGTGCCGCAGGATGCCGCGTGGTCCATTTCGCGCGTGGACGGAAACGGCTGGGGCCGCGATCCGAATTCGGATCGCGGCCCCAGCCGTTTGCTTTTGCCGATTGCTTTAGTCGTTCAACTCGGCGCCCTGAGCGTCCAGGTTCCTGGACTGCGGTTCGCCTTGGTGCTCTATGCGTCTACCTTTTCTGGACGCGGTTCGCTCTCGCGGAGGTTCTCCGGCGGCGGGGCGACGAATTTGTAGCCGACCTGGCGAACGGTACCGATCATCGACTCGTATTCGCTGCCGAGCTTGGCGCGCAGGCGTCGGACGTGGACGTCGACGGTGCGGGTGCCGCCGAAGTAGTCGTAGCCCCACACCTCGCGCAGCAGCTGCTCGCGGGTGAACACCCGGCCGGGATGCTGCGCCAGGAAGCGCAGGAGCTCGAATTCCTTGTAGGTGAGGTCGAGCGGCTGGCCCTTGAGCTTCGCCGCATAGGTGTCGGGGTCGACCGTCAGGTCTCCGGCGCGGATGACGGCCGGGCCGGCGGCCGTGGCGGCGTTCGGTTTGCCGGTGGCCAGGCGCAGGCGCGCCTCGACCTCGGCGGGGCCGGCGCTGGCGAGCAGGAGGTCGTCGACGCCCCAGTCCGCCTGGAGGGCGGCGAGGCCGGCTTCGGTGACGATGGCGAACAGGGGGACGGTCAGTCCGGTCGCCTGGAGGACCCTACAGGTGGCACGGGCGTCGGCAAGGTCGCTTCGGGCGTCGACCATGACGGCATCCGGGCTCGGGCCGCTCAGCAGGGCCCTGACGTCGCGGCCGGCGTAGCGAGCGCGGTGAGGCAGCAGCTCGAGCGACGGCAGGATCGACTCAGGGGACTCCGGAACGGGGTTCGAGGTGAGGATCAAGATTTCCACAGCAGGCCTCCGCTGTTATATGAGCACACGCGACTATCGCTCTCCCGGCATCGGCGGCGGGTGGCTTACAAGCGGTAGGTGGAGTCCCGACCAAGTGTAAACGGTCACCAGACAAAAGACCAGCGTCACCTTGCCGAAACCTCACTATGCGGGATAGCGGATTCGTGCGGCGGCCGTTAAATGGTGTTCATCGTGTTGTCACCGAACCCGAATCGAAATGGGCGTGCCACCAGAATGAGCGGACGCAGTTCCCCCGGTTCACGGACGATTCGGGGCGAAAGGACTCGTGCCCCTCGGGGCCGTCTACGCTGCTCCTCCGCCACCCCTTCTTCGCCACCGGACACACGAGGTAGCGAAGGTGAACGGTTCACGGGGCCATTGCCGTAGGCTGTCCATCGTGTCGTACAGCCGACCCGACGAGACCTGGGGCTATGAGCCCCGAGAGGCCGCGCCGCCCCCCGAGGACCCCGCTTGGGGCGGGCCGGCGCCTTCCGAGCCGTCCCGTTCGCCGCGCCGCCGCGGCGGCCGGTCCGTTCTGCCTGGGCGCGGCCGGCGCAAACCGGCTCCCGGGCCGGGAGCGACCGGCGAGATCCGGTCTCCGTCCCCCACCGCGACCGGCGAGGTGCCCGTCGCGGACGGCGCCGATGACCACACGATGCCTCCGCCGAGCCCGCACCTGCTGCACCGGCTGCCGCCGCTCGCGGTCACCGTCGTCGTCAGCGGCGGTCTGATCCTCGGCGCACAGATGGAGCGCCCGGTCTATGCCGCCGGGGTCGCGGTGCTGCAACTGGCGATGCTCGTGCTCGTCACCTGGACCCGGAAGGTCTCGGGCTGGCTGATCACCCTCGTCGTCGGCGCCGGCCTGGCCCTGGCGGCCGACTGGGTGGCCGCGGACTTGTCGCCGGTGTCGATGCTGCCCATCACGATCCTGCTGGCGCTCGCGTTCGGTGCGGCCGTCATCGGGCAGTTGATGCGCCGGGAGCATTCGGGCTACACCGAGAGCCTGGGCTTCACGATGCTGATGTGCGTGGCCGTGTCCGGCTACACCTGTTATATAGCGTTGTCGCGTCTGAACTCGGCGCCGCCGGCCATGTACTCGGCGGTCGTCGCGGCCGGGACGGCGATCCTGGCGGCGCGCGCGGTCGACCTGGTCATGCCCGACCCGCGCATCAACCGCCAGGTCACGCGCGGCGCGTTCGGCGTCGTCATCGGCACCATGTGCGGCACCGCCTCCGCCGCCTACGCGGGGCTCGTCATCGAGGGCCCGGAGCCGGGCCACGCCGCGATCGGCGGGCTGCTGGTCGCGCTCATCGCGGTGCTGGCGGACCTGGCCTGCGGTTACGTGTCGGCGTCGCGGCGCATCGACGGCGACGGCACCGCGCCCGCGCCGGTGGTGAATCTCGCGGGTCCCCTGCTCGCATTCGCAATCACCGGACCGGTCGTGTATCTGTTGAGCGCCTACTACATCATCGACTAGTACCCCAGTTCCCCAAACCATCCTGGAGTCCCTTGTGGGCAAGATCCTGCGCCGCATCCTCATCCCGCTCGTCATCGTCCTCGCCGTTGTGGCCATTGGCGACCGGGTTGCGAACTACCTCGTCGAACGCCGCATCGCCACCGAGGTCGCCGACACCGCCGACTCGTACGGCGCCTACTCCGACCAGCGCCCGGACGTGACCGTCCACGGTTGGCCGTTCCTGACCCAGGCCTGGTCCGGCGAGTTCGAGCAGATCGACATCACCCTGTCCGACGTGGGCGCCGAGGGCCTGACCTTCCCCTCGCTCGAACTGGTCGCCTATGACGTGGCCGCCGACTGGCGCGAGCTCAGGGACGGCGGTGACGTGGTGGCTCAGGACCTGGACGTGGCCGGGACGGTCTCGACCGCGTCGGTCGCGCAGCTGCTGTCCGAGCGGACCGGATACGACGTCGCGGTCGCCGACGACGGCACCGCCACGATCACCGCCTCGGTCGAGTTCACCAACCCGATCACCGGGCAGGCCACGCCCGTCGACGTCGAGGCCACCGGTCAGCTCGAGCTCGGCGACGGCACGCTGTCGATGACGCCCGATGCCATCCGCTCGCTCACCGAGGGCCTGCCCGACGGCGCCGACCAGTACATCGAACAGGCCGCCTCCGGTCTCGGCACCACGGTTGAGCTGCCCGAGCTGCCTTACAACATCCAGCTCACCGAGCTCGGCTTCTCCGGCGGCAATGTCGAGATCTCCGGTTCGGCGAGCGAGGTCACGCTGACGTGACCGTCCGCATGGCGAGAACGTACCTGGCCGTGGGCCGGGAAGTCTGCTAGCGTTCAGCCCATGCGCAAGCCGATGCTCACCAAGCGGCGCGCGATCGATTACTGCATGATCGCGGCCACGCTCTGTCGAATGCCCTAGGCGACTAGCCGGACGGCAGTCGCCGCAATGCGGCCCAGCGTGCGCAAGTACAGAGCAAGGCTTCAGCCACTTCTGTGGCGAGACATCGGTTTACCTCCAACAGCACGATTCTGTTTGGATGGTTCCTGCTCGCAACCTGAATGCACCGCCCGCCGGGCTCGCTCCCGACTCGGACCGAATTCAGTCACTCATTGTTACGTTCAGGAGAGAACACTCATGGCTCGTGAAGACGTGCTGGTCACCGCCGATTGGGCGGAAGAAAACCTCGACACCCCGGGCGTCGTGTTCGTCGAAGTCGACGAAGACGCATCGGCATACGACTACGGCCACATCAAGGGCGCGGTCAAGATCGACTGGAAGGACGACCTCCAGGACCCGGTCCGCCGCGACTTCGTCAACCAGGAGCAGTTCTCGCAGCTGCTGTCCGAGCGCGGGATCGCCAACGACGACACCGTCGTCCTGTACGGCGGCAACAACAACTGGTTCGCGGCCTACGCGTACTGGTACTTCAAGCTGTACGGCCACCAGGACGTGAAGCTGCTCGACGGCGGCCGCAAGAAGTGGGAGCTCGACGCCCGCGACGTCACCACCGATGTCGTCAAGCGCGAGGCCACCGCCTACGAGGCCAAGCCGCTCGACTGGGACCTGCGCGCCAAGCGCGACGAGGTCGAGGCCGCCATCGGCGCCAAGAACCTCATCGACGTCCGCTCCCCCGACGAGTACGCCGGGCGCCTGCTCGCCCCGGCCCACCTCCCGCAGGAGCAGTCCCAGCGCGCCGGCCACATCCCCACCGCTCTGAGCGTGCCGTGGTCGAAGTCGGCCAACGAGGACGGCACCTTCAAGTCCGAGGCCGAACTCCGCGAGATCTACGTGGACGAGGCCGGCCTGGACGAGGGCAAGGCGACGATCGCGTACTGCCGCATCGGCGAGCGCTCCAGCCACACCTGGTTCGCGCTGCGCGAGCTCCTCGGCTACGAGGATGTCAAGAACTACGACGGGTCCTGGACCGAGTACGGCTCGCTTGTCGGCGTGCCGATCGCGCTCGGCGACGAACCCGGCGAGAAATAATCCGGCGACGGTAGGAAAGGAATCAACATGTCTGACGGTTGCGCTGCGCCCGACCAAGATGCCGCCCTGCCGGCGTCTGTCGACATCGAAAGGGAGACCGTGCTGACCGGCACGGTCGCCAACGACGAAGGCGAACTCGTGCAGGGTGCCTATGTGCGCCTGCTCGACTCGTCCGGGGAATTCACCGCCGAGGTGGTGACCGGTGAAGGTGGACAGTTCCGCTTCTTCGCCGCACCCGGCAAGTGGACGCTCCGCGCGCTCTCACGGTTCGGCGACGCCACTGGCGAAGTCGATGCCGTGCAGGGGCTCAACGAGGCGAAACTGTCCGTGAGTCGTTAGACCGGGAGCGTTTCAGCTCGTTACCCAGTCCCGGAGGGCCGGGCCGCTACCGCGGCCCGGCCCTTTCGCGTATCGTGGCCCGGACCGATCTCCCCTCGATCCACATCACAGTCCCTGGCCCCCTTCTGGAGAGGACGCCGATGCAACGCACCTCGGGCACCACGAAGATGCTCAACATCCTGCTCACCCCCACCACTCTGGACCGGCGCAACCCGGCCAAGACCTGGCGCAAAATGGTCGCGGCCGCCGAGGCCGACCAGCGTTCGAGTTTCGACGGCGATCGGCAATGGCTCGACGACCTCGAATTCGCCTTCGGGTGCTACGCCGACGTCAAACATCTGGGTCCCATCGGTTGGGCCAGCACCAAATCCGAGTTCTCAATGCGCATGGTCAACCGCCTGCGGGTGCGGCGCCTCCACGCCGAGATCCCCGCGATCGGCAACGAGCCGATCGAGCGACCGGTGTTCATCGTCGGCCTGCCGCGCACCGCGACCACATTGACCCACAAGATCCTCGCCGCCTCCGAGGGCCACCGCGGTCCTTTGGCGTGGGAAATGTACAACGTGGACCTCAAGGCCGACCCGCAGACCGATGCCGAGCGGATCGCCAAGCTCACCAAAGACTTGGAGATGCTGCCCAAGCTGATGCCGGCGCTGCCCTACCAGCACCCGACTTCGGCGACCAGCCCGGAGGAATCGCTGCTGATCGTCCCGCACACCGCCTACCACCTGTGCCGGGCGCCGCTGCCGCGCTACCGCGAATGGCTCGACCAGCACGACCACACCACCGACTACGGCTATCTCAAGCAGGCGCTCCAGGTCCTCCAGTACGGGCGCGAACGTAAGCGGTGGATCCTCAAGGCGCCGTTCGACCTGTTCAACCTCGGCGCCATCTGCAAGGTCTTCCCTGACGCGAAGATCGTGTGGACCCACCGCGACCCGATGACGGTCATGGCCTCGACCTGCTCGCTCATCGAGTCGTTCTGGCGCATGGCGCTGCGCCGCACCGACACGCACGAGCTCGGAGAGACGTTCCTGACCCTGTTGTCCGACATGGTCGACCAGGCCCGGGAGACCCGCCACACCTTGCCATCGGGCGCAGTCATCGACGTGCCCTACCACCGGCTCAACCACGACCCTCACACCTACGTGCCGCTGCTGTACCGCCAGCTCGACGCCAAGTGGACCGCCGAGGACGCGGCGAACCTGGACGGTCAACTCGCCCGGCCCGCGAACGACCGCAAGCACGAGTACTCACTCTCGGACTACGGTCTGACCCACTCCGAGGTAGACGACGCCTTCGGCGACTACATCAAACTGGTCTCCTCGCTGAACTAGCGATTCCCGCTGCATGCGCGCTGGCCCTGCCGTGGCGGGTTCAGCGCGCGCATGCGGTGAGCCGCGACCTCACATTGGAAAGGTGTCGATCTGCGCCGAGTGGCATTTTGCGGTGCCCGCGCGAACTTCGCATTCACTGCGGGCGTCCCGCCTCGATGTACTTGACGGTCTCCTCAGGCCAGATATCGACCGACTCCTCGGACTCGATTCGCTCGATCACTTCGGCATTCGTCGGTTGCGCCGCATCCTGGTGGATCAGGTTCCGCAAGTAGGCCGACAAGGAGATGCCGGAGCGGCGAGCACGTTCACGGAGGACCGCGACATCGTCTGCGTCGACCTCACGGATCTGGAGAATCATCGTGTCCATCTGCATATTGAACTGCAATGTGCATGATCTTGGCATGGGTGACGCTCGATGGCGGCCTTGCGGTCTCATTACCGCCCGGCATAACGGGCGGCCTTTGTCTTCGGGTCGTAGGTTCCGGCGGGATTGCGGATCGTGACGTTGAGGCGGTTCCACGCGTTGATCTGCGCGATCATCGCCAGCAGCGCCGCGAGTTCCTCGTCCTCGAAGTGCTTGCGGGCCGTCTCCCACGTCTCGTCGGAGACTCCGTGCGGGTTATCGGCCAGGCGGCATGCCTCCTCCGTCAGCGCGAGCGCGGCGCGCTCGGACTCGGTGAAGTGGGGCGCCTCACGCCACACCGCGACCATCGCCAGACGCTCAGCGGTCTCGCCGTATGAGGCGGCGTCCTTGGTGTGCATGTCGAGGCAGTACCCGCAGCCGTTGATCTGGCTGGCGCGGATCTTCACCAGTTCCGCCGTAGCGCTGGAGAGGGGACCGTCGTGGAACAGGGCCTCGTTGGCGAGCATGTTCTTGTAGTACTGCTGGCCGAAGTCGGTTGCGGCGAACTCGAGTCGCTTTTCCATCTGGTGCTTCCTCTCTCGTTGGCGCCGCGCGGTGAGTGCGGACCGTGTTTCGGGTATTGACCTTGTGCCCGTCGCCGCGCGATGAGCGCGGGCCGGAAATCTGTGGGGCCGGTCTTGCGGAGGTCGCGCTTCGTTGGCCGGAGCGGCGGAGTCGGGCCATGTGTTGGGGACCGGAGCGGCGGTGCTCGGCAATGTTGCGGGGACCGGCGCTGGAGGCGCGCGGGCCGTATCCGATCAACCGGCGCTGGCGGTGCGCAGGCCATGGAACTTGTCGGGGTTGCGGACGATGTCGACTTTGGTGATGCGTCCGTTCTCTATGCCGAGCGAGATCACGCCGTCCACCAAGCCGCCCATGACGGTGATGAGGCCGGGACTGCCGTTGATGTAGATGGGTTGGTGCCAGCTCTCGGGGCTCTTGCGGGCGGACCCGACCAGGAACCGGGCGATCTTGTCGGCGCCGTGGATCGGGTTCCGGGCGGCGGTGACCAGGCCGCCGCCGTCGGAGACGAGCACCGCGTCGGGGTCAAGCAGTCCTACGAGGCCGTCGAGGTCGCCGGAGCGGGTGGCGGTCGAGAAGGCCTTCACGACGGCGCGATGGGCTGCGGGGTCGACGTCGAAGCGGGGTTTGCGGGCTTCGACGTGGGCGCGGGCGCGGCTGGCGAGTTTGCGGCAGGAGGCCGGGGTGCGTCCGAGGGCGCCTCCGACTTCTTCGAAAGTGAGGCCGAAGACGTCGTGGAGGACGAATGAGGCCCGCTCTGCCGGGGTCAGGGTCTCCAGGACCACCAGCATCGCCCAGGACATGGAGTCGGCGAGACTGACCGAGTCGGCCGGGTCGGGTGCGGTCTCGACGGGTTCGGGCAGCCAGGGGCCGATGTAGGCCTCGCGGCGGTTGCGGGCCGAGCGCAGGACGTCGAGTGCGATGCGGGAGGTGGTGGTGAGGAGCCAGCCGGTGAGGTCGTCGATCTCGGCGAGGTCACTGCGTTGCAGCCGGATCCAGGCTTCTTGGACGGCGTCTTCGGCCTCGGGGAGGGTGCCCACGAGTCCGTATGCGACTCCGAGGAGTCGGGGGCGCAGCGACTCGAATTCGGCGGCGGCCGCTTCGGCCGTGAGGGCCGTTCGGGACTCGTTTGGTTCGTTCATGGGATGAGGACGAGACATGGTCCAGAAGTGTGACAGCGGAAGACGGATTGTGATGGGCATCTCATAAATGGGTAGGGCAGACTGTGGAGCGTGTTCTCGAACGTCTCCCCTCGCTGGCGCACCCGCCTCCGCCTCCTCGTGGTGGCGTGGGCGCTGGTCCTGGTGGCGGCCGCCTTCTTCAGTTCCCGATCGACGGTGAGCGAGCAGATCGATGCCGCCCGCGCCGCCACCGACCTGGGAGAGTTCCTCGGCTCGGCAGCCGCCGACATCCCCGATTCGGCCGTCATAGCGGTGGGGCCCTTGCGGATCGAGTCCTGCGACGTCAATCCCGTGCGCCCGGGCGCCTCCCTGTCGCAGACGCTCCAGTTCACCGGCGCGACCGTGGCCGACCTCGACACCCTGGCCGATCGCCTCGATCTACGACCGGCTCCGGATACGTCCGTGGCGATCTGGAACGGCTCCACGAGCGACTACCTGAACGTCCGCGTCACCGCGACCACCCCCGATCCCGCCGGCGGCCTCCACACCGACCCGGTCGAGCTCCAGGTGACGACCGGCTGCCGTCCCGGTCCGGAGCCGGCCGCCTTCACGCCGGCACCGCCGGAGGGCGCCGACGAGAGCTGGCAGTACGGAGCGCTGACCTGCCCGAACGGCACCGTCCTGGCGAGCTGGACCGAACCGGTGGAGTCCGAACCGTTCACGGTGCACGAGACGACCGGCCGCTGCGGCTGAGTACGGAGATCCAGTGCGGCGACAAGGTCGCCATCATCGTCGCCTTGGACGTTTTGCTGCCCCCGGCCAACGCCGCCACTGACAATCGGGCCCTGGCCCGAGTGCCGCAATCGTCCCCGTCGATGGTCAGTATCGGTCACGGAAGCCATTGGCTTTACTTGTCGATATCGCCGACCACGAAGAACATCGAACCGAGGATGGCGATCATGTCCGGGATCAGACATCCGGTCATGAGCGTCGACAGCGCCTGCACGTTCGCGTACGAGGCGGTCCGCAGCTTGAGACGGTACGGCGTCTTGTCGCCCCGGCTGACCAGGTAGTACCCGTTGGCGCCCAACGGGTTCTCGGTCCACACGTACGTCTCGCCCTCCGGAGGTTTGAAGATCTTGGGGAGCTTGACGTTCACCGGACCGTCGGTCACGGCCGCCCGCTCCAGACACTCGCGCGCCAGGTCGATCGACACCTGGACCTGGTCGAGCAGGCACATGAAGCGCGCGTAGCAGTCGCCCTCGCTGCGCAGCACGATCGGCACGTCGAGCTCCGGGTAGGCCAGATACGGCTCGTCGCGTCGCAGGTCGAAGTCGAGCCCGGAGGCGCGCGCTACCGGTCCGGTCACTCCGTACGCGGCGGCCGTGGCCGCGTCGAGCACCCCGACGCCCTTGGTCCGTGCAATGAAGATCTCGTTGTGCCGCAAGAGCTTGTCGAGCCGGACCATGCCGTGCTCGACCTCGTCGAGGGCTCGGTTCGCCCGCCCCTCCCACCCCTCGGGCACGTCGCGCTTGAGCCCGCCGACGCAGTTGTACATGTAGTGGATGCGCCCGCCGCTGGCCTCCTCGAAGACCTCTTGGAGCCGCTCCCGCTCGGTGAAGGCGTAGAACATCGGCGTGATCGCGCCGATCTCGAGGGGGTAGGAGCCGAGGAACATCAGGTGGTTGAGCCCCCGGTTCATCTCGGCCAGCGCCGTGCGCAGCCAGATCGCGCGCTCGGGCGTCTCGATTCCCGCCAGTCTCTCGGCGGCCAGCGCCACGCCGAGCTCGGAGGAGAACGCCGAGAGCCAGTCGTGGCGGTTGGCCAGGAGCATGATCTGGCGGTAGTCGCGGACCTCGTAGAGTTTCTCGGCGCCGCGGTGCATGTAGCCGATGATGGGTTCGCATTCGACCACCCGCTCGCCGTCGATCCGCAGCTTGAGGCGGAGCACGCCGTGGGTGGACGGGTGCTGGGGTCCGATATTGAGCACCATGTCGGTGGACTCGACGCCCGCGCCCACGGAGGCGACCATTTCCTGGCTTTCGCTCACGGGCCTATCGTCGCAGCTTCGACGCCCGCGCGGTAGTCCCCTGCCGCGTGTTGCTTCGCCCTGGCATCCTAGAGACAGCTCGTGACATGGGAGGTGTGGCCAATGGACCGCGATCAGATGCGTGCTTCGGAGTCCGACCGGCAAGTGGTGATGGATCGCCTGCGTCAGGCCGTCGAGGAAGGGCGCCTGGACGTGGCCGAATACCAGGAGCGGATGGACGCGGCGCTGCAGGCGCGGGTCTACTCCGAGCTGGATGTGCTGCTGTCCGACCTCCAGTCGCTGTCGCCGCCCGGGTACCAGGAGGTGGAGCCGGTGCGGCCGACGCAGCAGATGCGTGCCGGTTCGAAGGCGAACGACCGTCTGCACGAGGACATGCAGCGGCGCAAGAGCCGCTGGAAGACCCTGGGAGCGGGCGGGGGCATCGCGCTCGTGGTGATCCTGCTGCTGCTGGTGATCTTCCCGGAGTTCGTGATGTACGCGGCGATCGCGGCGCTGGTGGTCTTGGTGCTGTTCGTGCTGGCGGCGGTCCTGGGCGTCTTCTGACCTGATTCGACGTCGGCGCTGACTTGACGTCGGCGCCGATTTCGGTGTCGGCGTACGTCTGCTCGGCCGGCCGATCCCTCGGGGCCGCTGCGCGGCGGTGCGGGCAGACTGTCAATCATGCGAGTACTGCTGTTGGGCCCGTTCGCGGTCCGCGACGACGAGGACCGTCCCGTCCAGATCGCGGGCGCCCGCCTGCGGGCGCTCATCGCCCGGCTCGCCCTGGAGCCCGGCCGCGAGATCTCCGCCGACGCCCTCACCGACGCGATCTGGGACGGCGAATCCCCCAGCGCCAACGCACTCCAGGCGCTGGTCTCGCGCGTGCGCAGACTGATCGGGACCGATCGGCTGACCCGCGGGGCCGCCGGGTACCGCCTCGCGATCGACGCAGGCGACGTCGACCTCCTCAGCTTCGAGCGCCTGGCCGAGACCGGGCGCAGCACCGGGGACCTGGCCGCGCTGCGGCAGGCCGAGACCCTGTGGCGGGGCCGGGCCTTCGCCGACCTGCTCGATCTGCCCTTCGCCTCCTCGGAGGCATTCCGGTTGGAGCGCTTGCGGACCGAGACGACGCGCGAGCGCATGTCGATCGAGGTCGCGGCGGGCGTGGACGTCCTGGCCGAGCTCGAACCGCTCGCCGCGGCCCATCCTCTGGACGAGCGCTGGCAGGCGCTGCTCATGCGGGCGCTGTATGCGACCGGCCGGGGCGCGGCGGCCCTCGACGCGTTCGAACGGGCCCGCGAACGCCTCGCCGACGACCTCGGCGCCGACCCCTCGCCGGACCTGGCCGAGCTGCATCTCCAGATCCTCAGGCAGGAAACGGAACCGGCCGCCCCATCCCGGCGTAGACGCACGAACCTCAAGGCGCAGTTGACGAGCCTGGTCGGCCGCGACGACGACCTGGCGACGCTCGCCGCCGCATTGCAGGCGTCCCGACTGGTCACGGTGACCGGCCCGGGCGGCTCCGGCAAGACCCGCCTGGCCGTGGAGGCGGCAAGCCGGGCCGAGGCCCTTGCCCCGGAGGGCATCTGGATGGTCGAGTTGGCCGCGGTGGCCGAACCCGGCGATATCGCCCCGGCGGTCCTGCGGGCGATCGGCGCCCGCGAGGCCGGACTGCTCGAACCGTCGGTGCAGGACGCCGCCTCCCGCCTGGAGGAGTTCCTCGCCGAGCAGCGGACGATGCTGCTGCTCGACAACTGCGAGCACCAGATCGCGGCTGTCGCGGACCTCACTGCCCGCCTCCTCGGTGCCTGCCCTGGCCTGCGAGTCCTCGCCACCAGCCGCGAGGCCCTCGTCATCGGCGGCGAGCGCCTGTACCCGATTCCTCCTTTGTCCTGGTCGGAGGCGGATCCCAACGCTAGCGCCGCGGTACGACTCTTCTGCGAACGAGCCGCCGCCGTCCGCCCCGGCTTCGGCTTGAATGAGGCGAATACGCCTGCGGTCGTTGAGATCTGCCGTCGTCTCGACGGATTGCCGCTCGCGGTCGAGCTGGCGGCCGCCCGCATGCGGGCGCTCGATGCGTCCCAGATCGCCGCGCGGCTGGACGACCGCTTCGCGCTCCTTACCGCCGCCGACCGGAATGCGCCCGCCCGGCACCGCACCCTGGAGGCCGTCATCGCCTGGAGCTGGGAGCTGCTGTCGGAATCCGAACGGGCCCTGGCGATGCGATTGTCCGTGTACCCCGCCGGGGTCGGGCTCGACCGCGTCGACGATATCGACGCGCTCGCCGGGCTCGTGGACAAGTCGCTGGTGGAACGCGACGGGGACCGCTACCGGATGCTGGAGACGATCCGGTCTTACGCTGCGGCGCAGCTGGAACCGTCCGGCCGGGCCGAGGAGGAGCGCGAGGCGAGGACTCGCTACTGCGTGGCGCTGGCCGAACGGTCGGACGCGGAGCTGCGGTCGACGGGACAGCTCGAGGCCAGGGCGCAGACGCAGGCCGAGCACGACAATCTCATTGCCGCCGTCCGCCGCTGCGTTGCCCAGGGCGACAAGGAGCTCGGGCTGCGACTGATCGGCGCTCTGTTCTGGTACTGGCACCTGTGCGGCCTCCACACCGAGCGTCTTCATTGGACTCGGGCGGTCCTGGAGTTGCCGGGTGAGGTCCCCGCGTTCCTGCGGGCGACCGAACGCGTCCTGACCGGCCTCCTGCACGCCGAGGCCGGCGACTTCGAGGCCAGCGAGGCGGCCATTACGGCCGGTCTGGCCGCCGCTCGCGAGTCGGAGGTGGAGGCAGCGTCGGGGGCCGATGCCCGCAGTCCCGACCCGCTCGTCGCCGGCCCCGGCCGGTTCCTGCTGTCCATCGCCCCGGCTTTCCTGGCCAACCCGGCGGGCGCCGCAGCGGCGGGGCCCGAACCGTCGGGCTGGGAGCGAGGCATAACCCTGCTGCTGGCATCCGATGCCACGGCGACCAACCGCGACGCCATCGACCGGGTCGAACAGGCCCGGGCCGAATTCGACCGGCTCGGCGAACGCTGGGGCCACTCGTCCGCGCTCCGCATCCTCGCCGAACACCGCTCGCGCCTCGGCGAGCACGAAGCGGAACTCGCCGCGTATGACCAGGCCGCGCGGCTACTCGACGAACTCGGCGTCGCCGCCGACGCGGCCGAGGCGTATGCCGAAGCGGCCGTCGCCCGCGCCCGCATCGGCGAGTTCGCTCCCGCCCAGGCGGCCTTGGACCTGGCGTTCGAACGTGCGGAGACGAGCAGGGAGCCGCGCACCATCGCCTATGTCCGGTGGGCCCGCGCCCAGTTCCTCTTCCACAGTGGGGAAGACGAGGCTGCGCTGCGCGAGCTGGACGAGGCCGAGGCGAGTTTCGACAACACGGCGCTGGAGGCGCGGATCCGGGTGTGGGGGTCGGCAATCCGGGCAATGATCGCCCTGTGCTCCAAGCAGATCGGGCGTGCCCGCGGGGCGCTGGACGGCCTGACGGCAGCCCACTTCGAGGGCGCCATGGGACCGGACCTGGCAATGTTGGCCCGGCTCTATGCCGCGCTGGTCCTGGCCGAGGGGAACGCGGAGCGGGCCGCGAACTTGATCGGGGCCGCCGCGGCTCTCCTGGGAACGGAGGACCGACGCGGTTACGACACGGGCCTGCGCACCGACGAGGAAGTGCGAGAACTATTGGGCGACAAGGTCTTCAAGGAACAATACGACCGCGGCGCCGCTTTGGAGCGGGACGCCGCGGTCGAGGCGATCAGGTCAGAGTCCTTGCGGCACTGAGTCCTTGCGAAAGTACCGGCGGGCGGGTCGGAGGGCGAGCAGGACCACGCCGAGGACGCAGCCGATGACGACGATCGCGAGCCTGACCGCTTCCAGGGCCGGCAGCCACTCCGGGTACGCGGCCGATGCGGCCTCCAGGAGGGCGGCGGCGTCGAGGCCGCGCACGGCGGCGTCCTCAGAGGAGTCGAAGACGGCCTGCACGGTCTCGGCGGCGGCGGCATTGCTCGCCATGATCAGGACGTTGCCGATCAGGACCAGCGGCAGGACGATCCACGACAGGATCCGGCCGATCCGGCATCTGGCGAGGGTCAGTGCGCCCGTCACCGCGACGAACGCGGCAATCCCGAAGGGCGCCCAGATGGCGATGCCGTGTTCGTCGAAGCTCAGTCCGACGTCGGCCAGCGCCCCGGGGGAGGCCCCTTGCCGAATCACTTCCGCCTCGGCGGCGGCCTGGACGTCGGCCCCGTAGAGCAGCCCGATGAGCGGGATGCCGGCGAAGGCGAGTGCGACCGCGAACTGCAGGACCGCGGCGATCGTGACGGAGCGCGGGCGGGTGGAGGTGGCGGCGGCGTTGGTTTTACCGTTGGCGTTCATTGGAGACTCCTGGTGGCGCTTGGCATTGGCGGTGTGACTCGGGTCTAGCACCGCGGGAAATCGCGAGGTGCTGATGTCCATGTCCACCACCTTCACAAGCACCGCTGACACGCCACTGACACGAGTCGCGCGGAACCCACGGTTCGATGGCGTGATGCCGATGATTTGCTTGACGAGCGAGACCGAGGAGCATGATGCGGTACACATTGGAAAAGATGAACCTGCCATGGGGATTGGTGTTGGTGGAAGGCGTCCCTGACGAGCTTGAGACGTTCACCCAACCCGATGAGAACGGCATTTGGACTGATGGCGGCACCATCTATGTTTTTGCCTTCTCTCCCACCCGCGTTCCCGTCTCGATTTCGATTCAGAATGAAATCGGCTGTAACCCGGGGTTCGTCAGGATATTCGACGATGAGATCGAGGTCGATGATGAAGAGATCGAGATCGGCGATCTTAACGACAAGACCTTCGTGATCTCTTGCCGTGTTCCAGTTGCGGACGCGCGCATAGTGATCGAGGTCGACCGTCCCAACGACGCGACGCGGCTCATCTTGTCCATCCCGGACATGACTCGGCAAAGGGTGGAATCGGACGAAGTCACGGGAGGCTGATGACTCGACTCGCTATGGGATCACCCGTCGGTGCTGACGTCCCCTTGCTCGGCGCACTCGTAGTGGCCTCCGCTGGAGTCGGTCAGGCAGATTTCGAGCTCGACTACCTGGCCCGGCTTCACGTTGGGGAACGGATCCCAGATCACGTCTTCTCCCCAGTAGCCGTTGTCGTTGATCCGCACGCCCTGCGAGACGTCATCGACCCAGACCTGGGCCCGGATGCTGTAGCCGTCGGCGCAGTTGTCGGCGATCCTGATGTAGTCGTCGTTCTTGCCGCCGCCGGGCTTGCCCTCGCCGTAGTCGACGAATTCCCCGTAACCGCACCAGTCGAGCGTGGTCACCGCGAAGCTGTCATCGACCATGACGCCCGGTCCGTCGACCGGTTCGTCCCCGGATCCCTCGGTGATGGTCTGCGCTGCGGCCGGCGCGGCCAGTGCCGACGCGGCGATCGATGCGATCGCGGCGGCGGCGAGCGCGGCCCGGTTGCCCCTATCCCCCGCGCGGGGGAGGCCGATAGCTCTCCGGAGGGATAGCACCGCGCTGCGACGGCCATAGGTTCGGTCTATGACCACTACTGCACCCCCGCAATCACTTCGGCAGTCCACTCCGCTCGCCGCACGGCTGACCGTCATAGCCGGCTGGTCCCTCCTCGTGATCGCCGTAGCGCACATCGCGGCGTTCGCCTTCATCGTCCCGTGGGGCGACTGGTTCGCGGGCAGTCTGCGAAGCGGCGAAGCGGACCTCGGATCGGTGGCCGACTTCTGGGCCCTGCCAGGCGGCATCGTACTGCCCACGGTCCTGACCGGGCTGTTGATGATCCGACTGGGGCGGCAGGGCCAGCGGCTCGGGATCGGCTTCGGAATCGCGTTGATCGTCTGGGCGGGCTTCTGCGTCTTCCTGCTCGGCCCCAGCGGGTTTCTCGGGGTACTGGTGCCCGCGGGCTTCCTCATCGCCGCCGCCGTCGTCGACCGAAAGGCCTGAGCCGCAAGGCGGTTCATGGTTGCGCGGCGCAGGTGGGGAGTTCCGGTCCGCGACAGAGGACGCCGTGTGCGGTCCAGCTCGAAATCCGTTCCGCCGCTGACATTGTCGGTCGAGCGGACCGCACGAGCGCCACGACGATCGTTGCCGTCGAAACGTCAAGCGCCCTTGGGGCTGAATTCGTTCCGGTCACGTTCGGGTGCGGGCCAGTCGAGTTCGCGTTCGCGCTTCTCGGCGGGCCACGTCTCGTCGGTCGGTGAGGTGGGGACGGTGGGGGTCATCGGTGTCCGATCATGCCAGGGGTCGGGTATCGATTGTGATCGATCGGCCTGACACTTTCGGTACGTCGATGTGAACGTCTGGTAGTGCGGAGTTGTCGATCTGGCCATGCGGTTGGTCACGCTGTGGCCTTGAGTTCGCGGATGAGCCACCGGCGGTGGTCGGCCCACCAGCTGGAAACGAGAGTGACCGCGCCACGCCGGCTGACTAGGCTCCAGCTCGTGAATGAATTCGCTGAATTGCACGGGCTCTCGCACCGTGAGGTGGCCTCCCGCCTGGTGCTCAATGGGTGGAGCGTGTGCGGGGTGGGCGACTGGGCGACCGCCTGGCGATCGCCCGAGGGCTTCCAAGTCGCGCGGGTGAGTCCCTTCGAGCTCGCGTACGGGGTGTTCGTGGATCTGTGCCGCGACCTGGACGGGCACGCGCTGCTGCCGAGGATCGACTTCGATGCGCCGCTGCGCGGCGGCGGTCGCGTGACCGTGATGGAGTTCCTGCGCCCAGCCGAAGAGCCCGAAGTCGCCGCCGTCACCGAACGCTGGGAGGCCGGGGCGGCCGACGACCCCGTTGGGGCCGTCCGACTCGAGGCGGAACGGCTCAGCGACAAAGCGGAAAGTGTCATCCCCTATTGGGGCGGGGTCGATCTGAACCCGGGCAATATCATGGTCGACCTGTCAGGGCAGGTCAAACTCGTCGACTTGTTCTTCTCCGCCGGTCACCTGATCTTCTCAGGGCTCACCCAGAATCCCACCGAGTTCGCAGCGCGTATCCCGGCGGGCCACCGTGACTACATCACCGAGATCGGCTGTGCCGCAAGAGTTTGGACACCTGCCGAGATCGCCAGATACGGCGGGGCCGCCGCGGCGCTCTCCCGAGACTGATCCTTAAGACTGCTGGTGCCTCGGCAACGGCAGTCCTCAGTTCGGAGACCAGCGACTGATGGGTTCGAGGACTGCAAGGCGCGGGTCGTGTTCGACTGCGGCCCGGGCGAACTCTCGGCGGAGGTCGCTGAAGTGGCTGACGAGGTCGCGGCGCGCGCAGGTCGTCATGGGGCGCCCGGTGATGCGGCGCGGCAGCGGGCTATTTGGTTCGAACGTGGTCGTTTCGAGCCAGGGCACCCGGTAGAGACGGACATCGCCGGTGCCGGCGTCGAAGACGATGAACTCGGTGCGGTCGGGTCCCGGGTAGAGCTCGATGACACCGGCGCTGTGTGCGTCCAGGGCCTCGACCACCGCGTCCAGACACATGAAGAACTCCACGATGTCCGAGTAGTCCAGGACCCAGTCCCGATCGGGGTACCCGGTTATCCGTGCCACGGCGTAACCCGTTTCCAGGAGCTTGGCGGCGTAGATGAGGACGGCGAGGTCGCCCGGTCCGTCGATTTCGATGGATGCTTGCAGTTCGCCGTACAGTTCATCGATCTCGGCCTGCGGCTTCAACTCATGTGCTGTCCACTCGACCTTGAACATGGCTCCTCCTACTGGCGGCCGTCGACCAAAGCGTCAGGCACATCGTGCCAGGCGCCTCCAGCGGTCCTGGATGAGTTCCTGGCCGAACGCGAGGCCTCGGGGGGAATCTTGAAACCAGACCCGAGTTCAGCGGCCTACGGTTCCCCGCGCCAGCCGGTCAATGCGGCTACCTCCCTGGCGATGTCGATGACCGAGCGGCCGTCGGTGGCCACTCGGATCGTTCCCGCGGGCGCCCGCGCTTCCAACATCGGCGCTTTCAGGGCGCTGGTCCGCTGTTCACGCTCAAGTCGCGAGCCCATCTCTCGGCCCGTCAGCCTCGCACTGGCCGTCTCATCCGAGGCGGTGAGCAGGACGCGGATGATCCGCACTTCGGCCCCCATGGCGCGCTCGAACATGCCTGTGTGCTCGGGCAGAACGCACACGGTCCGGGTGTAGATCAGGCGGCGGCAACCCAGCTGGGCGTAGTTGCTCCAGACCGCCGCGAGGTTGTGCTCGGTGACCCCGGTACGGTCGGGGTCATGTTCCGGTGCCGGATGCACCTGACCCATGAAGTCGCCCTCGATGATCGCGTGAGCGATCTCGGCGTCGCACAGTTGCGCCGAGACCTCCCATCCGATCGTTGACTTGCCGACACCGGCTCTACCGCCGATGAGTAGTGCTTCCGCATGCTGCATGACAGAAGCATGCCAGGGTGCTGCGGCCGCAGTCACCTAGGAATCAAGTCAGTTCACGGCCATCCGCAGGACCACTGATTCGTCCTTCATGCCAAGCAATTGCACTCTGCGCGCCACAATCCACGACACGAGGGACAGGGGATCCCTGCCGGCATCGTCGCGGCGGACCTCGACGATGCCGGCGCGGGACGTCAGGCGCCCTGAGTGCCCTGCTGGTCGATCGGGTAGAGACCGAGCACGTCGTCAGGATCGGAGGGGTTGACCCCCTGCACGTCACCGACGTACAGCCTGATCCGTGCCTTGTAGCGCTCGAGAGCGGTGCGATCGCTCATGAACTCGCCGAGACCGAGCGGGTCCATGTTCGGGTAGTCGAAGATGCCACTGGTGCCGGCGGGCGGAGCGACGTCATCGCGGACGCTCCAGGTGCCGATGTCGTTCTGCTGCGCGTCGCTGGACAGCAGCCAGCTCATGTACAGCTTCGCCGCAGCCGGGTGCGGGGCCTCCTTGAGGATCCCCGCCGTCTGCGGCCATGCGACCCACGGGCTTTCCTCCGGATAGGTCTGTTGCGCCAGACCCTCGGTCCCGCCGGAGGTGCCGAAGCTCGCGACGTACTCGTCGGTGCCGACGAGGTCCGCGGAGTCCTGGGTGCCGCGGACGAACGTCGGGTTCTGCTCGAGCAGCTTCTCCAGGTAGTCGAAGCCGTACTCGTCGGTGAGCTGCTTGAAGTAGTAGAGGACCGCGTCGTCGTCGTTCGGATAGGTGAAGACGAGCTTGTCCTTGAATTCCGGCTTGAGGAAGTCCTCGGCTTCCACCGGGGCGTCGCTGCCGAGTGCGGTGGCGGTGACGTTGGAGAAGGCGAAGAAGAACACGCCGGTGTAGTAGCCGTCGGGATCCTTGACCTCGTCGTAGACGTGGTCCCAGCCGACCGGCCGGTACTGCTCGAGGACGCCTTCGCTCTTCCAGCGCGGGAAGTCGTCGATGGTCTGCAGGTGCGCGACGTCGGCGACGACCTTGCCCTCGGCGACCTGGTTGTCGATACGGGCGTCGTGGTTCTTGCTGAAGTCCACGATCACGTTCGCATTGATCTCCGGGAACTTCTCCTCGAATGCGTCACGGAGGTAGTCGGCCTGTCCGGGCTTGTCGCCGCCGGCGTAGATGACCAGGTCGCCGCCTTCGGCCACTGCCTGCTCGTAGAGCTCCTGCAGCTGCGCCTCTTCGTCGCTGCTCGTGTCGTACGCGGCGGGGGCCGCGACCGCGGCGCTGCCGCTCGCCGCCAGCACGCTCGCGGTCAGCACCGCGACGACTGCTGCCTTGCGGGGAGACTTCACATCTAGCTCCTTTCGAAAGACGAAATAGTTGATTGTTCAACTATCTGCGCATAACATACCTGACGAGTCAGGTATTTCGGAAGGTGAGCTGGATCATGGCCGATGGGCGTTGCCGATCTACTGGATCCGCCCGTGCCGGGGGTGCGCCCCCGCGCTCTGGATGGTGGCCTCGCAACGGACGGCGAGTTTGCCGAACCGGGTGGCGGCGTCGACCGGTCAACGATGCGTAGAGTCTCCGATCATGAGTGACGACTGGCAGAAGGACCGGATCGGCAGTGCGCTTCGGGGCGAGAACCCGACGGTGCTCCGGAGGCTGGAAGCGGGATTCGCGGTGATCGGGGATGTCCAGTTCCTGCCGGGATACTCGCTGCTGCTGGTTGATGATCCTGCGGTGCAGCGGCTGTCGGAGCTCCCCACGGCCAAGCGGATGGCATTTCTGTCTGATATGGACAAATTGGGTGAGGCGGTCGAACGCGCCTGCAAGCGGCTGGATCCGGCCTTCCGGCGGGTCAATTTGGAGATCCTGGGGAACACCCATCCCTACCTCCATGCGCATGTGTGGCCGCGGTTCGATTGGGAGCCGGCCGATCGTGTGGGCATGCCGGTGTGGCTGTACCCGGGAGACCACTGGGGCGATGAGCGGTATGCGCTCGGCCCGCAGCATGATGACCTGCGAGAAGCGATCAGCGAGGAACTGGGGCAACTCACGACCTGACGAGGCGCCGCGCCATCTGGCTTGCTCGCCGGGTTCATTGGAGAAGGTGCAGGCTTCACCCAGCCCGGTGCCGACGAAGATCGTCGGAGTCGCGCCGCGCTGCCGATACGACCCGACGCACCCCGGTCGGGGCTCAGTCTCCGGTGTGGACGTCTACGGGCTGTCGCCGTCGCCCCAATCGTCGTCGTCGGCCTGGTCCTCACCCGGTTCGGGCACGTCCCACACCAGGACGCCCTCAGTGTCGCCCGGCGGGAACTCGAATACGACCGAGGGCACGGCACCCTGTTCGTCTTGCAGGGGCGGCGTGAGCCCGAGCGAGGTCGCGTACTCGCCTAACTCGCGGGAACTCGCACCCTCGCGGTGGCGCTGCCGCAGCTGCGCATCAATTGCCGGGCCTTCGGTCACCTGGTACTCGATTCCGTCGCCGGTCATGCCAGCGCCTCCCCTGTTCCATTGACGCGCTTGAACACCCGAGAGCCATCGTCGTTGACGGCTCAGATATCGAGCACACCGCCCTCGGGTACGAAGGCGAAACGTTCCACATGGGAGTGAAATGGCCCGTATCCGCTGCGATCGCGGCGGATACGGAACGATGTCCTGCGGTCAGCGCCAGCGGGCCGGTTGGGCCGAGGCGTCGCCCGATTCGGAAGCGCTGGGGCCGCTGTCCTCGGGCTCAATGACGCTGTACAGCGTCCGTGTCCACACCAGACGCGGTTCACCGTTGTAGCCGGGTGGGTAGTCCACGATCACGTACCAACCGGCCTCACTGTCGGGCGGGGTGATGCCGAGCGACTTCACGTACTCGGCGGCCTCCTCCACCGACGCCGTTTCCAGCTTGGCGACAGCCGCCGAGTACTGCTAACGATTCATCGTTCACCACCCCTTTGCCGTTGCCGACGAAAATCGTCGGAGTCGCCCCGCGCTGCGGGCAATAGATGAACATGCGGTAGTTCTTGGGTAGAACATCCGAGAGTATCCAGCGGCACCCGTCGGGCACGTAGTCGCACGGGGGCCGGTTGACGTACACCTCCGCTTCCGGAGCCGTACCGGAGCTTCCCTCAAGGTGATCCGGACAAGGGCGAGACACGGTTCGTACCGGACAAGCAGCCGTGCGATGACGCACATGCCCCGGATGCCCCAGGGAACCAAAGATGCCAGGCTGACAGCGACCCCGGGCTCCGCTGGTAGGAGGAGGGACTGAGGACATGGCGACCGCTTGGAACGACCTGGCCGCGATCAAGGAGACGTTCGGTCTCCTGGCGGCCCCGCGCCGTCTGGCGATGGCCGCAGAGTTGCTGGAGTGGACCGCAGCGAACTTCCGGACACCGTTCGGCGACCCAGCAGTGAGCGACATCGTCACGCGGTCGGCCACCGCGGTCCGCGACGCCATCGGCCGTGGCGCGTCCACTGCGACCGGGTCGGGCCTCACGGGCGAACTGTATGACGTGTCAGAGGAAACAGAGGAACGTGGCGCGGAGGAAATCCTCCTGAGCTACTACTTGTGCTTCGACGACCTCGACCCTGAGATCCGGCCTGACCGCCTAGTGTCAATGTTCGACCAGTGCTACCAAGCCGATGTGCGCCGCTACTCTGAAGTCGCGATCGCGATCGGTGAGAACCCAGAGGTCACGTCAAGGGAACAGCAGATTCTCGACTACCAGCGGGCCCTGATTGCCCGATACACATGCTCGTAGGTTCTCTTCTGCAGCGCAGCTGTACCGATCCGATCATCACCTTGAATACGAACGCCACAGCGCGCGCTTCCGCGACATGATCGACTACCAGAAGACCCGCCGATCGAGGATGCAGCGGCGCTTCATACGGCGTACGTCGGCATCGAGCTAGAGCGGCTTTTCAGCGACCGAGTCGCTGAGGCCCGTGCTCTTCACCAGGAGCGCCTTGAAGCTTTCGGAGGACTCTACGTCCGAAGCTGCACCCCGAAGCGGCCCTTCTGGAAGAAGAAGTTCCGCCCCGCTCGAACGACCTGATGACCCAGTAGACGAAGGCTGAACACGTCGGTCCGCTGACCTGGTCATTCGCTCCAGTTTGCCTGGGCTGTACGTGTTGCGAGCTCCTGCTAACCTGCATCTGAGCTTGTATCCGCCCACCCAGAACTCGTCGCATCCCCCCGGAGGCCTTTGTGGCACAGCGCAAATTCGGCCCGGAGTACGTCCACAACTTCTGGACAGTGTTGAAGGAAGACCTTAGGCACATCGAAGAAGTCATCATTCCCGAGATGAAGACGGGGAAGCTCAGCTTTGCTCCCGCATTCGGTCTCGAAGGCATCGACGGGAAGAAGTAGGAGTACACCGCGAGTTTCGGTTCGATCTGGACCGATGTGCAGTTCATCAAGTCCACGATCAAGCAGATGATCGAAGCCCTCGACGAGGTGCTGAAGGACGAAGCCGAGACCGAGGATGCGAACGTCCGGACGTCGAGCAGTACCCCAGCATCGGTGAGGCGGTCCCTGGAGGCTATGACAGTGAGCTTGAATGATCGGTTGGATCTGGGGGCGACGGATCGGAGCAGTCTCGGTGTTCGCAATCGCGATGGCAGCCGGATTTGTAATGGAATGAGGAGAACACAGCTGATGATGCGGAAGATCTTGTTGAGTGCCGGTGCAGCGGCTGCCATGTCGGGTGTA
>NZ_STGY01000051.1:0-1233 GCF_004912275.1 Glycomyces buryatensis
GGGTGTGGGAGAGCAGGACACCGCCAAACATGAACATAAGGCAAGGGCCGCAACCACCAGGTTGCGGCCCTTCCTCGTTTCACGCAGTTAGGATTCGAAACTGTGGACGACGTATCGATTCAACGCATCGGGATTTTCGGCGGGACCTTTGATCCCCCGCATCTCGGGCATCTTGTGGCCGCCAGTGAGGCGGCCGCCAGGTGTGCGTTGGACGAGGTCGTCTTTGTTCCGGCCGGCGATCCGTGGCAGAAGCACGGTCGCGATATCACCGATGCTGCTGCGCGCCTCACGATGACGAGGCTTGCTATCGCCGCTGATCTGCGGTTCCGCATCAGCACTTGCGATATTGACCGCGAGGGCCCCACCTATGCGATCGATACTGTCGCCGATGTCCGGACCGAGTACGACCGCCCCATTGAGTTGTACTTCATCATGGGGGCCGATTCCCTTGCGAACCTTCAGACCTGGCATCGAGTCGAGGAGCTCTGCAAGGCCGTGAGGTTCATCGCATTGAACCGGCAGGGACACTCACGCCGAGAGGTCGACACGTCATTCGGGATTGAAGTCGAGTTCATCGACATGCCGGCTGTCGACCTGTCGTCAACCGAATGCCGAGAGCGGGTACGCGAGGGTGAGCCGATCCGGTACCTCGTCTCCGACTCGGTCGACTCCTATATCTCCGAACACGGGCTTTACCACTGAGCCCGGAACGTGGCGCACGACGGCTGACACGAAACAGGGAAGGCGTCGTCGTACCCAACGTGTAAGACTAGAGCGGTAGCCCGGCTGTGTACGTCGGGAGAATTCTCGCTGATAGGGGAGTACGTGACCGCAACTGACACCGCCAAGACCCTGGCGTTCTCCGCAGCGCAGGCAGCGGCGGACAAGAAGGCCCACGCCATCAATATCCGCGATGTCACCGAGAAGATCGCGCTGACCGACGTGTTCGTGATCCTCTCGGCCGCGAACGAGCGGCAGGTCAAGGCGATCGTCGACGCGGTCGAGGAAGTGCTCATCAAGAAGCACGACACCCGGCCGCTGCGTCGCGAAGGCAAGGGCGAAGGGCAATGGGTGCTCCTGGACTACGGCGAGATCGTGGTCCACGTTTTCCACCAGGAAGCTCGCGAATACTTTGGGCTGGACGGACTTTGGAAGGACTGCCCGCAGATTCCGTTCGTCGAGCGAAGCGAGACGGACAGAGGGCTCAGCGTCGAGCGGAGCGAGTCGGACAGA
>NZ_STGY01000051.1:1336-2734 GCF_004912275.1 Glycomyces buryatensis
AAGTCCGGCGACGAGACCGTGGAGGACCAGCGGTGAACCGGCTTGTCGTCATGCGGCACGGGCAGACCGAGTGGAACGTCGCCGGTCGTATTCAAGGCTCGTCGGACATCGACCTGGATGAGACCGGACGGGCCCAGGCCCAGTCGGCGGCTCCGGCTGCCGCAGCCTATGAGCCGGTCCGGATCATCTCTTCGGACCTGCGCCGCGCCCTTGACACGGCTCGCCCGATCGCCGATATCGTCGGTGTCGAGATCGAACTCGACAAGCGGCTGCGCGAGCGCGGTTACGGGCCCTGGGAGGGCCTGATGCACACCGAGATCGCCGAGCAGTTCCCCGATGACCACCGGCGGTGGCGTTCGCAGGAACCGCTGCTGAACCCCGAGATCGAGACTTGGGCCGAGCTGAATCGGCGCACCTCCGAGGCCGTCCGCGACATTGTCGAATCCGACGTCGAGGGTACGGCGATCATCGTCTGCCACGGCGGCTCGGCACGTCAGGTCATCGGCGGGATCCTCGCCTGGGACCAGACGGCGACCAGTGCCCTGTCGGGCATGGACAATGCGCACTGGGCCGATCTGCGGCGCATGCGCTCCGGCAAGTGGCGCATGTTCGGGTACAACCTCGGGGTCGACCCGGCCCACACGATTGGCTCGACCCCGCTCGGGAAGAGCCAACTGGCGGACGGAAAGCTGTAATCGTGCAACCGCATCCGCGGCGGCGACGTCAAAGCCGCATGGATACTCATCGACCCGCATGGTCCGTGCGGCTGCTGGTTCCTGTCCTCGGCGTGCTCGTGTTCGGGCTGCTCGGGGCCTGCGGGACCGGCGGCGGTCCCGGCGAGGAGACCTCGAGCGCCGAGCCGACCACGGAATCTGCCAGCGAGACCGCCGCTTCGGAATCACCCACACCCGCGGAGGACAGCATGTCGGAGGAGACCACCCCCTCCCTGGATCCGTCGATGGGCTCGGAGGAGCCGGGCGAGGGCGGGACGCTCACGATCTCCGGCACCGTCGAATCCGGTGTCGAATCCGGGTGCCTGGTGCTGGAATACGACGGCACTGTCTACGGGATCTACGGCGACTACGACTCTTCTGTCGTCAAGTCGGGAGCTTCGGTGACCCTGAGCGGGCACCTGGAACCGGACATGATGACGACCTGCCAGCAGGGGACCCCGTTCGTGGTGGAGGAAGCGGAAACCGCCGATTAGGTACTGTGGCCGGGTGACCGTCGCCGTTGTTACCGATTCCACCTCGGCTCTGCCGGATTCCTTGCGTTCCGCGCCGGGCCTGACCGTGCTGGGTATTCCGGTGTTCATCGGGGGCAGGGAGTTCGTCGAACGAAGTGAGGCGGACGGGAGGCCCAGTGTCGAACGAAGCGCCGCGGACGGGGAGCCCAGTG
>NZ_STGY01000051.1:2824-69408 GCF_004912275.1 Glycomyces buryatensis
AAACCCAGTCGCGTGGGCGAGGTCGGTTCCGACGAGGTGGTGAAGGCGCTGCGTGACGGCGGTCAGGTGACTACGTCGCGGCTCGCGCCGGAACTGCTGCGCGAGACCTATAACCGGCTACTGGACGAGGGCGCGTCGGGAATCGTGTCGGTGCACCTGTCCGGGAAGCTCTCGGGGACGGTGGCCGCGGCTGAGGCCGCTGCCGCCGGATTCGGCGGGCGGGTCGCGGTGGTCGACTCGCTGGGGGCCGGCATGGGCATCGGGTACCCGGCGCTCGCGGCCCTGGACGCGGCCGCGAAGGGCGCCGATCAGCTGGCCTGCGCGGCCGCCGCGCAGGAGACCATCGCCCGGACGACCACCTACTTCTACCTCGACACCCTCGAACATCTGCGGCGCGGCGGCCGGATCAGCGCCGCCAAGGCGTTCGTCGGGACCGCGCTGTCGGTGAAACCGATTCTGGGCGTTGACGACGGGCGCATCGACATGATCGAGAAGGTGCGGACGCCGACCCGCGGGCTGCAGCGGCTGGCCGCCCTCGCGGTGTCCGACGCCGGGGAGGCCCCCGTCGAGATGACCGTGCACCACCTGGGGGCCGAGCGGCGCGCCGAGGCCCTCGCGGGCTGGCTGCGCGAGCGGTTCGGCGAGCGTTTGCGCCGCATGGATGTGGTCGAGGTCGGCGCCGCGATCGGTGCTCACTGCGGTCCCGGACTGGTCGGGGTCGTCACCAGGCGATTGGCCTGAGGCGCAGCGGCGCAGTGTGACAGCCCGGGGGAGTGATCGTCCACTCCGATCGTGGTTATCCACAGGGTTTTCCGAGTTATCCACAGGCCGAAAAATAGTCGGTCACGGCCGTACCCCCTGCTCGTTGAGCTGGGTATGGAACGCCGAAACCAAATCGAGCCCGCGGCCCTCGCCGCGAGGCTCCGCCTCAAACTCGACCAGGCCGATGCTCCGCCACCGCGGGACCCGGTGTGCCGGGAGACTGTCGACGCGAGCGACGGCGAGATCGCTGCCGAACCCGATGTCGAGCCCGAACGCACCTCTGTCGACGATTCCCCGGTGCGGAGCGGTGTGGCCGACCGCGCCGAAAAACTTCAGGCCCGTCTCGGTCTGTCCCATGTCAATCGGTGGGTGCTGGCGGGGGTGGCGATCGTTGTCGCCGCGGTCGGATTGTCGGTCACGGTGTTGTCGTGGCCGAAAACGGAACCGGCCGCCACCGTTCCCGCGGCACCGGTCGAGACGGCCGCGGCGCCGGAGATGATCGTGGTGTCGGTGGCCGGCGCCGTGAATGAGCCGGGCATCGTGGAATTGGAGTCCGGTGCGCGGGTCGCCGATGCGATCGAGGCCGCCGGGGGCCTGGCCGAAGGAGCGGATCCGGGGTTCCTCAACCTGGCGCGGGTGGTCGCCGACGGTGACCTGGTGGCGGTCACCGAGACCGAGGCGGCCCCCGGCGGCGAAGCGGCCACAGGGGAGGGCGAGACGGGTGGCGGTGCCTCGGCGGGGAATCTGGTCAATATCAATGTGGCCGATGCGACCGCCCTCGATGCCTTGAAGGGCATCGGCCCGGTGCTGGCGGAACGGATCGTCACCTACCGGGAGGACAACGGCAGCTTCCAATCAGTGGATGAGCTGACGGAGGTCAGCGGTATCGGGCCGGCCCTGCTGGAGCAGATCCGGGACCAGGTGACGCTGTGACGACCTTCGCGGAAGGCCACCGGGATGCGGCGGCCGTCGTTCGCCGGGACTGGCGACTTCCCTTGGCCGCCATCGGTGCCTGGGCCGCGGCCTTGGCCGGGCTCTACGGCACCGCCTTCACCGGAGTCTTCACCGCGTGCGGCCTCGCCGCAATGGCGCTGCTGGGCTTCAAATGGCTGGACCTCAAAAGGCTGGGCATCAAAAGGGACTGCGGTGCCGCCGCGGCATTCGCCACGGTCGCCTTCGGCGGCGCGCTCGCCGCCGCCGTCACCTCCGTCCACACCCACGTACGCGACGACGACGATCTCCAGCGCCTGGTACAGGCCGAAGCCGGCGGCAATGCCGAGCTCGTCGTAGACACCGTCCCCAAACCCTCCACCCGCAGCCCCGGCGTCTACACCGCCAGTGCCCACCTGCGGGGCTTCACCGAGGACGAGCGCGAGCTCCAGGGGAACTGGCGGGTCCTGCTGGTCGGCAGCGGGGAGGAATGGTCCGAAGTCATCGCAGGGCAGCGGATCGGCGTGGACGCGGTCCTGCGGGAGGCCGATCCGGGGCGCCTGACCGCGGCCGTGGTCAGCGCGCGGGGTCCGCCCGAGCCCGAGGGTCGGTCGGCGGCGCCGTACCTCCTGGCCGACCACGTCAGGGACCGGCTCACCGAGGCTGCGGCCGCAGCGCCCGAGCCGGAGTCGGGACTGATTCCGGCGCTGGCGGTCGGCGACGCGACCGGAATGGATGCCGGGCTCGCCGCGGACTTCCGCACCACCGGACTGGTGCACTTGGTGGTCGTGTCCGGATACCACCTGAGCCTGGTGGTCGGCGCGGCACTCGCGGTCGCCCTGCTCTTCCGGGCCGGGCCTCGGGCGCGGGTCGCGGTCGGCGCCATCGCCATTGCGGCGATCGTGCTCATCGCCGGGCCGCAGCCGAGCGTGCTGCGGGCGGCGGTCATGGCCGGCATGATGCTGCTGGCCTTGGCGGCCGGGCGGCCAGCGGCGGCGATGCCGGCGCTCGCCACCGCCGTGTTGGTGCTGGTCCTGGTCGATCCGGACATGGCCGCGCAGCCGGGGTTCGCGCTCTCGGTGGCGGCGTGTGCCGGGCTGCTGCTCCTGGCGTTCAGGTGGGCGAAGCCGCTGGAGCACCGGGGCTGGCCGCAACCGGTGGCGCTGGCGGTCACGATTCCGGCCGCGACCCAGGTGGCGGTGACGCCGCTGCTGGTGATGCTGGTCGGCGGGATCAGCCTGGTGTCGATCCCGGTGAACCTGCTGGCGGCGTTGGTGGCCGCGCCGGTGGTGGTGCTGTCGGTGCTCGCGGCGGTCATGGCGGCGGTGTGGCTGCCCGCGGGGGAGTGGTGGGCCCGATTGGCGGCGATCCCGGCGCGCTGGCTGGTGTGGCTGGCCCAGACCGGGGCGGACGTGCCGGGCGCGATGCTGCCGTGGCCCAAGGGGTTGTGGTGGGGCCTGCTCGCGGCGCTCTGCTTGGCGTTCGTGATCGGGCTGCTGCACGTCCGGCGGCTGCGCAGGCCGTTGCTGGCCTTGATCGCGGTGGCGGCGTTGGGGATGCTCCCGGCCTGCCTGATCAGGGGCGGTCCGCCGTCGGGCTGGGTAGTGACGATGTGCGATGTGGGGCAGGGAGATGCGCTGGTGCTGCCCGCCGGGGAGGCGGTGGTGGTGGTCGATGTCGGTCCCGATGCGGCGCTGGTGGACGCCTGCCTTGACGACCTGGGGGTCGATCGGATCGCGCTGCTGGTGTTGTCCCACTTCCATATCGACCACACGGCCGGGATCGGCGGGGTGGTGGAGGACCGGGAGGTGGATGCGATCTTGGCGCCGCCGCCGGGTGAGGCCGCGTACGGCTTCGAGCTGGTGAGCGAGGCCGCCGGAGAAATTCCGATGCTGGATGCGGTGCCCGGCCAGGAGTTCCGATTTGGGGCGACGCGATTGGAGGTGCTGGCGCCGCCCGAGTTGGCATTGAGCGGGACGCGCTCGGACCCGAACAACAACTCGGTGGCGCTTCGCGCGGAGGTGGCCGGTTCGAGCGTGCTGCTGACCGGTGACGTGGAGCTGGAGGGCCAAAGAGCGCTCCTCGGGGCGGGGCGGCTGGAAGCGGAAGTGCTCAAGCTCCCGCACCACGGTTCGGCATTCCAGGACGCCGAGTTCCTGGCGGCGGTGGACCCGACGGTGGCGCTGGTCGGAGTGGGACAGGACAACGACTACGGCCACCCCGACCCGGGGCCGTTGGCCCTGTTGAGGGATGCCGGGAGTTTGGTCTTCCGCACCGATGAATCGGGGCGGATAACCGTCGCCCGCAACGGCGACGAGTTTCAGGTGACGACCGAGAGAGGAGGCGGTTAGGAAATCGGAGGCGGTGGCGGTGGGTGGGCAAGGGGAAGGGGAAGGGGGGAGAAGCGCCTGGACGCACGCGGGAGTTTATGGGACGAGGTCGCCAACCTGGCGCTCGCGTTCAAGGACGCGCACCACGCGCGGGGGTACGTCCTCATCCGGGAGAGCGCGGCATTGAAGGGCACGGACGCGCGCGGCCGATGCCCGAAAGCAGGCAGTGAAAGCGGCGGTGGCGGACGGCGCCTCGAATGGCGCCGGTGGAGACATGGCAGCACCCCCAGCTCCTTGCCGGAGCTGTGGTGGACGAAGGGATGTGGGGCAGCATGAGACGAACTGGGACCTTCCGAGGGACGAACACCTGGCGATGCCGATCGAGTGAACGGCAAAGGCGGCGTTTCGGGCCGGAACGGGCTGCGGCGCTGGACGCGGGGGTCTTGCGGGCGACGTTCGCGTGGTCGAACCGGGGCGGGCCGCCGTGCGCGTGGGAGGATGGTGTGGTGGCTGCACTCCAATCGATTCGCCTGGTGCTGGGCGACGACGAATTCCTCGCCGAGCGGGCCGCCGCCGAATACATTGCGGCGGTTCGCGCCGAGTTCCCATCCTCCGACCCCCCGCCGGCGGTCAACCGCATCACCGGCGGTGAGCTCACCGCCGGTGCTATTGCCGAGCTGACCAGTCCGACGCTGTTCGGCGGCGCGGTCGTCGCCGTCATCGCCTCGGCCCACGACGCCGACAAGGACACCATCGCCGCGATCCTCGCCTACGCGAAGCAGCCGGCACCCGACATCTACCTCGCGGTGTGCCACAACGGCGGCAACAAGGGCAAGGCCCTCGCCGAAGGGCTCAAGAAGCTCGATGTCGACCTGGTTCGCGCCTCCAAGATCAAGCGCCAACCCGACCGGGTCGCGTTCGTGCGCGGCGAGCTGCGCGCCGCGGGGGCCTCGCCCCGTTCGGCCTCAGCCGAGATCGCCGACACCATCATTCAGGCCGTCGGCTCTGACCTGCGCGAGCTCGCCTCGGCGAGCGCCCAGCTCGTATCCGACACCGAGGGCAATATCACAGTGGACACCGTGGCGCAGTACTACTCGGGCCGCGCCGAGGTCACCGGCTTCAGCGTCGCCGATGCCGCCGTGGCCGGGAACGCTGGCGAGGCCCTGGGGGCGCTGCGATGGGCCATGCAGGTCGGCGTGGACCCCGTTCCGATCGCCGACGCGCTCGCCATGGCGGTGCGCAACCTCTCACGGGTGGCCGCAGAGCGGGGCGGGGCGAACCAGTTGGCCGGCCAGCTCGGCATGGCGCCGTGGCAGATCGACAAGGCCCGCCGCCAGGCCCGCACCTGGACCGCGGACGGGCTGGCCGAGGCGATGCGGGTGTGCGCCAAGCTCAACGGCGACGTCAAGGGCGGCGCCGACGACCGGGCCTGGGCCCTGGAACACGCGATCCTGAAGATCACACGATTGAGCGGTGGCCGATGACCCGGCGGTTCTCGGCCCGGTTCGGGACCACGGAGGAGATGGACGGCGCGGGACTGCCCGAGGGCCGGTTCGACCTTATGCGCGGGGAGACGGGTGGAGGTGTCTGAGTATCGTCACGGCCGTGTGAGCCGTCCCAAACGTCCTTGGTACTCACGGGCGCTGCGCCTGCGGAACCTGTACTTGTCCCATGCCTGGTGCGTGGTGTTCTTCGAGGGCTCGATCGCGCTCGGACTGCTCATGGCGCTCACCGAGCTGGTGTCGTGGTGGGTCGTGCCGGTGCTGCCGCTGGCGGTGGCCGCGATGGTGAAGCTCAACGACTTCATCGCCGGCACCGTCGACCGCTGACAGCCCGCCCTCCGACAAGGCTTACGAAGGCAAGCCGAAGACCCCGACGGGAGGGCCCGTCAGGGTCTCTAAAGCTTGTGTGCTGGGCGGGCCCGCTTTACGCGGCGCTGGCCAGCTTGTTGTAGGACGCGGCCAGCTTGGACTTGCGCTGGGCGGCCTGGTTCTTGTGAATGACACCCTTGGTGGCGGCCTTGTCCAGCTCACGGCTGGCGGCGCGCAGGTGGGATTCGGCGGCGGTGACGTCACCGGTGGCCGCAGCCTCACGGTACTTCCGGACGGCGGTCTTCAGCGACGACTTCACGGCCTTGTTACGCATCCGGCGCTTCTCGTTCGTCAGAATGCGCTTTTCCTTGGACTTAATGTTCGCCACGCGTGAAGCCTCAGTCTCGTGATTACTTGGTTCCTTACAGAATCGCGTCGGGCAAATGACAGCACCGCGCGACGATCAACGTTAGCAGAAGCCGAGCGACGTACACGGCTCGGGAGTCTGACCGCGAGCCAGATTACACCAGGTCACTTGCCTTCCCGCCCGGGGCGAGCCCCGCTGTCGCGCACCTGACCCGCCCGGCCCGCCAGCGCGGGCATGAACACGTCGTCGACGATCTCGGTGATCGCCCCCTCGGGGAGATCGCCGGTGAGGAGGAACTGGCTGCGCGCCAAGTCGATCGGCAGCATTTGCAGCCGGTCGTTCAACTGCTCGGGGGTGGCTTCGCCGCGTTCGAGGGCGCGCGCGATCACCACATTGGTCATGAGGTTCCGGATATTTCGTTGGAGCTGCTCCAGGAAATGGGACTCCTCGGCCTCGGGCTGTTGGCTCACGTGGATGAGCAGGCCGAGCATCGGCGACCGGCCGAGCGTGAGCATCCGGGTGCGCATGAGGGAGAGCAAGGCCACGGTGTCGTCCCGGATCGAACCGGTGTCGGGGATCGATTCGCGGTCCGGCATGAAGTGCACCGCGGCGGCGGCCAGGAGCTCGATCCGTCCCGGCCAGCGCCGGTAGAGGACCGGTTTGCTGGTGCCGGCCCGTTTGGCGACGCCGTCCATCGTGAGCTTCGTGAAGCCCACTTCCTGGAGTTCGTCCCAGACGGCCTGGTAGATCGCCTCTTCGAGTTCCTTGCCCCGGCGTCTGGCCGCGGGTTCGCGCCCCATCGAGCCCCCTCTAGATACGAGCAGTTTCTTATGCTATACCTAGATCATAGCTTAGATACGAGCCGTATCTTACGGACGAATGGAAGCGAACATGGAAACCGCACCCACCACACCCACACCCGCCCGCACCCCCGTCGGCAAGGTCCTCGGCATCAGCCTCGGCCTGGCCGTCCTCGTCGGCGTCATCACCCTCGCCTTCGCCTGGCCCTCGACCGACATGGGCCCGGGCGAGGTCCCGATCGCCGTCGTCGGCCCGCCCGAGGCCGCGGACCAGGTCGCCGGGCAGCTCGACGAGGCCCAGCCCGACGGCTTCGACGTCATCTCGGCGGCCGACGCCGACGCGGCCATCGAGATGATCGAGCAACGCGAGGTCTACGCCGCGCTGGCGATCGGCCCCGACGGTGTGAACCTCTACACCGCCTCGGCGGCCTCCCCGGGCATCGCCCGCCTGGTCGGCGGGATCGCCGACCAGATCGCGGCCGGCATGGGCGAGCAGGCCGGGCAGCCCGGCAGCGTCACGGTCACCACCGAGGACGTCGCCCCGCTGCCCGCGAACGACCCCAACGGAGCCGGACTGGGCGCCTCGGCGTTCCCGATGGCCGTCGGCGGGATCATCATCGCCGCGCTCCTGGGCATGAACGTGCGCGGTTCGGGTCGCCAGATCGTCGGTGCGGTCCTCGCGCCGCTGGCCGTCGGCGCGACCGTTGCGGCGCTGCTGCTCTACGTCCTCGAGGCCATCGAGGGCGACTACCTGGTCGTCGCCGGGGCGGTGTCGCTCACCCTGCTGGCGGCGGCCTGGGCGGTGCTCGGGTTGCAGAAGGTCTTCGGCCGCATCGGTTTGATCCTCGGCGCGGCCACGATCATGCTGGTCGGCAATCCGCTGTCGGGCATGGTTACCGGGCCGGAGATGCTGCCCGCCCCGTGGGGCGAGTTCGGGCAGTTCCTGACACCGGGAGCAGGGGCCACCCTGTTGAAGTCCGTGGCGTTCTTCGACAACTACGGCGCCACCACCGCCGTGGTCGTGCTCGCCTCCTGGCTGGCCGGCGGGATCGTCCTGTTCACCATCGGCGCCGTCCGCGCCAAGGTGAAGGCCGTCGGAGCCGATGCCTCGGAACCGGTCGGGGTCGCCGTTTAGATATACGCGAGTCAGGGTCGCCTCCGCGGCGTCGCACCGAATACCAGATCCTATAGGATATATCCTATAGGATCTGGAACGGCGGCGTGGTGGGGGCGGCCTTTTGCCACGGGTGAGCGGGGATACGTCGACCGGTAAGGCAGAATTGGAGCGCCCACCCCACACGAGCAAGGAAGGCCAACGTGACGAACGCGCCAGGTTCGACCGCTCCGGAGTCGATCCGGAACTTCTGCATCATCGCGCACATCGACCACGGTAAATCCACCCTGGCCGACCGCATGCTGCAGATCACCGAGGTCGTCGACGCACGCAAGATGCGCGCGCAGTACCTCGACCGGATGGACATCGAGCGCGAGCGCGGCATCACCGTCAAGTCCCAGGCCGTCCGGATGCCGTGGAAGGCGCGCTCGGGCGAGGCCGAAGGCGGCGGCTTCACGCTCAATATGATCGACACGCCCGGCCACGTCGACTTCACCTACGAGGTCTCCCGCTCGCTCGCCGCCTGCGAAGGCGCGGTCCTGCTGGTCGACGCCGCGCAGGGCATCGAGGCGCAGACCCTCGCCAACCTGTATCTGGCGATGGGCAACGACATGACGATCATCCCCGTCCTCAACAAGATCGACCTGCCCTCGGCCGACCCCGACCGGTACGCCGCCGAGCTGGCCAACCTCATCGGCTGCGAACCCGAGGACGTCTTCCGCGTCTCGGGCAAGACCGGCGAGGGCGTCGCCGAGCTGCTCGACGCGATCGTCGAGCAGATCCCGCCCCCGGTCGGCAATGCCGACGCTCCCGCCCGCGCCATGATCTTCGACTCCGTCTACGACGTCTACCGCGGCGTCGTCACCTACATCCGCGTCATCGACGGCAAGCTCAGCGCCCGCGACCGCATCCAGATGATGTCGACCCGCGCCGACCACGAGCTGCTGGAGATCGGCGTCATCAGCCCCGAGCCGGTGCCGTCCAAGGCCCTCGGCGTCGGCGAGGTCGGCTACCTCATCACCGGCGTCAAGGACGTGCGCCAGTCCAAGGTCGGTGACACCGTCACCAACCTGCGCAAACCCGCCGCCGAGGCGCTGCCCGGCTACACCGAGGCCAAGCCGATGGTGTTCTCCGGGCTCTACCCGATCGACGGCTCCGACTACGGCAACCTCCGCGAAGCGCTCGACAAGCTCCAGCTCAACGACGCCGCCCTCCAGTTCGAGCCCGAGACCTCCGCCGCGCTCGGCTTCGGCTTCCGCGTCGGTTTCCTCGGCCTGCTCCACCTGGAGATCATCCGCGAGCGCCTGGAACGCGAGTTCGACCTCGACCTGATCTCGACCGCCCCCAACGTGGTCTACCAGGTCACGATGGAGGACGGCGAGATCATCGAGGTCACCAACCCCTCGGAGTTCCCCGAGGGCAAGACCCGGTCCATCACCGAGCCGGTCGTCAAGGCCACCATCCTGACCCCGAAGGAATACATCGGAACGGTCATGGAGCTGTGCCAGCAGCGGCGCGGCGTTCAAGAGGGCATGGACTACCTCTCGACCGATCGGGTCGAGATCCGATACACCCTGCCATTGGCCGAGATCGTCTTCGACTTCTTCGACCAGCTCAAGTCCCGCTCCAAGGGCTACGCCTCGCTCGACTACGAGATCGAGGGCGGCCAGGAGGCCGACCTGGTCAAGGTCGACATCCTCCTCCAGGGCGAGCGGGTCGACGCCTTCGCCGCGGTCGTCCACCGGGACCAGGCCTACGGCTACGGCGTCAAGCTCGCCGAACGGCTCAAGAAGCTCATTCCGCGCCAGCAGTTCGAGGTGCCCATCCAGGCCGCCATCGGATCGCGCATCATCGCCCGCGAGAACATCCGCGCCATGCGAAAGGACGTCCTCGCCAAGTGCTACGGCGGCGACATCTCGCGAAAGCGCAAGCTCCTCGAGAAGCAGAAGGAGGGCAAGAAGCGCATGAAGAACATCGGCCGCGTCGAAGTCCCGCAGGACGCCTTCATCAAGGCCCTCCGGACCGACGAGGACTAGACAGGTCCGATCGAACCGGCCCCGACGCTCCCGCGTCGGGGCCGGCCCTTTTCCCATGTGGGACTGGGATCAGCAAAGACTGCGGCTACAGCAGGTCGTCGGCGGTCTCGGGGTTGTACGTCTCGTCCGACTGGATCGAGCTTTCGTCCACCGGGCGGTCGTACGTCTCGTGCAGGGTGCGGTCCCCGCTGGCCACGGAGTAGGAGCGGCGGATGTGCACCGCCGAGTCCACCGAGGTCACTCGCGGGACGACCTGGAAGTCCACGTCCAGCTGGTCGGGCGTGATCAGGGTGGTCACGAACCCGCGCTGGGAGTTGCGGAACTTGATGTGCGGGTTGACCTTGAGGTCGTTGTGGTCCGAGGGCACCTCGTCGGTGCCGTTGCCGCCCGACGTGATCGACGAGCACACCAGCTCCACGCCGACGCCCGCCGAGTCCGGGTCGTCCCAATCGGACTTGATCTCGCTCGCCCAGTGCCGGTGCACGTCGCCGGTCAGCACCACCGGGTTGAGCGCGCCCGAATCGATCATGCCCTGCGTGATCCGCTCCTGCGACCCCTGGTAGCCGTCCCAGGCGTCCATGCTCACCCGCTCCGAGTCGCCGGCGATGCTGTCGCGCCGGGAGAAGAACACCTGCTGGCCGATCACGTCCCACCGCTGCTCGGACTCGTGCAGCCCGTCCAGCAGCCAGTCCTCCTGCTCCTGGCCGGTGATGGTGCGCTCCGGGTCGGAGGCCTCGGCGCAGTCGGTCTGCGCGCCGTCGCCGCAGGCCTGGTCGTCGCGGTACTGACGCGTGTCGAGCATGTGGAAGTTCGCCAGCTGTCCCCACTGGATGCGCCGGTACGCCAGCATGTCGATGCCCGACGGCAGCGAGGAGCGGCGCAGCGGCATGTTCTCCCAGTACGCCCGGAACGCGGCCTCGCGGCGGGCCAGGAAGTCCGGCTGGGGGATCTCGGGGTGCTCGTAGACCTCGTCGGCCCAGTTGTTGTCCACCTCGTGGTCGTCGAAGACCACCAGCCACGGCGCCACCGCGTGCGCCGCCTGCAGGTCCTCATCGGCCTTGTACTGCGCGTGGCGCTGGCGGTAGCCGGCCAGGGTGGTCGTCTCGGGTCCCTCGTGGTCGCGGACATTGCCGTCGGGGGAGACGTACGTGTTCTTCGTGTACTCGTACTGGTAGTCGCCCAGGTGGAGCACCAGGTCGGGCTTGGTCTCGGCCAGGCGCCGGTAGGCGTTGAAGAAGCCGTGCTCGTACTGCGCGCACGAGGCGAACGCCATCGTCAGCGACTCGGGCATGTCTCCCGCCGCCGGGGCGGTGCGGGTCGTCCCGGTCGCGGAGACCCACCGGCCGGTCTTGAACCGGTAGTAGTACTTGGTGTCCGGCTCCAGATCGTCGAGTTCGATGTGGACGCTGTGGCCCCACTCGGGGCTGGCCTCCTCCGTGCCGGAGGCGACACGGCGGTTGAAGCGCTTGCTGGTGGAGACCTCCCACTTCACGTCCAAGGACGCGTCGGGCATGCCGCCCATGCCGTCCTCGGCGAGCGGGTCGACGGCCAGGCGCGTCCACAGCACCACCCCGTCGGGGGTCGGGTCGCCCGAGGCGACGCCCAAAGTGAACGGATCGGAGGTGACGGTGGCGTGGCGGCGGGTTTCGGCCCAACCGGCGGAGGGAACGGCGATGGCGGCGCCGGCCGCGGAGGAAGTGAGCAGGGTGCGGCGGGAAAGACGCATGTGGAGACCTCGCTTGCGGGGGAAGGCGGGTTGACGCTTCCAGCCCAACAAGCGCGAATGAGGCCACCACGAAACGCGAATAGCGCTTCGATGAACCGCCGCAGAACATGGCGCACCGGTGAACGGGCCCGTTCACCGGCACGAAAGGTGACAGTTCAGCTACTCCGGGGCAATCAGGGTAATGAACACAGTGGAATCGCTGGTGGCGGACTCCGTGACCTCCGCGGCCTCCGAATCCGGCGCGGCCCAGCCCTCCTCGCCCGGCTCCCACCGCATGCCACCGAATTCGACCGACGCGATCCCGAACTCATAGGACTTCGCCACCGCCCACGCCGCCCGGTTCCAACCCGAATCGCCATCCGTCTCGATCGCGATCGTGAGGTCCTCCACTGTGGCATCAGTACCCCACTGGTGCGCGTGCGCCTCGGCCAGCGCCTGCGCGTCGACCGAGTCCTCCCCGTTCGAGGCGATGCACGTCATTCCGGCCTCGGCGCCGCCGGCGAAGACGGCCGCTATGGCGAGCGCGTCGGACTCCCACTGGGCGTAGGCGTCGGGATAGGCGCTCACCTGGACCGCCTGCGCGGCATCGCCGATCTCCATCTCCTGCCAGCCGTCGATGCGGCGCAGCTTCTCGTAGAACTTGAACGACGCGTAGACGGGGTCGAGGATCTCCTCCTCGGTGCCCCAACCCGACGAGGGCCGCTGCTGGAACAGACCGAGCGAATCGTGGTCGCCGTAGTCGACATTGACCAGCTCGGACTCCTGCATCGCGGTGGCGACGGCGACCGCGACGGCCCGCTCGTCCATCCCGTCGCGCTGGCCCACCGCGGCAATGGTGGCCGCGTGGTAGGTCTGCTCGGCAGTCAGGTGGACCTGCTCGGCGCCCTCGCCGATGAAGCAGCCGGTCGGGGCCGGGGTGAACAGGTCGTCGATCGGATCGTCGGCGCAGGCCGCGACTCCGGCGAGGAGCGCGAGCGACAGCAGGACTGGAACAGTGCGCAAGGTGCCTCCGAATAGAACGGTGGCGACCTAATCTACCCAGGGTGGCGACGACTTCTCAATGAACGAACGGACACCTTCGCGGCCCTCTTCGGAGAAGAAGTACTCGGCCGTTACGGCTGCGGCCGAACGGAGTTCGTCCCGCAGCCCGGGGGTGGCGGTGAGAGCCTTGACACCGGCGAGCGCCTTCGGCCCGCCCGCCAGGAGCTTCTCGACGGTGTCGGCCTGGTGGCGCTCGACCGAGTCCGGCGCCGTCGCCTTCGTGACCAGGCCCCAGCCGACGCCGTCGACCGCCGAGAACGACTCGCCCGTCATGAACAGCCGCCGCATCAAGCCCCGTGTCAGCTTGCGCGCCACCACGGGACCGATCACGGCCGGGACCACGCCGAGGCGGACCTCGCTGAAGGCGAACTCGGCCCGGTAGTCGCTCACGACCAGGTCGGCGGCGGCCAGGAGGCCCACGCCGCCGCCCCGCGCCCCGCCCCTGGCGACCGCGACGACGGGTTTGGGGGACTCGCAGATGTCGGCCAGGAGCTCGGCCAGATGCGCGGCGGGCAGCTCCTCCAACCGGGTGGCGCGGGCCGATTCGGCCAGGTCGGCGCCGGCGCAGAACCAGGGCCCGGCATGGTCGATCACGACCACCCGTTTCCGCTCGTCGGACCGCGCCCGCGCCAGTGCCTCGCGGATCTGGGCGATCATCGAGGTGGAGAGGGCATTGCGCCGCTGGGGCGCGTCGAGGGTTATCAGGGCCACCTTGTGGGCGTCCTGGTATCGGATGAGAGCGTCGTTGCTGTCCACGCCAGTACCGTAGTGGGCGTGTCCTCCGAAGTCATTACCGCCGCCGCGAATTCCCCCGAGACCGCCCGGGACGGGTTCGGTCTCTACGTGCACATCCCGTTCTGCGTCTCGCGCTGCGGCTACTGCGACTTCAACACCTACACGGCCTCTGAACTGGGCGCCGGGGTCTCGCGGGAGACGTACGCGAGCATCGTGCGGGCCGAGATCCGGGCGGCGGCGGCGCGGTTCACGCAGCGCAGCGGAGTGAACGATGAGCACCGTGACTCGCCTCCGCGCGTCGACACCGTCTTCTTCGGCGGCGGCACCCCGACGCTCCTGCCGGCCGGGGACCTGGCCGCGATCCTGGCCGAGATCGACGCCGCCTTCGGGCTCGCGCGCGGCGCCGAAGTCACCACCGAGGCCAACCCCGAATCCGTCGACGCCGACTACCTCGCCGAGCTGTTCGACGGCGGCTTCACGCGACTGTCCGTCGGCATGCAGTCGACCTCATCGCACGTGCTCAAGATCCTCGACCGCGAACACTCCCCGGCCAAAGCCCTGGCCGCCGTCGAATACGCGCACAAGGCCGGATTCGAGCACGTCAGCCTCGACCTCATCTACGGCACGCCCGGGGAGACCGAGGCCGACTTCGCCGCGAGCCTCGCCGCCGCCATCGACTCCGGCGTCGACCACGTCTCGGCCTACGCCCTCATAGTCGAGGACGGCACCCAGCTGGCCCGCCGCATTCGCGCCGGCACTGTCCCGCAGCCCTCCGACGACGTCGCCGCCGACCGCTACCTCGCGGCCGAGGCGGCCCTGAGCGCGGCCGGGTTCTCCTGGTATGAGGTCTCCAACTGGGCCCGCAGTGACGAAGCCCGCTGCCGCCACAACCTCCTGTACTGGGAGGGCGGGCACTGGTGGGGCGCGGGCCCGGGCGCCCACTCCCACCTGCCCGGCGTCCGCTGGTGGAACCACAAGCACCCCTCGACGTACGCGACCGCGCTGGCGCAGGATATTCCGCTCGCCGGGTACGAAACCCTGACGGAAGACGACCGGTATCTCGAACAGGTGATGCTGCGCACGCGACTGTCCGGCGGTCTGCCGGTAACGTTGCTGCGTACGAATGGCGAGGCCGCCGCCCAGCGGGCCGCCGACGACGGCCTGGCCGTCATCGAGGCGGGCCGCCTCCAGCTCACGCTGCGGGGACGGCTCCTGGCCGATGCGGTCGTGAGGGACCTCACGGCCTGATCAATACATCCGACACCCCTGCGTTATCCCCGGAGCTCACACCCATGCGAAGCCCACTCCCCAGTACCCCTTCCCTGCGCCGCCGCGGCCTCCTCGCCGCCTCGCTGGGAAGCGTCGCCGCCGTAGCCGCCTGCTCCGAGGAGGAGCCCACCGACACCGGTGGCGGCGGTGGCGAGGAGGTGCAGACGGTCGAGGAGTCCCCCTCCCCTTCGGAGCCGCGCACCATCACCATCACCCACGTCGGCGACACCATGCCGGGCTCCCACCCCAACCAGCTCCCCGACGACGAGGGCGCGAGCTTCTTCGACGGCGTGAAGGACGAGTTCACCGGAGACGTCGTCATCGCCAACCTGGAGGGCGCCCTGTCGACCCTCGAATACGACAAGTGCGGCGGCTGCGACGCCTACTACTTCCGGCTGCCGGGCGAGTACGCCCACATATTCGCCGACGCGGGCTTCCACGCGCTCAACCAGGCCAACAACCACGGCTGGGACGCCGGCCCCGACGGCGCCGCCGAGACCCAGACCGCGATCCGCGACGCCGGCATGGAGGTCGCCGGCGTCAAAGGCGAGGTCGCCTACGTCGAGGTCGAGAACGGCCTCACCGTCGGCATCGTCGGTTTCGCGCCCTACGACTTCTACACCGACGTGCGCGACCTCGAAGCGGTCGCCGCGCTGGTGGCGGAGGCGAAGTCCCAGGCCGACCTGGTCGTCGCCACCGCCCACCTGGGTGCCGAAGGCTCCGACCAGCAGCACACCCCCGAGGGCTCCGAGATCTACTTCGGTGAGGACCGCGGCGACACCCGGGCGTTCACGCACGCCTGCGTCGACGCCGGCGCCGACCTCGTCGTCGGCCACGGACCGCACGTCCTGCGCGGCATGGAGGTCTACAACGGCAAGCTCATCGCCTACTCGCTGGGCAACTTCGGAGGCGGCCAGAACCTGTTCAGCATCGACGGGCCCCTCGGCATCTCCGGGATCCTCAAGGTGACCCTGGACGAGGAGGGCGCCATCCAGAGCGGCCAGATCGTGCCCAGCAAGATGGACTCGGACGGCAACCCGCAACTGGACTCCGAGGGCACCGCGATCGCCTCGCTCAACGACCTGGCCGGGGATTTCGGGGACGCGGGAGTGACTGTCGACGACGACGGCGCACTCGTCATACCGAGTGCTTGACGCCACTCGCGGCGCGCCCCGGCCGCCCCTGGACTGGCACTCCTAGCCGGGGAGTGCCAAACTGGAGTCCGGCACGGTGAGCACCAACTGCATCGGTACTGAGCGAAGGGACGTGGCGCGATGGACGATCGCAAGCTTGAAGTGCTGCGTGCCATCGTCGAGGACTACGTCGCCACGCAGGAACCGGTCGGGTCCAAGGCCGTCGCGCAGCGCCACGCCCTCGGGGTGTCGGCCGCGACCGTCCGCAACGACATGGCCTACCTCGAAGAGGCCGGCTACATTCACCAGCCGCACACCTCGGCCGGGCGCATCCCGACCGTCAAGGGCTACCGGCTGTTCGTGGACCGGCTCGGCAAGATCAAGCCGCTCTCGGTCGCCGAGCGGCGCGCCGTGCACCGCTTCCTCGCCGAGGCCATCGACCTCGACGACGTCGTCACCCGCACGACCAGGCTGCTCGCCCAGTTGACCCACCAGGTCGCCGTCGTCCAGTACCCGAGCCTGAACCGCTCCGCGGTGCGCCATCTCGAACTCGTCTCGCTCTCCCCGCAGCGGCTCATGCTCGTCATGATCACCGACACCGGCCGGGTCGAGCAGCGCCAGTTCGAGGCGCCCGCCGAACTCGGCGAGGGCGACGTGCTCGAACTGCGCCGCCTCATCAACGAGCAGCTCCAGGGCAAGCCGCTCACCGACGCCCCCAAGGCCATCGGCAGCCTGACCGAACTGGCCCGGCCCGAACTCAAGACCACCACCTCGGCGCTCGCGCGGGTCCTGCTGGACACCGTCGTCTCCCGCACCGAGGAGCGCGTCGCCGTCGCCGGAGCCGCGAACCTGACCCGCAACGGCGGGTACTTCGCCGGCTCGCTTCGGCCCATCCTCGAAGCCCTGGAGGAGGAGGTCGTGCTCATGCAGCTGCTCGGCCGCACCGACGCCGGCTCCGGCGCCCTCCTCACCGTCCGCATCGGCGACGAGAACGAGATCGCCGACTTCCGCGAGACTGCCGTCGTCGCCGCCGGGTACGGTCCCGGCGCCGTCGTCGGGCACATGGGTGTGCTCGGGCCCACCCGCATGGACTATCCGGGCACGATCGCGGCTGTCCGCGCCGTCGCCCGGTACGTGTCCGAGATTTTGGAACAGAACCGCTGACAAAGGGACAATGAGAGCGCACGTGGCAAAGGACTACTACGGCATCCTGGGTGTGGAGAAGAACGCCACCGAGGACGAGCTCAAGAAGGCGTACCGCAAGCTGGCGCGCAAATACCACCCCGACGTCAGCGACGAGCCCGACGCCGAGGCGCGGCTCCAGGAGATCAACGCCGCCTTCGAGGTCCTCATGGACCCCCAGAAGCGCGCGATCGTCGACGCCGGCGGCGACCCGTTCGACCGCATGGCCGGCGGCGGCGGGGCGCCCGGGCAGCCGTTCATGGGCTTCGAAGACATCATGGACGCCTTCTTCGGTGGATCCATGGGCGGATTCGGCAGGCGCGGGCCCCGCTCGCGCACCCGCGCCGGCAACGACGCGCTGCTGCGCCTCGACCTCGACCTCGAAGAAGTCGCCTTCGGCACCGAGTCGACCCTCGCCGTCGACACCGCCGTCCTCTGCGACGAATGCGAAGGCTCCTGCACCGAGGGCGACGCCGACCCCCAGACCTGCACCACCTGCGGCGGCTCCGGAGAGGTCCACGTCGTGCAGCGCACGATCCTCGGCCAGGTCCGCACCGCCCGCCCCTGCTCGGCCTGCTCCGGCTACGGCAGCATCATCACCGACCCGTGCCGCAAGTGCGGCGGCGAAGGCCGCGTCCGCTCGCGTCGGCGCATCACCGTCAAGGTCCCCGCGGGCGTCGAGGACGGCATGCGCATCCGCCTCTCCGGCGAAGGCGAAGTCGGCCCCGGCGGCGGCCCCGCCGGCGACCTCTACGTCGAAGTCCACGAGAAGCCCCACGAGATCTTCACCCGCGAAGGCGCCGACCTGCACTGCCGCGTCCGCGTCCCCATGACCCAGGCCGCCCTCGGCACCAAACTCAACGTCCACACCCTGGACGAGCAGGTCGAGGTCGACGTCGCGGCCGGCACCCAGCCCGGCACCGTCAAGAAGGTCCGCGGCCAAGGCGTCCCGAAGCTCCGCGGCGGCGGCATCCGCGGCGACCTCTACGTCGAACTCGACGTGCGAACGCCCACCAAGGTCGACGCCGAACAGGAAGAACTGCTCAAGAAGCTCGCCATCCTCCGCGACGAAGAGATCCGGGAGATCAAAACCGGTTCCGGTTTTTTTTCAAGAATGAGAGATGCGTTTAACGGCCACGCCTGAACGGCGACGATCGCCGCAAAGCGGCGATCGTCGCCGCTCGCGCGTATTCCGCCCGAACGCGAACGCTGCTACACTCCGGTGCGGTGATGAACAACCTCATCGAATCCCTCACCGGAACCCTCTGCCTGATCGCCGTAGTCGGCGTGATCGCCATCTTTGTCGTCCACTTGTACCGGTCGACATCTGGGACCCGCGAGGCACGGCGGGACGTGCCGCCCCCACCGGACGGCCCGCAGGTCACCGAGCGCTGGTGGGCCGACTTCCCGCACCAGGACGACCCCTCGCAGTTGAAGGAAAGGCCCTGCCTGATCATCGGCTACTCCGGCACCGGCTACTGGGTGCTCAAGTGCACGACCCAGGCGCCCCGGGAGGCCCACTGGCGCGTCCCGGTCGACGCCTCCTGGTGGAGCCCGCCGTCCGACAAGGACGGCTACATCGACCTCGCCCCGTTCCACCTCCCGCAGGGCTTCCTCAAGCGGAAGCAGGGCGTCCTCGGCGGCGAGATGTACCGCCACGCCACCGCGCGCATCCGCTGGGACCGCGCGCACGACTTCCTCCGTTAGGCTTGCCCCGGTCAGCAACCAGCAACGGAACAGGACCCAGGTGAGCGATCCGGTCTTCCTCGTCGAAGCCCTTCCCGGCGAAGGCGAATACACCCTCGACGGGCCCGAAGGGCACCACGCCGCCGACGTGCAGCGCCTCCAACCCGGCGAGACGCTGCTGCTCTCCGACGGCGCCGGCGGCCTCGCCGACGCCCGCGTGACCACCGTCGAACGCGGCTCGCTGCGCCTCGAAATCCTCGCCCGGCGCACCCTCCCCGCCCCCGACCCGAAACTCACCGTCGTCCAGGCCCTCCCCAAGGGCGACCGCGGCGAGCGGGCCGTCCAGATGCTCACCGAGATCGGCGTAGACGAGATCATCCCGTGGGCCGCCTCCCGCTCCATCGTCCAGTGGAAGGGCCCGCGCGGCGACAAGGCCCGCGGCAAATGGGTCTCCACCGCCCGCGAAGCCTCCAAACAGGCCCGCCGCGCCCGCCTCGCCCACGTCGCCGAACTCCACACCACCAAACAGCTCATCACCCGCCTCCGCCAGGCCGCCCAAGTCCTCGTCCTCCACGAAGCGGCGAGGCTGCCACTGTCCAAGGTCGAGCTCGCCCCGACCGGCGAAGTCGCGATCGTCATCGGCCCCGAAGGCTCCATCAGCCCCGACGAACTCTCCGCACTCAAAGAGTTCGGGGAACCGATCCGCCTGGGTGACACCGTCCTCCGCACCTCCACCGCCGGACCCGCCGCCGCGGCCGTCCTTCAGGCCCGCTTCAGCCGCTGGTAGGTAAGGTTTCGGGCATGAACGACTCAGATTGCCTGTTCTGCAAGATCGTCGCCGGGGACATCCCCTCCACGAAGGTCCGCGAGACCGAGCGCGTCCTGGCCTTCCGGGACCTCAACCCGAAGGCGCCCACACACGTCCTGGTCATTCCCAAAGACCACTACGCGAACGTCGCCGAGCTCTCGCGCGCCGACCCCGCGCTGGCCGGGGAGGTCCTCGCCGTCGCCGCCGACGTCGCCGATGCCGACGGCGCCACCGAGTCCGGCTGGCGCCTGCTGGCCAACTCCGGCGCGAACGCGGGCCAAGAGGTCTTCCACGTCCACTTCCACGTCTTCGGCGGCAAACCGCTCGGACCGATGCTGGCGGTCTGAGACCGCCGCGCGTGAGCGATTACGCGTTGTCTTGTGTCGTAGCCAGGAACTACCATTGAGGCATCACAAGCGACGGCCGAGGGGCCGTCGCCGGACTCCCAGGGGAAGCAGGTGGCGAACAGCCCTTCGCGGGCGAAGCCTATGACGGATCGAGCTGAAACCGGCCGGATCACCTCCACGATCACCGTCAGCGACCAGCAGGCGCTCATGGCCCTGCTCGGACGCGCGGACGAGAACCTGCGCTACATCGAGCGCCGCCACCCCGGAGTCGACGTCCACGTCCGGGGAGACACCATCACCCTCACCGGCGTCAACGGTGAAATCCATTCCGCCGAACGCCTTGTGAAGGAGCTGCTCGCCTTGGTTGAAAACGGCGAGAACGTCGATACCGACATCATCCGACGAGCCGAGGACATGATCGAGAGCGCTCCCCAGGAGCGGCCGGTCGACGTGCTCACCAAGAACATCGTCTCCCGGCGCGGCCGCAATATCCGCCCCAAGACCCTCGGACAGCAGCGCTACGTCGAAGCGATCGACAGCCACACCATCGTCTTCGGCATCGGACCCGCCGGCACCGGCAAGACCTACCTCGCCATGGCCAAGGCCGTCCAGGCCCTCCAGGCCAAGGAAGTCACCCGGATCATCCTCACCCGCCCCGCCGTCGAAGCCGGCGAGAAACTCGGCTTCCTCCCCGGCACCCTCGGCGAGAAGATCGACCCCTACCTGCGCCCGCTCTACGACGCGCTCCACGACATGATCGACCCCGCCTCCATCCCCAAACTCATGGAGGCCGGCACGATCGAGGTCGCCCCCCTGGCGTACATGAGGGGTAGAACACTTAATGATGCATTTATCATTCTCGATGAAGCTCAAAACACCACGCCCGAGCAGATGAAGATGTTCCTCACCAGGCTCGGATTCGGGTCCAAGATCGTCGTGACCGGCGACATCACCCAGATCGACCTGCCCGGCAACGCCACCTCCGGGCTCCGCGTCGTGCGGCACATCCTGGACGGGGTTGAGGACGTCCACTTCACCATGCTCAACGCCAACGATGTCGTCCGGCACCAGCTGGTCAGCGATATCGTGAATGCCTACGAGAAATGGGACGCCAAAAAGGGTGACCAGGGAAAACGACACAGAGGAAACAGTGGGAATCGAGATCATTAACGAGTCCGGCACCGAAGTCGACGAGAACGGCATCTGCGCCGTAGCCGACTTCGCCCTGAACGAGATGGGCGTCAACCCGCTCGCCGAACTCTCGATCCTCATCGTGGACATCGAGCACATGACCGAGCTCAATCGCCGCTGGATGGGCGGCACCGGGCCCACCGACGTGCTCTCCTTCCCCATGGACGACGCCATGCCCGCCCGCCCGGACTCCTCCGAGCCGGGCACGCCCGTGCTCGGCGACCTCGTGCTCTCGCCCGACGTCGCCGAGACCCAGGCCAAAGAGGCCGGGCACTCCACCGCCGACGAGCTCCACATGCTCACCGTGCACGGCGTTCTCCACATCCTCGGCTACGACCACGCCGAACCCGAACAGGCCAAAGAGATGTTCGGACTCCAGAACCGGCTCCTCGACGCCTGGCGCGCCAAACAGCGGGCCGCTTCGGCCGCAGAGAGTTAGGACGAACTCATGGGCGTCTCATACGCGCTCCTGGTGGCAGCCGCCGCACTCATCGCACTCGCCGGACTCGCCGCGATGGTCGACTCCGCGCTCACCGAAGTCTCGCCCGCCCGCTCGGCCGAACTGGCCGAACAGCACCGCCGCGGCGCCCCCGTCCTCGTGCGCATCACCGAGGACCTGCCCAAATACCTCAACCTGCTCATACTGCTGCGAGTCGCCTGCGAGGCCGCCGCCATCGCACTGGTCGCCGTCGTCGCCTTCGAGACCTGGGACGAATCCTGGGCCGCGGTCGCCGTCGCCGCCGCCATCATGACCGTCGTGTCCTTCGTGGCCATCGGCGTCGGCCCCCGCACCATCGGCCGCCAGCACGCCTACCCGATCGCGCTGGCCGCGTCCGGCCCGGTCTACCTCCTCGGCGTCGCGCTCGGTCCGCTGGCACGGCTGCTCATCCTGGTGGGCAATGCCGTCACGCCCGGCCGCGGTTTCCGCGAGGGGCCGTTCGCGACCTCCCAGATCGAGATCCGCGAGATGGTCGACGCCGCCGAGGCCTCGGGCACCGTCGACCACGACGAGCGGGACATGATCGAGTCCGTCTTCGCCCTCGGCGACACCGTCGCCCGCGAGGTCATGGTGCCGCGCACCGCGATGGTGTGGGTCGACTCCGACGTCTCCGCGGCCGAGGCCGAGCAGGTCGCACTGCGCTCGGGCTTCTCGCGGATCCCCGTGGTCGGCGAGGACCTGGACGACGTGCGCGGCGTGGCCTATCTCAAGGACCTCGCCCGCCTGGAAGCAGGCGTCAACCCGCCGGTCTCCGAGGTGATGCGCTCGGTGTCCTTCGTCCCCGACTCCAAACCCGTGGACGACCTGCTGCGCGAGATGCAGACCGCGCGCATCCACATCGCGATGGTCGTGGACGAGTACGGCGGCACCGCCGGCCTGGTCACCATCGAGGACATCCTGGAGGAGATCGTCGGCGAGATCACCGACGAGTACGACAACGAGCTGCCGCCGGTCGCGTGGCTGGACGACCGGACGGCGCGGGTCACCGCCCGGCTCTCGGTCGAGGACCTCGCCGAGCTGTTCGCCGTGGACCTGCCCGAGGCCGACGTCGACACCGTCGCCGGCCTGCTCGCCCGCGAACTGGGCAAGGTCCCGCTCGCCGGTGACCGCGCCCTCCTTGCCGGTCTCGAACTGACCGCGGAGGGTACCGTTGGCCGCCGCAACCGCATCGAGACGGTGCGGATCTCCCGGCTGCCCGAGGCCGATGACACCGCCGCGCGCGACGCGGCCGCCACGAACGATGAGAGGCACAAGATCAATGTCTGACCTGACCGTCGAAGCGCTCGACGCCGAGGACGCGAAGCTCGTCACGCTCGCCCGAGGGGCGGCCGGACGGGTTCAGCAGACCACCGGCGCGGCAGTCCGCGACGGCATCGGCCGCACCTATGCCTCGGCGGCGGTCGACCTGGCTTCGCTGCGCCTCTCGGCGCTCCAAGCCGCAGTGGCCCAGGCCTTCGCGGCCGGGGCCGACACACTCGAGGCCGCCGTGGTCTTCGGGACCGAACCCGACGAGGACGGCGTCAAGGCCGCGCGAGAGATCGCCGCCGACGTCACCGTCTACTCGGTCATCCGAAAAGAGGTCACTCGCCTTGTCTGACAACGACTCACAACCCATCGACGCCGAACGCACCGACTCCACGCTGGGCGCCTTCCACGCCGGCTTCGCCTGCTTCGTGGGCCGCCCCAACGCGGGCAAGTCCACGCTGACGAACGCCATCATGGGCCAGAAGATCGCCATCACCTCGAACCGTCCGCAGACCACGCGCCACATCGTCCGCGCGATCCTGCACCGGCCCGAGTCCCAGCTCATCCTGGTCGACACGCCCGGACTGCACCGCCCGCGCACCCTCCTGGGGGAGCGGCTGAACGACCTGGTCCGCTCGACCTGGTCCGAAGTGGATGTCATCGGGCTGTGCCTGCCGGCCAACGAGAAGCCCGGCCCCGGCGACAAGTTCATCGCCAACGAGATCGCCTCGCTGAAGGCCAAGGTCGTCGCGGTGGTCACCAAGATCGACCTCGTCGGCAAGGACGCGCTGATGCGTCACCTGACGAACGTGAACGAACTGGCCGACTTCGCCGATGTCGTCCCCGTCTCCGCCAAGACCGGCGAGAACCTGGACGAGCTGGTCAAGGTCCTCGGCAGCCACCTGCCCGAGTCTCCGCAGCTGTACCCGGACGGGATGATCACCGAGGACCCCGAGCGGGTCATGATGGCCGAGCTCATTCGCGAGGCCGCCCTCGAAGGCGTCCGCGACGAGCTTCCGCACTCCCTCGCCGTGGTCATCGAGGACGTCGAGGACGAGATGAGCGACGGCGGCCCGCGGAAGAAGATCTGGGCCGAGATCTACGTCGAGCGCCCGAGCCAGAAGGGCATCATCATCGGCAAGGGCGGCGCCCGCCTCAAGCGCGTGGGCACCAAGGCCCGCAAGGGCATCGCCCAGCTCATCGACGGCCGCGTCTACCTCGACCTGCACGTCCGCGTCGCGAAGGACTGGCAGCGCGACCCGAAGATGCTCGAGCGCCTCGGCTTCTGAGCCAATGACCGCGGACTCTTCCGAGCCGACCGACGACGACATCGTCGCCGGTCTGGCCGCCGCTCCCGCCGAGGCGTGGGAGCGGCTGATCGAGCTCGCGAACCATCTCACCGACGCCGACATGGAAGTCGAATGGTCCACCGGTCAGGGGACGCCGGACGAGCCGCTCCATTTTCCGTACCCGAACTACAGCCCCGCGATCGGTGCGATCCACCACCAGCTGTACGAGGTCGATGCCGTCACCTCGTTCAACTGGCCTGCTTGGTTCCAGGAGAACCCGCAATACCGGGACCCCGCTGCCATCGCGGCGGCCGGCCCCGCCTTCGCCGCCCGCGTCGCCACGGTGGTGATCCGCCGTGAACGATTCAGCGAGGGCAGTCTCCAGAAAGCCATGGAAACCGGCGTCCTCGCCGCGATCCTGGAGCGCCTGACCCGCTGGTACACCGTGGAGCGCGAGCAGTGAGCGGGCGCGGAGTCGAACACCTTGGCCGGCACCGGGGGATCGGCCCACTTGTGCGCATCGTATGCGCGAAATGGACGGCGGATGCGTAGTGACTGCGCTCACCGAACCCTCGTTGGCACAGGCTTTAACGCATGATGTAAGCTTTGTATATACGGCGCGGGATAGAGCAGCTCGGTAGCTCGCCAGGCTCATAACCTGGAGGTCGGTGGTTCAAATCCGCCTCCCGCTACAAAGTAAGACCAGGTCAGACCCGGTTTCCTCGGATGAGGAGCCGGGTTTTTCCTTCTCTTGTTGCTGCTTTGTTGCAACTCTCGATTATGGAGACGCAGGCGACGCCCGTCCTGAAATTCCATCAGAAGTAATCTGTGTCACTTCTCCTTCCGGGTTCGTTCCGGGAGGAAAGGTGTAAATCATCTGAGTTGTCGATCGTGAAGCTCGGCTATCCCGCGGAATTTGAACCACTCACCTCCAGGTCGTTATCCAGGCGGTCGCACGTTCAACTACTGCCTTTTCATCGAACGGAATTTCGACAATGACCCTCGTCAACACCAAGACTCCGCCGCCATCACCGGAACCGAGTCGGTTCGCCGTGAGCCGGGGCCTGCTCGGTGTCGCCGGAACCGGCCTCGCAATGTGGTTCTATGCTGCGTTGCTCGGCGGGTACGACCGCTTCTACTACGGCATCGGATTGAACCTGTCCGACCTGTCCCTCGGATTCGAGGAGGCCCTGGTCCCGCTGCTGCGGCTCGCCATTACGTTCGGATTCTTGGTCGCACTGGTGCTCGCGTGCATCTGGGCGGGCGCGGTGGCGGTCTACAGCATTTTCCGCAAAGAGCACCCTCTGACCACCTATACGGTGCTCGTCGTTGTGATCGCTGTGGCGTTCTTCGACTGGCCGTCGTCCGGTGGACTGGCCGAAGTGATGATTACCGGCCACATTCTCGGAATATTCGTTGCCGCGCTGGCGCACCTTCCTGCTGCCTTGCGCAGCTTGGCGCCATCGAACGATTCCGAGCGGCACCGACCGCGAAGGGTCGAGCTCAACATGGTGTTCATCGGAGTGTTCCTGGCGCTCACGCTCGGACTCACCGGATTCTTTCGAGAGCCCGGGCCCGCGGCCGCTTTGATCCAAGCTCTCGCTACTGTGGTCGCGATGTTGGCAGGTCCGCGATGGCTCGTTCACCGAGGTGAGCGGTCCAGTGTCGGGAATCCTGCAGATGCCGCGAGCACTCTGGCCCAGTATGTGTGCTCGGTTACGCTTGGAAGCCGCCGCAGGAAGTTCTTTACCATGATGCTCGCGCTCTTGGCGGGGCTGCTGGTACCGATTGCGGCTATGGCCCATTGGGAACAGCGGATGGAGGACAAGGGCGTCGAAGCGGCACGATACGGGTACGTGCTACCTGGCGACTTCGAGAACCTCAACCCCGAGGGACTTCGTCCGATCACCATGGCCCGCAGCGATCTCCAAGACGACCCGCTGGGACTGTGTCAAGAGCGCGTCTATGCGGCTAGCCTGGTCGAGCCTGTCACCGACCGGCAATGGATCCTGCTCCGCCCTGTAGACGGCGGAGAGGACCGGCTCGTCCGCGTCACACCGCTACCAGACGACGCCTACACGTACCAATTCGCTAGTATCCCGGAATCCAACGAGGACGGCAGTCCAGCAGCATGGACCACCGACGCCTGCCGAGATCGCGGATTGCCTCTGGAACTCTGAACCACCGCGTGTGCTAGCAGTGTCGCCAGGCGGCCTTGCCGGCTTTTTCGGCGTCTGCATCAGATCGCGCACAAGTGCTTCGCCTTCGCCGCCCTCACCTCCCCCCACTGAGACATGCTCTTGGACGGGACGAGAGTGCTGGGTCAATTCGGGGTGACCCTTCGGAGCTGCTCGAGAAGACTGGTCAGGATTTTAAGCTGGCTGGATGTGAGCGGGTCGGTGGCAAAGTGGGCGATTTCATTCCGGATCTTGTTGGCTTTGGCCATGTTGTCGCAGAAGAGGGCTCGATCCCAATGCCAGCCCAGTTGCTCCCAGCGCTTGCTGTCCTCGACTAGGATCCGATATCCGTTGAAGGAGAGATCGGATGCGGATTTGATCCGGCTGTTCCCCTTGAAGGCCGCGCGGATCTCGCTTGAGGTGAACACCTCATCGATCGCCTGGCGGAGCCGTCGCTCTATCTCCTCGACCAGGAGGAACGGTTGAGCTAGCGTGCCGAACTGGATCGCGAGGTCAGCTGCGGTCATAATGCCGGTGATACTTCGAGCCTGATTCTGAACGAGAATGAAGTCGTTGGTCTCCAGCACAGCGATGACTTCAAGCAGCTCGGCGTCGAAGTCCACGACTCGCGCCTGAACCAGGGCATCCGAGATAGTGGCATCTCCTGGGCGACGAAGCGCTGCATCAGCTATGGACTGGCAGGTGATTGTTCCGCGGTACAGGTTCCCATCGATGACTGGGAGCTGCGAAAATCCATGCTGTGCCATGAGCGTCCAGGCGTACGTCAACGATTCTGTGGAGGCGACCGACACGACTGCCGAAGGCAGGGTTCCGAGTTGGCGGGTCAACGGTTCGGGCTCGACCACGTCTTCGACGTCTTCATCCACTTCCGGTGCGGTATCGTCCGGTTCTGTGCGGTTCGGGACGATGTCGACGGTACGGTCAACACTCCCTTCGGTAAAGGGAGGTCTCGTCGTCAATCCGAACTGGGCGAGGTCGGCCTTGACAGACTCGACCGCGGCTACGGTGCGCCGTTCGAAGCCCCAGTGCTCTAGGAGATGGCGAATGCTCAGTGACACAGGAGTTTCCGCCGGTGCTGAAACGGCTCGCTGGAGGAGGTCGTCGACCTTCGCCGGTTCGGGCTCGCCAGGGTGGCCAGGATCGGTTCCAAGCTGCGCGATTTCGGCGATTCTTGTTGCAGAATCGTTCCGGCTGAGCTGGCAGACCGCTAGAAGTGAACGGAGACTCGCCCGCAGGTCGGGTCGCGGAACATCGCGTTCTATGTCCCGGACCCAGCGGACTCGGATCCGGTGCCGAAGGCCAGACGGGGCATCAGCGCAGTACTCGTAACCGTTCGACGCCTGACCGATCATGAGCCGGTCCCCGGTGTATTTGAGCGGCATCACGATGTAATCCTCGCTGCGAATCTCAGAGCCGAACCGCCACAACTCGCCGACCCAGATTCGCCGAGTCGACTGAGCTTCCTCCGGATACTCGTCAGCGACGATGTCATCAAGCTCCTCCCGGTATGGGAAGTGGCCCAAATCGGGTACCCGGTCCCAGCGGATAGCCACGAAGCCTTCGTCGAGCATTGTCTGCTCATCTTGCAGGTTGGCGCCGGATCTGACCAGCCAGGCTTTGGCAGAGGGCGCCGATGGGTTCGAGGTTGCGTTCATCGTTGGTCTGTTCACCTTCGTCTCAGGTCCGGGAGCGCCGGAGGACTCCAGGGGTGATTGGCAAATTTGCTCGGTCAGACGGTTCCAGGGAAGGTGAACGACGGGTCCGGCTCAGGCAACTGCGGTCAGGCTCACGTGGATGAGCTGATGGGGGTTTCGACCTTAACATGATGCGAGCGACGAGTCGCATGTTTTATCATTGGATGTCTGTTGTGGAAGCATGCGTACGTTACTTCATCGGCTATCAAACGGATGCGTGGAAGTTAGGAAGCCTCAAGCTCTTCCGGCGTTCTGGCGGAATAGGACCTTTTCGATGGCTCCTGCGTCAGCAGCAGCCCTGACCCGTAGCTTGGGGCATATCGGGGCTCAGCCGGCGGCCGGGGCTTCGCCAGTGCTGAGAGAATTCTCTTGCGGAACGGGACGTTGACTGGAACTCAGGGCCTTTAGGGAGTGTCGTCTACTCCGAAGAGCTCTGAGCACGCGGACGGGCCATGGCGTGAACGTCAGCAGGTGCATGTGAACCGCGGCCATGAACGACTCCTCGTACCTGGCGAGCGCAGCGAGATCGACGAGGGCGGCGGGGATGTTCATCTCGCGGTCTTCGGTGATGGGAGGCGCCTGCCAAGCCTCTCGCATCGCGCCGCCCGCGATCCTTCTTGTAGCTGAGACCAGGTCGCTATAGGCCTCGCCGACTGCCGTTGACTCGGTCCAGGCCCAGGCGAGGTAGTAACTGAGCCGCTCCTGGGTCTCTCGGACCTTCTCAGAGATGCGGATACGTTCCTCGCCAGGGCTGTCGGCGTTCCTACGGCGGATCGCGTACGGGTACTCGCGGTACTCGGTGTACGCCGCAAATGCTTCGGCGAAGACGGTGCGAATCCGGTCGCGCTCCTCACTGCGGCTCTTCCGCCAGGCAAGGCTGATGTTCACGATGCCGGTGAGGAGCGCGACTACGACCGCACTGGTGACGATTCCAGTGATCATCCAGACCATCCGAGGTGGGGGGCAGAGCGTCAGTGCGCTGCTTCGGCCCCGGGCCACCTTCCGGTCTGCCGGTGGTACTCCTCTTTGATGAGGTGGGCTGCGATATGCCCGAGTAGGGCTGTCGGACCGTTGGAGCGGTGCCAGCGCGCTTCAGGTGGATCATAAGGGAACCACATGCAAAGGCTTCCGTCCCCATACCGGTGCGGCGAATCGGTGGGACCGTCGGCGAACACCTTCGGCTCCTCGGGCCTGCCGAGAGTGAAGACAATCACGATGGCCCGCTGATCGACGCCGGTCGGTTCGATCCTCGTCGAGACCGCGAATCTGCCGCGGAACTCGCGGCGGGGCGCGGTGATTCGCGCTTCCGGGCAGTCCAGTTCGAGTGTTCGGAGGAATCGGAGGCGGTTCGCGGGGTCGACGAACCAAGGTGGTGGTTGTCGGGCGGGTCTTGCCACTACGCCTCCCCGTAGGAGCGGGTCGGGGGGATCAGGACGGGTGAGCCGCTCACGCCGAGCGCGGGCGCCGGGATGGTGGTCCGGCGCGACAAGAGCGCTGCCGTCTCGGCGAGTTGCCGGGACTTCGGCGGGGTCACGTAGTGAGGGAAGACGGCGGCGAGCGCGCTTGCGACTTTGTCGGTGTCGCTGTCGTCGCTAAGCGCGTCCTGGAGTCCCTCAGCGGCTTTTCGGAGCCGAACCTGGACGGTGCCGGCGGGCATGAGCAGTTTGAGGTTCGCCGAGACCCCGACCGGGTCGGGCGTGGCCTGGTGCGCTTTGATCCGCTGCGCAGCCCCCTTGAATAGGGCCAGCAGGCCGTCCGCGACTCCCATGCCGGGCGTGACGAACTCGTACGCCCAGACCGAGAGCATGAACGAGGAGACGCCCGGTTCGGTGTACTGCTTGTTCCAGGCTTTGGCGAGTCGGATGATCTTCCTGCGGATCGAGCGGTGCGAAGGCGTCCCGGAGTTCAGCAGCGCCACATGGCCTTCGGGGTGGGACGGTTCCCAAGTGCCCTTCTTGAGGTTGGGGATCCACAGGCCGCTGCCTTCGCGGCGGGTCAGCGCCACCACCAGGTCGACGGTCGGGTCCTGGCCGTTGACCGGGGAACCGAACGTGAACTTGGGGCCGCGTTTGGAGATGCCGACCCTCGCGTTGGGGTAGGTCTCGCGGACCAGCGGCCCGATTTGCAAGCGCAGGGCGTCGACGATCTGCTGCGGGTTTTCGCCGCCGCCTTCGGGGCCGAGCCGCGGGAAGCAGCGCCGGTCGAGGACCAGGCCGCCGTCGCCGTCGGTCACCGGGTGGTTCATTGTGTGTGCGGCGAGCGACCCGCTCGCGTACGTGCTCAGCGCGCCTTCGAATTCGAGCGCGGCCGTGCGCACGATGGCGAGGCGTAGCCGAACTTCCGCCAGGGGCTTGTCTTCTGCGTCGATCTGCTTGCGGATCGCTGCCAGCATGTCAGCCGTCTTTCCCATGCCGTCCTCCTTGGAACGTGGCGCCGGGACTATCCCGCCGTCACTCGGACTAACGGGACAGACGAGGATTCGTCCACAGCGGCATCAGGAACAGCAGTCGACGCACAAGCCGAACCCGGTCGCGAACTGTGCAGGGTGCCTCAGTAGAAAGCACCCTGGGCAGATGCGTTCGGCGTCGCGGGTACAGCCGCAGTGCCCCTCTGGGCAGCGCGGTTCCCGGCATTGCCCGCACCAGTCGGCAGCGGTGAAGCAGGCGGTGCAGACACCGCACTCGGTCGACTCGTCGACGTCGTGGCTCTGGCGCTCCCGCGGCGGCGAGAAAGGGAGCCAGGGGGCGTCGAACTCGTACATCACGGCGAGCAGGAGTCCGTCGCACCACGCCGCCTGTCCGTAGAGCGGGGCCGAGTCCTGTCCGGTCGAGTACCGGATCAGCGCGTTACCGTGGCGGATGACCGCGGCGGACGACGTGTTCGTCAAGGAGGCCTTGACGAGTGGGTTCGCTCGCTGGTCGGAGCCGCGCGCGGGCGGGTAGATCCGGCCGTGGGCGGCTGCGAAGCTGACGGTTCCGGACTCCTCGATGACGGCGGCCACGCCTGGTCGCTGCATCGCGGCGGCCAGCCGGACGCAGATGGCCGCTCGGGAAGCCGAGGTGCGACTGTACAGCTCCAGCGCGGTCTCCACCGTGGCGCCGTGCTCCTCGATGACGGCTGACGCCAGCGGCTCGGGCAGGAGTACGGCGGCGGCGAACGCATCGCAGGCGGCGTCCTCGAACGTCTTGGAATCGTCGTGTTCGAGTGCGGCCTCGCCGAGGGTGAGGTCGTTCTGCTGGAGGTGGTGTCCCAGTTCGTGCAGGAGCGTGAAGCGCTGTCGTCTCGGCGACAGCGACTCGGCGACGACCAATGCGGGTGGTGCGGTCCTGGTCGAGTACGCACCGCTGACGGAGCAGCTGCCTGCGGTGGTGCCTTCGAGTTCGGGCACGCGTTTGACGCGGATGCCCTCCCAGGAGGCGAGCTCGGTGAACGGGTCATCGGCGAGTCGTGCGGCGGCACCGGGTGCGACTTGGTCCAGGTGGTTCAGCATCGCACCGGCCTGGGCCTGGGCGGCATTGTGGATCGTGGGCATCCGCATACCGCTTCACCGCTCGGTCGGGTGTTCGTCGAGCCGGGCGAGCGAGAGCATCCTGACTCTGCCGCGCCAAACACTGTCTTCATCGCCTCGCTGCCTCGCGGCCAGCGCGTACGCCTCCCGGCCCAGCGTCTGCCGTGCAGCTCGCTCATCGGTGCCCGAAGCCGCGGCTTCGGCCTCGACGAGCCGGCGCCATCGGGGCTGCTCCAGTTCGGTCAGGAGTGAGGGTGGCAAGTCCGGTACGAACGGCTGGATCTCGGATTCGGGTATGCCGGTGGCGCTTGCGAGCCGTTCCAGCTCCTGAGGGTCGAGTGGTCGCTCCCGCCGCAGGATCGCCATGGCGGTCGCCTGCGGAACCCGGAGGATCGCGATGACATCGGCGAGTCCGACGGGAAGCTTTGCGGTCACCGGTTCGACCGGTGTCTCCGAGTCCGGCAGCGGCTCCAGGCTCGACGCCCATTCCTCGAAGCGGTCCTCAATGGCCGCCTGCGCGGTGACGCTGGGGGAGTAGAGGTCGAAATCCGGTGTGCCCGGGCGTGCACCGAGATCGGGTGCGGATGTCGCGCCGTTCGCCGCGGCCAGCCTGAGGAAGCCGGTCAACGACTCGCCAAGTGTTCCCAGAGGACGGGCGAGTACCCGGACCGGTATGTCGCGGACCAGGCCGGTCCAGACCGCCGTCGCCGTCTCCAGCGGTGAGACGCTCGGTGCCAAAACGACGGCGTCTCCGGTTTCGATGCCGGGTTCGATGGTGATTGGGGCGGCCGCCACGGTGCGCTGGTCACGGTGCACGTCGAGGACGATCAGCAGTTCGCTCGATGATTCCTGCCGTCCGATCCAGAGCTGACCGGGTGCGACGTCGAAGTCCGGGCTGTCGATGTCGTTGCGGGGGGAAGTGGTCCTGTATACCATTGGTGGCGCGGTCGTCTGCCGGGCCAGTTCGATCAGTTGCTGCCGTGCGCTTGCCGTCGTCATCGCGCCTGCCTTTCTACCGGGTCTGACGGGACCGCGACCGGTCCGTCCAGGCTGCTTGCGGAGGAGCTGGAGGCTTCCCTGCACAGTTCGAGCAGCGGGCCGAGGGTGCCACGTGCTGCTGCGGCGTCGCCCGCCAGCTCCACGAGTTTGGCTTTGAGCTGCTTGATCTTCACCGCGGTGCTCGACCGCTTCTTGCCGAGGATCTTCGAGGCTTCGGCGGGATCGGTGATCGCCGGTACAAGCCGACGCTCGATCCCCGTCAGCGAGGCGTAGACGCGGTGGGCTTCCAGGGTGTTCCGGGCAGCTTCTTCGTCGGCGATAACTTGTTCTTCAGGAGTCGGTGCCGCTGAGGGGAAGTCATCGCCCGGTCCCAAGGGGAGGTGCTCGGGCCGGACTTGGAGGGGCAGCCGGGCCGCGACGACCGTCGTGACCTTCTCGTCGTCCAAGGAGCCCTTCGCGGCCTCGAACACTGCGATCAGCAGTGCCTCGATCTCGCCGGTCTTTCCCAGTCGCGGCTGCGACGTGCCGCTGCCATGCCGGCCCACGGGGGAAACGCGGCATTCGCGAGCGACTTGAATCAGGGAGTTCGGATCGGTTTTGGAGGCCGTTGACGGGCCGTCCGCGAGCTGCCAGAAGGACGTGCCCGGGACGCGCTTGAAGCGGGGGTCGCGTTCGAGTCTCTTGCGGAGCGTTTCCCGCAGGCGTCCTCGAGGGCCTTGTCTGGCCTTGTCGATCATCCGGTTGCGCAGGTACCGGCGCATCATGCGACCGACCGCGTTGTCGTCCTCCGCTCGGGCCAGGACGTCGGTGACCAGCGCTTTGCCAGATTTCCCGAAGAACTCCAGTGCGAAGTCCACGTGGTCCTTCGACTTGTCGCGCTGCAATTCGGGGAAGCGGTGCAGTTCGCTCTCCGCCAGCTTGAGCAGCAGTTCGAGCGCTTTGGGCCCGAACTGCCGCTGCGCGTGGAGCTCCTCCAACACTTCGTTCAAGGGCGCACCTTCTCCATCGAGGTCGTCTGGCCGTGAGATACCAAGGGACTGAAGCATAGTCATCACGAGTGAAGAAGTGCTTCCAGGTAGTCACCTTAAATGTGACGAACACCTCGCATTCAGTCACGTATCTGGCGGGACGGTCCGGACTCTTTGGATCTCGGACGCCGTCGGCATCCACAGGGGAACTCCGGCGGATTGGCCCCAAGCGACTACTGCCGAATCAAGCCATTGTGTTGCAACAAGGAAGGACCCAAATGAATCTCGGCCCATTCGGCGAGCCCGAAACCGTCTCGACCCTCTTCCGGTCCGTGCTCTCGATCACGGAGACGGTCCGCGACTTCATCGCCGGCCCGCTGCCTCTCGATCCCGAACCGGTGCAGGTGCTCGCCGCGCACCTCGACGGCGAGATCGGTGAGCTCCTGGCTACTAGGGGAGACCTCGAACTGGCCGGAGACCGGCTCGCTGCGGTCCTCGACCACATCTCGCGAAGCTACGACCTCAACTCCGAGCTCACTCCGGCCGCGTACCCGAACCTCGTCTCGGACCTGCTGCTGATGCGCGACGTACTGGAGCAGGCGTTCGGCATCACCATCACGTTCGCGGGCGAGGCGGGCCGCGCGTCGTCGGGCACCCGGTTCAAGCAGGAATTCGACCGTATCGACGGCAAACTCGTCGGGCTCAAGGCAACCGGCACGAAACTTCCCGAGGTTGACATGGAGCAGCGCGGCCGGAGTATCGGCCCGGACGGCTCGGTCGTAGGCATCGAGTACGAGGAACGCCGGTGACTCCCAGGTGGAACCCGTTTCCTGAACGCCGCTACCGCTCTACACTACCTGAACAGGCAGCACCGATGACTTACGACCAGCCCGGCATTTCCCCGGACGACCAGCTCCGCATCCCGATCGCTCCGCTCGCAGCCGAATGGCCTCGCTCGAGCCCGCTTCCGCCCGCTGAATCGCAGCAGGACGTGGAGCATTATCTGCCTGATCGCATGGAGCAGCTGCGAATCCCGCTATCCAGCCCAGTGGAAACATTGGAATCCCTAGTGGACGAACACCTCGAACCAGTCGCCTCCTCCGAAACCGAAAGCGTTGAAGAAGCCTCCGCAGCGGTGGACATCAACGTCGAACACAACGAAGGAAGCGTCACTGGCGTCGCGAACACCTTCAACACGGTGCGAGACCTCGGCGTCATCGAACTCGACGAGAAGGCGATCCGCGACCGGGTCAAGAACGACTTCGTCGCGCCGAACGGCTTCGGCGAACTGCTCCAGGACGTCGCAGCCGCCACGCGCAGCCTCATGGTCCTCGCAGCGGACGCCGATCACGGGCGGGACCTGACCGCCGAGGCGCTGCTCTGCGCTCGGGAGGACCTGGAGTTCAAAGGCATCGGCGCGATGTCGAAGACCGACCTGACCGGCGACCGCCTCGCCTGGTCGCCGGAAACCGCATGGCTGGTCGACCTGACCGATGCGGATGGGTTCCGGGCCGACGCCGGCACGTACCTGCGCAGACTCGAAGCGCTCGCCCCGGCCCTCGTCAGGCAGCATTCTGTCCTGATCGCGGTCGTGCCCCGGTTCGAGGTGCCCGATGACCTCGTCAAGACCTTCTCCTTCGTCATCGACCTCCACGCCGACGCCCTCCGCTTGGACCGGTCAGCGCTGGTGTGCAAACGCCTCGACAGTCACCCGCCGGCCGTCGGGAATCCGTCGGGCTGGGAAGCGTTCACAGCCGCGCAGAGGCTCCTCGACGACCTGCCCCCGGCCGAGGCCGTCCGCTTTGCCGAGGTCGTGCGTGAAGTCAGCGAGTCCTGGATCAGGCTGACCGAGCCCGAGCGCGCGGCGCACCGGGAGAAGTACCGCGAGAACCCGCTCTTTGCGAAGGACGCCGAGAACCCCATCGGTGAAGACGAATGGGTCGTACGGCAACTCGTGCTGGAAGGCTTCAAGTCCTGGGACGACGTGCTCACCGACTGGAACACGGCGAACGAGGGCGATGCCGAACTCGCCGCGTTCCAGATCGCCGCCGCGGTCCTGGCGACCGAACCAGTCGACGAGGTGATCGATGAGAGCAGGCTGCTGCGAGATCCCGATTACAAGGAATCGACCGAACTGCGCCCCTTCGAAGGACGGGGCGCCCGCTTGCTCACCAAGCGGGCGATGGCCCGCATCGTCGACGACCGGGTCGAGTTCGACCTTCCGGGACTCGACGACGCCGTGCTCTGGTACTACTGGCAGGACCGCCGGAAGGAGCGCCCGCAGTTCGTGAGGTGGATGGTCGGCTGTCTGAGCCGACGAGCCGACCGGCCTGAAGCCGCCGCGTCGCTTGAGAAGCGCATCGGCGACTTCGCCATCCAACTGGCATCGCAGCACCGCGACCGGTCCGTGCTTTCCAGCACGATCGAGACGCTCTCCGCGGATCCGGCGACGGCGAAGGCCGCGGTTCGGCTGCTGCTTCGTGCTGCGCAGCACGAGAATGTCGGCCGTGAAGTCCGCACCGAGATGCTCACCTGGGCGAGTAGCAAGAGCACCGAGCTGGGCCTCCGTGAAGCCGTCGCTACGGTATGCGGTGACGAGGCATTCATGTCTGCCTATCCCAATCACGCCCTGGTCCGTATCAGGCACCTGGTCGCGCATGACGACATGGCTGAGAGTGAAGCGCTCCTCCAGGCCTGCGCCATGCTCACGCGAGACCCGAAGCACGCCAACGCACTCATCAGCGACCTCGCGAAGCAGATTGAATCCCCGTCGAAGAGTATCGTTGACCGCAATCTGCGATTCTTCCTGGAGACGGCACGCGTCATCGACGAGGAGATCGGCATCCCGGCGCTGCAGCAGCACGGGCTCGCCTCCCCTGAGCACCTGCATCACACCGCGAAACTCTGGGGCTCGGCACTGCGTTACCGCAAGCCGAAGGACTTCGGCGCGACGATCCAGCTGTGGCTCGACGGGGCGGTCCGCACCTCCGGCGCCGACGACCTAACCGAGATGCTGCGGCGATCGATCATCGCGACCGAGGCCGACTGGAGGACCGCACCCCGCAACCTCATCATCGCAGTGGACAACTGGGAAGAGCAGACCGAAGCCGACCCGGTTCAAGCGAAGCGACTCGCCGAGCAGCTCACGGCGATGTCCGATGACTTCTTCAATTTGGACACGAAGACAGATACCCGCAGCAACGATGCGAATGATTGAGAACAGATCGGAGAATAGGTCAGAACCGCCTGCGCCGCTTCGCAAACGCGAGCATGTACTGCCCCCGCTCCGGCTGCAACTGCTCAGCGTCGACACGGACCTGCGGTTCGACAGTGAAATCACCATCACGATTCGACGCCCCCGCAGGGTCCGGCTCGAGCAGGCGCGGGCCATGGCCTACGGACACGTCCAGGCGCTGGCCGACAAGGCCTCCTCCGGCTTTCCACTCGACAGGCCGGATGCCGCCAGGATCGCAGTCGAAGCTGCGGTCGCCCGGAGGACGGGTGTTGTGCGGGGCCTCCTCGTCAGGAGCATCACGGCGACCATCCATTCGGACGGCGATGGCCTCAGGAAGACCGCCGATCACGTCGCGCTCCGTGCCGCCCGTGATCTCGCGGGCAGCACGGCAGTTGCCGAAGTCATACGTGCTGAGCTCTTTCACCGCCAGGTCTTCAGCGATCCGGGTAGGCTCGCGTCCCATCTCCTGCTGGCCCGGCCCGACATCGGCACTCGCAGGGTCGCTGAGGAGGTGGTCGAGCTCATCCGCGCGGTCGAGGGGATGCGACCGGACGCGCCCTCGATCCGGATCGCAGAGGTTCTCTACGAGTTCGTGAGAGACCGACCCGACGGCGAAAAGCACGACCTCCTGGAGGCGGTGGCCGCAATCGCGATCGGTTTCGATGGAGGCACCGCTGCGAAACTTCGGAAACTCGCGGAGCAGTTCGCAAGCCCTCCCGAACGGATGCAACAGAGCTGGTAGGTGGACGCAACCACGAGTGTGACCGTGCCCGCTTGCGTCGAAGGCGGAGAAGTACCAACGGTGACGATCTGAAGACCCGGCGATTCGCGAAGTTGAACAACGGAATCAACGAGCCAGTACTGAAACCGGATCGAATCGAACGCGCCCATTGACTTGGCCTTTCCGTCGGTACGGCAGTGGGCGGCACGGCCACCGCTGATGCTCCGGCCCGACGACGTTGCTCGGCAATGGTGGGTGGTTCCGCTCGGAGACCACAAGACGTGAGATCTTCCCGACCGATATGTTGGACGTGCTCCGATGATGAAGGGACCTGCTGATGTATGCCGTGATCGACCTGGAGACGACGGGGCTGTACAACAAGGACCGGGTCATCGAGGTCGCGATCGCCCAGCTCGACGCGGCAGGTCGCGTCACCGCGACCTGGGAGACGTTGGTCAATCCCGAACGGGACCTCGGGCTGCAGGACCGCCACGGCATCCGCGCGGCCGAAGTACTGTCTGCCCCCACGTTTGACCGGAACGCCGGCGACATCGCTTCCATGATGCTCGGACGCGTGCCGGTGGTCCACAACATCGCATTCGACTCGCGCATGCTCGCAAGCGAGTTTCAGCGCCTGGACCTCCAGATCCCCGACCTGGCCGCGTACGGTGTCTGCACCATGTCGTGGGCCGGACACTTCCTGCCCGGTGCCGGTCGCGGCCTGGAAGCATGTTGCGCGGCGTACGGCATTGAGAACGACCACCCCCACCACGCACTCTCCGACGTCATGGCCACCGCCGAGCTCTTCGAGCGCTACCTTCGCGACGCCGGTCCGGTCCCGCCATGGGCGGCGCTGTCGGCCTTCGCGCAAGTTGCTACCTGGCCGGCCTTGGAGACCGGACGTGCCGAGTCGGTGCACCGCGGCAACGGTGAAACCTCCAAGTCGTTCCTATCACGGATGGTCGACCGCCTACCCGTCGTTCCCGACCCGCCGCAGGCCGACATGTACCTCGCGCAGCTTGATCGGGCCCTGGTCGACCGCCACATCAGCGCTACCGAAGGTGAGGAGCTGCTGCGCATCGCTGCCGATATGGGCATTGACCGCACCACCGCCACCGAACTCCACCGCGGCTACCTCGCGGCACTCGCTGTCGCCGCGCTGGAGGACGGTGTGGTCAACGAGGCTGAGTGCGCCGACCTCGAACAGGTCGCTGCGCTCCTGGAACTCGGAGCAGAGGCCGTCGACGCCGCACTGCGTGCTGCAGCAGCCGGCACGGGCCCGACCCCACAGCGCGCGCCTTCGCACTCAGAAGGGGCGACATCTTGGTCCTCACAGGCACGTTCACCGAGACCAAGGACTACTGGCGCCAGCGCTTCGAGCAGGCCGGACTCCAGGTCGCCGTGACCGTCACCAAGAAGACCGCGCTGGTCTGCGCCGCGGACGCCGACTCGATGTCGGGCAAGGCGAAGAAGGCCCGTCAATACGGCATCCCAGTCGTCGGCGTCGAAGCCTTCGACCTGGTCCTCGCCCGAATGGCTTGAATCTCAGGTTCCCGGCAAGGACAAGACTGGTCTGCCCATCCGAAGAACAACAGCTCGTGGAGGGCTCTTCCACGCTTCTGCAGTCGGCTCGGGATCAGTCCCCGACAGCTCGGTCACACCTTCGCTACTTCCCGGGGTAACGTGGGTGGCCGAGTGTTGCATACTGCCTGCGGAGTGTGGCCATGGAAGAGGGTGCCGGAGCCGCCTTCGGGCTCGACGCGATCGAGCTCGACGATCGCATGCGCCTGTTCTCCTACGCCTCCAGCCCGGACCGGGCCGCCTACCGTTGGATCCTCCTGGCAATGGAGTCGGCTCGCACGGGCTACCAAGTCGTCCTGTCCAACAAAGAAGTGGCGGCGGCGCTGCTCCAGCTGTGTGAACGACATCCCGAATGCCCCGACCCCGCCGAACTCGACCTCCTGGTCAAACTTGACCAGCTCCATGACTGGAAAGTCCTTGACCGCACCGAGGACGCCACCCGCGCGGCGTCGCTCGCGGAATACCGCAACCGCCACTCGGTCTACTGCTTCACCGAAGCCGGATGGATCGCCCATCAGGCGGTGGAGCGGGTGATCCACGCTCGTGTCGGTGAAGAGGGCCTGTCCCGGACCGTGTTCCGAGAGCTCCTCGCTGACCTGGAGGCGTTGGCCGCGGCCAACGCCTCAGGCGACTCCATCGAGGTGTACAGCAGGTTCAACCGGCTCGACAAAGCGCTTGCGGACATTGTCGATCGCGCCGCGCGCTTTTACACGATGCTCGCCGACCTTGCCCGCACGCAGGAGGCCTCTCCGCAGATCTTCCTGTCGCACAAGGACGCCCTGCTCACCCACCTGCGCGACTTCCATACTGAGCTGCAACTCTATTCGCCGCTGCTGGCCGAAGCGGTCATGAAGGTCGAACAGACCGGCCCCTACCAGCTCATCCAGCACGCCGCCGACGCCGACGACCGGTTGTTCACGTCGATGGGTGAGCGACTCGAAGACTGGAACCACCGCTGGGAAGGCCTCAAATCGTGGCTGGCCCCTTCGTCGGTCGGCGGCCGCAGCGAGGCCGGGCGGCTCGCCGACGCCACTGTGACCGCCATCGGCGACATCACCTCGATGCTCCGCCGGCTGACCGAGGCGACGCGTGGCGGCGTCAGCCGGGAATCGCAGCTGCGGCACCTCGCCGCCTGGCTCAATGCCGCGCCCACGGAAAGAGCGGCCCACGCTCTGTTCGACGCGGTGTTCGGGCTCGGGGGACCTCGACATCTCAGCGTCGCCCACGAGGACCACGAGGCGATCTCGACCGCCAAGTCCTGGTGGGATGCTCCGGCAGTCGAGCTGTCACGAACCCTGACCGAGAAAGGACGCGAACCAGGCAGCCGGAACGGCAACGCCGGCAAGCTGCAGCGCAACGACGCCGAACGCCGACGTCTGCGCGAACGTCAACTCACGGACAACGCGAGACGGACCGCCGCTGCGGCCGAACTGGTTGAGCAGACCCGTGACGGATTCGCCGGCCCCGTCCTCACCGAGGCGCAGACCGCGCTACTGCTGCGCCTGCTTGACGCGGCGCTGGCCTCCCGGAACGGCCCCCTGAACCACCCGATCTCGGCCACCGCCCATGGCATCCGGCTGCGACTCGAACCCGACCTTGGAGGCCGGACGACCGTCGCCTGCAAGTCCGGGTCCTTGCACCTCGACGGCGTTCGCCTCACGATCACGGCGGGAGGCCGCCGATGAGCCGCTTCGCGACCGCGGTCTCCGATGGGCGACTCGACGAATACCAGCGGGCGCTCCGGCTCCTGCTGAAGCACGGGTACATCACCGAGAACCACCCGGACTCGAAGGCGCTCCCGCAGGTTCGCAAATACGCGGTGACGTTGCGAGCCGATCTCGCCGAGGCTTTCGGTTACCGGCTCGAACTTCGTGGAGCAATAGCCCGGCTCATCCGAGCCAAGGACACACTGGACGACGCCCGCTCCGCCTTCGTCAAACCCGAGGGCGGCGGCCCTGCCCGCATCTTCGACCGGCGACGCTACGCCTACCTCGCTCTCACGCTGGCCGTCCTGGGCCGGGCCGGGCTTCAGACAATGGTGAGTGAACTGGCCCGTTCCGTCGGCGCCGACGCTTCCCGCATCGACGGCTTGGGCTTCGACCAGCAGGACATCAACCACAAACGGGCGTTCTACGACGCGGTGACCTGGCTTGAGGAACGGGGCGTCGTCACCGTTGCTGACGGTTCGACCAGCTCATGGGCCGCAAACCCGGATACTGGAGAGGCCCTTTACGACGTCGACCGCGATGCGCTTTTCGCGCTCTGGCGGCCGGGCAGGACCTTGCAGTCGATCACCGGCGTCAAGGACCTGCATGTCCGACCCGAAGCACGCAGCGACAACGAACGGCGCCGTGAAGCGGGGCGGGCCGCCCGTCGCGCAGTAGTCGAGAACCCAGTCGTCTACTTCCACGATTGCGCGGACAGCGTCGCCAACCATCTGCGCTCCCCGGTGTTCGCCGCCGACATCGAGCGGCTCACGGGCCTTCGACTGGAGCGCAGGGCTGAAGGAGTCACCTTGATCGACACGGTGCGGTTCTCTGTCGAGCAGTTCCCGGGAACCGGTGCGGTAGCGCAGGCGGCGATCCTGCTCTCGGTGGAGGCCTGCGACGCGGCCGCCGACCCCGATCATCCGGTGCGGACCGTCGCCTACCCCGCAGCGTCCGCCTCGGAGCGCCTCGCGTCCCGGATCGACAGTGCCCTTCCCGCAGGCTCCCGAGTGGACCTTCCGGACACGTTGACTGTGGACGACGCCGACGCCGTCGAATCATCCCGCGGGCCCGCTGCCGACGCGCCGTTCGTCACCGACGCGTTCCTCCAGCAGTCGACAGTGATGATCCTGGCGCGCTATGGAAAAGCATTCGGGGCAGATTGGCACGCCAACCCCGCCCGGCTGTGCTGGGAAGCGGTCGATCTGCTCACCAGGTTCGGACTGGCGCGGCGCGTCGACGGCGGTGTGCTCGTCGAGCCCGCGGCCGGCCGCTACCGCAACACCGTGGCCGAGTTCAAACCGCGGCACGAGACCCTGTTCTGACCGGGAAGGCGAACCGATGACCGAGCGCTACCGGCCGACCCGGGCTGGCATCATCAACCTCTGGGACTACCGCGACGAGGAGTTCAGCTTCGTCGACGGCTGGCTGGTCCTGCGCGGCCCCAACGGATCGGGAAAGACGAAGGCACTGGAGCTGTTGTTCCCGTTCTTGTTTGACGGCCGCATCGATGCTGCCCGGCTCAACCCGTTCGCTAGCCGTGACCGCGGAATGAAGTCGAATCTGCTATACCGGGGCCAGGAGGTCAACCAGGGCTACGTCTGGATGGAGTTCGAACGCGATGGCGCCTACCAAACGATCGGCATCGGTCTTCGTGGCCACCGACACCAGGACAAGGTGCCACGCTGGCATTTCACCACACGAGGCCGGATCGGGGTCGATTTCGGGCTTCTCGACGAGCAGGACCGGCCCCTGTCCAAGAAGCAGTTGACGGACGCGCTCGGCGCGGAATCCGTGGTGGACACGTCCCGCGAGCACCGCGAGAAAGTCAACGCCGCTCTGTTCGGACTCGCCCAGGACCGGTACGAGCAGATGCTCGATCTCGTGATCACCTTGCGGCGCCCGCAACTGGCCAAGGACCTCAAACCCGACGACCTGTCGGACACACTCTCGGCCGGGCTCAGGCCGCTCGACGATCGGCTTGTTGCCAAGGCCGCCCGGTCCTTCGAGGACATGGAGCAGGTCGCCGCCGTCTTGGAAGGCCTCAAAGACGCCGACGAGGCCGTCACCGACTTCCTCGGCGTGTATACGACCTACCTGCGCACCCACTCCCGAGCGGCCGCACTCGACGTCGCCACCCGTCTCGACACCAGCACCGCAGCGCGGGGCGACCTCGCAGACCTTGCCGAAGCCGTCGAAGCCGCCAGAACAACGGCCGAACAAGCCGAGGCCGCACACCGGGAACTTCGCGGCGAGCCTGAACGCCTCCGCGGCGTCCTCACCGGATTGAAGGAGAACGAGGCGTACAAGTCGGTCGCGACACTCGACCAGCTGCGCGCCCGAGTCGGCGACCTGGCGACCGCCCGCAGCAAAGCCGAGAAGCGAGCCGCCGACGCCCGGAAACGGGAGACCGACAGCGAAACCGAGGTCAAGCATCGCCGCGGTGCGCTCAGCGAGATTGCAGCGGCCGTCGAGTGGCACGCCGCCGACATGATGGCCACCGCGGAAGCGTCGGGCATCACGTGGGAAGCCGAGACCGCTGACCCCGACCGCGCCGCAGAGGTCGCACTCATCGAACGACGCAGCGACATCACGGCAGTGGAAGACGCCGGGCGGCATCTGCAGACCGCAGTGGACGAACGTGAGCGCGCCGAACGGCGCCACGGCGAAGCCGAACGAGAAGCCGAACAGGCCGAGCAGACCGCGGAGAATGCGTCCGTCGCGGTCGAGACCGAACGCGACCGACTCCGTGAGGCCACCGCCACATGGGCCGAGGAACACCGCGGCCTTTTCGACGACTTCGGCATCGGCTCCGTGCGCCCGGTACTGGACGCGGCGGTCACCGAACTGGGCCACCCGGACAGCCGCGGATTGCGCCACGCCGCCGAAAAGCTCACCGCCAACGCCAGGGACCGCCGACTTCGCGGACAGGAACGCGACCGCCACGACAAGGAGGCGATCGAAGCCGACACGGCCGGACTGGGCACCGAACGCGCCGCGATCGAGGCTGAGCACGACGACGCACCACCGGCGCCGCGCACACGAACCGCCGACCGCACAGGGCAGCCCGGAGCACCGCTGTGGCGGGCGGTGGACTTCGCCGAAGGCATCGACGTAGCCGACGAGGCCGCCATCGAAGCTGCCTTGGAAGCGGCAGGCGTCATTGACGCCTGGATCGGCGCAGAGGGCCCCGGCGGCGACGAATCCGACGTTCATCTGCGGCCCCTGTCGCCGTCCGCGCGACCGGCGGGACTGACCCTCGCCGACTACCTCGTTCCCGAGCCGGACGCGCCGCTCCCGCACTCCATGATCACCGACATCCTTGCCTCGATAGCGGTGAGCGACAACATGGCGAGTCCAGGGCTCGGGCCCGCGATCGACCGCCAGGGCCGATTCGCGAACACCGTGCTCCTCGGCCGGTACACCAAGCCTGAACCCGAATTCATCGGCGCCTCCGCCAGAGCTGCCCGACGTGCCGCCCGTATTGACGAGATCGACACGCGGCTCAGCGAACTCGCCATCCGGCTCGGCGAGGTGACCTCCCGGATCGAGGCCACCGCCCGGCTCCTGTCTCGGTTCGCGGCCGCGCTCGACAACCTCCCTCTCCAAGGGACGCTGCTCACCGCGGTCCAGGCGGCCGCGACCGCCGCCGGAATCGCTGCCGAAAAGCACCGGGCGGTCAAACGTGCCAAGGGAGCTCTTGATGACGCGATCCAGATGCAAAGCGAGGCCGCTCAGCGGTTGCACACCGTCTGCACCGAACGCGCCTTGCCCGCCGACCGCCTCGAAACCGTGCGCGCCAACGTGCAACGCTTCGAATCGGCCGCAGGCAAGCACCGCTCCGAGCGCGCGAAGGCCGACGGCGCCCGCGCCCGGATCACCGAAGCCGAGGAGCACCTCCGCCGCGCCTCCGAGGAACGTGACACCGCCGACGGTGATCTCGAAGAGGCCGCCGAGCGCTGGGCCCTCGTCAACGCCGAATACGAGTCTATTCAAGAGACCTCCGGAGCCGAGGCCGACGAGATCCTGCGCCGGATCGCCGCCACCGAGCAGGCCATCAAAGCAGCCGCGGCAGCAGCCGCGAAAGCCGAACAACGTGCCAAGAACACCGACCGCGAACACGCCAAACTCCAAGAACGGCACACCGGCGCCGAATCGAACGTCGCGACCGCCGCCGCTGAAGCCGCCGCCACTGCACTACGGCTGCGGCCCTTCGCGCAACCCGACCGCCTCAAACTCCTCGGATGCCCGACCGACCTACGTTGGCCCCCTGCCGAAACACGCACCGAGGAAAGCGCCGACCTGCCGCAGGCCGTCACCGCACTCCACCAGGCCATTCTAGTCGCGACCGAAGGCCTCACCCCCACCGAGAACTCGCTCAAGCAGAGCGCCACCCGACTCAGCCGATCCCTCGAGTCCCTCGTGGACCGACTCCCCGCCTCCGGACTCGACTACCGCGTCGAATGGGACACCGAAGAAGGCGTCTTCGTCGTCAAGATCGCCGACGACGAAGGCCTCGCCCCCGTCGTCTACTTCGCCGACCGCATACGCGCGCAACTTCGCGAACAGGAAGCGCTGCTCTCCGAGGCCGAACAACGGGTCCTGGAAGACACCCTCCTCACCGAACTCGCCCTCCAGATCCACGACCGCGTCATCGACGCCAGAGACCTCGTGCGCGACATGGACAAACACATGCGCACCAGGAAGATGTCCTCCGGACTCACCGTCGGCGTCTCCTGGACCCTCGACGACAAGCGCATCGACGACGAGCAGCGGAAAATCGCCGCGATCTTCGACAGCGCGCCCGCACAGCTCGGGCCCAGATTCGCCGAACTGCGAAGCCATTTCTCCGACCGCATCAAGCAAGCCCGGGCCGAATCCCCCGAGACCCCCTACCGGGAGCTCATGGCCGAGGTCCTCGACTACCGGCGCTGGCGGCGCTTCTCGTTCACGCTGTACCGGCCGGGAGGTAAGACGCAGACTCTCACCCGATCGATCCACTCCCTGCTCTCCGGCGGCGAGCAGTCCGTGTCCCTCCACCTGCCTTTGTTCGCCGCCGCCAACGCCGTCTTCGCCTCCGCCCGCGACGATGCGCCCCGCATGATTGCTCTCGACGAAGCATTCGCCGGCGTCGACGAACAAGGCCGATCCGAACTCATGAGCCTGGCCGGCCAGTTCGACTTGCAACTGTTCATGACCGGCTTCGACCTATGGGCCACCTTCGAATCCGTGCCAGGCGTCGCCCACTACGACCTCGCCCACTCCGCGCTCGACAACACCGTCTCATCGGTTCTCATGGTCTGGAACGGCGAAGAAGAGGAATACGACGCCGACGGCACCCTCGCGGCCGCGCTCGGCTCCCCCGAAACCCGTAGAGTCCCATCCGGAGACCGCCCGTGAACCGACCCATCGACAGTCCAGGATGGATGCGGATCCTGACCAGCGCCCGCGCCGGCATTGAACGCGGCAGCCGCACCATCTCGATCAGCGACCCGACCGAAACCGAACGCCGCCTCCTGATCGGCGTCACCGGCAAACACCGTGACACCGATGTTGCCCGCATCCGCGTCGCACTCGCCGACCTCGATGCCTACTTCACCGTCGCACACGGCATGGACCTGACCGAGACCATCACGTCGGTCACCGGAGCAGCGCCCCGCGATCGACGTGCCGAAGCGGAAATCCGGCAAATCGCCGTCGCCGTGATCCGAACCGCCGCCGAGCGAAGCCGACACCACGGCAGCCTCTGGTATGACGCCTGGCTCGACAAGCTCACCACTAGCGGCGGCCTTACCCGACTCGTCACCGAAGGCAGGAACCTGACCGACATCTGCACGGCACTCGACGCCCTGCCCGCCGATGATGAACCGCTCCCCGCGTTCGCCGAACGCGTCCTCGGTGACACGAAAGCACTCGCGAATGGACGAACCCGGTCGCTCCTCATGAGCGCGTTGGCCGCCTGGAGTGGCATGACCCCGCCGCGAGGAGCTGAAGCCGAACGGGATCTCCTCGAATGGGCCGGCGTCGTGCCCGACGACCTTGCGAGCCAAGTCCTCGTCCTCAACGTGCCCGCCGAAGGGGGACTGGTAGGGCGGTGGCTGACTGAAGCGGCCGCAGTCGGCATCCCGATGCGCATCACCCTGCATCAACTGCGACTCGCGCCCCTTGTCGTTGATGCTCGGGAACTGTTCGTCACCGAGAACCCCGCCATCCTGCGAGAAGCCGCCCGTGCCCTCGGTCCGGACTGCCCGCCCCTGATCTGCACCGAAGGATTCCCCTCCGCCGCCGCACACCGGCTCCTCGCCGCCGGCGACACAGCGAATATCCACTGGCGTAACGACTTCGACTGGACCGGACTGCGAATCTGCGCCACGGCATTGCAGCGCTATCCGAGGGCCACTCCATGGCGCATGAGCGCCGGCGACTATCGAGAGACGGAAGCGGGAATCGAGCTGAACGGCAGCGAAGCCGCCTGCCCCTGGGACGACGAACTCACCGACGCGATGCGAACCCGAGGCCGCGCTGTCATGGAGGAACGCCTCATGCCGAGGCTACTGGCCGATCTGGCGGACCGAGCAGCGTTACGTCTGCTCGATGTCGTCCTCCGAATCACCCCAGCTTGTGAACTCGAAGAGTTCAAACTCGCGGACTATCGGCCGAGCCGCCTGGTGAAAGCGGAGCCCGTCCGATTCAGCGGTACCGTGCGGCGGCACTTCGATGAGCCAGTCGAGGACCGCATCTGTCAAGTTGTCGGGGTCGGCGGCGGCGTCGATGAACGACTCCGCTCCTTGCTCATCGAACGGGGACGGCAGTGGGATTCCCGCAGTTTGCGCGTCGAGGATGACCCGCCGACAGATCCCAGTCCACCGCCCCTGCCCCCACCACCGGTCGGAGTAGCTCGTCGCGCCGCCGACGCTGAAGAGCCGCATGGTCGCTTCGGGACCGAGTACTTCCTCATCGAGCCGCCTCCAGGACCGGACCTGGTCGCGGACCGTTCGCTTTACTTCATTCCAGCCGTCACCGAACAAGGCTGAAATCCTGCGCCCGTCTGCAAGCTGCCAGGTCTCACTTGTCAGGGCCTGTTCCACTGCTTCCCAGTCGACGCCCTCATACGGGTCGATGAGATCCTGCACCGCCTTAGTGGCTGCGATGTTCACGCGGGCCATGAGGACGTCCGAGGGTAGATGATGCGCCTCGACAGCGGTGTTATTGCGCCAGCACCATGTGGCTATCCCGAGCGCTACGGCGCTGGGAACCAGGTCCGGCACCACTCCGTGGCCGGCGGTGAAGCAGGCCAACCCCAGGTACGGCTTCAGGGATGCGTCGTCGAGGATCGTTTCGATCGGCAGTCCGCTCGACCGCTGCGCCGAAGCGAACACGAATTCGCTATAGAGCTGGCCGAGGAGTTTCTCGGTGCTCACGTCGCTGGTCTCAGCGGCTTTGAGTCGTGTGGGGTCGAGCAGCCCGTGCGCTCCTGCGATCGCTTCGACCTCGGCACGGCCCTCGCCGCCGGGGCTGGGGTGGATCTCGAGTACATCGTCAAGCATGTCGAGGTCAGAATCGAAGCTGACGGCTTCATCGGGTCCCAGCGTCAGGCGGTTGCCGTTGACTTCGTACCCGACAGTGATGACCATGTTCGTGCGGGTGAGAAACCCGAACAGGAAGGGCCCGTGCTCGAAATCGAAATCGCTGTCGTAGGACTCCGGGATCTCCCACCCCGCCCATGCCAGGGGTGACAGCAGGTCGGCCAGCCTGTCGACGTAGGAGCCCCAGTCCTCGTCGCTGGGGCCTTCCTTCCAACGCATGACCGCGATCGCCGCCCGCACACCCGCCTGAAACGACGCACTGTGCTGGGGTCGCTCCAGCAGGTCTCTGATCCGGCGCTCCGCTTCGTCGAGGCCCTCCTGAAGGCTATGCTCGCGGAACTTCTCGATCGAGCGGTCCACCTTCCAGGAGGCGTGAGCGACATGATCTTCGGGCTCACCGTTCGCCACCCGCTGATCCAAGGTCCGGAGTTCATCGATGAGTTCGGCCTTACGCAGGTACAAGTTTCGGACGGGGCGTTTCTCGGCAATCTGACGCAGTCGAGCCAAGGACATCTGCTCGTAGGCGTCGGGGGTGTCGGCCATGCCGGCCATCATAACCAATTGTGGACTCACAGCTCCGGTGTGCATGGTGGGCCGATTTGGACGTTCATCTCCGGCCGTAACTGCTTTCGGGACCGTAAGGGCTCCAACGGCCCAGGAACGGTTTGAGATCCTCGGCTTTGAACTCTGGAGCAGTCGGCATTGCCGGCAGTGTTCGGAGCGGATCGGTCGAATCGGCAAAGGTGCGGGCCCATGCCAGCCACTGCCGTGCAGCATCGTTGTCGGGGTGGTCGGCCTCCTCTTCTTGGAGTCGCTCCTCAAGTAGGTCGCAATACGCTGTGAGCCTCTTGAAGCGTTCGAACGCTTGAGATTGCTGCTCGAGCGCGGAAGCGTAGTGGTGCTCCAGGGCTTGAACCTTCGCATTGGCCATGACCGTCTCCCACTGACGCTGCCGCTCGACCTTGGCCTTCTCCGCGGCGATAGCGCTTCTGCGGTCCCCTGCAGCGCTCTTGGCGAGCCCATCCATGACTTCGGGTAGGCGATCCTCCAACGTCATCGTCTTGCGGTCGGCCCATTTGTGCTGGCCGTAACTGGAGTACGGCAATTCGAGCTTCAGGTTCTTGGCCTTGATCGGGTTCTCGGATTGGGGGAACTCCTGATCGATCGTGACCGCGTAGGTGAATCCGTCGATCCCAACCTGGACCGCTCCCTCTCTGCGGTCATACCTGCGGCGGCTTCCGGAGCCGTAGTGGTGGCGCTGGTCGACCGGTTGGTCGCGGACCTTCCACCCACGATCGTGGGCGGCCGAGGCGATCGCCTGAAAGATCAGCAGACTGCGACGACGGAGATCCTTGGGCATGGTCAGGCGATCGACGTCATCACGGAGGCGGGCCACGACCGGGTGGGGGCGCTGCAATCGTTCCGGAACGGGTACCGGCTCGAGTCCTTGGGCGTGTTTGCGGGCGGCATTGGGGTGGACGGCGGCGATCAGTCTGATGGTCGCACTGGTGTCGGCGCTGCCGATGAATTCGATGTGGTGGCCTTCCGGCACGAGACCGTTGCGCTTGGCGTGGTCGACGGTCTTGCGCCATCGGGCGAACTCGGATTCGCTCAAGGCGGGAAGGCGGACGGTGCGCTCCGAGGACAGGCGATTGATCAGCCCGATGGCGTCCGCGCGACGGTCCCGGGGGATCTCCGTGGGGATCTCACGGGTCTTGCGGGGCTTTACGGCCTTCCCGGGAGAGGGAACGGTGCGAGCCTCCTCCGTCGTTCGCCCCGAGTCCTTCGAGGTCCGGCGAGCGTCAGGATGGTAGCCGTGCTCGAGGTAGAAACGCCCGTCGGCGGTGATCGTCGCTCGCCACTGCCCAGTGCTTTTGCTGATGGACACCAGGCCACGCGACTCCAACGCCCGCGCGGTGATCCGCAGAGGTTCCCGCTCGGTGCTGCTGAGGTCGTCTCCAGAGCCCACGAGTTGCAGGGCCTCGAGTTGGCGGTCGTTCAGTGGGCCGGTGCGTTCCATGCGCGGCTCCTTCCGAATAGAGCATCAGCCATCGCCGGTGAGGCGGCGTAGACGGAGACTGATCCGACGAACTCACGACTGTCAGATCGACGAACCTCCTGCCAATCCATCGACAAATCTGTTACTTGAATGAGGATGTTGTCGTATACGCTTCGATTATGTCACCACTGCTGCCCCGCCGCGCTCTCGCTGGACTGAACGAGCGCTTGGACGCCTTCCGGATCGTCATCGTGGGCGGTCCGCGCCAGGCGGGGAAGACTACGCTCCTGCGGCTGCTGCACCAGGGGCGCGGCGGCACGTTCAACACCCTCGACGATGCCACCACCCTGCAGACCGTGCGCGCCGACCCGACCGGGTTCGCCGAGTTCGGGGCGTCTCCGCGGATCATCGACGAGGTACAGCGTGGCGGTGATGACTTGCTCATCGCCATCAAACGCCTCGTGGACCTCGACGACGCCGCTGGCCAGTTCGTGCTCTCGGGTTCGACCCGGTTCCTGACCGTACCGACCCTGTCGGAGTCACTGGCGGGCCGGGCGGTGTTCGTCGACCTGTGGCCCCTCAGCGCCGCAGAGCGGACCCGAGCCGACATCGACGCACCAGCGCTGCTGTTCGAACCCGAAGCGCTCCGCGCCTTGCCGCTTGCCTCCGTGTGGAAACGCGCGGACTATTTCGATCTGATCTGCGCTGGCGGCTACCCCGAAGCCGTCCGGATCGGGTCGGCCCGCCTCCGGGGCGACTGGTTCGAAGGTTACGTCTCCACGGTCGTCCTCCGCGACGTCGCCGCGTTCGCCGACATCCGCCGCGCCGACCTCATCCCGCGCCTGCTGCGACTCATCGCCGCCCGGACCGGGTCGGGTCTCGTGATGGCTGACTTCGCGCGGAGCCTCGAACTCAACCACGCCACAGTTCGCGACTACCTCGGCTACCTCGACATCGTCTACCTCACCGGCAATCTGCCGCCGTGGTCGACGAATCTGACCTCCAAACTGGTCAAGACCCCGAAGTCCTACGTCACTGACTCCGGCCTGGCCGCTGCGCTTCTCGGCGCCGAACCCGGCGCGCTCGCACAGCCCGGCCATGAACTCGCCGGGCCGCTGGTCGAGACCTTCGTGTTCACCGAACTCACCCGCCAGCTGGCGACCAGCGCGGTCCGGGCCGAGTTGTCGTTCTTCCGCGACCGCGACGGCCGAGAAGTCGACTTCCTCCTCGAACGCCGCGACGGGACCGTCATTGGCATCGAGGTCAAGGCCGCCGCGACCGTCCGCGATGACGCGTTCAAACATCTGCGGTGGATGAAGGAACGCCTGGGCGAACGGTTCAAGGCCGGATACGTGATCTACCTCGGCGACCAGCTCAGACCATTCGGGCCCGATTTCACCGCACTGCCGTTGTCGGCATTGTGGGCCGGCCGCCAGCTCTTACGGTCGGTCGGGGCAAGCTGAGGCTATTGGGGGACAACGAATGCGACATTCTCTGTCCCGCGATAGCGGGTGTGGCAGCAGTCGGCTTCAGCGCTTGTAGAAGAAGTTGCCGAGCCGCGCACGGTCCTTGGCGGGGATCACGAGCCTCGGATGGCCCTCGATACGGATCTGGCCCGTCATCAGGGACAGGTCGAGATCCCACTCGTACTTCCGGCGCCATGCGAAGCGCAACTCGGCATTTTCTAGTGAGAGCCGGATTTCGACATCGTTCCAACAGTTGACCGCACGCAGATGCCGGAGCACCAGCGGCAGTTCACCGAGAGCATGCCACTGGTTTCGCGGACCGGGATGAGAACCCGATCCCAATCGGCTTTCGAGAGGATGCCGCGCAGGTTCGAGCCCCAGACGATCTCCCGCAACAGGTCCGGGTAGATCAGGCCCGGCCTGATCGGCAGCACCTCGATGAACGCGGGATTGGGAGAATCGACCTGCTGCTTTGCATGCGGGTATGCGTTGTTTTCCGGTGCGGCCCCGGAGCCGGGCCTCCTTCGTTTGAAGGGCCACATCACGCCGCTCCCCAGGCATCGCTGCCGAGCCGTTTGGCCATTTCGGCCTGTAGTTTCGCGATCTGACCGAACAGTTCGCCGTTCGACAGCAAGCCTAGCTCCTCGACAGTGGTCGCGGCAGGAGCGGTCGTTTCATGGCCGTCCGGTCGGTACTGCTTGCGGACCTTGTCGAGTGCTGTCAGGGCGGTCTCGTCGGCGTTGTCGATGGTGTGGAGGTAGCGCTCGGTGGTGACGATGCTGCCGTGGCCGAGTCGTTCTTTCACGACGACGAGGTCGGCGCCGCCGTTGAGGAGCCATGAGGCGTGGGCGTGGCGCAGTAGGTGCATGCGGATGTCGACCGGGAGGTCGGCTTCGGCGAGGGCGGGTTTGATGATCTGGTTGCGGAACCACTGGTTGGGGATGTGGCCGTCGGTGTCCCAGACGCGGCGTTGTCGGGGTCGGTCCTTGCCGCCCGCGCGGCGCCGTCGCCGGTAGGCGGCCATGGCACCTCGGCAGTGTTCGCACCGACAGCGCCCAGCGGTGTAGGCGCTCATGGTGCCGTGGGCGTAGGTGAATCCGCCGGTGTTGGGTTCGGTGAAGCCGAGGTGACCGAAGTCGGGTGTCGTGGTGTTCTCGGGTTTGGTCGGGATGGTGCCGGTGTACCAGAACAGGAGGTCGTCCTTGGCGAGGTTGTGCTCTTTGATGTGGGACTGGATCTTGTCGCGGAGGGCGCCCGCGATCTTGATGAAGCGGTATTTGCCGTTCTTGGGGTAGTTCTTGACGAAGAATCGCTTGCCTTCGGGGTGGAAGGCGGGACTGACCTGTAGGACGGCGCGGCGGACGGTGAAGGCGCTGCGGTCGGGGTCGAAGTCCTGGGCGCGCAATTCGGTGAGTTCTCCCCAGCGCATTCCGGTTTCGATCGCCGTCTCCACGAGCAGCTTCGACATCTCGTCCGGCAGGGCCTGGTGGAAGACGTCGAACTGCTCGGGGGAGATGATCTCCAGCGGCTTCTTCTCCACGCGCTCGCCCTTGACGAGCATGCATGAGTTCGCGCCGAGGTACTCGTCGTCGACGGCGGCGCTCAGGATCGAGCTGAGGAGCTGCTTGAGCTTCTTCCGGTTCGCGGCGGTGATGCCCTGCTGCTTGAGGCGCGACTGCCATTCCTTGATGTCGGTGGCGTAGATGTTGACCATCTGCTTCTCACCGAAGAAGTCCATGAGGTGGGCGTAGAGGTTGTAGGTGTAGTTCTCGCGGGTCTTGACCTCGACGGTGAGGTTCGGCAGCCAGATCTCCTCAGTGTATTCGCGGAACCGCTTCCGGCCGCGGGTGAGATGGTTGCCTCTGCCAGCTCGGATCTTGGCCTCGGCGTCCTGCCATGCCTGGTCGGCTTCCTTTCGGGTGGCGAAGGTGCCGGCGGAGCGGCGCTCGCCTTGCGCGTCGGTGTACATGGCGAGGAATCGGGGCTTGCCGTTGTCGTTCGTGCGTTTGATGCAGCGTCCCATCCGGGATCCTTCCTTGTTGCAGTTTTGTTGCTCAGACGGATCAGTACGGATCGATCTGGCTCAGTGCGTTTCAGCACTGAACTTGCTTCAAAACAGCAGGTGAGGAAGGAAATTAGTCCGGAAAACGGCCACCGTCCAACGTTAAGAAAAGTTGTGTCTTGGCCGCTCATAACCTGGAGGTCGGTGGTTCAAATCCGCCTCCCGCTACTATAGAAAAACGGTTAGAACCCGATTTCCTCAATTGAGGGAGTCGGGTTTTTTCGTGCCTATCGCCCATTCATTGTTCGGACGTGAGACGCCGGCTTTCGTCGGCGCCTCGGCCCATGGTCCCGGCTCATGGTCTTGCCAGGTTCGATTGGGGCCGGTATGGTGATCAGCGAACCGGTTCGCTGAGGGCTTTGGGATGATTCGTGACCACGCAGCACCCCTCCATCGGCTTCGGGCGGACTTCTCAACGATGAGAGCGAGGCGCAATGAACGTACGAAGACGACCGGCCGCGAGAGCCGCGGGACTGCGGGCGCCCACGGCGATGCGGGCCACGGGATTGGCGACGGCGGCGGTCATGGCCGCGGCCGTCATCGTCCCGCTGGCGGCGGATGCCGCTGCGGCAGCGGACCTTGACGACCACCTGATCCTCTCCTACTCCTTTGAGGATGGACAAGTCGACGGCGGGACCGTGGACGACCTCTCGCCCTCGGGTCTGGACGGCACGCTCGTCAATCCCGAGCGGGCGCCCCTGGTGGCCGGCCGGACGGACGGCTCCTCCGCTCTTGAGCTGACCGGCGGCGGGTCCACTTCTGCCACCTCGCCCTATGTCGAAGTCCCGCACGGACTCTTCGAGGGCCTGGAGGGCATGACGATCGCGACCTGGCTGCGATGGGACGGCGGCGCCGACTTCCAATGGATCTACAACCTCGGCCGCGACAAGGACACCGCCACCTTCGCGACGCCCTCGTTCCAGAGCGACGGCAAGAACCGCTCCTCGATCAAGCCGGTGAACGGCAGCAGCGAGGTCGGGGTCTCGGGCACCGGCAAGCTGCCGACCGGGCAGTGGGTCCAGGCCGTCACAGCGATCGACGGTGAACAGATCGTCTACTACCTCAATGGCGTCGAGGTCGGCCGGACCGCGGCGCAACTCGACCTCGACGCGGTGATGCACGACCCGAACGGGTCGACCTCCGGCTTCATCGGCAAGGCCTTCTGGGGCGGGCACCCGTTCTACGACGGCGCGATCGATGAATTCCAGGTCTACGACACCGCATTCGATGCCGCGCAGGTCGCCGAGATCTACGGCGGCGAACTGCCGGCGCTGGAATCGCTGGACCAGGCCGAGTTCGAGGTACAGACACTCGCGGGCGAGGCTCCCGAGCTGCCCGCCGCGGCCCCGGCGTCCTTCAGCGACGGCATCGGCCGCACGGTCGGCATCGACTGGGACGAGATTCCGGCCGAGCAGTACGCCCGGGCGGGTTCGTTCACCGTGTCGGGCAAGGTGATCGGCCATGACCTGGCGGTGTCGGCGGCCGTCGAGGTGCTCGAGAACGCCGTCACGGTCGACCTGGCCAAGCCGACTGGAGACTTCCTGGGCGGCGCCTCCGGAACCCTCTACGGCCTCTACGACGAGGGCCTGCCCTCCGAGAACCTCATCGACGGCATCGACCTCCAGACCGTCGCGACCAAGGCCCAGGACGGCCCGCAGCACCCCGGCGCCGATGCCCTCGAAGTCCTCGGACCCCTGGTCGAGTCGTCCAATGGGGACGTCTACGTCTACATGACCGACATCCACCGCGGCTTCCCCTACCAATGGCCGGGCGACACCCCCGAGGAAAAGCTCGACATCTACCTCGAGAAGATCCGGGACCAGGCCGAACAGGTCGCCACGGTGCCCGAGGAGCAGCGCGACAACGTCGTGTTCATGCCCTTCAACGAGCCCGAGGGCAATATGTTCGGCACCGGCGAATGGAGCTACAACGGCACCAGCTGGCTCGACGACCCGCAGGACTACTTCGCCGCCTGGGACCGCGCCTACGAGGTGATCCACTCGGTCCTGCCCGACGCGCGGATCGGCGGGCCGAACACCAGCGTGCTCTACGACCAGGTCTACGGCTTCATGGAGCACACCATCGAGGCCGGGACCGTCCCCGACGCGATGGTCTGGCACGAACTCTCCGACCCGGCCAAGATCCGGGCGAACGTCGACAAGTACCGCGGCTGGGAGGCCGAGTTCTTCGCCGGCACCGAACACGAGGGCACCGAGCTGCCGATCAATATCAGCGAATACGCCTTCAACTACCACACTTCGGTTCCTGGCCAGATGATCCAGTGGATCTCCGCGCTCGAAGACTCCAAAGTGTACGGCGACATCGCGTACTGGAACATCGACGGCAACCTGTCCGACTCGGCCGTGCAGGCCAACCGGGCCAACGGCCAGTGGTGGCTGCTGAACGCCTACAGCCAGATGAGCGGCTCCACGGTGGAAGTCACACCGCCGCAGCCCGGAACCAGCTACACCCTCCAGGGCGTCGCCACACTCGACAGCGAGCAGCGGCAGGCCCGCGTGCTCCTCGGCGGCGGTGACGGAGCCTCCACGGTCGCACTCGACAATGTCCCCACGGACGTCTTCGGGGACACCGTTCACGCGGCCGTCCGCGAGATCGGCTGGAGCGGCCAGATCGGCGACTCGGCGGCGCCGGCCCCGATCGCCGAACTCGACCTGCCCGTCACCGATGGCGCGGCCCGACTCGAATTCGGCGCGGGCGACCTCCCCGAACTCGACGCCGAGTCCTCCTACGAGGTGATCCTCACGCCGTCCGTGACGCCGGGAGAGGCGGCCGAGCCGCGCACCACATGGGAGGCGACGTACGAGGCGGAGGACGCCGGATTCGTCGGCGAGGGACTGAACATCAACGGCCCCGAGGGCTCGCCCGGCGACGTCGGCAAGTTCTACACCTCCGGCGGATACAACGTCGGCGGCATGCGGACCGGAACCGAGAACGGGCTCGCATTCGACGTGAACGTGCCCCAGGACGGCACCTACGACCTCAGCGCCTTCACCAGCACCCTCAATACCGATCCTGAAGTGGCCGAACAGGGCCCGACCAACCTCTTCCTCACGGTGGACGGCGACGCCGAGACCGAGCAGGAACTGTTCCTGCCGTTGGGCTACAAGTGGGTGGTGTGGGACCACGTCGACACCCACGTCGATCTCGACGCCGGTGAACACACCATCACGTTGTCCACCACCAGCATCGCGGGAGACGGCGCCATCGCGGGCGACACCCTGGTCGACAAGATCGACCTGTCACTGGCGAACCCCGACCACAAGATGGACGTGTACGAGGCCGAATTCGCCGAGCTCGAAGGCGGAGCGAACACGGTGTACGAGGACCACGACGGCTCCGGCCCCGGCGCGGCCTCCGTGCCGGACGGCGCCACGGCCACATTCTGGGTCTACTCGCCCGACGACGCCGGCGCCAGACTCGAACTCGACACCACCGGCGACGGCACGGCCGAAATCGACGTCAACGGCGAAACCGCGCCGAACGGATCGGACGGCACCGTCGACGCCTTCCTCCTGGGCGGCATCAACAAGATCGTGGTGCACGGCGCCGAGGGCCTGACGGTCGACCGCCTCGCCGTGGAACCGGGCGACGTCCTCGAACCCGCCGTCTACGAGGCCGAGGACGGTACGACCAATGGCGCCGCCGAAGCCACCGACCTCTCCCTCGCCTCAGGCGGGGCGGCGGTCACCGGCATCGGAGGCGAACCCGGCAACGGGAACTCACTCCACATCGACGGCATCGAGGTCGACCGGGCAGGGCGGTACGCACTGACCTTCCGCTACTCCAATGAGGAACAGTCGCCCGCGACGCACTACAACCCGGACCCGGTGGCGAGGTACGCGCTGGTCTCGGTGAACGGGGCGGAGCCGATCCGAGTGATCTTCCCGCATTCGTTCCACGAGAACAACTTCTGGGAACTCACGGTCCCGGTGGACCTCGAAGCCGGAGCGAACACGATCACCGTCAACGGCGAGGAGAAACCGCAGTTCGACGGGACGAGCTACGCGTCCGACGTGTGGCCCGACGTGCTGCTGAGGTCGCAGTACGCGCCGAACCTGGATCGACTGGCCGTGACGCCGCTGTTCGAATGAGCCGGTTCGAGTGAGCCTGTTCGATTGAGCCAGCGAGGGGCGGCCGACGGCGACTGCGGTCGGCCGCCCCAAGATCCGCGAAACGGTAAACTCAGCCGCGCGAATGGCATCGAGTGAAAAGGGGGGGACGACATGGCCAACATCGGCGATGTCGCACGCGAGGCCGGCGTCTCGCGCAGCACCGTCTCCTCGGTCCTGACCGGCCGCAAATACGTCAGCCCACAGACGCGCGCCCGGATCGAGGACGCGATCGCCAAACTCGAATACTCCGTCAACACCGGGGCCCGCGCACTGGCGACGTCCAAGACGATGACGTTCGGCGTCGTCGTCCGCTTCCACGAGGCCGAGTTCAGCCCCGCGCTGGCGACTTACCTTGTGGCACTGTCGGATGCGGCCCGCGAGCAGGGCTACGCCGTGATGCTCCTGACCGAGGCCGACGGCACCGAGGCGGTACGGCGGGCGATCGCCGGCCGCCAGGTCGACGGCCTCATCCTGCTGAACGTGCTCGACGGTGATCCGAGGCTGGACCCGATCAGCGAGTCCGGTTTTCCGGCGGTGCTCGTGGGGATGCCGGAGGACCCGCGCGGCATCGACGCGGTCGACCTCGACTTCGCGGCCGCGGCCGCCATGCTCGTCGACCACCTGGCCGAGCACGGGCACCGCGAGGCGATGTTCGTGCGCTGGCCCGACGAGCTGTACGCGGCCGGGAGCACCTACGCGACCAGGTTCGAACGGGCGGCGTACGCCCGCGCCGACGAGCGGGGGCTGCGGCTCGTGCCGGTGCCGGTCCCGGTGGGGCCCGCGCAGGTGCGGGCGACGCTGCGGGCCGCGCTGGCGGACCCGGCGAATCCGCGGACGCTGCTCATTCACAATGACGCCGCGGTGGCGATGCTGCCGTTCGTGCTGAACGACCTCGGGCTGGAGGTTCCCGCCGATCTCCGGGTGGTTTCGCTGCACTCGGCGGAACTGGCGGGCTTGTACGTGCTGTCCTTCACGGCGGTCGAGTCCAAGCCGACTGCCGTCGCCGCGGCGGCGGTGGAGATGCTGTGCAAGCGGGTCGCGGAGCCGAGGGCCGAGGCGCAGAAGCGGCTCATCGCGCCGCGCTTGGAGCGGAAGGCGTCCGTCTAGCGTCGGAGGCCGTCCCTAGCTGTCCGAGGCTGTTCCGGTGGCCTCCCCGGCGATCAGCGCGGCGGTGACCGTATCGGCGACGATCCGGGTGAGCGTCGGCAGCCGATCGTGGTCGCCGATCAGAATCAGCAGCCAGAAGAATATCGGGCCGATGACCAGCGCGTGCACCGTGGCGGTGTCGGGAAGTTCGGCCAACTCGCCGCGGGCGACCGCGCGGCCCAAGACCTCGTCGAGCGCGGCCTGCTCGCGTTCGATGAACGTGGCGTTGAACCTGGCCCCCAGCGAAGTGTCCGCGTGGATGTCGGCGAGCAGTCCATGAAGGACGTCCGCGGGGGCTGAGGAGAGCTGCGTCGCAATGGTTCCGCAGATGGCTTCGAGATCCGCTCGCAGCGATCCCGCGTCGGGTGGTGCCTGCTCCTGCATGTCATGCACGGTGGAGGCGAAGATCATTTCCTGCTTGGTGTCGAACCGGCGGTAGATGGCCGCCTTGCCGATGCCCGCCTTCGATGCCACCGCGTCGACGGTGAGCTTTCCGTATCCGCGCTCGGCCAGCACCTCGCGGGTGGCCCGCGCGATGGCGTGGTCGATCTGACCGTCCCTGGGCCGGCCGACCCCTTGCTTCGGTTTCGACATCGTCCTACTATATAGAACTGTCAGTACCGAAACTAACAGTTCCGTAATTGGAGTGGAGTGCACATGATCAAGTGGGCCGGACGCATCATCGTCTTCCTGGGACTCGCGCACATGCTGATCTCGCTGTCGATGACCCTTCCGACATATGCCGACTCGTGGCTCGGCGGCGACCTGTGGATGCCGGAGGGCGGTCTCATCGGAGCGGAGCCGACCGTGGCCGCGTTCTGGTTCTCCATCGGCAGCTTCGGCATGCCGCTCATCGTGGTCGGCGCGACCGTGCTGTGGATGGACCGTCGCGGCATCGTGCCCCCGGTCTTCATCGCGTGGACCCTGGGCGGCTGGTCGCTCGTCTCCGCCGCCCTGATGGAGCCCGCGCCTTGGCCGCTCGTCTGGATCGCCGTGGGGCTTCTGCTCGCGGGGGCCCGAAAGGGGGAGCGCCCCAAGGAGATCGCTCCGACGCTTCAGGAGTCGGGGGCTTAACGGCGCTCGTTCAGGAAGCGGTCGATGAGCGGCGCGATGACGTGCAGGTGGTCTTCGAGCGCGAAGTGTCCCGTGTCGAGGAGGTGGAGCTCGGCGCCCGGAAGATCGGCCAGGTAGGCGCGGGCGCCGGATTCGGGGAAGAACATGTCGTGCTCGCCCCACACGATGAGGGCCGGCGGCGTGTACTTGCGCAGCCACGCCTGCCAATCCGGGTATTGCTCGACATTCGACTTGTAGTCGAAGGCGAGGGCGATCTGGGCCTCCTTGCGTCCCGGGAGATCGAGAAAGTGCTGGTCGAGCAGCCAGCCTTCGGGCGCGATGAGGCTCGGGTCGGCGGTGCCGCCCTCGTACTGGCCGCGCGTACCCTGCAGGGTCAGCAGCCCGCGGATGGTGTCCTCGGCGCCTTCGTCCTCGGGCCGCAGCCCGATGAAGCCGCGCGCCTGATCGGACAGGCCCGTCTCGTAGGCATTGCCGTTCTGGATGACGAGGCCGGTGATCCATTCGGGGTGGCGGAGGGCGAGGCGGAAGCCGATCGGGGCGCCGAAGTCGAAGAGGTACATGGCGAATCGGTCAAGACCGAGCCGCTGAATGAAGCCTTCGGTGATATCGGCGAGCCGGTCGAAGGTGTAGGCGAAGCCGGCTGGGGCCTCGGTCTGCCCGAAGCCCGGGTAGTCGGGGGCGATGAGCCGGTACTTGGAGCCGAGGGTGTCGATGAGGCGGCGGAACTGGTGGGAGCCCGAGGGGAAGCCGTGCAGCAGCAGGAGGGTTGGGGCGTCGGCCGCATCGGGGACGGATTCGCGGTAGAAGACGTTGACGCCGTTGACATCGAGGTGGCGGTGGTGGACGCGGGGCAGCGGGGTGCTCATCAATACACATGCTTTCTTGAGGCTTTAATGCATTAGGAAGAATCTAGCACGGTCTAATGCTTGATTCGCATGGAGTACCATTAGCGTGATGAACGCGTCCGAACCGCTGGTCGGCGAGCCGCTCGCCGTCGACCTGGTCAATACCCGGCCGGTCGGCCAGGACCTGCTGGCCACCACCGGGATGTTGGCGTCCTGGCTCGCACTGGAGGCCGACCGCCTGCCCGGGCTTGAGGTCGACCGGAATCTGACCGATGACGATCTGGAGGCGGTCCACCGTGTCCGCGAATGCATCGCCAATGCGCTTGCCGCCCTGATGAATGGACAACACCCGCCGAAATCCGCATTGGACGGTCTTAATCGGGCATTGGCCGCCGCGCCCGCGACTCGGCGCCTGGAATGGGTCGACGGAGCGGTGGTCGCCGGGTCGAAGCGCGCAGGTACGTCCGCGGAGTGGTTGGCCGCCATGCTGGCCGAGTCCGCCGCCGACCTGCTCACCGACCCGTCGATATCGAAACTCAGGCGCTGCGAGGCCGACGACTGCGTCATGCTCTTCCTGCCCGCCCACCCGAGGCGGCGCTGGTGTGCCCCGGAACGCTGCGGCAACCGAGCCCGCGTGGCCCGGTATTACCAGCGGCACAAGGAATAAGGCCCGGGCCGAACCCTTTCGAGTACTCCCGCGCAGGCACGCGCCGCGAATTACGGGCCGGACTCGACCAGACCGCCGATGGGATCGGCCGACGACCGCGGCGACACCCCGTGGGGCAACACCGGAGTCACCGGTTCGGTGGCCATGATGCGGACCGTCCTGGAGGCCGGACCGGACCTGTCGATCCCGAACCGGGTCGGCGGCACGCCCGTCCATCCCGCGTCCGAGCGGGCCGGAGCCGACTACGTAATGCTCGGCAACCACTACGGCTACGGCGACACCAGCGGAAGGATCACCGAGCGCACTCCGCTCGATGCGACGACCCGCAAGGGCCGGGTGCGCGCCGAGCTGTGGCGCGAGGCCGAGTCCGCGCACCGGGCCGGCCGGCTGCGCGCGACCGAGGTCCGGGCGGGCCAGTTCATCGGCGCGGGCGCGTACTCGGCCTTCACCTTCCTGGTCGAGCCGCACGTGCTGGCCGGGGAGCTGGCGCTCGTCCACGGCAACCCGGACGCGGTCCACTCCTTCACGTACATCGAGGACGCGGCCGCGGCACTCGTGGCGGCCACCGGTAGCGAGACGGCGTGGGGGCGGGCGTGGAACGCCCCGGTCATCCTCGCGACGGTGCGGCAGCTGGCCCAGCGGCTGGCGGAGCTGCGCGGTGCGCCCGAGCCCCGCCTGGAGATGCTGACCGAGCGGGAGATCACCGTGCTGGGCTACACCAATCCGCTGTGGACCGAGTTCCGGGAGATGGGCTACATGTCCGAGCGTCCGTTCATCGTGGACGACTCCGATTTCCGGGAGGCCTTCGGTCTCAAGGCGTCGTCAGTGGCTGCAGCGCTGCGAGTGGCGTAGTCACCTTGCGGCCGGGGCCCGCCGGGTCCCGGCCGCTCCCGCAGCCGGGCCGGCACCGCCATCGACTTCGGGGCCCCGGAGTGCGGTCTGGCCGCTTCGCTCCGAGTTTCACTCGCCTGCCCTAGACTGCGCGCATGGCGATGAACCCCTCCCGGCGGATGCCGGCCGCGGTGGCGATCGGAGCGGCTGCGCTGCTCGCGGTCGCCGGCTGCTGGGGCGATTCCGGAGCAGGTGAAGCGACCGATCCTCCCGAATCCGAATCGCCGCAGGTCATCCACGTGCCGCCGAGCCAGGCCGCCGTCACAGACCTCGACGGTCGATCGCTCATCGCTATCCGCGACGGCCGAGCCCACCCGCTCGACGGCGTCGAAGTCCCTGAATCGGGCCGCGTCGCGTGGTCGCCGGACGGCACGCTCATGGCGGTCGACGTCAGGGGCGGATTCTGGGAATGGGAGGGGCCCGGTGAGGACCCGCTCGACCACGAATGCGGTCAGGGATGCGACGCCGCCTACGTCGGTGATGACCCCGATGACCTGTACTCATACCGCGACAATGCCTTTCAGCGGGTCGACGGCGACGCCGGGCCCGAAATCACCGCCGACCTGCCCGAGGAGCACTCCGTCCTGTGGGGAGCGATCGGCGGTCACCTGCTCGTCGGGACCGCGAACGACGGGGCCCGCTTCGAGGACGAGGACTACCTCGGCACCGAGCAGCTGTGGCTCATCGACCCGGCCGACGGCGAGCCGAAGGGATCGGTGGATCTGTCGAACCAGCCCGACGGCTACACCAATCGCGTCACGGCCAGCGCCGACGGGTCCCAGGTAGCGGTCGAGTACACCGGCGCCTCGCTGAATCGGTGCGGCTATACCTCGGGGTTCTCCCTAGTGGATGGTGCGGACCTGGGATCGGCTCGGGCCCTTCCGCCGCCGCCGAATGAGGTTGGCGCCGAGCCGATCGCCTGGGACGTGTTCTTCAACGGCGGCAGCCTGTTCGGAGTGTTCGGGGAGCCGAGCGGCCCGGCTTCGAATCCGTGCCAGAGCTATGAGGCGATGGGGGTGTGGCGCTGGGGCGAGGCGGGGTGGAAGCAGGTCAGCGCCGGCGACTTCTATGCGGTGCGGCCGCTCGAAGGGCTCGACGGCGGTGGGAGCGAGGCCGCGTTGATTCAGGACCACGACTTCAACTGCCGGGTGGTGGACCTTCCGGGCGGAGAGGTCCGAGCCGACTTGGGCCGGTGCGATGTAGGCGTGTGGTCCACCCCGACCCGCAACGAGGTGGACCTGTCCGGTATCGAGTCCTACTGAGCCGATGCACGGGGAGATAGGTCGGAATTCTGGCGATCCGGGGGTCGGGCGTGTCGCGAATGACGACCCCCTGTGCACAACGGTGCCTGAGGGGTACGACGGTTCGCTTAATCGTCGATGGTTTCCACCAGGGCTCTGAGGCCGGCGGCGATCTCCCTCGGGCCCGGGGCGGTGTCGGGGTTGGAGAGCCACTGCATCACGATGCCGCTCACCAGGGCCAGTTGGATCGAGCCGGCCGTGCGACTCACGCTCTCCGCCACCGTCTCCTCGCTCTCGCCCGTCGCCAGGGCCGCCATTGCCGAGAACGCCCCGGGTTGGCCTTTCGCATACTGCTCCAGCAGGTCCGGTGAGCGTTGCGCCTGGAGGAACAGCTCGAAGCTGGCCAGCCACAGTGTCCGCTGCGACCTGAAGTTCTCGATGAGAAGTTCCCACACCGCTTCGAAGCGGCCCTTCCCCTGTGGCACGTTGAGTCCCGACAGCGATTCCTTCAGCCCGGCGTCCCAGTCGTGCAGCGAGGTGAACAGCGCCTGCTGGAGCAGCGCCTCGCGTGATCCGTAGTGGTAGCCGATCGCCGCCATGCTTACCCCGGCCGCGGATGCTATGTCCCGCACCGTGGTTCGGTCGTAGCCCTTTTCCAGCAGACATGTCTTGGCTCCTTCGAGGAGCTCCTCACGATTTCCCATGCGTCGACTGTAGCAATGGCCTGCGCGTTTGCCTAGATCAAATGCCTTAGGCAAATATTTTAGGCGAACGCATTGCGCATTTGCCCAAATCCTTGCTACGGTTCCCTCAGCAAGCAAGCGAAGGCCTTCCCCCCGAAGGCATCTCAATCAGAGGGTGAGACCCCCATGCAGCTCAAGACCTCCGCCAAGCGAGCGGCCAGCATCCTGGCCGCCTCCGCCATCGCCGCCGGTGCGGTCGCCTGCGGCACCGCCCAGGCCGACGCCGTCGACGCCGAGACCACCACCCACTCCGGCTCCACCCTCGTCACCACCGAATCTGGGCAGCTCCAAGGCGCCGCCTCCAAAGGCGTCCGCTCCTGGCTCGGCGTTCCCTACGCCGCCCCGCCCGTTGACGATCTGCGCTGGGTCCCAACGGAAGACGCCGAATCCTGGGAAGGCGTCCGCGAGGCCACCGAATTCGGCAGCCCCTGCGCCCAAGGCACCTCGGCGATGGGCATGCCGGGCATCCCCGGCACCGATGAAGACTGCCTCTACCTCAACGTCTACGCCCCCGAGACCGGCGCCGAGGACCTCCCGGTCATGGTGTGGCTCCACGGCGGCGGCAACACCTACGGCGCCGCCGAGCAGTACGACCCCTCACGCCTGGTCGCCGACGGCGACGTGGTGGTCGTGACCGTGAACTACCGCCTGGGACTGTTCGGCTCGCTCGCCCACCCGGTGCTCGACGGCGAGGACGGCGAGACTCTTTCGGGCAACTACGGACTCCAGGACCAGCAGGCCGCCTTCGAATGGGTCCGGTCCGAGGCGGCCGCCTTCGGCGGCGACTCCGGCAACGTGACCCTGTTCGGCGAGAGCGGTGGCGGATACGACGTCTGCGCCCATCTGGCCTCGGCCGGCTCGGCCGGGCTATTCGACAAGGCCATCATGCAGAGCGCGAACTGCGCCACCGACTGGGCGACCACCCGCGCAGACGGCCAGGCGACAGCGGCCGCCGTTGCCGAAGCCCTCTGCGAGGACGTGCCCGAAGTCGACCTTGCGGTCTGCCTCCGGGACGCCGACCCTGCCGACCTCAACGCTCAAGGCGACCAGTTCATGGAACTCCAGCCGGTCATCGGCGGCCCGGTCATGCCGATTGCGACCGGTGAGGCGCTGACCTCCGGCGAGTTCAACCACGTGCCGGTTCTCCACGGCGTCACCAGCGACGAGTTCCAGCCGCTGGCGCTCTCGATGGAGATCGAATCCGAAGCCGACTATCTGGCGGCGCTCGAAGCGAACTTCGGCGACCAGGCCGAGGCCATCGCCGCCGAGTACCCCGCCTCCGACTTCGACCTGCCCGTCAAGGCGATGGGCCGGGTCCTGAGCGACGCCGAATGGGCGACCGGGTTCGCTCAGACCCGTGTGGCCCTGGGTGACCAGGTCCCGGCCTTCTCCTACGAAATGTCGGTCGCCGATGCCCCGTACTACAACTACGTCCCGCGCCCCGACTTCCCCGTCGACGCCTTCCACATGGTCGACTGCGCCTTCCTCTTCGACACCCCGTTCATGGAGCCGCTGAGCGAAAAGCACGAGCCGCTGGCCGACCTCATGATCGAAAGCTGGTCCACCTTCGCCCGCACCGGCGACCCGGATGGCGACGGCGGCTGGGAGCCCCACTCGACCGACACCGACACTCGCCGGCTCTCTCCCGAGGGCGCCACGAACGTCGACTTCGAGGACGACCACCACACCGAATTCTGGGCCTCGCTTCACGCCTGACCGTCTGCCGGACTGGAATGCCGGTGGTTCCGACAGGCCGGGCCCGGCGGGTTCGGGTAGCGGGGTTGGTGCGGGTGCGCGGCTGGTTGCCGCGCACCCGCGTT
>NZ_STGY01000019.1:0-6478 GCF_004912275.1 Glycomyces buryatensis
ATCGAACAATTTCGATCGCTAACCGAGATGGAAGAACCTCATTCAATTCTGAGGAGACTTGATGGACCTGACAGCCGGTCTCAGTCCGGTATTCAAGGCGCCCTGGGCCGGATGGAAGCTCACCGAACTCGGGGAGCGACGTGCCTCCGCCGATGCGGGGAAGCTGTCGCTTCGGGTCGGTTATTGCGGTATCACCGATAGTCTCCGGGACTCGTGGGGCGTGGAGAAATCTTCCGCACGAGAACGAGCAGGCGACCCGATAGAAAGCAAGGGCGATCTGCGGTCAAGCCTGGTACCCGTGGTGGTGGTCGACGGGGAACCGGTCGCCACCGGGTGGGGTTCGCTCGATCTGCCGCTCACTCCTGGACGGCATTTGGTAGAGGTGCAGAGCCAGCACTCGCGCGCCTGGCGGGCCGTCGACATCCGGTCGGGGAGGACTGCGAAGCTCGATTACATTGGGCTGCTCGGCGATCAGCACCGGTCGTATGCGACGGGCCAGGTCCGCGGGGGCTTCGCGCATCTGAGCGGCTACACCCTCGGCCCGCGGGGGAGGCTCGATTTCTGGCAGTACCTCGCGGCCAATGTGCGGGGGCGCCGAGTCACCCGCAGATTCGTTCCCGCCGCGTTCTGCATCGTTTTTGTGTGCGGGCCCCTCATGGCCGCTGGAGCCATCGAATCGGAGTGGATCCGAACGAACATCGGGATCATCGCCCTTGCGGCAGTCGCAGCGCTGTTCATGCTCTGGGCCCTGCGCATCGTCTGGACCTCTTTGCGCTACAACCGTCTTGAACCCGAGGAACCACTGGATCCGCGACCGTTCACACACTCTGGATGGGTGCCCCTGCTGGTCCTCGACCCCAGCGGCCCTGCCCCCGAACCTGAACCCGGGCGGGCGGCGATCCTCATCGATGCCCGCTTCATCAAGACCGACCTCACCTCAGCCGACCTCACGAGGCAGTTCCCGGCCGGGAAGAAGGTGCTGTACAGCTGGAACTGCCGGCAGCTCGACAAGGTTGGTGAGATCGTGCCCGTCCGGCACCGCTTCGCCGTGCCCCCGCCGGAGATCTTGCTCGACGGCCAGGCGCTTCCCGCCTCGTGGACCCGCATTTGGCTTCAGTTGGAACCGGGCCGCCACCGGCTCGAAGTCCGCTCCCCGCAGTCGCCACTTCCGGTCCCGACAGGGGAAGCGGCCGCCGATTCCGAAAGCTTCGAGTTCACCGCCGAAGAGGGCGGAACCGTCGGGATCGATGCGACCGTGGAGATCAAGGCGGTCCCCGATCCGACCGAGCCGGTGCTCCACGAATGGAGAAGCAGCGTGGCGCGATTGCAGACAGGCCCTACCGACCCCGAACGAGGACCGGCGCCGAATCTTGACATCGCCGGAGACCTGGTCCACATGATCACCAAGTCGCCGCAGATGCGGTACCGGGAAGGCCCGTCCTGGACCGACCCGGGGTCGCAGGGCAACCGCTTCAGATAGCCGATGGGTCTGTTCGCGTCCCATATCCCCATGCGACTGCTTGCTAAGTACGACGACGTCCGTGAAGGGCGTTTTCGGTTGCGGCTCGCCTGGTCCTGGGGCAGGATCGAGTGATGCTCAAACTCACCGATTTCATCATCGACTGCCCGGACACGATGAAGCTGGGGGCCTTCTACGCCGAAGTGACGGGCCGTGCGCTCAAGCCGGACAGTGACGACTCGTGGGCCGGTATCCCGTATGGCGAGGTCGAACTGGCCTTCCAGCGGGTGGAGGACTACCGCCCCCCGACCTGGCCCAGCAGCGAGCACCCCAAGCAGTACCACCTCGACTTCGAGGTGGACGAATTCGAGCCCGAACAGCGCCGTGTCGTCGCTCTCGGCGCAACGCTCCAGCAGAACTTCATCGGGCCCGAGGGCTACGGCTGGCAGGTCTACACCGACCCGATCGGGCATCCCTTCTGCCTGTGCCGCAATAGAGGCGTCGTGTGGTCCTAGCTTGACTTCCAGGCCTCGCCGCGCCGGCGGTGAGGCGGGTCAGCTGCGGAGGTTGGCCACCAGCAGGGAGTAGTCGCCGAATGCCTCTTCTACTTGTGCGGGCGACAAGCCGTAGCGGTCGAGGGCGTATTCGTGTTGGCGGTCTCGGTTGGGGCCGTTGAGGACTCCTTCGAGGTTGGCCGCGTCGGAGTTGGTCCACTTGGCGCCGAGGCGTTCGTAGAGCGCGGGCACGTAGTGGTGGGGGTCGGCGACGAGTTGGTGGTAGCTGACGTCGACCACCGATTCCCGGGGGAGGGCGAGGCGCTTGCTCCGGCCCTGTTCGATCGAGTCGGAGAGAATGCCGAGCCACATGCGGCCGATCTCATGCTGGTCCATGCCGCGGGCGTGGACGCGGCCGAGGGTCTCCACCAGGGAGCAGAACGATCCCATGACCGTGACCGGGTCGCGGTGGGTCCAAACGATCTGGGCGCCGGGGAAGACCTTGTGGATGGTGTCGAGGTGGGCGACGTGCCCCGGGAACTTCAGGATCCAGCGCCGGCGGTCGCGCCCGTGCTGGAGGACCTGGAGGGCCTGCTTCAAGTACTCGTAGTCGGCGGTGACGTCGACCTGGTCGAGCCATTCGCGGTAGTCGGGCATGAGGGCGCAGCTGAGGGGGAAGTACGTGCGCGGCATGATCGCGATCGACTCCTCCGGCTGATCGGCGCGCACCGGATGGATGACGTCGTAGAGCGGGGAGAACTTGAAGGTGGCGTTGAGTTCCTTCTCGATGGCGCCGATCCGCTTCGCGGTGGTCCTCGGGTCCTGTTCGAGGTCGGTGCGGATCAGTTCCCACAGCAGCGGGCCGCGGTGCGGTTCGGAGCGGGCCAGGATCTTGTGGGTGAGGCTGGTGGCGGTGCGGGGCAGGCCGACCACGAAGATCGGGTCGTCGATGGGCTCGGCGGCGACGGCCGGGTTCTCGGCGATGATGCGCTTGATGCGCAGCCGGTTCTCCAGCCGGGAAGCGGCATTCGACAGCTGCCCGATCCAGCCGATCGGGGTGAGGCCCGGGACGCGGGCGAAGCACTGGAGCATGAAGCCCAGGTCGTCGGCGAAGGCGCTGTCCTCGGCGTCCGGGACGATGCCGGACCGCTCGACGACGGCGGATGCCTTGCGGCGCCAGGCCTCCAGGGCCCGCTGGGGGTCGCGTCGCACGGCGGTGAAGGGTGTCAGCAGGCCATTGACTACGTGGGCGGAGTAGGAGATACGGCGCATGCGGGGTCCTATCGACGCGATTGTCCTCAGAGGAGCACTATGTCTTCTGCAAGGGCCACAATATAACCAGAGCCGTCGCTGACTGTACAGACCCCGCGACGAGACCTCATCTGATCGTAATGATCCATAGTGGTCAATGGATCTATGGCGGGGTCCGGTTTTGGTTGGGAGCGTTGCCAATCCGTCGACCGGCCCGTGGGGTAGCGCGCGCCAGTTATCTGATAGGGTTTCCATTGAATCGTCAAGCGGCGATCCGGCCGCAGCACTGGCAGGAGCGCGACCGGTCCCCGTTGACGTCGAGAAGCTTGTCTTCGAGGGGTATAGGTCCTGGCCGGTCGCGAGACCGGTCAGGACCTCCTTTCTTTCCTCTCTTGCTACCCAAGGTCTTCGAGCAGCCCCAGCACCGCCTTGCCGATCTCGTCGGGCGCGTCCTCGGGCGCGTGGTGGCCCACCTGCTCTCCCAGGCTCGACACCTCCAGTCCGGCGATGTGGCTCTGGGCCCACTCCACCATCGCGGGGGACACCAGGCCGTACGGCGAGGCCGTGAGCAGCAGCTTCGGCACCTCAGGGGTCCGGGTCATCCACTTGACGTAGGCGACGAATCGTTCGACGACTGATGCCGGCTCGAACGGCCCGCCCGCCTCGGCGAGCGGGATCTGCCGCGGCCAGGCCAGGAGCGGCCGGCGGGACTCCGGGGTCGGGTAGGGCCCCCGGTAGACGTCCATGTCCGCGTCCGAGACGCCGCCGTTGGTGGCGCGCACCGCGTTCTCGATGAACCAGTTCTCCTCAAGGGCCATCTGCTCGCCCGCGCCGGGCGTGCGCAGGGTCCGGAAGAACTCCACGGCCCCGGCCGGGAACTCGGCCCAGGTCATGGGCCGCAGGAAGGTCTCCATCAGGACCACGCCCCGGGTGCGCCCGGGATGCCTTGCGGCCCAGTCCAGGGCGAGGGACCCGCCCCAGTCGTACCCGACCAGGACGGGCCGCTCGATGCCGAGCGCGGTCAGGAACGCCTCCAGGTACGCGGCGTGGTCGGCGTAGTCGTAGGCGATGTCGGGCTTGCCGGAGGAGCCCATCCCGATGAGGTCGGGCGCCACGACTCGCGCTTTGCCGGTGAGGTGCGGGATCACGTTCCGCCAGATGTGCGAGGAGGTCGGGTTGCCGTGCAGGAGCACGACGGTCGCCTCGCCCTCGCCCTCATCGACGTAGCCCATATGGGAGTCGAGGATATCGATCTGCTTCATGGTTCTGTTTCCTTTTGCTTGGGGGAGAGGGGCTTACAGCGCCCGGTCGATGGCCTCGGTCAATGCGATCGGTTCGATTTCGAGGCGGCTGACGCGCCAGCCCTCATCGGTGCGGCGGGCTTCGTAGCGGGAGATCCCGGCCGCGACCGCCTCGGTCCGGTCGTCGATGGCGAATACCGCGATGTCGTGGGCGTGCACCTTGGCGGTGTCGCCGTCGAGGTCTATGACGAGGTTGGACTTGAGGTGCAGGGTGGCCGCGAACGTGTCTTGTCCCTTCCGCACCAGCGCGAGCAGTTCTTCGGTGCCGCGGGCCTCGCCGCGGGGGGACTTGACGGCGACATCGTCCGTGAAGATCCGGTCGGTCTCGTCCCAGCGGGCCTCGTCAACCCATAGGCTGTGGCGGGCAACGAGATCGGCCAGCTCGGCGCGGTCGGTGAGGTCCAGGATCATGGCTTCGGTGGTGCTCACGGGGGACTCCTTCAAGTAGTTAGTGACTCTAACGTTTGTGGTTCTAATGAACATACATCGTTAGTGCCACTAACGCAACCGGGGTAGGCTGTTCCCATGGAAGACAACGCCGACCTGCGCTTCGAGCGCGGCGACCAGACGCCCGAGCGCTTCAAGCGGCAGTTCTCGCGCCTGGTCGGGATGACCGCCGCGCAGGCCCGGAAGGTCGCGGGCGACGCGCTCGACGGGGTCGGCGCCCGCCGGTACCACTACATGGTGCTCGCGTCGCTGGCCGAGTTCGGGCCCGCGAGCCAGGCCGCGCTCGCCGACCGGTCCGGCGTCTTCCGCTCCGACCTCGTCGCCGTCCTCAACGAGCTGGTCGCAGACGGCTACATTCAGCGCGGCCCCGACCCGGCCGACAAGCGCCGCAACGTCATCACCATGACCGAGGCCGGCGAGCGGCGCGTCATCGAGCTCGACCGGATCCTCGACGGGGTCAATGAGAAGGTCCTGGCGCCATTGACGAAGGCCGAGCGGGGAGAGCTGTTCTCCCTGCTCGGCCGCGTCAATGCCCACCTGGCCCGCGAGGACTTCGCCCGCTAGCGCCAATGCGTTTCGGTTTGAGCGGTGGTTCGTGTCGTGCAGCAGTCAGCAACGGGGCGGTGGCCGCGGGGTCCGTCGCCGGGGATGGATGGCGTTTCCGTTGTCGTTCAGGCTCGCAGCGACGGAGGGACGGGGAAGGTCGGTCGGGGTGCCCTGCCGGGGCGGGGTTGGCCGTCGGTGCAGGTTCGGGCTCTCAGCGATGGAGTGGTGGCGGACCGGTCCGGGGAGCGTTGCCGGGGCCAGGCGGTGTGTGGCGCTCTGGCGGGGGCCGGTTCGCGGTGTCGTGGAGGCCTGGCCGGGGCCGGTGGCCTCTGCCGCCGGGCCGCGCGTGCGGGACTGTCGGAAGGGGCAGGCGCGAGGCGCGGTCGAACTCGAGCTCGGGTCCGTCATGGTCGGCATGGCTGTCATGGTCGTCTTGCCTCCTTCCTTTGTCCCGCTTCGGTCATCACACATCGATCCTCGGCCCTCGTGCCGCTCGGTCGTGCGCTTCGCCCCCCTTCAGGGGCTTCGCGTCTGCGCCGGTCCCATCCGGCCAGGTGAAACCCGCCAAGGAGCATCACTTTCACCGGTCGGTTCCGGTGGAACGATGCCGATCAACGAGGATCCCGCTGACCGGTCGGTCCGGCCTTGCGAAGCCCCCTTCAGCGGGCATCGTCCTGACCGGTCGGTCCGGTCATGTTCCTGGTCGCTTCCTTCCCATGTCCCGTCCGGTGTGCGGGCGGGTTCGGTCGAGGAGGCGCCTCCGTCCTTCGCCTGTCACGCGCCGCATCCCCCTCCCTAGAGGGGCGTGCTTCGCGTGGAGGCCCGGCACGCTCCGCGGGTCATTCCTTGGAGGGCATGCCTCGCCTGTTAGCCCGGCACCGCTCGCAGTCCCCCTTCACTGACAGGGCCCTGCTTGGCGTGTGTGCCGGGTGCTCACACGACTCCCGCTATGGTCGGCGTTGCATCGTGTGCGCTGGTGT
>NZ_STGY01000019.1:6690-37372 GCF_004912275.1 Glycomyces buryatensis
TACGACAAAGAGACGCCGGTCATATCCGACCCGTGGAACGGTTGCAGCACAATACGTCTCACCACGACCGCCACCGGCACCGCACCGCACCATCACACCCCCGCACCCCGCCACCCCTCCCCCCTCCCCGCGGACGGGCACGGAGGCCGCGCCCGTCCCCACCGCTGCCGTCGCCGATGCCTGTAGCGCAGCCCGACCATAAACCGGCATGGCCCCGCCGACGCGCCGGTTCCCATTGCAGGCCTCCCCAAGCGCGACAAAACCGTCCGCGCAGCTGCTCCAGCCGAACGACTTTGCTGCTAGCGCAGCTTGCGCATGATCGCTTCCTTCACCCCGGTGAACGGCGGGTAGACCACCTGCATCGTGTCCGGCATCAGCGGCTTGTCGAGCACCGCCTTCGCGTGGCTGAACGTCTCGATCGACCACTTCCCGTGGTACGAGCCGAGACCGGAGGAACCGACGCCGCCGAACGGGAGCCCCGGCACGTCGATGTGCGCCATCGCCACATTGAATCCCACTGCGCCCGAGGAGGTCCGGGTGAGCAGCTTCCGCCGTGTCGCGTCCGAGGACGTGAAGGCATACAGCGCCAGCGGCTTCTCCTGGCGCAGCACGATCCCGATGGCGTCGTCCAGGGTCTCGGCGGCCACGATCGGCAGGATCGGGCCGAAGATCTCCTCCGCCATGACGGCATCGCCTTCGTCCACATCGGCCAGGACCGTCGGCGCGATGTACCGCTCGCCGCGGTTGTGCCCGCCCCCGCAGACCAACCGGCCCTCGCCGAGGAACGCCGCCAGGCGGTCGAAGGACCGCTCGTCGATGATGCGCCCGTAGTCCGGGCTCTCGGCCGGGGCGTGCCCGTACATCTCTCGCACCGCCTCGGCCAGATGCTTCTCCAGCTCGCGGCCCACGTCGTCGACCGCGATCACATAGTCGGGGGCGACGCAGGTCTGGCCGGCGTTCATGAACTTCGCCCACACGATCCGCCGCGCCGCCGCGGCCAGGTCCACGCCCGGCTCCACGATCGCCGGGCTCTTCCCGCCCAGTTCGAGCGTGACCGGCGTCAGGTGCTCGGCCGCGGCCTTCGCGACGATCTTGCCGACGCGGGCCGAACCGGTGAAGAAGACATGGTCGAGGCGCTCGGCCAGCAGCGCCGACGTCACATCGGGGCCGCCCTCGACGACCGCGACGGCATCCTCGTCCAGGTACTCCTTGAGCAGCCGCGCCAGCGCCGCCGACGTCGCCCCCGCCGCCTCCGAAGGCTTGAGGACGACCGCATTGCCGCACGCCAGGGCCCCCGCGAGCGGGGTGAGCGCCAGCTGCACCGGGTAGTTGAACGGCCCGATCACCCCGACGACCCCCAGCGGCTCGCGCAGCACGAACGACCGCGCGGGCTGGAGATGCGGCGGAGTGTGGACCCGCTTGGGCCGCAACCACGAACGCAGGTGCTTGCGCAAGCTTCGCACCTCGGCGGCGGCGAAGTCGATCTCGCTCAGGAACGACTCGGGGGCGGCCTTGCCGAGGTCGGCGCGCAGCGCGTCGGCGAGTTCGTCCCCGGCGTCGCGCAGCAGCCGGTCCAGGCCCTTGAGCTGCTCGAGACGCCACGGGAACGGTTTGGTCCGCCCGCTCTCGTAGTGAGCACGTAGGCGGGCGACGACGGCGCTGGGGTGGTTCGCATCGGACATGCACCCGAGGGTAATGGGCCGAAACCGTTAATGGGGGCGGGTATACGGGTTCATTCTTGCTCCGAGATGGCTTCCGGGAGCCGTCCTCGGCCCCGCCCCCTCTGACCGCGGACTCCGATGAGTGCTCTGGCCGGCCTCGTTACGGAGTCGACAGTACTAGGGCGGTGCGACATTCTCGGTCGGGCGGCGGCTACCTTCCCATGCTGCCTCGGGCATTGAGGACGCTCAAGGGACTGTGCGCGGATCCTCGCGATCGGTGAAGGCTCACGGCACCGGCGCCCGATTGTGCGACGATGCGCAGGTGGCAGCCGCGAAGAGATCCAAGATTCTGAACTGGACCGTCCTCACGCCACTGTTGGGCCTGGTGGTGCTGGCACTGACCTGGGGACGCCAGCTCGGCGCCGTCCCGGTCACCATCGTCGCGGCCGCCCTGTGCGGCGCCGTCCTGGCCGCCGTCCACCACGCGGAGGTCGTCGCCGCCCGCGTCGGCGAACCGTACGGCTCGCTCGTCCTCGCCGTCGCCGTCACCGTCATCGAGGTCGCCCTCATCCTCACGATCATGGCCTCGGGCGGCTCCGACGCCTCCTCGCTCGCGCGCGACACCGTCTTCGCCGCCGTCATGATCACCGCCAACGGCATCGTCGGCATCTCGATCCTGTGCGGCGCCATCAGACACGGCGTCATCCACTTCAACTCCGAGGGCGCCGGAGCGGCCCTGGCGACCGTCGCCACCCTCGCCACGGTCTGCCTGGTCCTGCCGACCTTCACCACCGCCGAGCCCGGCCCCGAGTTCTCCACTTCGCAGCTGGTGTTCGCGGCGCTGGCGAGCCTGGCGCTGTGGGGCATGTTCGTGTTCACCCAGACGGTGCGCCACCGCGACTTCTTCCTGCCGGTCGATGCCGACGGCTCGGCCCGCGAGGCCGAGGTGCACGCCGACCCGCCCACCGGCAGCGCCGCTCTGGCGAGTCTGGGGCTGCTCCTGGTCGCACTGGTGGCGGTCGTGGGTCTGGCGAAGGTCGAGTCGCCGTCGATCGAGGCCGGTGTCGACGCGCTCGGTTTCCCGCCGTCCTCGGTGGGCGTGGTCATCGCGCTGCTGGTGCTGCTGCCGGAGTCGATCGCGGCGGTGCGGGCGGCGCTGCGCGACCGGGTCCAGATCAGCCTCAACCTCGGCTACGGTTCGGCGATGGCGAGCATCGGTCTGACGATCCCGGCGATCGCGGTCGCCTCGATCTGGATGGACGGCCCGCTCGTGCTGGGCCTGGGGCCGGTGCAGATGGTGCTGCTGGCGCTGACGGTCGTCGTCTCGGTCCTCACGGTGGTCCCCGGCCGCGCGACCCGCATGCAGGGCGGCGTCCACCTGGTGTTGCTGGCGGCCTATCTGTTCCTGGCCGTCAACCCCTGATCCTTAAGCGCGCCAGCCGGTCCACACGTCCCAGGAGAGGCGGGTCAAGAGGCCCAGGACGACGACGACCATGACGATGCGGATGAAGCGTGAGCCCTTGGACATGGCGGTGTGGGCGCCGATCCAGGCGCCGATCATGGTGGCGGCGCCCATGGCGAGGCCGAGCTGCCACCACACGCTGCCTTGCACGGCGAAGACGACGAGGCCGCCGATGTTGGTGGCGGCGTTGACGACCTTGGTGTGGGCGGCGGCGGTGATGTAGTCGAAGCCGAGGATGCCGGTGAAGGCGACGGCGAGGAAGATGCCGGTGCCGGGGCCGATGATGCCGTCGTAGAAGGCGACGCCGACACCGCAGGTGAGCATGACGGCGGCGCCGCGCCAGTTGGTGCGCAGCTTCGGCTGCGGCTCGGTCCCGAACTCGGGCTTGGTGATGACCAGGACCAGCACCGCCAGCAGGACGGCGATGATGATGGGCTTCAACGCGTTCGAGGAGACGAGGGCGGCGGTGAGCGCTCCGGCGCCGGAGCCGACGAGCGCGAGTCCGACCGTGGGCCACAGCAGCCGGTGTTCGAGTTTGATCTTGCGCGCGTACGTGATCGCGGAAGTGGTCGTGCCGCAGACGCTGGCGAGCTTGTTGGTGCCCAAGAGGAGCACCGTCGGGGCAGTGGGAAATGCCACCAATAGGGCGGGCAGGGTGATGAGTCCGCCGCCGCCTACGACCGCGTCGACCCATCCGGCGAACAGAGCCGCGGCGATGAGCAGGGCAAACAGGCCGGGGTCGATGTCAAAAAGCACCGGGCAAAGTTACTTGCCGCTTGGCCAGCCGACACGCCGGTGTGATCATAAAGATGACATACAATACCTCGTGAGCAAACGAGTTCTGGGCGTGCTACGTATCAGCCGCGACACCGACGAATCCACCTCCATCGAGCGCCAGCGCGAGCACATTGAAATGTACTGCCGCCTGCGCGGATACACACTCATCGACTGGTCTGAAGATCCGGGCGTGAGTGGCGCGACATCCCCCTTTGAACGCGAGGGCTTCGGCCCGTGGCTGAATGACCCACTCAAGATGTCGACCTATGACCTCGTGTGTGCGTGGAAGTTGGACCGCTTCGGCCGGAACGTCGGGGAGTTCCTGAAACTCGCGGCCTTCCTGACCGCGAACGGTAAGGAGATTGCGACCACAGATGGCACGGTCGACACCACCACACCCCATGGAAAGTTCTTCACCACGATCATCTCGGCAATGGCTGAGTGGGAGCGCGACGTAATCAGTATGCGCACCAAGGACTCACGCGCCAAACTCCGGAGCGTAGGCCGATGGGCTGGCGGGATCACGCCCTTTGGATATCGCGCGGTCAAGAACCTTGAGGGCGAGGGCTACGTCTTGGACACCGATCCCGAGACGGCACCAATAGCACGCGAGATCATCCAACGGGCGACGGATGGAAAGTCCCTCAACTCAATCTGCATCGACCTCAATAAGAGGGGCATTCCGTCGCCACGCGGAGACAAGTGGGCCACGAACACCATGCGGAACTATCTGCGCTCCCGCCGACCACTCGGCCAAGGCGTTGGAAGAGACGGAGACGTCATCCGGGGCATGGATGGGGTACCAACACAATTCGGCCCGCCTCTCATCGAGAAACGCGACTGGGACCGGTTGCAAGGCGTCCTCGACACGCGGGCCAAACCCAAGGCATGGGCGCGAAAAGGCAAGCCCGCGTTGCTCTCTCAAATTGCCTATTGCTCCGTGTGCGGCGAGAAGATGTACATCAAGCGGCGAGGCGATCGGGCCGACCATCCGGGCTACTACTGGTGTCGAACTTCGAGTTGCAAACGGCAGTCGGTGCGGGCTGACCAACTCGACACCCTGGTGAGTCACGGCGCGCTCATGGCCCTGTGGAAGATCCCCGAGACGAAACGGCAGTTCATACCGGGTGTGGACCACACCGAACAACTCGGAGAGGCTGAAGAGGCGCGCGACTACCTCATCGCGCAAGCGGCGAGTAGGACCGGGAGCGCCCGTGAACCATGGGAGCGACAGATTGCCGCACAAGAGGAACGGGTCGCGACACTCGCCGCAATGCCCCGAGTCGAAGCCCATTACGACTATGTCCCAACCGGCCGGACGTACGGCGAGGCGTGGCGCGCTGGCGTTGACGACATCGAACGCGGAGAGTTGTTGCGCCGCACCGGACTTCGGGTGTTCGTGCTCCCGTTCGGCCTCACGCGGTGGTCATGGCCCGATGACCTTGCGGCCCAACTGAAGGACGGAAGTTCCCGCATGTCGTATGTGGACCACACCGGGGATCGGAGCGACGAACACGCGCGCTGGCATGGGCGGAAGCCACCGATCATCATGCGTGGCAACGTGATCGAGGCGACCGACACGCGGCCCGAAGATGCGGCTGACCTCCTGGTTCGGGTGTTCCCGATCCCCGATGCATAGGCCCTATTCAACCGAACGTCATAGAGGCCGGCCTCTTCGACCTATTAGACCTGGTCACGGGCCCTCTTATGGTGGTCACACACCGAACGAAGGAGAATCCCGTGGAAGAAACCCTGATCGACTTCCTGGATCACGTCATCACGCACCCGGACAACATCACGGGCCTGGTCAACTACATCATGTGGTCCACCTGGGACGGAAACCCCCGTCTGACCCCCGCTGACGCCAACGTGATCATGGCGGTTATGCATTCCATTGACCCCACAGAATCCGGGGTTGCCGCTTCGGTGCGCGACACCATCCGTGACAACACCGAGCTGACCGTGTAACCGCACGTCAACGGGGCCGCCATCGTGAATCGCGATGGCGGCTTTTTCATGCCCGCGTGATGCATAGGGCCTATTCAACCGTTCGGTGTTGAGGGCCGCCGTCTCGGCCTATTAGATACCGTGAGCTGGGCTTTTACGGTTAACGGGTTCCTCCACAAGGGAGGACCGCAACGAAGGAGCACACCATGGAACTCACGGCCGTTATGCCCGACGACATCCGCGATCTGACCGGCGAATTCGTCACCCTCGTCCTGACCGACGACACCCGCATCTCGGGAATCATGAAGGGCGTCAACGCGAAAGGCGTCCGCATCGTCCCCTCCGATGGCGGGAAAGAAACCACCCGCTCCCTCCGCCGTGTGTCGGCCGTGGTCACCGAAGAAATCGAGGACACCCGCACCGAAGCCGACTACGAGTCCGAAGTGGCTGCGTTCCACACCGATGACGTCCTAAACGCGGACGTTGCCGACGAAGCCGAGACGGCCGACGATGACGTGATGGACGACACCCGCAACGAAGAGGAATACGACTTCGAAGGCGAGATGACCGTGATCACGATGGATGGTGGCGCGTACATCGAAGCCGACGACATCCCGGATGACGTCTCTGAGATCACCGACGAAGGTCCCGCGCTGCCGGGTTCGGTGTCCACCCCCCGCGAACTGGCCGACATCTTCGGCACCTCGGCGTTCGCCATCCGACAGGCGTTGCGCGCGTTGGGTCTGAACGTCGGCAAAGGCAAGCGGTACGACCTCTCATCGCTGACCAAAAAGGAACTCACGTCCATTCGCGAGAAGGTGATGGCGAAGTGAACATGTCGTATCTGCTGTTCATCCCGATCATTCTCGGCCTCGTCATCATCGTCCAACTCGCGAAAGAAGCAACCCCCAATGATCAACCGCGCCCTCACCGCAACTGCCGTCCTCGCCGCTCTGGCCGTCCTGCAACTCGCCCACTGGGCCCGGAAGTTCACCGACTCGCCCCGGGCGCTGGTGGTGACGATCTGCCTCGCGTACTCCGCGTGCGGCGCTCTCATGCTCCTCGCCATGCCCCACAAGATCGAAACCGCGTGGTCCTGGGCGAAGGCAACGGTTACTACCGCGTGGTCGGCCGTGTGGCAACTCATTAGCTGACCCACCTGCGCCACTCGGTGGGGAGTGGCGCGTAAGACCCCCCGTCCTGGCTGGCGACGGGGGGTCTTTCTATGTCCGTGAAAAGAAAGAATGAATGGACGTGACATGCAAAAGATCATGATCGGTTACTTGCGCCGGAGCAAGGTCAACAAAAAGCGCCCTGAGATCGACGCTCACGGCATCGAGGCCCAACGCGGGGTCATCACACGGGAAGCGCGTCATCGGGGCTGGACGTTGATCTGGGCTCCCGTAGATGACGGCCGTACCGGCGCCAACGTCAACCGGCCGGGTTTGGTGTGGGCCCTGAACGAACTTCGGCACGGTCGCGCGCATGGGCTCATCGTGTCCAAGTTGGACCGGCTGTCTCGGTCGGTGGCGGACTTCGGCACCATCGTGCAAAAGTCCCGAGACGAGGGGTGGTCAATCGCGTTGCTCGACTTGGGGGTTGACACGTCCACACCCAATGGTGAACTGGTGGCGGGGATCATCGTGCAGATTGCACAGTGGGAGCGCCGGATCATATCCGAGCGGACCACGGAGGCACTTCAGGCCGCCCGAGAATCCGGCACGCGGCTCGGGAGGCCACGGGCGGTAAGTGACCACACAATCGGCCGGATACTCGATCTGCGTGGATCTGGGGCAACCCTGAAGGCCATTGCCGACACGCTGAACCTCGATGGTGTCCCAACCGCGCACGGTGGCAAGGAATGGCGCTCGTCCACCATCCGGGGAGTTCTGGCGCGCAACCGCTGAGGGAAACGGGCAATTAGCCTGGACTGAACAACACCCCCGCCAAGGTAGATGGCGGGGGTGTCGAGTATGCGGGTTAAAGAAGCTGACATCACTGAAATTGATGTCAGCTCTGGAGGTCAACGACGATCAGTCAAGATCATTAATGAGCCTGCGCTTTACCGCGTGACCTGCCGTCATCAATGGTCGCACAACTGCCGAGAGTCTCTATTTACGCGATCCCGTAAATAGCAAATGCACGTTTCGTAAGCGGAGATAGTAAAAGAGGGACCACACCCCATGTCCGAACAAGGTGTGATCCCTCTGCCGCATCCAAAGGAGAATGGAAGAATGCGGCTATCCACTCGGCCGTGATGGAACCCGAGTGGAGTCTAATTAACCCCGTCGAGGGCTCCTTCTCCGTCAACGAACCGCTGTCGCCTGGTGGCTACGGCCGTGGTGATGTCGGCTTCTGCTGCCGCAACGAACCCGAGTCGGTCCATCATTGTGGAGACTACGGCAACGGAGGTCAAGAGCGGGACCTGAGAGCGCGCATTGCGACCATCGATCCAAGTCACGATGTCTTCGGCTGCGGCGAGTTCGGACGAGGACGTGAGTTCACCACTGGTGGCGATAGCCTCGTGTCGACTTTGGATCGCTGCCTTGAGGTCTCCACGATGATACGTCTGATTGGCGAAGTCGAGTTCATACCGACACAAAGAAGTACCGGCGCGACGCCTGGGCACCAATTCATCAAGTTTCGCCTCAACGGCCGCTGCGTCTGCGAGATCAACGGTCGGCATTGTCGGCCTCCGTCTGACGCTTGCCCGCCATGAGTGCGACGGCTGCCGCAATGGCACCGGACGACTGTTGCGGGTAGATCGAAGACTCGGACGGGAATTGTGCGTTAAGCCTATCCGTCACCCGATCGAGGGTCTTCTTAGTGGGTCGGCCGTACGCCTCAACATCTTCGGTAAAGCGGTCAAGGACTTTAGGCGTAAGAACGTCATTGCCCTTATAGCCTTGGCGTGCATCTCGCTGCTTATTCCTGCGGTCCACACCTGCCGTGAATTGGTCGGAAGCGGTACCGCCATTCTCGGCTTGAGCGGCACGAATGCCCTTGTCATGGTCACGAGCCATTCTAAGGGCTTCGTTGAGTCCCTTATCATGCACCCGCTTGAGTGCCTTGATGTCGACATCTTCGGGGAGGTAGCGGCGTGCTTTCTGGTTCCAATCATGCGCGAACTTCGCGCGGATGTCCGGATAGTCGTTGTCTTCGTTAAGCATAAGTAGTCATTCCCTAATGGTCGAGTCTGGTTATGGCGGAGGCGACGTGATCTGAATCCGCGTGCCTCCGCCAATACGACCACAAGAAAGTGTGAGAAATGAAGAACGTACCCCCGGTAGCTCGATACAAGTCGCGAGCCATCGCCCTGTATCCGGAGGTGGGGTGTGTCTGCCGATGCCTCGCCATCCACTCCCACAACGGTTCTCGTAGCACCATCTCGGCCATTGTCTCACTGTTCGTAGCGGCCATAGTGTCAACATATATGACACCCGTCAAAGTCCGCAATGGGTGAATGGCAGTTGAGTTCTTAGGAATTGACCGTTTGGTGTAGCGACTACCAATCTTTCATCATGACGTCCTTCTCAGGCTTTGACCCATCACGGATGTACGCCTCGATGATTTCGACTCGCCTGAAGAATGTCCGGGGCATTGGTGGTCCCTCCGACCCGCCGGAAAGGCTCACGGCGGCCTGGACAGCTGCGGCTCTAACAGCCCGCTCGGCGTCGGCAGCCGGGTTCTGGGGCGCATTAAGGTCCTGTATCTCATTCATTCCGACATGATCGCACCGGATGTGGTCTGACGCTGGGGAATCGGGCTATTAGTTTTGGGAACCTGCATTCCCCTGAATGATGTTCGGGGGTTCGACACGCGTCATGTGGATGTGCATACAAGCCGCTGAGATCGTTCTAGCGGTACGAGCACGGGCGGGTGGTGTCGTCACATGGGCCAATCGTCATCGGACGGCTGAGGGCGTTCTTAGTCATCCTCGGCCATGCGACCGTTGACGATCGCTTTGTCTTCAAGGGACGCCTGCCGCGCTTCCGCCACGAGATCGTTGCGGCGCTTACGTTCGGCCGGTGCCTCTGCTCGACATGACGAGGTCCACGGATGGCTGTAGCTGACCATCGGGTCTTGTCCTTGCGCTTCCATCGCATTGGCAATGAGCGCGATCCGGACTCGCTGCCGATGCACCACACAGCGTTGATTCTTGATGGCGGCTTGCCTCTTCGCCTCGCGCTTGGTCGCCTCGACACTGAACGGCATCAGTCGTCCTCCCATACATCGGTACTCTGAAGTTCCACAACGGTCTTGACCGGCACGGCGAGGCCGAGAAGGCTCACGCGCTTCATTTCTATCGAGGCCAATTGCTGATAGATTTTGAGCTTCTGGCTTACGGTAATGTCCGATTCCTGTAGCTCGGCATGGAGCAATGACACAAGATGGTCGAGCCGATCCTCTACGGTGGCGCGGTACTGATTCACGCCCTCAACTGCACGTTCTTCTAGTAGCTCATTTACCCAATTAGAGATCGTTGTCGGAGACTTAACGCCGAGTTCCTTTGCAATATCCGGGTAGTACATGCCCTTTCGATGCATCTCAAGCGCTCGAATGGCTAGCTCTCTACGCTGGGCGCGGGAGCGTCCGTTCCGTCGCCCGTTCTTAGCGGCCATTTGTTAGTCCACTTCCTCAATTGTTATTCGGTCTAATCTTGCATTACATAAACGTATTCAGTCCTGCGGCTCACGGTGCCATCGTCCATCAGCTCTTGCAACGCGTCAGCCATATGCACCCCATCGACACCCCCGAACAATTCCGAGTGAGTCAAGATCCCGCCCTTGAGCCCGCGCAATGCGATGCGCTTCGCTCTGTCCACACCTTCACGGAGCGCCGCCTCTTCAGCTTCCCGCTGTTCTTTCTCGTCCTGTGCCTGAGTAAGCCGATAGTCGTTCAACGGCTCCCGACCACACACCAACTGCACCCGCTTGTTTCTCACCCTCATGCCGACATCATAAGAAACCCCGCCATAAGACAGCAAATAACATCCCCCCATCCCTACCCCTCCCGATATCCACCCATTCCCCGCGACAAACGCGCTTTACAGGAGTGCTCTAATAGCCATATCAACCACCCTTCGAGCAAGGAGTAAGACCATGCCCTTCCCTCCGGAACTCAAAGAGGCCGGCCTGGCTGTTCTCATCGAACATGCCAAGCGAGGCGACACCCTCACGTACAAGCAACTCAACATCGAACTCGGAACCCCAATCGATCCTCCGAAGGGTCACTACTTCGTCCGGCAAATCGGGCTGCTGTGCGACGACCTCAACGCGCGCCACCTCGCCACAACCGAGCACGAGTTCATGATCTCGGTCTTGGTCCGTACGGTCGACTCCCCACGCCTGCCGGGGGATGGGTTCTTCCGCCTCGCTGAGCGCCTCGGACGCCTGGCCTACACCGACGACATCAACGCGCGCCGTTCGTTCGTCTCCGACGAGCTGGAAGCCATTTACGCCGCCTACCGCATCGACACCTGAGCAATCCACACCGATCGAGCGGGAAGGCGTCAGTCAGCCACTCAGGGGCCTTAACGAGCCCAGCCCGTGAATTCGACCGTGCCGCATATCCGAACCCCCATACACACACGTTCGTAACGTCGTAACAACCCCTGGTCAGGGGCCATATTGCCCGTAACAAACCGTAACGTCGGGCCGTAACGTTGCCCATTGTGATTATGCGATAACGCACCGTGTTGTTACGGGGTTTGTTATGGGGTCCAGGCGTTTGACGTGCAGTTGTTACGACGTTACGACGTTACGGGGGGTGGGCCGAATCGCGCGGCACGGTCACGGCAACCGGTACGGCTTGCGCTCGGCGTCCTGCACTACCGTCCCGGCTTTCTTCATCTTGTGCAACCGCTGTCGAATCGTGTTCTCACTGATGTCCCAGTAGGCCGCAATTTCTCTGGCCGTGCCTTCACCATTCGCCTTCAAGTAGTCGAGGATGCGTTGCTGCGTGTCGCTCAAGTCGAGCTCGGCGGGTTTCTGATCGGTTGCGGTCCACAGCGGGCTTTCGAACATCCAGACGTGATCTTGTTCCTCAACATCCCGACCGGTGACGTTGGCGACCACCCGATTCTGACCTCGTGGGCGATTGAGGTTAATGATCGTGTCAGCCCCTCCGGTCAGTTTGGTGTGGCCCGAGGCCATTGCCACGAAGTCGTCGGTCTCTGCTTTCCTCGTGTGGTGCGTTACGACGATAGCGACTCGGTGATGGTCGGCAATCTTCTTGAGCATTGCCATGGCCTCCTCCTCCGCCTTGCCAGCCTCCCGCTTCTGGGCTGACTCGTCGCGCATCCGGCTCAAGGTGTCGATGATGACGAGGCGGCAGTCTGGATGCGCACGAAGCCAATCGTCCAATTGCTCGGCTCCCCCGTCCTTGAGCGTGGGATAGTCAAGTTCAATGTGCAACTCGTGCTTTGGCCGGAACCCGTCATCCCCAAGCGCCTTAATGACCTGTTCGCTCCGGTCCTGCATACGCCGCGCTGAGGGGTCGTCTAGAGCGATCATCAGCACCTCACCGGGGGGTGCCTTGATCCCGAGCACTTCACTGCCTTGCACGGTTGCGAAGGCGATATTGAGCATGAGCCACGTTTTGCCGATCTTAGGAGCCGCAACGACCATCGTCACGCCCTCGGGAATGAGCCCGGGGATCACCCACTCAATCGGTGCGAAGTAGGCCTTTCTGAGATCATCCAACGTCCATGAGTTCTGGTGTGGCTCGATCTCTGCGTCCTCGCCCGTTACCCGCATGTCTTTATAGTCCCCCGCTGCCTGCATGTCCATCTCCATCAGGTAGTTCAGGTTCTTATAGTCGTCATCGGTGAACTCATCGTCCAAGTCATCGATCGTCCCGCCGCTCTTCACTACTTCTATCAAGCGCAGTCCGAATCGCTCCCGTGTGGACCGTGTCTCGCGAATCCATGCGTCCTTGTCGCTCTCGCCCCGTTCGTAGCGCGCTACCTGTTCTTTCAAGCTCGTAGACCACGTCACCCATGGGGGTACATCGAATTCGGCCTCTTCGTCCCTCAGTTTGGCTGCTAGGGCCTTTTCCGACATGCCCGCGTACGGGTTGACGACACCGCACACGTGGTCCATGGTCTTAGCGACTGCGAAGAGTTGGTTGTATGCCTCTTCACCAAGCCGCACAAGGGCAATCTTGGCCTGGTCTTCTGGGAAATACTCGGCATTGTCGGGATCAGAGCCGAGAATGTTGAACGTGTTTTCTGGGGTTAGTGCGTCCCGCGCGATGAGGTCTTTCACTCGATCAACTCGTTTATTGATCTTCCATTCATCACGCTCTTTGGTCCAGAGCGGAGGCCCGCTATCCTGAATATCGCTCATGATATGATTAACTCGCTTTCGGTTAGTTCTGATTGCTTGCTTTCCTTTTGATTGAATTCTTTGAGCGGGGTTCTGTTGATCGGGTGGCTTCCTTTAGTTGTTGTTTCCTTTCGTTGAGTGGTAAGGGCGTCCGTTGGCTACGGGCGCCCTTTTGCATAGGTTCCTGAAGCGAGTAAATTTCGTTCTCTTGGTCCTCCACCCGTTGCTCAACCTCGTTGAGACAACCCAGCAGTTCCGCCATCTTCTTCTCAAGGAAGTCGATACGATCTTTTAGCCTGCCAGGGTCCACACCTTCCCGGAAGTCAATACGCCTCGGTCGCGCGCTCATTGCGTCTTCTCCTCCCCTCGCCTCATGTATTCCGGTGCCAGAGCATCGGGCGTGAATAGGTGGTTGAGCGGAACCCCGAGGTATTCCGGCAGTCGCTCACGAATCTCCGGAGTCGGTCGCCTTCGCCCCATAATTGATCCTCGGAGAGATCCGAGCGGGACGTCTATTTTCTCGGAGCAATACCGAATGGAGCCCTGCCCTTGTTTCTTAAGGATCCCGTGGGCGGGCTGTGTTCCGAATAGTGTTTCTGCGTTGGTCATGGATAAATGTTACGTCTTCGGTTACAACCGCTCTCAAATGGAAATCCCTTTCGCGCAATAATGGGTGACTAGAATCACCTTCCGGCTACGACAAAAGGACACCCGGCATAGTGCCGGATGCCCTCTCGATGAATGGCTATTCGATGATTTCGAAGTCGAGGCTTACGCGCTATGGCCCGTTCGGAGGATGCGAAAGTGGGACTTACCGGTCCGTGAGCACGGCATCGGCGATCTGGACCTCAAGGCACGGGTACGGGACCTTTCGGCCACGCGTCACCATGCACCTCAAGCAATACCCGAGGCCGCTGCCGTCATCGTCTGTCGCCTCGAAGTGAAACCGCTTGGACCTCCGGGCGTGGTCCTTCATCGCGTCAACCGTCATCCGTCACACGTCCTCACTACTGCCTCACAAGGCCACTCTGATCCACACCTGACACACGTACCGCTGTCGTGGTCGGGCTGGTGGTCATCATCCGTAGCCATGTGGTCGACGTTACGGAGGTTGGAGCCCTGACACACGTTCCGGGATTCGAACACTGTCGAGTGTGGAATGTCCGAAGATCGGACACCGGTTTCGCGGTGCTCTGTGGTTCCACTGCGGGCCAAGTCATGGCAATGTGTTCGGGCATGGGAGCCATGCTCAAGCGCCGACATCTCGGCCGACATCTACGCCGCCTCCGCCTCGATTCAGGCATGACCGTGAACGCGATCCTCCGCGCGAAGATCATGGGCAAGTCCAAGTTGTACGCCATCGAGAGCGGTAAACAACCAGACTTGTCCTGGCCGGAGATCCAAGAACTCGCACGGCTATACGGCGCACCGGAAGACCTGACCGCTGAACTCGTCCGCATGGCCCGTGAGTCGCTAGAACCCGGCTGGTGGGAACCGTTCTCAACGATCATGGTCAAGGACTTTGCATTGCTCCTTGAACTCGAACAAGCGTCCGACCGGATTTTCATCTACGCGAGTGAACTGGTGCCGGGATGGTTCCAAGAGCGCGAGTACATGGAGAACATCGACGGGATCACCTCCGAGGCAATCGAACTTCGCGAACTCCGGCAAGTCAAATTCTGGGAGCGCGATCCCGGCCCTGAGATCATCGTGGTCATCAATGAGGCCGTGCTCCGGCGTGGTATGACCCCCGGTCAACTGGAACGGCTGAGGCTCGATGCTGAGCGGCCCAACGTCGACATCCGGGTGTTGCCGTTCGGTGCCGGGTTGCACGCGTCGATGGATAGCTCATACATGATCATGGACTTTCCCGATGGGGATGATCCCGATGTCGTCTATCTGGAGGCGCGCGACGGCTGCCGGTACGAAGAGGCCCCTGCGACGGTTGCGCACTTCCGACGTACATTTAGTGTGACGAGACAACCGGCGACATCCCTGGAGGAGTAGCGCGATGACCGCATGGCGTAAGTCGAGCCGGAGTGGCGCGAACAACAACTGTGTTGAAGCGCGCACCGAAGGCGACGGGTTCCAAGTTCGGGACTCAAAGTTGGGCGACGGCTCCCCGATCTTTGCCCTGAAGACCTCGGATTTCACAAGCCTGCTGGCGATTGCCAAGGGCGAGTAACGAATCACAACGTCCCCCGGTGTGGCGAGCCCATGCCGGGGGATTCGTGCGTCTGACCTGGGCGTCATCACTATAACGACACCGACACGCCGATGAGGTGAGGAACACGTGTCGGTGCGTAATCGTTTGATATCAACAGGTCATGGATCTGACGAAACCCATGACCCACTTGGTGAAACGCGGCTACGAGTATACGTTCGACCCCGATGATCAACAGCTCCGGAACCTCGAGGAGACCCTCGAAGCGGTTCGGGCTGTTTACAACTGGTCCCTGTCGGTCTTTCAGCGCGAGTGGCGCCGGGACGAGTCGAAGCTGTCCTACGCCGAGATCTCGGCGCGGTTGACGCAGTGGAAGAACCAGCCGGCGAACCGCTGGGTCAAGGCCTATTCGTCGGTGCCGTTGCAGCAGATCGCCCGTCAGCTGCACACCGAGTACCACGCCTTCACCAACCAGCGGCGCCCCGAACCGGTCCCCAAGGAGCACGGGGAGCAGTCCGAGCTGGTCTACTCCCGGGCCGGCTACTACCTCAAGGGCCGCGAGGTGAAGCTCGCGAAGCACAAGGCGCCCTTGGACATCATCTGGGGGCTGGAGCGCCCGAACCGGGACGACATCACCTCGATCACGGTCATCCGCGAGGATGAGGAGTACTGGCGGCTGTGGATCGTCGCCGAGGAGTTCGTGGAGGTGCCGCGCCAGAAGCCGCCGGAATGCTCCGAGTGCGGGCGCGCCATGGACGCCGATTAACGGCCGCGGACACGGCAAGAGCCCGGCCGGTCCTGGGGGACGGCCGGGCCCTGCGGCTCGGATCGGCACTTGCGACAGGGGAGCCGATCCGAGCCCTGTGTCGAAATACCCGAAGGACCCTGGCGGCTTCGGTAGTCGGGTCCGGCGGGCTCTCGGCGTCTTTACCTACTTGCGCAGCTGTGAAACGGCGTCGGTGAGTCGCTTGCCGAAACCGGCGTCGGCGGCCGCGAAGTTCGCGATGGCGCGTTCGGCGATGTCGTCGCGGCTGACCTGCGAGATGAAGCCGGCGAGGTTGGCGATCAGGCGGTCCTTCTCGTCCTCGCTCATGAGCCGGTAGAGGTTCCCGGCCTGGACGGAGTCGTCGTCCTCGGAGTGCTTCGGGGTCTCCCAGGCGCCGGTGGCGCCGCCCACCTGCACGGGAGCCCACAGGGGCTGCTCGGACTGGTCCGGGCCGCCGAAGGAGTTCGGCTCGTAGTTCTTCTGTCCGCCGTGGCGGCCGTCGTAGTAGAAGCCGTCGCGGCCCCCGTTGCGCGCCTCGGTGGCGTGCGGGCGGTTCACCGGCAGGTGGTCGGCGTTGGCGCCGACGCGGTAGCGGTGCGCGTCGCCGTAGGCGAACAGGCGGCCCTGGAGCATCTTGTCCGGGCTCGGGCCGATGCCGGGCACGAAGTGCGCGGGCGAGAAGATCGACTGCTCGACCTCGGCGAAGATGTTCTCCGGGTTGCGGTTGAGCTCGAGCTTGCCGATCTCGATCGGCGGGTAGTCCTCGTGCGGCCACACCTTGGTGAGGTCGAACGGGTTGAAGCGGTAGTTCGCGGCCTCGGCGGCGGGCATGATCTGCACCTGCACGGTCCAGGACGGGAACTCGCCGCGCTCGATGGCCTCGCGCAGGTCCCGCTGGTGGGAGTCGGGGTCGGTCCCGGCGAGGACGTCGGCCTCCTCGGAGGTGAGGTTCTTGATGCCCTGGTCGGTCTTGAAGTGGTACTTCACCCAGAACTGCTCGCCGGCCTCGTTGACCCACTGGTAGGTGTGGGAGCCGTAGCCGTTCATGTGGCGCAGCGTCGCGGGGATGCCGCGGTCGCCGAACAGCCAGGTGACCTGGTGGGTGGACTCGGGGGAGAGGCCCCAGAAGTCCCACACGTTGTCGGCCTCCTGCGAACCGGTGTACGGGTCGCGCTTCTGGGTGTGGATGAAGTCGGGGAACTTGATCGCGTCGCGGATGAAGAACACCGGGGTGTTGTTCCCGACGAGGTCGTAGTTGCCCTCCTCGGTGTAGAACTTCAACGCGAAGCCGCGGGGGTCCCGGACGGCGTCGGCCGAGCCGAGGTTGCCGGCGACGGTCGAGAAGCGCAGGAAGGTCTCGGTCTCCTTGCCCACGGAGGACAAGAACGCCGCCCGGGTGTACTGCGAGACGTCGGCGGTCGCGGTGAAGGTGCCGTAGGCGCCGGCGCCGCGGGCGTGCACGACCCGCTCGGGGATGCGCTCGCGGTTGAAGTGCGCCAGCTTCTCCAGCAGCACCTGGTCCTGGATGAGCAGCGGGCCGCCGACGCCGGCCGCTTCGCTCTGGTTGTTGTTCGCCACGGGCGCACCGGATTCGGTGGTCAGCGGCCCGGCCGTGTTGTCGAACTGCTCGCTCATTGCTCTTCAAGCCCTCTCATGCGGTCGCACCCCCCGCCACCAGCGCGGCGGGGACCGGTCCTCGACTGTTCTTCCTTCGACTAGATCCTAGACTAGACTTAGTCTAAAAGAAGATCCAGTCCGGGGTAGGTAGGGTCACAGTGTCCTACCTGCTAAAGTGGGTGCAACTCCCGATCCAGCCTGAGAGACGACCATGAGCGACCTCGTAACGCGGCTGCGCCAGCGCAGTTGGCGCATGACCCCCCAGCGGCGCGTCATCGCCGAGACGCTCGACGGCGCCCACGTGCACTACACCGCCGACGAGATCCTCGAACGCGCCGCAGGCCGCATGCCCGAGATCAGCCGCGCCACCGTCTACAACACCCTCAACGAGATGGTCGCCCTCGGCGAAGTCCTCGAACTCAACCTCGACGGACGCTCGAAGCGCTACGACCCCAACGTGGAGCACGAGCACCACCACCTCATCTGCGAGGGCTGCGGGGCCACCAAGGACGTCCACACCGTCGGGAACCCCATGGACTGGCTCCCCGGCGACGAACGGCACGGCTTCGCCGTCACCCGCGCCTCCATCACCTTCCGCGGTCTGTGCCGGGAGTGCGCCGCGGCCTCCTGAGGCCCGCCGCGCTGCCCCCGTTCCGAGGCCTTGCCGCACATCGCGACAAAGCGCCGCACCGCCCCGGACCGCGCGGCACCTGTCGCGCTCAAGTAACCGATCGGTGAAGAAACGGTCACGCGGCTTCGTCCGCCTTGACCCGCTGCGCCGCTTTCCTATACCTTCGTCGGGCTGCTCGGATGCTGGGAAACCCGGCACACCCCAGGGCGCACCGTTAGGTTCAGGCCACCAGCCTGTCCGCCCGACCTAGGAGAACGCCCGACGTGGACGAACTGATCACCCAGATCATGGAAGTGAACGACTACTTCTGGTGGTTCATCATCATCCTGCTGGCAGGCACCAGCCTGATCTACCTCTTCATCACCAAGGGCGTGCAGTTCCGCCTGTTCGGCCAGATGGTGCGCGGCCTGCGCGAAGCCCCCAAGGAGGCCGCGCCCGGCGAGAAGCCCACCACCGCCTTCCAGGCCTTCGCCGTCTCCGCCGCCGCCCGCGTCGGCACCGGCAATATCGTCGGCGTCTCCGCGGCCATCGGCGTCGGCGGCCCCGGCGCCGTCTTCTGGATGTGGCTCATGGCGATCATCGTCGCCGGCACCGCCTTCGCCGAGTCCACCCTCGCCCAGGTCTACAAGGAACGCACCACCGGCGGCGGCTTCAAGGGCGGCCCGGCCTTCTACATGAAGCACGGCCTCGGCCTGCCCTGGGCCGGCGGCATCTTCGCCGTCATCCTCCTCCTCACCTACCCCGTCGCCTTCAACATGGTGCAGGCCAACACCTTCACCGCCTCGGTCAACGCCTCCCTCACCCAGTTCGGCGACGTCGACACCGAGGTCTCCTCCTACATCATCGGCGCCATCCTGGCCATCGTCGCCGGCGTGGTCATCTTCGGCGGCCTCAAGCGCATCGCCGACACCGCCGAACTGCTGGTGCCCATCATGGCCGCCGTCTACCTGCTCATCGGCATCGTGGTCGTCGTCGTCAACTTCGACGCCCTCCCCGGCGCCCTCGCCGACATCGTCCAGAGCGCCCTCGGCCTCGAACAGTTCGCCGGCGCCACCATCGGCACCGTCATCATCCAGGGCGTGCGCCGAGGCATGTTCTCCAACGAAGGCGGCATGGGCTCGGCCCCCAACGCCGGCGCCACCGCCACCGTCAGCCACCCGGTCAAACAGGGCCTGACCCAGGCGCTCGGCGTCTACTTCGACACCATCTTCCTGTGCACCATCTCGGCGCTCATCATCCTGACGACCAACCCCGTCTACGGCACCGAGGACAACCTCGTCACCCGCGGCGTCGAAGCCTCCCTCGGCGGCTGGTCGCTCCACGTCATGACCGTCATCCTGATGCTGTTCACCTTCACCTCGGTGCTCGGCAACTACTTCTACGGCGAGTCCAACATCCGATACCTCACCGGCTCCAAGCACGCGATCACCGGCCTCCGCCTCGGCGTCGTCGCCCTCGCCTTCTGGGGCTCCATCGCCTCCTTCGCGGACGTGTGGGGCCTGGCCGACGTCACCATGGGCATGATGGCCACCGTCAACCTCCTCGCCGTCCTCGCCCTCACCGGCGTCACCTGGAAGGTCCTGGCCGACTACGACGCCCAACGCAAGCAGGGCCTCGACCCGGTCTTCACCCGCGACCGCATCCCCGGCCTCAAGAACGTCCAGGTCTGGGAACCCGACAAGGTCGACGCCGTCGAAAAGCCCTGACCCACAACGACACCGGTGGCCGCGAAGGAACCCTTCGCGGCCACCGGCCTATTCCCGGGTGTGGCACAGCAGTGCGAAAAGCTGCGACGCGCCGATAGCCCAGAGCAACGATAGATAGGCTCCCTCGCATGAGGCTCAACAAGGAACCCTGGACTTCGGCCATCTGGAACAACCGCCCGTCCTTCCTCCACTCCGACCAACGCCTGGCCCGCTACGTCGGACGCCCCGCCGCCGACTTCCTCAGGATCGAACCCGCCGGCGGCATCGTCCTCCTCGTCTGCGCCGCCATCGCACTCCTCTGGGCCAACTCACCCTGGTCGTCCTCATACGACGCCGTCTGGGGTATGGACATCAGCTTCCACTTCGGCGACTTCGAAGTCCACCACAGCTTCAAGGACTGGATCAACGACGGCCTCATGGCGTTCTTCTTCTTCGTCGTCGGCATGGAGATCAAGTCGGAGATCGTCACCGGACACCTGCGCAGCGCCCGCAACGCCGTCACCCCCATCGCCGCGGCCATCGGCGGCATGGTCGTCCCCGCCGCCATCTACCTCGCCTTCAACGCCGGCACCGACGCCTCACACGGCTGGGGCATCCCCATGGCCACCGACATCGCCTTCGCCGTAGGCATCGTCGCCCTCTTCGGCGACCGCATCCCCTCCCCGGCCCGCATCTTCCTCCTCACCCTCGCCATCGTCGACGACCTCGGCGCCATCGCCGTCATCGCCGTCTTCTACACCGACGACATGTCCATGGGCTGGCTCGCCGTCGCCGGAGCACTCCTCGCCCTCGCCGTCGCCCTCCGCATCATCAACGTCTGGTCCGGCCCCGTCTACCTCGTCATCGGCATCCTCGCCTGGCTCGCCATGCTCGAATCCGGCGTCCACGCCACCATCGCCGGCGTCGCCATGGGCCTGATCATCTCCTCCCGCCCCCTCCTCGACCCCCAGGTCGCCCACGAGACCGCCCAGGAAATGGCCAAAGGCGGACTCACCACCGAAGAGACCGAACGCGTCGCCAAACTCGTCAAGGAATCCGTACCCCCCACCGAACGGCTCCAGAACAAGTTCCACCCGTTCTCATCCTTCGTGGTGCTCCCGCTGTTCGCGCTGGCCAACGCGGGTGTCCCGCTGTCGGGCGAGATGCTCGCCCAGGCGTTCACATCGACGGCCACGCTCGGCATCGCGATCGGCCTCGTTGTCGGCAAGTTCGTCGGGGTGCTCGGGGCATCTTGGATCGTGGTCAAGCTCGGACTGGGGCGCCTGCCAGACGGCACCGGGTGGCGGCTCTTGGGCGGCCTCGCGGCCGTCGCCGGCGTCGGGTTCACCGTGGCGCTGTTCATCACCGAGCTCGCCTTCCGCGGCGGCGACGCGGGGCTGCTGACCGACGAGGCCAAGATCGGCGTCCTGGCCGGCTCCCTGATCGCCGCCTGCCTCGGCGCGCTGATCCTGAGGCTGGTGGCGCCGGGTCCCGGCGAGGCCCGCAAGCGCGCCGAGAGCGAGGGTTAGTCTTGGCTCACTGCTTTCACGAACGACTCGACCCTAGAGTGAGAACTACGTTTGAAGGGACGCCGCATTGGCTCCGCAGAATCTGATGTCCCAGCCTCCGGCCACGCTGCTCCCCGAGGACGCCGAGGCCCGGAAGTACCTTGACGAGCACAGCCCCGAGGACACGGTCCGGCAGTACCCGTGGTTCTGCGCGGCGTGGTCCCGACTGGCCAAGAACGCGATGGACTCGGGGGACGACGTCTCCGCCTACGCCTTCGCCCGCACCGGATACCACCGGGGCCTGGACCAGCTGCGCCGCAGCGGCTGGAAGGGCCACGGCCCGATCCCGTGGGAGCACAAGCCGAACCGCGGGTTCCTCAAGTCGCTCTACCAGCTCTCCCGCGCGGCGGCCAGCATCGGCGAAGCCGACGAGGCCGCGCGCTGCGCCCAGTTCCTGCGCGACTCGGACCCGGCCGCGGCCGACGCCCTGACCTGAGCTTCACGTTAGGCGAACGGGCCCGGAAGGCACTGCCTTCCGGGCCCGCTCCTTGGTTCACGTCCCGCCGTTCGCGCTGCCCCGCAACGACATCGGATCCGAGCACCTGCCTGCCGCCCAGATGCGCCTTGCGCGCGATGGCGACCCGCCGGTAGCTTGGGCACCGACCCCCGTCCCCGAACGCCCCCAGGACCCGCCATGACCGCCGAGAGCCCGCGCTGGATCGTCGAAGGCGAACGATCCGGCCGTCCGATCATCATCGCCCCCACCGCCACGAGCGGCATCGACGACGCGGTGCGGCGCATGGATCTGGCCTTCGACGGATGGGCCGGGCCCATCCCCGGCTGGTTCAAGGTCCTGGAGAAGATCGGGCGCTGGTGGTACCTGATCTGGGTCGCGATCGGGATCGCCGTCATGGCACTGGTGGTGGACCGCGAGGTCTGGGAGTACTTCGTCTACGGCCCCGTCCCGGGCGTCTTCGTCGCGACCATCACCGGCTTTCTGGCCTATGGGCTCGGCCATCTCCAGGCGCGGATCAGCGGTGGCCTGGGCGGCCGCGATGCGGTGATCGCCGCGCTCGCTTCCCAGGTCCGTCCCGGAGGCGCGGTGAAGAAGATGGCCGTCGCGGCCCTCGCGGCCGACCCCGCGGCCGAGCACTACATCCACGACCTCGCCTGGCGGGCCGCCGGAATCGGCGAGGCCAACCGGGTGCACGCCACCGAGGAGCTCACGCAGCTGTGGCGCGAGGCCGACCCGGAGGACGCCGCGGCCTTCGACGCCAAGATCGCCGACATCGAAGCGAAGTTCAAGAAACTGGGGGACGACGGCAAGATCTGACGCCGCGCACGCAAAAGGCGCGGCGGGAACTCCCGCCGCGCCAGGTGCCGCTCTCAGGCGAGGAAGATCTGGTCGCCCTCGACCGTGATGTCCACTTCGGTCAGACCGGCCTCGGCCGGGCCCTGCTCGAGCTCGCCTTCGAGGCTGAACTCGGAGAAGTGGTTGGGGCAGATGATGACCCCGTCGGCGTTCGGAGCGTCCACGACGGTGCCCTGGTGCGGGCACAGCGCCGAGAACGCCAGGAACTCGTCGGCGGACGGCTGGACCAGCACGGTCTCGTCCACCACGATGCCGCCGCCCTCGGGAACATCGGCGGTGGAGGCGAGGGCCGTGTCGTCGCCCGAGCCGGAGTCGTCGCCCGTGTCGCCCTCGTCGGTGCCGGTGGTCGGGTCGGAACCCGACGACGAGGGCTCGACGGTGCCGCACGCGGCGAGCGCGCCCGCCGCGCCGAGGCCGGCCAGCCCGCACATGAGCCCGCGCCTGGACGCGAGGCCGCGGCCCGAGGTCAGCACCTGCTGTGCGATGGCACGTCCGGATTCGGTATCGGTCATTGTGATGCCCTTCTGCCTGCATTTCAGGGTGGAGGCCACCGGTGCCGGGCTCTCCATCCCGGCTCAGTGCCCCTGGCGCAAACCTACGCGCCAGGGACCGAGCCTGTCACGGACCACAGGTGAAGTTCAAGGAATTTAGTTGAAGATTTAATAAAAATTGCAGGATTCTAAACTCCGAGCGACCTCGCGATGAGCATCCGCTGGACCTCGTTCGTGCCCTCGCCGATCTCCAGAATCTTGCAATCCCTCCAGGCCCTGGCCACGGGCGTCTCGTTCATGAACCCGTAGCCGCCGAAGATCTGCGTCGCGTCGCGGGCATTGTCGACGGCCGCGCCGGAGGCGTGGAGCTTCGCCAGCGCGGCGTCGGTGCCGAAGGACTCGCCGTCGTCGGCCTTGACGGCGGCGTCCATCCAGGCCAGGCGTGCGGTGTGGGCCCGCAGGCGCATGTCCGCGAGCATGAACGCGATCGACTGGTTCGTCGCGATCGGCTTCCCGAAGGACTCGCGCTCCTTGGCGTGCGCCAGCGCCTCGTCCAGGCAACCCTGCGCCGAACCGGTCGACAAGGCCGCCAAGGCGACCCGGCCGCCCTCGAGCAGGTGCAGGAACTGGTGGAAGCCCTCGCCGCGTTGACCGACGAGGTTGGCCTCGGGGACGCGGCATCCGTCGAAGTAGACCGGGCGGGTGTCCGAGGCCCGCCAGCCCACTTTGGAGTACTCGGGGCCGACCGAGAGTCCGGGCGTGCCGGGTTCGACTGCGATGCAGGAGACTTCGCCTGGTCCGGTGGTGGCGGTGGCGATGATGAGGTCGGTCATCTCGGTGCCGGCGTTGGTGATGAAGCACTTCGCGCCGTCGATCACCCATTCGCCGGCTTCGAGGCGGGCGCGGGTGTCGGTGTGCCCGGCGTCGGTGCCGCCGCTCGGTTCGGTGAGGGCGAAGGCGCACAGGCCCTGTCCGGAGGCCAGTCGCGGGAGCCAGCGGTGTTTCTGCTCGTCGGTGCCGAACTGGGCGACGGCTTCGGCGCCGAGGGTCACCGCCGCCTCGACGGTGACGGCGACGGAGGCGTCGACGCGGGCGATCTCCTCCAGCGCCAGTCCGAGCATGAGCAGGCCCTCGTCGGCGCCGCCGTGCTCCTCGGGCAGGGTGACGCCGAAGACGCCGAGTTTGCCGAGGTCGCGGACGAGGTTCGCGGGGAATTCGCCGCGTTCGTAGAAGTCGCCGATGACGGGCTTGATCTCGGTTTGGGCGAAATCGCGCACGGCGGCGGCGAATTCGGCCTGTTCGCTGGTGAGTCTCATGGCTCCTCCTACACCGGTGTTATCGGATGCCTGCGGGTCGAGAACCGCCGGTCCTTTTGGGACAGGCGGCGGTAGCGTGCGATGAGGTCGGCCCGCAGGTCGGCCGCCTCCACGATGTCGTCGATAACGAGTTCCCCGGCGAGTCGCCGCAGGTCCACGTCGGTTTCGTACTCGGCGCGTTTGTCGGCGATGAAGCGCTCGCGCATCGAGGGGTCATCGATCTGGGCGATCTTGCCCGCGTAGACGGCGTTCACGGCGGCCTCGGCGCCCATGACGGCGATCTTCGCGGTGGGGAGGGCGAGGACGGCGTCGGATCCGAAGGCGGGCCCCGCCATCGCGTAGAGGCCGGCGCCGTAGGCCTTGCGCACCACCACGCAGATCTTGGGGACGGTGGCCTCGGCGACGTGGGCGATCATCTTGGCGCCGTGGCGGATGATGCCGGCGTGCTCGTATTCGGCGCCGACCATGAAGCCGGGGACGTCCGACAGGAACAGCAGTGGGACGTTGAAGGCGTCGCAGGTGGAGATGAAGCGGGCGGATTTGTCGGCGGAGTCGGAGAACAGGACGCCGCCGCGCACCGCGGGATTGGAGGCGACGATGCCGACGGGGCGCCCGTCGAGCCGGGCGAAGGAGGTGATGATCTCGCCGGCCCACCGGGCCTGGATCTCGAGCTGGGAGTCGCGGTCGACCAGGCCGTCGATGAATTCGTGCATGTCGAACGGGGTGGACTCGCCGGGCGGGACGGTGGCGGCGAGGTCGATGTCCTGCGGCGGGCGGGCGGCCCGCACCGGGGCGGGTTGCTCCCAATTGGACGGCAGGTAGGAGAGCCAGCGCCTGACGTCGGCGATGGCCTCGTCCTCGTTGTGGCACAGGAAGTGCCCGACGCCAGACTGCTCGCAGTGGACCCTGGCGCCGCCCATCTCCTCGAGGGTGGTTTTCTCGCCGGTGACCATCTCGACCATGCGGGGGCTGCCGAGGTACATGGAGGCGTTGCCGTCGACCATGGCGACGATGTCGCAGAAGGCGGGGATGTAGGCGCCGCCGGCGGCGGAGGGGCCGAAGAGGGCGCAGGCCTGGGGGATGCGGCCGGAGGCGCGGACCTGTTCGTGGAAGATGCGGCCGGCGCCGCGGCGGCCGGGGAAGAGCTGGACCTGGTCGGTGATGCGGGCGCCGGCAGAGTCGACGAGGTAGACGATGGGGTGCTGCTCGACCTGGGCGGCCTCGATGGTGCGAATGATCTTCTCGACCGTGCGGGCGCCCCAGGAGCCGGCCTTGACGGTGGAGTCGTTGGCGATGACGCGGATGGGCCGGCCCTGGACGGTGGCGGATCCGACCACGACGCCGTCGGCGGGGAGGGTCGGGTCGGGGTTGGCCCAGAGGTTGTCCTCGCGGAAGGAGTCTGCGTCGCACAGCCGGCGGATGCGCTCGCGCGCATGGTATTTCCCCGCGGCAGCGGCGGCCTGGTGGTACTTGTCGGCACCTCCGCGCTGAATCCGCGAGCGCTCGGCTGGGTAGTCCACGTCGCCCTCCAGGTTCACATACCTTAACGATCGTTAAGGTAGCTTCATTGTGTCCTGAAGCGGCCCGCCTGTCAACGAATTCGGGACCCGACATTCAAGGCGCCGGCCTTCAAATCGGGCACGGCAAGGTCCCCCGTTTTCAACAATGCCCGCCGGCTGCGACAGACGCCGCGTGCGAAGGGGGGCAATCGGGGCGTCGCCCTTCAAATCGGACTCCCACGGGCCCCCGGTCTCAACGATGCCCGCGGGGTACGACAGCACGTTGGGGTGTGACGGCGCGCGGGGGCAAACGACGCCCGCGGGAGCGACACCACGTGAGGGCAAACGAAGCCCACGGGGGTAACAGCACCTGACTGCAGACGACGGCCACGGGGGTAACAGCACGTGAAGGCGTCGACCGTCGGCCGGGCGGCGGCAAAAAGCCCCCGCCGACTGCCCGGTCGGCGGAGGCGTAGGACGCCGCGTCAGGGGGTTGAAGAGCCCCTAAGCGACGACCGCGTCGAGGGCGATCTCGACCATCTCGGAGAAGGACTCCTGCCGGTCGGCGGCGGGCAGCTCGGTGCCCTTGAGGATGTGGTCGGAGATCGTGCAGAGCGCCAGGGCGCGGGCCTTGAACTTCGCGGCGAGCGTGTAGATGGCCGCGGCCTCCATCTCGATCGCGAGGATCCCGTAGTCGGCCAGCTTGGCCTCGACCTCGGGGGCGTCGGTGTAGAAGGTGTCGGAGCTGTACAGCTGGCCCACGTGCAGATTGATCCCGCGCGCCTCGGCCGCGTCGACGGCATTGCGCAGCAGCGCGAAGTCCGCGACCGGCGCGAAGTCGACCACGCCGTTGAAGCGGATGCGGTTCATCGACGAGTTCGTGGACGCGCCGATGCCGGCCACCACGTCGCGCAGCTCGATGTCGTCGTGGATCGCTCCGGCCGAGCCCACCCGCACCACGGTCTTGACGCCGTAGACGTCCAGCAGCTCGTGGGTGTAGATCGAGGCCGACGGCTGGCCCATCCCGGTTCCCTGCACGGAGACGCTGCGGCCCTTGTAGGTGCCGGTGTAGCCGAACATGTTCCTGACCTCGGTGTAGCACTTCGCGTCCGTCAGGAAGTTCTCGGCGATCCACTTGGCGCGCAGCGGGTCCCCAGGCAGGAGGACCGAGTCGGCGATGTCACCTGGCTGGGCGGAGATGTGTGCTGTCATAGAGCCACTTTCTCATAAACATCCCATGAATTTGCGGATAGTGTCTGTGACGTAGATCCCCGGATACCCGCTTGTCGCCACGGTGGCGCGATCCGGTAGCCTTCTCTGCGGTGGCGTGTCCGAGCGGCCGAAGGAGCTCGCCTCGAAAGCGAGTGTTGGGTAACCCTCAACCGTGGGTTCAAATCCCACCGCCACCGCCAACGTAGTCCCAGTTCAGACGCCCGAGAGGGCGGATGAGCTGGGATTTTTCTTTGCCCGTTGACCTAATATTCCGGGTACGTCCGGGCTGCTCAGGGTTGAATTCCCCATGGATTCCCCAGCTATTCCCCACCGGTTTCCGGCTTCTCAGGGCCCGTCTTCCCGGGCCGGCTCGATGATCCCCGCAAGGTGGGCACCTTCGAGGAACCCAAGCCCTGCACCGTGATCCGCGCTTGCGCTGACTTTGCCCCGGTTGGCCTGGTGCGCCTAGGATGTCGCGAATGAACTCCGTCCGGATCGTAAATCGCGCCGATTCCCCGCTCATCCCCCGCATCGCCGCCGGCGCCGTAATCGCCCTCGGCGGACTCGCCGCGGTCGACGCCTTCGCCGGAAGCCTGGCCGGATTCACTCTGTTCGACCTGCGGTGGTCCGAGGCCGACAACAAGCTCGGCATCCCGGCGCTCACTGAACAGGTTCTGCGGATCTGCTTCTGGCACAACCTGATCTGGGTGCCGCTGCGCGTCGCGGCCGCAATCGCCGTGTACCGTGGCTCGCGGATCGCCCGCATCGGGGCGATCGTTGTTGAACTCGTCGCTGTCGCCGTCTGGGTGCCGACGTTCTTCATCACCGTCGATGCGCGCGGCATCTCCTCCGCACTGGACCAGATCGCCGTCGTGCAGTTCGCCGCCGCCGTCTGCGTCGCCGGCTCGATCGCTGCGATCGGCCTGCTCAGCACGTACGGCACGAGGTCCTGGTGCGACCGGCCCTGAGCCGCGACAGCTCGCGCCGACCTCGCCGAACGTGGCTATGCCCGGTACATTCCGGCCGAGGCGAGAAGGAGTGCCGCGAAGGCTGTGCGGCTCCGATTGGCGCGAGCGGTGCTGGGACGCGTCTCAACGGTGGGTGCACATCCCACCGCCACCGCCAGCTCGACGAAGGGCCCCTCCGTACGGACGGGCCCTTCGTTTCATCTCCGGTCCCCATCGCCGTGTGGTGTCATCCGGCTACGCTGTCTGGACCGGTCAGGGGGGACTCGACGAAGGGTGGGGCATCGAGTGAGCCGAACCTCAAGGGGCACAAAGATATTCAGCGCGATCATCATCGCCTGCTCACTGCTGCTGGCCGCCGTGCTGGGACTGCACCGTTTCATTCCGAACCGGTGGTACAACCTCGGCAGCCTCATCGAGACGTTCCTGCCCTGGTTTGGTTTGCTCATCCTGCCGCTGCTGATACTCGCCGCCGTCCGCCGCCGTCCGGTCGCGATCGCGGCCACGCTCGTGCCCGCCATCGTCTGGTTCAGCGACTTCGCCGGGCTGATCCCCGACAAGGAGATCGGCGACGGCGACTTCCGCATCGTCGCCCACAATGTCAACGCCGAGAACCTGGACACCGAGGCGACCGCGGCGACGCTGGTCGAAGCTGAGCCCGACCTCATCGCGCTGGTCGAGCTCACCGCCGAACAGCAGGAGTCCTGGGGCGTGGCGCTGGCCGAGCAGTACCCGTATTCGGCCGTGTTCGGCACCGTGGGCCTGTGGTCGAACCAGCCGATCGCGGCATCGAACGAGGTCGACCTGAACCTGGGCTGGGCCCGCGCCTTCCGCGCGGAGGTCGAGATCGACGGTGAGCCGGTCGCCGTCTACGTCGCGCACCTGCTGTCGGTCCGGGTGAACTCCGAGGGCTTCACCTCCGCGCAGCGCAATGACACGGCGAACCTGCTCGGCGAGGCGATCGCCGCCGAGGACCTGGAGCGGGTCGTCCTCGCCGGCGACCTGAACGGCACCGTCCAGGACCGCTCGCTTGCCCCGATCACGTATCAGCTGGAGTCGGCGCAGGCCGCAGCCGGGAAGGGCTTCGGGTTCACCTGGCCCGCGGACCGGCCGCTGGCCCGCATCGACCAGGTCCTCTACCGAGGGCTGGAGGCGACTGCCTCCGGAGTCCTCGACTCCACCGCCTCCGACCACCGCCCGGTGTCGGCCGACTTCAGGTTCTGACAGGAAACTCGCCCGAACCGCCGAGGCACCCGGCGCCCTCCCAATTCCGCACTGCTCTCATCGCCCGGCCACCGAGTCGCTCGGCGCCGTCCGGGCCTTCCCAATTCCGTGCGAATTGCAACCTACGGTGGGGTGGGAGGCGTCTTGGGGTTGTGACCGAAGACGACTCCACCCTGCTCCTGCCCACGATCGGCGACACCATCACGCTCCCGCGCGTGGTCGATGAGCCTGTGCACGATGCGATCATCGAGCTCGACGGGGTCGGCATGACCTACCCCGGTCCGCCTCCGGTCGAAGCGCTCAAGCCCGTTCACCTGCGTGTCGAGGCCGGCGAGTACGTCGCCATCGTCGGGCCCTCCGGCTCGGGCAAGTCCACGCTGCTGAACCTGCTGGGTCTGCTCGACGCCCCCACCGACGGGACCTACTTCCTCGACGGGCACGACACCTCGACGATGAAGGAAGCCAAGCGCACCAAGCTGCGCGCCGACAAGATCGGCTTCATCTTCCAGGCCTTCCACCTCATGGCCCACCGCACCGCGACTGAGAATGTCGCGATGTCGCTGGTGTACAAGGGCGTGCCGCGCCGTCGGCGCCGCGAGATCGCCCGCGAGAAACTCGAACTGGTCGGCCTGGGCCACCGTATGGACGCGCTGCCGACGACCCTGTCGGGCGGCGAGCGCCAGCGAGTCGCCATCGCCCGGGCACTCGCGGCCGAGCCGAGCCTGCTGCTGTGCGACGAACCGACCGGCAACCTCGACTCCAAGACTGCCGAGGCGGTCCTGGCCACGATTGACGAATTGCACTCCCAAGGCCTGACGATCCTGATGATCACTCACGACCACGAGGTGGCCGAGCGCGCCCAGCGCGCCGTGACGATCCGGGACGGCCAACTCTCCGAAGGCAATAACGTCGCCGAATGAGCCGGAAGTTATCCACAGGCAATCCACCTGCAAAAACGCTGCTGTCAACCAAAGTTATCCACAGGTGGAAAGTTTTTGTTGGTGGGCTTGTGGTGTCCATGATGTGCTTGTGTTTTTGACTCCTCTATGTCTGTCAA
>NZ_STGY01000003.1 GCF_004912275.1 Glycomyces buryatensis
TTGCCCAGCGACAGGTCGCCGGCGGTGACGCCCGACTGGGGGCCCTCGCCGATGTGGTCGCGGTTGTCGCAGACCTGCCCGAAGGACTGGGTGAAGACGTTCTGGCCGCAGATCTGCCAGTGGGCGGCGCTCGAGGCGTCGATGTTGAGCAGGCTGACGGGGCCGGCGGCCACACCGGAGTTGGTGGCCATGGCGGGGGCTGCGGCGAAAGCGGCGGCGCCGGCGGCGACGGCCGCAACAGTGAGAACCTTGCGCATGATGCTAGTTCGTTCCTTCTTGGTTGTGCGCCCGTGAATCCGGGCGGCTTCTTCTCTGGATTCGGCTGGGCTTCATGGGAAGTCAGCCGGTGTGGGCCTGGCCGCGCGTCGACGCGCCGGAGACCGTCCGGCTCTCGACCAAGAGCCGGCGAACCGGTGGGATTTGCTAACCGCACTGCTGGAGTGAGCTGCTGGTCCCCGCGCCGACGCGCGGAGGCTCTAGTCTGGGGCGACGGACTGCTCGGCGGCACGGTCCATGGGCCGCCCCAATTCCTCGATCACCGTGCGGGCGAACGACACCTGTTCGCCAGCGGTGTTCGGGGAGACATTGACAGCGGAATGTCCACTGTCCACACTGATACCGGCGGTCGAGCCAGTGGCTCCACCGGGGATGATCTTCAGGTCAGGCAGGTCGGGGCCGTCGTACGACCATGGCTTTTCGGTGTTCGCGCCTGGTTTGCCCTGTGCGATTTCGGAACCGGATCGGTCTGTCTCCCGCAGGCCGTCTGCGGCTGCGGAGCACTCGAGGGCGGCGGCCGGCCGGCCGCTGGACACTCGTTCGAGTGCCGCCACCGCCTCGGTGGAGCCAGGATCCGCTAGAAGCGTGGTGAAGCTCGGCTGTCCCTGTCCGCCGGCGTGGACGCTCCCGGGCGTCGTCTCGCCGCCGGCCCCAAGGCCATCGGTCACCAGTCGCGCCAGCACATCGACCTGATCGGTCGAGGTCGCGACAGTCTCATAGACACCGGACACCACGGGGGCGGGGGTCTCCGCAATGGAGGCCGTACCCTTGACCAGGGTTCCCACCAGTGGTGTCACGACTTCAGCGGTGCTGTCTCCGACAGACTCATCGTCTATATCGAGCAATCCGGTTCTGGCGTCACCACGCAGCGCGGTGTGCACGGTCTCGTCCGTCTCGGTCACCAACGACCCCACCGGTTCGGTCAGACCTGACACCAGCCCGGTGGCCGCCCCCTCATTCGCGGTTGCCCGATGTCCCTGCTGGTTCTGCGGGACCAGTCGCGCGGCCAGGCGCGACGTGTCGGACACCTCTGCGACGAGCGGATCGGCCACCGTGGCAAGGTCTGTCGCCTCGGGGGTTTCGTCCGATGCCCAAGCGGCACTTGCCTTGCCGGCGGCTCCCAAAAGCAGGAAGCCGAAAATTCCGAGCGCGGCACCGAGGAGCAGCCGGGACACGCTGAAGCGGCGAGTGAACTCGCTGCCCCGCATGATGATCCCCATGACTCCCCCGTCGTCCTGAACCTGAGCGCGGGCGATTCATCCACCCGCACTTACAAGAACGAATCTGTCGGAATCGGGGATACGGGGTGTTCAGGATTTTTCAGGAGAATTTCGGTGATGAGCGCTCATATATGCCGAGCCGTCGCGTTCCATGACGATTCATCGGCCTCTCGGCGCACGAAAAACCGCCATCTCACTAGTGGTGACCTGCCCCACCAGGCACTGGTTAACAGACTGTTACCGGAATCCCAGCTAACGTGAGGCTTGAAACCCTCATCCTCGCAGGTGAGACGCTATGAAGTTGAAGTTCGCGTCGTTGCCGGTACGCATCTAGTACACACTACTACGCGTCGGAACGCAAGGCCTTGGACTTGGCTCGTTGCAGCCGGGCCGCCGCGCGGGCCTTGTCGAGCCGCCCGGCGACCTCGTCGAGCCGGTCCGGGAACAGGTGCCCGTACGTGTCCAGAGTGATCGTCGCCTTGGCGTGCCCAAGCATCGTCTGTACGACTTTCACGTCTGCGCCCTCGGCGATCGCCAAGCTAGCGGCCGTGTGCCGCAACGCATGTGGGGTGATGTCCTTGCCCTTGAGTCCGGCCGCAGCGACGGCAGGCGCGAAGTGGTGGCGGCGCCAGGTGTCGAGGCGCAGCGGCGATCCCGAGTCCGTCGTGAACACGTAACTGTCGGGTTCCCGACACTCTTCGATCAGCGGCTTGAGTTCCGCCGCCACCGACGCCGGTAGCGCCACCGTGCGCGACTCCCCCGACTTCGGGGTGTCCTCGTACAGCCCGCCCTTGCCCTCGATCAAGGTGGCCTCGATACGGACCCGGCGCCGCTTCAGGTCGACGTTGCGCGCCTTGAGTGCAGCCGCCTCCCCAATGCGCAGCCCGACATAGGCGAGCACCAGGACCAGGACCCGTGAGGCTCGCCCTGTCGTCGCGTCTGCGAGCGCTTCGACCTCCTCGGCGGTCAGGAACACCTTGCGCGACGGGGCGGCCTTGGGCGGCTTCACGGATCGCACCGGGTTCACCGCGATGCGTTCGGGCACACACCATTCCATGATCCGGGCCATGATGCTGTACGCGAGCCGCTTCTTGTCCGCTCCCCCGTCGAGCGCGCCCAGCCACACGGCGATGTCGTCGCGGCGTACCCGGTCCACCTGTACGCCACCCCACCGCGGCAGGATGTGCGCGTCGATCATCGTGCGGTACAGCTCCAACGTGGAGCGCTTCTGCGTCGACTGTGCCGCTAGCCAAGCCTCGGCGACGTCGCGCACCAGCACACGCCCGGCGGACGGGTCACGGTAGGCACCTGAGGACAGCTCGGATTCGATCTTCGCGGCCAAGGCGTCGGCGTCGGGCTTCCGAGCCACCGCCTTCGCCCGCGCCTTCCCGTCCGGGTCATACCAGCGGACCCGCCACCGCGCCGGCGGCTTCCTACCCGTCGCCTTCGCCCGCTCGACAGCTTCCAGGTAAGCGGCATGCTTGCGCCGGTCCTCAACCCACGCCCGCGCCATAACTCGCCTCCCTCGGCGAGCCGACGACGCAGCCGCTCCGCTTCGCGTTCAGCGCCAGACCCCATGTGTATGTCCACCTCAGGAGCGGTGGCGTCATCGTGAGCCACAACCACGACAACCGCAGGCCGGTCCGTCAGACGGTCCATGACTGCCCGCTGCGTCTCGTGCTTCAACCCCCGGTCATAGGGCCGATTCTCTTCGAGGAACGCCGCCGGGCGCGCCTCGCTTCCGGGGAGCGGGTCCGTCCCGTGAGCCCACCTCCACACGATTTCCCAAGGCGCCGAGACCTTCTCGGTAAGCGGCACCGACTTCGACGTGTTGATCATGTCGGCTTCGACGTTGGCCACCTCGTCGACGCCAGGCAGCAGCAACGTCACCGGCGACACCTCAAGTGCGATCGCTAGCGCAACGAGGTCATCGACATCGACGCGCCGATCGCCCGCCTCGATCTTCGTAATGGCAGTGGAGGCGACGGGCCGCCCGATCCCCGTCATGGCGTCTGCTACCGCACGGGTTGACATGCGCTTCCGGTCGCGCAGCTTGCGCAGGTTCGCCCCCACTGTCCGGCCGATCGAAGCTGGCGTATTCGGTCTCTTCGTTGACTCAGTTGATCCCATCATCGGAGTATGTCACACCAAGTTGCGCGCAGTCGAGTACCTGTGCGATACTTCCAACATCATTGAGTTTGCTCCGAACTTGGGAGCGATCAGACCGAAGAGGTGCGAAATGGCAGCCGCTGAGACATGGCTCGACACATCCGAGCTCGCCGAATACCTCAAGATCCCGCGCCGCACGCTGGACACCTGGGCCTACAAGGGGACCGGCCCGAAGTACACGCTCATGGGCCGCCACCGCCGGTACAAGCTTTCGAACGTCGAGAGGTGGGCCGACGACCGCGCCAAGGGTGGTGCCGCGTGACGCAGACACGAGAAAGCCGCCCCAGTGCGACGAACACCGGAGCGGCAGAAAAGCAGGTCGGCGAGACCACCACCAGCGTAACCCGCGCCGACAGCCGCCGCATCCTCAAGGTCGCCCGCCGCGCCCTCGGCGCCGCACTCGCCCAAGCCGATCCCCACCCCGACCTCATCGCAGCCGCCGGCCTCGTCATCGAAGCGGGAGGCCGTCGTGGCTGAGACCGCCTACGACCGCCTACGCGAGGCACTCGCCCGCCACGGCTCCCGCATCGAGGACAAGGCGCCGGGCGACTTCATGGCCCAGTGCCCGGCACACGAGGACCACAACCCGTCCCTGCACGTGACCGGCATCGAGGGCCAGGCGCTCGCGCACTGCTTCGCCGGGTGCGCGAATGACGCCGTCCTCGGTGCGCTCAACTGGGAACCTCGTGACCTGTTCGACAACCCCAAGGGCGCCGAGTATCGCTACGACGACGGCAGGATCGTCCACCGCAGTCCTAGCAAGAAGTTCAGGCAGTCAGGCAACCTCGGCGGTACGCCGCAGCTGTACCGATCCCGCAAGGTCGCCCGCGCCGTCGCCAACGGCGAGCGGGTGTTCCTCGTAGAAGGGGAGAAAGACGTCCACGCGCTCGAATCCATCGGAGCCGTAGCCACCACGGCCCCGATGGGCGCGGGCAGCTTCGGCAAGGCCGACGTAGCCCCGTTGCAGGGCGCCGTCGTCGTCGCCGTCGTCGACAACGACGGCGACGCCGGCCAGAAGTGGGCCGACGCCGTGCGCGCCAGGCTCGACGGCACCACCAAGGGCTTGCAGTTCGTCAAGGCCGCCACTGGCAAGGATTCAGCCGATCATGTCGCGGCCGGGCGCGGCCTGGCCGACTTCGTACCCCTCGGCGATCCCGAAGGGCACGACGCGCTCGCGCTCGTCGAGGAGTTCATCAGCAAGTACACGGTGTTCCCGTCGCCGCACTGTCTCACGGCAGTCACGCTGTGGGCGGCGCACACGCACGCCATTGACGCGTTCTACACCTCGCCGCGCCTGGTCCTGGACTCGCCGGAGCCCGGCAGCGGCAAGACGCGCGTGCTGGAGCTGCTCAACCTGGTGTGCCACAACCCCAAGCTCATGATCTCCTCGTCGACGGCCGCGATCTTCCGCAGGCTTGCCAAGGGCACCATGACCGTACTGTTCGACGAGGTCGACGCCATCTTCAACGTCAAGTCCGCAGGGAACTACGAGGATCTTCGGGCGCTGCTCAACTCCGGCTATAAGCGCGGCGCCACCATCGACCGGTGCGTGGGCGACGCCGCCAAAATGGACGTTCAGGAGTTCAAAGTGTTCTCGCCGGTCGCCCTCGCGGGCCTGGCGGGCAACATGCCGGGAACCATCATCACCCGCGCCGTCGTGATCCACATGCGCCGCCGCGCACCTGGCGAGAAGGTCGCGCCCTTCCGCGAGCGCGACGCCGAACCCGAGGCCGACAAGATCAGGGCAGCGCTGGAGTCCTGGACGCGGTCAGTGGCGGGCGCGCTCGCCGACGCGAGGCCGGTCATGCCCAAGGGCGTGGAGGATCGCCCGGCGGAGGTGTGGGAAGCGCTGCTCGCCGTCGCCGATGCCGCCGGTGGGGAATGGCCCGGCCGCGCCAGAGAGGCGTGCAAGCACTTCGTGATGGGTTCCAGCACCGAGGGACAGTCACTCGGAGTGCGACTCCTCGCCGACATCCGCGAGGCCTTTACCGTTCGCGACGACGAGGGGAAGGCGACGGGCGAAATGCTCGATCGAATGCCGTCGGAAGAGCTCGTGGACGCACTAGTCAGGATGGAGGAGGCGCCTTGGGCGGACCTATACGGCAAGCCTCTCAACATGGTCCGGCTGTCGAAGGAGTTGAAGCGCTATGGGGTCTCTCCGACCGTTTTCAAGCTCAATGGGGATTCCCGCCGCGGGTACATGACCGAGCCCAGCAAGGTCAGTGTTGGCCTTCATGATGCGTGGCGCCGGTACCTACCCGCAGATAGCAGTAACCAGCGTAACCAGCGTAACCCTGCTGGTCAGACGGTTACACCTTCAAGCGCGGTTACACCTTCACCTGTAACCGCGCTTGAAGGTGTAACCGGTTTGACCAGCGAAGTTACGGCGGTTACGGCGGTTACGCCATATTGCCGTAAGTGTGGCTTCAACCCATGCAAGCAACGGGCCGGATGCCCGACACAGATCACCGAGGAGCACACCCAATGAGCACACCCGACGCCGCCGCGATCCACCGCGCTGCAGGCCTCCTCCAAGCCTTCGGCGACAACGACCACCACCACTGGACCGCCGTCCTCGCCAACGACCACGCCACCGCAGACGACGGCCCCTACTGGACCTTCTGCGCCATGACCGCAATCGCCGACCGCCTACTCGACTCCATCGCCGAACTCACCGGAGACGACCCCGAAACCGTCCTCACCAGACACACCGAGGCCATAGCGCAACTCACGTTCGACGAGTAGAATCGAGCCATCCCACCGCAACGGGGGATGGCCGCTACGACCCGCAACGGGCAAAGCACCACGCATTGTTCGCACCAGCGGAAGGCCATCCATCATGGCTGTCATCAACTTCATTCCCGAGGTATGGTCCGCAACCATCCTCGACAACTTCAAACAACACGCCGTCATCGAGCCCACCGTCGCCACCGAATACGAAGGCGACGCGACCATGGGCAACGTCGTCCACATCACCTCGTTCGCCACACCGACAATCGTCAACTACGCCGTCGGCACCAGCGGCGTCCGCACCGTCGACCCCGAGGCGCTCAACGACTCCGGTCAGCCGCTCAACATCGACCAAGAGAAAGCGTTCGCGTTCTACGTCGACGACATCGACAAGCGCCAAGCCGCAGGCGGAATGGAACCAGTCACCCGCGACGCCGCCGCCGGCCTCGTCGAGGACGCCGAAACCTTCCTCGCCGACCTCATGCTCGCCGACGGCACCGACCGCACCAACGCCGAAGCCATCGAAGGCGAAGGCGCAGGCAACGAGGCATTCGAGGTAGTCAAGCGGCTCCGCACCGAGCTGTCCGCCTCCCCCATCAAGGCCCCCCTGTCAGGGCGCACCCTCCTGGTCAACCCGGAGTTCTCCGCGTTCCTCCTCGGCGCCGACTCGAAACTCACCAACGTCGACACCAGCGGCGACGCTGCAGGTCTGCGCAACGCGACCATCGGACAGCTCCTCGGCTTCAGGGTCGCCGAGACCTCCCTGCTCAATCCCGGTTCCGCTACTTGCATCGCTTACCATCGCTCAGCGATCGGTTACGTGAACCAGGTCAACACGATCGAAGCGCTCCGCGCACAGAACAAGTTCGCCGACATCCTCCGAGGACTCATGGTCTACGGCGCTCGGGTGCTTCGACCCACCGCCGTTCGCTACTGGACCGAAGGCATCGGCAGCTAAGACACCTTCAGTGTCAGGCTCCTCCTGGCCCTGACACTGAGGGAAACTGAGGCCTGCGGTCATGACTCCACCGCAGGCCTCAGCAACACCAACAAGACACCGACGAGCACTGACCAGCCGCTACACACCGTCATCACCTGGTGGGAGGGACCCCGAGTCCCCCAACGCTAGGAGACCGCGGAGGAGGGCCGCGCGTGGTGCCGCACCTAAACGAGTTTTCGCGTACGCCATACGCTCACCCTGTGTGATTGTTTCGGCGCATAGACCGGGCCCGGCTCCACCTCCTGGCGGCCGGGCCCTTACCTGGACATGCACAACCCGCTGGAAGTCGCTTAGAACGGCTCTCAGCGGGTTGTGTTTTGCCTGGTCAGATGTATTTTTAGTCCGATCGTAAGGGTCAGTCTCTGGCGTACGCTGCCGCCACTAGGACGGCTTGCTGCACGCGGCCTATCAGCGTCGAGCGTGACGACGACGGGAGGTTGACGCCCGTCGGCAGGGTCCACCGGATCCCGTCGATGTACCCGTCGTGGTGCTCGGCGGTGAGGATGTCGCCGCCCGAGTACCGGACGACGACGGCGGCGTCTTCGATGTCGATCCAGGCGGCGAGCGGGTCAGCGCAGGCGGCCTCGACCTGGACGGTGACGGGAGTGACGGTGGTGGTCATGTCGTACCCACCTGGGCCCGCAACCGGTCGATGCCGAGGCTCAACTCTTCCCGCACGAGCTCGTCGTCGGGCAGTTCGTTGGCCAGTGTCAGACGGCCGCCGCATTTGACGCCGACGGTGCCGGAGGTCGGCTCGGTGTAGCGGAGCCAGATCACCTCGCCGCACGTCTCGCTCATGATGCGTGACGCCTCGATCGTCGTGCCGCGCCAGGCGAACACTCCGAGGGTGCTCATGATGCGGCCCGCCAGCGTGCGAGCGCGGGGTAGATCATGGACAGCCACTGGTTGCGGTAGTGGGTGGGCTCCTCGTCCCCATCGCGGTTCCATACGACGTGCTCGGCGTCCTTGCTGATGGTGCCGAGGTCCCGAGGTTTGCCGGCTCGGACGATGACGATGCCGGCAGTGTCGTTGCCGAGGTCGACCAGGCGTAGGCCGGTCTGGTCGTTACCCCACGTCCCGAGGAGGTTGCCAGGGAGCCTGTCGAGCAGGCCGTCAAGGTGGTCGGTGGTCATGGTGGGTCCCCTCCGTAGCCGCTGCGTTCGGGCCGCCCACCCGGTCAACTAGCGCCGGGATCAGCACCGGCAGCGCCGACGGCCTTGCAGGAACCGTAAGGGCGCTGGGGAGAGCGAAGAGGTACAGAGCGGGGCACCATGCCAATGGGGACAGACTGTCCCCCTCAAGACCCGGCGAGGACTCCGAGGCGCTGAGCTAGTCCGCGAGCCTCACGCTCGATGAGCTTGCCGCCGGAGACGATCAGTTGTCCGGAGATATTGCGCGCCAAGGGATGGCATCGCATCGACTCCTCACTGACTGAGGCAGCACGTTGCAGAACGTGCAGGGCGCTGGTGTGCTCGCCCTGCTGTGCATAGGCTCGGGCCGTTTCCAGCCACAACCGCGCCCGGCGGTCCACTGAGGGGATCACGTCGGGGTCGACGGCACCGGCTTTGTCCAGTGCGGTTCCGCCCTTGCGCAAGTCCACACTCACCGACACCCCGGTCAGTTCGGTATTCGCCCGACCGAACAGGGTCCAGGCGTGCGCGTACGCCGTCGGCAGGCGTGTCGACATGGCCTCGGCCTGGTCGAGCCGGTGGAGGGCGTCACCCTCGCGGCCGAGGCGAGCAGCGGTAATCGAACCGTGCAGCTGGCACGCACCCCACAGCGCCCGAAGGTCGTCACTGCCGGAATCCAGGTAGGGCGTGAGGATGCGGACGGCGTCGTCGGCCAGGCGGAGCGCTTCGTCTTCGCGGCCATTACGCCAGACGTTGCCGACGACCCAGGCCGCGCCTGCGAGCGCTTCGGGATGGTCGGCTTGCTCGGCGGCACTCATACACCGGTCGGCAGTCATCCACAGGAGAGCGGAGTCTGAGACCCAGGCGAGGACTTGCTCTGCGAGGGCGTAGGCGCCGACGAGTACGAGGTTCGCTTGCCTTCGTTCCTGCCCTTCGAAGATGCGGGCAGCTCGGCGGCCGTCGCGGATGAGTTCGGGGAGGATGCGCCCGACGTCGGCTCGCGGTGTGGCCGAGGTGTGCCAGATACGCCAGGCGCGGTCCAGGAGCTGTTGCAGCGCGGCGAGGTCGGGGCGGGCCCGGGTGTCGATCGCCAGATGTGTTTCCTCGATCGCCTCGCGGATCGCAGGGACGGCGGGGTGCGCTTCCTTGCGGGGGAAGCCGATAGCCACAGGGTCGTCGCCGGTCAGCTCGGCGACATTGCCGACGCCGAGGATGTCGGCGAGCTGGATCAGCATGGGCAGCCGTGGCGGCAGCCTCTCGCCGCTCTCGATCTTCTTTAGCCAGTCAGGAGACTTGCCGACGAGACCAGCGACCACCGGGCGGGTCATGCCCCTGCGGTCGCGGATGATCCGGATTCGCTCCCCTACCGGCTTCCCGGCGAGTTCGTCGACCTGCATAGCGCACCTCGATTCGCGGAGCGCCTCATCGTGTGCCCCCGGCCCGTCGGCCGGGGGCGATTCCTCCGCGAAGAGGCGTGATTCCCAGCCTACAGCGAGTCCTGTCACATGCCACCGTGCCAAGGTGAAGGCCCGCCCCGGGGTGGTCCTCGGGACGGGCCCTTACTTGTTCTATGCCTCCTTACGGGCCTTGTGGATCGCCAGGAGTGCCAAGGCGCCGACGGTCACGAGTCCGTCGACGGCGATCGGTCCGAGGGTGGCCGAGATCGGGTCCTCACCCCAGTAGGCGAGCAGGCCGGACATGTGCCGGTAGGACACGACAGCGGCAACCAAGGCGACCGCGCCGACGGCACCGAACCTGATGAGCGAGTAGCCGATCGAGGCCGGCCAGCGGACCCGGGCCATGGTCTCGATGCTGACGACGAGCGCGACGGGCCAGAATGCCGAGCCGAGGACTTGCGGCAGGGAGCCGCTGCCGTCGGCAAGGACGGTCCAGGTGTGCAGCACGTTCGCCGCGACCGAGGCGCCGATCCCGAGGACGAGTGCGAGCCACGCGACCGCCGCCGCGCCCCGCGGTTGTGCCGGGACTTGCCGGTCGTCGACCTCGGCGGCCGGCTCCGGCTTGACAGCGGCAAGATCACTTGCCGCTTCGGTGCGCCCCGAAGCGCCGGAGGCAGCGGTGTCGTTAGTAGCGACGCCCTTGAGGTTGCCGTTCGCGTCGATCTCGCCGCGCTCCATGAGGAGCGCGGTAGCGGAGAGGCCGGGGTTACGCGAGGCCAGAGCGAACTGCGTCCGGCGGTCCTCCTCAGTCTTCACTTCCTTGATGCGGTCGCGGCCCCATCGTTCGGACCGGCCGAACTCGGCGCCGAGCTTCGCGCCACTCAGGGGCTCACCAGCGGCCACAGACGCCCGGTAAGACTCCCGGGCCTCCTCACGCTCGGCCGAGAACTTCTTGCGCTCAGAATGCGTCATGCTGCGTGCCTCTTCTCGATCTCGCGACGCTCGCCGAGCAGCTCGTGAATTTCGTCGAACGCGGCCTTGATCCTCGCGTCAAGCTCGGCCAGGCGCTCGGAACCGTCGACTGCCTTGCGGGGGAACTGGATCACCTCGGCCAGACCGTGTTCGGGGATTTCGTGCTTGGCGCTCATCGGGTCGCCTCCCCAGCGTCGGCGGCCTGCTCGGCACGGAGCGTGCGCCACTTCTCCCGCAAGAGGTCGTCGAGGGCGTCGTACGCCGCGGTCACCTCCGGGTCGTCGAGGATGGCGTTGGTCCCGGCGTCCTCGTCGAGCTTGAACTTGCCGATCACCTCGTCGAGGTACGTGCTGGTCACGTCGTGCGCGGCCTGGAGCCGGTCGCGCTCGGCGGTGACGGTGTCGAGCTGCTCGTGAGCCTCGTCGAGCTGGTCGACCAGGGAGCCGATGTTCCGGTCGTACAGCGCGCGGAGCTTCGCGTGCGTCTCGCGCAACTGCTCGACCTCGGCGCACAGCTCGATCAGCTGGTCCTCGGCGCGGTGCTTGGTGACCTCGCCGGACTCGACGGTCTCGCGGACCGCGTCGAGGTCGACGGGTTGGGTAGAGTTGGTCATGTCGGTGCCTTCCGTTCTAAGGCCCCGGCTTGCCCGGTCAGCGCTTCTATCGCTGGTCGGGCTTTCGCGTTCGGTACGCATTCGATACGTGCCATGCCACGAAACGCCGAGAATCGTTGAGATTCATCAAGTGCGTTTCGCCTGCTAGATGAGGGTATGAGGCCCGTTCCCGCTGGTACCCGAACCAGGCTGATTTAACAGTCTGTTTACACGCCAACAATGAATGAGAAATTGCTTCTTGGGAGCGTGGCTAGCGACCGGCGCTACCGCAATGAAGGGCTCCTACCTAATGGCAATCAAGGCCGAATACATCTGGATCGACGGCACCGAGCCGTCCGCCAAGCTGCGTTCCAAGACCAAGGTCCTCGCCGACGGCGACGAGCCGGGCATCTGGGGCTTCGACGGCTCCTCGACCAACCAGGCCGAAGGCAACTCCTCCGACTGCGTCCTGCGCCCGGTCAAGGTCGTCCCGGACCCGATCCGCGGCGGCGACCACATCCTGGTTCTGTGCGAGGTCCTGGACACCGACTTCACCCCCCACCCCACCAACTCCCGCTCCGCCACCGCCGAGCTCTCGGAGAAGTACGCCGCCCAGGAGTCCTGGTTCGGCATCGAGCAGGAGTACACCTTCATGGTCGGCTCCCGCCCGCTCGGCTTCCCCGAGAACGGCTTCCCGGCCCCCCAGGGCGGCTACTACTGCGGCGTCGGCGCCGACGAGATTTTCGGCCGCGAGATCGTCGAGAAGCACCTCGACAACTGCCTCGCCGCCGGCCTGCCGATCTCCGGCATCAACGCCGAGGTCATGCCCGGCCAGTGGGAGTTCCAGGTCGGCCCCGCCTCGGCCCTCGAGGTCTCCGACTCGCTGTGGCTGGCCCGCTGGCTGCTCTACCGCACGGCCGAGGAGTTCGGCGTCTCCGCGACGATCGAGCCCAAGCCGGCCAAGGGCGACTGGAACGGCGCCGGGTGCCACACCAACTTCTCCACCAAGGCCATGCGCGAGGACTACGAGCCCATCATCGCCGGCTGCGAGGCCCTCGGCGCCAAGGCCGAGGAGCACATCGCCGTCTACGGTGACGGCATTGCGGACCGCCTCACCGGCGCCCACGAGACCGCCCACTACACCGAGTTCTCCTACGGCGTCTCCGACCGCGGCGCCTCGATCCGCATCCCGTGGCAGGTCGAGAAGGACAAGAAGGGCTACCTCGAGGACCGCCGCCCGAACGCGAACATCGACCCGTACCTGGTGACCGGCAAGATGGTCGACACCGTGTGCTCGGCCCTCGAAAAGAAGGGCCTGGTCTAAACCGGCCACGGCTCGGTCCTCCACCGGGCTCGGCCTCTGACCAGATGAACGACCGGAAGGGGACGCCGCATCGCGGCGTCCCCTTCCGCGTGCTCGGGTACCCCATTTGCGCGGATCGCCGCTGTACCCCGGGTTAGCGACGTCCACATAAGTGGTTAATCTGAAGAGCACCCCAGCTCCCGAACCGCGATCGAGGCCAGCACCATGCGACCGATGTCCAAGCCAGAGATATTCGTGAGCCTGGGCGCGGTCTGCGCCGCGACCGTCCTCGGGTACGCGCTCGGCGGTCTCGCGCTGGCCGGATACGGCGCCTTCTCGGCAGCGCTGAGCTGCGCGGTCGGCCTGCTGTGGATCGAGACCCACCGGCTGCGGCGCGCCCAGGCCACCCGCACCAACCGGATCGGCAAGCGCATCAGCTCCCTGGAACGCCAGAGCTCCGAATTGGAGCGCAAATTCGCTGCGCGCCAGGACCAATCCGAAAAGCAGTTGGAGCGGCTCCAGAGCGAACTGGCGAAGGGCGTCAAGCAGCTCGCCGACGCCTCCAAGGCCGGCTCCGACCGCCAGCAGAAGGAACTGCGGGAGCTGCGCAAGGCGCTCGAGACGAAGCTGGACACCGAACTCGCCGCCCGCACCGAGGAGATCACCGCATCCGTCGCGGGTACCGCCGAGCAGACCGGACGTGAATTCGAGGCGAATCTCAAAGAGGTCAGCCGCGACGCCAACCGGATCCTCTACTCGCAGGTCGACGGGCTCCTGGCGCTCTACCGCGACATCGACCCCGACCAGGCGCTGCCGCCGATGCACGGCTGGGCCGTCGCCCCTGACTTCGCCCGTTACCTCTTCACCGAGGTCACCGGCGGCAAGTACGAGCGCGTGGTCGAATGCGGCTCGGGCTCGACCACCGTCATCCTGGCCTATGCGATGCGCACCATGGGAACCGGACACGTCGTCGCGATCGAGAACAACCCCCACTTCGCCGCCGTCACCCGCCACATGCTCGCCGAACGCGGCCTGTCCGCATGGGCCGAGGTCATCGACGCCCCGCTCGCCGAGGTCGACATCGACGGGAACCCGTGGCGCTGGTACGACACCTCGAAGCTCCCCGAGGGCCCCATCGACCTCCTGCTCGTCGACGGCCCTCCCGGCCAGACCGGCCCGCTCGCCCGCTACCCCGCGCTGCCGCTGCTGGCCGACCGGCTCGCACCCGACGCGGTCGTCATGCTCGACGACGCCAGCCGCAAGGACGAGCAGAAGATCAAGCGGCGGTGGCTCGAGGAGTTCCCCGAGTACGGCCACAAACTTCTGCGCAACGACCACGGCACGTTCGTCCTCCGTCGAGACCCGAACGAAACCGCTGCTTGACCCTATTGAGATCCGGTCCGGAAAGTCCGATTCGGAGCACCGATGCCGCCCGCCACACCGCCGCCTCACGGGCCGTGACCGATGGCGCGTGCGACTAGAATGACTGGGACGGCCAGACTGCGGCAGCCCGTCCGCGACACCGTCTCTGCGCAAACACCCCGATCCTCCCGTTCCAAGGAGTCCCGACTTGACGTCCCCGTCCTCGCCCGACTGGTTCCCGGACCAGCTGCTGGCCGACTATGTCGCCATCTTCCAGCGGCGGAGGCACCTGTCGCTCGCGAACACGGTCATCCGGCAGGACTCGGCCGAAGGCGTCGACCTGGTCGCCGCGTATGTGCTCGGCGACCACCGCCGCCTGCCCGGGCTGCTGGAATACGCCAAGTCGCGCCTGCCCGAGGCCATCGACTTCAACCTCAAGCGCATCCACCCGGTGCGGATGGGTTACCTGGCGCGGCTGGTGGCGCTGCGCGCCAAGCGCGACGCCACCGGGCTACGGCAGGCCGCGGACCTCTACGACCTGGCCGCCGAGGTGCACGGCACGGGCAAGCTCTCCACGATCCACCAGGACCTGCGGATCCAGGTCGCCTACCGGCTGGGCGATTCGCAGCACGTCAGCGAGCTGCTGGACGAGCAAGCGAATCTCTCAGACCACGTGCGGGCCTCGATAGAGCTGAACCTGGCCAACCCCGTCCAGGACATGGAGGCGGACTGGTCGCGGTGGCTCGGCCGCTTCGAGGGGCTGCTCCCGCCGGCGAAGTACTCCTTCGAGGGCGACACCGCGCTCGCGCCGATCGACCGCCTCCGGGCGAGGGGCCTGCGCAGCCACCAGGAGGCGACGAGGGTGACCGTGGCGTTCACCTGCTTCCGTCCCGGCCCCGAACTGCTGACCGCGGTGCGGTCCGTGGTCGAGCAGTCCTGGCGGAACCTCGAAATCCTGCTGCTCGACGACGGCTCGGGCGAGGACTTCCATCCGCTGCTCAAGGAATGCGCCGAACTCGACGAGCGCATCAAACTGGTTCTGCTGGAACGCAACCAGGGCACCTACGCGGCACGCAACGCCGCGATCGACCTGGCCGAGGGCGAGTTCCTCACCTTCCACGACTCCGACGACTGGTCCCACCCCGACCGCATCGAGCGGCAGCTGACCCTCATGCGCTCCGAGCCCTCCCTCATGGCGACCACGGCCGTCGGCCTCAAGGTCCGGCCCGACCTCCTGGTCGACCGGCTCGGCCAGCCGGTGGTCGACTCGAGCCTGCCGACGACCATGCTGCGGCTCGCCGAGGTCCGGAAGCGGGTCGGCTACTTCCACCAGATCCGGCGCGGTGCCGACGCCGAATACCTCGCCCGCATCACCGCGGCGTTCGGCCGCTCCGCCGTCCAACACGAGAAGTCCACGCCGGTGGGCCTCATGCGGCAGTCGATCGATTCGCTCTCCGGCGGCGACTTCGGCGCCGGCGGCTGGATGGTCCCCGCCCGCGAAGCCTATAAATCGGCGTATGCCCACTGGCACAGCCAGATCAAGTCCGGCGAGCGCAAGGCCTTCCTGCCGCGCGAGGGCAACACCGGCATCGTCCCGGTCGCACCGCACCTGCTCTCCAACGGCGCCGCCGAGCCCGACGGGGCCCGGTACGACTTCGTCTTCGCCACCGACTGGCGGCCCTACGGCGCCCCCGCCAAGTCCACCATCGAAGAGATCGTGACGCTGCTCGACGCCGGGTACAAGGTCGGCATCTTCCAGCTCGAGACGTACCGCTACATCTCGCCGAACGTCCGCCCACTGTGCAGCCCGATCCAGCAGATGGTCAACGACGGCCGCATCGACCGGTTGCTGCCGGGCGAGAACCACGAGGTCGGCACCCTCGTCATCCGCTACCCGTCGGTGCTGCAGTTCCCCACCGGACGCGAGACCGGCCTGCGCCCCGAGCGAGTCGTCATCCTCGCCAACCAGGCCCCGCGCGAACACGACGGCACCGACTGGCGCTACGTCCCCTCCGCCTGCACCGCACATGCCAAGCGGCTGTTCGGAGTCGACCCGATCTGGGTGCCGCAGGGCCCGCAGACCCGCCAGGCCCTGATCGACGACGGCACGCTCGACGCGTCGCAGATCGCCGCGTTCGACATGCCCAGCGTCGTCGACCCCACCGACTGGGCCATGCCCCGCCGCCGCTTCCGCAGCGCCCTGCCCGTGCTCGGACGCCACTCCCGCGACCACTACACGAAATGGCCCGACTCCGCCGAGCACCTGCTCCAGGTCTACCCGGACGATCCGGCCATCGACGTCCGCATCATGGGCGGCGATACGGTCCCGCTCGAATTGCTGGGACAGCGCTACCTGCCTCCCAATTGGACCTCGTATTCCTATGACCAGCTGCCTGTCAAGTCATTCCTGTACCAACTCGACTTCTGGATCTATTTCCATCATCCGGTCCTGGTCGAATCATTCGGAAGAGCCGTACTGGAGGCGATGGCGAACGGGTGCGTGGTGGTCCTGCCGCATTCGTTCGAGCCGACCTTCGGCCCCGGAGCCGTCTACTGCAGAGAAGACGAAGTCCACGGAATCGTGACCGCCATGCACGCCGATTTCGCCCGTTACCAGGCGCAGAGCGAACGTGGTTTGCGTCATGTTCGCGAGCAATTCAGCCGGCAAAGCCATCTGCGCCGCATCGCCCGTCTGCACGAGGCCCACTGATGGCCGAACCGCAGCTAGGGCACCATTGTAGTAAGCTGCAATCGATCTCCCGGTACCTTCAATCGTCGGAGCCAGCATGAAATCCGCCCTCCCTCTTTTCTCCGGTGTCCTCGCCGCGGCGCTCCTCGCGGGATGCAGTGCCGACGGAGGCGATGACGGCGCTGAGCCCGAAACGAGCGAACAGCCTGCCGCCGCAGCCGAGTCGACCGAACCTACGATCCGCACCGAGGCCGCGCTGGCCGAGTTCACGGCGCCCTCGGGCTACTCGCAGTCCTCCGAGGAGGGCGTGTCCTTCGCGCTCGAGTACGACCACGTCGGCGCCTCCTACCAGCTCGAGAACGGCACCGCCTACGAGCAGATCTTCGTGACGTCCTACCTCCTGCCCGAGGACGCCGACACCGCCAGCTTCGACGGCCGCGCGGCGTTCGTCGCCGAGTACGACGCGGTCACCGGCAACGAGACCTCCTCCAGCGGCACCCGCGCGATCGCGTCGGGATACCCGGCGGTGTTCCGCTACCTCAAGGTCGACTACGACGGCGAGAGCGCCCAGCAACGCAACTTCTTCGTCTTCGACGGCAATGCGATGACCCAGATCACGTGCCAGTGGAAGGACCCGGAGCTGGAGGACGCGATCACCAAGGGCTGCCAGGAAGTCCAGGAGAACCTGAACCTCCCCGCCTGAGCCCGTGGCACCCCGCACCGCACCCCCGATGCCCAAGAACTCTAGATCTGAGAACAGTCGTGAACCTCGCTGACCGCCTGCGCCGCTTCGGCACACGCCAAATCCTCGCGCTCGCCGCCACCGCCGTCCTGCTCGCCGCCGCCGTGGCGACGCTGCCGTACTCCCCTCAGGTGGCGTTGGCGCTCTTCTCGCTGGTGCTGCTGTACGTGCTGCTGCGGATCTCGCAGTTCCAGCGCGGGCTCGGTATCACGGCGCGCAGCATCCGCGAGACCCAGCGCGAGCAGCGCCGCCTGCGCCGCGCGCAGCAGGAGTTCAACCGCGAGATGTTCCTGGAGGACTACACGTCCGAGATCCAGCGGATCGAGGCGCTTCAGCAGAAGATCCTCGCCGCGGTCGAGACCGGCCGCCTTGAGACCGCCGAGCGCTTCGACGAGCTGGAGCGGCAGGTCAAGCAGGGCTGAACGCCCGCGGTCATCGCGGAGCGGATAGAGCACAGGATTCAGGGCCCGAACGCCGAAGCGTTCGGGCCCTGAATCTTTGCTTGATCGAGACGGCGCGGTTGGGAACGGCGCCGACCGCGGAGGCCGCTGAGGCCGCCGAACCCGGCCTGAGCGGGGCGGGGAAGGGCCGCTCTCGCGGCCGCTCCCCCGCAGCCTGCGCCTACTTCAGATCGGGGAGGGCATCTTCCAGCACTCCCGAGAGGTACTTCGCGTACGGCGTGCTCACGTGGTGGCCGTCCCGCAGGACCATCATGTCCTCCACGATGAGCGGGCACTTCCCGTCGACGCAGAACCAGTCGACCGTGTCGATGACGTCCGCACCGGCGGACTCACCGGCCTCGATCCCGGCCGCGCGCCGTTCGTCGTAGCCGATACCGTCATCCTCGGTCGGGGTGCACTCCTGGACCGATTCCTCGTTCAGCGCGATGCAGTCGGGGGCCGGGTCTCCGCCGGTCCGCGGCGTGTCCGTCAGTGCCAGGGTGTTCTCGGCGGAGGCCGTGACCCGCTCCAGGGTGTCCTCCCAGCCGGTCTTCCACTCCTCGACGCCGCCGTCGCTCTCGGGGTTCGCGATCGAGGCGGCGTCGGAGGTGGAGAGGACCACCAGGTCCGGCTTGACCTCGTCGAACTCGTCGAAGACCGTGTCACGCCAGTCGTCGCACTCGCTGTACTCGCGCTCGAGCTGCGAGTTCTCCACGGTCACCGACACCGGGGTGCAGGCGCTCTTGGTGCGGGTGACGAGCTTCCAGCCCTGCTCGTCGGCGATCGCTTCGAGCGCCGGGAACCACTGCGCCGCATGCGAGTCGCCCATGAGGTAGATGACGGTGTCGGAGTCGACCTTGCCGTACACGCAGCCGTCGGCCGGCTGGACGTCCTCGAAGTCGAGGTGGCAGCCGTTGTCGTAGATCTTCGGGCGGTCGCCGTTGATCGTCGCCAGTGCCGGAGTCAGGTCGTCGGGGACGGAGGTGACCTCGAGGCCCGCTTCGAGCGCCTCGGTCACCTCGTCCTGGCTGCCGACCTCTTCGACGGCCTCCAGGTCGGTCGGGCCGTTGTCCTCGGGGACCTTGGTGAAGGTGGTGGTGAGGGCGACGATGAGGCCGATGCCCACGAGCGAGCAGAGCACGCCGGTCGCCAGGCCCCACGCGTTGCTTCGCTTGAGCAGCTTGGCGTTGCGGAAGGGCTCCTCGATGTAGGCGTACGAGAGCTGTGCGGCGGCGAAGGTTCCGGCGAGCAGTACCAGGTTCAGCATGAGCCTGGGTTCGACGTCCAGCGCCAGGGGCGCGAGGATCAGGATCGGCCAGTGCCAGAGGTAGAGGCTATAGGAGATCTTGCCGACGAACTGGAACGGCTGGGTACCGAGCAGGGACGTGACGGCGTTCTTGCCCTGGGCGGTCCCGGCCATGATGACCGCCATCGTGCCGAGGACCGGCGCCAGCGCGGTGTATCCGGGGAACGCCGTCTCCTCGGAGTACATCAGCCCGGAGGCGATGATGGCGCCGAGTCCGCCGATGGCGAAGACCCAGGCGAGAGCCGCCGGAAGCTTCTTCCAGGTGGGCAGCGTCAGCGCGAGGAAAGCGCCGCCGGCGAGCTCCCAGGCTCTGGTGTGGGCGGCGTAGTAGGCCGTCGGCTGCGACTGCTCGGTGATGAGGACCGACAGGATGAGCGTGACGACGAAGATCACGACGGAGAAGCCGATGGCAGCGCCGAGGAACCTGCGGGGGGCGCGGCCGACCAGGAACAGCAGGCCGATGAGCAGCAGCGGCCAGACGACGTAGAACTGCTCTTCGACCGCGAGGGACCAGTACTGCTGGAACGGCGAGGGCATCTGGTCGGCGTTGAGGTATTCGGTGCTCTCGGCGATGAAGCGGTAGTTGACGATGTAGACGATGACGGTGAAGGCGTCCTGCATCACCGCCTCGAAGCGGGTGATGGGGAACCACAGCCAGGCGCCGATGACGGTGGCGATGACGACGGCGCTGGCGGCGGGCAGGATGCGGCGGGCGCGGCGGGCGTAGAAGCCGGCGAGGGAGATCCGTCCGGTCTCGAAGACCTCCTTGACGAGCAGGGAGGTGATGAGGAAGCCGGAGAGGACGAAGAAGACGTCGACGCCGACGTAACCGCCCGCGAAGCCCGGGAAGCCCGCGTGCGAGAGCAGGACGAGGCCGACGGCGATGGCGCGCAGGCCTTGGATGTCGGGGCGGAAACCCATGCCCTCCCAGCGCGGGGTCTCGCGGGGGCGGGGTGCCGCCGGATGGGGGGCGGGCTCGGTCTGTCGGTATGGGGGACGCGGCGGGTAGGGGCCGGGCGCGGTGGGGCGCTGCGCCGAGCTCGGGCCGGTCGTGGTGAGAGGAAGGTGGAGCGTCTCCTCGTTGAGCGCCGCCCCCGCAGCGACTCGGGTCTGGGGCCTCGGGGGCTGGGGCGAGGTCATAAAGCAACAATCTCCGTCTCGGGGAACCGGCAGGACTTACGCAGGCACATCCAATTAAGACTCACCGGCCTGATGGCGGCCATACTGTACCCGCCCTGCATCGTGCCACAACGCTTAGAGCGGGCCGGTGGTCATCATCATCGTACAAAGAAAACACGACGTGAACTTGCCACGTCCTTGTGTCTGAGACCGAGCGGCCCCGGCCGGTGGCCGGGGCCGTTCGCCCTAGAGCGCCTTGAGGACGCGCGGTTCGAGCTTGTAGAAGATCCAGCGTCCGAAGAACAGCAGGAAGATCGAGAATCCGAGGGCGCTGTACAGCTGGTACATGTCCGGCGCGAACTCGGGGATCCACACGGCACGGTGCATCTGGAAGATGCCGACCAGTGGGTTCATCGAGTAGATGCGGTAGATGAGCTCGTGTCCTTCGAGAGCGTCCTCGACCTTGGTGACCGGGTAGATGACCGCCGAGGCGTAGAACAGGACGCGCATGAACAAGGACAAGAAGCGCTGGACGTCCTTGTAGAGGACGTTGAGCGCCGAGAGGATGAAGACCATGCCGGTCAGCAGGATCGCCTGGATGAGGATGGCCGGGATCAGCCAGAACAGGTTCCATCCGAAGACGCCGCCGAAGACGATCGCCATGATGATGATGATCGGGAAGCCGACCACGTATTCGGCGAAGCGGGCGAAGACCTTGGAGACCGGGAAGACCTCTCTGGGGACCTTCATGACGGTGATGAGGCTGGATTGGCCGCCGAGGGACTTGGTGCCCTCGCTGACCGCCGAGCTGAACCACTGGTAGGCGAAGATGCCGGAGACGATGAAGAGCGCGTAACCGACCTCTCGGCCCTCGGGGAGGCCGAGGTCCGAGCCGAAGACGACGCCGAACACGAACCAGTAGATGGCGGCGAGGCCCAGCGGTTCGAGGAGCGACCACATATAGCCCATGACCGTGGCCTGGTACTTGACGGCCAGGTCTCGGCGCACCAGCACCGACAGGGCGTGGCGGTGGCGCAGGAGCGCGGTGAAGCCGGTGGTCAGCGGGAACTTGCGGACGGTCTTCTTGACCTTGATCTCGCTGGTGGCCGGGCCCTCGTCGCTCTTGGCGGAGTCGAGGAACGCGGGGAGTTCGGCGGTGTCGTCGATATTGCGCCGCGGCGGGGGTCCGCCGGCGGTCGGCATCTGACGGCTCGGTTCGGGGTGGGTGGCGTAGGGGGCCGGGGGCATCTGCGGGGCGGCCTGGGGGACACCGGGAGCCTGTGGCGGCTGCGGGGTCGTCCCGGGCTGCGGTGCCTGCGGGCCTTGAGGGTTGCCTTCGCCCGGCTGCGGCTGGGTACCGCCCTGGCCGGGCCCGGGTGCTCCGGGTCCGCCCTGGCCGGGGTGGTTCGGCTGCTGCGGGGACCGGCCGTACGGGCTGGGCTGGTCGTACGGACTGGGCTGCTGGCCGTAGGGATTCGGCTGCGGCTGCTGGCCGTACGGGCCGCCCGAGGTCGGCCCGTAGGGCGGCTGCGCGGGCTGCGGCCAACCGCCGCCCGGTGCGGGCTGGCCCTGAGGGGACTGGGGTGGCTGGGAGGGCTGCTGGTACTGCGGTGCCTGCGGGCTCTGGTGCGGCCCGGGATGCTGCGGCGTCTGCGGTGCTTGTGGCGGCTGAACTTGCGTCGGCTGTCCCGGCTGCCCCGGCTGCGGCGACTGGGCTTGCGTCGGCTGTCCTTGCGGCGCTTGGAATTGCGCCGGTCCGTAGCTAGGAGGCGTGTATCCCGGCGGGGCGGCCGGCGTCGGGCTCGCGAACGCGGCTGAGCCGGAACTCGTCGCCCCCGGTGCGTATCCGGGGGTGCCGGATGGCCCGCCGCTCCCGTTGCCGCCCTGGGGGGTCGGTGGGACGTCGGACTGTTCCCGGTGCTCCTCGCCACCCCCGGAGTTGCTTCCGGAGACGCCGTCGGGGTGCGGGCTAATCGAGCTCATGCATCATCTCCGCCAGGTGACGGCTGATCGCCACCGAATCCAGTTCACGATGTTCGAGAATCGTATAACGGCCGGGTCGGGTCCTCGGAGCGTACTCGATCGCAATGGACAACTCGTCCGTTGACAGACCCAGTTCACTTGCGGTACGCGGCAACCCGTGTCGTTTCATGGCCGCGGCGAGCTCGGCGAAGAGCACCTTGTCGCCGCGGACCCACGTGCAGAACAACGCCCCGAGCGCACCCTGTTGGCCGTGTTGGGCCAGGCCGGGGTGGAGGACGTCGAGCGCGTGGGAGATCTCGTGGCAGCCGCCGGAGCACGGCCGCGAGGAACCGGCCATGCCCATCGCGAGGCCGCCCTGGACGAGGGCGTTCGCGAGGGTGGTCAGGAACGCGTCGTCGGCGATCGTGCCGGGGTGGCGCAGGACCGCTTCGGCGCCCGAGCGGGCGACTGCGGCGGCGAGGCCGTCGACGGATTCGCCGTTGACCTGGTGCGACAGCTCCCAGTCGGCGACGGCCGAGAGGTTGGTGAGCGCGTCGCCCACGCCGCTTTGCAGCTGCGAGGCCGGGGCGCGGCGGATGTAGTCGAGGTCGGCGAGGACGGCCAGCGGGGTGTGGACGCCGTAGGAGATGGAGACGCCCTCGCGGGTCAGCGAGGCCGTCGGGGAGGCGATGCCGTCGTGGGCGAGGCTGGTCGCCACCGACACCATCGGCAGGCCCAGCTGGGTCGCCGTGTATTTCGCGGTGTCGATGAGGCGTCCGCCGCCGATGCCGACGAGGGCGTCGACGCGGTCGTCGCGCAGGAGCGCGGCGAGGTGGTGTGCGGAGTCGAGGGTGCCGGGCTGGATCGTGTGGATGATCGCGTCGGGCAGGTCGAGCTTCTCGGCGATCTCGGCGCCGATGCCGGGGCCGAGCGCGACGGCGACCTTGCCGCCGGAGGAGATCCGGGTGTCGACCAGGAGCTCCGGCAGCCGGGCCAGCGCCCCCGCCGAGACGTCGACGGCGAGCGGGGCGAGGACGGTGCGTGCGAGCAGCGGCACTAGAGACCCTTCGCGATGGTCTTGGCCAGCGCCCAGTCGGTGTGGTCGTCGACCTCGGTCCAGTCGACCGGGCCGGTGGAGACGGTGCCGATCTGGTCGGCCTCGGCGAGGAGCTGGTAGGCGTCCTCGTAGTAGAGGGTCCGGTCGCGGTTGAAGGTGGCCTCCAGGGCCTTGGTGAGGTCGGCGGCGACGGCGGCGGGGATGAGGCTGACGCCGATGTACTCGCCGGCGGCGGCCTCGGTCGGCTGCTGCTTGTGGATGAGCTCCACGCCCTTTTCGCCGATGCGGACCTTCATGGCCTCGTCGGTGAGGGTCTTGTGGTCGTCGAGGGCGAGCAGGAGCTGCCGGGAGGTCTGGGCGGCCGTCAGGAGGTTCAGCTCGATGCTGTGGGGGTGGACGGTGTCGCCGTTGACCAGGATCGCGCCGTCGGCGTAGTGCTCGCGGGCGGTCCAGAGGGAGTAGGCGTTGTTCCATTCGGGGTGGTCGTTGTCGACCAGGGTGACGGTGGCGCCGTAGCGGGATTCGAGCGACGGGGCGTGCTCGCGGATCTTGTCGGCCGCGTGGCCGATGGTGATGGCGAGATCGGTGATGCCGACGGCGACCAGGCCTCGCACGATGGTGTCGAGGATGGTCTCGTCGTCTGTGACCGGGAGCAGGGTTTTGGGCAGCTCGTCGGTGTTGGGGCGCAGGCGTTGCCCTTGGCCGGCGGCGAGGATGACGCCTCTCACTAAAATGTGCCTTCCGCTCGTGGTCGTTAGCCCGGCTAGTTTACAGCGCCGCAAGGAGGGGAGGCCCCGGCCGAGTGTGCGCTGTGGCACTACGAACGGGGCCTCCAACTGGGAAGGGACAGTCCGCGGCTCCGAACCCATCGGTAACCCCATCGGGCGGGTGGGTAAACCCACCCTCAATAGGGCGGGGTCGGAATCGCTCGCTGCTCCTTGCCCAACGACACTCGCGCCCGCCCGGTTACGGGCGGGCGCGGGTCAATTGCGCGGCGAATGCGTCCGCCTCGCGGCTTTGAGCAGTCCTTGGCCTGGCGGCTACGTCTGCCTTGCGGTGTTCGCCGCCTTTGGCCCGACGGCTACGTCTGCCTTGCGGTGTTCGCCGCCTTTGGCCTGACGGTTACTTCGCGGCGATGCGCTTGGCCAGGTTCTCCGAGAGCGTGTCGAGGAACTGGTCCGTGGTCTGGAACTCCTGCTGCGGGCCGACGAGCAGCGCGAGGTCCTTCGTCATCTTGCCGCCCTCGACGGTGTCGATGACGACCTTCTCCAGCTCGTTCGCGAAGGCGGTGACCTCGGGGGTCGAGTCCAGCTTGCCGCGGTGGGACAGGCCCCGAGTCCACGCGAAGATCGAGGCGATCGGGTTCGTGGAGGTGGGCTTGCCCGCCTGGTGCTGGCGGTAGTGGCGGGTCACGGTGCCGTGCGCGGCCTCGGCCTCGACGGTCTTGCCGTCGGGGGTCATGAGCACGGAGGTCATGAGGCCGAGCGAGCCGAAGCCCTGCGCGACGATGTCGGACTGGACGTCGCCGTCGTAGTTCTTGCAGGCCCAGACGTAGCCGCCCTCCCACTTGAGCGCGGCGGCGACCATGTCGTCGATGAGGCGGTGCTCGTAGGTGAGCCCCTTGGCCTCGAACTCGGTCTTGTACTCGTTGTCGAAGATCTCCTGGAACACGTCCTTGAACATGCCGTCGTAGGCCTTCAGGATGGTGTTCTTGGTCGACATGTAGACCGGGAAGTTGCGGGCCAGTCCGTAGCGGAAGGAGGCCCGCGCGAAGTCCTCGATGGACTTGCGGAAGTTGTACATGCTCATGGCCACGCCGCCGCCCTCGGGGTAGCGGGCGACCTCGAACTCCATCGGCTCGGTGCCGTCGTCCGGGGTGAAGGTGACCGTCAGCGTGCCGGGGCGGTCCACCTTGAAGTCGGTGGCGCGGTACTGGTCGCCGAAGGCGTGGCGGCCGACGACGATGGGCTTGGTCCAGCCGGGTACGAGCCGGGGGATGTTGCCCATGATGATCGGCTCGCGGAAGATGGTCCCGCCCAGGATGTTGCGGATGGTCCCGTTCGGGCTCCGCCACATCTTCTTGAGGCCGAACTCCTCGACGCGGGCCTCGTCGGGGGTGATGGTCGCGCACTTGACGCCGACATTGTGCTCGGCGATCGCTTCGGCGGCGTCGACGGTGACCTGGTCGTCGGTCGCGTCGCGGTTCTCGATCGAGAGGTCGAAGTAACGCAGGTCCACATCCAGGTAGGGGTGGATCAGCTCGTCCTTGATCTTGCTCCAGATGATGCGGGTCATCTCGTCGCCGTCGATCTCGACGACCGGGCCCGCGACTTTGATCTTTGCCATGGGTGTCGGTACCTCTCCTCGCGCCGCTCGTCCGGCGCCGCTGCTGACTGGCAGATGCACTGCTACTAACAGTACGAGCGTACTGGGTGTATGCGGCCGGGCTCCGTCGGCCCGGCGAGTCGATCGTCACAGCCCGCCCGACCATCCGGACAATCGCCGCACTCTGGCACCGGTCGGGCCAACCGGCTAGTCTCGATCCCGCCGCACGGACGGTAGCTGCGAAAACTGTCGTTCACCTTGAACGTAACGATTCCGTCTCAAGGCTGGCGTGCGACGCATCACCCCGGTAAGTTCGGTAACTAGAAACATTCTTTCCAATTTGTTTCGACTCCGAATTCACCATCGCGGGAGCGCCGGCGACGACGCCCGAGGCTCTCCCACCGAAGCCGGAGAAGTCTCGCCCCGAATTTCTCGCACGAAGGAGTGCCGGTGACTGCACCTACCGCACCCCCGCCGCAGGCGGAGAGCGGCGACCCCCAGCGTCCTGCCGCCCCCGGCGGCGCACCGGAACGCCGCGACCTCGCACGACGCGGCGCACCGAACCTCCTTCGGCGCGTACTGAACTCATACGCCTTCCGCCGGATCTGCCAGTCGGTCTTCGTCATCTGGCTCGTCTCGACCATCACCTTCCTGCTGATGCAGATGATGCCGGGCAACCCGATCGAGATCATGGCCGGACGCCTCAACAGCGCCGGGATGAGCCACTCCCAGGCGCTGGCCACCGCCGAGAACCTGGTCAGCTACGACACCACGGCGCCGCTGTGGTCCCAGTACCTGGGGTTCCTCAAGGGACTCGTCACCCTCGACTTCGGCAACTCGCTGACCAACCCGAGCACCACGGTCTTCGAGCACGTCATGGAGTACCTGCCCTGGACGCTCTTCGCCGTCGGCGCCGGCATCGTCCTGGCCACGGTCATCGGCCTGAGCGTCGGCATGGCCATCGCCTACAAGCGCGGTTCGGTCTTCGACCACACCATGACCTCCGTCGGATCCTTCCTCACGGGCGTCCCGAACTACATCCTCATCGCCGCCGTCGTCGTCATCGGCTACACCGTGCTGGGCATCCTGCCGTTCCTGGACATGCGGGGCCGCATCACCGCCGGCGTGGAACCGGGCTTCAACGGCGTCTTCCTCGGCGACGCGCTCTTCCACGCGATCCTGCCGATCATCGCCTTCGCCTTCACCGCAACGGGATCGTTCCTGCTCAATATGAAGGCCGCCACCACCGAGGTCCTCACCGAGGACTACGTGACCGTCGCCCGCGCCCGCGGCCTCAAGAGCGGACGCATCTCCCGCTCCTACGTGGGCCGCAACGCGATGCTGCCGATCATCCCGCAGATCGGCCTCCAGCTGGGCACCCTCGTCGGCGGCTCCATCGTCATCGAGCAGGTCCTCGACTACCCCGGCGCCGGCCAGATGCTCATCACCGCCATCTCCGACCGCGACTACCCCGTCGTGCAGGCCGCCGTGATCATCCTGGCGACCTCCGTGGTCATCGCCAGCCTCATCGTCGACCTCATCCTCGTCAAGGTCGACCCCCGCATCAAATCCGAGAACCAGGAGGCCTGACGATGTCCGACCTCGCAATCGCAGGGCGCCAGAGCGCCTTCGGCCAGATCTGGACCGGGCTCACCCGCTCCCCCGCCGGCTTCGCCGGGACCATCCTCGTCGGCCTCATCGTCACCTTCTCCTTCATCGGACCGCTCCTGGTCGACGGCGACAACCCCACCGACACCTCGATGATCTGGACCGGGCCCTCCGCCGAGCACTGGCTCGGCACCCAGTACGAAGGCAAGGACACCTTCACGATCCTGGTGAGCTCCGGGGCCGAACCGATCTGGGTCGGCACCCTCGCCGCCCTCATGTCGGTGTTCGTGGCCGTCGTCTTCGGCTCGGCCGCCGGCTACTTCCGCGGCCGCATCGACGCGATCCTGTTGCAGCTCACCGACGTCACCGTCACCATCCCGCAGTTCCTGCTCATGCTCGCCGTGGTCGCGTTCTTCGAGGACATCCCGCCGTGGGGCATCGCGATCGTGGTCGGCTCCACCATGTGGGCCTTCCTGTTCCGCTCGATCCGCGCACAGGTCATGAGCCTCAAGGAAAGGGAGTTCGTCGAGGCCGCCCGGCTGCAGAACCTCGGCACCACCCGCATCGTCTTCCGCGAGATCCTGCCGAACATGGCCGGGTTCATCTTCATCAACTTCGTCATCGCGGTCAACCAGGCCATCTACGCGATCGTCGGCCTCTACGTCCTGGGCCTCATGCCGTCGGGAACCCCGAACTGGGGCCTGATGATCCACCAGTCCTGGAGCCAGAACTTCTACCTCAATCCGGTCGCCCTGCCCTTCGTCATCGCGCCCTTGATCATGATCGTGCTCTTCACGATCGGCCTGGTGACGATGGGACGCGGCCTCGACCAGGCCCTCAACCCCCGACTGCGGGAAAGGTGAGACCGTGAACGACCCGATGCTCAGCGTCCGCGATCTGTCGATCGCCTACCGCACCGGCCGCAAAGAGTCCGTCGACGCCGTCACCGGCGTCAACCTCGACCTGTACGAGGGCCAGTCCCTCGCCCTGGTCGGCGAGTCCGGTTGCGGCAAGACCACGCTCGGCCTGGGCCTGCTGCGCCTGCTCCCCGGCCTCGGCGAGATCACCTCCGGCTCCCTGGTCTACCGGCTCAAGGACGGCACCCGCGCCGACCTGCTCAAGCTGAAGCCCGAGCCGCTGCGCCGTTTCCGCTGGAACGAGGCCGCGATGGTCTTCCAGGGAGCCATGAACGCCTTCAACCCCGTCGCGCGCATCTTCGACCACTTCGCCGACACCCTCCGCGACCACTCCGACGGCAAGCGCTGGACGAAGAAGGCCGTCGAGGCCCGCGCCGGGGAACTGCTCGAGACCGTCCGGCTCGACCCCGACCGGGTGCTCCCCTCCTACCCGCACGAGCTGTCCGGCGGCATGAAGCAGCGCGCCCTCATCGCGCTCGCCATCGCCCTCGACCCCCAGGTGCTCGTCCTCGACGAGCCCACCACCGCCCTGGACTTGCTGACCCAGCGCCAGATCGTGCAGCAGCTGCACGAACTGCGCCGCAAATTCGGATTCACGATGGTATTCATCACCCACGACCTCGGGCTGGCCGCCGAACTGGCCGACCGGGTCGCCACGATGTACGCAGGCCGGATCATCGAGACCGGCTCGGCCCGCGACATCTTCCACGAGCCGAAGCACCCCTACACTGCCGGACTCATCAACGCGGTCATGCCCGTCAAGGGCGACCGGCCCGCGCTCGAGTCCATCCCCGGCTACCCGCCGAGCCTCAAGGCCATGCCGCCGGGCTGCCCCTTCCACCCGCGCTGCGCCTTCGCCACCGCCGAGTGCCGCACCGCCCCGGTCGGACTCGACGTCTTGACCGAACGCCCGCAAGGAATGACGCACTCCGCGGCCTGCCTGCACCACGACCGGATCACCTTGACTCGCAAGGAGTCCAGCAATGTCTAGCCCGCCCGCCCGTCTCCCCGCCCACAGCCCCGAACCGGAGGGCGCTCCGCACCCGCAACCCTCCCTTCTGAAACTCTCCGGCCTCGAGCAGGTCTTCGACACCAAGAAGGGCCCCGTGCCCGCCGTCGGCGGCGTCGACCTCGCAGTCGAGTCCGGCAAGGTGCTCTGCCTGGTCGGCGAGTCCGGCTGCGGCAAGACCACCACCGCCCGCGCCGCCGCCGGCCTCACCCGCCCCACCGGCGGCAGCGTCGAATACCGCGGCAAGCCGATCGCGGACATGAACGCCAAGGAGCGCTTCGAGTTCCGGCGGGCCGTGCAGTTCATCCACCAGGACCCGTACGCCGCCCTCAACCCCACCCGCACCGTGTTCTCCACCCTCACCGCCGGAATCCGGCGCCACGGCCTCGTCAAGAACAAGGCCGAGGCCCGCGAGAAGGCCGCCGAACTGCTGCGGCTGGTCGACCTCACCCCGCCCGAGTCCTACCTGGACTCCTACCCGCACCAGCTCTCGGGCGGCCAGCGCCAGCGCGTCAATGTCGCGCGCTCGCTGGCGATGACCCCCGAACTGCTCATTTGCGACGAGTCGACCTCGATGCTGGACGTCTCGATCCGGGTGAGCCTGCTCAACACCCTCGGCAGGCTCCGCGACGAGCTCGACGTGGGATTCCTGTTCATCACCCACGACCTCGCCGTCGCGAAGTACTTCGCCTGGGACGGGGAGATCGCGGTGATGTACCTGGGGAAGGTCGTCGAGCACGGCCCCACTCCCGAGGTCATCGGGAACCCCCAGCACCCGTATACCAAGGCCCTCATCGGCGCGGTGTGCGAACCCGATCCCGACCTGGCGCGGGCGAACCGCTCGGCCGAGCAGCTGCGCTCGGCCGAGATCCCGAGCCTCACCGACCTCCCGCAGGGCTGCACGTTCCACCCGCGCTGCCCGGCCTTCGAGCCGGGCGTGTGCGACGGGGACGAACCCCGGCTCCAGCCCGCCGCCGGCCGCCGGCTCTCCTGCCACGTGGTCACCCGCGAGCTAGGTGGTGACCAAGAATGCCGCAAGGCTCCGGTCGCGGCGGCCGTACCGACCCAATCCTTTGCCGCCCAACCCGAACCGCCGATCACCAGGTCGGCCTGAACACCCATTGCGTTTCGATCCTCAATTCGTTTTCAGCCCTCGCAACATTGAAAGGAAGAGGCGATGACCTCTCAGAATTTCGAGCTCTCTCGACGCCGTCTCATGCAGGCCGTCGGTCTCGGTGCCGGTGCCGTCGCCACCACGACCGTGCTCGGCGCCTGCCAGGCCGACAGCGGTGAAGGCGGGGAGGCCAGCGGGAAGTTCATCTACGTCTATCCCTTCGACACCACCACGAACCACTTCAACGCCGCGATCAACAACGCCGCGCTGCTGACCGCGGCCCCGGTGGCCGAGCTGTTCACCCCGCGTCCGGCCATCATGGACTGGGCCACCAACGAGTGGATCCCGCAGCTGGCCGAGTCCGTGGCGCTCGAGGGCAAGGTCCTCACCATCAAGCTCCGCTCGGGCATCAAGTGGACCGATGGGGCCGCCCTGACCGCCAAGGACGTCGTCGGCACCATCTACCTCCAGAAGCTCAATGCCGCCCAGGGCACCGTCGGCTGGGACCAGCTCGAATCGGCCACCGCCGACGACGACCTCACCGTGACCGTCAACTACACCGCGGCCTTCCCCGGTGTCGAGCACGGCGCCTTGAAGGTCCAGGTCCTGCCGCACGCCCGCTACGGCGAGTGGATGGACGAGGCCGAGACGCTGGTCGGCGCCGGAGCCGTCCAGGGCGACGCGGACCAGTCGGCGCTGGCGGAGAAGATCGCCGCCGAGGACTTCATGGACGAGGACTTCATCTCCTGCGGCGCCTACAAGTTCGAAGAGGTCGGCGAGACCGTCGTGACCTTCTCGGTCCACCAGGACGGGCTGTTCGCCGACCAGGTGAAGTTCGAGACCGTCGAGGTCCAGAAGGGCGACAACGCCGCCTCCGTGCAGTTCCTGCTCAGCCGCGAGGTCGACTACTCCACCCAGGTGCTGGGCGCGACCGACCGGCAGACCATCAAGGGCGTCGAGGGCCTCAAGGAGATCTCGACCCCCGGTTACGACGGCATCGGCCTGATGCTCAACGAGGGCCGCTTCCCGGAGCTGGCGGACCCGAAGGTGCGCAAGGCGCTCCTGTACGTCCTCGACTGCGAGTCCATCGGCGAGATCGCCAAGGGCGCGGGCGGGTACTACATCCCGGCGAACTTCTCGGGCCTGCCCGACCCACACTCCGAGGGCCTGTTCGACGACGTCGAGCTGGAGTACTACGCGACCGACCACGACAAGGCGACGTCGCTGCTCGAGGACGCCGGCTGGGCGAAGGAGGACGACGGCTGGCACAAGCCGAACGGCGACCTCGCCGAGTACACCATCATCGGCGTCGAGGGCTGGACCGACTTCACCCTCACCGGCGAGCAGGCGGCCGACCAGCTCACGCAGTTCGGTCTCGCGATCTCGTACGAGAACGTCCCCGAGGACAACCCGTGGGGCATCTGGGGCGCCGGCGACTTCGACATCGCGGTGCGCCAGTGGGCGAACCCGTTCGTGCCGTTCGTGTACGGCTCCTGGCAGATGGCCTGGTTCACCGACAACTCGACCACGGCCGACGCCCCCGGCATGGGCCTGCCGACCGACAAGGTCGAGACCGAGTCGCTCGGGGAGGTCAGCGTCGACGACCTGTACCTGCAGGCCCAGCAGGGCACCGAGGAGGAGCAGGCCGAGGCCAACCAGCAGCTGGGCATCGTGTTCAACGAGACCCTGCCGCGCCTGCCGATCTTCCTGAACACGCGCGTGAGCTACGCGATCGAGGGCGAGCGCGTGAAGACGATCGACCCGGGCGACTACGAGCTCAACGACATCTACTTCGACAACCCGGTCATGGTCCAGCTCCTGAACGGCAACGTCGAACCGGCCTAGTCCGGACATGAGTTCCTGCGGGCCGATCTCACCGGCTCGGTCCGCAGGGTCAAGACTGGGCCCGGCCGATGAGGCCGGGCCCGCCGCTGCGCGGTACCGAGGCGGGTCGGCGCGGCGGACGAGAGAGCGCGGGGCCCCCGATCCGAATCCCGGATCGGGGGCCCCGCGCTGCGTCCGGGAATCAGAGGCATCGCCGGGAATTGTCGGTCGCCCATGGCAGGATCGGGGCCATGAGGACGCAAATAGCATTCGACTGCGGCGACCCGCACGCCCAGGCCGAGTTCTGGGCTCAGGTCTACGGCAGGTCCGTCGACGACCACTCGGCGTTCGTGGACCAGCTGGTGGCCGACGGCCGCCTGCCCGCGGAGGAGCGGATCCAGATCAATGGGCGCTCCGCGTTCCGCGACGTCGCCACCTCGACGGACCCGACGGGCACCGAGCCGCGGCTGTACTTCCAGAAGGTCCCGGAGGGCAAGACCGCCAAGAACCGGTGCCATATCGACGTCCACGTCGAGGAGGACCAGAAGCTCGCAGAGGTCGATCGGCTGATCGCCCTCGGCGCCGAGCACTACGACACCACCGCCGACCGCGGCCCCACGACCTACGTCATGCGCGACCCCGAAGGCAACGAGTTCTGCATCCACTGAGGGCCGCGCTCAACCGAACGTGGCCGGCACCGAACAGAAGGCAAAGGCGCGCTTCCTCTTACAGTGGGAAGCGCGCCGAGTCTTTCCGGGCCAGGCGAGCTAGGCGATCTCGCCGGACTTGATTCCGGAGAGCAGGCCGTCGAGGTCGGCGGCGCTCACGCGCAGGCGCGGGAAGTCGCCATCGGTGGGCAGCTTCGAGTCCCGAATTGCGAACGAGGCCGCAACCAGGGCAACCTCAACACAGTTGCCGTCGGAGCCGCCGTTGCTGCGGGTGGATTTCCGCCAGGGAGCGTCGTGAACGCAAGCCACCTCAACACAGTCGTCATTGGTAGCTGACCGACTGGACTTTCGCCATACGGCCGAGTTCAGGTCAACAACGCTGGTCATGTCATTCCTTCAGGTCTCGGGCTCGTTGCTTCAGAAGTTTCACCGACCGCTCGGGGCTCAGCGCGGTGGATCTGATGTGATTGTATGCCGTGGTCAGACGGCGAAGCTCTTCAGGTTTCTCCAGATAGAGGTTCCCGGCCTGAGACTCGACATACCCCACAGGTATGTGGAGCTCGTCATCGAAAGAATAGATGCTCACCTTGCCGAGCGCACCCGGATAACCGCCTTGATCGAACGGCACGATTTGGAGCGTAATGGCCTTGCTGTCGGCCATTTCGACCAGGTGGAGAAGCTGCTCGCGCATGACGGACCGTCCACCGACCAGGCGATGGACCACACTGAGCCTCTTCCATCCGTCTTCACGATCGATCGGTGACG